>NZ_JBKBKZ010000024.1:0-88078 GCF_046296635.1 Algoriphagus sp. | reverse complement strand
CCTGAAAACAAGCGAAAAACCCAATAAAAAGGCCTTTAATTAAACCAATTGAGGGTTTTTAGACGAACTGACGTTATCGCTCAGTGTAGAAACCCGAACAAAATGACATTAGGAAAAAGAGTAAATTCGCAACTTATAAATTATTAATTATTGGTAGTGACATCAGAATCGCAAAATATCGAGTTCAAAGTAACCTGGAGAGATGAATACCTGAAATGGATTTGTGGTTTTGCCAATGCTTATAGTGGTACTATTTTTATCGGGAAAGACGACTCAGGAAATGTAGTTGACTTGAGGGATGCTAAAAAGCTTTTAGAAGAAATCCCTAACAAGGTCAGAGACATTTTAGGAATTTTGGTTGATGTTAATCTGCACCAAACCGACCAAGGGAAATATTTTGAAATTCATGTTGAGCAACATCCTTATCCAGTCAATTACAAAGGACAATATCATTACCGAAGCGGAAGCACCAAACAAGAATTGAAAGGAGCCGCTCTTGATAAGTTTCTCCTTCAGAAAAAAGGCAAAAGATGGGATGGTGTTCCTGTTCCGAATGTTTCCGTAAATGACTTTAAGCAAGAAACATTTGATTTTTTTCGCAAACGAGCTTTTAGAAGCCAAAGAATTAATGAAGAAAGTTTAGCCGATAGTAATGAACACCTTATTGAGAACCTTCAACTCAAAGAAGGTAAATTTATAAAGCGGGCATCTATTCTTCTTTTTCACCCTAATCCTGAAAAGTATATAACAGGAGCTTACATAAAAATAGGTTTTTTCGAAAGTGATAGCGACTTGAGATTTCAGGACGAAATTCACGGAAATCTTTTTGAACAAATTGAGAAGACAACAGAATTACTTTTTACAAAATACATCAAAGCTTTGATTAGCTATGAAGGTTTAAATCGTGTGGAAACATACGAGTATCCTAAGGAAGCAATAAGGGAAGCATTGTTAAATGCGGTCTCTCATAAAGACTATTCGGGTGGTATTCCTATTCAAATCAGTGTTTATAAAGACAAACTAATGATTTGGAATGAAGGGCAACTTCCTGAAAATTGGACAATTAAAAACCTTTTGGAAAAACACGCCTCCCGACCATACAACCCCGACATTGCAAATGCTTTGTTTCGCAGTGGCTACATTGAATCTTGGGGACGAGGAACTATTAAAATTATCAATGAATGTAAAAAAGCAGGAATCCCTGAACCAGTTTTTACTTACGATTCAAGCGATATTTCCGTAGAGTTCAGAAAAGATATTTACAATGAAAAATATTTGAGTGAACTTACTCTAAACGAGCGACAAATAAAAGCTGTTTTGTATGTGAAAGAAAATGCTGAAATCACAAATTCAATATATCAAGAAATTAATGGAACCAAGCAGACACTTTCATCACAAGAACTTGCAGAATTGGTTGAAAAGGGAATTTTGAAATCGTCAGGAACAAAAGGAAGAGGAGCAAAATATTTATTGTAAATCATTGTTCGCTAATTGTTCGTATTGTTCGGAATTAAAGTCAATTTAAAGAGCTTGGACTTAATGAACGGCAGATTAAGGCAGTGCTTTTCATAAAAGAAAATGGAAAAATCTCCAATAGTGATTATCAAAAAATTAATAATTGCGCAAGAAATACAGCTAGTAACGATTTAGCAGAGTTGGTTGAAAAAGGTCTGCTTTTACCAAGTGGTCAAAAAGGTGCGGGTGGTTATTATACTCTAAATGGCATTGCACAATAATTGCACATATTGCACAAAAGCAACTGCTACCAGAGACCTTACTGAACTTGTTAAGAAGTTAAAAGTATTGGACAGAAGTGGAGAAGTTGGAGCAGGTACAACCTATGTTTGATTGGCTCATAATTGGCTCAAATGGCTCATTAGACATTACAAATAGTGAAGAATATTGACAGAGAAGAACACCGAAGCGATAATCGAGTAGACGGCCTCTCCAACTGTTTAATTGACGAGGTGCGCCTACGCCACGGCGCACACGGTCTCACACCACCTATCCCGATCCGCCGCGGCGGATCGGGAGGTCTCGTACCTGCCTTTGTCGGCAGACAGGTACGGCGGTTGACGCTCAGGTTTAGATTTCAAAAAATAATCCAACACGTATATATACTAATTAGTTTTTTTATTAAATTTTCCTACAACTACCCATGAAAAGCCTTTTTACGATACTTGCCTTAAACATATTTACCTTTTGTTTATTCGCCCAAGAAAATACTAATACGGTATTTTCCAATTCCGAACTTGTTTTAGAAACTTCAACAGGAAAGATCTTTGGGACTTTGACAATTCCAACCAATGTCAAAAAATATCCTGTGGTTTTGATAATTCCTGGTTCGGGCCCCACTGATCGAGATTGTAACTCTCCAATGGGGATTCAGACAAATGCTTATAAAATGCTTTCTGAGGGCTTTGCCCAAAATGGCATCGCTACATTAAGATTTGATAAACGTGGAATAGGCCAAAGCCAAGCATCAATGACAAGCGAAAGTGAGCTAAGATTTGAGACTTATATAAACGATGTGGTTGATTGGATTTCTTTGTTGAAAACTGATGATCGATTTTCTTCAATTATCATTTTAGGTCACAGTGAGGGATCATTGATCGGAATGATCGCAGCTGAGCAAACTAATGTCGGTGCATTCATTTCCATCGCAGGAGTAGGAAAATCAGCTGATATGCTTTTGAAGGAGCAACTGGAAACTAAATTGCCACCGCAATTACTTGAGGAGTCAAATAAAATCCTAGATAGTTTAAAAATGAGCAAAACTGTTTCAAATGTAAACCCCATTTTAGCTGCATTATATCGTCCAAGTGTACAGCCATACATGATTTCCTGGATCAAATATGACCCGGCAGAAGAGATTGCAAAATTGGAAATGCCAGTTTTAATTATTCAGGGAACTACTGATTTACAAGTAACTGTAAACGATGCGGAATTACTTTCGGAAGCAAAGCCAGATTCCAAACTTATACTAGTTGACAACATGAATCATGTCTTAAAAGAAGCTGATTCTGATGTTCAAAAAAACATGGCAACGTATAGCAATCCGAGTTTGCCATTGAAGATCGGATTGATTGAAAACCTTTGCAATTTTATCCGCAACTCTGTAAAATAGTAAGAAGAACTTACCTATTTGATATTGATTTTCACACGCTCTAAATGCCCAAACCAACCTTATTTAGAAATCTGACGATTATCAATTTTATAATTGTCACCTACTTTGGTCTGTTATGGTTGGTTTATATGCTGAAATTCGATGGTCAGGCCATTGGAGTAGTCAGAGAATTACTCAGCATCCCATTCCTTTTGGCACTGCTGGTATTTTTAGTCATAGGAATCAGACATTGGATCAAAGACTCCCCGCCACTTTTCACCAAAGTAAGTGTCGTAGCTTTGGCAATCTGCATCGGGATCACAATCGGAAGTTTTTTCTAAAAATTAGATTCCTTGAAACTTATAATCAACTAGGCAGCTTAATCAATTTGGTTAAAAATGGATCAATGGATTTCAAAACCTCCTCAAACGAATGCATATCACTGGGTTTGGTGATATACAAGTTGGCATGCTGATAATAGGACTGATTGATGTCTTCTGGGGAAGAGGATGTGGTCAGCATCACAATAGGAATAAACCGATATTCCTCGTGAGTTTTAATTGATTCTAAGACCTCATGACCGTTTTTTAGCGGGAGATTGATATCCAACAAAATCAAATCTGGTGTTTCCTCTTCAGTAAACCCACTTGATTTCACTACAAAGTCAATCGCGTCTTGACCATTCTTAACCACAGATATTTTTCGGATTTTGGGTCTATCCTCCAATACTTCACGAAGTAACATGATGTCACCCTCATTATCTTCCACAATCAAAACATGTATATCCTTCATTTCTTGAATTTTGGAATTGAAATATAAAATGTACTGCCCTGTCCATATTCCGACTCGAGCCAGACTTGACCGCCAAGTCCTTCGGCGATTTTTTTTACAATGGCCAAGCCCATGCCAGTTCCGGGGTACTCTTCTTTTCGATGTAGTCGTTGAAAAATAACGAAGACTTTATCAAAGTATTCTTCCTTAATTCCCAAACCATTGTCGCTTACTGAAATCTGCCAACTATTCTGAAGGTCCTCAACTTTGACCAAAATGTCGGGAGCAACACCTTTTCTCCTGTACTTTAGGCCATTTTCAATGAGATTTTGAAGAATCTGAAATACGGGAGTACGATTTATCAGGATTTCTTCCACCCCTTCATAATGAACTTTTCCTTTGGACTCTTCGATGATTTTTTGGTGAAGGTTTATCACCTCACCTACCATTTCCTTCATTTGAACATGTTCATATTTTTCTTTTTCCTTCCCTACTCTGGAAAACTCCAAGAGATCCAGAATGATTTTCCTCATCCTCACAGATCCATCTACTGCAAAGTGAATGTATTGAAGGGCTTTTTCATCCAACACGCCCTGATACTTACGCTCCAACTGGGAAAGAAAGCTTGATACCATTCGAAGTGGTTCCTGAAGATCATGAGATGCCACATAGGCAAATTGTTCTAGTTCAGAATTGGAAATAGCGAGTTCTTTAGCTTGTAGTTCCAGATTTTGATTAAGAATCTGAAGTGATTCTTCATATTTCTTTCTCTCGCTCAGATCAGTAATTGCTCCGATGACACGGAGGAGTTTTCCTTGCTCATTTCGGATAAAAGTGGCACGATTGATCACATAGGCATAGGATTTATCCGCTCTTTCAAATCGGTATTCATCATTCCAAGAAGAGCTTAGGGGATTGTTTTGATGAGTGGCAAATTTTTTCTTTACCCGTTCCCTATCATCTGGGTGAACGAATTCATCAAGAATTGCCATTCCAGCCATATCAAGATTAAATTGATATCCGAACAAGGTCTCAAATCCTTTGCCCAGAAAAACATGTCCTGACTCCATCTGACAATCCCAAATGGCGTCATTTGTTGCTTCAGCAGCTTTTTCAAAACGTTCATTAGATTCTTTTAGTAGTTGCTCAGAGCGCTTGGTGCCAGTGATATCTTTGAAATAAACGGTAAGCCCCCCTAGAGAAGGGAAAGCGGAAATGGAAAACCAGCTTTCTAATTTTTCATAAAATTCCTCAAAATGAATCGTCGCTCCTGTATCCATTGCACGGTGATAATTTGAATAGGATAAAGTGTCTGAGTCTGTGTTGAAAATCTCCCATAGATTTTTGCCCAAAATCAAGTCCTTACTCATCTTTAGAAGTTTTTCGGCATGATTATTCCAATAAGTCACGGTCCAAGAGCGATCCAAGGCAAAGAACCCGTCCCCGATACTCTCCAAAATTGAATTCCGCTCTTCAAATAGTTGCTTAAGCTCTAATTCTGCCACTTTACGGTCGTGTATATCCTGGAAACTTCCAAAAGCACGAATGACCTTCCCTTCAGAAAGCTGAGCTTGTCCCAAACACCTTACCCACTTTTTTTCCCCCTTTGGCGTGAATAGTGGGATCTCCACATCAAACGACTCCCCTTCCTCCAAAAGCCGGTACATCACACCTCGTGCAGTTTTTTGGAATTCTTCCGGATAAACTTTAAATGCTTCCTCTAAAGGCACTCCCATCAGGGATGAATCCAAAATTGATGAGGTAGTGGCATTCCATTCCAGAAAATACGGTTGGATACGTGCATCAATTTCCCAACTTCCGATTTTGGCGATTCGAGCGGATTGTTCGAGGAGATTTTCGAGCTTTTTCCGTTCTGTCACGTCCATGACAAGGGAGTCCCAGGTCACAGTTCCGTCAGGTTTGCGGGTGGGTATTCCCATACCATGGTGCCACCGAATGTGCCCATCGGGAGACAAAACTCTCCATTCGAAGTTCCACTTTTCCAATGTTAAAACTGAGGTTTGAATGCTGCGCTGAAGCGCTTCCATATCCCCCCCACCTGCTACCTGCAACCAGATTTTAGAACTGTCCTCCATGCATTCCTCTGGGCTGAGTCCCCATATCAATTCGGAACCCTTGCTTACAAAGCAAAGCTCATCAGTGCCTTCAGGTTTGATTGAATATTGGAAAATCACTCCCGGAACATTGTCAGAAACTCCCCTGAGTCGTTCTTCCATTACTTTGCTTTCATGAATATCCTGGATGGACCCAAATATCCTGACAGACTTTCCCTGAACCATCTCGGCCTCACCGATTGCCCGTACCCAGCGTTCATTCCCTTTGGCTGTGACGATTACCGCTTCAAAATCAAATTTTTCTCCAAACTCGATCGTCTTAGCTACCCTTTGATCCACCATATCACGGAAATCTTCACGATAAAAATTTATCGCTTCACTCAAACTATTAATATCCTGCTCAGCTATTTCGTGGATTTCCCGAGTTACTTGTGACCAATGGAGTACACCTCGAACCAAATCCACCTCCCAGCCCCCTACACGAGCGAGAAGTGAAGCATTTTCCAATAGCTCTTCTATTTTTTTGAATTCGGTTACGTCTCTGCCGTAGGCAAAAACCAGTTGATTGGGGCCAAAAATATCCGAGGAGTTCCAGGAGATGTAGCGATATTCTCCTGATTTGGTCCGGTATCTATTTATAAAATTATCCGCCAATCTAGCTGCTACTGAGGGTTTTTCAAATTCCGATTGAGAAGCAAGGAGATCATCCGGATGAAGAAAATCAGTAAATGGCACAAATGTCAATTCCTCTTCAGAATACCCCAAAAGCTTACAAAAAGCAGGATTGACTTTGGTGAAATAACCTTTAGGAGACGATATCGCCAAAATATCAGGAGAATAGTTAAAAATAAGCTTCAATTCTTCCTCCTGCTGTTTTCGTTGCAACTCTAACCCAATGAAAGAAACCAACTCATGAAGGATTCTGAAGCTTGTATTTTTTTCTGAAATAATCTCTTTGGAAAAAAGAAGGCATAGACCTAAAACTTGATCACCGGAGATAAATGGTATTCCGATGGAAGCTACCAAACCAAAATCAGAAGCCCATTTTTTTCTTAAAAAATCCTCCTCCTGATCCAAATGATTCCAATAGACCACATCCTTACTCTCCCAAAGAATGGGAGGCAAACCTCTTTTTTCTATAAGTTGATCAAGGATATGTTTTTCTTTGGAATAGAGATCATTTTCCATCCAAATTCCATTAGCTGCTCCCAGTACCAGATGTGTGTTTTCCTGAGAAGGGAGCCAAATTTCACCTACCTGAAAGTCGCCGATATCGGTCAGTTCTGTAAGGAGATTTTTTAAAATTTCTTCTAATGGCTCCTCAGATTTGAAGTGAAAGGATATTTTTTCCTGAGTATCTTTGAGCAATTGGATGGTAAATCGATCGGTGCGGTCGCGAAGTACTCCCACCATTCGAATAGGCTGACCCTCGGTATCACGCACCGTGTATGCATTTTCTTCCACAAAGGCATAGCTTCCGTCAGATTTGAGCAGCCTAAATTGATTTTCCCATTTGTCTTGTTCTGGATTCGAGAGGAATTTTTCCCAAAGCTCATCCTTCTCCCCTCGATCTGCTGGATGGGTTAATTCCACCCAATCCTGTAATCTAAAAATCTTCTGGCTAAAGTCATGGCCAAAACTTCTTTTAAAGCTTTCACCCCAACTGAAAACATCACGTTTCACATCCCAATCAAAGATGGCATCATTAGTGGATTTGTTGAGGATCTCATAGCGTTCATTGGATTTTCGGATTTTTTCCAAATAATCAAATTTCGCCATCACTATTCCCACAATACGATGTGCGCGCTCCAATACTTGGAGTTCCATTCCGAATGTGTTTTTCTTTTCCGAAAAATAATTTGCGATGGTAGCGATTACCTGCCCTTTATTATTGGTGATTGGAAAAGACCAACATGCCCCTATTTTGAATTTCTGAGCTAACTCTCTATAATTTTCCCAATTGGGGTCGGTAAGCACATCCTGAACAAGGACCGGCTGCTTTAAAAATGCCGCTGTGCCACAAGACCCTTGACCTAGCCCTATGGGCAATCCTTCTATGGCGGAGATGATTTGGAGTCCCAATGAGGGCGAGGCGAAATTGGACAGCTCTCCATCAATTATCTTAAGGATGGATCCTTTCATATTAGAAATGATTGACTCCAGCTGAAGGAGAAAATCAGCGTAGATTTCCTGTTCATTGACATCCTCCCCAAGACTCCGCTCAATCAATTCCTTTTCATATTCATCCAGCTTCTGAGAAATAAATTCACGGGTCATATCCCGCATTGCGCCAATTATTCGGGTCGTTTTTCCTTCGAAATTTGTCAGGCGGATCGATCTGTCACGGATATAAGCATATTCGCCATCGCCTTTTCGAAGACGATACTCCCTTTCCCAAACTTGGCGACTTCTATCGCCTAAGGCCTCCATAAAATCACTGACTGCTTTTTCCCGGTCTAAGGGATGCAAACTTTCATAGATCGTATCAAAATTCTCGAAGTCGGTTTTGATCTCCAGGCCGAGATTTTCGCGAAATCCTTCACTCAAAAATATTTCACGAGTGACCGGATTATAATCATAGATACTTTCTGATCCAGCTCTCAAAATTAGATCAAACCGTTCATTAGCAAGTTGCAATTGAGCCTGCGCATCAATCGTCTCAGTCAAATCCACTGAATTGATTACAATGCCTCCAATATCCGGATCATCTATAAGATTGGTTGCAACCGACTGCAACCATTTCCACTCAGTTTCTTCATGACGGAATCGAAATGGACGGGATTTGATTTGTTTCACATCGAACATCCTAAGAAATTCTTCTTTCAATGCAGAAATATCATCCGGATGGATAAAGGAAAAGACATTTTTCCCCAAAAGGTCCTCCACTTCCATCCCTAAGTAGGATTGATAGTTTGGGCTAAGATATAGATAGGTACCTTCGAGATCCACAATAGAAATCAGGTCTGCTCCCTCGAGCACTAGTTTTTTGAATCTACGTTCGCTTTGAATGAGCTTTTGCTCCGCAATCACTTCTTCTGTGACGTCCTTGAAATTATCTATGATCCCATTGATGACGGGATCGTGTAGCATACAAGTGATATTGGCTGAAATCCACCTCCATGTGCCATCCTTGTGAAGTATTCTCCCAGTATGGCCGGGAATTGGAATTCCCGGTTGCTGAAGAGATTTCTTGAAATGATTTTTTATTTGCTCTTGATCGTCCGGGTGAGTGATTTCAAAAAGGTTAAGTTCTAATGCTTCTTGTTCCGAATACCCCAATACTCTTGATATAGAGGCAGATACATAGGTTGCCCTTCCTTTGAGATCTAGAATGGCAA
Source organism: Algoriphagus sp. (assembly GCF_046296635.1). Taxonomy (GTDB): domain Bacteria; phylum Bacteroidota; class Bacteroidia; order Cytophagales; family Cyclobacteriaceae; genus Algoriphagus. The sequence goes on along the minus strand of NZ_JBKBKZ010000024.1, from coordinate 78,788 downwards.
ATGCATCATCACTATTCTCGATCAATGCCCGAAAACGACGCTCTCTGGTGCTCAGCTGCTCTTTGGCCAATACCTGCTCGGTAATATCGGTATGCGTGCCAAACATCACTTCAGGCAAACCTTTTTCATCCCAAGCCATCACTTGCCCCCGATCCAAAATCCAAACCCAGTGCCCATCTTTATGCCGCATCCTGACTTCACACTGATAGATTTTGGACTTTTTGTTCAGGTAATCCTCTAAAAGCTGATTGGATGCAACCAAGTCTTGTGGATGGATGATATGGCTCCTGGTTCTCCGTGTAATAGGACCCAACTCCTCAAGGGAATATCCCAACATCGCAGCCCAACCTGAAGAATAGGAAAGTTTTCCGCTCCTAATATTCCATTCCCAAGTGCCCACCTCAGTAGCTTCGATGATGTTTTGGAGTCGAAGATGTTCCTGCTCCAGCTCTTTTTTGGATCTCTGCAACAGGATTTTATCCAGTTGACTTTCTAACAGGCCCACCACCTGTTTTCCCAATTTTTTCAGAGCTTCCAATTGGATCGACCCCTCTTCTCGAATAGTAAAATCCATGAGACAAAGCGCCCCTTTGATTTGACCATCTTGGCCTTTCAATGGGATGCCAAGAAAAAATACAAACCCTTTTTCCTTGGTTACTAATGGGTGAGCTTTAAAACGCTCGTCCAGCCTCATATCCATCGCTAAAAGGACATCCTCTGTGGAGGCAAAAATCAGCTCGAAAAGAGCTTTGCATTTGGGTAAATCTTTAGATTTCAGTCCAAAAGTGGATTGATAAAAAACTTTATTATCATTGAGAATAGAAATGCAGGAGAACGGTGTCTGGCAAATCAAGGCGGCTAATTCAGTCAATTCATCAAACTCCTTTTTAGAAAAAGTTTCCAGCGAAAAGTCGGGCACTTCAGACTTATTTTCGAAAGGATCAGATGGCAAGCGCATTTGCTATATGGATAAAGGATAAAAGTAAAAATAAAAGAAATGGTCTAATGGAAAATTACCTACTGATAAAATTAAGCTAATGGCCACACCAAAATAATATTAAGTAATTCTATGTAAATTAAAAAACAACCGGTCTGATCTCTTTACCTTAAAAAGCCACTTTTCAATTTTGGCACTCCCCCTTTTATTTTTTAGCTTTTAGCATTCTAATACTAAACCCATCCTCCTATGAATAAAATTAATTCTTCTCCAATTCTGAATTGGGTAGTCCTGATTTTTAGCACTTTCTCTTTCTTCTCCTGTCAAAAACCATCTGAAACCGCCCTTGAGGTCGAGACGCAATCCACAACTCTACTAAAGAATTATGTAAATGCCACTGACTCGACTTTTCGATATGAAATTGTCCATTCTGTACCCGGTGAAATCGCAGACTTTCATGTCCTGAAGATGTATTCTCAGCATTGGCTGACGGCTGATATCGTGGACAAAACAGAATGGTGGCATTGGGTCTCCATCGTCATTCCCAAAAACACGCCACACGAAACCGGTATGCTCTGGATTGGTGGCGGAAGCACAAATTCCAAAATGCCTGAGAAGCCCGATCCCTTGATTTTGGCTGCTTCCACACAGACCAACTCAATAGTGGCTCAGATTCACAATGTACCCTTTCAACCGCTAACTTTTGCCAATGATACATTAGGTGAGCGATATGAGGATGAAATCATCGCTTACGGCTGGCGAAAATTTCTCGAAGGCGGTGCCAAAGATGAAGACGCAATCTGGCTAGCACGATTCCCGATGACCAAAGCAGCCAAACTCGCAATGGATGCCATGACAGCTGTAGTCAAAGACAAGTACAATAAGGACCTAAAAACCTTCGTCGTTGGTGGCGCATCCAAGCGAGGCTGGACCACATGGACCACGGCCGCAGTGGATGACCGTGTGATCGCCATCGTACCCGTGGTAATTGATCTTCTCAATTTGGTACCTTCATTTGAGCACCATTGGAGAAATTATGGCTACTGGGCCCCTGCCGTGGGAGATTATGTACGCGAAGGTGTAATGGACTGGGTCGGCACTCCTGAATTTGACCGGATGATGGAAATCACTGAACCCTATTCATTTTTGTCGGAATATAATATGCCCAAACTACTCATCAACGCCGCCGGGGATGAGTTTTTCCAACCTGACAGCTGGAAGTTTTACTGGGATGCATTGCCTGGAGAAAAGCACATCATGTACGTTCCCAACTTCGGACATGGCGTAGGAGAATCCGATGCGCTTCCCAATTTGATCTCTTTTTATGGAGCAATTCTCAATAAATCAGCAAGGCCAACTTATGAATGGAAAATAGATGGCGATAAAATATTAATCAAAACAGACCCAAAAAACAGACCCATTTCAGTCAAACTTTGGTCGGCTTACAATCCTTTGGAACGAAATTTCATGATCGATGTATTTGGTCCCAACTGGGTAGCTGAAGAAATTAAACTGCCTGAAAATGGGGAATTTCAAGTGTTGATGAAAACCCCGGAGCAAGGTTTCAGAGGCTATTTCGTCGAACTCACTTTCGCAGGAGAAAGCCCACTTAAGGTAACTAGTGGAATCGAAGTACTGCCGAGAGACTATCCATTTGAGCCTTTTGTACCAAAACGGACTACTTCAAATTCCAGAAATTAATCCTAAAAAAGTGGTGGGTGGACTTCACTACTCACCACTTACTCCTCACTATTTACAACAAAACCATGAAGGCTTTAAATCTAATTTTAGCCTCTTTCCTACTCCTCTTCCCTCTAAAAAGCATGTCTCAAACTTCTGCAAACTACGATGAAAGCAAAGTTCCAGCTTTGATGTTTGCTGATCCATTTGTAAGTGAAAAAGGAAACCTGATTAAAACTGTACCAGACTGGGAAACTATTCGAAGGCCGGAGATTTTAAGACTTTTTCAAGACGAAGTCTATGGAAAAATCCCAACTGATTTTGATGCAATTTCTTTCCAAGTAGAGAATAAAACCACAAATCCTTTCCCTGACATCGCCGAGCTGGAAGAGGTAAATATTACGATTGAAAGGAATGGGAAAAGCCATACGATGCGGATCAATTTTTTCATTCCAAAAAAAGGAAATGGGCCTTTTCCGGTGATTCTACTTATCAATTATCTTCCAAAATATCCAGATGGAAAACTGGTGGACGAAGCATTTTGGCCTGTTCCAGAATTGATCAAAAGAGGTTTTGCCACGGCTTCCTTCCATGTGGAAACGGTAGCTCCCGACATCACAGAAAGCTTTCAAAACGGCATTATTTCCACACTTTACCCCGAGCAAATCGGGCAAGCTAATGGATTGAAAGCCTTGGGAGCTTGGGGCTGGGGCGCGATGCGGGCAATGGATTACTTTACGCAGCATCCTAAGATTGACTCAAAAAAATCGATACTCGTCGGCCATTCCAGAACTGGAAAGGCTGCGCTGTGGGCATCCGCAAACGATCCCCGATGGGCAATTACCTATCCAAATGAATCAGGATGCGGAGGTGCGGCATTGTCCAAGAGAAAATACGGAGAAACCGTGGGTGCCATCAATGGGCGATTCCCTCATTGGTTTGCTGATAACTTCAGGAAATACAACGAAAAAGAAGAAATACTTCCCCTCGATCAGCATCTGCTACCAGGATTGATTGCTCCAAGAGGGGTTTATTATTCCAGTGCACGAGCCGACCAATGGTCCGATCCCAAAGGGGAATATCTTGGAATCCAGTTGGGAAGTCGGGTTGCTGCGGAGATTTATGGGAAAAAGGCGGTTTTTGACCAAGATTTTGAGGTCCTAAATGGTCCAGTTCATTTGGAGTCAGTGGGGTATCATATCAGAGAAGGAAAGCATAACCTGACTTGGGAGGATTGGAAGTTGTTTTTGGAGTTTGTTGAGAAGGTAGAAAAATAAATGTTTTCTATTGGTAAACTTTTTAAAAATTTAGTATGTTTAACATCATAACCAGAAGAACGTTATTGGATTACTCGATAAGGTATCCTCAGGCCGCAAACGCACTATTTGAATGGTACTAGGAGTTTCAGCAACTGGAAATAAACTCGTTCAATGAATTAAAATCTATTTATGGAAATGCAAGTATTATAAAAGATGACAGAGTGGTTTTCAACATAATGGGCAATAAATTCAGATTAGTTGTGCGGGTAGTCTTTGAATATAAGGCAGCACAAATCAAATGGTTTGGCACTCATTCAGAGTATGATAAAATTGATGTGTCTGCAGTTGTATTTAAAAAATAAAAAATGGAACTATCAGTAATTAAAACAGAAACGGAATACGATCATCTACTGGATTGGATAGATGATCAATTTGACAAAAAGGTAGACCCAAATACTCCTGAAGGGAAAAAACTGGAAGTAGCTTTAGTCTTGATTAAAAATTATGAAGATCAATATTATCCCATTCCATCTCCTGATCCAATTGAAGCGATCAAACTTAAAATGAAAGAGTTAGGTCTAAAAAACCAAGATTTCGTGGGTAAAATCGGTAGCAAAGGCTACGTGTCGTCAATCTTGAGTAAACGAAAGCCCCTTACTCTTGAAATGGCAAAAATTTTTCACAAAGAGTTAAAAATACCAGCAGACATTTTACTTTCTTAAACAGGTCACTGCGGGACGGTTTCGAGGAAAAGTCCGGCTTTTTTGTTAGGTTAAAGCCTCAGTTTGACAATCAACCCCAATGATCTATGCTGTCTTTTATCCCATTTTTAAGCCTTTTAGGTTTAACCTTTTTTTCCCAATCGGAAAAACCCAAAATCAACGTCCTCTCTTCGGGTTTCATTTATGAAACTGCTCCATTCCCTTCCTGCCATGCCTCCACTCTTCTGGAAACTTCGGATGGTGTGATGGCAGCTTGGTTTGGTGGCACATACGAACGCCATCCCGATGTGAGTATTTACACTTCCCATCGGAAAAACGGAACTTGGTCCACCCCAACCTTGGCAGCGGATGGGATAGAAAACGAAGTCTTCAGAAACCCGACCTGGAACCCGGTACTTCATCGAAAAAATGACGGAAAAATCGTCCTTTTCTATAAAGAAGGTCCAAATCCAAGCGAATGGTGGGGACACTACAAAGTGTCTGAAGATGAGGGGAAAAATTGGTCCAAAGAAACCCAACTCCCACCGGGATTTTTAGGTCCTGTAAGAAATAAGTCTGTAGAACTCTCAAACGGTCAATTGCTTCATCCGAGCAGCTTTGAAATCAATGAAAAATGGACTTCTCATATCGAACTTTCAGATCCTGACCTACAAAACTGGGAAAAAGTAGAATTGAAAGGACCTTTTAGCGCAATCCAACCTACCGTGCTTTTTCACCCAAAAAATAAAATCCAGGTTCTGTGCAGAACCAAAGAAGGGGTTGTTGCCTCTGCTTGGTCATCAGACAATGGAAAATCCTGGACCCCTTTGGAAGCTACAAATTTGGACAACAACAACTCTGGCATTGACGGAGTCACACTGAGCAACGGGTCTCATCTTCTTGTCGTCAATCCCTTGAAAAAAGGCAGAAACAAGTTAGTCCTTTTGGGCTCGAGTGACGGTATTAACTGGACAGAACTGCTAGTCTTGGAAAATGAAGAAAAGGGTGAATTCAGCTATCCTGCCATCATTCAAACCAAAGATGGTACCGTGCACATCAGTTACACCTACAATCGCAAAAAGATTAAATACGTCCACTTGAGCCTCTGATTTATCAAACAAAAAGCCTAAAACCTATGAACCGCTTGGATTCTTTCCTAGGAATTGTCCCCCCTATGATCACCCCCTTGAATTCCGATTTATCTTTGGATGTGCCTCATACAGAAAAACTCATTGAACACCTGATTGAGGGTGGAGTTCATGGGATCTTCATCCTTGGAACTACCGGGGAATTTGCAGGCTTGAGTTCGGATGTGAAAATTGACCTTATCCGTCTGACCTGCCGACAAGTGAAGGGAAGAGTTCCGGTGCTAGTTGGGATCACAGATTGCTCCTTCGTGGAAAGCTTGGATTTGGCAGCTATCGCAAAAGAATCCGGGGCAGATGCACTAGTTGCAGCTGCACCTTTTTACATGAATATCGGACAGGAGGAATTGATCTTTTACTATCAAAAACTAGCAGATGCAGTGGAATTGCCGCTATTCCTCTATGATATGCCATCTCATACCAAGATCAACATAGAAATAGAAACGGCAGTCAAACTATCTCAGCATCCCAATATCATCGGGTTCAAAGACAGCTCCGGAAATCCGGAAAACTTCCGTGCACTTTGCGAAGCATTTAAAGATCAGCCGGAATTCAGAATCTTTGTAGGACCCGAGGAAATCCTGGCAGAAACTCTGGAAATGGGAGGCCATGGAGGAGTCACTGGAGGAGCCAACCTTTTCCCGAAACTCTATGTTGGGCTCTATAATGCCTTCCAAAAAAAGGAAACCGAAACAGTCAGAAAACACCAGGACACCATCCTATTCCTCAGCAAAAACATCTACAATAACGGAACCTATCGCTCCAGCTACCTTAAAGGGTTGAAGGCAGCCATGGCTTTCGAAGGACTTTGCCAAGGAAATTTCGCCCCTCCCCTTTTCCCTTATTCCGAAACCGAAAAAGCAGAATTATACTCTAAATTTATCGAAGTCAAAGAGCGAGTTCAGGAAACTTTGGTGTCTTAAATCGTGCATTAATCTGCGCTCATCAGCGAATTTTTCTGCGCTAACCAGCCTCCGGCTGGCAAGTCAGCGGGAAACAAACCTCTTCTAACTTCCAAACCACCTAACTTCTAAACCTTCTGACCTCCACTCTTCTTAACATCAATACCTCCTAACTTCCTAACGTCCTTACCTCCATACTTTCTAACGTCCTTACCTCCATTCTTCCTAACTTCCATACCTCCATACTTCCAAACTTCCACCCTCCCAAAATGCCAATTCTAGACCTCGCCATTTTTCTCATCTACATGTTGGCAATTGTCGGATTTGGTGTTTCTTTTTCATTCAGAAAACGTACCGCATCAGACTTTACTACAGGAGGAGGTCGGCTTCCGGCTTGGGCCATCGGAATGTCGATCTTCGCCACCTTTGTGAGTAGCATCAGTTTCTTGGCTTTGCCCGGAAATGCCTTTTCCGGTAATTGGAACGGGTTTGTTTTCAGCCTTTCCATTCCATTAGCAGCTTGGATTGCTGTGAAATATTTCGTCCCTCTCTATCGCCGACTCAAAAGCGAATCAGCCTATTTCTACCTGGAGCAGCGATTTGGTGCTTGGGCCAGATTCTATGCTTCCATTTGCTACCTGCTGACGCAATTAGCTCGAATGGGAGCAATCATGTATTTGCTTGCCTTGCCGATGAATGCCTTGCTGGGTTGGAGCATTCCAAGTATCATCATCGTGACAGGAATCAGCGTGGTCATCTATTCGATGTGGGGCGGAATTGAAGCCGTAATTTGGACGGATGCGGTCCAAGGGATCATATTGATAGGTGGAGCTTTGGCGTGCTTAGGAGTAATTTTTATCGGAATGCCAGATGGTGCTTCTTCCATTTTCATTATTGCAAATGAAGCGGACAAATTCAGCTTAGGTAGTTTCAAACTCGATTTTACGACCTCCACCTTTTGGATGATTTTGGTCTATGGCCTGTTTATCAACCTGCAAAATTTCGGGATAGACCAGAGTTATGTGCAGCGCTACTTAACTGCCAAAATCGAGGCCGAAGCCAAAAAATCCACATGGCTGGGAAGCTTACTTTATGTGCCTGTTTCGCTCTTGTTCTTTTTTATCGGGACTGCCTTATTTGCCTATTATCAAGCCCAACCCGAATTACTTCCCGAAGGCTTGGCCGGAGACAAGGTTTTCCCCTACTTCATTGTCAATCAACTTCCGATCGGAGTGACAGGCTTGTTGATCGCTTCAATCTTCGCAGCAGGGATGAGTACCGTATCCACAAGCATCAACAGTTCGGCGACGGTGATTCTCTCCGATCATTTCAGCAAGTACATCCATCCCAATCCTTCGGAAAAGCTCTCGCTTCGGGTATTGAGGGGTTCTTCGCTGGTTATGGGCTTGCTGAGCATTGTGGTTGGTTTGGCCTTCAATGGAGTTAACAGTGCTTTGGAGGCTTGGTGGGCACTTTCTTCGATTTTCAGTGGTGGGATTTTGGGCCTTTTCTTGTTGGGATTACTTTCGAAAGCCAAAAACCCCCAAGCAGTTTTCGCAGTAATTCTGGGAGTATTGGTGATTGGCTGGATGAGTTTATCGGCGATTCTAATCCAAAATGGCCTTCCCGAAACCTTCGCAAATCCCCTTCACACGAATATGACCATCGTGATGGGTACGCTGACGATATTTTTGGTGGGGTTTGGGTTGACTTGGGTGGCAAAAAACAGAAGCTAAGATTAAAGCCTAATCACTTTATCTTCCTAAAAGTCAAAATTGAAGCAGAATTCTCTGATTCATAAAATCTTCCAATCTTCAGTTGAAGCGCATTTTGCTGGAAATAGTAATCGGTTGGTTTCCAGAGACTTGATAAAGAGTATTGAAGGGAAATACTGTTTCCGCTAAGGGTATAAAAGTAAGGGCCGGAGCCGATTTTTGGCAAATCATGACCATTGTTGATTTCTCTACCCCTGCTCAAATTCATCAAAGTACCTCCATCTTCAAATTTCAAAAACTCCAAAGTATCTGTTAATGTCAATTGATCGACCCACTTTCCTTCCAAGCCTAAAGAAACAGGTTGATCAGAGGTGTCTGTACAGCTGAAAACTGCGGCCAAAAGTAAAAGGATGAGTGTCTTCATTAGTTGGGGTCGTTTTCACTTTGATTATCATAGCCTTGGGATTAGGTTAAAATAAATTAAGTACAATTTAAAAATTCCTACGGATTCCGAAAACTATAATTTTTTTACCTGGCCATTTTTCCCACGGAATTGCTTTGGTTTTTGGCTTTGCTCGGCGAGTGTGACGATTTCGTGGATTCGGTTTTGTCGGGTTTCAGGTCGCTTTGCGAGCACAAGCCATTGGAGAATATTGCGTTTGTCTGATCTGCTTAAGGTCAAGAAATAGTTTTTTGCAAGTGGCTTTTCCTGAAAGGCCTCTTCCAGATCATTTGGTATGACCAGGGCTTCTGCCTCATCGAGTATAGTCCACGAACCATTTTTCTTCGCGATTTCAATGCATTCATAACCAGCTTGGGTCATAAGCCCTTTTACTGTTAGACGATCAATTTTCGCCTTGTTTATCTTTGACCAAACGCTTTTTGCTTTCCTCTTGCAGAAAAACTGCATGTATCGATCGGAATCAATGGGTTTGGACTTGCTATCAATCCAACCGAAGCACAGTGCCTCATCCACTGCATCGCTGTAAACGAGAGATGGCTGCTTGGATTCCTTTTTATAGTAAATCAGCCAAATGGACTGCTTCTTATCGTGGTTTTCCTGAAGCCAATCCCGCCATTCTTGTCGGGATTTTGGGGAGAATGTTTCGAAATCTGTTTCCATTGACTTCTATTTTTAAAATCATTTGAATACAAAGAATAGAAATGATAAATAATAGAATTATCCACCACCATTTACAAATTCAATAGCCTTTTCAAGAATCTCATCTTTTCCGGCAATTATACCTTGGATTGTAGGATTGACCTCAATTTCGATTTTCACGCCTTTTCTTTGTGTTTCAGTTCCATCATCTCCCAAATGTTTCCCTCGGGATTGAAAGTTCAATTCGGAAAAGTAATTGGGGAAAAGTTACATTTTTCCGATTTCTGGCTAGTTTAGCTTACAAATTACAGACCGCCAAAACACCAAAGAAATGCAAATCAATTTAGCCAGAATTTCCTCCTTTTTTGCATTGCTTATTGCCTTTTCCTGTAGTCCCAAAGCCACATTTCGGATCATCGACAAACCCATCACTTGGAATGCCGAGCGAGAGCAGCTTTCGCTCCAATACCTCAAGGATCGACATGGTTTGGCTAAAACCACCCCTTCCATTGAGCCACAGATGGTCGTTGTTCATTGGACTGCGATAGATAATATTGAGGTCACTTTTGACGTATTCAATCCGCCAACTTTGGGCGGGCGAGCCGACTTGACCGGGGCGAGCAATTTGAATGTTTCCAGTCAGTTTTTGATCGATCGGGATGGGACGATTTTTAGGCTTTTGCCGGATACTACTTTTGCTCGGCACGTAATTGGCTTAAACTACCTCGCTATCGGAATCGAAAATATCGGCAGCGATGCAATGCCTCTAACCAAGGCCCAACTTATAGCAAATGAAAAGCTGATCCGTCACCTCAAAAGAAAATATTCAATCGACTACGTGATCGGACATCATGAATATCAGAATTTTCAGACTACCGAACTTTGGAAAGAAACTGACCCCGACTACCGAACAGTCAAATCCGATCCGGGGGATAAATTCATGAATCAGCTGCGCAAAAAACTATCCGACCTCAACTTAAAACCTGTTCCTCAGCTTTAATTCTCGCTAACATCCAAGGTCTGTGTCCTCACAGACCCTTTTGAAAAGACCCATTCCCAACTAAACCCAGTACCCCAGCTCCATTTACCTCCATGAATTCCTTTCTTAAGTACCTTTCCTTTTTACTCATATCAATTTTTCTTTTTGCAGCATGCAAAACCAAAAAACCTGTCCCACAAGGCCAAAAGCAAAATGCACCTGTTTCTACCTCCTCCCCGAAAACAAGTGAAACGCTTCCAAATAAACCTTCTACACAGCCTTCAGTGGCACTCAGGCCTCTTGCCTACCGACTGCCGGATATTCCCAGAGAATTCCGGGGTGTTTGGATCGCTACTGTAGCTAATATCGATTGGCCAATTTCATCAACCGATCCTTGGGATAAGCAAAAACAGGAATTTACCCGACTACTGGACTACTACAAGTCATTGAATTTCAATGCAGTAATAGTACAGGTTCGAACTTCAGGTGATGCTTTTTACCCAAGTGCCTATGCGCCTTGGTCCAAATACCTGACTGGAAAACAAGGTCAAGCTCCAAAAACTCAGGAAAACCCTTTGACTTGGATGATCAAAGAAGCTCATGATCGAGGTTTGGAATTCCACGCTTGGCTTAATCCCTATCGGGCAACCATGACCCTCAGCACAGAGGGACTCAGCCCTGATCATGACTATAATAAGCATCGCAATTGGATGCTGAAATACGGCACCAAATGGTATTATGATCCGGGGCTTCCTGAAGTAAAAAATCATTTATTGGCTATCATCAAGGAAGTTGTAGCCAATTATGACATTGACGCCATACACTTTGATGATTATTTCTACCCATACCGAGAACCCAAACTGGAGTTTCCTGACAAAGCCTCTTTTGACAAATACAAAAAGCCCGGACAGACAAGAGATGATTGGAGACGTCAAAATGTCAACGAGTTGATTTTTGCCCTAAATCAAGAAATTAAAAGCCAAAAGCCTTGGGTTCAGTTCGGAATTTCACCTTTTGGAGTTTGGAGAAATCAGGACAAAGACCCAAAAGGCTCGCCAACCCGAGCAGGCCAAACCAATTACGATGACCTTTTTGCCGATGTGCTGCTTTGGATGAAAAATGGCTGGATCGATTACCTTATTCCCCAACTCTATTGGAGCATGGAGCATCCCCTCGCCTCCTATCGCAAGCTCGCCGACTGGTGGTCCAACAATAGCTATAACACCAACGTCTACATCGGAAATGGCCCCTATAAAATCAGGGATGATTCGGATCAAGCTTGGAAAGTTCCAACTGAACTGAACACCCAAGTTAACTACGCCCGAACCTTCACGGAGATCAATGGGAATGCATTTTTCTCAGCAAAATCACTTTATGTCAAAAATCAGGATATCGCTGAATTGCTGAAAAAAGAAGTTTATGACAAACCAACCTTGACTCCTTCTTTTGAGCCAAAATCCGCTTCGATCATTGAAATCCCGGTTGTCTTTGATGTAAAAACCAACACAGAAAAAACTCAAATCAATCTCGAAAAACCACTCGATCCCGCCATTCGCTATGCGATGGTACAAGGTGGAAATGACTTAAATTCACTTCATGACGCAATTATCCACACCGCTTGGGTGGGTGGGTCAAGAGTGCGATATTTAGAAGTTCCAAGTTTGAATACCGAATATTTAGCCATCCGCTGGATTGATCATTTTGGCAGGATTGTGCAAACTCAGGTCTTCCAAATGCCAAAATCTGCCCGCCCATGAAAGACATGCTCGTTCGCTTGATTGAACTTCCTGAAGTTTCTGAGTTAGAAAAGAAGCTGAAGGAAAAAGAAAAAATTGTGTTTCGGAGGGCAATCGCTCCAGAAAAACATCTAGTCTGCGAATGGGTCATGGAGCAGTTTGGGGCTTATTGGCAATCAGAGGTTGATGTTGCTTTTTCCCGCCAACCCGTTTCCTGTTGGATCGCACAGCGAGGAAATCAGATTATAGGGTTTGCCTGCTATGAAAGCACAGCAAGGAATTTCTTTGGACCCACAGGCACTTTGGAATCAGAGCGCGGCAAGGGAATCGGTAAGATTCTTTTGGTCAAATCTCTAGAATCCCTTCGGGAAATGGGTTACGGCTATGCAATCATCGGCGGAGTTGGGCCCTCAGAGTTTTATGAAAAAGCAGTCGGTGCCAAATTAATTGACGGTTCAGAGGTAAGTGTTTACCAAAATCTACTCCGAAAATCATGACCCAAAACACTACAAAAAACCCGTGGTTTTGGGTTCCCTCGCTTTATCTCACCGAATCTGTCCCCTATGTCATCATCATTACCGTTTCGGTGATCATGTACAAAAGCCTGGGTGTTTCCAATGCAGATATCGGACTTTACACCTCCTTTCTTTACCTACCCTGGGTGATCAAACCTATCTGGAGCCCGATTTTGGAGCTTTTTGGAAATAAGAAAAAATGGTTTCTCAGCATGCAGCTGATCTTGGCTTTGGCATTTCTTGGAGTAGGATTGACAACAGGGACAGGCCACTTTTTCATAATCACACTTGCCTTTTTCTGGATGGGAGCTTTTGCATCAGCAACCAATGACATCGCTTCGGATGGAATGTATCTGATTGCCCTAAAACCCGAACAACAAAGCTTCTTCGTTGGGATGCGAAGCACATTTTATCGTGTTGGGATGATCACTGGTCAAGGCTTGATTGTAATCATCGCAGGAAATTTGGAAACTCATTTCGGTGATCCGGCGAAAGCTTGGTCTATGACCATGATTATTGTAGCTGTTTTGATGCTCGTACTGACCTTGATCAATTATATCACTACGCCAAATGTTATCGAAGAGCGAGTAGCACGAGCTGACCAACCGAGTTTTGGAAGGGTTTTTTCGACTTTTTTTACCAAGAAAAATATTGGTTTGTCTATTGCATTTGTCCTGCTCTATCGGCTTGGGGAATCACAATTGGTTAAGATGGCATCGCCTTTCTTTTTGGATGAGCGCGCAAAAGGAGGACTTGGTCTCAGTGTGACTGAAGTTGGATTTCTATATGGTACTTTGGGGGTCGTTGCACTTTTGGCGGGAGGAATTCTTGGAGGAATTTTGATTTCCAGAGATGGTTTGGGCAGGTGGATGATGCCGATGGTTATTGCGATCAATGTCCCAAATATCGGCTACATCTTTCTTTCCTGGCTTCAACCTGAAAGCATTGTCTTTGCAGGAGGTGTAGTATTGATCGAGCAATTGGGCTATGGTTTTGGCTTTGCGGCCTATATGGTTTTCCTGATTTATCTGGCAGAAGGCCTTTTCAAAACTGCCCATTATGCCTTGGCGACGGGATTCATGGCCATGGGAATGATGCTACCGGGAATGCTCAGTGGCTACATGCAGCAGTGGTTGGGCTATCCCGGTTTCTTTGTTTGGGTGGTGTTGGCGACGATTCCGGGTTTTGTGATGGCGTATGTGGTGAAGTATCCGAGGGAATTTGGAAAAAAGTTAGAAGGATAAAATCAGAAAGCTGAAAATTCGGTCGGAAATGTACGATTTACGATATACGATTTACGAGGCAAAAATGAACTTCAATCCTTAATAATCAGATTAAGGCCTTTTGTTCCCTAGCTCATACCTCAATTTTCCAATCTTTCAATTTTGCAATGTTCCAATTTTCAAATGAACAAACATCAAAAAATCGCCCAATGCTTTTCTCCTGCGGCGTTTATTCACGATACGGAGGAAAATTACCAAGCCATTGAAAAGCTGATCCGAGAGCAAAAAATCGGGGGATTGACCTTTTTTCATAGTCGTCTTTCAGCTGCTGCCAACTTTGAAAAGCGAGCTGAAGTCCTGGATGTCACAGGCACTTTTGAGAAAATGATCGGCCTGATTAACCGCTACCAATCAATTTCTAAAATCCCACTTTTGATCAGTATCGATGGGGAATATGGCTTAGCAATGCGGGTAGAAAAAACACCACAATATCCTTTTGCCATCACCTTGGGAGCGCTGAAAACTGATGCAGAAACGCAGGTTGAAGAAGTCAGTTATCGCATGGGTTTGGATATGAAACGATCAGGTATTCACCTCAACCTTGCGCCTTGCGCCGATGTGAATACCAATCCGAATAATCCTGTGATCGGATATCGATCCTTTGGGAATGATACTGAAAAAGTTGCCAAACTCTCACTGGCCGCTTATTCTGGAATGAAAAAAGCTGGAATTGGAGCTTGTCTGAAGCATTTCCCTGGACATGGAGATACGGCAACTGATTCACATTTAGGTTTGCCAATCCTGCACAAAACCAAAGCAGAACTCGAAGCGGAAGAGTTGTTTCCCTTCCAATATGGAATTGATCGAGGTGTGGAAATGATCATGGTTGGTCACTTGGCTGTGCCTGCATTGACTAGTGGAAAAGATATTCCAGCCAGCATAAGTCGGGAATTGATTACTGATTTACTCAAGGGCGAAATGGGTTTCAAAGGCCTCGTAATCTCCGATGCGCTGAATATGAAAGCCGTTGCAAATCTATATGCCGAACCCGGCGAACTCGAATGGCAGGCTTTCTATGCCGGAAATGACATCCTTTGCTTCTCCGATCATGTGAAAGAAGGAATTGAAAAAATCGCCCAAAACGCTTCTGATGAAGAAGTGGATGCTGTTTTTGAAAAGGTGATAGCTTTGAAAAAGCGGTTGGGCGTGATGGAATTTCAGCCAGTTGAAGTTCCTGTTTTCGATTGGGAAAGTCATTCCAAACTTCAAACTGAACTGGCAGAAGACTACGTTTCGGTGATTTCCGGAGCGATAAATCCTACCGAACTTCAAGAACTGTCCAAAGCTGGAAAGCTGGGATATCAAGAGTTTTTCACTTACGAACCCGGTCATTTTTCTAAGCAATTGGACTTTAGCTTTACTTCATTAAATCAAGCAGAAAAAGTGATTCTGGCCGTTTTTGTCCCTAGTCATAAGCCGCTAAATCAATTTGGAATGGATCAAATGGTACTGGATGAAATCAAAGAATTGGCTAAAAGCAAGTCTTGTATTTTGATTCACTTTGGAAATCCACTGGCACTAAAACACTTTGGAAATCTGGAAGATTTTGAAGCGGTGATTTGTGGTTATCAGGGATTTCAGGAGGTGCAAGGAGTGGTGGCGGATGGTCTTTTTGGGAAATGAATTGAAAGGTGAGAATTGCAAAAGAAAAAAGTTATACTTGAAAAACTGTATCCAAGTGAATACATTTGTGTATGTTTCTTCTCGAAAAAACGTCGGAGTTCGATAAGTGGCTAAGGAAGTTGGATGATAGAAAAGCCAAGGCTAAAATATTGTTGAGATTACAAAGAATTGAATCTGGCAATCTCGGTGATGTAAGCTCAGTAGGCGATGGAATTGAAGAGATTCGGATTCACTTTGGGCCTGGTTATCGAATCTACTTCAAGAAACAAGGGGATAAACTGATTCTACTACTTATTGGTGGAGACAAAAGCACCCAAGATTCTGATATCAAAAAAGCAAAAAGTATCTGGAACCATTACAAGTACAACTAAAATGAACCCTACAAAATTTGATATAGCCGAATATTTGGTTGACGAAGAGATGGTCCAAGAATACCTCAAAACGGTGCTGGAAGAAGGAAATTCATCAGAAATAATCGCCGCACTGGGCCATGTGGCAAAAGCAATCGGAATGTCAAAAATCGCCGAGCAAACCGGTCTTAGCCGGCCAAGTCTGTATAAGGCTCTTTCTCCTGACTCCAAACCTCAGTTTGAAACTATTCTAAAAGTAATTCGGGCAATCGGAGAGAATTTGCAAATGAAGCCAAGCCTGTGAATTTTTCACATCTAATTCGGAAAGACCATTCACAGAATAATCCGTAAATTCCTGTATGGAAAAGAAAAAAGCATTGGAGGCTATTCAGGAAATGCCTGAAAGCTTTGACTTGGAAGTTTTAATTGAACGTCTGATTTTCATAGAAAAAGTTGAAAAGGGATTGGAGCAAGTAAAAGAAGGGAAAGTGATTTCCCATGAGCAGCTTAAAACACTCGCTCAGCAATGGTAGAGATTTTTTGGTCTGATCTAGCAGTCTTTGATCTTAAAACCATTCTTTCCTATATCAAAGTGGATTCAAGATTTTATGCGGATGACTGGAATGATTTTGACTTATGCTTTCCTATCGAAGATCTTTATAAAAACACTATTTCAAAAAAAGTGATTGAAAACTAAAGAGTTGTATTTTTTTTATACTTAATTCGGAATTTTTCCGAATTACCTCTGTATTTTTAACATATGAACGAGTTATTGACTCTTAAAAGCTTGGGAAATTTTCCTCTTGCCACCTCCACGATCCTGCCGATCCTTCGAGATTACCGAAGGCCCTATGATAAAATAAATTATTGGGTTAAGTCAGGAGATTTGGTGCAAGTCAAAAAGGGACTCTATGTCCTGGGTCAGGAAATTTCTAATCAAAATCCTCATCCCTTTCTATTGGCAAATCAGATTTATGGGCCTAGTTATGTTTCTCTGGATTCTGCCTTATCGTACTTTGGACTGATTCCTGAACGAGTCTATCAGACCAGTTCGGTGACGACTCGAATAAGTAAAATTTTCAAAACCCCAGTGGGAAGATTTGATTACACTCAAGTAAAATCAAACTATTTCACGATGGGCATCAAAAATCAAGGTAGCACTGAAGCTGGATTTTACCTTATTGCTAGTCCAGAAAAAGCAATTTGGGACAAAGTTGTCTTGACTTCGGGAGTGATTTTTAGAAGCAAGGTGGAAGTGAGAAAATTTCTGGAGGAAGACCTACGAGCAGATGAAATAGGTTTGGCAAAAATGAATCTGGAAATCATGAAGAAATGGATTCCTTTTTCTCCAAAAAAAACAAGCTTAAACTTGTTAATCGAAACCCTTCAGGAACTATGATTTCAGAATTGAGGATCTTTTTGCCGGAAAATGCATGCCTTACTCTTCCGTAAATGGAAGACAAGGGTGAAAGGTCGGGATTGGTTTGACTTAGAATGGTATATCCGAAAAGGTCATCCCATCAGTTTAGAACACTTTTCGGTGCGAGCTCTAGAATCTGGAGACTTGGAAGCTCCGGCAAATTCTAAAGTGATTCATGACTTACTCAATCAAAAGATTGAATCCCTGAATTTTAACTCTGTAAAAGAGGATGTTATTCGATTTATCCCTGATCCAAAATCATTAGATATTTGGTCTCAGGAATATTTCTTGGAATTAGTTAAAAAATTGAAAATCAATTAAAAACCCTCCAAGTTTATCAATCCTTGGAGGGTTTTATTCTTTTTGTTCTTCAGGATTCGAAATCCTGAAGCTTTGTTTGAGGATTTACAATCCTCATTTCTACTTTTCCGGATTATAAATCCGACAACAGAACCTCGGAATTACAAATTCCGAGGAACGAGCGGGTTTCTCTTTTACTTCTCCACCGAAAATCGATACTCAATATTATGCTCGTACTTTTCACCTGGATTTAGAACTGGGCTAGGGAAGTTGTCGTGATTGATGGCATCAGGCCAGTTTTGGGATTCGAGACAAAAGCCCCAATGCTTATCGTAAGTTTTGCCATCTGCTCCTGCGAAGTTGGTAATAAAGTTACCAGTGTAAAACTGCACACCCATGTTGTCAGAGTACATATCCATCACACGGCCGCTTTCAGCATGTCGCACTCGGACGAAATGCTTCATCTCATCTGACTTTTCCATTTTCATCACCATGTTGTGATCAAAACCACCTGCATTGGCAGCTATCTGATCGCCTAGAATCTTTGGAGTGCGGAAATCAAAAGGCGTTCCAGCCACATCTTTCACCTCTCCTGTTGGAATTAACTCATCATCAACCGGCGTATAAGCATCTGCCCAAAACTGAAATTCATGATCCTGTGCATCACGCTTAGAACCACCGAGATTAAAATAGGTGTGGTTAGTGAGGTTGAGAATGGTTATTTGATCAGTCGTAGCTTCAAATCGGATTCGAAGGGTATTGTCTGTAGTGAGTTCCATCCAAAGTGTAGATTCCAGATTTCCCGGATAGCCTTCTTCTCCATCCACACTGAGGTAGGTCATTTTCACGCCGACTACGGAGTCATTGGAGTAGGTTTCCGGTGTCCAAACTTTTTTATTGAATCCTTCATTTCCTCCGTGCAGGTGGTTATTTCCATTGTTTGTGGCAAGCTGATAAGATTTTCCGTCGAGCTCAAATTGTCCTTTCCCGATCCGATTGGCCACTCGACCGGCTGTAGCTCCGAAAAATGGGTTTGGCTTTGTTAGGAATTCAGGAACGCTGTCAAAAGTAAGCGTAATGTTTTCCAGTTTACCGGTTTTGTCGGGGGCATTAATTTTGAAAACCAATCCTCCATAATTAGATAGTTCTACCTGCATTGTCCCATTGTCGAGGACATAATGGAAAACCGCTTGGCCCTTGTGTTCGGCCACTTGTTCTGTTTTAATCATAAGATTTATCTCTTCTTTAATAGGTTCTTGGGTGGTTTTTTGGTTGGAGGCGATCGCAGTAGAAAGTAGCGCTGCGGCTGTTAGGATTGTTTGGTATTTCATGAGTTATATAATTGCAAAATTGGAAGATTGAAAGATTGGAAAATTCAGGTTTCGTGTCAATCTGAGCACCTGAGAGACGATCGTCTCGAAGTCGAAGGGTAACAAATTCGATGATTTGTTTGAAAAGACTCTTCTCGTCGATAAAATGAATTTATTTACACCTTCGAGGTTTTTGAAAACCTCAAAGGTTCCCTTTGCCCTCGTAAATCGTAATTCTAAAATCAAAATTCTCATTGTCTGATATACTTCTGACGGATCAAATTAAGCTCCAACATAAACTCATCTCGTTGCATAAATTTTCCTCCTATCATGATTGCTTGAGGTCTTTGCATGATGGCCAAATCTTCCAGTGGATTTTTCTGAACCATCACAAATTCAGCAGCGGCTCCAGGTTTTAAAACTCCCCACTCTCCTTCTTCTTCATAATATGCTGCGCAATTTACCGAACCGGTTTTTAAAATCTCATAGTTAGACATTCCTGCTAGAGACATGGATTCAATTTCTCTGTGAATTGAAAAACCGGGAACATTGAAAACTTGTGGAGAATCGGAACTCATAATCATGGGAACACCGGCTTCGTGTAGCTCCAAAAATAACTTCTGTCGAAACTCAAGATAAGGTTTCACCTTTTCCTCTGCCAAAACACCATTGCCTTCCAACTGAGATTTAGTATTAAACCATTGAGTCACAAGCTGACCTGGTAAATAGAACATTTCCGGTTGCTGACGCAATTCGTAAGCAGGTTGATAGCCAAAGTATCGCTCAAAAAGTGTCATCGTCGGAGCAACGTAGGCTTTGTTTTCAAGGGTCATTTTTATCAATCCCGGAAGCAAACTCATGTCGACATCTCCAACTGCCTGCATATTGAAAGGTCCGGATTTGGTTGGGTCCAATTTGGATTTATCAGTTACCATAGCCTCCAAATAACCATCGATGTGTTCTACTGATCTGTAGCCATTTGTCACTGAGGTCACAAGACCAACATCCTGAGAAACGTGCCCTCCGTAATAGATTCCTACTTTTTTTGCTTCATCAGCGATCGCCAAAAACTTTGGGGTATCTAGGCCAGGATGAAGTTTTAGGTGATCATAGCCGGCTGTTTTTTGATCGCGAACCATCTTTCTTCCCGCTTCGGGATCAGCAACTGAATTCCCATTGAGCGAAGGACCTGAGATAAACATACGAGGACCTGGAATTTCACCCTTTTCAACTCGCTGCTTGAGGGTCAAATGTGATTCATAACCCAACATGCTTCGGATTCGCAGGACACCATTGGCCAAATATAGCCAAAGCACTTCCTCCTGAAACTCCGGTCCGTATTGCTCAGGATTTGGCAAATGTGCGTGAAACTCCGCTAATCCGGGGAAAATATACATTCCCCTACCATCAAGCGTGCGGATTCCTGCAACGCTGATTTCTTCCTCAGGAGCGATTTCCATGATGACTCCGTCCTTCACATAGATGGAATGATCCTCCAAAACTTTGTCATCCTGCATGGTGATGATATTCACATGGTTGATGAGAAGTTCCTGTGCAAAAAGAAGCGGACTGGTGAAAAAGCTCAGAAAAAAGAGCCAAAACAGGATTTTAGCAGTTTTCATAGTAGAGATGGTTAAGGTTGGCCTCTTAATTTCGCCCTTTCCCTTTTGCAAACCTATTTGAAGGTGAAAAAATTTGATATCACCACAGAGTGCGGGAGTTATTGGAGGATTATTGTAAGAGGTAAATGGTGAAAAGTAAGTCATTTATCTGTGGTCATCTGCGTCATCTGTGA
Source organism: Algoriphagus sp. (assembly GCF_046296635.1). Taxonomy (GTDB): domain Bacteria; phylum Bacteroidota; class Bacteroidia; order Cytophagales; family Cyclobacteriaceae; genus Algoriphagus. Next base: position 58,036 of record NZ_JBKBKZ010000024.1, on the reverse strand, counting down.
GCTATTCTTGCCACGAAGACTCGAAGGCACTAAGGCACTAAGGGAAATTTGTAAGTGGTTAATGGTGAAAAGTAAGTCATTTATCTGTGGTCATCTGCGTCATCTGTGAGCTATTCTTGCCACGAAGACTCGAAGGCGCTAGGGGAAATTTGTAAGAGGTAAATGGTGAAAAGTAAGTGGTGAATCTGTGATCATCTGTGAGCTATTCCTTGCCACGAAGACTCGAAGGCGCTGAGAGAATTCGTAAGAGGTAAAAGGTGAAAAGTAAGTTGTAAATCTGTGCTAATCTGTGGCCTTTTCTGTGCCAATCTGCGGGAGACATAAATAAAAAAGGGCCAGAATAAATCCAGCCCCTCGTAAATCGTAAATCAAAAATCTTAAATCCATTCTGTGTGGTAAAACTTCCCACTTGGATCGTCTTTTCGTTGATAAGTGTGCGCACCAAAGTAATCCCGTTGGGCCTGAATTACCGATGCACTGGATTCCGCTGTGATTCTTCCCAATAAATAATTCAAACCTGCACTCATCACCGGAACTGCAAATCCATGGGTTAAGCTCAATCCAATCAATTCTCCAAGAGCTTTTCTTCCCGAGATTACATGGGTTTTGACATCTGGAATCTCAAGGAATGAATCCCCATAATTTGTGGCAATTGACTCCATCAATCCAGACCTGATGATGCAGCCATTAGTCCAGATTCTTGCAATCTCATTGAAATTCAGATTCCAACCTTTGGTATCAGAGACAGTTTTCATAAATCGAAAACCTACTTCATGATTGATAATTCGAGCTAGAAAATAGGCAGATTTGATCTTTGGAAGCCAAGCTTCCAGCGATGCTTCGATTTTCTCAAACTCATGCTGAAAAGTCTTGGAGTATGCCACTCGCATAGCTTTTTCGCCAGAAACTCCCCGAGCATTGACCGCTTCGGACAAGGGGCTATAAGGCACTCCGTAATCCAAAGCACTGACCAATGACCAAGCACCGGTTCCTTTTTGACCAGCCTGATCCATGATTTTATCCAAAAGCAGTTCCCCATTTTCTTTGAACAGCAGGATTTCAGCAGTAATCTCCAGCAAATAGGATTTCACTTCTCCTTTTCCCCATTCGGTAAAAATGCCTGAAACTTGCTCAGGTGTGCAACCAAAGCCAAATCGGAGCAAGTGAACCAATTCTGCAAGCACTTGCATTTCACCATATTCGATGGAATTGTGCACCATTTTAATAAAGTGGCCTGATCCTCCAGGTCCGACATAGGTCACACAAGGTTTGCCATTTTTGTCTTTAGCAGAAATTCTCCCTAAGAAGTCCTCCACCATCGCATACCCTTCAGCATTGCCCCCGGGCATGATCGATGGGCCTTTTCTTGCACCTTCTTCTCCTCCGGATACACCCATTGGCAGAAAGTGCATACCTGTCTCTTTCAATCGGTTCACCCTCCGATCCGAATCCAAGTAAAAAGAATTTCCCCCATCAATCACCAAGTCATCTTTTTCCAAGATCGGGATCAACGAATCCAACTGCCCATCGATTGCCGCACCGGCTGGAATCATCATCAAAATCCGACGCGGTTTTTCAAGAGAGTCCACGAATTTTTGCAAATCCTCAAAGGCAAGCATATTGGAAAATTCCGGGTTTTCGTCGAGTACCAGTTGTGCTACTCCTTCCTCTTTTCCTGCTACAAATCGGTTATATAGCGATACAGGAACGCCATTTTCGGCAAGGTTAAGCGCAAGGCTTTTGCCCATTACGCCCATTCCGATCACTCCCATTTTCATATTCATAGGTTGATATTTTAAGTAATTTAAAGACTCCAAAAGCAATTCTTCCGGCGTCCCTGAAATGTCAAGTTTAAATCCGAAAACCGGTTTTTCCCAAGTTGCAATTTGAGAGTCCAGCATTCCGGCTTTCATGTAATGATTTTTGCGGGCCAGCATTCGCTCCCAGATCAGGTCACGACTCCCTGTCAGGTGAATCCAACGCAGATTTTCAGAAACGCTGAGCTTTTCCCGATAGGAATTTTTCAAAGCGGAACAAGCTAAGACGGCTCCTCCTTTCAGTTCAGACTCCTTTAAGCGATCTGCCAAAGCTTGCAACCAAGGAACTCGATCTTCATCATTAAGCGGATGACCGGCACTCATTTTAGCAATATTTTCAGCAGGGTGAAAATGATCTGCGTCGAAAAAAGGAAGGTGAAGCCTTTCGGCCAAAAAAGAACCGAGTGTGGTTTTACCCGTTCCCGATACACCGGTGACAATTACAAGCATGAGGCGAAGGTAAGTTTTTTATGGTCTATAGTCCATAGTCCAGAGACTATAGTTGAAGAAATCTCTGTCAAATAGACCATGGTCCATGGACAATTGGCTAGCAGCTAATTTTTCAATCTTCCAATTTTTCAATCTTGCAATCCTTACCTTTGCCAGTTCAATTTCAAGATTCATGATTTCAGTTGACAATGTGGCCGTCATGCACAGCGGCACAGCGCTTTTTAGCAATATTTCCTTTGCCATCAATGACAATGACAAAATCGCCTTGATGGGCAAAAACGGAGCTGGCAAATCTACCCTTCTCAAGATCATCGCAGGTCAAAGCAAACCCACATCGGGTGCTGTTTCGGCACCTAAAGGCTATGTAGTGGCATACCTACCCCAGCATTTGTTGACTGCGGATGACTGTTCGGTGATGGATGAGACTGCGAAAGCTTTCGCCAGCTACCTCGATATGAAGGCTGAAATCGAGAAAATCAACGAGGAACTAACGGTCCGAACGGACTACGAATCGGACAATTACTACAAATTGATTGAGCGCGTATCCGAACTCAGTGAGAAGTTTTATGCAATCGAGGAAGTGAACTATGAGGCTGAGGTTGAAAAGGTGTTGCTTGGATTAGGTTTCGAGCGAGCGGATTTTACCAGATCTACTTCTGAGTTTTCCGGAGGTTGGAGGATGAGAATTGAATTGGCTAAGATCCTTTTGCAAAAGCCTGATCTGATTCTGCTTGATGAACCGACCAACCATTTGGACATCGAGTCCATACAGTGGTTGGAAGAATTCCTGATGACTAAAGCCAAAGCCGTTGTGGTTATTTCTCACGATAGAGCTTTCGTAGACAATATCACCACCCGCACCATCGAGGTGACGATGGGAAGAATCTACGATTACAAAGCCAAATACAGCCATTACTTGGAGCTGCGCAAAGAACGTCGCGAGCAGCAGCAGAAGCATTACGAAGAACAACAACGGACAATTGCCGACATTCAGGAATTTATCGATCGTTTCAAAGGCACTTATTCCAAGACCCTACAAGTTCAGTCCCGTGTGAAAATGCTGGAGAAAATGGAGGTAATCGAAGTTGATGAAGTGGACAGCTCGGCTTTGAAACTCCGCTTTCCACCGTCCCCGAGATCAGGAAATTATCCTGTGATTGTGGACGACATGAGCAAAAGCTATGGCGATCATGTCGTGTTCAAAAACGCTTCCATGACAATTGAACGAGGCCAGAAAGTTGCTTTCGTTGGTAAAAATGGCGAAGGAAAATCCACCATGATGAAAGCCATAATGGGTCAAATCGAATTTCAAGGAAAATGCGAACTGGGTCACAATGCGATGGTCGGTTATTTTGCGCAGAATCAGGCCTCCCTTTTGGATGAAAGCTTGACAATTTTTGAAACTATAGATCAGATTGCAGTTGGGGAAATCCGAACTAAAGTGAAGGACCTTTTGGGTGCTTTCATGTTTAAGGGCGACGAGATCAATAAGAAAGTAAAAGTGCTTTCCGGTGGGGAAAAAACCCGTTTGGCGATGATCAAACTTTTGTTGGAACCAGTCAACCTGTTGATTCTCGATGAACCTACCAACCACTTAGACATGAAGACCAAGGACATCATCAAGGATGCTTTGAAAGCATTTGATGGTACTTTGGTAGTCGTTTCCCACGATCGGGATTTCTTGGATGACTTAGTGACCAAAGTATTTGAATTTGGAAATAAGCGCGTAAAAGAACACTTCGAAGATATCAATGGCTTCCTGAGGAATAAGAAACTGGAGAACTTGAGGGAAGTGGAAAGGAAGTGATCAGTAGGCAGTCTCAGTAGGCAGATGCAGTTTTCAGTATGCAATTTGTCAGGCTGAGCAGCTTGCCCGCTGGGCTGGGAGTCGAAGCCGGAAAAGTGATCAGTATTCAGTCTCAGTAGGCAGATGCAGTTTGCAGTCTCAGTAGGCAGATGCAGTGATCAGTTTGTAGTCTCAGTTTGCAGCTGAATTAATCAGTATTAGTCTGTCATTCGAGGTCGGGTAAACTGGATATAGTTGTTTTTTCAAAAAAATCTGTGAAAATCTGTGTCTTTTTCTGCGAAAACCTGCCTGCAGCAGGCAGGTCTGCGGGAAACTTGCCGAGATACTATACAAAACCCCTTTAGGAACTTGAAAGTCTTGAAGGGGAAAAATCTTGCATCTTGCTTCTTGTGTCTTACGTCTTTTTTTATAGCCCAAATTGTCTTGGAAGCCAAAGAGTGATCTCAGGAAATAACATAATCAGGATCAAACCTATAATCATGGCCACAAAGAACGGCAATAATGGTTTGATGATTTTTTGAATAGTAGTTTGAGCTATTCCCACACCGATAAATAGGATAGATCCTACCGGCGGTGTGCAAAGTCCAATACATAAATTAAGCACCATCATGATCCCAAAGTGAACTGGATCTACACCTAGGGATGTCACTACTGGCAAAAAGATAGGTGTGAATATCAACACTGCCGGCGTCATATCCATAAATACCCCCACAAAGAGCAACAGGATATTAATCAAAATAAGGATCACGATAATATTATCACTGAGCGAAAGCATTGCGTTGCTGATTCGCTGAGGAATTTCTTCGCTCGACATAACCCAAGACATCGCCATGGAAGTAGCAATCAAAAGCATGACCACAGCTGTCGTTTCGGCTGATTTGAGCAAAACAGATGGAAGGTCTTTAAAACCGATTTCCCGGTACATCAATGTCAATATCAAGCTGTAAACCACAGCTATTGCCGAAGCTTCGGTCGCAGTGAATACTCCTCCTATAATCCCTCCAATCACAACGAAAAGCAAAAATAAACTTGGAACTGCTCTCCAAAATGTAATCAAAACCAAACGAATCGAAGAAGCTTCTCCCGATGGAAGTTTTTTGATTTTGACCATGATGGCTGCTGTAATCATCAACAATAATCCGATCAGAAACCCAGGTAAATACCCCGCCACAAATAATGCAGCAACTGAAACCCCTCCCGATGCCAAGGAATACACAATCAACACATTGGAAGGAGGAATAATCAATCCGGTGGTCGACGATGTGATATTGACAGCTGCTCCCAATTCTTTGGGATAGCCTTCTTTTTCCATCCTTTTGCCCAAAATACCTCCCATAGAAGAAGCCGCAGCCACAGCAGAACCTGCAATCGCACCCATCAACATAGCTGCTACCACGTTCACATGAAGCAAACCTCCCGGAAGTCGCCCGGTTAGGGCTTTGGCAAATTCAATGAGTCGATTGGCGATTCCTCCCCTATTCATTAGCTCACCTGCAAGTATGAAAAAGGGGATTGCTAACAATGAAAAACTATCCAATCCTGTCCCCATTCGCTGGGCCACGGTAGTAATCGCAGGCATGGTAGCTACTGTGACCATCAAAGTCAACATACTGGAAAGTCCAAGACTCCATGCTACCGGTACGCCAAGGCCTAGAAAGAAAACAAAGGATAAAACGAGAACTAAAATGCTTATGACTTCCATTATTCAGCAGCTTGTAAGGGTTGGGTCAAATGAAGAATTGAAAAAATCTGATAGTAACAAACCAACAATCCGCTAAAGGGAATAATGATATAGACATAGGCCAAAGGAATCTGAAGTGCGGCGGATTTTTGGGCTAAAATAAAGGTAATGTAAACCAAATTAGTCCCGCCAATGACCATCACCGTCATAGCAAAAATCATCACCAAAACACTTACCAAAACCAGCACTTTCTTCTGTGATTTCTCTTTTAGGCTGGTAAGGATTATGTCTATCGCCAGGTGTTCATTTTTCCCTGCTACATAAGCTGCGCCCAGCATTCCTACCCATATTAGCATGTACCGGGACAGTTCATCAGTGAATGAACTTGGATCTTGGAATATATATCGGGAAGTAACTTGCCAAGTGACATTCAGGACCATCAGCGCCATCAGAATGACCAGCATCGTTGCGATCACCTTGTCCAGCTTGGATTTAGCATAGATTGAAAACATGATTATTCTTCAGGTTTTGGGTTAATTCACTTTTCTGATCGCACTCACAATTTCATAAATCTCGGGCTGTTGTATTTTGAGCTGTTCGTAAACTCCTTCTACCGCTTTGCGAAAAGGTTCCTTGTCGGGATAGGTGATCGTCACACCAGCAGCTTCAAGTTCGCGCATGGATTCTGCGGTCGATTCCGCCCATAGTTCATATTGATAAGTAGCAGATTCATCCGCAGCTTCTTGTACCCAAACTTGCTCCTCTGGAGTGAGTCGCTCCCAAACTTTAGTACTGATGATGACCACATCCGGAATTGCGGTGTGCTCATCCAGGCTGTAAAACTTACAAACTTCGTAATGCTTTGATGTGTACAAACTTGGAGGATTGTTTTCCGCTGCATCTACGATTCCCTGCTGCAAAGCTGTGTAAAGCTCCCCATAGGAAACCGGCGTCGGGGAACTTCCCAAGCTCTTGACCATATTGGAAGCAGTCGGACTTTCCATCACACGAACTTTTAGGCCTGCAAGATCTGCGGGGGTTTCTACCGGTTTGTTTTTAGTGTAAAAGCTCCGTTTTCCAGCATCATAATAAGTCAATCCACGAAGCCAAAATTCCTCACCATCAAGCAAAAGCTGTTTACCAATTTCCCCCTCCAAGACTGCACGTTGATGCGCATCATCTCTAAACAAATAGGGCATTCCAAATACTTGCATGGTTGGCGCAAAACCCTCCAAAGCAGCCGCTGAAACCTTTGTCATCCCCAAGCTTCCGATCTGCAAAAGTTCAAGTAGTTCCCGCTCGGAGCCCAATTGCTGATTGGGATAGACTTTCATGATGATTTTGCCACCGGACTTCTTTTCCACCTGCTCAGCCATGAAAAGCATGGCTTCATGCACTGGATGATTCACCACTTGCGCATGTCCCAGTTTGATGATTTTGACATCCAGCGGACTATTGCAAGAATAGGAAAGGGCTCCCGCAAAAATCAGCAATAGAATTAGGGTGAAGGTCTTATGCATGGGTTTGGGTTTATTGGCAAGGGACTAACAATATTGGATTTTCTTGGCGTACTATTCTCAGAAATTACGGAATCGATTTAAAAACATCGCTGAACGGATTTTTTTATGAAAATTTCAGGACTGAAAAATATCCCTTAATTCAATTTTCATCCAAAAAAGGAAACTCGACCAACTTCCCTTCTTTGGAAGAAAAATAGATCGCCCGGATCAGTTCAACAGATTTTCGGGCGGTTTTTCCATCGACCACCGGAGTCAAATCTTCCTCGATAGCTTTTACAAATAGTCTCCATTGCTCCAAGTGCAACTGATGACCAATTGCAGTAGGGTCTGAAGCTCCTGATCCTCCTTCATTTTGGGTGGGTTTTAAGGATTCAGTGCTTCCCTTCAATTTCCAAGCGGTCAACTTTCCAGCTTCCAGAATTGCGCTTCCTTCCGTTCCAAAAATCTCGATCCGCTCAGGATATCCAGGATATAGTGCCGTAGCGGAAGTGATATTTCCCAATGCTCCATTTTTGAAATTAACCAATGCAGCTCCCAAATCTTCCCCTTCGATAGGGTACAAAGTCGTCTGAACTTGTCCAAAGACACTTTTCACATCGCCCATCAAATCCAAGAGCAAGTCGATTGTGTGAATTCCTTGGTTAATCAATGCTCCTCCACCATCCGCTTCAAGTGTTCCTTTCCACTTGCTTGTGGAATAGTAAGCAGAATCTCTAAACCAATTGACGTAGGCATTACCCATGAGGAGTCGACCGAAAACACCATCTGTGACGGCCTTCTTCAGCTTTTGGTAATCCTCGGTAAATCGATTTTGAAAAATGACTGCCAGTTTAACCCCGCCTTCGGCACAGGCGGCAATCAATTCATCGGTTCGCTGAAGATTGATTTCAATCGGTTTTTCGATCATCAGATGCTTCCCGGCTTTTGCGGCAGCTAATGCCGGCTCCAAATGCATTCCACTTGGCGTGCAGACACAGACGATTTCCAGATCCGGAACATTCAAAAATTCACCCAAATCTGTAAAAACAGGAAGTCCAAATTGAGCTTTGGCTTTTGCAGCACTTTCAGGTTTGGGATTGTACAATGCTACCAATTTCGCGCCTTCAATTTCGGCAATTGCTTGTGCATGTTTTCCGGTGATTGATCCGGTTCCGATGATTCCAATGTTCATTCTTCTAGGTGTTTTAGGATTTTTGACCAAGTGGATTCTGCGACGGGTATTCCGTTATTCAAATTTTGAGTTCGAGTTTCCAAAACTTTTTCCCCGGGAAACCGAACTGCTTCACCTTCAAAAACGGCAGAATTTTTAAGATTATCAAGGATCCTATCAGTCTTTTCCTCCATCCAATCCATCAATACCAACTTGAATGGATCAAAGCACAGAAAAACCTGAGATAGCCCGAATTCATCACCATTATGATCGACTTCGTGCGTGGAATTTCCTCCGGAGAGTATGGTCGCCAACATGTCCAGAACCAAAGATAGACCAGCACCTTTCCACAGACCCATAGGAAGGGCTAGGTGATTTTCCAGAATTACTTTTGGGTCTTTAGTAAGTTTCCCATTCAGATCAAATCCTCCCTCAAAAGGTAAATCCTGGCCTTTTTGAGCATATAAACTCATTTGCCCATAGGCGAATTGAGACATTGCTATGTCCAGAACGACTGGAGATTCCTTCCTGGGTATTCCGATTACCAAGGGATTATTTCCAAGGATCGGCTCACTTCCACCCCAAGTTGGCATATTAGGTTTGGTGTTGGTAAAGCAGATACCGATACAGCCTGCCTCGACTGCCTGCCAGCCAAAATTTCCTCCTCGCATCCAATGATTGGTTTGTGCCAAAGCCACACAGCCAATCCCAAACTCTCTGGAAAGACTGATCGCTCGATCCATTGCAAACTCGGCATTCAGATTTCCCGGTCCCAAATTCCCGTCCCAACGCTCAAAAAGTACTATTTCACTGAGAAGTGTCGGAACATTTTTTGGTTTGATATATCCCTTTTCAATAAAATCCAGAAAAAGAGGAAAGCGATTGACCCCGTGAGATCTAACTCCATCCCGATCTGCTTTCGCAAAAAGTGTGGCACATTGGTTTGCCCGATTTTCTTCAAAACCAAACTTCAGTAAAACCTGCCTGAGTTTTGAAACCAACTCGTCAAATGGAATTAGAACATCATTCATAATCAGTTAAGGAAAGAAAAAAAGATCGGAAAAACGAAATTGATTAATAATCCTTCAACATAGGGACAGCTCGTTTGCAAAACTGAATGCAAATTCCCCAAGGATCGCGAAGCATGACTAAATGCGAACCGTCCGGCAAGATGTCATCACTCATTTCACTTGCGCCTGCTTCGATCAATCGGGCTATGTCTTTACCAGGATCTTCTGACACAAAAGCCAAATGAACCGCCAAGGGATGAAAGCTATTGAAATCAAGCGTTTCACCTTTGGGATTACTATAGATTTCCAGCATGATTGTCCCGCTGTCATCTGCTAGGAAAGTCATAAATGGAGGTTCAGTCATTTTTTTCACCACATTCAATCCGAGGTGGGATTCATACCAAAGCGACATTTCCTGAGCATTTGGGACGTTAAGTGCAAAGTGTTCGAATTTCATTGAAACAAATTGTGATTTAAAATTTGAGAAATATCTGTAGGTAAGAAGCCTTATGCGAAATTGAATTAACTGAAAAAAAATGACTGTTTGATATGTCGCACAAAGGTTATTGTAACCGAAATAAATGATGTTTAAAATCCCCTTGTACCACTTGTTGAGAGGGAATTTTTCATGTGTTTATAATTTGATTTATAAGGCCACACCTGCCTGCCGGCAGGCAGGTGGAATCTTCGCATGGATTCCCCGATAGTTATCGGGGCATCCCTCTGTGTATCCCTTTGGGTCATGCTCGATTTCCTATGTCATCAACAAACTTTCCACCTTTTTGGTCGGGTGTAAAATTGCAGATACAAATAAATAGGTTCAACTATAACTTTATTCTACCGTCACTTTTTCCCAAACTCGGGGATCTAACCTCATTAGCTTGACCAAGGCAAGGTATAACTCCTGCCTAGCTTGAAAAAACTCGCAAGGTCGCTCAAAAAAACTCTCTAAGGCTACTGCAAAAAACTCATGTTCATTAAGTCCGGCAGTTTCTCTGAAAAGGGAGTCTTCTCCGGATTTCACTTTTTCAATTTCGGCCGGAACGAGAATTTTGTAAGCTTTCCATGCCTTGGGATCAAATTCCTTTTCCCCATCTGTGTCAATTTGATTGGCCAATTTAAGCGCATGGGCTATCTCATGAATACCGAGGTTTACGCCATCCTTTTCATCCAACAAACCCTCCACAAAACAACGCCAAGAAACCACAATCAACCCAAATCTAGGATTGACTTCGCCTCGATGATAGGCCTTATTTGATGTACTATAATAGGTATTAGGGTAGATCAAAATCGTGTGAAAATGCGCCAAGCGGAGTCGCTTCCAACCAAAAGTAACCATTGCAATGGTTGCACTGATTAGAACTTCCATTTCAGAAGTAACCTCCTGAAGTCCTCCTCTTGCAATAAACTTTTTGGATGACAGAATCATCTCCAATTTCGCCAGAAATTCTTTCTTGTGTTTGGGATTTAGCCTCGTGTAAAAGGAAAAATACTTCTCCAAAAACATGAGATCTTCCTTTGTTAACTTTCGCTTGTAGAACAAAAACCGAGCTTGCTCCAACCACCAAGTGGCTCTTCGCATCACATAATAATTTGGAATCATAGCAAATAAAAATGGCAACCACCTAAAGGTAATTGCCATCTGCTATTCATCCAAATTGGATTTTATCTTGCGTAGTTGACCGCTCTCATTTCACGTATTACCGTGACTTTGATCTGTCCGGGGTACTGCATTTCTTTTTCGATTTTCTGAGAAATATCGAATGATAGCTTACCAGCAGTCTGATCATCTACGTTGTCTGCATCGACCAAAATCCGAAGCTCACGACCAGCCTGCATTGCAAAGCATTTATTTACACCGTCAAAAGCCATAGCAAGCTCTTCGAGCTCTTTCAATCGCTTGATATAACTATCCATGATTTCACGTCTTGCGCCCGGCCTTGAGCCTGATATTGCATCAGAGGCTTGGACGATAGGAGAGATCATCGAGGTCATCTCGATTTCATCATGGTGAGCACCGATGGCATTGCAGATTTCAGGATGCTCTTTGTATCGTTTTGCCAGTTCCATTCCCAGAACTGCGTGAGGGAGTTCCTGTTCTTCCGGCCATACTTTTCCAATATCATGAAGTAAACCGGCACGCTTGGCAAGCTTAGCATTCAATCCCATTTCAGCAGCCATTGTAGCAGCTAGTTTAGCCACTTCTCTGGAGTGCTGTAGAAGATTTTGTCCATATGAAGATCGGAATCTCAAGCGACCAACCAATCGAATCAATTCCGGATGAAGGCCGTGAATCCCTAAATCAATACAGGTTCGCTCACCGATTTCAACGATTTCTTCCTCGATATTCTTTTCAGTTTTCGCAACTACCTCTTCAATCCTTGCAGGGTGAATTCTTCCGTCCTGCACCAAACGGTGAAGGGAAAGCCTAGCGATTTCTCTTCTGACCGGATCAAACCCTGATATAATGATTGCTTCAGGAGTATCATCCACTACGATCTCAACTCCAGTTGCAGCTTCAAGGGCACGAATATTCCGACCTTCACGACCGATGATTTTACCTTTGATGTCGTCACTTTCGATATTAAAAACAGACACACAGTTTTCCACTGCATGCTCAGTGGCAGTACGCTGAATGGTGTCCAATACAATCTTTTTAGCCTGCTTGGTAGCCGTCAACTTTGCTTCATCGAGGATGTCTTTGATTTGAGATGAAGCTTTGGATTGTGCCTCTTCAGTAAGCATTGTGATGATCTGCTCTTTTGCTTCTTCTCTAGTAAGCCCGGCTACTTTTTCCAAGTCGGAAATTCGCTGATTGGTCACCCGATCTAGTTCTTCCTTTTTCACCTGAACTGAATGAAGTTGTGCGGCAAGATTTTCCTTTTTGCTGTCGAGTTCTGCCTCTTTGCGTTTCAGCGCTTCCTGTTCTTTGGAAACTTGGCTTTGGAGTTGTTTGACCTTGTTTTCATTAGTGATGATGATGTTTTTCTTAGTATTCATCTCTTCATCAAACTCCGACTTCAACTTCAAGTACTTCTCTTTAGCTTCGAGAATTCTGTCTTTTTTGATCGTTTCAGCTGTAAGTTCAGCTTCTCTAAGCATAGATTTGACCTTTTCCCGAGTCTCCTCTTCCAACTTCGCATTTTTATTTTTGATGAAAAATCCCGCCAAAGCGGCACCTCCACCTAGTCCTGCCAGTGCGGCAAGGATGATAAATAGTACGTCTGCCATAGGTATTTATATAGTTATACTACCTCTCCGGCTCCGAAAATCCCTGAAACAAGTGGATATCAATAATCAAACAGCTTTGGCTAGCAAGGCTGAAATATGGGAAAGACTTTTACGAACATGTTCGCCGTCTTCAGCATTTACCTCATTGGTTTCCAGGGATTCCACCATGCAGTCAAATGCGACCATGGCAAGCAAATCCTGAAAGTCATCCAAACCAAATTCGGCTTTATATTTCCTCAACTTTTCATTAATCAACTTCCCGGCGTGTCTGATTTTAGCCTCATCTTCAGGCTTGACACGCATGGGATATTCCCTTTCTCCGATTTTCACTCTGATGGCCAGCGTCTCCATATCATTCGGAAAGGTATGTGATCAAATGATCGATTTCTTGTATATAATTATTGATTAAGTCACTCATTTCGGTGGCATCCTCTGGATTCACCGGTCGGTTGTCCACAATGTTACTAATTTTAATCTTATTTTTAAAATGATGGATTTCCTGCTCCTTTTCCTGAATTCCAGACTCTAACTGCGCCAATTGAGCCTTTAGTTGCTCATTCTCAGCGGACACCGTTTCAAGTTTCTTGCTGACTAGTACCGCCAGCTTCTCTAATTTTTGCAGTTCTTCTTGAATCATTTTTAGCTTCTGATGATGGCCCCCACCTGATCCTGAAAGGCTTGAATCAATTTACTCATTGTTTTCTCAATTACCTTATCGGTCAATGTATTTTCCTGATCCTGCAAGTAAAAACTCAAAGCATAGGCCTTTTTCCCTGAATCAATTTTATCTCCCTGATATACGTCAAAGACACCAATCCTCCTTACAAGCCTTCCTCCTGCCTTCTCCGCCACTCCTTTCACTTGGTCATAAGTGACAGTTTTATCAATCACCAAAGAAAGATCTCTACGGACTTCAGGGAATTTGGAGATTTCCTGAAACTTCTTCAAACCCGATGCTTTTTTGGTCAGTAGGTCCCAATCCAATTCAGCAAACCAAACTTCTTGACGAACCTCAGCGAGTTTGAGGATTTTTTCATCTACCAAACCAACTGAACCCAATACTTTTTCGCCCAGTTTCAAAGTCAACCCATAACTGAATGGTGCTGATTCGATCATGGAAAACTGCCCAACTTCTATATTTAACCGCTCCAAAATCCGCTCTACGGTCATGTAAATGTCAGAAAAGCCAAATGGCTTATCAGTCTCAATCCAACTCTCAGAAGAACGGTTGCCGGAATGAAAAATTGCCAAACGCCTGCCTTCTTTGTAGCCATCCCCAGTCTTTTGATAGACCGTACCAAATTCAAAGCATTTGAGATCAGTTTGCCTTCTGTTGATATTATGTGCCAAAACTTCCAAGCCATTGAAAAGCAAGGTCTGTCTCATCACGCCTAAATCTTCGCTGAGTTTGTTGAAAATTTCTACGTTCAAAGATGGATCCAAGAAGCCGGATTTCTCCGCATAGACTGGCTTGGTCAAGCTGTTGGTGATCAGTTCGAAATACCCTTGACCAGCAAGCATTTCGGTCATTCGGTATTGAAGCTTATTCAGATCTTTGACAGGATGCTCAGCGAGATAGTCAGTTTTGAGATTTTCAGATAGCTCCACTTGATGGAAACCGTGAATTCTCAGCACTTCCTCGATGATATCAGCCTCCCGAGTGACATCCACTCGGTATGGCTTTACGATTGCGGTAAAGCCTTCCTCGGTTTCATTTTCAACTTTGATATCAAGACTTTCAAGAATTGATTTCACCTCGATTGGAGCGATTTTCTTTCCAATCAGTCGATTGATGTGGGCGTAACTCACCTCGATCACAAAATCCTCGGTAGGGACTGGATACAGATCGATAATCTCGGAAGCAACTTTCCCTCCGGCAATTTCCTGAAGTAATTTCACCGCAGTTTTCAAGGCATAAACCGGCATATTTGGATCTGTTCCTCTTTCGAATCGGAACGAAGCATCAGTTTTTAAGCCATGAAACTGCGAACCTTTTCGGATTACATCAGGAGAGAAATAGGCTGACTCCAAGAAAATAGAAGTTGTCTGATCACTCACGCCCGAATGATTTCCTCCAAAAATTCCGGCAATGCAAAGGCCACCCTGAGGATCACAGATCATAAGTTCTTCTCCGGAAAGCTTTCTTTCCTTTTCATCCAAAGTCACAAATGGAGTTCCTTTTGATAGCTTTCCCACAATGATTTTCCCTTCGAAAATCTTATCCGCATCAAATGCATGAAGGGGCTGACCCAAGTCATGAAGGATAAAATTAGTGATATCAACTATATTATTGATCGGTTCGAGATCGAGCGATGTCAGGAAGTTTTGAAGCCATTGGGGACTAGGGCCAACTTTCAAATCGGTCATTAAAACACCTGCATAGCGAGGACAATCGATTGGATTTTGAACTTCAACAGAGATGGATGGACCGGTTTTTTCCACAATCAAAGACATTTCCTCTGGAAGGCTAATCGGTCTTCCCAGCAAAGCCTTTAAGTCTCGAGCCACACCCAAATGCGAGGCCGCATCGGCGCGATTTGGAGTCAACCCAATCTCCAACACTTGATCTTGCGAAACTTCGAAATATTCCGAGGCCGGAGTTCCGTTTGGAAGTTCGGTATCCAAAATCATAATTCCCGCATGAGATGTACCCAGACCGATTTCATCTTCAGCACAGATCATTCCTTCAGATGCTAGCCCTCGGATTTTGGCTTTTTTGATTTCAAATGGCTCACCTGATGTCGGGAATAACTTCGCTCCGACTGTGGCAACCGCAACTTTTTGACCTTTGGCGACATTGGGTGCACCACAGACAATCTGTGAAGGCGTACCTGTTCCGATATCCACTGTTGTAAGGCTGAGTTTATCTGCGTCGGGGTGCTTTTCGCAGGTCAAAACCTCTCCTATCACTATTCCTTCCAATCCACCCGGAACAGAAACAAACTCCTCTACTCCTTCCACTTCAAGACCTGATTGGGTAAGAAGAGCAGCGATTTCTTCAGGGCTTTCTGAAAGGGCAAGGTATTTTTTAAGGCGATTAATCGAGATTTTCATAAAATATTTAATAGCAGGTATTTGATCCTGAACTTCAACAAAAAAGGTGCATTTGCACCTTTTGTAAAACTGATTGGCAAATTTATAAGAATTGATTTGGGCTTTCTTATTCTTTGTAATTTTTCTCCCCTGCTTCCATGGCGATCTCCAAAAGATTTTCCTTGGGAGGAATCGGGCAGGCATAGTCGGGATTGTAAGCGCAGTAGGGATTATAAGCGAGGTTGAAGTCCAGCGTGATGCTCGTTTTCCCATCCTGACGAACGTTCAAGTAGCGACCACCGCCGTATGTTTCACCGGCACTTGTAGCGTCAGCGAAGGCTAAAAAGAAATTCCGCTTGTCAGCCTCATTCATAGCCTGAAGCAATAACAGGCTGTTGGTCTTTCCGCCCAATTCAAATTCAGCGAAAGAATGTTCAATGTAGCGTTGCATTGACCCGTCAGTCAATGGGACTTCCCGAACTTTCTTGTTTTCAATCGGAATTAATCGGGCTTTGACTTTGTAAGCAGGATTGATTTCGTAAAAAGTGAGCTTGGTAAAAGTTCGCTTCTGTTCCTCCGTTAACGGTGATTCGACATTAAATCGGATAAACTTAAACTGCCGCTCCCGTTCCTTTTCGATTTTCTCCACATAGGCTTCAGGGCTTTCCGCAGCTGTAAACATGTAAGCCACAGCAGCAATCACCACCAGTCCAACCGTAATAAGTAAGATGTAACTTTGCTTCATTTATAGTTCGCCTTCATCGGCGAAGCTAAAATAGCCACGATCTCCAAAAATCAAATGATCTAAAATGGGTAAATCCAAATCCCGACCGATTTTAACCAATCTTTCAGTCAATCTTTTGTCTTGCTCCGATGGACTCAGGTTGCCACTCGGATGATTGTGAACCAAAATAATAGACTGCGCCATCTGCTCAAGGGCGATTTTAAAGACAATTTTAGGATCGACTACGGTCCCTGCCGTTCCACCTTGACTGACGAGTTGCTTTTTGATCACATAATTGGATCTTGAAAGCAGTATGAGATAAAAATGCTCGATAATTTCATCGTAGAGATCGGGCTTCATTAGATCGTAGATATCCCGAGAACTGGTAATCTTGATTCTGACTTGAGGCTCTTGCTCCTTGCGCCGACGCCCAAGTTCTAATGCCGCTACGATCGAAATCGCTTTTGCCTCACCAATTCCTTTAAATTTCATGAGGTCTTTGACGGACATGCGTGCCAAAGAGGCTAAATCATAACTGACATCTCTTAGGATCATGCGAGATAAGTCCACCGCACTGACAGTTGGCGTGCCTGATCCAATCAGGATCGCAATTAATTCCGCATCAGTAAGTGATGATTTTCCTTTGAGCAGCAATTTTTCCCTAGGACGATCTTCTTCTGCCAGTTCGGATATTTTTATTGAAGTAGCTTGACTCATAAGCAGTTCTAAAAAAACTTTGAACAAAAAGTACAACTAAAACTAATCAGAAAAAGGCATAAAAAAAACCCTGCTTTTGACAGGGTTTTGAAATGTAGTCTTGAAGAAATTAACCTATCGCGCTTACGAATTTGGCTAATCTTGATTTCTTGTTACTAGCGTTGTTTTTGTGAATGACATTCTTCTTAGCCAGCTTGTCCAACATAGAAGCAACCTTCTTGTAAAGCTCCATAGCCTCAATTTTGTCAGTTGCCGCTTTCAATCTTTTGATGAAAGTTCTAGTGGTCTTAGCCTGATATCTGTTTCTCAAACGCTTCGCTTCGTTGGCACGAATTCTTTTCAGAGCTGATTTGTGATTTGCCATATCTCGTTTTTAAATAAAATTCTTTACGTTCCCCTATTCCGAATTGGAGTGCAAAGTTATTGTAAATTATTAATTCTGCCAAAGGAATTTAAAACATTCCTCATAGTCTTCACTTTTTCCCACACAAAATATTTGGTCAAAAGCTTTAAACAGGATATAAAGATAGCTCATTTCCAAGCTGAAAAGACATTTGTTTTGACTATTTTCAAGTATGAAGATTTTTATGATTTCGGTATTTGGCTTTCTTTTTTTGCCTCACCGCTTAGAGGACTGGGGATTTTATGGGCATCAGCTGATTAATCAGCAGGCGGTCTACTCACTGCCACCCGAATTGATTGGCTTTTACAAGCCTCATATCCAATTCATTACTGAAAAAGCAGTGAATCCTGACCGCCGGAGATATGCTGTGAAAGGTGAGGCAGAGAAGCATTACATCGATTTGGATCATTACGGTGATAGCGCACTTTTCATTTTACCAAAATATTGGTTTGAGGCCATCGAAAAAATTCCTGAAGATTCTCTACGGCAAAATGGAATCGGTCCTTGGTCGGCATATCTGACTATGGTCAGTCTGACAAAAGCTTTCGAGCAAAAGAATTCTCAGGCGATTCTCCGGCTTTCGGCAGACTTGGGACATTACCTCGGCGACCTTAATGTTCCGCTCCACACGACCAAAAATTACAACGGTCAACTGACCGGGCAGGAAGGAATTCATGGTTTTTGGGAAAGTCGGATTCCTGAATTGATGGCCAAGGATTATTCACTTTGGGTTGGGAAGGCTGAATACGTAGAAAAGCCGCAACTCGCCATTTGGGATGCAGTCGAGAACGCACACAATCAAGTGGACAGTGTCTTACGAATCGAGCGGGAACTTACGCAAAGCTTCCCCGAAGATCAGAAGTTCAGCTATGAGGAGCGGAATGGGTTGACCGTTCGAGTTTATTCGAGAGATTTCACTGAAGCTTATGCCCAAGCGTTGGACCGTCAAGTAGAGCGGCAGATGAAGCGCTCCATCAAAATGATCGCTGACTTTTGGTACACGGCATGGATTAATGCGGGGCAACCGGATTTAAGCACGTTGGGCGAAGCATTGGTCGAGGAAGAAAAATTAACTCCAGATCCGAAATTGAAAGTCCGAGAGCATTGAAGAAAGTATGAAAGCTAAAGTATGAAAGCTGAAAAAAAAGTAGGCAGTTCCAGTTGGCAGTAGGCATATACACTACGAATAAGTTGTAACTAAAAGTTAAGACTATGGATTATCGAGATTTAATTGTTTACAAAAAAGCCTTTAAACTGGCTATGCGGATTTTTGAAATCAGCAAAAATTTCCCTCGTGAAGAGAAATTTTCCTTAACTGACCAAATCCGACGGTCAAGTAGATCGACATGTACAAATATTGGTGAAGGTTACCGTAAAAGAAGATTTCCCGCACATTTTGTTTCCAAATTGAGTGATTCAGATATGGAAAACACAGAAACACAAGTTTGGCTAAGTTTTTCATTAGCCTGCAAATATATTGATGAAGTCATTTTTAATGAACTCGATCAGGAGGTAGTTGAAATCGGAAGATTACTAAATTACATGATGGAAAATCCGGAGAAATTTGGAGCTAGTAAGGCATAGAGTTGATCAAACTGCATACTGCGACTGCATACTGAAAACTTCAGCTTTCTGAATTTAGATTTCTGACTTTCAGACTATGACTTCAAATACTTCTCAATCGCCCTCCCCAGCCTCCTAAACGTATCCTTAAACACTTCCTCATTTTCTTCCAGTAGGGTTACCCGAAATCCCCTTAAATCCGAGCAGAAAGAAGAAATCGGAACCACGCAAATCCGCTCAGCAGCCAGCAGAAAATACACAAATCGTTTGTCCAATGGCATTTCTGGATCAGTCAGCCAAGAATCCAATAAGCTTTTCAACTTTTCATCTTCGATGGATAAACTCTGATCCGGTGTCAGCAATTTTTCGTCAAAAACGATGGTATTATAAAACGCTCCTTGTGTTGGATTAAACTTAATTCCTGGAATATCTCCCAAAATCTCCCGCATCCAATCGCTTCGTTTGCCTATCTCAGCATTTGCTTTTTCACGATACGCATGATATTCTGGATGGCTCATGATTTTCGGGATTGCCAATTGCGGCAAAATGGTGGAACAAACCTCGATCATTTTTGCATTTTCCAGCGTCTGACAAAGCTTTGCAAATTCCTTGGAAGAATCCCGATTGTAAAACTCCATCCAACCGCATCGAGCACCTGGCCATGGGAATTCTTTAGAAATGCCCTTCAATGAAATTGCTGGACGACTTCCAATCACTTCAGTCAAAGCCACGGCTTTGATGCCGTTATAGGTGATGTTCTGATAGATTTCGTCAGAGATTAATAGCAAACTGAATTCTTCCGCAATTTTCACAAATCCTTCCAAAACTTCTTTTGGATATACCATTCCTGTCGGATTGTCAGGATTGATGATCAGGATGCCGACGATGGAGGGATTGTATTTTACCTTGAGATAAAGGTCTTCCATATCCGGTAGCCACTGATTATCCGGGTCAAGTTTGTAGGTGATTGGCGCAGAGTTAGCATGTGCAGCCTCTGCAGAACTGTGGGTGGAATATGCTGGTGAAGGACCGATAATTCGTGCAGTGGGAATCAGGAACTGATACAACTTCGCAATCGCATCACCCAATCCGTTGAAAAAAAGGATATCCTCTGCTGTGATTTGATTTCCGCCTT
Organism: Algoriphagus sp.; assembly: GCF_046296635.1. Taxonomy (GTDB): domain Bacteria; phylum Bacteroidota; class Bacteroidia; order Cytophagales; family Cyclobacteriaceae; genus Algoriphagus. The sequence goes on along the minus strand of NZ_JBKBKZ010000024.1, from coordinate 37,795 downwards.
TTACATTATTTAGCGTAGCCAGGAATTTACGAGTTTCCAACACACCTTTAGAATCCGCATACCCGTAGGTTTTATCCTCCTTAAGCAGTTCGGCGATGATTGCTTTCATCCAATCAGGCACTTGATTGTGCTTTTGGATGGGGTCACCGATGTTTTCCCAAGTCATGGAATAACCGAGGGCTTCGATTTGCCGGGCTTTTTTTACAATTCCACGGATCTCGTAATTCAATTCTTCTGCTCCGGGTCTGAGGAGTAGCTGTCTCATAGGTCAATAGGCTGGTTTGGAAATAATTCCGATACAAATAAAAGGAAAAGGGGGTTGAAAAATCGGGCAACCCAACAAAATTCAAAAGCATTGGAATGGTCCAAAAAGACAGGAATATTCGATTTACCCTTATTCTGTGACAAGATTCTCTGAATTTACCCTTATTATGTTACAATATATTCAATTATTTACCCTTACTTTGTGACAAATATTAAAAAAAATGAGCTTCAAAAGACAGGTTTTCAAACAGTTAAATGACTGGAAATCCAATCCCTCTCGAAAGCCACTGATTATCCGAGGAGCAAGACAAGTTGGGAAGACTACTTTGATTAAGGAATTTGCCAAAGGCTACTCGAAATCTATCCTTCTGAATTTGGAAAAATCCAGCGACCGTTCATTTTTCGAGGACTTCGAAGATGTTAAAACAATCCTTGAAGCCATCCTAATCAGTAGAAATCTCAGTTCGTCCGATCTGTCCTCGACCTTACTTTTTCTGGATGAAATCCAGGAATCCCCAAAAGCAATTCAACTACTACGTTATTTCTATGAAGAGCTACCCGAGCTGCCTGTAATTGCGGCAGGTTCCTTACTTGAATTTGCCTTGAAGGATGTGAAAAGCTTCCCTGTCGGCCGAGTGGAATTTCTCTATTTGTATCCGATGAATTTCCCGGAATACCTTGAAGCCATTGGGCAGCTAATCGCCTTGGAGCAATTTGAGCAAATCCCTGTCAAGCCGGTTGCAAATAAAGTATTGATGAATCTGTTTCACCGCTATGCAATCATTGGCGGAATGCCTGAAGTCATTAAAAACGACTTGAAAAGACAAAATCTTGCGGACCTGCCTCCTATTTACGAAAGCATCGGGAGCACTTACAAATCCGATATTGAAAAATATAGCAGTAACGACACGGAGCGGAAAATTATCCGCCATTTAATGAATTCAGCACCACTTGCATTGGACCAGCGAATTAAATTTCAAGGCTTTGGAAACTCTAATTATCGCTCCAGGGAAATTGGGGAGTCTTTTCGAATTTTGGAGGACGCCAAAATTATGCGCCTCATTTATCCTACTACTGACCTTTCGGCTCCTATGCAATCGGATCTAAAGAAATCCCCAAGAATCCAACTTCTTGACACAGGATTGGTGAATTACACCTTGGGAATTCAAGGGCAACTACTCGCTATGGAAGATCTGAGCTCAGCATATAAAGGAGCATTGATTCCGCATTTGGTCACCCAGGAATTGATTTCAACATCTTTTCAGACCGATCAAAAACCGAATTTTTGGGTCCGGGAGAAAAATCAATCCACCGCAGAAGTGGATTTGGTAATCCCTTTCCAAGGTTTAGCAATTCCTATTGAAATCAAGTCTGGCGCAACTGGTTCTTTGCGGTCCTTACATCAATTTATAGATTCAGCCAATCATGGTTTTGCCGTGCGGATTTATGGTGGAGAATTGAAAATAGAAGACACTCAAACCCCAGCAGGCAAATCGTATCGACTACTTAATCTACCTTACTATCTGGGAACGCAGGTTCAAAAATATTTAAAATGGTTTATCAGTTAAAAGCTTGTATTTGAAAAACAAGATATCTTGTATTTCAAATACAAGCTTTTATATTTACATTGATTTACAGGCTTTTAAATGATACAAATAGATATTCTAGCACAAGTAATTGAGGAGCAAAACCAAAATTTTCTCCAAAAACAGCTCATTTCCAGGGAAGAAACCATCCCTATCCAATCTAATCAAATACTTGTAGTCAGTGGAGTGAGGCGCTGCGGAAAAAGTATTCTGATCCGCAAAAGTCTTCCTTCCTCTGAGCCCGGTCTTTATCTGAACTTTGAGGATCCCAGATTAGTAGATTTTGAAGCGGTTGATTTCCCAAAACTCGAACAACTCAGAGATGCAATGGGCAAAACCTCCATACTCTTGGATGAAGTCCAAAGTGTGGCAGGTTGGGAAATATTTGCCAGATCCCTTCATGAAAAAGGTAAAAAGCTCTACATCACAGGCTCGAATGCCAGCATGCTGAGTCGAGAACTGGGAACTCGTCTCACTGGACGCTACAAACAAACGGAATTATTCCCCTTTAGCTACAATGAGTTTTTGCTTTTCAAAAACTTATCACCAGGAGAGGAGAGCTTCGAAAGCTATTTCCTGACAGGTGGATTTCCCGAGTTTCTGCACAATCAAGATCAAGATTATTTGAGAACTCTTTTCCGAGACATACTTACGCGTGATGTGGCTGTAAGACGAAACATAACTAACGAAACTTCGCTGATACGGCTGGGTGTATTTCTATGTTCCAATGTGGGCAAGCCCTTCAGCTATTCCCGAATAGGAAGCCTATTGGAGATAAAGTCAGTCAGGACGGTAATCGATTATTGTGATTACCTCGAGGAGAGTTATCTGTTTGATTTGATACCAATGTATTCCCCTTCGATCCGCAAGCAGTTGGCCAATCCAAAAAAAGCATTTTGCGTTGACCCTGCCTTGGCTGCTGCAAATTCACTTTCCTTCAGCAAGGATCTGGGCAGAAAGCTTGAGAATTATGTCTATCTCCATCTCCGACGATCTTTCAAAGAAATCCAATATTTCCAAAATAAGGATTCTGAGTGTGATTTTGTGGTCAAATTGAACGAAGGAATAATTGGGGCGGTACAAGTGTGTTGGGAACTAAACACTGATAATCTCCAACGAGAAATCAAAGGATTAAAAGCTGCATTATCCGAAACACAAGCTCCAAAAGGGGTTTTGCTTACATGGAATCAAGAAGATTTACTCGAAGGTCTAGTGGTAATGCCTGTTTGGAAATGGCTTCTAATGCCTGCGAAGGAATTTTTCGGAATAGGCTAAACTTCCTACTCTGTTTAATCGCCTCCAAGAAAAAAGTCACCGCTCCTAAAATTAAAGCTCCTCCCAGCATCCAATTTGATACCGGAAACAGGTCTAAATACTTCGCCATTAGAAGGACTGGAATTAAGATGGCGGAGAGACCATATAATTTGTCAATAGGTTTTTTGATCATGATCTATTAAGGCTAAAAAGGCGCAAATATTTAAAACCATTGAAAGGAATTTTCTTGTGATAAAATCTAGCTCACAACCAACGACAACTCCAAACTATTCATGTCATTTGGGATTTCCTCATTATTTGCTTCCATGTCCTCCAAGTAAAGAGAAATCGCTTCAGCAGCCATTTTCTTTGCTTCTTCGATTGTTTCTCCCCATGTCACACAACCTGGGAGTGAAGGAACTGTGACTGTATAGCCACCCTCAACTTCTGGAGTCAATTTAATTCTAAACACTCTTTCCATAGTGTGAAAATACGGAATTCAAATGTAAAGGTGCCCGATGTGAAAGGATATTATTCGCTTCATGACATCTCTCAAAAATTGCGGGTCGAGAATGTACTTGCCGTCTTTCGTGTAGGATTCAATATATTTTTTTCCATAAAATTCATCCTTGACGATTTCACCACTCGCGTCTTTCGTAAAAAGCATCATCCACCTTCCAACCAGTAGAGGATCTCGCTCGGCCTTCTGGGAAAAAGCTAGAATAAAAACACTTAATAAAACTAAGACAATGCGCATAGCCTTAAAATTTAATCAATTACAAACTTCAAGGTGCTTTCTTTTTTTGACTTTGATAAGCCTTAATACCTGCAATCTGCCCAATCACAATTAGAACCATGGCTATTGCGGTAAAATTAGGATGGTTTTTCCCCTCTGGAATCAGTCCGCTTTCCCAGATAGATAGACCCCCAACCACAACTGATGCAACTAATAAAATGGAATGGAAATAAAATCTTCGCTTACTCACAGTCCAATTAACTAATCTTGAATTAGAAAATCAAACTTTTCCAAAAAAACAAACCCCTCGGAGATTAGCTCCTCGATGGGTTCGGTTTTTGATTTCTCACTTTAAAATTCTGATTTTGTGCCTTCGATTCCCTACCAATGGTAGACAGGCGCTCAGGCAGTAGACTGCCCACTGCCACTGCCTACTTTTTCTGATTTTCCAACTTGCTTTGCTGCTCCCCGTTCAGGTATTTTTAATGCCCCCAAACTTTATAGTCCTACCTTATACAATACGCCATTCCTAGTCCAATGCTTTTACGCATACTATTCTTCCTAGTCTTTATCGGTCTGATCGACTGGTATTCCTTCCAAGCCTTCAAGACGCTATTCCCAACACAAACCTGGATCAAGGCTGGATTTTGGGTCTTTTCCATTCTCATCTACCTCTTCACCATATATGTATTTCTGACCTTCGACAGAGGGAATGTAAGTTTAAATTTTGGCAGGCTCGTATCGCTTTTGGTCCTGTCCATCCTTCCTAAGCTAATTATCCTGGCATTCCTGTTTGGAGAAGATATCTTCCGCTTTTTTACTGGTATTTTTCAATCCATGAGCGGAAATAAGGATGGGGATTTTTTACCAGACCGAAGAAAATTCGTAAGCCAAACAGCCTTGGTGCTTTCTGCAATTCCTTTTTTGGGCATCCTGCATGGCGTATTGATCGGCAAGTACCGTTACCGGGTAGTCAATCATACGCTGGAATTCGAGGACCTGCCGGAGGAGTTTGATGGCTTTACCATCACCCAGATCTCGGATATTCACTCCGGGAGTTTTGACAATAAACAGAAACTGGAATACGGCGTGGACCTGATCAATCAGCAAAAATCCGATATCATTCTGTTCACCGGAGACTTGGTCAATAACCATTCAGGAGAAATGGAGCCATGGATCGAGACCTTCAAAAAGCTGGAGGCACCCATGGGCAAGTACTCCATTCTGGGCAACCATGACTACGGGGACTATATGGCTTGGCCAAGCAAGGAAGCTAAGGTTGCAAACCTCCAGCGCTTATTCCAGATACAGGAAGAATTGGGATTCAAGCTGCTACGCAATGAAAGCGTCCAACTTCAAAAGCTTGCCTTAAGTGGAGTCGAAGGGGCAACAGCGAGCATTGACCTAATTGGGGTGGAAAACTGGGGAAAAGGTTTTGCGCAATATGGAGATCTAAAAAAAGCTACAGCAAACCTTAGCGATCAGAGTTTTAAAATATTGATGAGCCACGACCCATCTCACTTTGATGAGAAAGTTAAGTCTTTCTCCCAATTCATCCACCTAACGCTAAGCGGCCATACGCATGGAATGCAGTTTGGAATCGAAATCCCCGGAATCATCAAATGGAGCCCTGCTTCGCTTCGATACCCTAAATGGGCAGGACTGTATGAAGAACTCGGACGATACCTCCATGTAAACCGTGGATTTGGATTTCTAGCCTTCCCCGGCCGGGTGGGTATTTGGCCAGAGATTACGGTTCTGAAATTGAAGAGGAAGTAGTTGGGACTCCATAGATAAATAAATAGTTAAGGTTAAAGAAAGAACCAATAATTTCAAATCCAAAAAACGAATCCCTCGAAGATAAGATCCTCGAGGGGTTCAATTTCAGATTTCTGACTTTAAACTTCTGCATTGAAGCCTTCGACTCTTGTCCCACTGAGCTAAGCCGAAGCGTCAGGCTGACAATCTGCAAACTGCCACTGCTTACTCCTCTTTCAGATTTCTTACTTTAAACTTCTGCATTGAAGCCTTCGACTCCCCGCCGCAGCGGGCAAGCTGCACAGGCTGACAATCTGTAAACTGCAAACTGCCACTGCCAACTTATTTCAGATTCTTATACCGTATCCGCTTCGGCGTCACGTCACCCAATCGCTTTTTCTTGTTCTCCTCATAATCAGAGAAGTTTCCTTCAAACCATACCACTTGAGAATCGCCTTCGAACGCCAAAATATGCGTGCAAATTCTGTCCAGAAACCATCTGTCGTGGGAAATAATCACCGCACAGCCACCGAAATTTTCCAAAGCTTCTTCCAAAGATCGCAGCGTGTTCACATCCAAGTCGTTGGTCGGTTCATCGAGTAGCAGCAGATTTCCACCTTCTTTAAGCGTGATGGCCAGATGAACTCGATTTCGCTCTCCGCCTGAGAGGACGCCTACCTTTTTTTCCTGATCCGAACCTGCAAAGTTGAACTTGGACACATAGGCTCTGGAGTTGACTTCCTTGTTGCCTAGCTTCATTAGCTCATTGCCATCCGAGATCAATTGATAAACAGTCTTACTGGGATCAAGCGAGTCATGTTCCTGATCGACATAAGCAAGCTTAACCGTCTCTCCTACTTCGAAATTTCCTGAATCCGCTTTTTCCTGTCCCGTGATCAATTTGAAAAGCGTGGATTTACCAGCTCCGTTTGGTCCGATGATTCCCACTATTCCACCTTGAGGCAAGGAAAAACTCAGATTTTCAAATAGCAACTTATCTCCAAATGCCTTAGACACATTATTTACCTCGATGACTTTGGCTCCCAATCTTGGTCCCGGTGGGATGAAAAGTTCCAATTTTGCTTCTCGCTCTTTGGATTCCTCTCCGACTAATTTGTCATAAGCGGAAAGTCTTGCTTTGCCTTTGGACTGTCTGGCTTTAGGAGACATTCGAATCCATTCCAATTCGCGCTCCAAGGTTTTTTGACGCTTAGATTCTGTCTTTTCCTCTTGCTTCAATCGTTGCTGTTTTTGATCTAGCCAAGAAGAATAATTGCCTTTCCAGGGAATCCCCTCGCCACGATCCAATTCGAGAATCCAGCCGGCCACATTATCTAGGAAGTACCTATCGTGAGTTACTGCGATGACCGTGCCCTTGTAGTTTTGCAAATGCTGCTCCAGCCAATGCACGGATTCCGCATCAAGGTGGTTGGTCGGTTCATCAAGTAGCAATACATCCGGTTCCTGAAGCAATAAGCGGCAAAGCGCCACTCGTCTTTTTTCGCCGCCGGACAGGTTGGCCACGTTTGCGTCGCTTGGAGGCAGTCGTAAAGCATCCATTGCCTTGTCAAGCATCACGTCGAGTTCCCAAGCATTGGCAGCGTCCAGCTTCTCCTGAACCTCACCCTGACGGGTGATCAACTTGTCCATCGCGTCCGGATCATCCATCAGCGCCGGATCCATGAATTTCTCGTTGATTTCTTCGAATTCCTTTAGCAAATTGACCGTGTCAGCGACAGCTTCTTCGACCACTTCTTTCACTGTTTTAGTCGGATCAAGCTTTGGTTCCTGCTCCAACATTCCGACGGTATAGCCTGGAGACCAGACGACTTCGCCAAGGAATTCCTTGTCCATACCGGCAATAATTCGAAGCAAAGAAGACTTTCCCGAGCCGTTCAAACCCAGGACACCGATTTTGGCACCATAAAAAAAAGAGAGGTAAATATCTTTAAGAACTTTTTTCTGCGGGGGGTAAATTTTGGAAACCCCTGCCATAGAAAAGATAATTTTTTCTGAGCTCATACTGGAATTTTTATTGTTGAGAATGGAATTGAAACAAGATGGCAAAAATATGGCTTTCTTAGGATAAGTGAAGGCTAAATGATTATTTTGCGAAAAATTGAAAGCGACCACCTATAACCTATCGAATTGAAATGGAACATCCGTATGGATATATCAAAGACAGCAAAGTCTATTTGAAAGGTTTTTTAGGGAGAAATGACCGAGAAATCGGTGAAGTGAAGGAAGATGCCTCCTCCACAATCAGCTATTTCGAATCGCGATTTGAGCTAATAAAAGATAAAGTAACCAAATTAAAATCAGACATTGAGAAAAACCAAAACAAGGGTTCCTTCCTAATGAAGCTTATTCATTTGCGTGATTCACTTTACGAATCTGATGCTTTAGGGGATTTCATTCCATTGATTGAGGAACTTAATGCCCAGGAAAAATTTTTAAATGAAATCATCCAAGCCAATCGCTCCAAAAATCTGGAAGTCAAAAAGTCTTTGATTTTGGAAGCGGAGGCAATGAAGAATGATACGGACTGGAAGAATACTGCTGAATTTTTCAAAGAACTAAAAATGCGTTGGATCAAAACCGGTCCCGTGGAAAAAGAAATTCATGAGGAGCTGGAGCAAGAATTCAACGACTCAATCCAGACTTTTTTCGAAAACAGAAGGCATTTCTTCGAGGGAATGGCTCTCCAAGCCGAAGAAAACATCAAAGTATATGAAGCTTTAGTCATTCAAGCCCGAGAGGCTCATGATCTTCCTGATGCTAAAATGGCTTTTGAAATCAGTAAGCGAATTCAAAAAGAATGGAAGGAAGCAGGAAAAGTACCGGCAGAAAAGCGGCAGCCGCTTTGGGATGAGTTTTCCAAACTGAACAACCGGATATTTTCAAGATACAAAAGAGGACTCAATCCTGGTCCTCAAATGAATCCAAGAGAAATATTGCGAAAAATAGATGACATGGTCGATGAGCTTAAGAAAATGGCGCATCAACCAACTTCCTATGCGATCACTACCCGAGCCAAAGCAATTCAGGAAGACTGGAAAAAACTTCCGATGCGAAAGCCTAAAGAAGCGAATCTTCCCGCCAGATCGTATCAGTTTTTCATGGATATCATTTTCGAGAAAGCATTCCTTGAAAAACTGGCTCACAACAAATATTCAGACTTTGATTCTATGCCGCTTCAGGAACAGAATCAGATCAAGTCAGCGATAGTCAAAGACTTACTTCATCGAGATCAAAGCGAATTGGACACCATGCAAAACAATTCGGACAACTTCCGGGTACAGACTCCTGACTTTGAAATGATGATGCGAAAAAAGCTATCTGGGGTGAAGCGAAAAATAGATGTAAAAAACTATCTATTGAAGCAACTTTCTCCTCGGATTTAAGTAGACACTACTTATTCAAAAATTCACTAATCTTGCAACCTTAAAAAAATCGAAAAATACCTTTTAAAATAAACACTATGTACTGGACACTTGAACTAGCATCCTATCTGGAGGACGCACCCTGGCCAGCGACCAAGGATGAGCTTATTGACTACGCCATCCGATCCGGCGCTCCACTGGAGGTAGTGGAAAATCTCCAAGAACTCGAAGACGATGGAGAGCCCTATGAGACCATCGAAGAGATCTGGCCTGATTATCCTACTAAGGATGACTTCTTCTTCAACGAAGACGAATATTAAAAACCAAAAGCCTCGGAATTCCGGGGCTTTTTTTTCTGGTAACCCCTCCAAGGGTTTAAAACCCTTGGAGGGTTAACAAAACCTAAAGTCCTAAAACTTGCCTGAGTCGAGCATATCCGGTTTTACTGACAGGAATCTGTTCGCCTCCACGGAGTTTGACGAAATAGGTGTCCCGTTCATAGGGTTCGATTCCCGTAATCCCATTTAGATTGATGATAAAAGACCGATGTACTCGGGCGAATTTTGCGGGATCCAGAGTTTCTTCTAAAGTCTTCATGGTCATCTTTTTAAGATATTTCCCACTGGGTGTGTGAATTGTTACATAATCATCCTCCGCCTCAAAATAAATCACCTCTTGAATGGGAATGATTTTGATGTCATTTTTCACTCTGACCACCAATCGATTACTTTTCTCTGCCATGTAAGCTGAACCTCCTTCTGAATCATTCCCTTCTGAAGCCTTTCCCCTACTTTCCAAAAAGCGATCAATCGCTTGCTTAAACCTCAGCTCTGAAAATGGCTTTAATAGGTAATCCATCGCCTTGGCATCAAAAGCCTTCAGTGCATATTGGTCAAAAGCAGTCGTAAAGATCACTGCAGGCGGTTCATCCAATAACTCCAACAACTCGAACCCTGTGATTTTTGGCATTTGCACATCCAGAAAAATCAAATCTGGCTTGAGAAGATTTATCGCTTTCAAGCCTTGAAATCCATCCTGACACACTTCCACCACTTCGAATTGCGAAAACTCCATCAAAAACTCCTGAATGATTCCAGCCGCTAAGGGTTCGTCATCGATAATTATAGTCTTTATCATAAAAACTGTGGGATTTTAAGCCTGACTTTAAAAATGTGATCCTCAGCTTCACACTCAAGCAAGTCAGTTCGTCCAAATAATAAGAATAGGCGTCGCTCGACAGAACTTAGTCCAAATCCGGTTCCTTCTACTGCCGATGACTCCGGATCAAAAGGATTAAGGACCTCCAGAATAAAATGGCTTCCTTCTTTTCTTCCTGAAATCTCGATTTTCACCTCACCTGTCACTCCGTAGAGTCCATGTTTGATGGCATTTTCTACCAGAGGCTGGATCAGAAGCTGTGGAAGTTTGATTTGGTAATACTCCTCCGCTACTTTAAAATCAACTTCCAATCGGTGTCCAAATCGTACCCGCTCGATATCCAAGTACATTTTGAGATAATTCAATTCTTCTTCCAAAGAAATCCACTTCTGAGCGTCTTTTCGGATCGTTCCTCTCAAAAACTCCGATAGCTGCAAAACCATCTCGCGTGCTTTTTTGGGTTGGGATACAACCAATGCATTGATAGAATTGAGGCTATTGAATAAGAAGTGAGGCTGCAATTGTTGGCGCAGCTGTGCCAGCTCGGCTTCTTTGGATAACTGAAGCATTTGGGCTTCCCGTTTTCTCACTTCCTCCTGAACCTCCAATCGCGAAACTACCAAAGCTAAAACCGAAATCAACTGCTCTGCCATCGCCAAAATAGTCCACCTGAGATAAAAACTTTTTGTAAGAAAATCAAGGTATTCCTCCTCATCAAATCCCCATACCAGCACATAGCGATGAGCCATCACACCTATCCAACTCAAAATCAAGGGTACCGCAAAAAGAAGCCACAGGTTTTTCCCTTTTGGAGCAAAAAGACTGAAAACCCGATCCAATACAAAAATTCCTCCCAAGAAAACCAAGGAAAAAATAAATGCATCGATCAGCGCATGTTCAATTTCGACATCATACCTTCTCAACAAAAGAAAACATCCCAGAAACCAGATGACTCCGGTTCCGGGGATGATCCATTTTCCAAGTTTGGGATTTGAAAAAGCGTTAAAAAACAAAGTGGTTGTGGTTTTTAGCTGGTTTGAATGTCGTTAAAAGGATTTGATTTCCAAACCTCCGAAGAGAATCGTGCCTTTCAAGACCACGACTTTATTTGGATCAACACCGCCCTCTCTGAAATAGCGCTTATCCTCGATACCAGCGGCAATGTTGCTCACCTCGGTGCGGATGTCCCAGTGTGGAGGCACAATCATTTTCACTCCACCGAAAATGATGTCGATCTGAATCGTGATTACTCCATTGAAATCCGAAGAGGTCAGGTCAAGGTCAACACCTCCAAATGCGGCAGTGATTTTGCCACCTTCAAAGTTCTTCGTCATCAACTTTCTGTTCACTCCGCTGAAGATCGCATCAATATTCAATCGATCAGCAAAAGCGGTTCCGGTAGTTCGAGTAAACCCTGTTCCAGTCGCAAACTGTGCACCTTGAGTGAAGGAAGAAGAGCTTGTAGTTGAGTTAGTGCCTGAATTCTCATCGACTACTTTTGCTTCTTCCACATAGCTTTTTGTATAGCTGGAATCAGTCTTTCGCTTCTTTTCCCAATCATTTCGGACTTGATCCAAGACTTTATTTTCCCTTTGCTTTTGCAATATCAAATAGATTCCGAGTGCTATCAGACCTAATGGCCAGATATATTGTCCCAGACCAAAGTCAAAATTGAATTCATTTCTCAATAGGAAATAGGCTCCAAGGAATAGCATAATAAAGCCGAAGAAGCTTTTGAATTCGTGCTTAATCACGGCAAAAGTACCGATGGCAATCAAAATCATGGGCCAGGTCGTGACCCATCCAGGAATAAATATCCCTGCTTTTCTTAATAAAAGAATGATACCAATGCCGAGGATAATGAATCCAAAGGCAATGCTTCCGTCGTTGTTGTTTCGTTTAAATTCGTTCATGGCGTGGTGTGTTAAAGTGATGATCAAAAGTACACCAGGTGCTAAACCCTCGAAATAAGCAATAGGTCAAGCCTTGGAAAAAGTCGGTGAAAGCGGAGATTTAGTCGGTAAAACCGCAGGAAGAAATTTCGCCGTTGCTATTTTTCTTTGGATAGCAGAAAATCAGCATAATCAAGGTCATCCGGGGTGGTGATTTTGATGTTCTCAGCATTGCCAAAGATAAGAGATACGATCCAACCCTGATTTTCATAAACGGTAGCGTCGTCAGTGAATTGAGGCAATTCATCGACTTGGAATGCTTTTTTGATTTTAGCGATCTGAAAAGTCTGAGGTGTCTGTACAAGTCGGAAATATTGTCGCTCCTGGAAAGTACTCACACCATTCTCATCAAATTTTCGGATGGAATCTTTCAAATCCACAACTGCGATAGCACTACCCGATTTATCAGCCTGTGCAAAGCTTTCAATGATCACTTCCTTTTTCACAAAGGGTCTAACTCCATCGTGAATAGCTACTAACCCATCTTTAAATGGAAGTGCATTTAGTCCATTTTTCACAGACTGAAATCTGGAATTTCCTCCAGCAATAACCTGATGAGCCAGTGAAAACTTATATTCTTCACAGAGTCTTTTCCAGAGGGGAAAATCATATTCGGGTAAGACTAACATCAAAAAAATGTCTGGATCAGCTTCATGAAATTTTTCCAAGGTATGCATGAGAACAGGCTTTCCTCCTATCGGCAAATATTGTTTAGATACAGGTCCACCCATCCGGCTTCCCTTTCCACCCGCTACCAAAATTGCTGCTTTATTCATTTGGAAATTTAGATTTTTTTAAGCCCAATTTTGAAGGTAATGACCAAACTTAAATTTGGAAAACTACTTAGATGCTTTTTTGACTTAAACATCTGACAAAACCTTCCTGCAGCCAGGTCTATGGAAACTTTTAAAAACCTCAAAAAAAAAAGCCCCTTTCGGAGCTTTTTATTTTTAGAGAATCAACATCGCATCTCCGTAGGAGAAGAATCGATATTTTTCCTTAATGGCTTCTTTATATGCCTTCATCACTAGATCGTACCCCCCAAATGCAGAAGCAGTCATCAACAACGTGGACTCAGGCAAATGGAAATTAGTGATCAAGGAGTTGGCAATCTTGAATTCGTAAGGAGGAATGATGAATTTATCGGTCCACCCATTGCTTTCCTTTAACCTGCCACCGGCTGTTACAGACGATTCGATGGTTTTCAAAGAAGTGGTTCCAACTGCCACCACTCGTTTCTTGGCATCAAGTGATTCATTGACCAATTTCACAGTACCTGCCGGAATATTATAATTCTCGGAGTCCATCTTGTGCTTGGTCAAATCTTCCACATCTACTTGACGGAAAGTACCCAAACCCACATGAAGTGTAATTGGAGTTACTTCAACACCCTTCAGCTCCAATCTTTTCAACAATTGAGGTGTAAAATGCAAACCGGCTGTTGGTGCTGCTACCGCTCCGACATTCTTTGCAAAAACGGTTTGATATCTTTCTCTGTCTTCAGGTTCGATTTTCCTGTCGATGATTTCTTTCAATAGTGGTGTTTCACCAAGCGTATCTATCGTTTTTTCGAATTCATCATGGTTTCCATCAAACAGGAATCGGATAGTGCGTCCTCTTGAAGTCGTATTATCAATTACTTCAGCTACCAAATCACTATCACCAAAGTAAAGTTTGTTTCCGACACGTATTTTTCGGGCAGGATCTACCAAAACATCCCAAAGGCGAAGTTCGGGATTGAGTTCCCTTAAAAGAAAAACTTCAATTTTGGCACCCGTTTTTTCCTTGTTTCCATATAATCTGGCAGGGAAAACTTTGGTGTCATTAGTAACGAATACGTCTCCTTCCTCAAAATAATCAAGTATGTCCTTGAAAATCCTATGTTCTATTTGGCCTGTCTTCCGATGAACCACCATCAAGCGTGAGTCATCACGGTTTTCTGTAGGATAAAGGGAAATCAGTTTTTTGGGGACATCAAATTTGAAGTCTGATAATTTCATCTATTTATAATTTTTTTAACGGTCAGGTGAAATCTCGCATGGTGAATAATCATCCTATTGGGTGACGTTTTAGCCGTGCTCGCTTTCATATTAGAGCTTTAGGAATCTTACTCGATCTTGTAATTCTGTTAATTGCTTTAAAAATTGCAAAGTTAATAACAATAATGTCCAAATTCAGCTAACTTGACAAATTGTTTTAACCAACTATTCTAAGCATGCTGTTTTTCCAACTGACCTGGGAAAGTTTTCGCTTCGCCATCTCCGCCCTCAAATCCAATCTCACCCGTACAATTCTGTCCCTTTTGGGAGTTACAGTGGGTATTTTCGCCATTATCGCAGTGTTTACACTGGTAGATTCCTTGGAGGGGAAAATTCGGTCTTCCTTCGCTTTCTTAGGAACCAACGTTATGCGTGTTGACCGATTTCCTTTTGCAAATGGACCTCAAGATTATCCTTGGTGGAAATATTTCCAAAGACCTCCTGGCACCTTGAGTGAATATAGATTCCTTCAAGAAAGACTTAAAAATGCAGAAGGTGTGACTATTTCTGCATCTTCCACAGCAACAGTTCAAGCTGGAAGCAATGCCTTTACGGGAATGTCTCTGTCAGGGGTGGAGTATACTTACCAAGATGTTTTTGAGGTTGCTTTGGAAGAAGGGAGATACTTCTCAGAATCTGAAATCAAAGCTTCCAGAAACTTGGCTATTTTGGGTAAAAAAATTGCAAATAGCCTATATCCCAATCAATCTTCTATCGGAAAAGAGGTGAAAATAAAGGGGATGAAATTTACTGTAATTGGAATCTTTGAAGAAGAGGGTGAAGGTTTTCTTGATCTTCCTTCCAAAGATGTCGCTTGCCTCATCCCATTTGGTGCGTTTAACAAAATGTATTACACCGGCAGAAATGGTCTAGAGCCAACAATTGCCGTCAAAGGACTGGAATCTGACATTGGACTTGTGGCACTTGAAAATGAACTGACTGGATTACTTCGTGCCAAAAGAGGGTTGAAACCAACCCAAGAAAACAACTTTGCACTTAATAAAACTGAATTCATCCAGAATGCCATCGGGTCAATTTTCGATGTGATTTCTATTGCAGGATGGGTTATAGGGGGTTTTTCAATCTTAGTTGGTGGCTTCGGGATTGCAAATATTATGTTCGTCTCGGTTCGAGAAAGGACCAATATTATTGGAATCCAAAAATCACTTGGAGCCAAAAATTATTTTATCCTATTCCAATTTTTATTCGAAGCAATTTGCCTTAGTTTGATTGGAGGAGGAACAGGAATTATTATTGTTTACATCCTTAGTTTCGTTCCATTGGGAAGTTTGGATTTGATTCTATCCTTCAATAATGTAATTCTAGGTTTGGGAGTTTCATCCATCATCGGAGTGGTAGCGGGAATCGTACCAGCCACCATGGCCGCTCGCTTAGACCCTGTAGAAGCAATTAGAACCGCTTGATTGAATCACCGACAAATAAAAAAAGGAGGCAGTTGCCTCCTTTTTTTATTTGTCCTGCTTATTGGATTTTACTCCTCCAAAGCAATCGTTGGTTCTGTCGGAAGAAGTCCTGATGCTGATTTGATCTTCGCTTCCAATTCTTCCATCAATTCGGGATTGTCCAACAGAAGATTTTTCACTGAGTCTCTCCCTTGGCCTAATTTTTCGCCATTGTATGAGAACCAAGATCCTGCTTTTTTGATGATTTCAAATTCCACCCCCAAGTCAATGATCTCGCCTACTTTGGAAATTCCCTGACCGTACATGATATCAAACTCCACAACTTTGAATGGTGGGGCTACTTTATTTTTCACCACTTTAACTCTTGTTCTGTTGCCAAGAATATTGTCAGGACCGTCTTTGATTTGACCAACACGTCGAATATCGAGACGAACAGATGCGTAAAATTTTAAAGCATTTCCACCTGTTGTTGTCTCCGGGCTACCGAACATTACGCCGATTTTATCACGCAATTGGTTGATGAAAACGCAAGAACAGCCTGTTTTATGGATTGCACCTGTGAGCTTTCTGAGTGCTTGAGACATCAATCTTGCCTGAAGTCCCATTTTACTTTCTCCCATTTCCCCTTCCAATTCTCCTTTAGGAACCAAAGCCGCTACGGAGTCAATGACGATGATATCAATCGCACCAGAGCGAATAAGGTGCTCAGCGATCTCCAAGGCCTGTTCTCCATTGTCCGGCTGAGAAATCAACAGGTTCTCGGTATCGATACCCAGTTTCTCGGCATAACTTTTGTCAAATGCATGTTCAGCGTCAATAAAAGCTGCCAACCCACCGGCCTTTTGGGCCTCAGCAATACAGTGCAGGGTCAGCGTCGTCTTACCGGAGGACTCAGGACCATAGATTTCAATGACCCGGCCACGTGGAATTCCGCCAATTCCCAATGCCATATCAAGACCTAACGAACCCGTGGAAATAGCTGGAATATCTAAAACTTTGTTATCACTTAGCTTCATTACGGTACCTTTTCCGTATGTCTTTTCCAGCTTATCTATTGTTAGCTGTAAAGCTTTCAGTTTTTCTGCGTTGTTACTCATGTTTATAAAATTATAAAAGTTTCAAAAGATGTATAAATTAACGAAAGACGAAGGCATAACCCAAATGGAATACACTATTGTTTCGAAATGCCAAATTCGTATTTTTATTCAGTCAAACGATTCTTTTTTTCGTAATACCTTTCGAATCAACGAAAAATTGTCAGGTATTGTCAGGTATCAAATGAAAACTGTTTTAACCTTCATTCTCCTTTTCTTACTCAACTTCACGTTTGGCCAAACTGAACAAAAAAACTCTGCCTTCACCTTTGGAGAGGAGCTGCTTTTTGACGTTACCTACGGTTGGCTCAATCTAGCGGAAGCAAAATTACAGATTAATAAACGAGTAGTCACTGAAAATTCGCGTCCGCATTACAAAATAGATGCTTTTGGTAAAACCAAAGGTGCTGCAACAATCTTTGGTCGGGTTAACGATAACTGGGGCACACACATCGACACCAGCACCCTACTTCCAACTCTTTCTTACCGATACATAGAAGAAGGAAAATATCGAAAAAATGAAAAAGTCCATTTTGATCAGCCAAACAAAAAGGCTAAAATGGAGCTATACGATCGTGAAAACCGCAACCTGAAAGAAACTAAAGAATACAATCTCCCGGGGCAAGTTCAGGACTTGGTAAGTGGATTTTATTACCTCAGATCTTTGGATCTGACAAACTTGAAAAAAGGTCAGTCGATTTTAATCACGGGTTTTTTTGATAAAGAAATATATAACCTAAAATTAATATTCGAAGGGACAGAGCAGATCCAAACAAGTCTTGGATTGAAGGATACCTATATTTTTTCTCCTTTAATGCCACCAAATAAACTCTTCAGAGGAGATTACCCAGTCAAAGTGTGGGTTACTAAGGATCAAAACAAGATACCTGTGAAGATTAAAGCCAACCTATTCATTGGTTCTATTAATATGGACATCTCATCAGCTAAGGGATTAAGGAATAATTAATTTACAATCGCTTAACATCAAGTTAATATTAGTGGTGATTTAGATTTTTTTCTTTCAGTTTATTGACAATTTTAGGGTGTTTACCAATTATTGTTTGGCTCCTATCCTCAATTATTCACTAATTTTAACCAAACCTTAAAGCAATTCCTCCATGAGCGAAAAGCAAAAGATCAAAGTTTTGGTCGTAGATGACGAACCGGACATTGTAGAGATCTTAAAGTACAACCTTCAAAAAGAGGGTTATGAAGTAGCCACAGCAGAAGATGGAATCAAGGGCGTAAAAGTCGCTACCAAGTTCCAACCTGATGTGATTTTGCTCGACATCATGATGCCCAATCAAGATGGAGTGGAGACTTGCCTTCAAATCCGCCAAATCCCGGAATTGAAAAATACCTTTATCATATTTCTTACCGCACGTATGGAAGAATATTCAGAGGTGGCTGCATTTGATGTAGGGGCGGATGATTATATCACCAAGCCAATCAAGCCACGAGCTCTGATGAGCAGAATATCGGCACTTTTCAGAAGAGAATCGAAAAAAGAGCAAGAACAAGCTCAAATCAAGGTCAAGGATCTGACCATCGATCGAGGAAGCTATACCATCGATAAATCCGGCAAGACGATCACTTTACCCAAGAAAGAGTTCGAACTATTGTATTTCCTTGCCAAAAACCCTAATATGGTTTTCAGTAGAGACGAATTGCTTCACAATATCTGGGGTTCTGATGTGTTTGTGTTGGCCCGCACGGTTGACGTTCACATTCGAAAAGTCCGCGAAAAGATTGGCGAAGACTATATCTCTACTGTAAAAGGTGTAGGATACAAGTTCGATTTGGGATAAAAATGCTGACAAATTCGAGGGGAATTTCATTGGTTTTGGCCTTTGCCATCTCGGCACTTGTGGCCGCATTTCTCTCGCTAATGCCAGATTCCAGTGCGACTTTGCTCCTAGTCGCTTGGGGCCTAACTTTTTCTGTTTCCTATTTGTTAGTCACGATTACACTCGAGTTTCTGGTCTTCCGGGAGATAGGGAATATTTATTCTTTATTAGAAAAAATCCAGAAGAAAGATCTTTCTGAAATAAGCGATAAATCCGTTCGATCCTCTCTTTCTCCCCTTCGAAAAATCAACTCAGTGATCAATTCCTATGCACTAGCAAGGCAAAAGGAAATTGATACATTGCAAAAGACCGCAGAATTCAGAAAGGAATTTATCGCAGATATTTCACACGAGTTGAAAACACCGATTTTTTCTGCGCAGGGTTACATTCATACACTTTTGGATGGAGCGATTGAAGACAAGCAAGTCCGGCTGAAGTTTTTGAAGCGTGCCGCAAAAAGCTTGGATTCGCTAGACGTGTTGGTTCAGGATTTATTGACTTTGAATCAGATGGAAAGTGGCGTAATCAAGTTTATTTTCACGGAATTTGATTTGAAACTGCTGATCGAAGAAGTCATCGAGGAACTGGAACACAAAGCCAGTAAGCGGAAAATAAAGATTGAGTTCAGTTTTGATCATGAAAAGACATACATCACCAAGGCGGATCATCAGAAGATCTACCGAGTCTGTCAAAACTTAATCTACAACGCCGTCAAGTACAATCATGATGGAGGCGAAGTGAAAGTATCTCTCAAAGCCAGCAAAACCAACCTTCAAGTGGACATCAAGGACGATGGCCAAGGAATTCCTCCGGACGATCTGAAGCGGATATTTGAGCGATTCTATCGAGTGGAGAAAAGCCGAAATAAAAAAGAAGGTGGAACAGGTCTCGGATTGGCAATTGTCAAACATATTTTGGAAGGCCACCAAAGCAAAATCTCAGTGAGCTCCACAGTTGGCAAAGGATCGATTTTTAGCTTTTCGCTGCCTCTGATTAAAGACAAGAAAACCTTGGAAAGAGAATTGGCCGAGGGAAAATCAGCCAACACTTAAAACACATACTCCTTCATCAAACTTACCAAAGAGTCTTCCAAATCCATCGTAAATCCTGAATGAGGACGGGAAGTCTGAAGCATGGAACTTCGGACGGCAGTCAACCAACGAAATCGTGATGCGGCATCCTGAAACGCAATGGGATTCTCCGGATTATCGCCTTTGCAGATTTTCTCAAACGAATCGAGGTAGCTTTTGAAAAGGTCAAAATCCACCTCAGGATCCAACATCAGCACTTTTTGCTCATCCAAATGGATTTGGCATTTAATGAAATTCTGTCGCTTGCAGCAAACCACCACCCCGACATTGACAAACTCTTCCCGTTCCACCCGTGGAACTAGGCGAATGACCGCGTATTCAAATAAGTGCTTTCCTTGCATGATTAGCTTCATCTAAAAACACGTTTGAATTGGCAAGTCTCATTTTCAAAAAGGACGCATAGACTTCCTTTGCCTCCTGAGCGGTTTCGGTGTCCCGAGAAGCCAAAATCCACTCATCCGGTACCATTTGCACGACTTCATCGATCAGTTCAGAAGTGATAATTTGCTTCATTTCTTCATCAGCTTTTTCCAAAGCTGAAGCTCTTGGGAGCAAGACATGGTCTTTTACTGTTGGGAAGGGACTCAGCGCATGTTTCTCCCAATTATCCCAGGAATGATGAAAAACCAAAGATGCACCATGGTCAATCAGCCATAGTTCCCGTTTCCAAATCAGAAGATTGGTATTTCGAAACGTACGGTCCACATTTGTAATCCACGCATCAAACCACACGATCCGGGATGCTAATTCTCCGTCCACTAGAGTAGCACCGGGATCAAAAGTCAGTGCCTTGGAGAGGAAATGAAGTGCAAGGTTCAGTCCTTGGCTGCTTTTCAGCAAATCCTGGATCTCTTCATCGCCTTCTGAATTGCCAAATGCCGCATCCAAATTAGCAAACACGATCTCAGGAACTTTGAATCCTACTCGTCTTGCTAATTCTCCTCCAATCAATTCGGCGATCAGAGCTTTCTCCCGCTGTCCGGCACCTTTGAATTTCAACACATAATTGAATCCGTCATCGGCCTCAGCCAATGCAGGCAAGGAACCGCCTTCACGCAAGGGCATGACGTATCGGGTGACATTGACTTCCCGAAGTGATGAAATAGAGTTTGATTCTGACATTTTTTACTGGAATAGAAACAAAGAAAAGCCGAAAATCTTTAAATGACATAATAGCTGAGAAATATCTACTTGTGTTTACTTATATGATTTGTCAGTCCGAGCACCTGACTGAGGCCAAAGGTCTTACTATTAGGATCATAGAGCGAAGCGAACGGCCTCTGTGACCTTGAAAAAGGCGAGTAAAATGGGTATTTTTATAGATCATATAAAGGAAAAATCCATGGAACCGCTTTCTCTGAAAATCCAGCCTTGAACAAGCCAGTCTTTGGATAAAAAACCTTTGCGCTACTTCGTGTTCTTTGCGGTTAAAAAAAGAGCTAGAAAGAATGATACCTTTAAACCCAATTCACATCTCATTTTTTTCCGACATGTCAAATGCCTACTTTTGCAGCCGCTTCAATTGAAGCGATTTATCGATGAAGAAAGTAGATTTTCAAAAACTTATATTGTTTGAAAGCGAGGATTACCTGGTGATCAACAAGCCGCCATATTTATCGAGTTTGGACGATAGACATGAGGCTCAGAACATCCTTGACCTTGCCCGTATGCACACTACTGACCCTCAGCTTTGTCATCGTCTGGACAAGGAGACTTCAGGTTGTCTAGTGATTGCAAAGAATCCTGTGGCTTATCGGCATTTAGCCATGCAGTTTGAAAACCGAAAAGTGGAAAAGGTTTACCATGCCGTAGTCGAAGGAATCAAGGAGTTCAAGGAAGAATTGGTAGACAAAAATCTTTTGTCAAACAACAAAGGAATCGCCAAAGTAAGTAAGGATGGAAAACCTGCTCAGACGATTTTTAATACCTTGAAGACATACTATAAGCATACCTTAGTGGAATGCAAACCGATCACAGGCCGCCTCCATCAAATTCGAGTTCACTTGGCATATCTAAAGTCGCCAATTTGTGGAGATACGCTCTACGGGGGAAACATTCTCTATCTCTCTTCCTTGAAACGGAGATTCAATCTGAAAAAAGAGACAGAAGAACTGCCAATCATGCAGCGGGTTTCTTTGCACGCTTATTCAATCACGTTTGAAGGTTTGGATAATCAACCCTTAAAAGTTGAAGCACCCTATCCGAAAGATTTTCAAGTATTAGTTCATCAGCTAGAAAAAAACGGCTAAAACATCAAATTTAGCTCTTGGATGCCGGATTGAATTGCGACTAATATTCCTAAGCCTATGAAATCGAGCCTGCCTGTGCAGACTGGGTTGAAGACGAAATCACATTCTGTGATTATTAAAAGTTAGGCAAGATTCCATCTTAAAATTAAGAAACAATTCATAACAAGATGAAAATTAGGACTTAGGATTGTAAATAGTTTGCATGCAAAATAAAATACTTCTATCTTTGTGTCCCTTTTTGGGGTCGATAAATTAATAACAAGCTAAAAATTAAACAGTTACACAGTGGATACTCTGAGCTATAAAACCATCTCAGCCAATTCTTCCACCGTAGAAAAGCAGTGGGTGGTAGTGGATGCCCAAGCTGCAATTCTAGGACGATTGGCGAGTGAGGTAGCAAAAATTTTGCGAGGAAAGACGAAGCCTAGCTTCACTCCTAATGTTGATTGCGGTGACAACGTCATTGTAATTAATGCTGACAAAGTCAGACTGACGGGTGACAAGTGGGACGCCAAAGTATATGTGCGTCATACCGGTTACCCAGGTGGACAGCGAATCTCTACCCCTAGAATGTTGAAGCAGAAGTCTTCAACTATCTTGGTTGAGAAGGCTGTAAGAGGCATGTTGCCTAAAAACCGATTGGGAAGCAAATTGTACGGTAATCTGTACGTGTACGAAGGTGCGGAGCATCCGCATGCAGCACAGCAGCCTCAAGCCATCACACTTTAATCGCCTATATCATGGAAATGATCAACAAAATCGGTAGAAGAAAGACCTCTGTAGCTCGTATTTATATGGGCCCAGGAAATGGCAAAATCACCGTCAACAACAAATCAATCGAAGTTTACTTCCCATTTGATCTTCATCAGATCGTGGTAAAGCAGCCATTGACCCTAGTGGGCGTGGACGGCAACTACGACATCCAGATCAATGTAGACGGAGGTGGAATCACCGGACAGGCAGAAGCTGCCCGAATGGCGATCTCCAGAGCTTTGTGTGAATTTGATGCAGATCACAGACCTGCATTGAAAAAAGAAGGTTTCCTTACACGTGATCCAAGAATGGTAGAACGTAAGAAGCCAGGACGTAGAAAAGCAAGAAGGAAATTCCAGTTCTCTAAGCGTTAATCGGAACCTACTTCAATCAATAGAAAACAATTTCATTCATGTCAAAAATCGAATACAAAGACTTACTGGATGCTGGTGTCCATTTCGGACACTTGACGAGAAAGTGGGATCCAAGAATGTCTCCATATATCTTTATGGAGAAGAACGGTATCCACATTATCGACCTCAACAAAACGCTCGCCTGCCTCGAAGAAGCATCCAACGCGGTGAAGCAAATCGTTCGTTCCGGCAAAAAAATCATGTTTGTCGCCACGAAAAAACAAGCCAAAGACCTAGTAGCAGCAGAAGCACAGCGTCTAAATATGCCTTACGTGACCGAAAGATGGTTAGGTGGTATGTTGACCAACTTCGCAACTATCAGAAAGTCTCTTAAGAAGATGTCTTCCCTCGAGAAATTGATGAAAGAAGATGCTTACAAGAACTTGGCTAAAAAAGAGCGTCTCATGGTGAGCCGTGACAAAGAGAAAATGGAAAGTGTATTGGGCGGTATCGCTGACCTAAGCAGACTTCCGGCAGCGCTTTTTGTTGTGGACATCAAAAGAGAACACATCGCTATCGCTGAAGCTCAAAAGCTTGGCATCCCAGTTTTCGCATTAGTTGATACCAACTCCAACCCGAACGAGGTGGAATTCCCAATCCCAGCCAATGATGATGCATTCAAGTCAGTTTCTCTTTTGGTAAAAGCTTTCGGAGCTGCTATCGAAGAAGGTCTGTCTGAGCGCAAGAGAGACAAGGACGATGCTAAACTTACCGAAGAGGAAGAAGCAAAAAGAGCAGTGGACGCTGAAGTAAAAGAATAATCCACATTTGATTTTATAATTTAAAAGATTGAACATCCGGCTCAGGTCGATGTTCAATTTTTTGTTTTATCCAGAACAACGAAATTATCCAGTTTAAAAAAATAAACAGATCACAAAATGGCAATCACTGCACAAGACGTAAACAAACTGAGACAAATGACCGGTGCCGGTATGATGGACTGCAAAAAAGCTTTGACTGAAGCTGAAGGCGACTTCGAAAAAGCAGTAGACATCCTCAGAAAAAAAGGTCAAAAAGTATCTGCATCCAGAGCTGACCGTGAAACCAAAGAAGGAGTAGTAGCAACACGTGTAACTGATAACGGTGCAAAAGGAACTTTGCTTTCTTTGACTTGTGAGACTGACTTCGTAGCAAAAAATGAAGGATTTGTCACTTTTGCCAATACTTTGATCGATATCGCAGTAGCTCATGGAGCAACTTCTCAAGAGGCTGTTTTAGCACTTCCATTCGAAAACATCACCGTTGCTGAGAAAATCATCGAAATGACCGGTAAAATCGGCGAGAAAATCGATATCTCTCATTTTGAAATCATCACTGCTGAAACTGTAGTTCCTTACATTCACTCCAATGGCAAATTGGGCGTGTTAGTAGGATTGGTAAACACTTCAGGAACTGACGTGGAAGAAGCAGGTAAAGACGTAGCAATGCAGATTGCAGCGATGAACCCTGTAGCTGTTGACAAAGACGGAGTAGATGCTTCCACAATCGAGAGAGAAATCGAAATCGGAAAAGAGCAAGCAAGAGCGGAAGGAAAAGCGGAAGAAATGCTTGAGAAAATCGCCATGGGCAAATTGGCTAAGTTCTACAAAGAAAGCACTTTGCTGAGCCAGCAGTTTGTAAAAGACAACTCTAAGTCAATCGCGCAATACCTTGACGGTGTAAGCAAAGGCTTGACTGTAAATGCATTCAAAAGAATTTCTATCGGGTAATTCCATTTTCTCTAAATAATAAAAACCCCCTCGGAGCAATTTGAGAGGGTTTTTCTGTATTAGTACAACTAAAGATCAATCACTTTCCCATTCAATTTTACCTGCCAAGCCTGCCAATTCGTTTAATTTAAGCCTTCTTAGATATTCTTCCAAAGCAAGATGCACCACTTCTTTTTTGGTCGCAATAGAAGTCATCTTCATGATCTCCTCAATCAGTTCTTGGTTTATATCGATATTTGTTCTCATACCACTTACTATTTATACACCAACATTCATTTATAAATTCGCCATAAAAAAATGCCCTCCAAAGTAATTTCCGGAGAACATTTCAATTTATAAGAGTTTAGTTTATTCCGGAAATCAGATCATCTAGAAGTGCTACACCCCAGATTTCTTCTGTCTTTTGTCTCCGGTCTTCCAACTTATAGTCAGGAATTCATCAACTCCTCTATCTCTTCCGCCTCTATCGGGATATTCCGCATCAGATCGAAGTAGCCATTTTCCTGGATCACGATATTGTTTTCCAATCGAATCCCTATTCCTTCTGCTGGAATATAAATCCCAGGCTCTACGGTAAAGACCATTCCCGGAGTGATGGGGTTATGCATGGTTCCCACGTCATGCACATCCAAACCCAAATGATGGGAAGTCCCATGCATAAAGTACTTTTTGTAAGCTGGCAAAGCAGGATCCTGATTTTGAATATCAGTTTGATCGATCAAGCCTAATCCGATTAATTCCGACTGCATAATCAAGCCAACTTCCTTATGATAATCCTGAATATTGGTGCCAGGTCTTAAGATATTCGAAGCTTCTTTGTGAACTCTTATAACAGCATCATAAACCGCCCGCTGTCTCGCCGTAAATCTGCCATTAACAGGAATCGTTCGAGTCATGTCAGCATTATAGTTTCCAAATTCTGCACCGACATCCATGAGCAGCATTTCTCCATCCAAACAGGCTTTGCTGTTTTCAATGTAATGAAGAACACAGGCAGAGGCACCGGAAGCGATGATGGGTTCGTACGCAAAACCTTTGCTTCTATTTCTTACAAATTCATGGAGGTACTCCGCCTCAATTTCAAACTCAGTAACACCGGGTTTTACAAAAGAAAGAATCCTTCTGAATCCCTTTTCAGTGATGTCACAGGCGATTTGGAGCTGATCAATTTCTTCCTTCTCCTTCCTGCCTCGAAGCTCATGCATGATCGGCGCAGCTCGGTCAAAGAGGTGAAGGGGAAACATCTCCTTACAAGATTTGATAAATCGAGCATCACGAGTTTCAACTACTACTCCAGCACGAAGGTGCTCATTGGTATTCAGATAAATTCGCTCAGATAGTGAAACAACCGTATTTAACACCTGATCAAAATTCGCCAGCCACTGGATATTTTTAATTCCAGAAGCAGCTTCCGCTTCTTCTTTGGTGTACTTATGTCCTTCCCAAACAGCGATCAACTCATTCGTTTCTCTCAGAAAAAGAACCTCACGCATAGCAGGATTTGGACAATCAGGAGCTATTAACAAAATCGTCTCTTCTTGATCTATTCCGCACAAATAGAATAAATCATTGTTTTGGCGAAATTTCATCGTGCCATCCGCATTGGTCGGCATGATATCATTGGAATTAAAAATGGCAACTGAGTTCTTCGCCATTTTCGCGGCAAACTTTGCTCGGTTACGGCTATAGAGTTCTTTTGGTAGTGGAGTATATTTCATAATGTATTGAAAAACATTTCACGTCAATTATTTTCATCCTAAAGTTAACAATTCGTCCCTTTCCTGAATTAAATTCCCATCATTACAGTTTTAGCATTTATGTGTATTTTCCGCAGAGGAGACAGATTTACAACATGCAGTTAAATATTAAAGAACTTTCCAACGGGATTCGTATTGTTCATCAGCAAGTTACCCACACTCGAATCGTCCATTGCGGTTTCATTTTGAATATCGGCAGTAGAGATGAGGATAAGGAACTGGAGGGACTGGCCCATTTCTGGGAACATATGGCCTTTAAAGGCACTCACAAGCGGAAAACTTTTCACATCATCAATCGATTGGAATCCCTCGGTGGGGAGCTCAATGCTTACACCACGAAGGAAAAAGTCTGCTTTTATGCTTCAATCCTAAAAGAACATTACGACAAGGCTGCGGAATTACTTTTCGACATCACCTTCAACAGCACTTTCCCGACGAAACAAATCGAAAAGGAACGGCAGGTGATTTTGGAGGAAATGGCCATGTACCGAGACTCACCGGATGATTCTATTCAGGATGAATTGGACGAATTGGTTTTTGCAAATCATGCCTTGGGTAGAAATATCTTAGGAACTGAAGAGACGGTATCCAGATTTTCTCAACAGGATTTCTTTGAATTTATTTCATCAAGATTGGACACCTCAGAGATAGTTTTTTCTGTGGTTGGAAACATCACCTTTGAAAAAGCACTGAAAGCTATTGAAGGGCCTTTAAGCCAAATCCAAGCAAAACATACTTTGTATGTTCGAAGTGGTTTTCATGATTACATCCCTAAACGTAAAACCATTCCTCGAGACGTCACGCAGTCCCTCTGTGCAATCGGTCGGCCAGCCTATTCCCTTCATGATGTCAATCGATTCAAACTTTACTTACTGAACAATATTCTTGGTGGACCGACGATGAACAGCCGATTGAACCTTTCCCTGCGGGAAAATCATGGGTACGTTTACAGTATAGAGTCGAGTTATCAGGCTTTCTCTGACACCGGATTTTTTGGGGTTTTCTTTGGAACTGAAGAAAAAACACTGAAAAAATCAATGGCTATCGTGCATCGGGAAATGGAAAGACTCAGAAACAAAAAACTCGGTGGTATCCAGCTCCACATGGCCAAGGAACAGGCAATTGGACAAATGGCGATGGCAGAGGAAAATTATGCCGCGCTTATGCTTGTCTATGGCAAAAGCTTGATCGACCATGGGAAAATCGATCCCCTGGATCTCATCTTTGAGAAAATCCAGTCAACAACCGCGGAACAAATTCAGGAGATCGCCCAGGAAATTTTCAATCCTGAGCAACTCAGTTACCTGATTTACACACCAAACTAAACCATGGAATTCATTGATCCAGCGCTTCTTTCCTATTGTGAATCCATCACGAGTTCGGAAGATGCTCTTTTGAAAAAAATCACTCGGGAAACTCAGGCGAAAGTGCTCATGCCTCGAATGATTTCAGGACACCTTCAAGGTAAAATGCTGGAATTTTTCGTGAAAATGTCTCAACCTAAGACTATATTGGAAATAGGGACTTACACCGGATATTCAGGCATCTGTCTGGCAAGAGGATTAAAACCCGATGGCAAGTTGATCACTTTAGACATCAATGATGAGTTGGAATCGATGGTGAGAGGATTTTTTGAAGAAAGCGGACTTGCAAATCAAATTGACTATCGCCTTGGAAATGCAAGAGAAATTATCCCAACACTAGAGGGGCCTTTTGACTTTGTTTTCATTGACGCAGACAAGTTTTACTATGCCGACTATTTTGACTTAGTCATTGAAAAAGTACCGACAGGAGGGCTCATTTTAGCAGACAACGTCCTATGGTCGGGGAAAATCCTGGTGGAAGAAGGTCAGAAAATCGATAAGGACACTAAGGCAATTTTAGACTTTAATCAAAAGCTTCAGAATGATCCACGCATAGAAAACATTCTCTTGCCCATCCGAGACGGAGTATTGATGGCTAGAAAACTCTGATTTCGGCAAAATGGGAATCATTTTTGCACAGCACGGATAAATAGAACGAAAGAACCTTTCGATGAAGTCCTTGCAAGCACTACTGATCCCTTTTCTTTTACTTTCACTTGGTACAAATACGGTTTTAGCCCAAATTCCACAAGTTCCTTCCCAACTGGAATTTGCCGATCTGACCGTCAGAATTACACCTCAAGCGCAACGGGAAATCCAACTTGATGTGGACGCACAATTTCGAAATCCGACTTATTTCAAAGTAAAGCAAGACCGAATTAATCTCTACATGCCGATTGTAGAGCGGGAATTGAGAAGTATGGGTGTACCAGAAGACTTGAAGTATCTTGTCATCCAAGAAAGCGGCTTGATCCCTGATGCGGTTTCCACCTCAAATGCGGTGGGCTTTTGGCAGTTTAAGCAAGGCACGGCAGAAGAGGTAGGACTTCGGGTGGATGCTCAAGTAGACGAACGGAAAAATATAGCATCCTCCTCCCGGGGTGCTGCTCTTTATCTGAAAAAACACAATAGTAATCTCGATAATTGGATGACTGCCTTAGTATCCTACCAAATGGGTTTAGGTGGTGCAAAGGCTTATTTCGGCAATCAGTATTCCGGGAAAAAAGTCATTGAAGTCGACAGAAATACGCATTGGTATTTCAAAAAATTCCTCGCTCATAAAATCGCCTATGAGAATCAAATTGGAATGTTTGTATCCAACCAAAAATTAGTGGAATTGAAGGTTCAGGGTCCAGTCACCATGGCCGCTCTTTCCAAACAACTGGGGGTAAGTGAAGCACATCTCAAAGAGTTTAATAAATGGGCAGGCAATGGACGGGTTCCAGCAGGCACATTTACCATATTTTACATCAAAGAGGCAAGTCTTCAAATGGAACCTGCCGTGCTCAAATCAGAGGAGCAACCAAAGAAACAACAGCAAACAGCTGCTGCAACAGCATACAAAAACTCTCCCGTCTACAAGCAGGCCAATTCGTATCCTAGAATTTCCGGTAACACCACAAAAGCGAATCAGCCCAATCAAATCACTGTTAATGAATTGGATGGGGTTTTAGCCAGCAAAACAACCACTCCGAGCAAATTCTCAGATGAAATCGGCCTCAAGGAAAAGAAATTTCTAAGACTCAACGATATGGAATCTGGAGAGCGAATCGAAACAGGAAAATACTACTACACCGAGAAAAAGAAATCAAGTGCAGAGGTAGAAACCCATTTGGTACTGCCAGGAGAAACCCTTTGGTCGATTTCGCAGAAATACGGAATCAGGCTTGCCTCATTGAAATCCAAGAACCGAATACGTAAAGACTCGGATCTGAAAGCTGGAATGCTTCTTAATCTCCGGGAAACAAGGAAGCGTGGCGAAGACATTCCGGTATTCCCCATTACCCAGCCCGTTCAACAAAATAAAACGGTCATCGCAGCTACAGAGGCAAAACCTGTAGAGATTGCACCTCCAACCCGAATTGAGAATACGTCACCAGTTACTCAATCGGATCGAGTTACACATATAGTGGTACAAGGTGATACTCTTTTTAAAATCTCAAATAGATACGGTGTCACTGTCGATAACTTGAAGTCCTGGAACAACATCGGTCAGCAAAACATCATCAGCATCGGTCAGAAATTGGTTATCTTCAAGCCCTGATTACCTTAACACACCTCCATTTAATGCTTAAAAAGTTTCTTTTTTCAGGGTTACTAATGATCCTTTTAGCCTTGTCCGCTGAAGCTCAGGATCGCTTAATTATTCCTGACACTGTGTTGATCAATGGAGACACATTGCTAATGCTTGGGGATTCTATTTTGGTCAATGAGCCGGTAAAGGAGATTTTTTGGAAGACGGGTGGAAACTATAATCTCAACATCCAACAGGTCACGCTAAGTAATTGGGCCGCAGGTGGTGCGAGTTCATTTGCGCTGAATTCCGGTTTTTCCCTTTTCGCCAACTATAAAAAAGACTCTAAAGTCTGGGACACTCAATTAAATATAAATTTAGGCTTTAACAGACAATCAGATCGGCAATTTCAAACGCGGAAAACCAACGATAACTTCGTCTTTGTGAGTAATTATGGACGACAATTGTCTAAATTCATGTACTTGACCACCCAGCTGGATGCCAGAACGCAGCTAGTGGCGGGTTATCAATATTCCCGTCCCGCAGGCAGTGAATTTGATCTACGAAGAAAAATCTCCGACTTGCTTTCGCCTGGTTAT
Source organism: Algoriphagus sp. (assembly GCF_046296635.1). GTDB lineage: Bacteria > Bacteroidota > Bacteroidia > Cytophagales > Cyclobacteriaceae > Algoriphagus. The sequence continues at coordinate 7,132 of NZ_JBKBKZ010000024.1, read as the reverse complement.
TTGCAGTCCTCAACTGGTCTTAATTACCGAAAAACCTATGACGACAAAAGCAGGATATCCGTAATTCTTTCTCCATTTACAGGTCGATTCACCATTGTGATGAATGATTCCTTGAGTCGTGTGGGTGCGTTTGGTGTTCAACGTGGAGAGAATGTGAGAGCAGAAGCAGGGATGTCCTTTGCCCTTGGTTTGGTGGATGTGCGTCTGATGGAAAATGTCACTTGGAAATCCGATCTGAATCTGTTCTCCAACTATGAAAGCTTTGGGAATTTAGTCGTGAATTTCAATTCAATTATTCGCCTAAAAGTCAATAAATTTATCTCGACACGTATTGAAACAGCTTTAATTTATGATGAGGAGGTCTTTATTCGTCAACCCGACGGCACATCCAAACAGGCTGTTCAATTTCAAAATCTAATCAATTTTGGAGTTTCTCTGGATTTCTAAAAGTCTGTTTCCAATCCGAACTTTTTCTGAAGTTCTGCCAAGGCAGGGTGCTTTTCACGGAGGTAATTGAACTTATCCGAATTGGTGTAAAGTTTAGAATTGTTGTTTTCTACTTCCTCCCTTAGTTCTACAGATATTAATACCCGATCAGCCCCGGTGAATTGTCGGATCAAGCCCACCAACTCCTGCTTCATCTTGTTGGCAATTTCTTCTTGCATATGCCCCACGACTTCTAGAACCACCTCCCCACCCTCACGAACTTTGATTTCTTGATCCAAAATAGCAAGCTCGAAGTTTTTATCTCCATTCTTGAAGTGCGTCCTTATGGATAAAATGTGCAAGTCAAAAAGCTCCTGGGTCAACGCGACTGAAGTTCCTAGTGGTTTGACTTCGACTTGTTCCTGGATTTTCAAGTCGGATGTTTGCTTTGCTTGCCTTGCCTTATCATCCACCAATCGCTTGGTTTGAGTGAGGCTTGACGGAATCGCAATGGTAGCTTTTGGAAGCGATTTCTTTGTCGTAGAGAAATCAATAGGGGCAGCTTGCTTGACTTCAGGAGACTCAGCCTCAGCTACAGCTTGCTCACTCAGGCTTTTTTTTTTGCCTCTGCAGTGGCTAGGGTTGCCAAGCGAAATGCCTGAGGAAGCTTGGCCATTTTCATCAATGCCAACTCCACGTGAAGGCGCTGATTTTTGCTGGCTTTGTAGTGGATATCACACTGATTAGCCAAGTTCAAGGCAGATAATAAAAATGACACAGAAGACTTCTGAGTTTGAATAATGTAGCGCTCCTTGGCACTTTCAGAAACCTGAAGTAGTTCCACTGTCGCCTCATCTTTGACCACAAGCAAATCTCTAAAATGCTCACTTAGGCCAACGATAAAGTTGTGACCATCGAAGCCCTTTTTAAGAATTTCATCAAATATCAACAGCGTAGCCGAAAGGTCCTCTGCTAGTAAGCCATCCACCACTTTGAAATAATAATCATAGTCAAGGATGTTGAGATTGTCGATGGTCTCTTTGTAGGTTACTTTTTTGCCCGCAGAATAGGTGACAATAAGGTCAAAAATAGAAAGTGCATCACGGAGAGCGCCGTCAGCTTTGGTTGCGATGAGTCGAAGCGCTTCATCTTCGTAGTCGACATTTTCTTTCTCTGCAATTTCCCTCAGGTGCTCAGCGATGTGCTTGATTTGAATTCGATTGAAATCAAAAATCTGGCAACGGGAAAGAATTGTAGGAATGATTTTATGCTTTTCGGTAGTCGCCAAAATAAAGATGGCATACTTCGGGGGCTCTTCCAAGGTCTTTAAAAAGGCATTGAAGGCCGCTGTCGAGAGCATGTGAACTTCATCAATTATATAGACCTTGTATTGCCCTTTTTGCGGAGCATAGCGAACCTGATCTACCAGATTCCGGATATCATCTACCGAGTTATTTGATGCGGCATCGAGCTCGTAAATATTGAAGGAGGCATTGTTTTGGAAAGAAACACAGGAGTCACACTTTCCGCACGCTTCATTGTTGGTGACGTTTTCGCAATTGATCGTCTTTGCGAGAATCCGGGCACAGGTCGTCTTACCTACTCCACGAGGTCCGCAAAAAAGGAAAGCCTGAGCGAGGTGATTATTTTTAATGGCATTCTGCAGCGTTGTGGTGATATGCTGCTGCCCCACTACGCTTTTAAAATCTGCCGGTCTGTATTTTCTTGCCGAGACGACGAAGTTTTCCATTGCTGCAAGATATAAAAAAGTGGATATTCAGACGATGGGAAAAAGCGCCTTTTGGAAAGTTTTTCGCTAATGATTTGAGAATTAGAAGGATTAGAAAATTGAAAAATTGATTTTTCAAGTTAATAAGTAGTAAGGTTAAAAGGTTGGAATGTTTCCTAGATTCAATCCCCATAAGATTCCTGAAGTGTCTTAAATCGTAATACAGAAATTTTTCCTGAGCGTAGTGAAAGCATCCTGAATAACCAATAACTTAATAACAAATAATGAACATCGAACGCTGAATGTCGAATAGCGAAGATATCTGAGGCTTCGTAAATCGTAATTCTTGAACTTGTGCTGAGCGTAGTGTAAGCATCCTGAATAACCAATAAATTAATAACAAATAATGAATATCGAACGCTGAATGTCGAATAGCGAAGATATCTGAGGCTTCGTAAATCAAAAACTTGTGCTGAGCGGAGTCGAAGCATCGTAATTAACCTGTCTTGGAACCAAATTTGAATTACTTTTGTCATCCCAACAAAATGGGGCTGACCGGTTTTGACAGTAGGTGTAAAGATCGGGCTTGCATGCAGGCTGGAGTATGTACGGCCTTAAAAGATTCATACGAACGATAAATGGCGAAACTTCTTACGCCATGGCTGCTTAATCTAACCTTTTAGGATAGATCGCTTAAAGGGTTGAGTCACGAGAGTGATTCCCCAGCCACATCCCTCCGCCCCCCGTCCTTTCGGGGTGGATTCCGGGGTGTCGACTTGATCGGACTGCTGCCTGTGATGCGATTAAGCAGGCCTAAGCCAAATCGATAAGCCTCGCTCAGGTGTGTCATCCAGCATAGCGTGGTCGAAAAAACAACCGATGACTAAGCATGTAGACGGTACGTTGTTTCCTTATCTGGACGTGGGTTCGAGTCCCACCAGCTCCACAATAAAGCCTCCCGAAGTGATTCAGGAGGCTTTTTGATTTGTCAATGCTCTAAAATCCGCACCAACTCCTCATTTACATAAAACACTTCCTTCCCATCTTTTTTGGAGGCAAGAACTGAACAGGTTTTGAGTACATGTCCAGATTATCAAAAAAAATGGACACATCAACGGAATATGTCCATTTAATAGCAGCTTTTGAGATTCATGTCCATTTCAACAAAATAAGTGAACATATATTAGCTGAATTACCTCCCAGCGGCTCAAAAAAGCATCTTGAAATCCAAAGGTCTTTTTGTTTTTCCTTGATTTATTTTTCATTGATTCTCAAATCCATCTACTCACTTTGAGAGTTACTTTCTAAATTCGAATCATATCATTATGAAATGACCATGATCCCGTACGTACGGGATCACACAGGGGGATAATTATTCAGGGCATTCCTTGTGACCATTAAAATCAAATTATAAACACATGAAAAAACTACCTCTACTGTTTTTTATCTTTTTAGGCTGCAATATTATTCCCCCTGAGCCTTCTGATTTTACTGTGGAAGAGGTAACAGTGATAGGAGGACCTAATCAAAATCTCCAAGACAGTGTTGGTCTCCTATTGGTGGTCCAAGGTCTTCCTCCAACCAATAAATGGAATATGGAATGGGAAGTCAATGGTCAAGTGGTGTTTTCAGAAAAGGTAGGCGGAAAAGCTGGAAGGATCTCGTCTCTAAAAAAATATAAAGGGAGTCAATCCGGAGAATATATTTTTAAGGGATGTATTGTTTCCAAAACTATGCGGGTATGTGACGATCAAACTTTTTTCCTACGGTAATAAATTTCCAAATACGTTTAACCCGTAAAATACGCCTCCAATTCAGCCATCATTTCAGCTTTTTCTCGCAGGTCACGGATCACTTTTCCTTTTTCCAGCAATACAATTCGCTCACAAATCTCTGTGACATGATTCAGATCGTGACTGGAGATCAAAAAGGTAATTCTGGAACTTTCTGTTTCCCGCAAAATCAGCTTCTTCAATCGAATCTGCGAACTCGGGTCGAGGTTTTCGAAGGGTTCATCCAAGAGTACCACTTCAGGATTACCCATCAGGGCGGCAGCGATTCCAACTTTCTTCAAGTTTCCCTTAGACAAATCCCGGATGTATTTCTTTTTGTCCAAGACCTCATCGTTGAATAATTCAGTAAATCTATCCAAGTGATTTTTGAGATCTTCGACCGACATGCCATAGATTACCCGCAACGTTTCAAAATACTCATCTGGTGTCAGATAAGCCAAAAGCATGTGCTCATCCAAGTAAGCTCCGGTTTTGGCTTTCCAAGTTTCGGAGGTACTGACATCTTCACCGTTGATTTTGACAGAGCCGGATGAAGCTCTTACTAAGTCAAGTATGATCCGAAAAAGTGTGGTTTTGCCTGCGCCGTTGTTTCCGACTAGACCAAAGCATTCTCCTTTTGGAATCTCCAGTGTGTCTACATCGAGGACAACAGCTTCTTTGTATTGTTTTTTGAGTTGAGCGATCTGTATCATAGTTCTTGACGGAAGGAAGATGAAATTTCGTATCGATTTTTAAGTACTCTGTTAATATTGATTTGGGACAATGGCTTAAAAGCCAGCAAGCCAATGAGTCCGATTATTCCCAAGGCAAGCAGTCCAACATATTCATTAAATAAAAGCCAGAAAGGCACATAGACTGCATAAGGAGCTAAAAACATAGGCAAAATCATTAGGAATTGGGCTGCTCCGATTCCCTCATAATTGAACATGGCGCCCTTGTTCAAATCCATTGGTTTAGGTTTCCAAAGTGCAAAGTAGATAATCAAATGCATCAATATTCCAATGTTGAAAAATAGGCAACAGATGTGAAGCAATAGAAATTGCCAGCCGAATAACGTGTAGGGAACAGCGGCAAGAAAGCAAATGAATGAAACTCCCGTAAACAGGAGGTATTTACCTCTAACGAGCGATTCTATTCCGTGCTTTTTGGAAAGAAAAAAATCAAAATTGGCTGAGTTCCAGCTTAGAAAAAGCTGGGCATACTGCAGCATAAAAATTCCCGTAATGAAAATTGCAGCAAAAATGAAAATAAAATGAATTCCTGATTCCTCTGTGGTATACTGAGGGTTTTTGTAAAAAATCAAACCATACAGTAAAAAGAATCCTGCCAGCATGAGGTAAGTTCGGCTCTTTTTATGCCGGATAATCAGCTTCCACTCCAAGTTTGCCATCTCACCTGCCAAGCCAAATCTGGAGAAAAAACCGATCGACTGATTGACAAAACGAACGTCCTCCTCCTCTGACAAATCCTCCAGATAAGCATTGGACACATAGAATTTATAGCATAGAAAATAAGCTCCGATCAATACTGCTAGCATTCCAATCAAAGGAATTGGGCTAGTAAGTGAATAGTCAAACACGGGTTTCATGATTTCTCCCAGATTAAACCACCCCATGTAGCTGGAACCTGCGCCTAAAACCATCACAAGGAAAATCACAAATAATCCGATCAAACTGTCCTCAAATCGCTGCTTGAACCAAAGCATAAACCAGTGAATCGTCCAACTTGTCAAAGTGATCGCAGAAATCCAAGTGATGGCCCCTAATGAACCATATTTGGCACTGACAACCTCAATGGAAAAAGGTATAAACAATAGAATAGCAATGATACTCAATGGTGAGATAAATGATCTTACCAGAAGCATTTGTATAATTCTACCTTTCCCAATCGGCAGGTGAAGCAAACTTTCCAACTCGATCACGGGAAGCTTTTGAATAAAATAACGGTATAGAAATTCTGCGAGAAAAAAGTAGATCATAAAGCTATTGAGCAATGCGATGTAATCCTCACCGGGTGCTGCGACATCCAAAATAGATTTGAGCAAAATCCCCAATCCTAGCACATAGCTCAATAAAACCAGAATCAGAATTCCCATCAGGATATTGGTCATCAGGCTTTTTGCAAAGGAGGTCGAGCGCAAACTCTTCAGATATTGTAATCGGATAAGTGTAAAAAACATAAGTTTGAGTTTAGATCGGCGTTGGTATTTTCTGCAATATGCCCAAACATTGGATTTATTTCCAGTTCTATAACGCAAAAAAGGATAAATGAAGGATATGGTACAGGAATTAGGATTTTTCGAGGCGGTGAATGCAAGAAGATCAGTGCGGATTTTTGATCAGGAGGAGCCATTTGATCACGACATTGTCAAAAAATGTCTGGAGGCGGCGATTCTTTCCCCAAACAGTTCCAACCTTCAGTTATATAATTTTATCCGCATACCGGAGTCATCATCCTTGAAAGATCCGCTATCCAGATTCTGCATGGGTCAAAAGGCTGCGACCTCCGCTCGAGAATTGATCGTGGTAGTCACTCGTAGAGACCTTTGGAAACAAAGGGCACAAGTCAACTACGATTACATCAAAAAATCACAAGAAGGTAAATCGGGTAAAAAGTCAAAACAGGCACTTGGGTATTATTCAAGCATTATCACCAAGCTTTATGGAAAGTATCCAGGCTGGTCAATGCTAAAAAAGATCATTGCATGGTGGGTTGGTCGAAAGAGGCCCATGGTTCGCGAAGTAAGTGAAACTGATGTCAGAATCTCAGTCCACAAAAGTGCGGCATTGGCGTCTATGACTTTTATGCTAGCCATGAAAGCAGTTGGCTATGATACCTGCCCAATGGAAGGGATAGATTCAAAGCGTGTAAAAAAACTACTTGATTTACCTGAAGCCTCCGAAATCTGCATGATCATCGGCTGCGGGAAAGGTTTGCCGGAAGGTACTTATGGAAAGCGATTCCGAATAAGATCAGATGAATTGATTTTTGAAAAATAAACTAATCTGATTAGCCGCAATGATACCAGTGGCCGAATTTAATTTTGATTACACCTCGACTTCGCTCGGTGCCCGTTGGTTTCGTTTTGAGAGGAGGGGAGGGAAAAGCGGCGGCGGCCCAATTAACACCCCACCGGGTAAATATCAAAGAATCTGGGGGCGAGGGCAGGCGATGTCCATTTGTT
>NZ_JBKBKZ010000023.1:0-89164 GCF_046296635.1 Algoriphagus sp. | reverse complement strand
CTAAACAACCAGAATCCGGAGGCCGAGCGAGGTCGAGGCCATTTTGATTTACTGGCAAAGAAGCGGATATACAGATTGATAATTTTCAAGGAATCCCCTTCAGAAAAAAATGACATAAAAAAAGGCCGATTCTAAGAACCGACCTTTTTCCACTCAACCTAATCCAAATTTTATTTTGGCAGAATAACGCCGTCAACCACGTGAATTACACCGTTGCTGCCAGTTAGATCAGCTGCAGTTACAGTGGCCCCGTTAATTTTCACTACACCGTTTGCAATAGATACTGTGAGTTCTTGACCGTTTAATGTGATTACTTTTTGGCCATCAGATAAGTCAGCTGCAAATACATTCCCAGCTACTACGTGATAGGTCAAGATTGAAGTTAATTGTTCTTTGCTCTCTGGCTTAACTAGATTCTCAACTGTTCCAGCTGGAAGTGCGGCGAAAGCAGCGTTAGTTGGGGCGAAGATTGTGAATGGACCTGGACCGCTTAAAGTTTCAACCAAACCTGCAGCAGTTACCGCAGCAACAAGTGTCGTGTGGTCAGGTGAACCTACAGCAATGTCAACAACTGTCTTTGGGGCTTCAACTGGAGCAGCAACTTCTTCTACTACCATTGTTTCTTCAGCGGTTTCCTCTTTAGGAGCGCTGCAGCTAACTGCAATAACTGTAGCGAATGAAGCGACAGCTAGAGATAAGAATTTTAATTTTTTCATTTCGTTTGTTTGTTGGGAAGTTTGATAGAAAACAGACGAGATGAATAAATGTTTAAATTTTTTTATTGTTTGCCCAACAATCCACTCTATGGGATATAAGACTATTGGATGAGTACGGCAATTAAGAGAGAAGCTTGTTTGGCACATTGATATGAGGTTGCTCAAACCCTAAAAAATGCAATTATTTTTTACTGAATTGGGATTAAATCCTAATTGAATTCATTGCTAAAGCTTAGATTAGATTGTTATTACCTCAGCACCTAAACCACCATCTTATATAATGAAAGCAGGCTTACTTCTAGGGCTCTTTTTGGCAGTTACGCTAGAAATTTCCGCCCAATCCGATACTATCACGTATCGACCAAATAAAATTAATCAGTTGAAAATAGTGCCACTTCCTGCCATTGGGTCCAACCCCGCAAATGGTTGGCTTTTCGGACTAGCACCATCTGCCACTTGGTATATGGGCGACCCGACTACCACTAAGATTTCCAACTTCGTGGGTAACTTCCTCTACACCACCAAAAAACAATGGATCTTCAGTTCGCGAAGCAATATTTTCTCAAATAACAACAAACTGATATTTATAGGTGACTGGAGGTATTTTGTCACCTCTCAATTTACCTATGGACTGGGCAGCAATTCACCGAATGAACTGGAATTAAATCCATCTCAGGGTAATGTCCTTTGGGGAAAGCAAGGAATGGATTTTCGACTGATTCGTTTTTATGAAACGATTTTAAAACGAATTGGTGATTCAAAGTTTTACCTAGGCCTAGGGTACCACCTGGACATCCACTCCAAAATCGAAAATTACAACGAAGCCCCACCGGATTTTAATCCCATCTATTCTCATGATGCATATAATAGTCGCCTTGGATTTGATTTGGATCGCTACACCCTATCCGGTATTTCATTCAATGGTGTGATGGAAAATCGAGACAAAGCCGTGTCCCCCTACGAAAAGAATTTTGCCTGGATTCAGTACAAAGTCAATCCCACATTTTTGGGTTCGGACCAAAACTCATCGCTTCTGATGATGGATTACAGACATTACATCAATTTAGATGAGCAGCGAAAAAGAAATTTGATCGCCTTGTGGGGCTTTGGCAACTTTGTAGTTTCTGGAGATGTGCCTTATATGAGCCTTCCCTCGATCACTTGGGATATGTTTGGAAGATCGGGTAGAGGCTATGCACAAGGGAGGTTTCGAGGAGAAAATATGGTCTATGGAGAAGCAGAATGGAGATTTCCACTTCAGCAAAACAAGGAGACCTTTGGAGGAACCGTCTTTCTTAATGCAGCAAGCTTCAGCAGCAAAATTGATAACGAGAAACTTTTTGCTAAAATCAACCCTGGCTACGGGGTAGGTTTTCGAATAATGATCAATAAGGAAAACCGAACTACCATTGCGGCTGATTATGGTTTTGGGCAAAAAGGCAATTCAGGGTTTTATCTGAATATTAATGAGACGTTTTAAAGTATCAAGATTTTAGTATTAAGAAATGAGAGGGGAGAAACGAGAGACAAGAGCCAAGAGACGAAAATATTCCTGAGATTTCTAAAAGATTTTCACTTTTAAATTTTATCTGGAGAGTGTTCAATAAACTGTGTCAGTTTGGTTAAAACGATTTTCAAATCGGCGGAAATCAGCGATTAAAATCAGCGAAGATCTGCGGGAACAAATCGAAGGCCTATTTACCACTAACTTTTCACTACATACCACTTACAACTTCCTGCTTCCCAATCTTCCAAACCTCCTAGCCCCCTAACATCTGTGAGCTTTTTGATTGAATTAATAAAAGAGTCAGAATTACTGGGATCGTAAGTATCTTGTATCAAGAGGGAGGAGACAAGAATATACCTGAGATTTCTAAAAGATTTTCAGTGTTAAATTTTATCAGTGAAAATCTGTGGAATCTGTGAGCCTTTTTTGAAAACCTCCTTAAATTTTGACCCGTGGCTTATCCATGACTACCTTGCTATCTAAAATCTTATTTCTTACATCAAAGTGACAAAAATCGCCATCCTTGCCTCAGGCAGCGGTACCAATGCCGAAAAAATCATGGAATTCTTTTCAGATTCCTCAAAAGCTCAAATAGCTCTTGTCGCTTCCAATAAAGCTGATGCATTTGTGCTTGAGCGGGCCAAAAAGTTTGGAGTTCCTACTTTCACCTTCTCCCGAAAAGAACTGGAAGCCGGGATTTTGTTAGAAAAACTGAAGGAAGAAAAGATCGATTGGGTGATTTTAGCTGGCTTTTTATTGAAAATCCCAGTGGAACTGATCCGAGCCTTTCCAGAGAGAATGGTCAATATACATCCAGCTTTGCTGCCTAATTATGGCGGGAAAGGCATGTATGGAAGTTATGTCCACGAAGCTGTCAAAGCGGCAGGAGATACCCAAACCGGCATCACGATCCACTTGGTCAATGAGCACTATGACGAGGGAAAAATTATTTTTCAGGCTGCAACAGAAGTCAATCAAGACGACACCCCCGATACCATCGCCAAAAAAGTTCATGCTTTGGAGCATCGGTATTTTGCGGAAGTGATTGCCAGTTTGATTTGATTCCCGATAACTTCATTATTCACCACTCATCATTCGGCGTTCGATATTTCTGGGTCAATTTAAATCTTTGATTTCCTTCCGGAAATAAATGAAACGCTAACCAATTCCTTAAAAATCGTAAATCACAAATCGAACTTTCCAAAAGCACTTAAACACCACACCTCTTTAGAGTCAAAAAACAATAAAACAATTTAAAATATTGAAAAAATTTCCACCAATCATATCGCCTTTCTGGTAGAAATTGACTTGAAACTTAAATAATTTTCTCCATCAATTGACGATATGCAGGCACTCGAACTCTCGATTTTGACCATTTCTTATACCGCTTTAGCCATTGCTATTTTTCTGCAAGTGCTATGTTATAAGCGGAATATGGAATCTTTGGAAGCCATTGCTTTTACGGTTTCACTTCTACTGTTGGTCGTATCGATCAGCCTGTCACCTTTATCCAATGATGGTGCGTCGTCGACAATTTCTACAATGATATGTATGGTTTTGATCTCCGTGACTACCTTCTTGAGTACGCTGAAGGAGCGGATTCATGCCATTCCGGAAATCTATAAGAAAATTCACTTTTGTGTGGCTGCCCTTCTCATTTTTGCAGTATTTCTCAACCAATTGAATGGTTTTGACACTTATGTCGAATATTCAATAGTGGCGTTTTTAATAGGCTCAATCGTGATTTCAATGCTAATAGTCAGATTCACCAAACCCCTAAAACGGTATGTTCATCTTGAAAGAGCAAACAGATTTTTCTCGTTTGCTTTTCTGGTTTTGGTGCCATCTAGTCTGATATTTAATTTCGGTTTTGAGGGAAATTATGCGAGTCTCCCGATAGACTTTTTGCTATACATCGGATTCACCTTACTGGCTGTCAGTAAAATTTATGATGATTTGCAACGACTGTCTCTAATCGATAAAGGGCTAGGTCCCCAGAAGCAACACTTTGAGAATTATGGACTGACTGTTCGAGAAGAGGAAATTGCAGCTTTGCTTTCTAAAGGAATCACCTATAAGGCCATATCGGATCAACTGTCGATTTCCTTGCCTACAGTCAAGACCCATGCAGGGAATATCTACAGGAAATGCAGTGTAAAAAACCGCTTTGAACTGACCCAATTGCTTAACTCCTGAAAGTGAGCCCTCATACTTTTGTATGAAATTTTTATTTAGCGTCATTTTCAGCCTATTTACCGATAGCAACTCTGGGTTTACAAAAATAATTTCGGCTCATAATTCAACTTTGAAAAAAGAATAATGAGTACAAAAGCACTTCTTGTCGCATGGTTAATAACGAATGCATTTAATGCCTTTTCCCAAGGAAAAAAACTACCTATTACTGAAACCATCGGCACAAATAAAACCACCGTATTCCTAGGCTATGAACTTGGGGAAATGGCTTTCAATAACTTCCAAAACTTCAGTGGGGAATTTGGGCTAAAGTTCAAGAATGACAATCAACTTAGGTTTGTTTACCAAAATGTGAAACTTTCGGAAAAGCATCTTTCTAGCAATTTTGCCCGAAATGTGGATGGCGAAAATATTAGGGGCCTGATGAAGAGCTATGAAGTTTTCTATGATTATCAATTATTGAAAAATATTTATTTCGGCGCTTCAGTTGGTTATGCCAATGATTACTATGAACATACCACTCTTGCCGAATCTGTGTCGAATTTATCTCCAACAGTAGGTTTTTCCCCAAGTTACAGAGAGACCGATATTTTTAAGATTAAAGGATTGTACTTCCACCTTGCAGTTCCATTTCGATATTACTTTGCCCCTTTGGAAGAAACTCAATTGGGAAATTCAAAAGTAAACAAACACCTACTTGTGAATAATATCTGGTTTTTTATCGGTTTCCAGTTTTGACTTTTAAAGTAATGTTGATTCTCAATTCTGCCGGCACCTGCTTGTCCGGTAGACCGGGAGTCATAAGATCAATGATTTACCATTTTGGTATTCGACATTGGTAGATCATAATTTTTAAGCCTTATAAACATCTTAGCATAAATCTTTTGAGAGATAGAAAGCTATGTTCTCCTATGTTTTTCCTATGTGGCCAAAAATCTTCGAGTCATCTCCCTCTCTCCGGTGAAAAACCTTTGTGAACATCGCGGCAAAAAACAAAAAGCTTTTGCTTTTCTCTGTGACCTTGAAAAAGGTCTGAATCTCCTTTCCCAATGAAGTTCTTTTAAAATCTAAACTTTTCAAAACCAATTTCTCCGTGGACTTTGCGGTGAAAAACCTTTGCGTTCCTTTGTGAACCCTGCCTGTCGGCAGGCAGGTTTGCGGCAAAAAACAAAAAACTTTAACTTTTTCCCTCCGTGGCCTATGATGAATTACATTCAACCTTCGAGGTTCTTTAGACCTCAAAGGTTTCCTACTTGCTCATTTTTCCTACCTTTGCCACTTCCATCGATTTTATCCAAATCCATTCCTCAATGGCCATCAAAAAAACACAATCTGCCCTACTTTCAGTTTATTACAAGGACAATCTTGAACCCATCATTGCGCTTCTCAAGCAACATGGGGTAAAAATCTACTCTACAGGAGGAACTCAAAAGTTTATCGAAGAACAAGGTGCTACTGTCATTCCTGTTGAGGAACTGACGAGCTATCCATCGATCTTTGGAGGAAGAGTGAAAACTTTACACCCAAAAATTTTCGGAGGAATCCTACAGCGTCGAGACCACGACGGTGACCTTGGTCAGGCGATTGAATATGGTATTCCGGCCATTGACTTAGTAATTGTAGACTTATATCCTTTCGAGGAAACTGTGGCATCGGGAGCATCTGAGGCAGATATTATTGAAAAAATCGACATCGGTGGCATCTCATTGATCCGTGCTGCTGCCAAGAACTTCAAAGATGTAATCATCATCGCTTCCAAAGCTCAGTATGGAGAACTAGAATCAAAGCTTTCCGAGCAAGACGGGGGAACAACGATCGAAGACCGTAGATACTTTGCCGCTCAGGCATTTCAAGTATCATCCAATTACGACACGCATATTTTCAATTACTTCAATCAGGCGGAGAACATCCCCGCTCTGAAAGTATCCGAAACAAAAGCCAAATCACTTCGCTACGGAGAAAACCCTCATCAAGCTGCACATTTCTATGGGGACATGGAAGCGCTTTTTGACCAGCTCAATGGCAAGGAACTATCCTACAATAATTTGGTAGATGTAGATGCAGCGGTTAATCTGATCGCTGAATTCGAAGGAGAAACTGCTTTTGCAATCCTCAAACATACCAATGCTTGCGGTGTAGCTTTAGCGCCGACTGTACAAGAAGCTTACAAGAAAGCATTCGAAGCGGATACCACCTCAGCATTCGGAGGAGTTTTGGTCACCAATCAAACGGTGGATTTGGCCGCAGCTGAGGAGATGCACAGCTTGTTTTTTGAAGTATTGATTGCTCCGCAATTCACCGAAGACGCATTAAATCTGTTGAAAGGCAAAAAAAACAGAATCCTTCTTCGTCAAAAAATGGAATTGCCAGGTACCAAAATGATCAAAACCTTGCTTAATGGTATCATCGAGCAGGATAAAGATTTGGCAACGGAAAGCAAAGCGGATTTCAAAGTGGTTACGCAAGTTGCTCCAAGTGAAAAAGAATTGGATGCCTTAGTTTTTGCAGCGAAGGTCTGCAAGCACACTAAGTCCAACACCATCATCTTGAGCAATGACACTCAACTCTTTTCAAGCGGTGTGGGGCAAACTTCCCGAGTGGATGCTTTGCGTCAAGCGATCACCAAGGCCAAGGAATTTGGCTTTGAATTGAAAGGTGCAGTAATGGCATCGGATGCTTTCTTTCCATTTCCGGATTGCGTGGAGATTGCGCACGAAGCAGGAATCACAGCGGTCGTCCAACCTGGAGGATCCATCAAAGATCAGGATAGCATTGCTTTCTGCGACGCTCACGGGATGTCAATGGTGATGACGGGAGTGAGGCATTTCAAGCACTAATTGTAGTATCAAGTAGTAAGATTTTAGTATCAAGACTAGTTAAATGACCTTTGAGGTTTCAAAAAACCTCGAAGGTCTTATTTATTACGATATATTCTGACTGATTTACTAATCGCACCTTCAGTGCTCCCTATCCCTTACTATTAATTATACCCTAAATTGCATTTGGGGCTATTACAAGACGCACCTTCAGCGCTTTTGGCGAATACTTGACAAAAAATTCCAACCTCAAATAGAAATTAAATAATCCGCATTAATCGGCGACTTTTTCTGCGGCAAACTTGCCAGAAGGCAGTCAGGTCTGCGGGAGACTATTTCAATTCTAACCAGTTCTATTGCTTGAATTTTTAACTCTGAAAGTTAAATTTTTCCTAAAAACCATTTATATTGAAGGTGAAAAAACGAAAATCATGGAAGCCATAAGAATTAAAGCCTATCCTAAAAACAAAAAGCAAATCCAGTCGATATCGGAATTTTTCTGCCAGGAAGGAATTGAATTTGAATTAGTGGAAAAAGAAGATTTTGTGAAATTCCTAAATGAAATAGAATCCAGCCTTTCACAAATCAAACAGATGCAGGAAGGTAAAATCAAAAAAGAACGAGCCAAGGATTTTTTTAATGAGCTATGAGGTAATCTTAACTAAAGACTTTAAAAGGTATTTTAAACGAAACAAGACTTTTCCTCATGAGGAATTAAAAAATTATAGGTTAAAAAAAGGCCCTAAATCTCTTGGATTCAGGGCCTTTTTGATTTTCTAATTTTGCTTCAGGAGACGCAGAATAACGATTATTTTGATTCCTTATATGCTGCTTCTGGAGAAGCAGCATAACGAAATAACTAATGCACAATACGATTTATCCTTCAGCCGGAATTCTCAATACCTGTCCAGGATAAATTTTGTCCGGATGAGTCAACATGGGCTTGTTTGCTTCAAAAATCACCGGATACTTATTAGCAGAGCCGTAAAAATTCTGAGCGATTTTTGATAGGGTATCTCCACTCACCACCGTGTGAAATTGAGCCTGAGGCTGAGGTGTAACCACTGTCAAATTATCTTCCACTGACTCCACTCCGTCTACGTTACCGACAGCCAAAACAATTTTCTCAGCATCTTGCTGTTGCTCAACTTCCCCAGAAATGGTCACTTTAGTCCCAACTAGGGATAAATTCAAGGTTTTATAGGACAGTCCTAAATTGTTTACATGATTCAATAAGGCGGATGCCTGAAGTTTTTTAACTTCTTCTTTTGGAGCCTCAAGCTCTTTTTTTCCGAATATTTTAGATCCAGCAGTTTTGATAAATGAAAATAGTCCCATTTGTTTCTAGTTTGTTTTTTGTTCAGGATTAGAGACACAAACATCTTACCTTTTTCACTTACAGAGGAAATAATTGATGATTTTTTTTATCACAAATCGCTCCATCAGAGCTCTGTTGAATCCGTGAAAATTATTTAACCCCAAATTGCATTTGGGGCTGAAACAAAGTGCACCTTCAGCGCTGTTCCTAAAAATGGATAGTAAAATCAATCCATAATTACTAAAGAATCAGTGCCACAGGCACGCTCTGTAAAAGCCTAGCATTCAAAGCTAGGTTTAAAAATTTCGCGTCAATTATTAGAGTGCTGAAAGCCTGCCTTTCCGGTCAGGCAGGCACGATCTGTATCATAATCAAGTTTAAAACTCAAAAGATTTCCCAATAAGTAAGTCCAATATTTTAAATTCAGCCAAGCAAGACACAGGATAAACCTCTTCCAAACTTTTTCAAAGTTTTAAACTTTGGAAAAGTTAACCTACCCTGCAAATTGATTTCTTTTCATTTCCCGGCCCGAATCCCCTATTTTGCAGACTGAATCCGAAAGTACATTTTCAGGTTCTTGCTTCTTGAATCTTGCCTCTTGCATCTTTCCATGAAATCGCATCAACTTAAGCTATACAACACCCTCTCCCGTCAGAAGGAAGATTTTGCACCCCTCAGCCCTCCGTTTGTCGGAATGTATGTCTGCGGGCCGACTGTTTACGGAGATGCTCATCTTGGCCACGGACGACCAGCAATCACTTTTGATACAGTCTATCGCTACCTAACTCACCTTGGATATCGGGTGAGATATGTGCGAAATATTACTGATGTAGGACACTTGCAGGGAGATGCTGACGAGGGCGAGGACAAAATCGCCAAAAAAGCCAAGCTCGAAAAGTTGGAGCCCATGGAAGTGGCACAGCAATACACTGACACTTATCATCGGGATATGGCTTTGCTCAACACTTGGAAACCGAGCATAGAACCTCGTGCAACGGGTCATATTCCTGAGCAAATCGCTTTGGTAGAAGCCATTTTGAATGAAGGATTGGCTTATAAAGTTAATGGTTCGGTCTATTTCGATGTGCTGAAATACAACGAAAGCTACCAATATGGAAAGCTATCCGGGCGAGTTCTGGACGAATTGATGAGCGGAAGCAGAGATTTGGATGGGCAGGGAGAAAAGCGAAATACGGTTGATTTTGCCCTTTGGAAAAACGCTTCTCCTGAGCACCTGATGAAGTGGGAATCTCCTTGGGGCCTGGGTTTCCCGGGTTGGCACCTCGAGTGTACTGCCATGAGTTCGAAATATCTCGGGACTCAATTTGACATTCACGGCGGAGGAATGGACCTGATGTTTCCGCATCACGAATGCGAAATCGCACAGGGAAATGCCAGCAATCACCACGATCCCGCCAAGTACTGGATTCATAACAATATGATCACCATCAACGGTCAGAAGATGGGTAAGTCTTTCGGGAATTTTATTAATCTGCAGGAGCTTTTCACCGGAAATCATAAACTTCTGGAGCAAGCTTACAGCCCGATGACAGTTCGTTATTTCATTTTAACGGCTCATTATCGTTCGACTTTGGACTTTTCCAATGAGGCTCTAAAGGCTGCGCAAAAGGGTTATAAAAAGATCATCAACGGACTTCGGATCGCCAAATCGATTGAATTCATCCCGAATTCAGAGGTTGAATTGGATCAAGAGCAAATCAAACAAGTAGAGCAAAGCATCACTTCGGCTTATCGCGCGATGGATGATGACTTCAATACTGCGCAGGCGATTGGCCATTTATTCAATTTGTTGAAAAAAATCAACTCCATTTTCACCGGACAGCTTGCTTCAGCTACTTTGGGAGAAGAAGTGTTTACAAAAATGAAAGACACCTTTGTGACTTTCATAGTGGATATCTTGGGGTTGATCGAGGAAAAAGGCGACGTTCAAAACTCCATGTTGGACTTATTGCTGAAGCTTTACTCCGAAGCAAAAATAGCCCGAAACTATGCGAAAGTGGATGAAATCAGGGCTGGGCTGAAGGAAATGGGTTTTGTGGTGAAGGACATGAAAGATAAAATTGACTGGGCATATGAAGAATAGATTTTGGCTGATTGGATTATTGGTTTTTGCTTGGGCTTGTTCTGGTGAAAAAACAACCGAAACAAGCGTAAAAGAAGTTGAAACCAAGCCCTACCCTACTTTCAACGCTGATTCAGCTTATGCCTTTGTCCAAAAGCAGGTGGACTTTGGTCCACGTGTCCCGGGGACAAAAGGTCATGCTGACACTAAAAAATGGTTGATTTCCAAATTTGAGAGCTACGGCTGGAGCGTCCAAACTCAAGATTTTCAGGCAAAAACCTACGACGGTTTGACTTGGAATCTAAGTAACATTATCGCTTCCTACAATCCAGAAGCGACCAAAAGAATTCTTCTGGCGGCTCATTGGGACACCAGAAGAATTGCGGACAAAGATACTGAGCGCCTCAACGAACCGATCGATGGAGCAAATGACGGCGGTTCCGGAGTGGGTGTTTTGATGGAGATTGCAAGAACTATTACATCTCAGGAGTTGAAACTCGATGTGGGGATTGACATCATTTTCTTTGACGGCGAAGATGACGGCGAACCCGAAAAAAGCCAAACCAGAAACACAGCCCAAGAATACTGGTGGTGTCACGGTTCGCAGTATTGGTCCAAAAACAAACACGTCCCGAATTACTCTGCCTACTACGGGATATTGGTGGATTTGGTGGGAGCTAAAAACGCCAAATTCTATCGTGAGGGTTATTCCAGACAATATGCGCCTGGGATACTTGCTAAGGTCTGGGGAAATGGCTCCAAGCTTGGGCATTCAGACTTTTTTATCCAGAAAGACGCTCCGGAAATTTTAGATGACCATGCATTTGTCAATGAATGGGGGAAAATTCCAATGATTAATATTGTTGAATTCTCTCCTGATTATGGTTTTGGACACTATCACCACACCCATCAAGACAATATGGACTTGATTGATGCTCGATCTTTGAAGGCTGTCGGAGAAACAGTTTTGTTCACAATTTATCAGGAATAGCATTTTTAATAAAGTTTTTTGCAATTTGTGCCAGTGCAGACGATTGCAGATTACAGATTAGGAAAAGCACTAGTATGAAAAGAGGTCATCAAATAACGATGAAGGAGATCGCCAAGAAACTTGGCGTATCTGTTTCCACTATTTCAAGAGCACTCAAGGACTCCCCGGAATTACACCCTGAGACTAAGCGAAAGATCGTGGAAATGGCCAAGGAGATGAATTACCAGCCCAATCTACTGGCTCAGAGTCTTCGAATTAGCCGATCCAAAACCCTCGGAGTCATCGTCCCGGAGATCACTTCGCACTTTTTCGCATCCTGTATTAGCGGAATTCAAGACCATGCCAATAAGCGGGGATACAATGTGATGATTTGTCAATCCAATGAGTCTATTGAACAGGAGAAAGCAAACATTAAAACACTGGTATCCAGCCAGGTAGATGGCCTTTTGATTTCCCTTAGCAGGGAAACCAACCAGTTTGATCACTTACATGAACTCTATAATAGGGAGATCAACTTTGTCCTTTTTGATCGAGTTCATGAAGAAATACCAGTGTCAAAGGTCACCTTCAATGACGCTGGTGGCGCATACCAAGTCACGCATCACCTTTTAGAAGGAGAGAACCGACGCATCGTATATGTTTCCGGTCCCGAAGACATGTATATTTCTAAAAAAAGAAAAGAAGGCTACCTCAAAGCGCTTGCTGAATATGGCATCCAGGAAGATTCCACTTTGATCAAAATATCTGATTTGACTTTGGAAGACAATATTCGTGTTGCCAGGGAAATTGCTGAGATGAAACCTCGTCCAGATGCGGTTTTTTGCATGATCGATCCTGTCGCTGTCGATGTATTGACAGAATGGAAATCCCTGGAGATAAAAATTCCAGAGGACATGGCACTTGCTGGATTTACAAACAACCCTACTTCGGCAGTCGTGGAACCTCCCCTAACTACCGTCTCTCAACCTGGCTATGAAATGGGTAAACTGGCTGTGACTCACCTTTTGGATCAATTGGACGGTTTGGCTTCAGAGGACCCGATTTCTATTGTTTTGGAAACGACATTAGTTCCTAGGAAGTCCTCACAGCATTTTCAGTCCAAGTGAATTTTATAACTGTAAGTGGTAAAATGTAAGTGGTGAGTAGTTTGCTATCACTACTTACCAATCACAACTTACTACTCACAACTACTTTCAACCCATGACAGAAGCAAAAACCGCCAGATTCCAATCCCACTTCCACTCCATTCCCCTCTGCCTAGTGAATTTTATAACTGTAAGTGGTAAAAAGTAGGTGGTGAGTAGTTTGCATACACTACTTACCAATTTCAACTTACAATTCACCTTTGCCCTAATTAACCAAACCAATGTTCAAAACTCTAGCCCAATCCTTCAAATCCCACTTCTCCACTACTCCTATTGTGGCTTTTGCTCCGGGAAGAATAAACTTGATTGGCGAGCATACCGACTATCAGGAGGGATTCGTCTTTCCGGCGGCTGTGGAAAAAGGGATTTGGGTAGCAATTCAAAAAAACAACCTGCCTGTTTGTCAGCTTTATTCGCTTGATTTTGATCAGGAATTCAAATTTGAGTTGCAAGCATTTTCGCCTAAAAAAGGACACTGGGCAACCTATGTAATGGGAATGGTAGCCTTAATAAAGCAAGCTGGCTATGCCATTCCGGGTTTTGATATGGTGATTGGGGGAAATATTCCGGTGGGTTCGGGACTTTCATCATCAGCAGCATTATCCGTAGCTATTGGCACAGCGCTTTCCGGTCTTTTTGATCTTAAGATTCCCAAAAAATCCATTGTACTTTACGCACAAAAATCCGAGCATCTCTTTGCAGGAGTAAATTGTGGAATCATGGATCCTTACGCCTCTGCATTTGGAGTGAAAGACAAAGCACTTTTGCTCGATTGCAGAACCAATACCCATGAAGAAGTTCCAGTGATTTTGGATGACTATTCATTGATTTTGGTGAATACCAAAGTGAAACATTCCTTGGCTGATTCTTCCTATAATCAGCGAAGAGCATCTTGTGAGGAGAGCGTAAGAATTCTTCAAGGCGATTACCCAGAAATAAAAACGCTAAGAGACCTTTTAGTTTCGGATTTGGGGAAAGTTGAAAGTATCTTGTCTCCTGCTCTTTTCCAAAAAGCAAAACACGTCATCACCGAATGCAAACGTGTCCATGATGCCGCAAACGCCTTGAAAGATGGCGATTTGACAAGATTTGGAGCCCTCCTTAAAGCTTCGCATCAAAGCTTGAGTAAAGATTTTGAAGTCAGTTGTGCTGAATTGGATTTTTTAGCAGAAAAATCGTGGGGCTTAATAGGAGTGCTAGGATCCCGAATGATGGGTGGAGGATTTGGTGGCTGTACAATAAACTTGGTCAAAAGTTCGGAACTAGATGGATTCAAATCACAAATCACAAGAGCCTATTCCGTCCAGTTCGGAATTACCTGCGAATTCATTCCAGTGATGGTCAGTTCCGGTGCCAAACTAATATGATTTCTTTGACCTTTCGTCGATAGAATCTCGCTGTTTGTCTATTAAAACCCCGTATTTTCAGGCCTTTATCCTGCAGTTCGGGTAATTTGCCTAATTTCCCCCAAATTTCAAACCTTATGTATTTACCCAAAAACCTACGTAGTTTTTTACTACTAGCTATGTTGATCGGAATGGGCCTTTCGTCTTGCAATAAAAAACGAGAAGGTGATCCAAAAATCCTGGTATTCAGCAAAACTACCGGATACTATCATACCTCTATTCCACAAGGGATTGCTGCAATCCAGAAACTTGGAGCTGAAAATGGCTTTCAGGTGGATACCACTAAGAATGCGGAAAATTTCAACGAAGAAAACTTAGCGCAATATGCCGCTGTGATATTTCTCAGCACCACAGGAGACGTGTTGAATACTATTCAGGAAGCAGACTTTGAACGCTATATCCAATCAGGAGGCGGATTCTTAGGAATCCACGCAGCGGCGGACACAGAATATGAGTGGGGATGGTACAATCGACTAGTAGGCGGTTATTTCGCAGATCATCCTGGCATTAATGACCCACATCCAAATGTCCAGCCAGGAAAAATCACCAAAACAGGTGTGAAGCATCCATCTGTGGACTTTCTACCTGAAAGCTGGGAGAGAACGGACGAATGGTACAGCTTTAAGCAGATAAACCCTGACACTAAAAAACTTTTTATGCTGGATGAAGCTTCTTATCAAGGCGGACTTGATATGGGCGAACACCCCATTGCTTGGTATCATGATTTTGACGGTGGTCGAGCTTTTTATACCGGAGGTGGACATACAGACGAATCATTTACAGAGCCAGAATTCTTACAGCATCTCTTAGCTGGCATTCAGTATGCTATCGGTGATAATGAGCAGCTTGATTATTCAAAAGCCAAATCAAAGCGAGTCCCTGAAGAAAACAGATTTACTAAAACCAAACTTTCTATAGGTCAGTTTACCGAACCTACCGAAATGACCATTCTTCCTGATTTGGATATTCTTATTGCACAGCGAAGAGGTGAAATAATGCTTTTTGACAACGAAACTCAAGAGCTAAAAGAAGTTGCCAAATTGGATGTGTATTGGAAAGCTGAAGTTCAAGGTGTAAATGCAGAGGAAGGATTAATGGGTCTTCAGAAAGATCCTAATTATGCGAAAAACAACTTTGTATTTGCATTCTATGCGCCAACAGGTGACAAGGAAATCAATAGACTTTCTCGATTTGTATTCAAGGATGGTGTCTGGGATATGGCTTCAGAAAAAGTGATTTTGGAGCTTTACTCTCAACGCAACATTTGCTGCCACACTGGGGGATCTATTGCTTTTGACAAGGACGGAAATCTGTTTCTCTCCACTGGCGACAATTCCACTCCTTTCAACCAAAACGATTCAAAGTATATGCTTGCAGGCTATGCGCCTGTGGATAGCCGCGAGGGAAGAAAGCAATGGGATGCAAGAAGAAGCTCCGGTAACTCCAATGATTTGAGAGGCAAAATCCTTCGGATCAAAGTAGCTGATGACGGTTCATACACCATTCCTGCCGGAAACCTTTACCCGGCTGGAAAGGAGGGAACCCGTCCAGAGATCTTTGTTCAGGGAAATAGAAACCCATACAGAATCTCAGTTGATCAGAAGACAGGCTTCCTCTATTGGGGTGAAGTTGGTCCTGATGCTAGCAATGATTCCCTAGATAATAAAGGCCCGAGAGGCTATGATGAAGTCAATCAGGCGAGAAAAGCCGGCAATTTCGGTTGGCCTTACTCCATTGGAGATAATTACATGTATCGAGAGTTCGATTACGAGACCGGTGATACCGGATTTGTTTTTGACTCAGCCAAGCCAGTTAATAATTCTCCAAACAATACGGGATTGAAAGAACTGCCAGCAGTGCAACCTGCTTTCATTTGGTATCCTTATGCTGCATCACCGGAATTTCCTCAATTGGGAACAGGCGGAAGAAACGCGATGGCGGGTCCTGTTTATTATTCGGATATGTACCCTTCCGATACAAGATTCCCGGATTACTATGATGGAAAACTCTTCATTTATGACTGGATCAGAGGATGGATCAAAGCGGTCACTATGACTTCAACTGGTGATTTTGACAAAATGGAGCCATTTATGCCTGGTACTAAGTTCAATGCCCTTATCGATATGGAGATGGGTCCTGACGGAAAGATTTACGTTTTGGAATATGGGAATGGATGGTTTAGTAAAAACCCAGACTCCGGGCTTTCCAGAATTGACTTCAATGGGGGAAATCGTGCTCCTGTAGTTTCAAATCTTACGGTAGACAAAACATCCGGAGCTAATCCACTCACAGTTACCTTTACGGCTACTGCCACTGATCCGGAAAACGACCCAATTTCCTATGTTTGGAACCTTGGCAATGGAGAAACGAAAACAACCCAAGAGCCTACTTTGACTCACACATTCAATAATGTAGGAGATTTTGAAGTAACGGTAACAGCCAATGATCCCGGAGGATTAGCTGGATCAAGTATTCCTGTGTCAGTTTATTCAGGAAATACTGCTCCAGACATTCAGATTACCATAGATGGCAATCAATCTTTCTATTTCCCAGGCAAAAAAGTTTCCTACACCGTGTCTGTATCAGATCTGGAAGATCCTGCTGCAAGCTCCGATCTATCTACTCTTTATGTCTCTGCGGACTACATCTCCGGAGTGGATATGGCCGAAGCAAATATGGGACATAAAGTAATGAGCGAAGCCATGACAGGAAAATCACTGGTTCAGTCCCTTACTTGCAAGACTTGCCATAAAGAAGCGGAAGCATCTGTTGGCCCTGCTTATACAGATGTCGCAAAGAAGTACCGGGAAAGAGACAGAAACTACTTGCTCAATAAAATTAAAAATGGCGGTGGTGGAGTTTGGGGAGAAACAGCAATGCCTGCAAACCCTGACTTAAGTACAAATGATGCTAACGCCCTGGTTACCTATATACTTTCCCTAAGAAATGAGGCTAAACCAAGCCTTCCTTCAAAAGGAACAGTGGAGGCTACTTTAGGTAAAGCACCATCGCCAACCGGTGCTTTAATCATCTCTGCAACATACACTGATAAAGGAGGCGATAATATCAAACCTTTGACAGGTGCTAATTCTGTGATTTTGACTTCAAACTCTTTGGATATGGCACTGACCTCCGATTATTCGGAATATACGAAGATGGTATTTGATGGTCGTCACCTACTCAATGTACCAAAGGAAAAGGGGTCATTTGCATTACCTGCGGTGGATTTGACAGCTATTGGATCCGTCACCTTGATGACAGCTTCTCAAGAGCCCATAGCAATGCCAGTAAATTTTGAAATCAGACTGGATAGCCCAACCGGTGAAGTTATCGCTCAAGGTGTACATACTCCGGGAGAAGGATTCCAAGCACCTAACATGCCGATCCGGATGCATCAAGCTTCACTTCCTGTCACTGGAACTATAAATGGGAAAAAGCACAAGTTGTATGTGGTCAGTGATGCAAAAGGAGCAGAGTTTGGAACGTTTATTTTGATGGGAATTACGTTCAATACGAAGTAAGAATCAGATCATTTATTAACGAAAAAGCCATCCTGATTTGATCAGGATGGCTTTTTTTATATACGGTTTTTGAATTACGATTTACAGCCTTTTGAGTAGAGGTATCGTCTAATACAAAATCAATTTTTTGTCAGTCTAAGCTAAGCTTTATTCTTAGGTTGGAATCTGATTCTCAATCAAATAATTCTAAGTGAGAATGGATGAAAATGGATAACAAATTTCGAATATCGAACTCTAAATGTCGAATACTGAACATCCTGACATCCAGACTTTCACGCCTCCCAACTTCCTTACTTCCCAACCTCCCAGCTCAATTATTTCATAGGAGAAAAAGGCAAAGCTTTGTAGAAAATCCCGTCCACTTTTTCCACAATTTTACCGGAAGCTTCAGATGCATCACGAGCTTTGACCCACTCAGGATCTACTCTGAATCGGTCAAAAGCAGCATTGAAAGCCTCTTTGTTATCATGACCCAATAAATAAACCAACTTTGGCTGGGCACCATCCTTTTCCACTGTGATCCAATAAGGGTAATTTCTCAAACCTTGTTTGGCGAACAAATCTCGGGTATTATCACGGAATCGGGTCTGAATATTTTCGATTTTTCCAGGAAAGCAATGGTAAGTTCTCAACTGAAAAATTCCACTCTTTTTTGGCTTCTTGTGGTCGTTCAGGTTATTGGCCCAAACCATGAAAACTTGATCCACTTTTTGAACCAAGGGCCCATTAGCTTCAGAAGCTTTGAATACTGTTTGCCATCTTTCGCTGTTTGCAAATTTGTTCCAAAGTACATCTCTGGAAGCTTGATCTGGATAGCCAATGATAAAAGTTAAGGTCTTGTCCGGATTTTCTTCGGAAATGAAATAAGCGACATTTTCAATTCCGTTTTTCTTGAAGATTTTGAGTGTATGCTTTTGAAATCGCTGGATAAGCTCAGGCATTTTACCCTCTGCGGCGGTATAGGTTCGCATTTCAAAATACTTGGACTTGATGCCTTGCTGGGCAAAGACACTTGCTGAAATCAGCATGGTTAGGATTAGTGTGAGAAGTTTCTTCATTAGGTTTAAGGGGTTTAAGGATTGAAATACAATAGAATATTGTTGAAATATTGTGGAAATACAATAGAAATAAAAACCTCCTTCGGAGGTTGAAATATTTTTATATGCAACAAAAGGATAAAACCTCAAGACTTAATCTCGATGACTCGATGTGGAATATATTTCGCCGTAGGCATATTTCGCTTTTGCATTTTTCGCGAAGCACTGTTATTTCTTCCAAGCTCTATAAAGTGCCGGACTTAATGCGATTACAATGGTCAGCAAACCGAATGTTTCTCTGTTTTCCTCCATTTGTTGAGTTTTCATAGTGAGGTCTTTTTGGGCCCATTCATCAGCGATCCAATCTCCGACTCCTCCCGGGAACATATAAATAGCCCCTAAAATGCAGAGAACGATAACAATGGTAAGAGGGATTTTTGGGAAAATACCACGAATTCCAAACAGACAAAAAATCATCGCCACTCCGTAAATACTTATCCAAACCTCTGGATCAGGATCATTAAACTGCAAATAGGCAAACACGGCAAAAATAAGTAACCAAATTCCGTAATAATACTTGTTAAACTTCATAGATTTTATGGGTTGGATGTTATAAAACTAATCAATTTCAAAATCAATCTATCAGGCAAGGGATAAATGGTCGGTGAGAAGTTTTTGAACAAAAAATCCCAGTATTTTCGGTAATAAAATCCAGATCCATTTTTTATGGAAATCCAATTCAAATTGACAAAAACAGACGCAGAGCTCCGGGGAATCTTGGACCTTCAGAAGCTGAATCTTCTAGGTGAAATTTCCGAAGAAGAGAAAACTAATCAAGGGTTTGTCACTGTTCAGCATAACCTTGACCAACTCCGGCTGATGCATGAACTTGAGCCACATGTGATAGCTAAGGAAGGAGAAAAAGTTATTGGCTACATCTTGGCTATGACCAAGGAATCCCGGGATTTGGTTCCCGTATTGGTTCCGATGTTTGAGCAGTTTGATCGTTTGATTTTTGAAGAGAAAAAATTATCAGCTTATGACTACATGGTTATCGGGCAGATTTGCGTAGGCAAAGGGTATCGGGGTCAAGGGATTTTTGACAAAATGTATGAGCTCTATCGAAGCACCTTCTGTAGCCGATATGATTTTGCCATCACAGAGATCGCACTTACCAATTTCCGTTCACTCAAAGCACATCAACGGGTGGGATTTAGGACTATTCATGAGTTTGAGGACACAACTCAAAAGTGGGCCATTGTTCTTCTAAATTGGAAGTGAATAAAGCAGGTCAGAGAAGGATAGTGTGGCCTCAATTGAATTGTAATTTTCTCTTACTTATAGGGTAATAAGTAAAATGATTGGGTAAGGAGAACGGGGATCTATGGATTCCCGTTTTTAATTTCATTCCTTTTCTTTATAAATTGAAAATAAAAAATCCCATGAAATCGAGCCTGTCTGCAGCAGGCAGGAATGACCCAAAGTGACACACAGAAGGATGTTTATCAAACATGCGAAGATTCCAAATGGTCCATTAAAAACAATTATTATCATATGAAATCGAGCATGACCCAAAGCGACGCACAGAGGGATGATTATAATACATGCGAAGATTCCATGTAGCCTTTAAAAAACAAATTATAAAGACATGAAAACCCGAGTCAGTGTTTCTGTAAATGAAAAACTTGCTAAAAATGCTGAAAAGTATTCTAAGCAAGAGGGAAAATCCTTGTCATTACTTTTTGAGGATTTTTTAAAATCACTAATTGAGGGAGATGAGATAGAGGATTTCACTCCTCATTCAAAAGAACTAATGGATTTAATTGAAAAAGACCCTCCTGTTCAGGATTTGGGAAACGACAAAATCCATATTGCAAATTATTTGAAACAGAAATATGATTGATCTTTTTTTAGATACTGATGTGGCTTTTGATTTTATCTCAGGGAGAGAGCCATTTGGTACACATTCCAAAAAGATTTTATTGTTGCACAATTCACAAGAAGTTTCTTTTTCAATTTCCTCCTGCTCAATTCTAAACTTAATTTATTTGAGCAGCCAGACCTATAAACTGATTAATTGGGAAAATAAATTGAACGCCTTTCTAAGATCATGCCTTTGGTTGGACACCTCCAAGGAAACTTTCTTTAAAGCCATGCTTTCTCCAATTAAGGATAAAGAAGACGCTGTCCAATATTTTACAGCGCTTGAAGGAGAATTCGATTATTTTTTGACGCGTAATAAAAAGGATTACCAATCAATTTCTCATTCCATTGAAGTGATTTCACCTACGGAGTTTCTTGAGCTTCGGGGAAAAGCCTAAACACCGGATTTTGCCGATGGGCTTTTCGAATCAACTCCTCGAATTCCACAACTTTCTCAGGATATTCCACTGATAGATTCTGAGTTTCCCCAGGATCGACAGAAATGTTATAAAGCTCAACAGCTGTTTTTTCAGCGTCTTTGATATGGTATTTGACCAGTTTCCAACCATCTTTTAGCATTGCTTGCCTACCTCCCAATTCATGAAATTCCCAGTACAAATGATCATGAGAAGCTTGTTCAGTTTTACCCAAAATTGATGGCAACATGGAAATTCCATCAATCTGGTCAGGCGCGCTTTTCCCCACCAACTCAGCAAAAGTTGGTAACCAATCCCAAAAAGCTGAAACGTGATTGGATGTGCTACCTGCCTTTACTTTTCCCGGCCATTTGACAATTGTAGGAACCCGGATTCCACCCTCGTATAAATCTCTTTTGTATCCACGGAAGATACCATTACTGTCAAAAAAGTCCGGATCGGCTCCTCCTTCCCGATGAGGGCCGTTGTCCGAGGAGAATATGATCAGCGTATTCTCACTCAGCCCCAAAGCTTCCAATTTATCAACTACCTCTCCCACTATTTTATCGATTCGTTCCACCATCGCGGCATGTGTGGCATGAGGAAAAGGTTGAGATTGGTAAGCGGGTATCTTCATTTCGGGCCCATAGTCACCACCTGCGGGACCGATATGCGGTGTCTCTTGTCCAAATTTCTGGCGGTATTTCTGAAAGATCTCATCATCCGGCACAGCCAATTCCGCATGCGGCATCACGATGGGCATAAACAGAAAGAAAGGTTTGGACTGATTCTGATCGATGAATTCGAGTGTTTTTGATTGAATAACATCCGGCGCATAGGTTACCTTATTTGTCCAATCATTACCTGCAAGCTCCACCTTCATCTGATTTTCCCAGAGATAAGCCGGATAGTAGCGATGCGCATAGCGCTGACACAAATACCCAAAAAATGTATCGAAACCCTGCCTGGAAGGATGGCCGGAGGTTTCATTCATTCCCAATCCCCATTTCCCAAAAGCACCGGTAACATAGCCTGCCTCCTGAAAAACTTTACTTAGCGTCATCAGCGTATCTGCCATAGGAAATTGACCCTCAGGCTGAACTTCGCTATTACCACGGATGGGCGTATGGCCGGTATGCAAACCAGTCAGCAGGGCAGATCGAGAGGGAGCACACACGGTCGAACCTGCATAATGATGTGAGAAAAACATGCCTTCCGCTGCGAGTTGATCGATGTTTGGTGTTTCAATGTACTGCTGTCCCAGAAAACCCACATCCCCGTAACCCAAATCATCGGCAAGTATAAATATTACGTTTGGAGGCAGATCAGTAGGTTTATCTTCTGCTTTTTTGCAAGAAGTACTTCCAATAAGAATTAGGAATATCAGGAAACGAACAGGCATAGTCTGGATTTTTTTCAGAAATTAAACAAGACAATCTAAAACTCCAGCCTGCTTCCGCATTTTTCCATGAAAAAACACCTTCTATTCACAATTTTATTGTTGTTCAGATTCTCCAGCAGCACGTTTTGTCAGGACAGAATCCCTGTTATCGTCTCCACAGATATTGGGGGGGATGATCCAGACGATCACCAATCCTTAATTCATTTTTTACTTTATGCAAATCGATTTGAGGTTTTGGGAATTATTTCTTCCCCTCCGGGAAAAGGGCGATTGAGTGATATTGAGGAAGTTATTGAGGCTTACGAACGGGACTTTCCCAAACTGAAAGCAAGTGGATTAGACTATCCTTCTCCCATTCAATTAATTAATGTCTCAAAGCAGGGAGAAATAGAAATTCAAAAAACCGAAATGCCTGAGCGGCTAAGTACAGGAGCAGAATTTATGGCGAAGCAAATTTTGGATTACGGCAAACCAGTGTATGTTCTGATTTGGGGTTCGATCACCGACTTGGCTCAGGCGGTTCATTATTTTCCCGAGATCAAACCGCTGATTCGGGTTTACTCCATTGGGTCTTGGAATACACAACAGGATCAAAAATCTAGGGATTATCTCTGGAATAATCATCCTGATTTCTGGTGGATCGAAAATAATACCACCTTTCGGGGGATGTACATGGGAGGAATTCAGGAAGATCCTTGGGAAAATATCTCATTTGTTGAAACTAGTGTGAAAGACTTTGGAGCCTTGGGAAAGCTTTTCTTCGAGAAAAAGCCTGACATCAAAATGGGGGATACACCAAGTGTCCTTTACCTGCTAAATGGAAATCCAGAAAATCCTGAAGGGGAAAATTGGGGAGGTTCATTTATCAAAAGTCCCGACAGGATGAACTATTGGACTGATCGTCAAGAGCCTGAATTGATCGAAAACAATCGACCCGGAGCGAAAACCGTCAATCGCTATCGATTGGAATATTTGAAGGACTGGAAGGAGCGGATGAAATTATTGCGATGATTCTCTAAAATCCTTTGAAAAATGGGAAAATCACTTATGAAAACAATCTTAATTGTTGTTTCAAAAAAAAAAACGTAACTAGAGAATTCTTATCACTTTTCAGCGAACTTTTAAACCGCACATACCTATTAAAATTGGTCACTTAGTTTTAATTCTTGTATGCATCTTTTTTTCCTGTAATCAAGAAGACGGTGAACCTGATATCAGGAACTTTAATGGAGAAATGACCGTGCTTTTCAACGGAGAAGAATGGAAATCTCCAATAAGGTTTTATTTGCAAAAACAAATAACCTGTTCGCCTGGTAATTCAATTATCCCGCTTGGATTCGGCTTTGCTGCTTATGACGAAAGTGGTTACTTTCAACGAATATTAGATTTGGGTTTTATTCTTCCCACCACTGA
Source organism: Algoriphagus sp. (assembly GCF_046296635.1). Lineage (GTDB taxonomy): Bacteria > Bacteroidota > Bacteroidia > Cytophagales > Cyclobacteriaceae > Algoriphagus. The sequence continues at coordinate 65,277 of NZ_JBKBKZ010000023.1, read as the reverse complement.
AATCCAGTCAGCTCAAGAATTACTCAAAAATACATCTCAAAATAATCCAAATTTCGCAAATACAGTAGGTCAACATTCACGACCCGGCTACATCACTACCATAGGTTATGATGCGATAAGTACAGTTTACCTATTGGATTCCGAATTAAGGGAAAGCAATTTCCAGTTAACGCATTATGATTCTGACAAAAAAGAAATCCACGGAGTATTTGAACTGGAGTTTTTTCTTTCATCTAAAAGTTCAAGTGAACCCAATGCTCCTGATCGAATTAAATTTACCCAAGGGAAATTTGTAGCCAAAGCACCGGAAGAATGGTTTCAGTGGGGAAGAAAATGTGATCCCCGATAAAAATTAGATTGCCTAAAAACAGAAACGGGAAGAAATTCTTGCGAAAATCTTCCCGTTTAACGACTTGAATACCATAGTCTTCAAATCATTTCAAGCTACAGTTATTATGGCTATTCCCAGTTACCCAGGTCAAAACCGATTGTCTGAAGTAGCTCCGAAGAGCATGTCCCAGTTTTCAGATACCTTGTTGTATTTCTGCGGTTGCCCGTCTCAAACTTTCCTTGCGAAAAGCTCCTTCATACCCAGTATCCTGATTTTGTCCGAAGACTCAATCTTGGGCCGATCTTTAATGCACTTCTGCGGTGGTCCGTCTCAAACTTCTGCAGCTAAGCAGTCGTTCCTTTGTGCCCGATGATATGCGCTTTAATCCCGAAGGATTTTAGCACTGATTAATCCGTTTGTCGCATTTCTGGAGTTACCTCTCTCAAAAGGTCAATTTCTTAACCTTTCCTTCATGCCCGGAAATTTGAATAGCTCCGAAGAGAAACTCAAACTCAGCTCATCGCTTTTGGCACTCTGCGGTTACCCGTCTCAGAAATTTTTCCGAAGAAAAACTCCCCTTTGCGCCCGATCTCAACCTTTCAAAACAACGATCCGAAATCTTATTCTCGGCCTTTTTATCTCTTACTTGATGATTTAAAGTTGCCTCATTCACAGACAGATTCCAATTTTTTTTAGAGTTTTTTCCCCACAATTTTCCCCCAGTTTTATTGCTTAAAAGAACAGATTATCCACAGAAATAATCGGATTTATCCACAGAAACTGGAATTATCACCTGATTTTTGATCCAAAATCAAAATATCCTAGTCCGCCCTTCTTTTTGATCGCAGTTCAGCTTAATTTCAAATTTGATCTAAACAACACCAAACCCAAAAATTCATGTCCAACCGAAGAACTTTCATCAAATCTTCAGCATTTCTAGCCGGAGGATTGGCGCTCTCGCCTTCCATTCTCTATGCAAAATCCCAAGTAGCAGCAAACGACAAAATCCGCGTGGCTCTAGTCGGTTGCAATAACATGGGCTTTGGAATTCTTCGTCATCATATTGCGCTGCCTGAAGTGGAATGTGTAGCGATCTGTGATGTGGATCAAAACATCCTGGACAAGCGAATTACCGAAGTGGAAACCGCTACGGGAAAGAAACCTCAGCGATTTACAGACTTCAGGAAACTGCTTGAATTAAAAGACCTTGACGCCGTCATCATCGGTACGCCGGACCATTGGCATTGCCTTATAGCTGTGGCTGCCTGCCAAGCCGGAAAGGATGTCTATGTCGAAAAACCCATGGCCAATTCGATCGGGGAATGTGATCTGATGGCAAAAGCGGCAGCAAAACACAGCCGTATTATGCAAGTGGGGCAGCAACAACGCGCAGGAAAGGCCTTCACCGAATCCCGGGATTTGGTAAAAAGTGGCTATGTTGGCAAAATTCGCAAAGTGAATATCTGGTCTAATTTCAACTATGGCTTGGGAAATGAATTCAAACCTGCGACAGCTGCACCGACAGGCGTTGACTATGATTTTTGGTTAGGACCGGCTACAAAGCGAGACTTTAATCCGAATCGTTTCCATGGCAGTTGGAGACATTTCTGGGATTACGGAGGAGGATTGATGGCGGATTGGGGTGTGCATTTGCTGGATATGGCAATTTGGGTAGAGGATAATCCCAGCGCACCGGGCCATGTGATGACCTACGCCTCGAATGTGAATAAAGAAAACCGGGATCGGGACACCTTTGATACGATGAATGTGCTCTATCCCAAAAAGGACTTCCTGATCAACTATGATATGAATGGAGGACTTCAAACAGGACCTTATGGCAAACCTTACGGAATTGCCTATGTGGGTGATTTAGGAACTCTTGTCGTGAACAGAAGTGGCTATGAGATTTATCCGGAATGGGATACGACAGCCAAAGCCAATAAAATCGAGGCAAAAAAACTGGAAGGGACGACTGAATCGCATAACCTCCACGTGGCCAACTTTGTGGAATGCATCAAATCCCGAAACGAACCGAGTTGCCCACCTGAGGCAGGTCGCATTGCCGCACTGCATGCCCACATCCCAAACATCGCCGCCCGAGTTGGGGCCGAAAGCTTGGTTTGGGATGATGCCAAAAGACAGTTTATTGGGAATAAAGAAGCAAATGAATTGATCTTTCCAGAATATCGGGCTCCTTGGAAATTACCTAAAATTTAGGCTTCGACTACGCTACCAATGACAGGGTATGTATTATTTGGTAAATTGTTCAAAAACCAAATAATCATTCGATATGTCATCTCCATTTTGTTAATCTAAGATTATTCAGACTCAGCCTGACATTCGACTACGCAGAGCCTTAATACGATCTGTAAATTTTCACTTCACAAAACCTGCTGCTTCGGGAGAAGCAGCACAACCTTCAGTCTTCCAAACCTCCAAACTTCCCTACCTCCAAACTTTTTTCAGCTTTCTGGCTTTAAAATTCTCACTTCAATGCTATTCTCATCAAATACGCATCAGCCGTCATATACAAGTACTTTTCATCGGAATCAAACCCACAGTTAGCCGTTCCGTTTTCCGTTAGGATTGAACCCAAATGCATTCCATCCGAACTGATTACCAAAACTCCGCCAGGACCGGTTGCAAATAGCACTCCGCTAGAATGAACTTTCAGACCATCAGGAAGCCCTTTTCTGCTACTACTTTGAAGTGAAGTAGCATCAAAAAGCACTTTTCCGGAAATCACATTTCCCATTTCATCCAGATTAAATGCGTAATAACGAGCCTTCTTAGAATCAGATTGGGCCACATATAGCACTTTTTCATCAGGACTCAAGGCAATTCCATTTGGGCGACTTAGCGAGTCCACCAGTAAATTCAATTTCCCGTCCTTATCCAATCGATATACACCTTGGATATCCAGTTGCTTCTCATCCCAAGGATCCATTCCGTACGGCGGATCGGTGAAAAATAATTGTCCTTTGGAATTGAATACCAAATCATTAGGACTATTAAAGCGCTTGCCTTCATATTCGGTGACCAAAGCTGCAAATTCAGGTTTTGGTGCATCAAGAGAAGCGAGCATTTTCCCGATTTGTCGCTCTCCATGCTGGCAGAGGATCAAATTTCCTTCTGCGTCAAGAGCCAAACCATTTGCTCCTGGTTCCCGCTTGTCGGTTCGGTCGCCAAGATATCCTGATGGAGTCAAGTAAAGCGAAAGACTGTCTTTTTCCGTCCATTTCCAGATTTTGTTGGTAGGAACATCAGTGAAAATCAAGGCCTGCTGATCTTCCAGCCAAAGCGGCCCTTCCGCCCATTCGAAACCTGAAGCCAGAACTTCAATTTTGGCATTGATGGGAATCAGTACATTGATCGCTGAATCCAGCCTCTCGACCGAACCGGTGGATTGGAACTTTGGTCTTTGGGCTTCCTCTTGAATTTTGGAATTGGAGCAGGCTGCTAGAACAAAAACAGTCAAGAAAATTGCATTCCTCATGATCTTTTGGGTTTGGAAAAGAAAGTTAAACCAATCCCATCAAAAGTCCGAATCCATTTAATTTACCAATTCAATAACATCCAACTTCATAAATTAATTGAAATTTGTGAAGTCAACTTCATAAATTTAGCTAAATTTGTGAAGTTAGATTCATAAATTTGCCTAAATTTGTGAAGTCAGACTCTTAAATTAAAATCTGGAAGCCTCGTGAACCTATCTCGAACCATCATTTCTCAACTCGAAGATCAGCTTTTCAAAGGAAAAGTTCTGATCCTCTATGGTGCCAGAAGGACCGGGAAAACCACTTTGGTAAAACACCTGCTTGGGAAGTTTTCTGAAAAATCGGCCTATATCAACTGTGAGCTTCAGGAATACAAAGACGCCCTTTCTACCACTAATTCAGGGATTTTAGGTGAATTTATTGGGAATCGGGAGCTGATCATTTTTGATGAAGCACAACACATTTCGAATATCGGTTTGGTGTTAAAGGTACTCGTTGACACCTTTCCGCAAGTTCAGTTTATAGCAACTGGTTCTTCAAGCTTTGAGCTTTCGGGAATGGTCTCCGAGCCACTGACAGGCAGATCACGGCAGTTTTTGTTGCTACCTTTTTCCCTAGAAGAAATCGGTCAGTCGCTCAATCCCATTCAGATCAAAGCCAATCTGCCCAATTTCCTTAGATTTGGACTTTATCCGCAGGTGTTTAATAGCATTGGGGACGAAAAAATCGAAGAACTCGCAGAGATCTCTTCCAACTACCTGTACAAAGACCTGTTCCAGTTTGAGCAAATTAAAAAGCCGGACTTACTCTTTAAGCTTTTGGCGGCCATTGCCCTGCAGACCGGAAGCGAGTCCTCGCTGAATGAGCTCGCTCAAATCACAGGAACGAATGTGCATACCGTCAAGCGTTATCTGGAACTGCTGGAGAAATCCTTTGTGATTTTCCGACTGAACTCATTCAGCCGAAATCTGAGAAAAGAACTTGCCAAAAGTCAAAAAATCTACTTTTACGATGTGGGAATCCGCAATGCAGTAATCCGAAACTTTAATGAAATGAACCTCCGCACGGACGTGGGAGGTCTTTGGGAAAACTTCTGTATCACCGAACGGATCAAATTCAACCAAAATCATCGAAGGTTTGTCAACATCTATTTTTGGAGGACTTATGACCAAAAGGAAATCGACTACATCGAAGAAAAAGACGGGCATCTGACCTGCTTCGAATTCAAGTTTGCAGAAGGGGCAAATGGCAAGTTCCCTGCAGAGTTTTCCGAGACTTATCCTAATTCAAGCTTTAAGGTGATCAAACCGGGGAATTTCTATGAACTTTATAAGTAAGTTACAACCCACTTGCCTGCGCGTTTTTCCCTCGCTTGGAGATCAGTTTATCCCTTATTTTTTCCCTTCGGAAAAAAGCCAAAGGATCAGCTTCTCCCCCACTTTGGATTCTTGCTTCACGAACCAAGGCTCTGACATCTGTCAAAAATGCATCCTGCAGCACTTCCTGCGCACCAACCACATCACCATCATTTTGACACTGAGTTAACTTCTTTCGATCTACCAAAAGTGCTTTGGCATAAGCCTGAGAAATGGCTTCCAAAGCCTGAATCAAATCTTCCAGTGGATCTTTAGTATTGTGACTGGCATCGATCATCCAGGAAATGCTTTCCCAAGTCTGTGCCTTATCCTCTGCCCCACCTATCAATTCACAGAAAATCAAAAACAACTGATACGGCTTGATACTTCCGGTACTCAAATCATCGTCTCCGTATTTGCTGTCATTGAAGTGAAACCCAGCCAACATATTCTGCTGCATCAGTGTAGCCACGATTTGCTCGATATTAGTATTAGGCAAGTGGTGACCAAGATCCACCAGCACTTTTGCCCGGTCTCCGAGTTGACTGCAAATCAATGCTGAAGTCCCCCAATCCGGAATCACCGTATGGTAAAAATTAGGCTCGTAAGGTTTGTATTCCAATAAAAGCTTCCAATCAACCGGCATACCAGAATAGATTTCATGCAAAGATTCTGTTGTCCATTTCAAAGCATTCCGAAAATGTGCCTGTCCCGGAAAGTTACTTCCATCCGCCAGCCAAACAGTCAGTCCCTTGCTTCCCAAACTTTTCCCAATCTCAATCACATGCAGATTATGCTCTACAGCTTGCTTTCGGACAGCCGCATCTTCATTACTCAGCGAACCCATTTTATAAGTCAAGGGCTGACCATAGTCCTGAAAGGTGTTGCTATTCATCGCATCAAAGCTGATTTGGAGTTCAGTAGCTTTTTGCTTGATTGCCTGTACATCCTGAGAAATATCCCAAGGAATGTGCAGCGAAACCGCATTTGTTCGCTTGGTCAACTTGGCCAAAAGCCCAATATCATCCAGCTTTTCCTCCAAATTTCGAGGTTCGCCACCTATCGAAAACCGGCCAAACCTCGACCCTCCCGCACCCAAAGCCCAAGAAGGAACCGCTATCTGAAAAGCAGCGATTTTGGAGATCAGGGAGTCAATATGTATTCCTTTCGAAGCTAATTGCTCGGTTAGAAGTGAAAGGGATTTTTGGTGGAAATCGGTTGGCATCGTTGGTGTTGGTTATTGGTGTATTGGTTATTGGGTTATTTGTGAGGAGTAAGTAGTAAATGGTAAATGGTGAGAAGTTCTACTTTAGCGATCGACCCTAAAAACAAGGTCGTAAATCGTAAATGGTAAATCGTACTTATCCAAGACGCTATTTCCCTTGAGCGCTCGATTTATTAATCCAAAACGGCGCAGTCACAAACCACAGCACCATCCCGATTCCCATAGACCATTTCATTCTGTCAAGATCCACATCGCCCATATAGAACATTACCGGAGGATAAATAGTCAACATCAAACCCAAGAGAGAACCAAATTTCAAAAGAGTCTTCATACCGCAAGTGATTTAGCAAGTGGATATTTCATTTTTGAAAGCACGATGAAAATGGCTACAGCCACAAACCATCCCGGAAGTCCAAGGAAGAATATTTCCACTCCGTAAAAGAAATTCAAACCCAAACAAAAGACCAAAGTCAAAACCCAACTGAGCAAGGCAGGCAAACTGAAATCGGATCGCGCGTTTAATGCTCCCTCAGACTGGAAACCCATCTTTTTGGAAAAGTAAAAATCCGCAAAAATCACCGCTCCCATTGGCATCAAAAGCAAGCCATAAAGCGCAACAAAATCCAGTAGCTTCATCACCAATGCCGGAAAGCAAGCTGCCAAGCTGGTAATTCCACCGACTATGGCTGTAATCTTCCAAGTGGGGACTTTTGGGAAAATCCCCTGCAAAGCCAATCCTGCTCGATAAATCGTCGGATTGGCAGTAGTCCAACCAGCAATGACCACGCAAATAGCACCTGCTACACCTAAAGTTTGATAAGCAATCTGACCCGGAGCAAATTCCTGGGAACCGATATTGGCCTGAAGAAAAACCGCATATAAAATTCCCGAAGCTATCCATGCTACAAAATGGCCAAGATATACTCCTACAAATGTGTAAAAGCCATATTTCCATGATCTTGCATATCTGAGTATGGTCAAGTCTGACATCCCGATATGCATGGCCATATTACAGAACCAAGCGAAAAATATGATGTGCCAAATAGTAAACTTTGACATTCCAGCCATTGGAATCCCATTCCAAATCACCTCTTGAGCAATTGTGATCAAGCTTTCAAAAGAACCCACACCCAACTGTGCCAAACCCACAATTGCAGCAGCAATGAAAATCAAGATCATCCATGGAGACATGATATTGGCAAATTTGGAAACTTGATTATATCCTTGAATTGCAACCAGCGTAATAACCGCACCCATAAATAATACTATAACAATCCAACCCGGTGTCCTTGGAAGCCAATCGGTCAAGGTGGGCATCTCCAGATTAAATGGAATACCGACTGCGGTTGCAGAAACAGCAATCATCGATCCTGCCAAAAAGCAAAACATCAAGGCATTGACCAGATTGTACCAGCGGACTACATTTTTCCCGGCGATCCGCTCCAGTTGATAATAAAGTGTCATTCGTTTGGAAGCCGCAATGGGACCAGTGATCAAACCCCAACTAAGTACAGCGAGTAAATTCCCGATCAACAAGCCCAATACCAAATCTCCTGCCGTTACACCGTGGGCTACGAACAAAGGCCCAATGACAAACTCAGTACCTGCGGTATGCTCGCCTGCATACATCCCGAGAAAGCTTTTGCCACCTTTTAGGCTAGCCGCTGGAACCGGCGTTCGCTCATATTCATTGGTTCCTCCAACTATCTTTTTGAAGAATCGATTGCTCATTTAAAATTATTTTGGGTTGAATAAAACTAAATGATAATCGCAACCTGTCCTGCCCTGTCTTATATTTTTTCGACCTTTCTTCTCATTTCTAGTTTGTAAAAAGTTAATTAAAGGTTAAATTTTAATGCAGATTTTACTCATTCTAATATCTCGCTTAAATCATCTGGATTTATTTTTCAAAATCACGATTCACTCAAGACACTACAGGACACCTATTGAGTCGTTTTCTGAGAAATTCATCCTATCACCAGTAGACCTGTTAAAATGAATACACCAACAATGAGTTTCAAGCATGTAAGCTACCTATGGGACGAGGCAAAAGCAGAAGCACTCGAAGGAAATGAGGTTGCACTCTTAATTTATCGATCAAATATACTTGGGGCGGATCTTCGAATAACCAATTATGGTGGAGGAAATACTTCCTGCAAAACCATGGAGCTAGATCCCCTCACCAAAGAACCTGTTGAGGTCATGTGGATCAAAGGCTCAGGGGGTGACATTGGCACCATGACGAGATCTGGCTTGGCAGGATTATATGTAAATAAACTCAGATCCTTAAACGGTATCTACAGAGGAATTGAATTTGAAGATGAAATGGTGGGCTTATTTAACCACTGTATTTATGATTTGGACTCAAAAGCCCCATCTATCGATACACCATTGCATGGTTTTTTACCATTTAAACATATTGATCACCTACATCCTGATGCTGCCATTGCTATCGCTGCGTCCAAGGATGGAGAAAAAATCACCCAAGAACTTTGGAATGGGTCAATTGCTTGGGTTCCTTGGCAGCGACCAGGTTTTGATCTAGGCCTGCAATTGAAAGAAGCCCTTGACAACAATCCTGGAATCCGCGGAATCATGCTTGGAGGTCATGGACTTTTCACCTGGGGAGATACTGCTTATGAATGCTATATAAACAGTCTTGAAGTAATCGAAACAGCCTCCGCATATTTAGAGTCAAATTACGGCAAAAAACGACCAGTCTTCGGTGGCGAAAAAGTAAAATCTCTTGCTCCTGATCAGCGAAAATCTCAAGCTGCGAAACTGGCCCCGATCCTTCGAGGTCTGGCTTCTTCCGAAAAGCGAATGGTCGGTACTTTCAGTGATTCAGAGGTGGTCCTTCAATTCGTCAACAGTCATGATTTGACTAAACTCGCTCCTATGGGCACCAGTTGTCCTGATCACTTTCTGAGAACTAAAATCAGTCCACTCGTCCTTGATTTAGCAGCAGATGCAGATCTCAGCGACGTGAATGGCTTGAAGGAAAAAATTGGAGCAGCGTTTCAGGCTTACCGTGAGATGTACGCTGAATATTACCAGAAACACAAGCATTCTAATAGTCCAGCAATGCGGGATCCAAATCCTGTAGTGATATTATGGCCGGGGGTTGGATTATTTAGCTACGCCAAGGACAAGCAAACCAGTCGTGTTGCCAGCGAATTTTATATCAATGCCATCAATGTGATGCGTGGCGCTGAGGCAGTTTCAGAATATGTTTCCCTTCCGCTTCAGGAAGCTTTTGATATTGAATATTGGCTTCTTGAGGAAGCAAAACTTTCCAGAATGCCAAAAGAAAAACCTCTTTCACGCAAAATTGCACTTATCACCGGAAGTGCTGGAGGAATTGGTAAAGGAATCGCCGAAAAGTTTGTTCAGGAAGGGGCTTGTGTCGTTTTGACTGATATTGATCCTGAAAGATTAGAAGGAGCAGTGGCCGAGTTTCAGAAAAAATATGGCAAAGATGTGGTGCTAGGTGCGAAACTGGATGTGACCGACACAGCAAGTCTTTCAGAAGCCATTCAGGCCACTTGTCTGAAATTTGGAGGAATTGACATCGTCGTCAACAATGCCGGGATTTCGATTTCAAAAGCTTTTGAAGACCATACCGATCAGGACTGGTCAAGACTCAACGATATTTTAGTAATGGGCCAGTATCAAGTTTCTAAGATTGGTGTTACCTTAATGAAGCAACAAGGTCTTGGAGGCGACATAATTAACATCGTCAGCAAAAATGCCTTGGTTGCAGGGCCAAAAAACGTGGCTTATGGCACTTCCAAAGCAGCCCAACTTCACATGTCCAGACTGATGGCCGCAGAACTTGCTGAAGATAAGATCCGCGTAAATGTGGTAAATCCTGATGCTGTTATCGAAAACTCAAACATCTGGGAAGGTGGATGGGCTGAGAATCGCGCCAAAGCTTATGGTATTGAAGTGAAAGATTTACCTCAATATTATGCTAACAGAACTTTGCTTAAAGAAAGTGTGAAAGTCAGCGACATTGCTGATGCTGCTTTTGCATTTGTAGGTGGACTTTTAACTAAAACAACTGGAAATATGCTCAACGTGGATGGAGGCCTTGCGGCCGCTTTCCCTCGATAGATTCGAATCATTATTACCCTGACCTACCCAACCCCAAAACCCAGTAACCTATGCTTCTTGACAAATCCGAAAAAATCGCCGTGGACTCGCGCACGCCGAAGTACCTCCAGGTAGTCAATTTGATTCTGGAAGACATCGAAAAAGGAAAACTCAAAATCGGAGATCGAATTCCCTCCATTAATGAAACTAGTTTTGACTTTTTGCTTTCCAGAGATACGGTGGAAAAAGCCTATAATGAACTTCGGGATCGGGGAATAATAACTTCGGTCAGAGGTAAGGGGTTTTACATTTCCTCCACCCACATGGGAAACAAAGTCAAAGTGCTTTTGCTGTTCAATAAGCTTAGTTCCTATAAGAAGATTATTTACTATTCAATTATTGAAACTCTCGGTGCTGATGCTACAGTAGATCTGCAAATTCATCATTACAATAGGAACGTGTTGGAGGATTTATTGGAAACCAACATCGGCCATTACAATTATTATGTTTTGGCTCCTCATTTCTTTGACAACTCGGGTCGTCCCGAAACCGGCTATGATTTGGTTAAACGCATCCCAAAGGAAAAATTATTGATCATTGACCGGGCTGTAAAAGATCATGAAAATGAATTCCCAGGCGTTTATCAGGACTTTTCAAAGGATATTTTCGAAGTACTGGAGTCTGGGATTTCACATTTGAAAAAGTATAGCAGACTAATTTTGGTTTTTCCAAAAGGAGATCTTTATCCTATTGAAATAATGGATGGATTTAAGCGGTTCTGTTTCTTCCATGATTTCAAAAATCTAATTGTAGACGGAGTAGATTATGCCGAACCTCTTGACCAGGGAGACTGTCATATCGTTTTAGCAGAAACCGACTTGGTTAATATCATCAAAAAATCAAGAGAACAAATGCTGAAGCTTGGAAGGGACGTCGGAGTAATATCCTACAATGATACTCCGCTGAAAGAAATTCTGGCTGATGGGATTACTACGATCTCTACAGATTTTCAGCAAATGGGTAGGACGATCGGCCAACAGATTTTGGGCACCGAAGATCGCATTCCGATCAAAAATCAATTTAGAATGACCTTGAGAAAGTCTTTGTAATAGAACTGGATAATTGGAAGATTGGGCGAAAACTTCGGCATTCATTATCCGATGTTCGATATTCATTATTTAGAAATTGGAAGAACATATCCGCTGAGGCGGATTGAAAGATTAAAATATTCAAAAGTTTACCAAGTGACGCCTGATAACCTTTGTTTCTTAGGAACACTTCCAAGGCCTCGTAAATCGTACTTCGTTAATCTTAAATCATAAATGTCTAAAACTCCAGTCACTGCCGTCTTTGACATCGGAAAAACGAATAAAAAATTCTTTCTTTTTGATGAAAATCTAAAAGAAGTATTCAACTCCTACACTCGACTGGAAGCCATTCCGGATGAGGATGGTTTTCCAAGCGAGCCGGTTCTTCCCTTAAGAGAATGGATGTTGGAGACTTTTCGCGAAGCGCTTAATTCAGAAGAATTTGAAATCCAAAAACTCAATTTCTCAGGACATGGAGCTTCATTTGTCCAAACTGACGAAAAAGGAGAGCCTGTCACACCGCTCTACGACTATCTTAAACCCTTTCCAGAGGATTTATTGAATCGGTTTTACAGTGAAAATGGTGGGAAAGCAGCCTTTTGCCAGCAAACATCCTCCCCTCCTTTGGCTATGCTCAACTCAGGGCTTCAACTCTATTTCTTAAAACACACCAAACCTGAATTCTTCAAAAAGGTCAAGCATGCCTTGCATCTGCCCCAGTATCTGAGTTTGATTTTCACTGGAGAAATGGTGTCAGATTATACGAGTATTGGCTGCCACACAGGTCTCTGGGATTTTGCTAAAATGGATTATCACGATTGGGTCAAAAGAGAAGGAATTGAACCGCTTCTTCCGAAAATTCTTCCTGGAAATTCTCTTTTGAAAACAAAGCCTGGACTTGGTGGCATTCCCTGTGGAATTGGTGTTCACGATTCTTCTGGAGCACTTTTGCCTTACCTAAAACAGGAAACAGAACCCTTTGCGCTTCTCTCCACCGGTACTTGGGCCATCACCATCAATCCATTTAACAAAACAGCCCTGACAGAATCAGAACTCTACAAAGACTGTCTCCAATTTTTAAGCATCACGGGGCAACCCATCAAGATATCCCGGTTATTCATCGGAGAAGAACACAAGGTTCAAGTAGAAGAAATGTACGCACATTGGCAGCTTCCTCTTGGCACTTATAAAAAACTGAAGTTTGATGAGTCCCTTTACCAAAAAGTAAGTCAAAACCATATCAAGCGAATCGGTTTTCATTATCTAAAACCATCAGATTATGGTATGGAAAAAGCCGATTCCACTGACTGGAGCAGCTTTTCTGAATTTACAGAATCCTATTACACATTCCTCCATGAGCTAACTGAAATTCAGGTAGCATCTATCGAACTTGTACTAAAGGGTGCTCCTGTTTCCAGGCTTTTTGTGGACGGAGGATTCAATGCCAATGTCATTTTCCTGGAGATGTTGCGCAAAAAACTCCCAAATATGGAGATCATTCCGAGTGACTTTCCAAATGGATCCGCATTAGGCGCCGCAATGCTGGTGAATATGGAGGCATGAGTTAACTTACCAAAGATGAAGACTAATTCCCCAACTGTTGCTCTATTTATTCCTTGCTATGTGGATCAATTCTACCCCAAAGTAGGAATTGCCACACTGGAATTGCTGGAAAAACTAGGCTGCAATGTGAGCTATCCATCAGGACAAACCTGCTGCGGGCAACCTTTGGCCAACGCAGGATATGAGCGGGATACGATCGGGGCTACCCGGCATTTTATCGAACTTTTTAAAGATTTTGATTACGTGGTGGCTCCATCAGGTAGCTGTGTATTGCATGTCAAGGAACATTCACCTCAAGTGCTTGGATTGGAAAAAGAACAGGAAGAACTCCATGACAAAGTTTTCGAATTGACTGAATTCATTACGGATATTCTAAAAGTGGAAAAGTTGGAAGGTACTTTTCCTCATCGAATTGGTTTCCACGCTTCCTGCCATGGACAGCGAGGACTTCGTCTGGCCTCTAGTTCTGAATTGAACCAGAATCCATTCAACAAAGCCCGAAAACTTTTGGGAAATCTGGATGGTTTGGAATGGGTGGAGTTGACAAGAACAGATGAGTGTTGTGGATTTGGGGGGACATTCGCTGTCACTGAAGAAGCGCTTTCGATACGGATGGGAAAGGACCGATTGGAAGATCATATCCAACATCAGGTAGAAATCATCACGGGTGGTGATATGTCCTGCATCATGCATTTGGAAGGAATTGCGACCCGAGAAGGGCAAAAACTGAAGTTTATGCATGTTGCTGAAATCTTAAATCAGGCCATCTCATGAGTCATCCCGAAAACGCAACTGAATTTCTAAAAGATCAAAGCAGATCCAAATGGCATGATGAAACACTTTGGTTTGTCCGTGACAAGCGTGATCGAATCAGCAAAACCATTCCTGAATGGGAGCAGTTGCGTGAATTAGCTTCGCAAATCAAAGACAATGTCTTAGCCAATTTGGGTTCCTATCTGGAAGATTTTGAAAAAAATGCGTTGCAAAATGGCATCAAAATCCACTGGGCTGCGGATGCTGAGGAGCACAATCAGCACGTTCTGCGCATTCTGCAAGAGAAAAACTGCAAAGCGATTGTCAAGAGTAAATCCATCCTGACAGAAGAATGCCACTTGAATCCTTATTTGGAAAATGAGGGAATCGAAGTGGTAGACACAGACTTGGGAGAGCGGATTGTTCAGTTTCTCAATCAACCACCAAGCCATATCGTACTTCCTGCCATTCACTTGAAAAAGGGCGAAATCTCCGATCTTTTCCACGAAAAACTTCATACCGAAAAGGGAAATCACGATCCAACTTACTTGACTCAAGCGGCTAGGATTCACCTTCGGGAAAAATTCCTAGGTGCAAAAGTTGCCATAACAGGAGTCAACTTTGGAATCGCTGAGACAGGTGAATTTGTTGTCTGCACCAATGAAGGGAATGCTGATATGGGAGTTCACTTGGCAGATATCCACATCGCCTGCATGGGGATTGAAAAAATCCTTCCGCGAAGAAAAGACTTGGCTGTATTTCTCAGACTACTTGCCCGCTCAGCTACGGGTCAACCTATCACCAATTATAATTCACATTTCAGAAGTCCATCTCCTGGAAAAGAGATCCATATTATCTTAGTCGATAATGGGCGTACGGCTCAGCTGGCACGTGAAAAATTTAAGAATTCGCTCAAATGCATCCGTTGTGGTGCCTGCATGAACACTTGCCCGATCTACAGAAGAAGTGGTGGATTTAGCTATGGAAGTACTGTTCCGGGACCGATCGGTTCGATTTTATCTCCGGGTCTGGATATGAAAAAGCACAGCACGCTTCCATTTGCCTCCACGCTTTGTGGTAGCTGTTCGGATGTCTGCCCAGTGAAAATCAACATCCACGAGCAGCTTTATGAGTGGCGGCAAGAAATCACCAAAACTCATGGAGAATTCGGAAAAGGACTTTCGATGAAACTTGCAAGCGGAATATTCAAAAGTCCTTTGGCGTATAAAATCTCAGGAAATCTGATGCGCTCGGCACTTAAAGCCTTGCCAGATAGCCTGATTTATCATCCGCTCAATACTTGGGGGAAAAGCAGAAACCTGCCTGACACACCGAAGGAGACTTTTCAGCAATGGTATCAAAAGAATCGATCATGAGCAGTAGAGAGAAAATACTATCAGCCATTGCAGGAGTCTCAACCGGTATAAAAATTTTACCGGAAATTCCAGATTTTCGAATTCTAGGCAATCTAGAAGAACTTTTTATACAATCCATTCTTGGGAATAAAGGCGAAGTTATTTCCAAAGAAGAATTTGAAAGTTGGCTTCCTTCCATGCATTTTTCCACGGTAATTTCACTTTCGTCTCATTTTAAAAACCAATCTACCTTATCACTCCCCGAAAATCCTCATGAGCTGGAAGATCTTGGATTGGCGATTTTGGATGGACAGTTTGGAGTAGCAGAGAATGGAGCAATTTGGCTGGAAGATTCAAATCTTGGACTGAGAGCCCTTCCATTTATTACCGAGCATTTGGTTATTGTTTTAGATCGAAATAAGCTGGTAGAGACGATGCATCAGGGCTATGATCTAATCGGAAATGCAAAATCAGGCTTTGGGCTATTCCTTGCTGGTCCGTCCAAAACAGCGGATATTGAGCAGTCACTTGTAATCGGCGCACATGGCGCTAAAAGCTTGAGGGTTGTTTTGGTTTGAGATTAAACCCTAGAATGAACAGCAATTCTGTTCCCTTCCGAATCCAGAAAAACTCCCATATATCCAATATCAGGCGCAATCATTCGCTTTGGAATTTGAACTTCTCCTCCAGCTTCTTTTACCCGGTTCAGTTCCACTTCACAGTCTTCTGAAGAAAAGTAAATCAGCGTTCCCGCCAAATTTGAAGTTTTATAAAAGTCCTTGTGGAAAACCAAGCTTCCTCCTGCCCCACCTTTACTTTCATCCCAAGGGAACCAAGCCATTTTAAAGTCGCCCATATCCTGCTTGTTTAAGTTGCAGTCAAATACCTTTTGATAAAACTCGATCGCCCGGTCTATATCCGATACTGGGATCTCAAACCATCCTACTGTTACTGATTTCATAGCGTGTGGATTATTGGTTATTTGAAATTCGACCTTCGATATTCAACATTCGGTATTCAATATTTTAATAATGAATATCGAACACCGAATAATGAAGACTAGGTTTTTACTCTATAGTCCTTCCCTCACTTGAAAATTGTTAATTGATCATTGTCCATTGATAATTTTTTTAATGTTCAATGATCAAACTCAATGATCAAACTCAATGATCAATTATCAAGGAATTACAGCATTTGAGCCTTACTTGAGAATTGGTAATTGAACATTGTCCATTGTCCATTGATAATTTTTTAAACTCTAGTCAATTTAATCGGATACGTTTTTCCTGCATTCCACTGACAGACGTAGATATTTTCATCCTGATCAATGGCCACATCATGGCAATGCTTAAAAACAGGTTCCTTCTGGACCATCAATTGAAGTTCACCATTTCGGTATTCGGGCGCTGTTCCACCTGGGTTGGAAACTACTTTATTGTTTTTGTCAAGGATCGTGACAAAACCGGAATTATCCATTTGCTCGAGGTATTTCAGCCTGGACCAGCAAACACCAGCATATAAATTTTCTCCATGAATAACTGGTCGGCAAACAAAAGCTCCAGGCAGAAAAATAGTCTCCATATAATTTCCATCCATTGAAAATCGCTTAAAGGAATTATGAACCCTGGAAGTACAAAGTAAAGTTGGAGCCTTTCCTCCGCGTTGATCAATGGCGATACCATGGGCTGTTTTGAATTGATCATCACCATGACCGTTGCCTCCAAATTTGCGGATGAAGTTTCCGTCTTTATCATACTGAAGGAAAAATTGAGAGCCATATCCATCTGCGATATATAGATCTCCATTCGGTCCTACTGATGTTTCTGTCGGAACCCAAGGCATTTTTTCGGTATAAATTCCTGAATCCAAGGGTGAAGGAATTTCGGAGACAATTTTACCGTCCAGGGTTGTTTTGAGCACCCTCCCACCATTATCCACTACCCATAGGTATTCTGTATCGCCTTCATCTACAAGGGACAATCCGTGCGCTCGATTGAGCCCCAATGTCCAAGTCGTAATTAATTTCCCAGACTGATCATAGATGATGATGTTGTTTTTGACCTCATCTGTCACCATAATCATTCGCCCTTTTCGATCCATGACCATTTCGTGGCAATTGACCACAGGAACTTTGGCAGGATCTAGATTTCCCCAGGAGGGATCTATCTTGTACTTAAAATCGCCGTGACCAAGAATTGTATCCTTGCCGGCAAAAAGGGAAACGGTAGGGTTGATGCTCATAGCTAGTCCTAAAAAGGAGGTGTTTTGAATAAATTTTCTTCGTGAGTTCATGGGCGAATTGACTTTGTTCAAGGTAATCTTTTCTTGAAAGATTGAAAAGTAACAAGATTATAAAAATCAAATTCCGAGAACTTGATATTCATGGTTTTATACTTTTGCAAAAAGGAAATGCCTAAATTGGATCAACGCAAAATTAACCTATCATGAAAATCAAACACCTATTCCTAGCTTTTTTCCTACTTGGTCCTCTTGGACTCAGTGCTCAGGAAATAGCACTCCAACTCTACTCTCTTCGAAATGAGATGAAAGTAGATCCAGTTAAATACCACCAAATGATTTCAGAATGGGGCATTTCAGCACTTGAAGGGGGAGGAGGATACGGAATGTCGGATGCAGAATACCAAAAACTTCTCGCTGACAATAAGCTGAAAATCGTTGGAGTCGGTGCTGATTACAATCGGTTGAAGTCTGACCCTGCCGGAATCATTGCTGACGCCAAAAAGTATGGAGCAAAGTATGCTACCTGCTATTGGATCCCCCATACTGAAGGTCCTATCACCATGGATGAAATGAAAGCCGCAACAGAACTCTTCAATACTACTGGTGAAATGCTTGCAAAAGAAGGCATTACACTAACGTACCATCCGCATGGTTATGAGTTTCAAAATTCTGGTTCTGGCACCCCTATGGATTATATGCTTGCAAATGCAAAGAACTTCAAATTCAATATGGATGTCTTTTGGGTGAAAATGGGCGGAGGAGATCCCTTGGCTATCATGAAAGCTTATCCTGGAAAATTTCCTCAACTTCATCTCAAGGATCGAAAAATCGGAACTCCGGGTTCACCGGACGGTCGTGGTGATGTGGAAGCAAATGTTGTCTTGGGGACAGGAGACATAGATATTGCGGGTTTGATTCAAGAAGCCAAAAAGCAGGGAACCAAATATCTGGTGATTGAGGATGAAAGCTCAAGATCGGTTGCTCAGATACCTCAGAGTGTTGCTTTTATAAAAAGCGAGTTGAAGAAATAAATTATAACTAGACTTTAAAACAAACCTTTCGGTAAAAGCCCCCGAAAGGTTTTTTTGTGAACAACCCTCCCGATTTTTTGTTAGCTTTCAAACCTAAATCCAAATTCAACTAAACTTATGAAATCGAGCATAACTCAATCGTCGTAAAAATGGGCGTTTTCAATCATGCGAGATTCCATATGACCTAAAAAAAAAATTACACACTTATGAAAAACACTAAACATCTTTTACTGGCTTTTGCCTTATTAATTGCATCCACATTTACTGCTTTTGCGCAGCTACAAACTCCTGCAGCAAGTCCTGCAGCCTTTGTTTCTCAGACTGTAGGATTTACCAAAATCAGCATTGACTATTCTTCACCTGCTGTAAAAGGCCGGAAAATCTTTGGAGAAATTGAAAAATATGGCGTGACTTGGAGAGCAGGTGCTAACGCACAGACTATCATCGATTTCAGTACTCCGGTAAGCATAGGTGGAAAAAATATCCGTGCGGGTAGATACTCTATCTTCATGACTCCTGCCGCCTCTGGCGAATGGACCGTTCACATAAACAGCAAAGCGGCATCTGTCTTCTCTTATATGAAAGAGGGAGTGATCGACGAGGAAGCTGTTGCTGCTGATGACGCAGTTTCATTCAAAGTAGCCCCTACAGCCGGAAATACTGAGCGTCTTCAGTACCACATCTCTGCTGAAAACAACAAAGTTGCGAAAGTGACTATGGCTTGGGAAAAAGTCGTAATTTCCTTCATGGTTGACACTCAAGTTGATCAAAGAATAGAAGGTTTTAAGTCTGCTTTCTAAAAAGAGAAACTTATTACACTCTCAAACCTGCCCTGACTCAGTTCATGGCAGGTTTTTTTTGTCCCAATCAGTCCATAAAATCTTTTACTCTTAAATTGTGGAAAATATCGCATCCATATCACCATGTCAGAGCTTATTTCTCCAATCATCAATTCAACTGAATTAATAAAAATTCTCTCCAGTCCTGATCTGGTTCTAGTGGATGCCCGAAATAGCAGCAACCCAAAGAAAGTCTTCCTGGAAGGGCATCTGGAGGGTGCAATCTTCGTCGATCCCAATCTAGAATTAGCCGATATCAAAGAAAATCTTGCTGAAGGAGGAAGACATCCGCTACCGAAACTTGAAGCCTTTTGCAAAACTCTGGGCAAATTAGGAATCACGCCTGAAAGTCGAGTAGTTGTTTATGATGATCAACTAGGGGCAAATTCAGCTGCTAGATTTTGGTGGATGCTCCGGGCCCTAGGTCATGAAAAAGTCCAAGTTTTGGAAGGAGGTTTTCAAGCTGCCAAGGCTGCTGGAATTCCAGTCAGCACAGAATCAGAAACACTAAATCTTGCACCACCTTACCCTGCAGATCAATGGAGCTTAGGGATCGCAGATATGCAAGAAGTAGAAGCAGAGGCTTGGGACAAAGAACATCTCGTAATTGATGTCAGATCAGCAGAACGATATCGGGGTGAACATGAGCCTATTGATTTGATTGCCGGTCACATTCCCGGAGCTATAAATTTTCCGCTCACTGAAAATATGGACGAAAAAGGGCATTTCTTTTCTCCTGAAAAACTGAGAGAAAAGTATGCTGAAATCCTAGGTGAAATCCCGAATGAAAATATCATCGTGCACTGTGGATCGGGAGTTTCTGCATGCCACACACTTTTAGCCATGGACTATGCGGGATTAGGAATCCCAAAACTGTATGTAGGTTCTTGGAGTGAGTGGAGTAGAAATGAAAAACCCATTGGCAAAAGTCTATGAGCACTAGTGGCGAAAAAAGAATTCAAACTCCAAGCGAAGAGCGAGCCAATGCCTGGTCTCATGGGATTGGGCTTTTGTTTGGCTTAATTGGAATTCCTTTTCTTTTGACTAAAGCTTTATCCCAAAACGAATTGGAAGCAATTATCGGCACAATAGCTTTTAGCATCGGCATTCTAATGGTTTATAGCTTTTCTACCATATATCACGCATCAAAAAACCCATCCAAAAAAGCCAGGTTTCAAATCCTGGACCATGTTTCGATCTATTTTTTAATTGCGGGATCTTACACTCCCATGGTCTTGGCGATTCTTAAGCCGGGTAAAGCAATAATATTCCTTTCCATTATTTGGGGTTCAGTGCTGATCGGTACTTTTTTCAAACTTTTTTACACAAAGAAATTCAAAACTCTTTCGCTGGTTATCTATCTCACGATGGGCTGGTTGGCTGTATTTTTCATTCAAGATTTATTGGAAAAAGTACCTTTTGAAACTCTTTTTTGGATTGGAGTCGGAGGACTTAGCTATACGATTGGTGTGTATTTTTATGTAAAGAGCGAAAGGCTCTTTTACCACACCATTTGGCATCTGTTTGATCTAGGAGGTACAGCTGCCCATTTCGTGGCGGTATTTCAGATTGTTTAAGCGTCAAACTTGTGTTTTTCAGGATGGTAAGTCGAAGTCTCGCTCTTTTATTTTCAATTTTAAAACTAAAGAATGAACTTCCATTTGTAAGATTTTTCGATTACAAATCGAAGGCATTTTTTATCTTGAACTCAACTCAAGATCCTCATTATGGCTGAGCTACCACCCAACCCAAGCGTGCGATTGGATTCTCTGGATGTCTATCGCGGACTCACGATGTTTTTGCTGGTGGCGGAGGCTGCTTTAGTCTACGATGCTCTACTGGAAATCTTCCCCGAGGGAAATGCGCTTCATGGTTTTTTTATCCAATTCACTCATCATAAATGGAATGGATTGTATTTCTGGGACTTGATACAGCCATTTTTTATGTTCATTGTGGGTGTAGCGATGCCTTTTTCTCTTAATAAAAGGTTGGCCATTTCAGAAGATCAAAGTAAAGTGACACTTCACATTTTGAAGAGATGTCTACTACTTTTTCTTTTCGGTACAGGCCTGCATTGCATCTATTCAGGCAAACTGGTTTTTGAGTTATGGAATGTCCTGACTCAACTATCATTCACAATTTTGGTGACGTATTTTCTATTGGACAAAGGTTGGAAAGTTCAACTAGGGGTGTCCTTAGGTCTTTTAGCTTTGACGGAGATTCTATATCGCACATACAATCCGGAAGTTCCTTTCGAGCATGGGACGAACTTTGGCAATTACACTGACCAGCTTTTGATGGGTAAAATCAACAATGGAGGCTGGGTTGCCATTAATGCCATCCCTACTGCGGCGCATACCATTTGGGGAGCGATCTGTGGAAATTTACTGCTTTCCAAAAAACCGGATTCCGAGAAAGTCAGAACCTTCATAATTGCAGGATTAGTGGGATTGGTGATTGGGTTTGGACTTGACTTGGCGGGAATTACGCCGATTGTGAAGCGAATCAGCACCTCCGCATTTGTCTTCGCTTCCGGAGGATGGGCTTTACTTGCTTTAGCTTTTTTCTATTGGCTAGTGGATATCAAAAAGCAAAAGGGATGGGTGTTTCCTTTTTTGATTGTCGGGATGAATTCCATTTTCATTTACCTCTTCGCAGAGATTTTGGGAAGATGGCTATTCAAAACAATCGGCATTTTCAGTACTGGATTTCTTAGCAGGACCGGACTTGGGGAACACGGATTGGCGCTCATTGCGTCTTTGTTGACCTTATCTGCGCTTTGGGGTTTGTGCTATTTCCTGTATCGAAAAGGAATATTTTTTAGGATATGAGCTGAAGAATCTATTTAAGCCAAGAAATTTCATTCTCAAATTTTCTTAGATTCGGCCAAAAGCTAAGTCAATGCCCAAACGTCCTCAAACTCCAAAAGAAGAACTTGCAAACGCAGCTTCACATGGCTTTGGACTATTGCTTGGTCTTATTGCAATTCCATTTTTGATTCAAAAAGTATTGGAAAATGGAGAGGCGAAAGCATGGGTAGGAGGAATAGCTTTCAGCCTCGGCATACTCATGGTTTACACTTTTTCCACATTTTATCATGCTGCAAAAAATCCCAAGTGGAAAAGTAAACTTCAAGTCCTAGATCATATTGCAATCTATTTCCTGATTGCGGGTTCGTACACTCCGATGGTATTGGCCGTACTCAAGCAAGACAAAGCCATAATCTTCCTTTCCATTCTGTGGGCTTCCGTATTAGTGGGGACATTTTTCAAACTTTTCTACACAGGACGATTCAAGATTCTTTCGATCGTCATTTACTTGACAATGGGTTGGTTGGCTGTGTTTTTCTTTCAGGATATCGCAGAAAGGATCTCACTTGAGACCTTGGTTTGGATAGGTGTGGGAGGGGTGGCTTACACGATTGGCGTTTACTTTTACATTCATAGCAATAAACTTTACTTTCATTCCATTTGGCATTTATTCGTTCTTGTAGGAACGATCGCTCATTTTGTGGCTGTCTTTCAGGTGATTATAATTTGATTTTTGAGTTATTTTGAAGGCTATTTAAAGGATTTTATTCGTTGGCTTCTTGAATTTTAGTAATTGCCACAGATGCCCAGATAAATCTGTGCATCTGTGGCAATCCTATTTAAAATATTTAGCTCACTCTCGGCAGGATTGAAGTTTCCAAGGTTCTATAATCATTCCACTTTGTGTTCCCCTATGTACAGGATCATGCCTGTTTGCCTCACGCAGGCTCGATTTCAATGCTTTTTTTTTAGAAAAACATTAAGATTTCCTATCGCAAATAGTGGGAAATTAGTCATCCAAGATTCTTTTCGAAAATCTGACATTGATGCTCTTACCGGTGTTGTTTCTGGGTAATTATCCGAAACTACCTTCAAACTTTTCGCTTTCAAATTTTCTTCAGCTTTGACTTCGATCGGAACTATTTTCCCTTGAAACTGAAGTAAAAAGTCGAGTTCAGCAATACCCTTATCTGAAGACCAATAGTAAAGTGAGTGACCGGAGGCAATCAATTCTTGAAGAACAAACTGCTCCGTTAATGAACCCTTGAATTCGGTAAACAGATTATTTCCCCCCAAAACAGACATAGGATCCATATCTACCATCGCGCCCAAAATACCAACATCCAACAAGTATACTTTGAAAGCCGAAAAGTCCTCATAGGCCTTTAAGGGAAATCCAGGTTTCGTAACCCTGGATATCTTATGAATTAGCCCACAGTCTCTGAGCCATTCCATTGCCAATTCAAATTCTTTTGCCCTTGCGCCATGTCTCAATTGACCAAAAATGAATTTCTTGTTTTCCTTGGCAAGCTGAGAAGGAATTGAATTCCAAATCATTCTAATCCTCGGGACAACATCATTTGGGGCATGTTTAGAAAAATCTTGCTCATAGGCATCCAAAATCCGCTTTTGAACGGTTCGGACTGTAAAGAAATCTCCTTGATCCACATAAGTTTTAACTGCTTCAGGCATCCCTCCAATGAAGTAATAAGAGCGGAGGTATTGAATCAATTTTTCTCTGAAAGGTGCTAGTAAACTCCAATCTAACTTGAGTAGAAGTTCTGCAAGAAGCTTTTCGCCCAATGCCTCCAAAAATTCATGAAAAGATAAAGGATACAAATCGAGAAACTCCACCTTGCCAACTGGGAAAGAATGTTGTTGATGCAATGCAACTCCTAACAGGGATCCAGCTGCAACAATATCATATTCAGGCGCCTGTTCTTGAAAATACTTTAGGGAAGTGAGAGCTTCGGGACATTCCTGAATTTCATCAAAAATAATTAGTGTATTTTTTGGATCGATGGATTTTCCCAATTGGATTTCCAACCCTTGAATGATCCTTCCTAGATCAAGTCCTTCTTCAAATAGAAGTTTTGAAGTACGATTAGACTCGAAGTTGATGTAAACTTGTTCGGTATAATGATTAGCACCAAATTCTTTCATTAACCAAGTTTTACCCACTTGTCTAGCCCCTCGAATTACTAAGGGTTTTCGATTTGAAGCACTTTTCCAATTGACTAGTTTTTGAATTAACTGACGGTACATTTCCCTAAATTTTAGGCAAAATAGACATCATTTACATTTTTTCCAATGAATAAATGTGAATCACCACACTTTTTCAAACGAATAAATGTAAATGACAACACTTTTTTAAATGAAAGTAGATCTGTCAATCTGCCAAGGAGTAGATATAGAGGATGTGTTTTATATAAAAAAACAGCTCTTATTCGGCTGAACACAAAAAAAAGCTGTCTCATAAGTAGTGAATGTCACATTGAGCACCTGACCAACGAGAGTTGGGAAGTTCGAAATGTTGCCCCATTTATAGGGAATGGCCTTCGACTCCAGTCATCCTGAGTCTGAAATATTTGGTAAACATACAAAAAGGGAATGACAGGGTTTAGCATGCCAAAAGCCAATAGAATGTAAGCTTACGTCTGGATTTTGTTCGGCTAGACAAAACATTGATCGGAAGGGCGCGGTGGGAGGATTTGCCAGCGAGCCAGCGTTCGGCCTCGTGCGCCTGCCTGCCGGCAGGCAGGGTTGGAGCTTTGGCAAATCTTGACCTTTTGGTTCTTTTGGGTCAAGCCAAAAGAGCGAAGAAAAAAAAAGCCTAACCTAAATCCAAAACCATGATTAAAGATCAATGTCTAACGATTTAAAGATTCCAAATCGGAATAAAATTCTATAATATTCTTTTTTACAAAATTAAATACAATCTGTCATTGGTAGCGGAGTCGAAGGATCAGGCTGACACCGAGAAGCATTCTGAGACAGCCTCTATTGGAATGGAATTTTGACACTTAGAGAATCAAGTCTCCTTCGATCGAGTCATCCATTGTTTTTCCGGAAAGCGCACTGAATAGCACCTTGATTCCCGCTATCGCATTACCATGCTTATTATCCCAATAGTATCCCGAGTCTGGAATAAATTGAATGACAGAAATTCGAGGATCATCGATTCCTTCGGTAAACCAGGCCTTAGCAGTAGCGTCCCAAAGTTCCTCGATCTTTTCCCGGTCATAGTTGAGAATTGCATAGCCGTTAAGCTCAAGAAAATCGGAATAAGAAGAACCTTGGAAATATAGAGTAACATTTTTGTTCTGCTCCAATTCCATGTTTTTAACACTGTCTTTGGCACTGAGAAACCATACGTGTCCTGAGGCATCTGTTTTTTGGACAGCCATCGGCCTGGATTTGTGAGAACCGTTAAGATTTGCTTGGGTCACAAAGAAACATGAACCAGATTTATCGATTAGAGAGCGAATTTTATCAATAGCTTCAGATCCAGCCAAATCCTTTCTGTTGGTTTCTTCCTGCTGTTCATCAATTGAGTTCATGGTATTTTCTGTTTTGGTTTATGAAAAAGGAGTTTCCATTATGAAAACCCAGCGACGTTGCGTCTTTAATGTGAGATCAAAAGTTCATCCAAGATGCGGAACTTGCTCATAATATTAGGTTGGAGAGATCGACCATTGATAGGCCAAAAAACAATCTCCCGTTATCACTCTGATTTTTTCTATTCTACCGAGGATAATTCAAGTGATTCGATTTTAGAAACGAAATATTCCGAGTCGCCCAATTTTCAAACTGGTTTGAATCCAAAAATTAAAGACCCATGCGAGGCTAAAAAACGAAGCCGTTAATTCCGCACTTTGTGGAATTAACGACCCAAAATATCTCACATCACAGCCATTCAAGAATTTACCGGAAATTCAATTAAAGCTTCCACTATCCACATCCTTGATAAAATCGATCAACCCAGGAAAAAAGTGCTCCGGATCATCGTATTGGCTCAAGTGACTTCCATTTGGACAAAGCAAGAATCTACCGTTTTTGACTTCTTTGGACATCCATTCCATGTGTTTGGGATCCATAGTGTCATGGGTACCGCCAATAACCAAAGTCGGAACAGTGATGTTTTTCAATTGATCTTTAACATCCCAGCCCTCGAGACTTGCTCCTGAAGTAATTCCAAACTCACTATATCCCTGCATGTAAACATATACATTAGGATTCACCTGCCCCATCATTCTATTGATTTCTTCAGGCCATTCGTTTGGTGGCATTCGCAGGACATGCTGTGGATAATGATGCTCCCCAAGTAATTCCATATAGCGAGGATTTTCGAAGTCATTATTCTTTTCGATTTCCATCAGTTCAGCAAAAACTGCGGGAGGCATTTGCGGTCCGAGGACTTCCTTTGCATATTTCTCATAGTCATCTAAACTTGCCATCATATTGGAAATGATTAGGCCTTTGAGATTTTTCTGATGTCTGAAGGCATATTCCATCCCCAACATTCCACCCCAAGACTGACCATAGAGGTAAAAGTTATCCTTGTTCAGTCCCAATCCGATCCTGACTTGCTCCACCTCATCCACGAATCGCTCGATCGTCCAAAGGGTAGAATCGTCCGGCTGATCCGAGTGCGCTGAACCCAACTGATCATACCATATAAATTCGATATTTTCTTGAGGAAGGTAATCTTTAAAATTGGCGTATTGCTCGTGTGTCATCCCCGGCCCGCCATGAAGCAGGAGCACTTTCATCGTCGGATTGTCTCCGACTCTTTTGGTCCAAACTTTAAATTCTCCTTTAGGAGTTTGAATAGGAATCAGCTGAACTCCTTCATCCAATACCACCTCAGTAGAGTCAGCCTGAATCGATTCAGTCTGAGTGGATGATTGGCAGGAGAAAAGGGAGATTGCTGCTGAAAGAATCAGAAAATAAGCACTTTTCATGGGTGATAAGCTTTGGGATAAAACAATTTAAAAGAAAGATTCGGAGGACCCAACTAGAAAATTATAGTTTTTTAGGATTACAATTAACCTAATCCGGGAAAAATTACCGACTCAATATTTCCTGTTTCCATTTCTTTCTTTCTTCGAAGAATCTCTTTCAAATTTTCAGGATTGTCAAAAAAAGGATCTCCGCTTGGAGATGGATTATCGCTTTTGGCCAATTTCCATTCTCGGAAGCTCAACTTATACTTACGGGCAAGCTCCCTAAATTCATTCAATATTTCAGGTTTATCAGTCTCTATTTCAAATAGTTGCTTCATATTGCAAAGTTACGATTTAATTACTCAACGATTTAGATTCTGAAGAAATTCAGCCGATGGTTCTTTTATCATTTTGGAAGCTACTAAAATCCTTGCTCAACTTCCTCAAAATACAAGAGGAATTTTATCTAGTGACTTACTAAAAAGTCTTCTAATGCAACCCAAAAGTAATTAAAGAAAAAAATCCAAGCCTTTCGACTTGGACTTTTTAGATTTCTGACTTTATAATTCAGACTTTTTCAACCCACTCTACTCCGGTATCTTTCCAAGATCTGGAGTTGGCAGATTCGATGACTGCTTCGCAAACTTTCTGGGTTTCAAATGCATCTCTGAAAGTCGGATGGCAAGGTTCGCCAGTCTGTAAACTCAGGAAGAAATCAGAAACCTGATGGATAAAGGAGTGCTCGTATCCGATGGAAGTTCCCGGAATCCACCATCTGCTCATGTAAGGATGATCTCCGTCCGTCACGTGAATAGATCTCCATCCCCTTACCTGACTTTCGTCACCATGATCAAAATATTCCAATCGTGTCAAGTCATGCAAATCCCAACGGATCGAAGCATGTTCCCCGTTAATCTCAAAGGTATACATTGCCTTGTGACCTCTTGCATAGCGAGTTGCCTCGAATAGGCCCAATGAACCGTTATCAAAATGACAATGGAAAATACAGGCATCGTCGATTCCGACTTTTTGCTTCTCCCCTGAACCCACATGAACCCGCTCTTTAACAAAAGTTTCTGTCATTGCTGATACGTCTTTGATTCCTCCATTCAGCCACATCGCCGTATCGATGCAATGCGCCAAAAGGTCACCTGTCACACCCGAACCAGCGGCATCTATATCCAATCTCCAAAGCCCGTCACCTCCCTGAGGCAATTCGGGATTGATCGTCCAGTCCTGAAGGAAGTTGGCCCGGTAATGGAAAATTTTACCCAGCTTACCGGAAGCGACGATGTTTTTGGCCAAAGTCACTGCAGGAATTCTTCGGTAGTTGTACCAAACGGTATTTTTCACTCCAGATGCTTCAACGGCTTTCACCATTTCTTCTGCTTCGGCGACAGTTCTAGCCAAAGGCTTTTCGCATAGAATCATCTTCCCGGCTTTCGCTGCTGCAATGGCGATTTCAGCATGGGAGTCATTTGGAGTACAAATGTCCACCGCATCGATATCGTCACGCTCGATTACTTTTCTCCAGTCCGTTTCGATTGACTTATATCCCCACTGATCTGCAAAAGCCTGTGCGCGTTCGGCTTTTCTTGAGCAGCAAGCCTGAAGTACCGGAACGTATTCGTACTCGGGAAAAAAGTCAGACAAACGCTTGTAACCATTGGTATGTATTCGGCCCATCAGCCCTGTGCCGATCAGTCCGATTCGTATTTGTTTTTTTGACATAATTGGAAAATTTTAAAATTGAAAGAACTTGTCCGCCGTGGCGGATTGGAAAATTGGGTTGGAAAGTGGTAAAGTTGGAAGGTTATAAGGTTTCCCACTTCAAAAGCTCAAATTCTTAAAATAAGGCTACCAAATTCCTGACCCTCGTAATTCGTACTTCGTAAATCGTACATTTTACTATTATCGTACATTTTACTATTTACAACTTGCTTCTTACCTCAACCACGCCAGCCATGTGCTTCCCTCACTCTGATCATCGCTGCAAGGATATCATTCCAGGTTTGTTGGTTTTCCATCACCGAATTTGGGAACATGCATCCATCCCAACAGATATGCTGGAAGGCTTTGGTTAGCTCGCCTTTTTCGTCCCGAAGCCAGTAACCTGCATCGTGAGCGATATCCAAAAGACCACTTGGATCAGTGGCCTGACAGTGTCTGCCCGTTTTGTCGTGTGAACCTGAACCAAAAACAGAACCGTCATTTTGGGCCACATGGAAGTCGATCGTCCAAGGTCGTAAAGCATCAGTTACCGTTTTCAAAGCTGCTTTGATCGTTTCCCGATCTTTCAGATCGGCATCAACTGGCAAAATTCGATTCTCCGGAGCGTTGTAACCTAGGGTGTAGAGGAAGGTGTGTGACATATCCGCTTGGAAACCGATGTTTGGTCGATCTACCATTTCCAGCAACTCGACCATGTGTTTCCAACTATGCATCGCACCCCAGCAGATTTCTCCTTCAGCAGCGAGTTTCTCTCCAAATCCAGCTGCCACATCGCAAGCTTCTCGGAAAGTTTCAGCGATCTGCTTGGTGTTTGCAATCGGATCTTTTGCCCAATCGGAAACTCCGGCGGCAGAGTCGATCCGGACAACTCCATAATGTCTCACTCCAAGTGCTTTCAGTTTTTGGCCAAATTCACAGGATTTGCGAACCATCTCCACAAAAGTCTTGCGCTGATCTGACGTACCCATGGCAGATCCTGCCCAGATTGGTGCTACAAGCGAACCGACATTCAGATTGTATTTTGAGACTTTATCAGCTAGCTTTTTCGCCTCGTCAGGATTATTCAAGTCAAAGTGCGGTTCGAGTAAGCCAACATCGATGCCGTCAAACTTAACCCCATTGACTTCAGCTTTAGCTGTCATTTGGATTAAAGAGTCAAAAGGAATTACTGGTTCGGAATCTGGGCCTTTGCCCACCAATCCCGGCCAAGTGGCGTTATGGAGTTTTGGGAAGTTGTTCATAGTTATTGGGTTATCGTTATTTAGTTATTGGTTATTGGTTTTTAAAGACCGATGTCGGATGTCCGATGACCGATGATTTTGGGACGGAAGACCGAAGACGCAAGACCTAAGAATTCCGCAACTTCTCTTTTGTCTAAAATCTAACGTCTTATGTCTATTTTATCTCCAAATCCGGATTTCTCGGCCCGAAGTGCTTCAACATTACAATCGGATCAGTTTTAGACAAATTAGTGATCTTCACTCCCGATTGTGCAGCTTGCTCGGATACAAAATACTCATCATGAGTCAATTGACCAAAGCGGATCAAGGCTGGAGTTTCAATATCCCAAACGCCCATTTTGCCATAGCCCTGCATCATGATAAATCCATAAGCTGCTGCATCCTTAATTACTACAGTCTGTCCAGGTAGGACGGTCAGTTCTTTAGCACTGTAATCATGAGAGCGGTAGCAAATCCAGTTTTCCTGATATCCAGCCGCACGCATTTCGCTTAAATGGTGAACAGGCTTTGGCTCCATATAATGATTGTCCATCAGGTTTGGATTCACATTGAGGTCCCAGTCAATCATTTCCACCAGCAATTCATAGTCTCCCCATCGGTCCTTTGGAGTGGCATTCCAAAGCAATTCTTCCGGGATAATCGCCTCATTCACTAAGGATTGATACATGGCGAAAATATCAGAGGCCTTTTGAGGTTCATAGGTACACAAGCTTCCCGGAGCGTGGAGCATTCCCGGAGGCACATCCCAACCTGTACCAGGTTGTAGGCGGAAAGCCTGAGAATAATTCGTGATTTTGTTGTCGCCTTTTTTGAAGTTTTTCAGGCAATCCAAAATCGTTTCTTTGCTCGTTCCCGGTGCTATTCCAAAGAAGGTATATGGGAAATCTCCACCATGATTATTGACCTGTGGGGGAAAATAATAGGCTTCCGGTTTGCCGTTTTGATTGGTCAGTTTCCCGAATTCATCCGATGGGTGGATATGATGCGGTAGAGGCCCCATATTGTCAAAAAACTTGGAATACATTGGCCAGGATTTGTACTGATCCCAAATTCTGGATCCCACGATCTGAGCACCCAATTCGTCGATGGCATCTTTCAAGAGAAAAAGTTCGGTTTTACCTCCCTCTTCGAAAGCAATGTGACTCAAACCCTCATTTTTGGATGTAAGAGGCCCATTTTCCGCTGGAGTGGTGGATGAAAACCAACGCTCATCAATTCCTCCACGCATGCCGCCAAGGGCATAATAATCGTCGGGATGAAGTTTGATTCTTCTTCCGGGTACGCAGAAAGATCGTGGTACCCAGGTTGGGGTTAATCTTAGTATTCCTTCGCCTTGTTCAAGGGCTTTTTTTGCTAGGCTCATGGTGTGGGTTTGGTTATTGGTTATTGAGTTATTGGAGTTGTTCCCGTTCTTCGATGTTCAACATTCAGCATTCCATGTTCGGTATTTTGGTTATTAGTTATAAGGTTATTGGTTATTAGTGGGTTTCCTGTTCTTCGATGTTGGATATTCAACATTCGACATTCAGTATTTTGGTTATTGGTTGAGGATCCTTCAAAATTCAGCATTCCTATTTTTAATCTTCAAGATTCAGTTTTATGTCAAAACCTTGAAAAGAAAGTCGTAAATCGTAAAACGTAAATCGTAATTCATAAATCGTAATTCATAAATCGTAAATCGTAAATCTCACTTCGTAAATCCCTTCGCTTTTTCTCCAGTTAACACCTCCAACACCAAATCATAGGTTCTATTCTCTCTCGGCTCAAGCAGGATCAATGTTCCATTTTCTCTTGCCGCAGCTTGTCCTATTGGTGGATGAGTTGCAGGTTCAAGCGCTGTCACATACTCATTTTTACCCCAATGCTGCCAGTTGATCAGCCAAGGCATTTGGGCTTTCGAAAAGGAAATTTTCAAGGCCAATTCTAACTTATCATTTGCGTAGCCACAGGTAACCAGATCATTGGAGTCTGCTTTTGGATCGATAAAAGCTACATCCTCCCCGAATCCTGCATGCTCATCCATCGGAGCTGCGCAGCGAGTGAATTCATAGTCACGATTAAACTCAGTATTGTTTGCATCGGTGGCTTTTGGCTTTTTTTCTCCCTGCCAAATTATCCGAGTCCCTTCATCGATCAGCGGCCAACCGCAATTGATATGATACAAAAGCATATGCGGTGCAAGTGAATTACCTCTGTTGGTGACAGTGTCTTTGATTCGAATTTCTGCCGAACCCAGGATACCTGAAATACTTCGCAACATCTCCAGATTCGGTCCAAACGTAGTTGTCTCCCGAACTTTGGCCACAATCTCAAAACTCAGATCGCCAGAGAAAATATCCGGCTGCTTGATGCTAATGAGTTCGGCTGGTAGATTGGAATAGTTTCCATGCAACCCACGACTACCACTTTCATCAGTATTTGGAGGCCCGGCATTTGAAAGTCCGCAAGTGGTGAGCAAACCTCCACCAAAAGTCCGAAGCCATTCAATTCCCTGATTGGAAAAAGGTTGAGGTGCAGTCAAACCTGCATGAGAAATCCAAGTGAGGCTTTTTTCATTGAAGAAGGCATCTAAAATATCCATGCCTCGGTCTAGCACCAGCTTGTATCTAAGACCAGTTCCGGTATTTACCCAAGCGATACGCACTCCCCGACCCGGACCATTGTCAACGATGGAGGTTTCGATTCCACCGATTTGGTGAGAATTGGAGAGTTTATGCTTCCAGTTGGTGGAGTCTGCGAGGTTCATTTTGGGAATAAAGGACTAGATTTAAACCTATGAAAAAGGCCTTCCGAGACTATCCTGCTGTATGTGGGTAGTAGAAAAAAGCATAGCCTTAAGATAGAGAAAATGCAAAAGCTTAATTAGCCATTGATCAAAAAAGAAATCAAAAATGCCACCAAGACACTAAGTCACAAAAAAGTTAGTGTCTTAGTGTCTTAGTGGCAAATACTGTTACAGTTTTTTCAACTGAATATTCTTAAACATCACTTTCATCGGTGGGCCGACATGTACCTGCATGCCCATCAGACCTTTCAGCATGCGATTTTTCGCATCCTCATCAGTGACTTCACTCATCAGAGTACCATTGACAAAATGTTGCATCACATTTCCTTTGATCACCAAGTGGATGTTATTCCATTCTCCTTTTTTGATCAAAGCGCCTAGTTCATCACGATCCCCAAGTTCAGAAACCAAGTTCAGCCCTTTCCAAGCATTTCGCTCAACAAATCCCCGGGTTTCAGTAATACTGTCTGGCTGAGAAGTGATCCGAGTTTTTTGGCCACGATAAGCCAAAGTTGTCCGCTTTCGCTCTTCATAGTTCTGCCCCGTGTAACGGTTGGCCCCATCAATATCGGCTTGATAACCCCGCAGTGCAAAAGGAACTTCGGTAAAGCGATCGCTTCGATATTGTACTCCTGAATTGCCGGCTTCAGAAATCCAGTAATCCAATTTCAACTCGAAATCTCCCAATTCCCCGCCTTTCCATATGATGAATGTGTTTGATTTCAGAATCGTCTCGGGCGTGATTTCCCCCACCATTGCACCATCTTTGACAGACCAATAAACGGGATCAAATTCCCATCCATCCAGAGTTTTCCCATCAAATATGGACTCGAATTCCTCATTTTCGCTTTTGGACGAAACACATCCCAAAGTGAAAATTGCAGCCAGAATGAATCCAGCTATTTTTATGGTTTTAAGAGTTGAGCTGATCATCGTTGAGCAGTTGGTTGTTTGTAAACAGCATGGTCAGCATTTCCACCGGAAATCAAATAAGCCATCAAATCTTTAAGCTCTTCTTCATTGAGTCGATTGATTAGGCCTGGCATCATGATGGAGACCTCTGCGTTTTTCTTTAACACTACAGAACTTTTCGCAACAGTTTTGATATCATTCGGGGCGAATGGATTTTGGGAGATATAATAATTCTGCCCGTCCTCGTCATTCAATTTTCCTACGATAGATCCTCCAGCTTTCAGTTCAAGAACAGTCGCATGGTACTGATCAGAAATCGTTTCGCTTGGGTTGATTGTAGCTACCAAGATATCTTTCGGGGAAAATCTGGTGCCCAACTGAGTCAAATCAGGACCGATCGCTCCTCCTTCACCCTGCATGGTATGGCAAGACTGGCAAAGTGTGGCAGCATACATTGCCTTACCTCTTGCCAAGTCACGTCCTGTAAGATTGGCCATTAAG
This sequence comes from Algoriphagus sp., assembly GCF_046296635.1. GTDB lineage: Bacteria > Bacteroidota > Bacteroidia > Cytophagales > Cyclobacteriaceae > Algoriphagus. The sequence goes on along the minus strand of NZ_JBKBKZ010000023.1, from coordinate 30,978 downwards.
GGTTCGGCTTCTTCAACAGTCCATCTCTTTCCTGGACCTACGGGTTGCACCCCTGATTCAATGATATCATTTCCATTGGCAGTGAGCATTTTTCCACCTGACATTTCATCGTATTTTTCAAAATCAGCCTTATCAACTGATGCCAAAGCCATTTTTCGCGCTCTATCGATAAAACCGACATAGCTTCTTCCTCCCTTGTAGGCAGTCAGCGCATTGTTAATCCATTTGAAGTATTCCTCTCGCTGTGCTGCTGTCCAACCTTTGTCAGCACCACCAAGAACTGTGGCATAAAAAGTAGCTTGAGCAGGTGGCACATTCGCCAGCATATTGGCTATGTCCATTCCATATTGAGGATTTCTGAAAATCAAATCCGAAGACGCCGTAAATGTTTTCTGGTAATCAGGATCATCTTTGGCATTTTTCAATAGTGCCAAAGTCTTTTCTACTGCATTCGGTGCATCCAAATGAGTCATCAGAATACTTAATGACCGATCCAGGAGATTTTCATTTGCCGGGAAATTCGGATCTAAATAAGTAATCAACTGAGGCTTCACTGATGAAGCTCCTTTATCATAGCGATAAAGAATCACCTCAATAGTTCTCAAAATATCCTGCTTCCCTTTGCTGTCCAAGCCTTTGTAATCAACCTGCATCAAGCTATTTAGCATGGCAGCAGCATCAGCATCCGTTGCATGACGAGCTAAGGCCAAAATGGCATGGATCTTTTTCAACGGATCGGTTTCAGCAATAGCTTTGGCCTTCCAAGTGGCAACTGGCTGGTGTTCCAGAACGATCCTTGCAGCATACTGCACATAGCGGTCTTTATGTCCGAGTTGCGCCCAAGCTTTTTCTAATCCTTCTGCAGGTGCTCCAGCTTTATGATATTGTTCGAGCTCTCTTCTGGTTTTGGCTTCCTGTGGAAGATCTGCTTCCGTAAGTGGCTTGTATGTATCAAGTTCTCCCGTGTAAGTCACACGATAAAGATCAGAATCCAGTCTTCTTCCTCCTGTCGCAAAATAAAATGCTCCATCCGGGCCTATGGTACCGTCAGTTAAAGGGAGAGGTGATCCTGAAATAAATTCCTCTGCAGTAGCATCATAAGTTGCGCCATTTGGAGTGAGGTGAATGGCATAAATAATTCCAAAGCTCCAGTCAAAAGCATATAATGCCTTCTTGTATTTGCTGGGGAAATTAGCTCCGAAACCAAACATAGCATTGGTAGGTGAACCTTGGCCGATGTTAAGTATTGCAGGCAAGTTGTCGGGATAATTTGGTGACCATTTTGAATTACCTGTTCTCCAGCCAAACTCTGACCCACTTGTGGCGTGGTTAATTCGAGTAGGTCGGTACCAAGGCATCCCAAAGTCCCATTCCATATCTGCGTCATAGGCGAAAATATCTCCGACTTCATTGTAATCGAAATCAAAGGCATTTCTATATCCTGCACTGATCAATTCCCAATCTGTACCTTCAGGATTGATTCTCGCAATCCATCCTCCCGGAGCCATTCTGTTGTTGGCGTGGCCTCTTGGATCTTTGATCAAAGGAAAAAGATTGTCCTCTTGCCAGACATTGGGAAGCCGATAAGAATTCATTTCGGGAACGTCCACATGGTTTCCTGCTATGAGGTAAATCCCCTTTCCATCAGGAGTTACTCTCATGCTGTGTGGGCCATGCTCCCCTTGTTGTCCTTTCAGTTCCCGAATTTGTGTGATGGTTTCATATTGGTCATCTCCATCCAAATCCTGGATTCGATAGAGACCGGTGGGTTGGCTAAACGTCTCATTTGGATTATGATTCACCATCACATACAGTGAATTGAATGCATAAAGCAGGCCTTGTGCATATCCCATACCTACCTGAGGTGCAGAGACATTTCCAACAATCAATTTTTCAACCTTGGGCTTTACAGTACTATCCGAACCTACAGGAGGTAATTCCAATCTATAAAGGAAACCGTACTGATCTGAGGTAATCATCCTTCCTTTGTCATCAAAGGTCATTGCTACCCATGAGCCCTGCTCGTTGTCGCCAGGACTATAAAGATGCTCCGCCACAAATCCGTCGGGAAGTTTGAGCTTGTCAATTTTAGGATTACCGGTAAGCTGACGGCCAGTTTCTTCCTTTTTGGAGCAAGCAAATGAGATTGCAAGGACTCCAACAAGTAGAAAAAGATTCTTAAGGGTGCTTTTGTGGGACATATTTTTAAGGATTATTGGATTTCAGTTTTATCTAATTTCGCAAGTTTCAAGTTGAGCAATTTTTAATGATGGGGAAAGCCATTCATGAAAGCTATTTACTTTCTGTCATTTATTTAACCCATACAATGCATTAGCAATTCTACACCAAGGCGCACAAGCTATTGCGGCATTTAATTGTTTCAAAATCAATCACTACGTTACTGTTTTCTCCCGAGCTATCGGGATCACCATCCCGTACGTACGGGATGCCTTAGTCTCCAAACAGTTTGATTTTCTTGCAATTAGAAGCCTCATAACGAAACCTAATGCATCGTCTGGGTTTAACTGTCCTGCTATTGAGGGTTGGAAGAAAATAACCCAACAACTTTCAGATTGAAAATCTTACAAGTTGTCGGGCTATTTGAATTAAAGAAAACCAACTTAGAAGAAAGGACTCAAATCTGATTCAGCAGCAGGATATGGATAAAACTTACTGAGATTTGTGAAAACGTTGTTTCGGGGAACTGCTCCTGCAATAGGAGGATAATAATAGGCCTGAGGATTGGCAACAATTCGCTGTCCAAGTGGAATGATAATTTCCTGGATACGGTCAGTTCGTTGAATATCAAACCAGCGCTTGTTCTCAAAGGCAAGTTCTACTCTTCTTTCCTTGAAAATTGCTTCTCTTACATTGGATTGACCTGCGGCCGTAGTTGCTGGAAGGCCGGCACGGGTTCGGATTTGGTTCAGAAATGGAATTGCTTCAGCTGTTTTTCCCTGCTCATTCAATACTTCCGCCATGAATAAAAGCACTTCCGCATATCGAAAGATTGGGAAATTAGTCCCGTGATTATTGTGCTGGGCGTGTTTCTTGGCAAATTTAAGGATATAGGGGAAAGTTTTCGGAACCTGAAATGCCCCTGCCAAAAACACATATGCAATGGAAGCGTCTTTTCTCAAATCACCCGGCTCATAGGCTGCGATAATATCCGGTGTAGGAACGTTATTTCCTTCCCCATCTATCGGTTGCGCATTGTTGGTGCCTGTAATTTCCCGTAATTCAGCTGCGCTAATTGGTCTTGGCATAAATTGATAAATAAAGTTCCCTTGAAGTCCTGCTGCTCCTTCCAGAAACTGAACCTCAAATACTGATTCTGCATTGTTTTTATTAGCAACATTATCAGAAAAAGCCATGGCATAATTAGGTATCAAGGTATATTGACCAGAAGTCACCACCGGTCTAAGGACCTGCTCTGCTTCTGCCCATTTTTTCTGATTAATATAAACGTTTGCCAGTAGTGTTCGAGCGGCACCGGATGTCACTCTTCCTGGTTGCTGAGTTGCTTTGTCAAGCAAAAGTGGAATAGCGGCAGTAAGATCGGCTTCGATCTGCTTGTAGATATCCACTTCAGGAGTGAGGGGAAGAGCCGCTTCAGCTCTCACAGCTACAGGAGTCAGGTGCAAAGGAACACTTCCAAAGTATCTGGCTAATTCAAAGTAAGCGTAAGCTCTTAGAAACAAGGCCTGACCTTTTAAATTTCCCTTGGCTGCGGCATCAAAATTCACTCCATCAATTAGGGAGAGAATTTGATTGGTTCTTGCAATAATCAGGTAATCCTGTCTCCATTGATTTAGCACGTGAACATTGGCAGTAGTCCCATTAGAAACTGGCACGGAAAAATCCGCCAAGTCTTCCTGATTGTCTACTGCACCAAATAGAACATTTCGCACATAATACGTATTATCCGAGTGCATTTCGGACAAGAGCCAAGATCGATCATTGGTGATAGTTCTCAGTGGAGCGTAGGCAGCGTTTACAGCTTGCTGAAAGTCATTTTGGTTTTTGAAGAAAGTAGCCGAGCTCAACTGGGTCTCCGGTACCACGGTAAGAAAATCTTCACAGCTTGTCAGAAACAAACTCGCTGAAAGTAGTCCTATGATATATTTTTTCATTTTTAAGTCGTTTGTAGGTGAATTAAACCGCTTGTAATCAGCAGATTAAAATTTAACATTTACCCCGAAGGTAATAGTACGTGGAACTGGATATCCTGCCAAGTCGATTCCGGGGCTTAGGTTTCCGCCATCTCCCTGACCGTCATTTTGCATACTGGCCTCTGGATTGGAGCCTCCCCAATAAGGTGTGAAAACCCATAGATTCTGACCTGATGCATAAACTCGGGCAGACCTCATTGACTTTGGAAGTTTAGTGAAGGTGTAGCCTAAAGTAATATTTCGGATAGTGAAATAGGAAGCATCCCAAACAAAGTTGCTATTGGGCCAATCACGTTCGACTCCTGTCACATTTCCTCCACCTACGGTAGTCCCAAAGATTCCAGCTCCCGGATTTTCAGGAGATCTGAATCTTTCTCCGGCTCTCCTTACCATATTAAATACCCCATCGAGATTTGCAGTACTGAACAGGTGTCTCATGTAAAGTTGATTGCCTTCCGATCCGGATGCGGTGATGCTTGCATCCCAGTTTTTAAATGTGAAATTATTTACAAGGCCGTAGACAAAATCAGGGAATGGATTTCCGATGATTGTTCGATCATCATTGTCTCCCCCAAAAGTGATTATTCCATCGCCATTCACATCCTGCAACTTGATACTGCCGACAGTAGACCTTCCGGGGATCTTTGGAGAATTGGCCAAATCCTCAGCATTTGCATAATTTCCTAATTTATTTAGTCCGTAAAATTGACCAAAAGGCTGCCCTACTTGAGTGATATGAAATGATCCGTACACCCTATCAATCCCATCTGCCAAAGCGATCACCTCATTTCGATTGAAGGATATATTCGCATTTACGTTCCATCGGAATTTTGAAGAATTGACAGGAATCGCATTGACTGAAAATTCATGACCCCAAAACTTAATCTCTCCGATGTTGTCATTGAAGTTGGTGAATCCAGACTCCTGAGGGATCTGCACTGCGTAAAGTAGGTTGGTGGTGTTTTTGGTATAGAAATCATACACAAACGATACTCGATCACCCCATAAACCCAAGTCCACACCGAAGTCGAACTGAGCCGTGGTCTCCCATCCCAAGTTATTATTTTGAAGCGAGGTGATACCTGCCCCAGGCACTAATGTGTTTCCAAATACAGAATTGATTGTATTATTTACCAGTGCATAAGAGGTGTAGTTACCGATGTTATTATTACCGGTGATACCGTAACTAGCTCTTAGCTTGGTGAAAGAAATAGTCGGATTATCCACTAGGAATCCTTCGTCAGACAAGACCCAACCGATGGAAGTAGAAGGAAAAACACCCCATCTATTATCCGCTCCAAATCGAGATGATCCATCTCCTCTGACTGAGGCGGTAAAGAGGTATTTGCTTTTATAATTATAAGTCAAACGGGAGAATATTGAAGTCAAAGTCCATTCTTCAACACCACTCTGGGTGCCACCTCTATTTATGTTAATTGCTCCTTGAATAGTCGGAAGGCGATCGTCTGCATAGGTATCAGCCTGTACACGAGTTCGGTCTCTTCTGAATTGCTGATTGGCTAAGCCTCCCAACACCTGAAAATTATGATCTCCAATCGACTTATCGTAAGTCACGATGTTTTCATTTAACCAAGAGAAATCTTCGATATCATCTCTTATTGATACTGCCACTGTAGGGATCGCGACATTGATTTGAGCGGTTGCAGTGGAAGGATTGAAGAAGAAATACCGTGAGTTTCTTATTTCCGCATTGAAAGTAGACTTAACTGACAAGCCTTTGATTGGCTTCCATTCTGCATAGGTATTTGCCAAGACACTGACCACCAACGTCTCATTGGTTATTTCATCTGCAGATCGTAGCCAGTTTGGATAAGCGAAGATATTTCCTGTATTGGCAGGGAATCGGTTGAAAAAGGTTAAATCTCCAGCCTCATCATAGATTGGCATAACAGGCCAAGTATGTAAAGCATTAAATAAAATACCAGTACCTCGGGTACCATCAGTTCGAGGCGTATTATCCTTTACATAATTCGGGGCCACATTCACTCCAATGTTTACTTTGTCGGATACCGCATAATCAGTATTCATTCTCAAAGAATAGCGTTGATAGTCCGTATTCCGTACAACCCCCTTTTGGTCAAAAACCCCTGCTATAATTGCGGTATTTACTTTTTCTTTGTTTGAAGTTACGGTGAGGTTGTAACTGGTGATCGGAGCAGTTTCAAGCATAGCGCCATACCAGTCATTCGTTTTACCACGATACTGTGCTGGATTTTGAAACACCTCAGGAACAGGTTGCTTTGCATCTTCGTAGTATTCCTTTTTAAACTGTGCAAATTCCTCTGCATTCATCATTTCAAGCCTTCCTCTTTCCGGTACTTGCTGAAAACCAGTAAATACATTGAACTCGACATTTGTTGTCCCTACTTTTCCTTTTTTAGTAGTGATCAATACCACTCCATTAGCAGCCCTAGAACCATACAGTGAAGTGGATGCAGCATCTTTCAGAACTGAAATATCTTCGATTTCATCTGGGTTAATGGCGTTGATATCTCCGGTGATCGGAAAACCATCCACAACGTACAATGGTGCACTACCTCCGGAAACTGAAAGCTGACCTCTGATTCGGACATTCATCCCCTGACCTGGACGACCTGTCGTTTGATTGATTTGAACACCTGCAAGTCGCCCTTGGAGTTTCTGTGCAAGAGATGAAACAGGGAGGTCCGTCAAGTCTTTCCCATTGACTGATTGAATGGCACCAGTTACCTCCTTCTTGATTTGGCTACCATAGCCGACCACCACGACTTCCGAAAGATCAGAAGTGGATAGCGCAAGGGAAATATTATAGGTGGTTTGCCCTCCGACTACAGCTACTTCCTTTGTAGTGTAGCCAACAAAGCTGACTACTAAAGTCTCCCCGGCCGCTGCTTGGATGGAGAAACTCCCATCAATATCAGTGACAGTACCTCGTTGAGTACCCTTGACAATTACTAGTGCACCTGGCACAGGTTCACCTTCGGATGAGACTACTCCTTGGACAGATTGGGTCTGCCCAAAACTCGTTACGCTTATGCAAAACATAAGCAACAAAAATCCGACTAGCCGGACTTTTATCTTAGATAGATAGTGGTTATTCATATGGGTGGGTTTAATTGAATTGAAAATATTACTTCCAATTACATCATATAAATAAATGACCCTATCCTGCCCAATCCTGCAAAAACCATTAAAAATCAGGCTATTAAGACAGGATAGAGCAGGACAGTGCTATACAAAAAATTATTCTTTTTATTTATCCCAAATTCAATCCTTCTATAATAAAAGAAGAAATAACAGGATACCACAGGACTGCTTTTTTATATTAAATTGTTGAAACTTTAATTACCACTAGAGGCACTAGCGATTAAAAAACTATAATATCATTCTACATATATAAGAGTTGAAATTCCCCGCCTTTCTGCCTATAATTAGAGTCAAATGCTTCTTAACCTATGATCAAGCCTAGAATCACCGTTCGCCAAATCTTTTTGGTTTTTTCAATTCTTGCTTTCTCCAGCTGTACCAAAGAAAAAACACTAGAAATTCGGAAAGACTCACGAATAACATTAGTCGGAAACAACCTCGCCTCCAGAATGATGGATTATGGACTTTTCGAGACTGAAATGCACTTACGCTATCCGGATAGCACGCTTTTTATCCGAAATCTTGGCGATCCTGGTGATACTCCCGGTTTCCGACCTCGCTCCGGCACCAATGATCCTTGGGCTTTTCCAGGTGCAGAAGACTTTCAGACTGAATATGCTACCAGATCAGGAAGTGAAGGCTTTTTGGAAAAGCCCGATCAATGGCTGACAAGATTGCAGGCGGATATCGTGATCGGTTTTTTTGGTTTCAATGAATCCTTTCAAGGAAAGGAAGGGCTGGAAAATTACAAAGCAGAGCTTGAAGCCTGGATAATGCACTCCAAATCGCAACAATATAACGGCAAGTCTTCTCCGCAACTCGCTTTGGTTTCTCCAATCGCCTTCGAAGATATCACTGCAATCAAAGATGTGCCAGACGGAAAAAAGGAAAATGAAAACCTGAAGCTCTTTGCTGATGCAACGAAAACATTAGCTGAAAAATATGAATTGGTTTTTGTGGATGCTTTTTCCGAAAGTCAAAAATGGTATTCACAATCAGATGAACAACTAACCATCGACGGTTCCCAAATGAACGAAGCAGGGTATGCTAAACTCGCTGTTTTACTGGCGGATAAACTTTTTGGTAAAGAAAACCAAAAGGCTGAAGCCAACCGAAATTTGATTCATCAGGCTGTGATGGAGAAAAACTGGATGTGGACCAATGATTACAAAATCCCAAATGGTGTTCATGTCTTTGGCAGACGGTATGATCCTTTTGGTCCCGCTAATTATCCATTCGAACTTGAAAAAATTCGCCAGCTCACTGCGATTCGGGATACGGCTATCTGGGAAGCTACTTCTGGCAAAGTTAAAGACCTAGTTGCCGCCGACGCCAAAACCCGCCCACTTCCTGAGGTGGAGACCAATTACAATCCACAAGCAAATGGAAGTCTGGAATACAAGTACGGGGAGGAAGCCTTAAGCACTTTAAAAGTGCCCGAAGGCTACAAAATTGAGCTTTTTGCCTCCGAAGATGAATTTCCCGATTTAGCTAATCCAGTCCAACTTTCCTTTGACAACAAAGGAAGGCTTTGGGTGGCGACCATGCCAAGCTATCCGCACTATAAGCCTGGCGATCCAAGACCTCATGACAAATTGATCATTTTGGAAGACACGAATGGAGATGGCAAAGCCGATAAGCAAACCACATTTGCAGACAATCTACACATCCCCGTCGGTTTCGAAATCGCCCCTGAGGGAGTCTATGTCTCGCAGGGAAATAATTTGATTCTCCTGGTAGATGAAAATGGAGATGATAAAGCGGACCGCAAAGAAATCCTCCTCAGCGGCTTTGACGATCACGACACCCACCATGCAATTTCAGCATTTGCTACCGATGAATCCGGAGCCATCTATATGGCTGAAGGGGTTTTTCTCCACACCAATGTGGAAACTTCCTATGGCCCTGTTCGCGCTACAAATGGAGGATTCTACCGATTCGAACCTAAAAGACACAAACTTGAGCGCGTCAATCAGGTAAATATTCCAAATCCATGGGGAATTGCTTTTGATACCTGGGGGCAAAATTTTTACGCTGAAACATCAGGACCAAATGTCAATTGGATGCTTCCAGGCTCCACTTTGCCACGGTATGGAAACTCCAATTACAAAGGCCCAAACTTGATTGAAAAAGCGCACCTTGTCAGACCAACTTCCGGCTTGGAGTTTATCTCCAGCCGGCATTTCCCGGAGGATGTCCAAGGTGACATGATTATCAACAATACCATCGGATTCCTTGGGACTAAACAGCATCAGGTATTCGAAGATACGGTTGGCTTTATCACCAAATGGAGACAGGACTTGGTCGTATCCACTGACCGAAACTTCCGACCTGTGGATATGGAAATTGCTCCTGACGGTTCACTTTATATCGTGGATTGGCACAATATCCTCATTGGCCACATGCAGCACAATGCCCGTGATCCGCTGCGGGATCATGTCCATGGCAGAATTTATAGAGTCACCTACCCTTCTAGACCATTAGTCACACCTGCTAAAATCGACGGTGCAAGTATTCCAGAGTTACTTGAAAATCTGAAACTTCCAGAATATAGAACCCGCTACCGAACCCGCCGTGAACTCCGCGGCAGAGATAAGGGTGAAGTTTTTTCGGCTGTAAAATCCTGGACCCAATCACTGGACAAAAACGATCCAAACTACGAGCACAACTTGCTGGAAGGTCTTTGGGTGACTTGGGGAATAAATCAAGTCGATCAGGACTTGCTTAAGCAATTGCTGAATGCCAAAGATTATCGAGCTCGTGCCGCCGCAACTCGGGTGCTTCGTTATACCGGTCATCAGGTGAAAAATCAGGCTGAATTGCTTACAGCATCGGCCAAGGATCCTCACGGAAGAGTACGGATGGAAGCAATAGTAGCCGCATCTTGGCTTCCAAGGGAGACTGGTTTACCAATTTTGGCAGAAGCCGAAAAGCAACCCAAAGACAATACCTGGATTCCGGGCACGTTGGAAACAGCTGTTGCTCACCTGAACGGACTATCTGTTCGGGAGAAAAAAGAAGAGGACATCAAATCTTCACTCACAGGTTCGGATCGTGAATTATTCGTCTTGGGTAAAGAAGTCTACGCAAGAGAAGGTTTCTGCAGCACCTGTCATCAGGCAGATGGGGGAGGTTTGACCGCTTCTCAATTCCCACCGCTTCGTGGCACACCTTGGGTGACGGGCAGTCCTGAACGATTGATCAAGATTGTCCTCAAAGGAATCATGGGGCCGATGGAAGTGGCTGGAAGAGAATATCCTGGACAAGTGCCAATGACGCCCTATGAAGGTATGCTTAACGATTCAGAGATTGCGGCCGTGCTCACTTATGTTCGAAATTCCTTTGGAAATAAAGCAAGTCCCATTTCACCTGAATTGGTGAGACAGGTACGAGAAGATGTGAAGGACAAAAAAGGATTCTGGAGTCCAGAGGAGTTGCTTAGGGTGCATCCGATGGAAAGGTAGGTGAATTGTCCGATGTCGGATGACCGATGTCCGGTGATCGATGCTAAATGATCTTCGCTATTCGACATTCAGCATTCGATGTTCAGCATTCGATATTCATTATTGGTTATTAAGTTATTGGTGGGGGTGTCCGATGACCGATGTAGGTTGTCCGGTGGTTGTTCAGCATTCAGCATTCGATGTTCATTATTGGTTATTGAGTTATTGGTAGGATTGTCCGATGTCGGATGACCGATGTCCGGTAGTCTTCGGAATTCGATGTTCATCATTCGATATTCATTATTAGTGAATTATTGATTGGGTGGCGAGTGGTCTTCGACATTCGATGTTCATTATTGGTTATTAAGTTATTGGAAGTCCGGTGTCGGATGACGGGTGTCCGATGTTAGATGTCCGGTGATCTTCGGTGTTCGTCGTTCAAATTAGATGGTAGGCTATTTGTTTGAAGTAAATTTATCATAAAAAGGTTACCCTCTAAATCAAACGTTCGAGGTTCATATCTGCCTCGTAATTCTTAAATCGTACTTCGTAAATTTCACCAATAATAAATAATGAAACTCGACTAAATCTTTTTACTTAGTGTAATCAGAATGGAAGCATATTCAGATACTTGAAGTTTATTTTGGCCTCGTAATTCGTAAATCGTATTTCGTAAATCTCACTTCGTACTTCGTAAATTTCACCAATCGTAAATGAAAACCCGTCTCACACTTCTAGCTTTAGCTTTACCCATCATCGCCTTTTCTCAATCCAAAAACATCAACTTTGAAAAGCAGATGATCGCATACGAAAGCTATGAGTCAGTTGGAATAATGGATGTGGACAAGGATGGAATTCCGGATCTGGTCTCTGGGAGTTATTGGTACAAGGGCCCCAAATTCCTCGATCGATTTTTAATTGGTCAAGTGAAGCGATACAGCGAGTATTATGAGGATTTTTCCACGATTCCGATGGATGTCAACGGTGACGGAAAGATGGATTTTATTACAGGGGGATGGTTTGAAGGCAAGCTGATCTGGAAAGAAAATCCGGGTAATAACGGGGAATGGAAAGAGCATCTGATTGCGGAAACAGGCAATATCGAAACCGTCCGAGCTTGGGATATTGATGGAGACGGGACATTGGAAATCGTCCCAAATACGCCACGCAAACCCCTAGCTTTCTACAAGTGGGTTGGTCCAAATCAATTTGAAAAATATGAGGTATTCGAAACTCAAGGCCACGGACTTGGCTTCGGAGATATCAATGGTGACGGTTGGGGAGACTTAATCAGTTCCTTTGGCTGGTATGAGGCTCCACCGGATTTGCGGTATGGAGATTGGATTTTTCACCCAAGCTTGGATCTCGGAGATGTGAGCGTGCCCATCATCGTCACCGACCTGAATGGAGATGGCATGAATGATCTGATCTTGGGGAATGGTCATAATTACGGATTGTTTTGGATGGAGCAAAAGCGGGATTCAGAAGGTACAATCTCATTTGTGAAACACGAAATTGACCCTTACCATGCCCAATACCATGTACTCGAGTGGGTTGATCTCGATGGGGACGGACAAAACGAACTGATTACCGGCAAACGCTATCGAGCACATAATGGTAAAGATCCTGGTGGAAATGATGAAATCGGACTCTATTACTTCAAGTGGAACGGGAAAACATTTGTGAAAAACGTGATCAGTTATGGACCATTTGGCGAGGGAAAAGGAACTGGTCTTTACTTTTCCACCGGAGATCTAAATGGAGATGGCAAAATCGATATCGCTGTAGCTGGGAAAGATGGCTTGGCTGTGTTTTTTCAGAGATAGGAAATGTCGGATGTCCAGTGCCGGATAGCCTGCCCCGTCCGCCGCGGCGGATCGGGGACCGATGTTTTAGCTAATCGAAATGAAATGACCAATATTACTTAACGTTAATAGTTTAACTTTCCAGCCATGAAATCTAAACTCACAATTTCAATTGATAAAGCAGTTTTAGAAAAAGCTAGGAGCTTTTCTTTGAAACGTAACGTTTCCTAGGATCAGTTAATTGAAAACTTTCTGATAGCGACTTTGGATCCTTTAGCTAAAAAAAAAATCTCATTTCCCCTTTCGTAAAAAGTCTAACAAATGGGCCTACTGTTCCTGCCAATTATGATTACAAAATAAATTACCAGGATTATTTGGAGGAGAAATATCGATGAAGCTTATTTTTCTGGACACCATTGTGATTATAGATCTCTTGGGAGAGAGGTTCCCATTTTACGAATCCATTGCCAAGGTAGTAACCCTAGCAGATCGTAAAGAACTCATATTAATGACTTCACCTATTTCTTTCACCACGGCGGAATATGTATTGACTGAGTTTGAGCCCAAAAAATCAGTATTAATCAAACTTCAAAAGTTTGCAATCCTGTGCAAAGTTGCCCTGGCTAATCAAGAAACAATTGACAAGAGCCTTTTCTCACTTTTCAAGGATTTTGAAGATGCGGTACAATACCATTGTGCATTACAAGCGAAATGTGAACTAATTATCACAAGGAATAGGCCCAACTTCAAAAATGCCTCAGTCCCAGTCATGACCGCAGAAGAATTCTTATCGAGTTTGATTGTTTAAGGGTTTTTCAACAAAATACACTTCTACTTTTTAGTTTTGGTGGAATGATATTCCGATTTCTTGAATTGTTGAAAATTTAAGATTAATCAGGTTGCTTAGCCCTCACCGAATGAATTCCGTACCTTCATAAAGAATAAACCTTTAGGAATTTTATCATGCGAGCTTCTCATTCACTCATCTTTTTGACAGGGTTAATCCTGTCCACCTTTACTGCTTCAGCCCAAAATGGAGAGAAGGTTTACAATTGGATCTATTTTGCCTACAGCCATAATCCAAAGAACACCGTGGACAAGACTTCCCCTGCAATGACCAAATTGGTCAGAGGGAGAATAAAAGATTATCAATGGGTAGATCAAGAGACACTTTTTGAAGCTCCGGATTCAATTCTAGTCAGTGGGGGCACACGTTGGGGAAGCCGTCTTTTATTTTATACCGATGGATACCTGTATTTCACTACCGGAGACATGCAGCAAAGCATAGCGGTAGGGATTAATCCTCAATGGAAATGTATTTCCAAAATGGACCAATAACCTGCTGATCACCGCGCTGAAAGATTAGGAAATCAGAAGATTGGTTGTGGATGGGGACAAAGTTTTGAGCCAAGAAGACATCATCAAAGGAATTGGTCGAGTGCGGGATGTCAAAATTGGTCCTGACGGGGCATTGTATGTATTGACAAATTCTCTGGACGCGTTGCTTCGCGTGACTCCGGTGAAGTAAGTAGCTAACACTGGAGTTTTATAATTTTCCTTAGAGGGGGATAATTTTCTCCGCTTCGAATATAATCGCAAGGTTAAAATGTCTGAATTTTTTAAATCATTCTATTATTTTTTAGCTTTCGATTATAACTTGAAGAAATCCAGATCTGAGATTTCACAGAAAAATTCAGAATATTGAAACGCCTCATTTCCATTTTCCTTCTATTCTGCTTCGGACTTTATCAGTTCGGTTTTTTCATATTGAGTTTTTGGATGCCTATTGCGATTCAGAATTATTGGGAAAAAGAGGCATGGAATTATAACCTGACTTCAGTCCTCAACACTACCCTCGTCATACCTTTTCCTCGACCTTATGGTCAGGATCAAGAGGATTATCAAGTGGCAAACTTTTCCATCGAGCTAAAAGGAAAGAAGCATCGGGTAATCTATCAGCAATACAAGAACGACTCCCTTCATCTAGTTGCTGTCCCTGATAAATTCCATGATAGCTACCGAGCTCAATTGACAACATGGATTGCATCCTTAAATGAAGGTGAAGCCGCAGAGAACACTCCATTCTCTCAAAAACTACTTTTAAAGTCATTTTTGAAGGATTTTATCCCACAGGAGAATCTCCTCTCTTTGAAAGAAAGATTGCTCTCAAGTCGTGTAGTGTCCGATTTAAAACCATACCTTTTTTCAACTCCAACCGCAGAGTTTGAACTAGATTTACCACCTCCTGAAAGGCTTACTTCCTAAGCCGTTTTTTCGGGGATGTTGATTTCCCCTACATTCTTATTAGTTTAACTTTCCAAAGAAATGACACTCAGGTATCTCTTAATCCTGTGTTTTGCGTTGCACTTTTCTAAAATTAAGGCACAACAAGACACGCTTCAAACAATAAATCTAAACGAATATCAGATCAAAGAACTTCGACTAAACAATCCCATCACCCCGCTTCCCAATGCCAATCGGACCTTTCTTGTTGGGTCCAGAAAATCGGAAATCATCGGTGTGCGTGACCTTCCTGCCAACCTTGCAGAGAAGACCGGGCGGCAGATTTTTGCCAAGATTCCTTCTGCATTTGTCTATGATATGGACGGTTCCGGCAATCAGATCAACCTCTCACTGAGAGGTTTGGATGCTCATCGAAGTTGGGAATTCAATGTCCGGCAAAACGGAATTATGCTGAATTCCGACATCTACGGCTACCCCGCAAGTCATTATTCTATGCCAATGGAAGCTATCGAACGCATCGAAATCGTGAGAGGTACCGCTGCCCTACAATACGGGCAGCAATTTGGCGGGATGATCAACTACGTCCTCAAAGAACCAGAGACTGGAGTACCTTTCAGCTTGGAGAACATCAGCACCGTTGGTTCTTTTGGTCTCTTGGCCAACTACACTTCCATTGGTGGTACGATTGGCAGATTCAGTTATTTCGGCTATTATCAAAAAAGAGGTTCAGACGGATACAGGGAAGGTGCCCGCTCAGATTCTGATGCCCAACATATAGGAATTACTTACGCTATCTCGGATCATTGGAAAGCCAAAGCAGAACTGTCCAGAAGCACCTACCTGTACCAAATCCCAGGTCCTCTGACTGACCAACAGTTTGCCGAAAATCCAAGACAAGCTACCCGAAGCCGCAATTTCTACAGTCCGGAGATTTTTGTTCCTGCTGTAAGTATTGAAGGGAAACTGGGGGCTAATACTACTGTAACAGCAAATGCCAGTGGGGTTTTTGGTGGACGGTCTTCCGTTACTTTTGATGCCTTTGCAAATGTTCGGGATCAAATAATTCCCGGCACGGGTGAGTTTGCACACCGAAATGTGGATACGGATGCCTACCACTCCCGAACCGCCGAAGTCCGGATTCTTCACAAGTATCAACTTGGTACACTTCCCGCTCACCTTTCCATTTCCACCAGATACTTCAACAATTCCTTTGACAGAAGGCAGCGTGGCAAGGGTACAACTGGGTCGGATTATGACCTGAGTATCGAAGGAGATTTTCAGAGAGATGTTAACCTTCACAGCGAAAGCCTTGCTATTGCTGTTGAGAATCAAGTATTCCTAAATCCAAAACTTTCCGTCTCTCCTGGTATCCGGGTCGAAAGAGGTAATTCAGTCATGAGTGGCCGAATCGCCTACATCGAAGCCGATCAGATCCCACAAGAGATCCGATACGATTTTGTGACTTTGGGCCTCAACGCGACGTATCAATTCAAAGAACAATTGAGACTATATGGTGGAATCTCTCAGGCGAATCGGCCCATTCTATTTCAGGATTTGATCCCTGGATCTCCTTTGGCGCTGATCAGTCCTGATTTGGAAAACACCTTTGGATATAATGCCGAACTGGGAATTGAGAATTACATCAACCCTAGATTGACTTACCATCTCACGCTTTTCCATACCCTAATTGGAAATCGAGTTGGGAACATCCTAGTGCAACAGGATAATCAGACTTTCACCCAAAAAGCGAACATCGGAGACAGCAGAACGACTGGATTGGAGTTGCTTTGGGACTGGGAGTTTTATAGGTCTGAGAAGCTAAGTTTATCATTCTATACCGCTAGCAGCTGGATGGATGCCCGCTACCAAAACGGTTCGGTGGCCTCTTCAGAAGGAAATAAGGATATTACTGGCAACCGAGTAGAAGCAGCTCCAAAATGGATCAGCCGAAACGGACTGAGTGCATCGATTGGTCCTGCCAAATTGATCATCCAGCATCAATATATCAGTGAAAGTTTCTCCGATCCCCTGAATACTAAAACCCCTCCGGCTTCCGGATCAGTCGGCATGGTTCCTTCTTACAATGTTTGGGATATTCAAGGAGCTTACTATTATCAAAACCTGTTCCTTCGGGCATCTCTGCAAAATGTCTTCGATAAAAGCTACTTTACCCGCCGACCGCTGATGTATCCTGGACCGGGGATTTGGCCATCGGATGGCAGAGGGCTGGTCATTTCCTTAGGATTTCGAATTTGAGAATTCAATTTCATTTGAGAAAAATTTCCCTAAACCTGAGCTTTTGGATCATATCTAAGAGTTCAGGTTTTTTCATTGAATCAAAATCCAAAGGCACTTCAAAAATAAATTTGTTTTTCAATAATATTTTATTGTTTATCAATAAATAATTACTGTTATTTGAGGCATAGTTTCAAACCCATCCAGCTATGTCTCCTAAAACTGATCTCGTTACACAATTTCTCCATGTCATCTCATGGATCATCTTCATCGGCCTCTGTATCAAAACGGGGACCTTGATTTTCAACTTCGCTTTCATGCAATTCCATGTTTTCCCCGTAGAAAATCTCTACCTCTTATTGGATCTTACAAAGCTCTTTCAGCAGGATGAAGTCATTTTTGGATTGTTGTTTAGCTTAGCTATTGGGGTATCTGCTATGAAGGCTTACACCTTCTATTTGATTACACAGATTTTTTCCAACCTGAACTTGCATAAACCCTTCAGCGAGAAGATTTCGACCCTGATTTCCAAGATCAGTTACTACATTTTCTTTGTCGGAATTCTTGGTGCCCTTTCACACAGGTTTAGTCAGGGATTGGCAAAAAGAGGCTATGATGTAGCAGCGGCTGGACAGTTTTGGAATGACTATTCAGCTTTTCTGATGATGGCTGCGGTGGTCTTTGTGATTGCACAGATCTTTAAAAAAGGACTGGAATTACAAGCAGAAAATGACCTTACAGTTTAATTGATATCAAATCATTGAATCTGAAAAAACCATCAAGATGAAAATAACAAAAATATTACTCTGGATTGCCTACATCAGTTTTGGGCTAAGTATTACAGCCTTTACTTTTTTTGGAATAATTTTTCTAAAAAAAGATTTCAATACCCAACAGGTTGAAAAATCCAATTTAAAAGGGGTGATCGATAAAAGTACAACAGGTAAATTTGAATTACCGATGAACTTGAATGTTGAATACTATTTCCGCGTAAAAAACGGCGAAGTATTGTTAGATAGTTATTTTTTAAAAATTCAAAAGAAATTTTTAACATCCACACTGCTTCCTCAAGGAGAAAAAAAAGAAATCGATTACCCTAAAAAATTAACTGGGAATATATACTCCATGCCTGAATCTGATATGTATCTATACATACCAATACCATTTTCCAGTATAGAAACTACCCTCACCATTTGGAAAGTTTACTTCAGTCTGGCTTTTTTATTTTTATTGATTGCTATTTTTCTTGCCATCAAATTCCTTCAGAATTGCAATAAAAGTCAATTCTTTATTCCGGCAAACTCAACCTACATTCGAGTGATTTCATATCTGGCTTTTGTCTACTGCCTCATAAGTTACGGGAGCCAGTGGCTTATTTTTAAGACATTAAACCATAATCTTGAAGGATTTTCACCAATAGATTTGAATGCTGCCGTAAAATTTAACTGGAATTACCTGATTTTCTCTTTATTCTTGGTCCTTATCGCTCAGGCATTTTCTGAAGGAATAAAATTAAAGGAGGAACAATCTCTAACCATCTAAATCATGCCCATAATAGTCAATTTAGATGTCATGATGGCCAAGCGAAAAATGTCCCTCAACGAGCTTTCCGAAAAAGTCGATATCACGCTTTCGAATCTCTCTATCCTTAAAACCGGAAAGGCAAAAGCGATCCGATTCAGTACTTTGGAATCTATTTGTGCAGCATTAGGATGCCAGCCAGGGGATATACTTGAATTTCGAGGTGAATAGGTAACTATTGGATTTTTGATTTACGAAGTACGATTTACGAGCTAAAATCTAGAGTCGAACGTTAACACTTAACATTTAACCCTTAACTTTTTAACTCCGAATATCGAATTTTGAATATCGAATAATGAATCAGCCCTTGCCCCAACCAAATCCTCAAGTTGACTTTTTCCTCCTTAAAGGATGCATGCGATGTGATAAAGGCGCAACACCGGCCTGCAAAGTCCATAGATGGACTCCCATTCTTGAGCTATTGCGACAGATTCTTTTGGAGACAGAACTGGTCGAAGACCGGAAATGGGGAGTACCAGTTTATACCTTAAATGGGAAAAATGTGATCCTTCTCGGCGTTTTCAATGATTCCTGCGTGATCAGTTTTATCAAAGGAAGCCTGATGAAAGATCCTGAAGGCATTCTCGAACTTCCCGGTCCCAATTCGCATGAAGGACGAATTATCCGATTTATCAAAATGGATGATTTGGAAAAGTTGGAGGCCTATCTCCCCCAATACATTCAGGATGCCATAGAAATCGAGAAATCAGGCAAAAAACCTGAAGTTCGGGCCCGAGGTGGGATGGAAATCCCCGAAGAACTAAGCGAAAAATTCGCCGAGCATGATGGTTTGGAAACCGCCTTTTTTGCACTTACTCCAGGTCGGCAGCGAGGTTATTTGATTCACTTCACCGGAGCCAAACAATCCCAAACTCGACTGAGCAGAATTGAAAAGTGTGTGGAGAAGATTATGGCGGGGAAAGGGATGATGGAGTAACAATGTTCAATTTTCAATGAGCAATTCTCAATGTTCAATTACCAATTATCAGTGGAAAACAACAAGTATCCACGTCCATGAAAATTGTCCCGAGTTATCGGGATGAGCTTAATCATTTCTTTCCTTCCTTGAAAATTGATAATTGAGTTTGATAATTGAAAATTGAAACCGTTTCTAACTTGCACAAAATTTAAAGAGACATGACCCTTTTGGATAAAATCCACAATTCACCTGAATCCATTTCTTTTGCAGAAGTCATTGCGCACATCGATGCCAATTTCGACTTCACTCCTACCCGCTTTGTCAATGGCAACACCATCAATGAAGTCGGACAAAACAACGGCAGCTGCAAAATCTTCTCTTTTGCGAAGCTCAATAAACTCAGCGGGGAGCTAACTCTGGCACTTTTTGGCGACTACTACCGAATCGATGTACTAAATAATCCAGATGGCTCAGACCATCAGAATATCCGCAACTTTATACAATCAGGTTGGGAAGGAATAAAGTTTGAAGGCGATGCTTTGAGTAAAAAATAATAAGGAATAACTACCAAATTCTGAAGCAATCTTTTATTTGAATCATAGCCGTCTTAAGGTTTTCTCCTTTTACACTCCAAAACTTTTTACTTTGTGAGTTAAGTCCGCTATCATCCAATCCATGATCATTTACACTTTCCCCGTTCGCACTGCTTTTATCGACCGAGATTTGGAGATGATCAGCCCAGTGGCAGATATCAGACCTTTAGAATTCACGCAGAGTCCTATCCAACTCCCTTTTTACTTTATTTTCCAGTTCTTTCAATTGCTTTGGTTTTTGCCTAAAACCAGCCAATACCTTTGCTTCTTTGGAGGCTATCACAGTGTTTTACCTGTTTTGTTCGGAAGGGTTTTTGGAAAAAAATGCACCATCCAGGCAGGAGGTACTGACTGCATCAATATGCCTGAGATCGGGTACGGAAATTTTCGTAAAAAATGGCTGAGAAAAGCTACAGTCTATTCTTTCAAAAACTGCTCATTGATCTTACCTGTCGCTGAGGCTTTGGTCAAGCAGGAATATTCCTTCGATCCTAGAATCAATTCCAAGCAAGGCTTGCTTAATCTGATACCGGATCTGAAAACGCCCATTCAAGTGATTCCAAATGGATTCGACACGGGATTTTGGAAAGATTTGGGAGAAAAGCGAAGGGCATTTAGCTTCATATCTGTTGCCACAGGCACTTCAAATTCTACACGGGCTGTGGTAAAAGGCTATGATCTGATTGAAAAGCTAGCGGAAAATCATCCCGAATGGACCTTTACTTTAGCCGGTGATTCCAACTACCTTTCTCCAAATTCCAATGTAAAGGTCTTAGGCAGATTGAAGTCAACGGAACTTCTCAAACTTTACAATTCCCATCAATTCTATCTCCAACTTTCTACTTCCGAGGGTTTTCCAAATGCTTTAGGAGAAGCGATGGCTTGCGGCTGTGTGCCTATCGGTTCGGCAGTGGGTGCGATTCCTGAGATTATCGGAAACACAGGATTTATACTTCTCCGAAAAGACCTGAGCGGCTTGGAAGTAATTTTTAAATTTATTGATCCTGTTAGAACTCTTAAACTTTCAGAGAAAGCTTCGCTAAGAATCAGTAAAGAATTCAATTTTGGGCTGCGAAAAGAAAAGCTACTGAAAGCACTTTCCCTGACTTAAGAAAGCAACTCAATTTGATTTCGATTCACTCTAACCATTCCACGTTGCTCCAATTTTTTCAGCAACCGGGTGATAACCTCACGGCTTGAATTCAATTCCTGAGCAATCCGCTGATGGGTTTTATGAACTGT
The DNA here is from genome assembly GCF_046296635.1 of Algoriphagus sp. Taxonomy (GTDB): domain Bacteria; phylum Bacteroidota; class Bacteroidia; order Cytophagales; family Cyclobacteriaceae; genus Algoriphagus. Next base: position 9,597 of record NZ_JBKBKZ010000023.1, on the reverse strand, counting down.
GGGATTTTGATTGGCTTCGGCATTCTTTTCCAAATACTCAATCAGTCGCTCATCCATCCGGTGAAATGCGATCCCATCTACCACTTTCAACAGTTCTTCAAAACGATCCTGATAGGTATCCATCACAAAATAATACCAGGACTTATACTTTGGCATCCATAGGTCCAATTTGGTAATGGGAACCACAATCACTGTAGTCTCCTCCTCTGGAATTGCTTTAATTTTGGAATATCCCTCGCGGGCTGAACAGATCATGGTAATAGCGCAAGCTTCCCCAGGACCTAGGTAATACATGAAGAGCTCATGATCATCTTCATCCTCTCGAAATACCTTTACACTCCCCGAAACTATCAGCGGAATGACCTCCACTTTCTGCCCGATATCCATCATCAAGGTATCTGCTGGCAGGGTAAGCAAACTTGCACTGTCACGAATTTCCTTTTTCAATTCCATTTCAAACTGAGGGAAAGAATGCGCTAAGAATTTATCCAGACTGTTTTTCATTTCAACAATGGTGTTTAGCTTTAATGGAGGTGACAATGATCACCTATACTCATTTTTTGAAAGCTAATTTTGGTAAAGTTTGTTCCAAATGAAAAGGTCAAAGAGATGAAATCCCGAATAAATATTCTTTTTCTGATGGGCATGGGATTGATGTTTTTTTTCAGGATTCTCACCAAAATTCCCGGTTTGCCAGAAACTGTTTTTGGATTTGACACGCCAAAACTCATGAAGATCATTTTTGGACTCACCTTCATTATTGCCAGCATAATTATTTACAGAAAACCACAAAAATCCACGCCATGAATTGGGATGTAGAGACGCTTTCGAGGATTCAATTTGCCTTCACCATCATGTTTCACTACATCTTCCCTCCCTTTAGTATTGGGTTGGGCTTGCTGCTGGTGTTTTATGAATCGCTTTACCTGATCACCAAAAAGACCATCTATGAAAAGATCACTCGATTTTGGATTAAGATTTTCGCGGCAAATTTCTCCGTAGGTGTAGCCTCGGGGATTGTAATGGAATTTGAGTTTGGTACTAACTGGTCCACTTATTCCCGATTTGTAGGAGATATTTTCGGTTCACCACTCGCGGCGGAGGGGATTTTTGCTTTCTTTCTGGAATCAGGATTTCTGGCAATTCTCCTGTTTGGCTGGCATCGGGTCAAGCCTGGTATGCACCTCTTCGCTACGATCATGGTCGCAGTCGGGAGTATCCTCTCGGGCTTCTGGATAGTAGTGGCAAACAGCTGGCAGCAAACACCCGTGGCCTATGAGATTGTGGTTGATTACGGTATTCGCCGGGCAGTAATTACGGACTTTTGGGCAATGGTTTTTAATCCATCAGCTATGGTCCGATTTACTCACGTGATCTTCGGAGCTTGGATTCAGGGAGCCTTTTTGGTGATGAGCGTTTCGGCCTATTATCTGGTCAAAAAAATCAACATCGAGTTTGCGCAAAAGTCATTTGCCATTGCGCTGGGCGTGGCCGCAGTTTCTTCTTTGGCGCAGCCCTTTCTGGGTCATGAGCATGCCAAAATTGTGAGCGAGTTGCAACCCGCAAAACTAGCTGCTTTTGAAGGACTCTACGAAACACAAACAAACGCACCGCTATACCTATTCGGATGGACTGATCCTGAAACCCGAAAAACCTCAGGCGTAGCCATCCCCGGAATGCTAAGTTTCTTGGTTCATGGGGATTTTGACGGGGAAGTGAAAGGCTTGGAGGAGTTTCCGGAGGAAGATTGGCCTGCGGTAAACGGAGTCTTTCAGAGCTATCACATCATGGTAGCATTAGGAATGCTATTCATAGGGGTCACACTTTTGAGTTTGTTTTTGCTATGGCGAAAGCAGCTTTTCACCCCAAAATGGTCATGGCTGATGAAGTTATACGTTCCTGCTGTAGCGCTGCCCGTGTTGGCAAATCAACTGGGCTGGGTATCTGCCGAGCGAGGTAGACAACCTTGGATTGTTCAGGGGCTTTTGAGAACAAGCGAAGGCGTCTCCAAGTCAATCTCAGCACCGGAAGTGATGATCTCTCTGGTCTTGTTTGTATTGGTTTACGTTCTCTTATTCTTTGTTTGGCTTTATGTTTTGGATCGGGAAATCAAGCATGGTCCAGAGCATCTTACCAGTGAAGTAGAGGCCGGATATCATAAAAAGTCAGAACGAATGGATGCCCTTAAACCTTATTAATCATGGATTTCAACGTAGTGTGGTACATTCTTGTAGGAGTTCTATTGATCGGCTACGCCATCTTGGACGGATTTGATTTGGGAGTCGGGATCCTCCATTTGCGAAGCAAAGGAGACCACGACCGACGAATTCTAATGAACGCAATTGGGCCGGTTTGGGATGGAAATGAGGTATGGCTGATCACGGCAGGTGGAGCACTTTTCGCTGCTTTCCCTAATGTCTATGCGACTGCTTTCTCGGGATTTTATCTTCCATTCATGGTGCTGTTGATCGCCTTGATTTTCAGGGCAGTTTCTATCGAGTTTCGAAGCAAAGAAGCAAATCCCCGCTGGAGAAGCTTTTGGGATCGAGGCTTTTCCATTGGATCTATAGTAGCTGCATTTCTATTTGGCGTAGCTATTGGAAATATTGTAATGGGCTTTCCGATCGGATCAGACATGGAGTACCAAGGGAATTTCTTTGACTTACTCAATCCTTATTCTATCGTTTCAGGCTTTTTTGCTTTGAGCATGTTTGCGCTACATGGGGGGATTTACCTGAATATGAAAACCGAGGGAGAGCTTCAAAAGCAGATTCAGGGTTGGATCAAATTGAACTATTGGATATTCGTGATCTTTTTTGTGCTTTTCTCCGGACTCACGCTGTATCTGAAACCGGAGATGATCGCAAATTTTTCTTTTGGGACAATAGATCTACCTGGGAATAAACATGAGTTGGTAGAAAATCACGAAACCATGATTTCGGTCTTTGCCTGGACGGTGGTTGCTTTAAATATTTTGGCCATTGCCAATATTCCCAGGACTTTGGCAAAAGGAAACTACGGCTGGACTTTCATCTCCTCCGCGAGTATGATTGGTGCGGTAGTGATGTTATTTGCCTTAGGCATTTTTCCAAATCTGATGGTATCTAACTTAGACCCAAAGTTCAACCTCGACATCTATAATGGTGCTTCCTCGGATTACACACTGAAGACAATGGCGATTTTGGCCTCTTTTGGGTTACCTTTTGTGATTTCCTACACGACAATTATTTATTGGACGTACCGAGGAAAAGTGAAGCTTGACGATAGCAGTTACTGAATTCAACATTGTGATAAAAATCATATGGATTTGATTCCTCTGCGTCTTACCTTTGTGTCATAATGCTGAGAAGCCTCATCTATATCGCTTTTGCTTGGACCGTCGTGCTGAATAGCATGGTGTATTCAGTGATTAAAGTGAATTTCAGCATCAATAGGAAATACATCATCGAGAACTTTTGTATCAACAAGGACAAACCCGAGTTGAAGTGCGATGGGAAATGCTTCCTGATGCAAAAAATCAACGAAGAGAAAGAACGACAAGACTCTCTTCCTGCATTTACTTTCAATAAAGACTTTGGTGTTTTCATCACTACTGCACCGCTTCAGACAATCGTAGAATTTCAATTTGAACCAACCTTGGTTCACCAGTCTTTTTATCAAAATTGGTTTGGCCAAACCGCACACTTCCAAATTGACCATCCTCCACAGGTCTGATTTTTTTCTTAGTTAAATTTTCTTTTCCCTAAAACTAAAATACAATGATCTCACCTATCCGTGTGACAGGTGGATTGCTGTGGCTTGTTTTGCTTATTTCCTGTGGAGAAAAAGTAGATCCTGAATCTCAGAGTCCCACTTTGATTGCCTTGGAAAAGCCGGAATATTTTCCTGCTTTGCAAGCTATGCCTGCTGACAATCCCCTGACAGAGGAAGGAGTGCGTCTTGGTCGAATGCTTTTCTATGAGAAAAAGCTTTCACAGGATGGCACGATCTCCTGTGCGTCTTGCCATCAGCAGGAAAAAGGCTTCAGTGACGGTCGGCAGTTTAGCCCGGGTGTCAATGGAACGAAAGGAACCATGAATGCCATGGCGCTCTCCAATCTCCATTGGCAAACTCGATTCTTTTGGAATGGACGCTCCACTACCTTGGAAGAGCAGTCTATTATTCCGATTCAGGATCCATTGGAAATGAATCTGTCGATCGAAGAAGCTGTGGCTCGTCTTCAAAGTGATGTAACCTATCCAACCTTATTTAAGGAGGCATTTGGCAGCGATCAGATCACTTCGGATCAGATTGGAAAAGCGCTGGCTCAATTTGAGCGAACGCTGATTTCTGCCAATTCCAAGTTTGACAAGTGGATTCGGGGTGAAGTCAAGCTGACTGCTGAGGAGAAACTTGGCTTGGAGTTGTTTTTCACACACCCTGAGCCTTCCATTCAGCTTCGAGGCGGGAATTGTGGGGATTGTCATCTGGGGTTTCTAACCTCCGGAGATACCAATGGCTTCACCGGATTTCATAACAACGGACTGGATTCGGACGAAAAGCTTAAAGACGGACTGAAATCTGTGACAGGGAATCAATTTGACAAAGGAAAATTTAAAGCACCGGGATTGAGAAATATCGGACTGACTGCTCCCTACATGCATGACGGCCGATTCTCCTCCCTCGAAGAAGTGCTGGATCACTACAATGAGCATATCCAAAACAGTGAAACATTGGATGTACTCATTTTGGAAGCAAGCAATGAATACTTAGACCCAAAGCAACCGATCAAACTCATGCTGTCAGAATCAGAGAAAAAAGCAATCATCGCATTTCTACACACACTGACCGACCAAGAGTTTATTAGCAATTCAAAATTTTCAAATCCATTTAAATAAGAACTAAAACAATGAAAAATATTGCATATCTATTCCTAGCCGCCATTTTGATTTTCTCTTCCTGTTCTGAAGATGAAATTCCGGCACAAATGGCGGTAGAAATTAATTTTGAAAATACGCTGAACGGCAAGCCTCTTCAATTGAATGGAGGATCGTTTACGCTACCGTCTGGGGAGCCTTTTACTGCCAAAAAGTTGAAATACTACATTTCAAATGTAATTCTGACAGACACAAAAGGTGGGGCTATTTACACTGTTCCGGCTAGCTATCACTTAATCGGTCAGGACATCAATACCAAAGTTGACTTAGGATTGATTCCTTCAGCAGGATATGATCAAATCACCTTTTCTATCGGTGTGGATGCAGAAGCCAACGCAAAAACCGATCAAACAGGTGACTTGGACCCCAACAGCGATATGGCCTGGAACTGGAATTCGGGATACAAGTTTGTCGTGTTGGAAGGTGAATTTACCAGCAAAGCAAACGGAGAACGGAAAGGGTTGATTTTTCACATTGGACGAAATCAAAACTACAAAACGGTAACTCAAACTCTCTCTGGAATCAGAGCGGGAAGCTCAGCTACCATCAACTTACAAACTGTGGTGGATCAGCTTTTCCTTGATCCAAATCCACTCAAAGTAAGTGAATTACCAAGTACCACCATCATGGGTGGAGAATGGGCTGACAAAATCGGTCAAAACTATGCCAATGGTTTTGTGAAAATCAAGTAACCTAAACAGTCCCGAGGCTCTGGCCTCGGGATTTTCATTATGAAAACCTATCAGCAAGTTGTTTTATTGGCTTTTCTGGCTGGAGGCTCTGCTTGTAGTCAGATCGAAACTCCTGAAAAACCATCAACTCCCAGACCCGAGCTTTTCGTGCCTGAGATTTCAAGTGCGTTGCAGGTGAGAGATTTTCCACAACCAAGCCGAAACCCACTATCCAAAGAGGGAGTGTTCCTGGGTAAAAAGTTATTCTTTGACCCAAATCTCTCTGCCAATGGCAAAGTTTCATGCGCTACCTGCCATCAACCTAATCTAGCTTTCACGGACGGTGTAGCCTTGTCAACCAAAGGAGTCTCGGGCAATAAGCTTCATCGGCATTCTCCCCCACTATTCAACTTGGCGTGGAGTACTACGGGCCTGTTTTGGGATGGAGGGGCCATTGACTTGGAGTCTTTAAACTTTGGTCCAATTACCCATCCAGATGAAATGGCCGCGGACTTAAAAGAAATTGTAGCTTATCTGATCCAGGACAAAGAGTACCCGCTTCTTTTCGAACGGGCCTTTCCAGAATCACCCATTCAAAGTGCAACGATTTCCAGAGCTTTGGCTCAATATACGAGAACGCTAATCTCCCAAACCTCGAAGTATGATAGCTGGAAAAAAGGAGAACTAACGTTCAACAGTCAGGAATTAGCCGGCTACCAAGTGTATCAAAACAACTGCACCAGCTGCCACAAGGAAGGCTTATTTACCGATTTGAAGTATCACAACAATGGATTGGATGAAACATACCCCGATCCGCCTGCTTTAGAAGGGCTATTCTTGGGGCGATTCCGCATCAGCTTTGATTCCCTTGATCTTGGGGCATATAAAACACCCAGTCTTCGAAATATCACGCTGACAGCTCCCTACATGCATGACGGAAGATTTGAGACGCTGAATGAGGTGCTCGATCACTATCAGTTCGGCGTTAAAATCAACCATTCTTTGGCCCCTCAATTAAAAGGAGGATTGGCACTATCCCAAAAGGATCGTTTGGTGCTTCTTGAATTTCTCAAAACGCTGCAGGATGACTCATTTATTGATACAAACTCAAAACACTAATTAGAATAAAATGAAAAAAATATACCTGTTAGTCATTGCCATCATTCCACTATTCAACCCAAATCAAGCAAAGGCCTGCGACAGCTGTAATTTTTTTGAGTATAGCCTTTTGGAAAACAAGAGTTTCTTTGGGCTCTTTTACAGATCCAGAAAGTTTGATAACTATCTCCTCTACCCAAATAAGACAGCTTCTGTCATCCAAACCTATCCTGCTCAACTCGGAACTAGGCTATTGCCTTGGAACGCCCCTGAGGTCATGCACGAACCTGAGGGAAACGGACTTTACGTCCAAAAAAGTAAACAGGATTTTGAAACCTATCAAACCATTGAAGCGAGGGGAAATTACACGCTGAAGAACAAATGGAACTTCACTTTTCTACTTCCTTATGAATTCAACAAGGTCTATTATGAAAAGTATCTTAACATTCCAAAACCTGTCCGAGACACCACTCTTTTTGTTCAAGGTTGGGGCGATTTAACTTTGGCTACTGATTACATTCATCTCATTTACAATCCCAAATCCCGGCATACGCTCCGCCCGGGAATCGCAGTGACTCTACCCACCGGCCAAGCCTTAGTGAAGTCAGCTATTGAAATTCAGGAACCTTTTGATCCGATTATTCAGCCGGGAAGGGGTGCATTTTCTTTTATTCCACGATTCAATTACCAATGGTTTCTGGAAAAGCAGGGTATTAATATCGGGATGAGCTATCAATGGAGCACAGAAGGAGAACAAGAGTATGAATTTGGAAATAGCTTTAATGCATTCCTACAATATTTCTACCAAGTATCGATTGGCCAAAAACTCATACTCGTCCCAAATGCGGGTCTCTATTTCGAAAGTGCAGAAAAAGACTTGCTTCAAGGAATAGAGCAGGAACTGACTGGCGGAAAGGTAAGCTTTGCTCAAGTGGGAGTCGATCTGAATTATACGAAAACCACGTTCTCTTTCATATTCCAAAAACCTTTCAGCCAAACCTTAAATGGAAATCAAATTCTCAATCAAAATCGTATCAGCGTAGGCTTAATCAGAAGCTTCAAAATGTAATACTAAAGTGACAATGATCACTGCAAAAGGTAGAAAAATCAGGAAACTTTAAAAAATCGAAAAGAAAATTAAGAAATGGAAACGAGCAAAAAACCTGACACCCTGAAGTAATAATTTTGAAAATGACAGTTAACAGCCCTTCCAAGTTTATGAAAAAATCAGCTTCTCTAATTCTCGCTTTTATAGGTGGATTGACTCTCACTGCTCATGCACAGCAAGTGGAAAATGGATTGGTCCTACTTCAGAAGCACTGCTATTCCTGTCACAACCCAAACACGGCATCTCATGATGAAATTCTAGCTCCGCCCCTGTTTGGCATCAAAAACAACTACCGCAATACCTTCCCAGAAAAAGATAAATTTATCGATGCTATGGTAGGCTTCATCAATTCACCCTCTGAGGAAAAAGCATTGATGAAAGGTCCCATCAAACGATTCGGCTTAATGCCCAAGCCAGCGGTGAGCCCCGAAGCGATCAAACTTATCGTGAGCTACATTGAAGCAAACGAGATTCAAAAGCCAACTTGGTACGACGCTCACCACGGAAAATAACTGATAATTCCTGGTGCTTGTTAAATTGAGGGTGACAAAGGTCACGAGGTCCCAAGGATTGTTTTAGTAGATTTGATCTATTAGATTAAAAAAACGACAACTAATCATACTATGGAAGACCAACTATTAACTATGCCGAGAATCGGGGACATGGCTCCTGATTTTGCAGCATTGACTACCACCGGAAAGATGCAATTTTCGGAATATATCAAGGGTAAATGGACGATTCTATTTTCTCATCCAGCGGATTTCACCCCAGTGTGTACCACAGAAATGAGTGGGTTTGCCTTGGAACAAAAATTCTTTGATGAGCATGACACCAAGCTTGTCGGCTTGAGTATCGACAGCATTCATTCTCACATTGCTTGGGTGAATAATGTAAAGAAAAACACTGGGGTCCTGTTTGAATTTCCAATCATTGCAGATATCGATATGAAAGTATCGAAACTCTACGGGATGCTTCAACCGGGAGAAAGTGAAACTGCGGCTGTTCGAGCAGTATTTTTCATTGATCCCACTGGTAAAATCCGATTGATCATGTATTACCCACTCAATGTGGGACGAAATATGGAAGAGATCAAGCGAGTCTTGCTAGCCTTGCAAACTGCTGACAAATACAAAGTGGCAATGCCGCTTAACTGGAAGCCCGGAGAAAAAGTAATTGTGCCCCCACCAAAAACAGTGGAAGAAATGCTTGAGCGTGAAGCAAGCGATTATGAAATGGTAGACTTCTATTTGGCTAAAAAAGAACTGCCGAAAGCATAGATTTGGATTAAAGAGTTAATTAAACAGGAAAGCCTTTTCGAAATTTTCGGGAAGGTTTTTTCGTTATTGGCTCTAAAATCAGAATCTTCTGAAAATCAGTTTTTTCAATCCTAGAAACCAGTTTTTAAGAATTTTACACTTTTATTAACAAAATGGTAATGTTTTTAAACCGGTTTTTAAACTTTTGACATAAATCAAAAAAAGACAGGCAAAAAATAAGGGAGCCTTTTTGATTTTAGGCTCCCTATCAGGGTTTATTGTCAATGGATTAAAACCATATAAACTTTGGCAAAGCGCTGGGTTAAGTAATTATTTTGTTTGCTAAAGTTTCTTAAACGTATTAAAACCAAACAAACAATCAAAATTTCAGATGAAAAATTCTAAATTATTTTTCACAAAAGGAAATTCAGTTTTAACCTATCTATGTATTTCTACAATATTTTTTCTGATTATCCGCTTCTTTGCCAGTAGATCAAAATGGCCTCGACTTCGCTCGGCCACCGGATTTCAGTTTATTAAAAGGAGGG
>NZ_JBKBKZ010000022.1:0-92784 GCF_046296635.1 Algoriphagus sp. | reverse complement strand
GAGACGATGAGGTTGATAGGCTGCAGGTGTAAAGTCAGTGATGGCATAGCTGAGCAGTACTAATTGCCCAAAAACTTACGCTACCCTTGTTACAATTTTTACCAAATATGTTAAAGACATAAGACATTAGACGCAAAGAAGTTAGACAGGAAAAGAGAGATCTTGATACTTGATACTAGCTACTTAAGTCTTCCAATTTAGGCGGCCTAGCGCAGGGGTCCCACCTCTTCCCATCCCGAACAGAGAAGTTAAGCCCTGCAGCGCCGATGGTACTGGGGTTACACCCGGGAGAGTAGGTCGCCGCCACATTATTCAGAAGCCTTTGGAGCAATCCAAAGGCTTTTTTGCGTTTGGACAATTTTATAGTAGCAAGTATCAAGACGTAAGTATTAAGACAGAAGCAAGAGGCTAGAAACAAGAAACAAGAGACAAAGATGATCGAAACCAACTTCCTAACCGCCTAACTTCCAGAGTTTTGATAGTATCAAGTATCAAGACGCTAGTATCAAGACGGTAAAAGCATGAAGCAGGAGCGAATAACCACTTACTTTTTACTACTTACTGCTCACAAACTTACAGCCTCTGGAAAAGTATCAAGTATCAAGACGCTAGTATCAAGACCGAAAAAGCATGAAGCAGGAGCGAATAACCACTTACTTTTTTCCACTTACTGCTCACAATCTTACAGCTTTCCTATTTCCTAACTTCCCTGCTTCCCCAAAGTAGCAAGTATCAGAAGTAAGTATCAAAAAGGAAGAAGTAGAGAGGTTGGATTTTATCTGATTGTGTCCGTTTTTTACTTTTTTCTTTTTACCAAATCCTGATTTTTATCATGAATAGGTAGGGAATAAGTCAGGCTTCTTCAAATAATCTAAAATTAGCTTTGCGGAGAGAACTGAATGATGAAGATGAAAACTATACAAGCCGCTACTTTTGGAATATCGGAAGGTATGACAAATGACTTTTTTTGTTATAATCTCCCAGAAACCTTTGACCCTTCCAAGCCCGAAAATAGTTTTGCTGGAACAGAGGACAAGCCAACTCTGCTTACTATGGATTTATTTAAAACCTTGGACTGGCTTCATGACCGCGATTATCCCAGGCCCTTAGAAAAGGAAGTGTGTAGTACACCGGTACTTCTCTATGTTGCTGATTTTTCAACTGAGCATTTGCTTTTTCATTATGATGGCTCATCCAATTCGGTAGATTTAATCAGGAGATTTATTTCCCTTTTTGGAGACCTGATTAAAGAAAGTAAGGCAACGATTATTTCACCAAATTTTATCCCTAAGTCAAAAATTAAAGACGAGCGGGAAATTATCCAGCTAATTACCTCGTCTACTAAAGAAACAAGTTTTATAAAATTCAATTTTTCGAGGATCGGAGACTTTTGGTCCTACGGTGTTCAAAACGGTTGTACACTCCTTGTTACAACAAAACATTACCAAGCGGATTTGGCCAAGGTGCTATTCCATTTTTATCAAGGAAAAATCTGGAGCACTCGACTTTCCTTTTACCTCTCGGTTTAAATCATGGAATTAGCTGATTTTGATCATGCTTTTCGACCACAGACACAGGTAATTTTATAAAAATATCAGTCCATGAATCCAATTTCCCACATCCAAGTCCAATCAAAATGCTACCACTGTGGGGAAAGCTGTGAGCACGAAGTAATTGCCTATGACAGAAAGTCCTTCTGTTGCCAAGGATGTAAGTTGGTCTATGAAGTATTGTCACAGAATGATCTTTGTGCTTATTACCAGCTAGAATCTAACCCAGGTATAAGCCAAAAGGATAATTCCAGCTTAAAGAATCGCTTTGATTATTTGGATGATGCGGAGGTGAAACAGAAATTATTTGATTTCAGGGATGAAAAAGAAAGTCATATCACTTTTTATATCCCTATGATTCATTGCGCTTCTTGTATTTGGCTACTTGAAAATTTATTCCAGATTAATAGGTCAATTTTTGCAAGTAGAGTAGATTTTATCAAAAAGAAAGTTCAGGTCAAGTTTCTTCATGATAATATCAGTTTGAAGGAAGTTGTCAACTTGCTTTCCACTCTTGGATATGAGCCAAAAATCAATCTTTCGGATCTCGATCACAAGAAAAAAAATTCTATTGACAGAAAAACGCTAACCAAACTAGGTGTAGCTGGATTTTGCTTCGGAAACATGATGCTCTTCAGCATGCCGGAGTATTTCTCAGAGGCAAAACTTCTTGGAAATGGCTTCAAGCAAGTTTTTGATTACCTCAATGTTGTTCTTTCCCTTCCTATAGTCTTTTATTCAGCCAGCGATTACTACCTGTCTGCTTGGAATGCTGTTCGTCAGCGCAAAATCAATATGGATGTTCCGATAGTAATTGGGATCATCGCTTTCTTCCTGTATTCTCTTTGGGAAATTTTCGCTCAGGGTAATGCGGGTTACATGGACAGTTTAGGTGGCTTACTTTTCTTCCTTTTGTTGGGCAAAATCTATCAGCAGAAAACTTTTGCGACACTTGAATTTGATCGGGATTACAAGTCCTATTTCCCTATTGCTGTCACTCGATTGGTCAAGGACCGAGAAGAAGTGATTCCACTTTTTAAGTTGCAAGTTGGTGATGTGGTTTTGGTAAGGGATGAAGAATTAATCCCTGCCGATTCCTTACTCTTAAGTAGTCAGGCTAATATAGACTACAGTTTTGTGACAGGAGAAGAAGTGCCAGTTCCTAAGCACAAAGGAGAATTGATCTATGCTGGGGGAAGACAAAAAGGTGAGGCAGTTAAGCTCACTATTCAGAAATCTCCCTCGCAGAGTTATCTCACAGATTTGTGGAACAATGAGTCTTTTGAAAAATCCAAAAAAAGACTCTTAGAACCGCTTGCAAACCGCATAAGTGGAGTATTCACTTGGACCGTTTTGACTATTGCGGTGGCTGCATTCGTTTTTTGGTTTGGTAAAGATTTATCCATCGCGGTGAAAGCGTTTACCACAGTGCTGATCGTAGCCTGTCCTTGCGCATTATCAATGTCTACACCATTTACCTTAGGAAATACCTTGAGGATTTTTGGAAAGGGCAAATTCTATCTGAAAAATGCGGCTGTGGTAGAGCGGCTGGCTCTATTGGACACTATTGTTTTTGACAAAACAGGAACGCTGACAGATCCCGCAAATGCTAGCATTCAATACAATGGCGAGCCACTTTCAGAAGAAACAAAATCTATTATCAAAGCAATGGTATCCCGTTCTACCCATCCTCTAAGTAACCGGATTAACCTGTATTTGGGGAATATTGACTTGGTTTCTCTTGCCCAAGTGCAAGAAATTAAAGGATCTGGGATTTTAGCCTTTTATAAAAACCAAGAATTCAGGTTAGGATCTCAAAGTTTTACTGGAGTTACAAATCAGCCTAATACGCTAGGAGGTAATCAAGTTTTTCTAAGTGTTGAAGGAGTGAATTTGGGATACTTCCATATCCAGTCTGGATTGAGAAAAGGAGCTACTCAAGTGGTCAATGATCTTTCCGGAGATTTTGATCTCCATGTTCTTTCCGGGGATCATGCGCATGAAAAAGAATCGCTTTCTAGAAAACTTTCCACATCAATTCAATTCAATTTTGAGCAAAGTCCAATTGATAAGCTCAACTACCTCAAAGAACTTAACGGGCAAGAAAAAAATACGCTGATGATAGGCGACGGTCTTAATGATGCCGGAGCACTTCAGGAAAGTCAGGTAGGAATAGCAATTACTGATCGTGTCAGCCATTTCTCTCCGGCAAGTGATGCCATATTGGATGCAGAATCATTCGACAAGATCCCAAGCTTCCTTTCATTCGCAAAGCAAAGTCGACTGATAATTAAGGTAAGTTTTGGGCTAAGTTTCTTATACAATATTGTAGGTATTAGTCTAGCAGTTCAAGGGTTACTTAGCCCTGTGCTTTGCGCGATTCTGATGCCCTTAAGTAGTATTTCTGTGGTGGTATTTACAACACTCGCCACTAATTACATGGGGCTTCGAAAGGGCCTCATTCATTTAAACAAACCCTAAAATGGAAGTTATTTTCATACTCATAGCAGTGAGTCTTATTCTTGCAGTCACCTTTTTGTTCCTCTTTTTCAGAGCGATGAAGGGTGGTCAGTTTGATGACAGCTACACCCCTTCAGTCCGAATTTTATTTGAAAATCAGCCTAAAAAATTAAAAAAAGATCAACCAAAAAAAACCAAGTCCTATGAATGATTCTACTTTGGAACGGTTCCACTATGACAATAAAATTGTCAAGTACTTTAGTGCCGCTACGATTATCTGGGGTATAGTTGGTATGTTGGTGGGGCTACTCGCTGCCACCCAGCTCTTCCTCCCTGAGGCCAATTTGGGAAATCCCTACACTACCTTCGGCAGGATACGCCCACTGCATACCAATGCAGTTGTATTTGCTTTTGTGGGTAACGCCATTTTTGCAGGGGTCTATTACTCCATGCCGCGATTGCTAAAGACTCCCATGTGGAACAGCATGCTGAGCTGGTTTCACTTTTGGGGTTGGCAATTGATTATCGTAGCCGCTGCTATCACTTTGCCTTTGGGTATTACCACCTCCAAAGAATATGCGGAATTGGAATGGCCTATTGATATAGCGATTGCGCTTGTTTGGGTGGCATTTGGAGCTAATATGATAGGGACGCTGGTTAAGCGCCGTGAGCGCCACATGTATGTAGCGATCTGGTTCTACCTCGCTTCCTTTGTCACGGTTGCTGTGCTCCATATTTTCAATTCATTTGAGTTGCCAGTTTCATTCATGAAAAGTTACTCCGCTTATGCGGGGGTACAGGATGCTCTGGTTCAATGGTGGTATGGACACAATGCGGTTGCATTTTTCCTTACGACTCCATTTTTGGGCATGATGTATTACTTTCTGCCGAAAGCCGCAAATCGACCAGTATATTCTTATAAACTTTCCATTGTACACTTCTGGTCATTGATATTCCTATACATGTGGGCGGGTCCTCACCATTTGCTTTACACCGCACTTCCTGAGTGGGCTCAAGTATTGGGTACGGTGTTTTCAGTGATGCTGATAGCACCATCTTGGGGTGGTATGGTCAATGGACTTTTGACACTAAGAGGAGCTTGGGATAAAGTTAGAACAGAACCAGTGCTGAAGTTTTTGGTAGTGGCTGTCACTGCCTACGGTATGGCAACTTTCGAAGGTCCAATGCTTTCCCTAAAGAATGTAAATGCGATTGCGCACTATACAGACTGGATAGTAGGACACGTTCACATCGGTGGTTTGGGCTGGAATGGCTTCTTCACTTTCGGAATGCTGTATTGGATGTGGCCAAGACTTTTCAAAACCACTATCTACTCAACAAAGCTTGCCAACACTCACTTCTGGCTAGGTACGCTGGGCATCATTTTCTATGCACTCCCACTTTATGTGTCAGGATTAACACAATTCTTGATGCTTAAAGAATTCAATGAAGCAGGGCGATTAGCTTATCCAAACTTCCTTGAAACTGTGATTCAGATTGTACCGATGTATGTGCTCAGAGCGGTAGGAGGTCTACTTTACTTGGGCGGTGCTGTGATCATGATGTACAACATGTGGATGACTGCCAAGCAGGGTGTTTTCCAGGAAACTGAAGAAGACCAGGCGCCTGCCTTGGCCAAAGCTTACAATCCAAAAGGAGAGTTCTGGCATAGAGCATGGGAAAGAAAACCCGTCTTCTTTACCATTTTGGCAACAATTGCGATTGCTATTGGTGGGGCAATTGAAATCATACCTACTATTTTGATCAAATCCAATGTGCCAACAATCAGCTCTGTAAAACCATACACTCCGCTGGAATTGGAAGGTAGAGACCTTTACATCGCCAACGGTTGCGTGGGATGCCACTCTCAGATGATCCGACCTTTTAGATCCGAGACTGAGCGATACGGAGAATATTCCAAAGCAGGTGAATTTGTATATGATCGACCATTCCTATGGGGTTCCAAGCGAACTGGTCCTGATCTTCATCGAATTGGTGGAAAGTATCCTGATAGCTGGCATTATTATCACATGACTGACCCACGATCGATGTCTCCAGGCTCGCTGATGCCTCCTTATCCTTGGATGGCTACAAATGAACTGGATAATTCGGATTTACCTGCAAAAATTAGAACACTTCAAAAACTAGGTGTCCCTTACCCAGAAGGATTTGATCAGAAGGCCACAGCGGATTACGATGCTCAAGCCACCAAAATTGTCACAAATCTTAAGGAAGCCGGAGTTGAAGTCGCTCCAAATACGGAGATCGTAGCATTGATTGCTTATTTGCAGCGATTAGGTACAGATATCAAGCAACAAGCAGCTAACTCAAACCAATAATCATAGAAGCCATGTATAAAGAAATTCTAAGATCAATTGATAACATAGAGATCTATCCAATCATCTCTCTGATCATTTTCCTGCTGTTTTTTGTAGGGATGTTTATATGGGTTGTCAGAACGCCCAAAGACCACATTAAGCACATGGAATCCCTTCCTTTTGATGATCAAGAAGCAACCATCAATCAGCCATGAAATCGAGCAGTATGAAAGCTAAACAGATCATCAGGGATATTCGCTATGCGAGATTCCATGTGGCCTTAAATCAAAAATTATAATCACATGAAATCGAGCATGACCCAAAGCGACACACAGAGGTATGGTTATAATTCATGCGAAGATTCCATGTGGCCTTTAAAAAACAAATTATAATCATATGAAATCAAGCATGACGCAAAGCGACACACACTGGAATGATTATAAAGCATGCGAAGATTCCATATGGCCTCTAAAAAACAATTATAATCATATGAAATCAAGCATGACGAAAACGTCACACACTGGGATGATTATTACAACATGCGAGATTCCATGTGGCCTTTAAAAAACAAATTATAAACACATGAAAAAGTTATTTTCATTACTCGCAATTTTGGGGCTCACTACTTTTCCGGTATGGGCTCAAACCGAAGAATCGAATTGGTACACCATGTTACAGGCCATGGACTCAGGTCAACTGACGCTCTTGGTGATTTTGGGAATTGTGCTTGGGGTGATTGTTCTGCTGCTGCTATTGATGGTGTACTTGATGTCATTTATGTCGGCAGTGCTCCAAAAAGAAAACCCAGTCACTGCAAATGAACCATCTTGGTGGGAGACCTTCAAGAAGCGTTTTGTCACTGGGCAGGTGGATGAAGTTGGTAGCAAAGAAGAAAAAGCCAAAATGATGGCAGATCACTCTTACGATGGAATCACTGAGCTGGACAACTTTATGCCTCCTTGGCTTCAATGGGTATTTATAGGAACTGTGGCCTTTGCTATAGTTTACTTTGTTAACTATTCGGTGTTGGGAAATGGGCCAACCGGAGTAGAAGAATATGAGGAAGAACTTCGCGTGGAAGCTGCAGCCGCTGAATTTAGAAAGGCTAATTTGGTTGCGGGAATTGATGAGAGCAATGTAGTCTTTGACGAATCTGCTGGGGCCTTGGCTTCTGGAAAAACTATCTTTGAAACCAACTGTGCCGCATGTCATGCAACTGATGGAGGTGGAGGAGTTGGGCCAAACCTGACTGATGAATATTGGATTCATGGTGGTTCGATCAATGATGTCTTTAAAATAGTGAAATACGGTGTGGTAGAAAAAGGGATGATCCCATGGCAAGATCAACTAAGTCCTGAGCAGATGCAGCAAGTTTCTTCTTATATTTTAACAATGAAAGGTACTACACCGGCAGTCCCTAAAGAACCACAAGGTGAACTCTATACACCGGCTCCAGCAGAAGCTGTACCAACTGATAGCACTTCGGTAGTGGCTTCAATAGAGTAATTTATCACTGCCGGGGGATATACCCTCGGCAGTATTTCGCCTAAACCATGGCTAAGAAAAACCTTAATCCACATTTGAATCCTGAAAGTTTCAGGGATACACTCGCTACGGTCAAAGAAGACGGGAAACGAAATTGGGTGTACCCCAAAAAAGTCAAAGGGTTCTTTTTCAGATATCGAACCTACCTGTCTTGGATTTTGCTAGTGATTTTATTTGCTGGTCCATTTATCCAAGTTAACGGCAGGCCATATATGCTTTTCAATATCTTTGAGCGAAAGTTCATCATTTTCGGTGCTGCTTTCTGGCCTCAGGATACTCTCCTTTTACTTTTTCTTTTGTTGATTTTCTTTTTGTTTGTGATCCTATTCACTGTGGTATTTGGAAGAGTTTGGTGTGGCTGGGCCTGTCCTCAGACGCTTTTCATGGAGATGGTTTTTCGGAAGATCGAATATGCAATCGAAGGAGATGCTAATCAGCAGCGAACTTTGTATGAATCACCTTGGACAGGAGAGAAAATCTGGAAAAAGAGTTTGAAAATCGGCGTTTTCACCATGATTTCCTTGATGATTGGCCATTTGGTGATGGCCTACTTGATTGGAATTGATCAGGTAAAAGAGATTGTCACCAAGCCTCCCACTGAAAATATGGCTGGATTTATTGGCTTGGTCGCCTTTTCCGGGATTTTCATGTTTGTGTTTTCTTGGTTTAGGGAGCAGGCTTGCCTTGTAGTTTGTCCTTACGGACGACTTCAAGGAGTGCTCCTAGATGATAACAGCATCAATGTCTTATATGACTATGTGCGAGGAGAACCCCGAACTCCTATCCGGAAAAATGAAGTCGCAGCTGCTCCAAAGGGCGATTGTATTGACTGTGGACTTTGTGTTCAGGTCTGCCCGACTGGAATTGATATTCGAAATGGTACCCAAATGGAATGTGTCAGTTGTACGGCATGCATCGATGCCTGTGATGAGGTGATGATCAAAGTTGACAGACCTGTCGGTTTGATTCGCTATGCTTCCGAAAACAGCATCAAGCAAGGCTTTCAAAAGCTATGGACGGGTAGGGTCAAAGGGTACACTGTCGTTCTTTTGGTTCTGATTGCTGCCTTCATTGCGTTGATTGCTACTCGCGAAGATTTGGAAGGTACGATCACCCGTTTTCCCGGTATGACATATCAGCAGCGTGAAGCGGGTATGGTGTCCAATCTTTATAACATCACCCTGATTAACAAAACATTTGAACCGCAAAAGGTCGACATCAAGGCACTGGCTGAAGGAATGGAAGTAGAGATTGTCGGAGCTACAGAATGGGTTTTGGAGCCTCAGACCAAGTTTGAGGGACGCTTTTTTTTGGTACGAAATCAATCAGCCGTAAAAATACCACAAGAAAAAATCATGCTTCAACTCTTGAACCGAGGAGAAGAATTTGACAAGATACAAACAAACTTTATGGCACCTGTAGGTGCTGTTAAATAACAAAACTATGGATTGGGGAAAAGGAATATTATTGACCATTATTGCCTTCGTTGGCTTTATATTGACTCTGGTGATTATCTCAGTAAGGCAGGATGACATCCATTTGGTCACAGAGAATTATTATGAAAAAGAAATCAAATACCAAGACCAGATCGACCGAGAGACATCTGCGGCTGGTTTGGATCGGGAAGTTTTGGTTTTTGATTTTCAATCCAAATCGATGGTATTAGATCTTCCGGTAGGTGCAAAGGGGAACTTGCAGCTTTTCCGTCCTTCTGATGCAAGATTGGATCAGGAGGTTTCACTAGAAATTCTTGAGGAAGGAAAAACTACCGTGCCACTTGAGAAATTAAAATCAGGATACTGGAGAGTTCAGCTGACATGGACTGAAAATGGTGTAGATTTTTATCAGGAAAAGAAAATTAATCTGTAATGCTTTGGACGGCTTTGGTTTTGGGATTTCTAGGTTCATTCCATTGCATTGGAATGTGCGGACCTATTGCCTTGGCTGTCGGAGGAAATAAAGGACAAACTTTCCTTTGGAATAAAATCATCTATAATCTTGGACGAAGTTTAACCTATGCCTTGCTTGGACTGGTGATTGGAAGCCTCGGTTTTTCACTTTCTTTGGCTGGAGTTCAGCAGGGTGTTTCCATCGCTATGGGACTTTTGGTGGTTTTGCTTTCGATTAGTTATAAAAAAGCGGACAAATTTTTGACCATTCCGGCACTTTCAGGAGTAGTCAGTTGGATAAAAAGTCATCTAGCAAAATACCTCAAGTCAGGAAGTAAATTCGCATTTTTCTCCACAGGATTAGTCAACGGACTTCTTCCCTGCGGTATGGTCTATATGGCTTTGGTGGTAGCGATGGGGATGCAAAGCCCAATATTGGGAGCATCCTACATGTTCTTTTTCGGACTGGGTACGATTCCGATGTTGTTGGGGTTGATGATATCAGGAAGTCTTTTACCTGCTATTCGTCGCCAACAATTCCAAAAAGCGATTCCTTATCTGGGGATTTTAATCGGCATTTTGATGGTGGTTCGAGGACTTGGACTCGGAATCCCAAGATTTAGTCCGGAGTTAGCAGTGTTTGATTACGGCACACAACAGGTGGAAATTACCATGTGCCATTGAGTAAACCCGAAATATGCATTAGCAATTCTACGCCACGGCGCACAAGTTATTGCGGTCTTTAATTGCTTCAAAATCATACACTCCATTGCTGTTTTCGACTTCTCCATAGCGGTGCTATGCATCAGTCGCCAAACAGCCTGATTTTTTTGCAATTAAAGGCCTCATCACGAAACCTAATGCATAATCCGGGTTAGATCGATTTACTGAAAGTCATTTTTTTGGCTTTGGAAGAAATCATCCTTAAATCAAACTGAGCGCAAATATTCCGTTTTATTGCCATTCCTTCTGGAGAAACTGAAAGACTCAATCCTTCTCTGATAATTAATCCTTCATCTTCCATCTCGAATATTGCCTGCATGCTTTCGTAGGGTAATTTCTCCCAAATTAAAAGAGGAACATCAGTCTCTCCTTTGCATATCAAATTCAGTATCAATTCCCTAGTCAACCGATCCTCTTCGGTCTGAATATGACCTTTGGTGATTGGAAGACTGTTTCCTTTCAGAATTTGCTCGTAGGCTTCGATATTTTTTTCGTTTTGGGCATATCCCAATCCGATATCACTGATGCTACTAGCACCCAAGCCAATCAGCATCTCTGAGGGGGATGTTGTGTATCCCATGAAGTTGCGGTGGAGATTTCCTGAGCTTTTGGCTATGCAAAGTGGATCATCGGGTAAGGCGAAGTGATCCATTCCGATTTCTTCGTATCCCATCTCAAGCAGCATTTCTTTTCCATACTCATACAGCCCCCTTTTTTCTTGCTCATTTGGCAGCGAGTTTTCGAAGCTTTTTTGAGCTGGAAAGGCAGAAGGTAAATGCGCATAGCTGTAAAATGCAATACGGTCCGGTCTCAATTCTGAAACCTTGTCAAAAGTCTCCCTCAGTGTTTTCAAGTTTTGATGAGGAAGACCGTAGATCAAATCAAAATTCACAGAACTGTAGCCGAGTTTTCTCGCATTTTCTGTCGCCTCTTTGACTTTCTCAAAAGGCTGAATGCGGTGAATTGCTTTTTGGACAGTGAGATCAAAATCCTGGATTCCATAACTTACCCTGTCAAAACCCAATTGAGCCAATTCTTGTAAATGCTCAAAAGTGGTATTATTGGGATGACCCTCAAAGCTGAATTCATGCTCAGGTAGTACTTCAGCAGATTTCAGGATTTTTGAAATCAGAAGTTTTAGGTTTTGAGGAGAGAAAAAAGTGGGAGTTCCACCCCCAAGGTGAATTCCTGCAATTTTTGGTATTCCTTCGAATAATCCAAGGTAATGCGACCATTCTCTGAATATTGCCTCCAAATAGGGGTCCTCCAAATGATGATTTTTGGTGATTCGCTTCGTACAGCCACAGTAGGTGCAGAGGCTTTCGCAGAAAGGTAGATGAATGTACAGGGTGAGACCCTCTTTTTCTCCGATTAAATGAAAAGCTTTTCTTACTAGATTTTCCCAATTCTTGGTATTGATCCTTCCATCCCAAAGCGGAACGGTGGGATAGGAAGTGTATCGAGGGACTGGGTGATTATATTTTTGGATTAGCTCGGGTGAAAGCGCCATGGTTTTTTATTTTGGTCAAAGATCATGGTTTGTTCTAGTTGTTTTGGTGACCGAAATGATATCGAAAACTGACTTTTATCAGTATATTTTCCATCTAGCCTTATTTGAATAATTCATTTTAAATTCCGGAGGTTTATTTCTAAATTTTGTCCTTAGATTTCTACGAATGACTAGTGGGTTAAAGAAAATCGGGTTTTTCAGTGCGTTAATTTTACCTGCATTGCTTGTCTTAGGATATTACTTAGGAGGATCAAATCTCTGGTTGATTCATGGATTTGTTTTTGTGTTTGTTCCTCTGATGGATTTTTTGGTGAGAAGAGATACTTCCAATGTTACAAGAGATTCAATCACCAAAGTCAGCAAAGAATATTTTTATAAGTTCGTTACTTTTCTATGGGTGTATGTTCAGCTTTCAGTTTTGGTTTGGGGATTCTATGTGGTAAGTAGTGCCGATTTTGGATTATGGGAGTGGCTTGCTTTTACTTCAGGAACAGCCTTGGTGACTGGTGGAATCGGGATCACAGTTGCTCATGAATTAGGTCATAAATCAGAGAAAATCCAGCTAGTCTATGCTCAGATTCTTTTAATGACAGTCTCATACATGCATTTTTTCATAGAGCACAATCGAGGACATCACGTCTGGGTGGCAACTCAGGAAGATCCTGCAACCAGCCGCTTTGGGGAAAATTTCTATGCTTTTTGGATTAGATCTGTAAAAGATGGATATGCCAGCGCTTGGGAATTGGAAAAAAATCGTCTTGCCAAAAATGGACTTTCACCTTGGTCGCTGAAAAATCAAATGGTGTGGTATCAGCTATTGCCTTTTGCATTCGTAGGAATAGCATTTCTTGCCTTCTCATTTTTCCAAAATCGATGGGTATGGGAGGTTCCAGCATTTTTCTTTGGGCAGAGCATTCTCGCCTTTACGCTGTTGGAAGCAGTGAATTACTTAGAGCATTATGGCATGGAAAGAAAGAAGCTTGCCACCGGATTTTATGAAAAAGTCACTCCTTTACACTCCTGGAATGCGAGTCAAACCGTAAGTAATTTCCTTTTATTCCAGTTACAACGACACTCTGATCATCATGCGTTTGCTTTCAAACCCTATCAAATATTGAATCATTACGACGAAAGCCCACAACTTCCGGCAGGATACTCCGCAATGATTTTGGTTGCTTTTTTTCCGCCGCTATGGTTTGCAATGATGAATCCACGACTGGAAAAATGGAAACAGATGCAGTTGTCCTGACTAATCCAGCAAGAAATTATTGAAAAAGGTGCTTTTCAGACCAAGCCAAACTAGGAAAAACAGCATCGCCCAAAAGAGGTAAATCCGATAGTAATCTGAAGTTTCCTTGTACCGATTTTCCTGAATTTCCGCTTTTTCCAAGGTGTCTATGCGATCAAAAATCTGCTGTAGGGTATTACTATCGGCAGCTCGGTAAAATTCCCCATTTCCGATTCGGGCGATTTCCCGAAGGGTAGTCTCATCGAGATAGCTCTCCACCATTTGTGGTCTTCCAAAAAAATCGGTGCCGTATGGCACCAAGCCATCTTTACCCACTGCAACTGTGTAGATTTTAATATCAAATGCTGACGCAAGTTGGGCAGCAAAAAGCGGGTCGACATTTCCCGCATTGCTTTCCCCATCAGATAATAATATCATCACTTTAGAGGGAATTTCACTGTCTTTCAATCTGTTGGTCCCCGCAGCAATTGCTGAACCTATAGCTGTCCCTTTGGGCTCAATCATATCAAAAGAGATGTCAGCGATCAATGAAGTTAAGAGCTCATAATCGTTGGTCAAGGGGGCCAAAGAATAAGCTTCTCCTGCAAAAATCACCATGCCAATCCGATCTCCGAATCTACCATTGATGAAATCGACAGCCGTTCTTTTGGCTGCTTCGAGCCGATTAGGCATAAAATCTTGCAAATCCATGGATTCTGAAATATCCAATACCATGAGGATGTCTATGCCTTCTGTAAACTGTTCAACACGCTCATTGCTACGTTGTGGACGGGCTAAAGCAATCACGATGGCAATCAGGGCAAGAAAGAAAAACCCGGTGGGAACTAAGCGAAGATAAGTCCAGGGATTTCCTCTTGTTATCCGCTTTGGTAACGAAAGTTCCAATACAGGATTTTTGAGAAATTTGATTCCTTTCCGAAGCAGAATCAGCAGCGGAATCATCCAAAGCAAATTGAATAGGATTGGATTTTCCCATTCAAAGGTTTTGAATGTTTCGGGGAGAAACCAGTACCAATCAAAAAACTCAGCGAGTTGCTCTCTCATTTCCGATCAGGTTTAGTTTTTCTTGATACTTTATTTTAGCCACTTCCAAGAGATAGTTTGTAGCTTCTTCTGTTTTAGCTTCTTTGCCGGCATAGATGATCATGTCGATCGATCTGAGTGCTTTGAATATTTCATTATCCTCCAAGGCTTCTGAAATCTCACTGGAGGTCCATTCCTGAAAAGGCATGTCTGTGATGCTTTCCAAGTATCCCTTCCAAAGACCAACTACCTCATCTGCTAATTCCAAAGCGGGATTTTGAGCTAAAAGGACAGTGAGTTTTTTCCATTTTCGCTCAAACTGAATCCACCTGAGTTTCTCACGATTTCTTTTGAAAAGTGCTTTGATTTGCTTCGCAAAAAGCAGGGCAAATCCACCAAAAAAGACAATTATTCCACCAGTAATCAATACAGCCAAAAGCCAATTGAAAGTTGTTTTGATGGGTTGATATACATTGTTTTCCTGAAAGACAGGCTGCTCAGGAATGGAATCAAGCATTAATTTCAACTTGAGTTCTGCCTCATTGGAGAAGAAAGTAAGGCTGTCATATCGGCTTATTTGATAAACTGGCAAAGAAAGAAATACGCTTGGATCAAGCGAAAAATTGGAAACGTAGTAAATGGCACTATCCAAAGTTTCCCCTTCTCGAGTTTGCGAGATAAAGGTTTTCTTTTCGAGTAGGATCAAAGGGGAAAAATCATAAGCAGAATCCGGAAATATCAATTGGGTGGATTCAGGGTGTCGAGCTTTCAAGACAAACCCTACTCGCTCGCCCAATTTGGCTGAATCCTGCATGAAATAGCCTTCAACCTGTACAGACTGAGCAAATGATGAGAAGCTCAGCAGAAGTAATGAGAGAAAAATACCGATTTTAACCACGCTTCATTCGTTTGTTTCGGTACTTGAATAGGTCAATCAATGGCCCGACAATATCCTGAGAGGTATCGATTGCCAAATAATTGATCTGATTTTTCTTGCAGATATCTTTCAAATATTCCCGTTCGGTAGTGAAGCTTTCAGCTATTTTTTTCGAAAAACTTCCAAATGCAGTATTAACCCAAGTGGTTTTTCCTAGCTCCTTGTCATAGATAGGAATGATACCCAGTGAGGGCAAAGCTGATTCCCTGGGGTCTGTAAGTTGTATAGCCACTACATCATGCCGCTCTGCCAAAGCCCTAAATGATCTTTCATAATCCTGATCCAAGAAATCAGAGATAATAATGATGATGCTCCTCTTTTTAATCAAATTAAGTGCAAAGGTGAACATCCCATTGAGGTTTGTTTTCAGACTTTTATTTTGATGATCAAAAATTCCTCGGATGACTTTGACGCCTTGCTTACTTCCTTTTGATGGAAGAATTAGTTTTTCTTGTTCGTCAGAATAAGAAATTAACCCAATCTGACTTCCCTCATACACTGCTGCCAATGTCAAAACTCCCGCAATCAGTTTGCCTTGATCTATTTTCTTGTTTCCTTGCTGTCCGATATCCTGACTGCCAGAGATATCCAAAAGAAAATAAACAGATTGTTCTTTGTCCTCCCGAAACGTTTTCACAAACGTTCCGTGTCCTTTGGCAGAGACTTTCCATTCTATCGTTCGGATGTCATCTCCGTATTGATAGGGTCTTAAGTCGTCAAATTCAAGACCAGAACCTTTGAAAAGTGATTGGTATTCTCCTTGAAGGTGGTTGTTGGCCACCTTTCTGATCATAATTTCGTATTTCCTAAGCTTACTGAACAGCTGATCCATGAGGGAGATTTGAACTGGCTAAGTTAAAGTCTTGAACTGAATTATAAAATTTGAGTTAGCTAAACGGTCAGGTCATTATCAGTTAAAAAAACCTAATTTTAATCCGTGAAACGAATTCTTGCTCTCTTTCTTTTTTCTTCCATCCTCGTCTCCTGCGATCTCAACCGTGTTCCGGCTGGTATTTTGCCAGAAGATATGATGGTCAATGTGCTGATTGATATTCAATTGACCGAGGGAATGGTCAGTGCAATTCCGATCTCCTATGATTCCTCTCAGGTTCTTTACAATTTATTGGAGAAAGATGTTTTTATAAAACATGGAGTCGAAGATTCAGTTTTCATCAATAGTATGCTATTCTATCTGGAAGACGCCCGAAAAATGGACAAAATCTACGCAAGAGTGATTGACTCGCTTGTGGTAAGAGAATCTGTTCCAGGAAAAAAAGAAGATTTATTCTAATGCTCTACCCCTCCAATCTCGATCAAAAAATCAATTTCGTCAAAATAAAAGATTTGTTGAAGGCAGAATGTACTTCATCACTTGGACAAGACTATGTGGAAAAGGTTTCTTTTTCCTCTGATTTCAATCTTGTCCAACGTTTGCTGGATCAGACTGAGGAGTTTAGACAAATTCTCATTGCTGGAGACGTTTTTCCAAGTTCTAATTTCACCAATCTCAACCCATTCCTGGAAAAAGCCAAGCTCGAAGGGGCTTTTTTGGATCAGGAAGAATTCTATGAGGTGAAACTTGCATTACAAACCCTTCGTGGGTGTGTGACCTTTTTTCAAAATCACGGAGAAAAATATCCCACGCTAAGTGCACTTCTGGGGTTACTGCTTGATCTGGATATGAATCTGCTCAAGGCGATCGATCTGATCATCGATGAGAAAGGTAAAATCCGAAGTAATGCCAGTAAGGAATTGCAATTGATCCGAACTCAACTACTCTATGAAGAGGGGAGACTGCGAAAGGTGATGGAGCGGATTTTTAAAGATGCTCGAGCCAAAGGACTTACGCCTGAAGATGCTTCGATGACTATTCGCGGAGGTAGGATGGTGATTCCCGTTGCTGCTGAAAATAAGCGAAAACTGAGGGGCTTTATTCATGATGAATCAGCCACTGGTCAAACTGTCTTCATGGAGCCGGAGGAAGCCTTGGACATCAATAATGAAATTCGTGACCTCGAATACATGGAGCGTCGGGAGATTATCAAGATTTTGACCCGTCTGACGGATCAGTTAAGACCGGCCATTCCAGCATTGAGAAAAGCCACCAACTTTCTGGGCATGATGGACTTCATTCGTGCCAAAGCGAAATTTGCTCAAAAAACAGAAAGCTGTAAACCTGAAATCGTCAAAGAACGAATTTTGAATTGGACAAGAGCAAGGCATCCTATTTTGGAAATGTCGCTGAAAGCTCAGGGGAAGAAGATTGTCCCTATCGACATCAAGCTTGGAGGTCATGAGCGGCTTCTGGTTATTTCAGGCCCAAATGCCGGTGGTAAATCTGTGACATTGAAAACAGTCGCCTTGCTCCAATATATGCTTCAGTGTGGGTTGCTGATTCCCGTTCACCCCGACTCCAAAAGTTCGCTGTTTGATAATTTTTTTATCGACATCGGAGATGAGCAAAGTCTGGAAAATGACCTGAGTACCTATAGTTCACACTTGATGAGCATGAAGCACTTCACTCAGTTTGCCAATAAAAAGACCATTCTTTTCATTGACGAATTTGGAACAGGAACGGAACCTCAGTTTGGTGGGGCAATTGCTGAATCGATTTTACTCTCCTTGAATAAACTCGGTGCTTTTGGAGTCTTGACGACGCACTATGGCAATCTGAAGCAGATAGCCAATAAAAATCAAGGCTTAGTCAATGGAGCGATGCGCTACGATGTGGATCGATTGGAGCCGATCTATCAGTTGGAAATCGGGAAACCAGGTTCATCATTTGCATTGGAAATCGCTTCTAAGATTGGTCTATCAAAAGAAATATTAGCTTATGCCAAAGCAAACATTGGAGAGGAGCGCGTGAGATATGACCGGCTTTTGACCCAACTGGAGAATGAAAAAAATCAATATTCTGGTTTGCTGATTGAGGTCAAAGAAAAAGAGAAACTGCTTCAGAGTAGGCTGAAAGAATACAATCAGTTGAAAGAAACGCTGGAATTGACCAAAAGGAAATATATCCAAGAGGCAAAGCAGGAAGCAAAGTCTTTACTCGATCAGACAAATAAGAAGATTGAAGCTACCATTCGCGAGATTCGTGAGGGAAATGCGGAGAAGGAAATCACAAAGCAAGTTCGTCAGGAACTTGAAGAGTTTAAGAAAGAAGTCAGGCCAGAAAAGACGGTAGTGAAGGATCCGGAAATTTTGGTAGTTGGAGGAAAGATCGAGAATGGGGATTGGGTGAGGCTTAAGGATAACGGAGCAGTAGCTCAGGTGATAGCCATCAAAAATAAAGATGTCGAAATAAGCATTGGAGATTTAAAGTCAAATGTAAAACTTTCACGTCTCGAAAAAATTTCAAAAACAGAAGTAAAAAAAGAGCAGAAGGCACTATCACAGCGGGGAAGTTATACAAACACTAAGATGATGGACTATTCTCCTAATCTTGATTTGAGAGGAAAAAGGGGAGAAGAAATTTTATCACTGATTCAGACCTTTATCGATGAAGGCCACATGCTGGGAATCAAAAATCTAAGAATAGTGCACGGTAAGGGTGACGGAATCTTGAGAGAGATTAGTCGCAACCTGCTCAGATCAATGCCACCAGTCAGTAAAATGGAGGATGAGCATGCAGATCGTGGGGGGGCAGGAGTTACATTGGTGACTTTGAAATAAAAAAGGGAACCTCAAGGCTCCCTTTTTTATTTCAGTCTTCGATGATTGAGGGATTATTTTTTAATCAAATCAAATACATAATCCCCTGCGATAGCGAATGTGCCATTGATTCGTGCTCCGGGCATGGGGATAGTAAAGACCAACTTCAGATTAGTCCCTGTTTGGGTGAATGACATTTCTCTACCTGCAGCAGGCTTGGTTCCTGTCAGGGTAATTTTGTCAAAGTTTGTTCCTGCAAAGGACCAGTTACCAGTTAGATCAAAAAGGTCATTATTGCTTCTGGTCGTATATGTTTTGGCGGAACCAGAATTAAGAATGAGCTCAAAATTAGGATAAACATTTGTCACATCTGTACCACCTCTCGTTACTTTTCCTCCTCCAGCAATTCCCCAAACTTGAGTGCCAGTTCCGGTCAAGGCCTCTGTTGCAATTTGTTCAGGGGTTTTTGGAGGTGTAGGAGCAGGTTTATCGCCACAAGCTTGAAACCCCACAAAAATCAAAGCTGCCAATGCTACTTTCAATAATTTTAAATTCATATAATTTCATTTTATCGGTGTAAAATTAAAGATATCGCCAATAGTTCAAAGTTAAAATCTCTACTTAAAATCTTCCAAGACTACCTTTTGTTTACAAAACTCATATTCTCGAGGCTCGTTGGAGCAAACAATCATAATTCTGTCTTTTTGGAAAGTGGTTATCAGGTCTAAATACCAGGCAATTCCTTTACGGTCTAGGTTGGAGGTAGGTTCGTCTAAAAGAATGAGAGGGACATCTGAAAAAAGAGCAATTCCTAACTTCAGCCTTTGTTTCATCCCCGAAGAAAACTGGGAAACTGGTTTTGATGCATGTTGGTCGAGGTAAAGGATTTCTATGAGTTCTTTTGGCTGAATTTTATTGAGTTGCCTTTTAAACTTAAAGTGGAATTTGATCAGTTCTTCCAGGCTAAATTCCTCGGGCAGTTCGAGGTAAGGTGCAGAAATGGCAAGAAGTTGATACCATTCTGATTCGGGAATTAGTGTTCCATCAGATTCAAATTTTATATTTCCTGATGAAAAAGGAATTACACCGGATATGCATTTGAGCAAAGTTGATTTTCCTGATCCATTCCCTCCAGTGATTGCAAGCGAATCTCCCTGATTGAGTTCTAGGTTGAGATTTTTGAAAATCCATTCGTATTGAAACCGCTTGGAAGCTTCTTGCAATTGGATTTTGAACATATCAATTGATGTAGCCTTTCATTACACCTCTTTCTGAAGATCTGATAAAGTTCAGTATTTCGTCTCGCTCCTTAGTGGCAGGAAGGTTAACTTCGATTTCCTCCAAAGCTCGGCTGTTATTGAGGCTATTTAGAAAAAGGAAACGATACACTTCCTGAATATGGGCGATGGATTCACTTGAAAAACCTCTTCTTCTTAATCCCAAAGAATTGACACCGGCATAGGAAAGTGGCTCTCTTGCAGCTTTAGTAAAAGGGGGAACATCTTTTCGAACCAAGGATCCTCCCGAGATCATGGCGTGCATCCCAACCTTGACAAACTGATGAACAGCACTTGATCCACCAATTATTGCCCAATCATCAATCGAAACATGTCCTGCGATCTGAACAGAATTGGCTATAATAACATTACTTCCAATCACGCAATCATGTGCAACATGCACATAAGCCATCAAGAGGCAATTGCTGCCAATGACTGTTGTCTGTTTATCAACGGTGCCTCGGCTGATTGTCACACATTCGCGTATAGTCGTATTGTCCCCGATAACCACTGTAGAATCTTCGCCTTGAAACTTCAAGTCCTGAGGAACTCCAGCGATTACAGCTCCTGGAAAAACTCTACAGTTTTTACCAATTCTTGCACCTGGATAAATCGTTACATTAGACCCGATCCAAGAATTCTCTCCAATGATTACATCTTGATGGATCATTGTAAATGGGTCTATCTGAACGTTGCTCCCCAATTTGGCACTGGGGTCAATGGATGACATGGGGCTTATCATGATTCTTTTCGAGTTATACTGGCAGTCATCACAGCCTCGCAGACTAGCGTGTTTCCCACATAGGCCTCGCCTTTCATTTTTGCTATCCCTCTGCGGATCGGTGCCAAAAGTTCACATTTAAAAACTAAAGTATCGCCGGGCAATACCATTTTTCTGAATTTGCAATTTTCTATTCCAAGAAAATAAGTCCAATAATTCTCAGGATCATCTACTGTACTTAATACCAAAATACCTCCTGTCTGGGCCATAGCTTCTACTTGAAGTACTCCGGGCATCACAGGGTTGCCGGGAAAATGACCCATGAAGAATGGCTCATTCATCGTCACATTCTTCACTCCTGCCACCACGTTTTCATCGAGATAGATGATTTTATCGATCAACTGAAATGGATACCGATGCGGCAGGATATTGCTAATCTGATTGATATCCATCACTGGAGGAAGCTTAGGGTCGTAATGTGGGATATGAGATGCCCCAGCTTTTTCCATGGCACGTTTTAGTTTTTTTGCAAAAGCAACATTAGCAGCGTGTCCTGGACGGGCAGCAAGAATCTGAGCTTTGAGTGGTCTTCCTACCAAAGCCAAATCACCCACTACATCTAAAAGTTTATGACGAGCGGGTTCGTTTCGATATCGCAGGTCTACATTGTTTAGTATGCCTTCTTTTTTTACCTCGACCGACTGCTTATTGAACATCTTTGCCAGATTGGCTAATTCGGCCTTTTCCACCACACGATCCACCACCACGATCGCATTGTTTAAATCTCCGCCTTTGATCAAGTTAGAGTTATACAGCATCTCCAATTCATGAAGGAAACAGAAGGTTCTGCAAGAAGCTATTTCTGTCCTGAATTGGCTAATATCTGTGATTGAAGCGTGCTGGCTGCCTAATACAGG
This sequence comes from Algoriphagus sp., assembly GCF_046296635.1. Taxonomy (GTDB): domain Bacteria; phylum Bacteroidota; class Bacteroidia; order Cytophagales; family Cyclobacteriaceae; genus Algoriphagus. The sequence continues at coordinate 71,011 of NZ_JBKBKZ010000022.1, read as the reverse complement.
GGAGTTGTAATCCACCATTACTGTAACCCGATAATTATCAGTCGGCAAAGCCACCATTTCTACTTCACGGGCTACGTCTTTGTATTGAATGCTTTCCTGTACTTCAAAAAATCTTCTTAGTGCGTTTTGCTCTTGAAATCCAGCATTTTCCAAAACTTCAATGAACTGAATCGATGAGCCATCCATGATTGGAGGTTCTGGACCATCAAGTTGGATAAGTACATTGTCGATTTCAAGACCTACCAAAGCAGCTAAAACATGCTCTACGGTGTATACTCTTGCTCCGTTTTGCTCTAAGGTTGTACCACGAGAAACATCCACCACCAAGTCACAATCAGCATCGATTGTAGGGCGTCCTTCGAGGTCGATTCGTTGGAATTTTATACCGTGATTAGGTGGGGCAGGTACAAATGTCATATTGGATACTACTCCTGTATGCAATCCTACCCCAGATAGTTCCACCTGTTTGAGAATGGTGTGTTGTTTTACCTTCATGTGCTATTTCCTTTCGGAATTTTAGGGCAGCAAAATTAACCCTTTTTTTCCAGTTCGCGGATTCGCTTTTCAAGCCCATCCAGATTTTTGAAGAGTGCGTAGGATTTTAAGAAATCCTTCATATCCATGGACATGTATCCAAAATGGGTTTCCCCAGATTTTTTAATGGATTTGCTTATTCCAGTATTCGCTCCGATGGTCGTATAGTCTGCTATCTTTAAATGACCGACAATTCCGGCTTTACCAGCGATAACACAGTTTTTACCGATTGTAGTTGATCCGGAAATCCCCGTTTGGGCGGCAATCACTGTATTTTCTCCAATTTCTACATTATGTGCTATCTGTACTTGATTATCTATTTTAGTTCCTTTGCGTAGGATTGTCGAACCCATCGTTGCCCGATCTACCGTTGTATTTGAACCTATGCTTACATCGTTTTCTAAAATTACATTTCCAATTTGAGGAATAGCTTTATAGGTTCCATCTGACTGTGGAGCAAATCCGAATCCGTCAGCACCGATCACAGCACCTGGGAATATTTCGCAGTTGTTTCCGATCAACGTATCAGAGCAGATTTTTACCCCTGCATGGATGATACAATTATCGCCCATTTTCACATTGTCGCCTATATAAGATTGAGGATGGATTTTCACATTATGACCCAGATGGCAATTTTTTCCAATATAAGAGAAAGCTCCTCGGTAATGATTCTCACCAATAGTACTGGTGGAATGCATGAAATTGGGTTCCTCCACCCCTACTAGCATTGCCTTGGTAAATTGAGCATAGGCTTCAAGGAGCTTGGTAAATCCCAAATAGGCATCCTTAACCCGAAGAAGCGTAGTTTTTAGAGGTTTTGTTGGAACAAAATTTTCTGAGACAATCACTGCTGTTGAGGCGGTTTCATAAAGAAATGGCTCATACTTTTCGTTGGCCAAAAAACTTATTCCACCTATCTTACCTTCTTGGATTTTATCGAGACGGGTTACTTTTTGGCTTTCATCTCCTTCTACTTTTCCTTCTAAAAGTGCGGCTAATTGGCCCAATGTAAATTCCATATACAGCAAACGGATTTATTTAGACAAAATTAAGTTTTTAGCTTTACATATGTAGTGTTTCTCCACGATCTTACTCATTACTTTGATATTCGGTAAGTCAGCGGCTTGAGCTACATCCATCACTTTTCCTTTTTTGGTAAGAATATTTATCCGATCCGTGGCTAAATACCCGTAGTTGCTGACTTTTCCCGAACAAAAGAAATAATCGATATCTTTTTCAGGAATTTGAAGTTTTTTTATCGTTTTATCTCGCATTTCTTCAATTTCTGTGATAGAGATGGGTTCATTTACCAAATTTATTTTGAATAGATTTCGGGTCAGAAACATTTGTGAAATATTTCGAAGCACATAATCATCCTGACTTTTCCATAGTTTGATCGCTCCCCAAATATCAAAATCATCCAAACTCAAAAAACTTTCAAGAATAGTTCTGTCTTTTTGGAAATCTTCGAGCACAAAATCATTCTTCAAGAAATATTCAAACTCATCTGTTACTGTAAGTTTATACCCTGCCTGAGCTAAGTGCTTTGCTCGCTGGATGAGATTGATGAGCATTTTTTCAGCGCTTACCGTTGTCTTGTGGAGGTAAACTTGCCAGTACATCAATCTTCTGGCACTAAGAAAATTTTCGATGGAATAAATTCCCTTTTCTTCGATTACCAATTGCCCGTCTTTGACTGCCATCATTTTAATGATCCGATCTGCACCGATTGTTCCCTCTGATACCCCAGTAAAGTAGCAGTCCCGTTGGAGGTAGTCTAAGCGATCAATATCCAATTGGCTGGATACTAGTTGATTTAAGAATTTTCGATCATATTGATTCTTAAAAATACATAAAGCAAGGTCCAATTGGCCACCTAATTGATTGTTTAAGAGTTTGATAGTAAGGAGTGAAAGTTCCTCGTGAGGAATTCCCTTGAGGAGGCTGTATTCTAATGCATGTGAAAAAGGCCCATGTCCAATGTCGTGAAGTAAAATTGCAATGAGGGCTGCTTCATATTCTTGATCGGAAATATCCGTCCCTTTATTTCGTAGATTGTCTAAAGTTATGCTCATTAGGTGCATAGCTCCAATGGCATGATGAAATCGGGTGTGAAGTGCTCCGGGATAAACATAGTCTGTCAAACCCAACTGCTTGATTCGGCGTAACCTTTGGAAATAAGGATGGTCTATGATCGTGAAAATTAATTCACTCGGAATTGTAATGAATCCATAAACAGGATCATTCAAAATTTTCTGGCTTTTCAATCAGCGCTGATTTGATTGACTCAAAAGTAATTATAATTTTAAAAGAAAGGGAAACCCACATGTCTCAAAAATCCTCAATTCTCTGGGCCGATGATGAAATCGATCTTCTAAAGCCCCATATTCTTTTTTTGGAACAAAAAGGTTATGAAATCACCACAGTTAATTCGGGTGTGGATGCAATCGAACAAGTAGAAGAAGGAAATTTCGACGTTATTTTTCTCGATGAGATGATGCCGGGAATGACGGGCCTGGAAACACTCCAGCAAATCAAACAAATTAAGCCGCAGATTCCGGTGGTGATGATCACTAAAAGTGAAGAGGAACACATCATGGACGATGCGATAGGGGGGAAGATTGCCGACTATTTGATCAAACCACTCAACCCAAGTCAAATCTGGCTTTCAGTGAAGAAAATTCTGCAGAATAAGCAATTGATTGATTCCAAGACGACTCAAAGTTATCAGCAGGAATTCATGCAGATCTCCATGGCCTTAGGTGATGCAGAGGATTATCAGGATTGGGCGGAACTCTATCGGAAGTTGACTTTCTGGGAATTGCAGATTGACTCGACGGAAAATAAGAATATGTTGGAGGTATTAGAAAACCAAAAGTCCGAGGCCAACTCTTCCTTTGCTCGTTTTATCAAGGAAAATTACCTGGATTGGATGTCTGAAAAAAATCCGGACAAGCCACTCCTTTCACATCAGGTTTTGAAGGAAAAAGTGTTTCCGCTGTTAAAAGAAAAGAAACCTTTGTTTTTGATCGTGATTGATAACTTACGGTTGGATCAATGGGAAGATTTAGAGCATTTGCTGAATCCTTATTTCAATGTTTCGGAAAAAAGTACTTACTACAGCATTTTACCAACTACCACAGCTTTTGCAAGAAATGCACTTTTTAGTGGAATGATGCCAATGGATATGGCACGTTTTTATCCATCACTATGGGAAGATGAAGATTCAGATGAGGGGAAAAATAAATTTGAAGAAGACTGGATTAGAATCAACTTGGATAAAAACCGCCTCCCAATAAAATTTACCTATAATAAGATTATTCAGACACAGCAAGGAAAGGCAGTTCTAGATCAATTTCACACATTTCTCCGGAATGATCTCAATATTTTGGTGTACAATTTTGTCGATATGGTTTCCCATGCACGTACAGATATGAAAATGATCCGAGAATTGGCTCCAGATGAGTCGGCCTATCGTTCACTCACACGTAGTTGGTTTGAGCACTCATCACTTTTTGATCTTTTCAAAAAAATCCAAAATGCAGGTGCAGATGTAATTGTCACCACAGACCATGGGACGAAAAGAGTGAATAAACCTTATCGAATCATTGGTGACAAAAATGTGACTACCAACTTGAGATACAAGCAGGGGAAAAATCTGAATTTTGAGCATGGAAAAGTTTTTGAGATCAAAAAACCCGAAGATGCCAAGCTGCCCAGATTGAATGTTTCTTCTTCCTATGTGTTTGCAGTGGAGGACTATTTTTTCGCTTATCCCAACAACTATAATTATTATGTCAATTATTACAAAGATACATTTCAGCACGGAGGTATATCTTTGGAGGAAATGATCGTGCCCATTGTGCACTTGACATCCAAACGATAAAAACCCTTGATTACCATTCAATACCGACTCGAACAGATTGAAGATGCCGCCCTTCAGATTATTGCCTTTGCAGGCGATGAAAAAATATGGGTATTTCAAGGCCAAATGGGGGCTGGAAAGACTACTTTGATCAAAGCACTTTCAAAAAAAATGGAAGTGCTTGATCAGGTTAGTAGTCCTACCTTTGGAATTGTAAATGAATACGATCGCAAATCGGGTTTAAAGATCTACCATTTTGACTTTTATAGATTAGATCAACCTGCAGAGGCTTTGGATATCGGGATAGAAGAGTATTTTTATAGTGGTAATTATTGCTGGATAGAATGGGCTGAAAAAATCGAGGCTTATCTTCCGGATGAATTTCTCCTGATCAAGATTACCATCAATTCAAACCTAGACAGAACCATTACCCTTCAACACACCCAAGATGTCAACTGAATTAAGCGAGCTTACTGCTGTAATTACCAAAGAATCGCCTTTACAAGTAAAAAAAGGAGCAAAGCCGCTTCATGTTGGTATTCCTAAGGAGATTTCTACGCAAGAAAAAAGGGTAGTGCTGACTCCGGAGGCGGTTGGCCTGCTAAGTAATAATGACATTCAGGTGATCGTCGAAACAGGTGCTGGCTTGAGTGCAAAATTTAAGGATCAGGACTATTCTGATGCAGGTGCAAAGATTGCTTATTCTCGTAGCGAAGTGCTTTCTGCCGACGTGGTGCTTAAGGTTGACCCATTGACAATCGAGGAAATTGGGGAAATGTCTACCGGTTGTTGTTTGATTTCAGCTTTGCAGCTTGAAAAGCAGGATGCGGAATTTATAAAAGCACTCAATGACAAAAAGATTACTGCTGTAGCTTTTGAATATCTTGAAGATAAAGTAGGCGGCATGCCAGTGGTCAGAGCAATGTCCGAAATTGCAGGAAGTACGGTGTTACTCATTGCATCAGAATATCTGTCTAGTGTAAACGAGGGAAAAGGACTGATATTAGGAGGGGTAACAGGTGTGCCACCTACACAGGTGGTAATTATTGGAGCTGGTACTGTAGCTGAGTATGCAGCCAGAACTGCAATTGGATTGGGCGCAAACATTAAAGTATTTGATAACCATATCTACAAGCTCCGAAGAATCAAACAGCTGTTAGGTCAACAGATTTATACCTCAACTATTGATAATTTCAGTTTGGGACAAGCGTTGGCAGAAGCCGATGTGGTAATTGGGGCGCTTCGAGCCGAGAAGGGAAGAAACAAAATCGTAGTAACCGAAGAAATGGTGGCCAATATGATTCATGGCAGTATTATCATCGATGTGGGAATTGATCAGGGGGGGTGCATCGAAACAGCTCGAATGACAACACATGATGAACCTGTTTACTTGGTGCACGACATTATCCACTATTGCGTTCCAAATATTGCATCACGAGTGGCAAGGACTGCATCCTATTCCCTGAGCAATATTTTCACGCCACTTATTTTACAAATGGCGGATTTGGGAGGTGCTGAAGAAATGATTTTCAATTATAAGTGGTTCCTGAGGGGCGTTTACACTTACAGAGGAAGTCTCACCAATGCATTTTTGGCCCGAAAATTTGGATTAAATCACAAGGAATTGCAGCTTTTGTTGGCAGCTCGCTATTGATTAAGAAAGGAGGTTTTGGCGAAGCAGAAATTCAAGTTGTTCGTTTGCTTTAAGTAATGCCTCGGTGAGCCGCTCATTTTCTCTTCTTAATGCATAAACTTCAAATGCATTTTTGATCACAGTCCTAAGATAATCTTCCTCCCATGGTTTGGTGAGATAATGATACACTTGACCTTTATTGATCGCATCGATTACTGCTTGAATATCAGTGTAACCTGTAAGTAAAATCCGTATAGGTTTTGGGTAAGTTGGAATAATACTTTCCAAAAATTCAACTCCGGTTTTCTCAGGCATTCTTTGGTCTGTGATAATCAGATCTACTTCTTCTTTAGCTAGGAGATCTTCTCCTTCCTTTGCGGAAATCGCAAGAAAAATCTTGTAATCCCTCCGGAATGTTGCTTTGAAGGCCTGAAGATTATTCTCTTCATCGTCTACGTAAAGAATTTTAATTTTTTCTTCGGGCTGATTTTCCATCCAAGAGTTCTAAAAAAGGTTGATTAAGGCCTAGCAAATAATCTGATTTTACATTAAAAAACAAGTATTAAATCTAATTCAATTTAATTGATTGAATTGAAAGATACTTAATACCTTCTTTTATTTAAAAAAAGTTAGTGAATAATTTGACTTTAGGCGAAAAAAACTAACTTTACTTCGCTTTGTCGCCCGAAAGAATATCATGCTAACTAAACCACGATTTGATCTCAAAGATCATATCAGACCTCTCATTTTGTTACCCTTTATTGCGAGTGATTGGGAAGCTATAATAGAGCTTCGATCTGAGCAATATGTGCATACTATCGATGAAATCGATGGTCAGGTGATTGATTTGATCAAAGCTGACAATCCCGAGGCACAATTATCCAAAGAAGAACTGGATCAAAGGTTAACTGAATTTTTTAGAGACAAGGAAAAAGACTTTTACGGAGCTTGGGTTTTTTATCCTTGGAAAAACACATTGGTCCATATTCTAGATGAGGAAGATTTCATCCGGATTCGAACCTTGAGAAATAATTATAAAATAACTCCCTCCGAACAGCTTGAATTAAGAAAAAAGAAAGTTGGGATTGTTGGGCTTTCAGTAGGTCAAAGTATTGCGCTAGCCATGACTTTGGAAAGAAGTTTTGGAGAAATCAGACTTGCAGATTTTGATACATTGGAGCTGAGTAATTTAAATCGGCTAAAGGCAGGTGTTACAAGCTTGGGTTTAGAAAAAGTTGTTATTGCGGCTAGAGAGATTTCGGAGATTGACCCCTATTTGAAGGTAACACTTTATAGAGAAGGAATCACTACACAAAACATTGATGAATTTTTAGTTGGAAATGGAAAACTTGATCTTTTGATTGATGAATGTGATAGTTTAGATATTAAATTTCTCATCAGAGAAAAGGCAAAATTAGAGCAAATCCCTGTTATCATGGATACTTCCGACAGAGGAATGCTGGATATTGAGCGCTTTGATCAGGAACCAGATAGGCCAATTTTCCATGGTTTGTTAAACGGAATTTCCATTTCTGAACTTGCAAATCTTAGCAATAAAGAGCGAGTAGCTCTTGGTTTAAAAATTACTGGTTTAGAAAGTCTTTCATTAAGAATGAAAGCATCACTTCTGGAGGTTGGGTCCACAATCACTTCTTGGCCTCAATTGGCTTCAGCTGTTTTTTTGGGCGGAGCGACGGTAGCTCATGTTGGAAGAAGAATTCTTTTGGGGGATAATATTCCCTCTGGAAGGTTTTATGTTGATTTTGATGAAATTGTCAAAGTAGAACAGCTTGAAGAAAATTTAATCCTACCAAGCTTTCAAGAGCCATCTGCCATTTCGAGTCATATTGTAGCACAATTGCCTTCGGGCATACTTCAATCAGGGTATATTCTTTCTTCTGAAGAGCTGGAAAAAATCCTGACTTTGGCTAATATGGCGCCATCAGGCGGTAATGTTCAACCATGGATTTGGGTTTTTGATCGAAAGGGAATTCTCCATTTATTTCATGATCAGGAGCGAAGTCATTCCATGCTGGATTTCAAGGGAACAGGATCATTGATCGCATTTGGAGCTGCTCTTGAAAATTTAAGATTGGCCGCAGCCCAGGAAGGATTAGAAATAGAAATAATCAACCATATCAAGGATTTTGAAGAAGAATTAATTGCTTCTATTCGCTTTGTAACGAAACTAAATCGTCCCATAGAGGTGCCTCATTTTGATTTGGTAGAGGGTATATCATTGAGATGTACAAACCGAAAAAATTCAGTCAGACAATTGATAGAAAAGGAAAAGTTAATAGAATTGGAAAAATTCGCAAGTTGTGAAGGGTTTGAAATCAGATTTACAGAGGATTCTAAAGATCTGGACGAGTTAGCTAAGATAGTAGGGGGAATGGATCGAATGCGCTTTTTTCATGAGGAAGGTTTGGTAGACTTTATCAAAGAAGTCAGATGGACTGAAAAAGATGCTATCGAAACCCGAGATGGTATCGATATAGCCACATTAGAGCTTTCCGGTACTGAAAAAGCAGCCATGGGTTTGCTAAAGGATCCTAGAACTATTAGGTTTTTCCGTAAATTTCTGATGGGAATGGGACTTACCAAAATCTCTAAAGAAACGGTAACTAAATCTTCAGCGATCATGGTGCTCCAAGGCGATAGATTTTCAACGGAGACTTATCTTGAGGCAGGAAAAGTCCTTCAACGGATTTGGATCAAGGCAAATATGATGGGTATAAGTTTTCAACCGGTGACAGCAATGCTCTTTATATTTCAAAAAGTTCTTCAAGAAACCAATCATGGTTTTACCAAAGAGGAGTTTGAAGAAATACAAACCCTGAAGTCGAGATTTGATCAAATTTTCAAAAATGAAGGCGGAACCTTGGATTTGTTTATGTTTAGGCTAAATATGGTTACTAATCCTAGTGTAAGGGCATTTCGCCGAAATGTGCAGGATACTTTAATTTTGGTTTGAATGTTTACTTTCAACGCTTTCAGAGCAATAGATGAACCCGAAATCTGTAAACAGTTTATTGAGGGGCATATTAATGTTTTGAAAGAGTACGGGGTTACAAAGGTCACCTCCTCAAATAACGAATGGATGTATAATCCTTATGTATTTGTCGTTACAGTTCATGAAAATTCCACGAATAATGTGGTAAGTGGACTTCGTATACATATCTCCAACGAAGCCTTTCCCCTACCATTAGAAGGTGCAATTTCTCAAGTTGACAGTAACATTCAACAGTTGGTTTCCAAATATCGAAAAGAGGGTACAGGGGAAATTGGTGGCTTGTGGAACAGCCGAGCTATTTCAGGGTTTGGAATCGGGGCGTTATTTCTATCAAGAACATCTTTGGTTATTGCAGATCAATTAAATGTAATGAGTCTTTTTGCCCTTTGTGCGGAATATACTTTAAAGCCAACGCTCCAAAAGGGATTTGAAATTGAAGAACAAATAGGAAATAAAGGCACATTTTTTTACCCAAAATTAGATTTGGTTGCAACACTTGCAGTTTTAAAAGATGTAAAAAATTTACCTTTAGCTCTTGAGGAAGAAAGAGATTATATTTTCGAACTTAGAAAGAACCTTCAATGTGAGCGAACGGAGCATACTCCCAAAGGGCCGATTCACATCAAGTATAATTTAAAAATCAATAATCCTGACTGGAGAAACCCATGATTATTTTTATTTATTCAGTTTTTTCGCTACTTATTTCATTCAATTCAATTGTGATTGATTCTAGTAGCCAGCCAATTAACCATTATGGTTATTTAATTCAATCAAAAGAATTGAATTTTAACATTGAAGAAGTTTTAAATTCTTCAGAATTTATTTCTTTGGAAAATCAGAATATAAACTTTGGAATCAATAACGATGTTGTTTGGCTTAAATATTTATTAAGAAATGAAACTGAAAATGACGAGAAATATTTATTTATAAATAATCCTTCACTGGATAATATTGATTTATACGTTGTTAATAAGGGTGAAATTTCTCAAACCTATAAGGGGGGACGCTTAGATTCATTCAGTGAAAGGGTTATTCGCTCTAAATCGATAATTTTTAAAATTAATTTACCTCAAAATGAGGATACAGAAATATTTCTTAGAATAAATAGTGTTAACAAGACAATTATCACAGCATCAGTTAATGATCTACAGGTAATTGACAGGCTGATCAACCGGGAAAACATTATTTTCGGTATTTTCACGGGGGTAATTGTTGGTCTGTTTTTTTATAATTTATTTTTGTACTTTTCTGTAAGGGATAAAATATATTTAATTTATGTAATCCATACTGTATTAGTGTGGTTTGCTCAATCTTCAATCTTGGGTTATACAACAGAATTAATTTGGCCTGAATCTGAATGGCTGAAATTAAGGGCAGGTGTGATATTTTCCTCACTTGTTAGCTTGGTAGGGATTTGGTTTTTAAGAGTTTTTCTTTCTACGAAATTCTTTGTCCCAAAACTTGACAAAGGGTTTTATTTCATTTTTTTAGTTTATGGATTTATTTTAGTAAATGCTTTTTTCTTTTCAATAACGGTAAGTTACCAAGTCTTACTCGGGACCCAGTCAATCGTGGTGTTGTATGTCCTCATGGTTGCACTTTCAGTTCTTAGGTTAGGTTATAGTCCTGCCCGTTATTATCTTTTGGCCTGGTCTGTTTTTATGGTCGGGATTTTTCTGTTTGTTTTCAGTGAAATGGGAATTATTCCCACAAATAATTTGACAGCCTACATTATGCCTTTGGGTTCTGCACTTGAAGTGGTATTGCTATCTTTTGCACTTGCTGACAAGATCAATATTCTCAAAAAGGAAAAAGAAAACGAGCAAGCTGAAAAGCTTAAGATTTTGAATGAAAATGAAGAGCTGATACGAGAGCAAAATTCCATGCTTGAGAAAAAAGTAAGAGTTAGGACAGAGGAATTGGAACATGCCTTAAGGACGCTCCAAAATACTCAAAGCCAACTTGTCAATCAGGAAAAAATGGCGTCTTTGGGTCAATTGACAGCCGGCATAGCCCACGAAATTAATAATCCAATCAACTTTGTCAGTTCAAATATTACTCCGCTTAAACGTGACATTAAAGACATCATGGAGGTAATAGAATTTTATAGAAATTCTGGTGAGAGGGAATTTTCAGAAAGCACTAAAAAAGAAGCCAAACAACTTGAAAAAGACTTGGAATTGGACTATGTGCTCGATGAGGTTGATCAGTTGCTGAAGGGAATGGATGAAGGAGCAAAAAGAACTGTGGAAATCGTCAAAGGTCTTCGAATTTTCTCTAGGGTTGACGAGCAGGATGTGAAAAAAGTGGATCTACATGATGGAATTAGTAGTACAATCATCCTTCTCAACAGTACTATTCCGGGTAAAATCAGAATCGTTAGAGAATTTGGAGAACTTCCTCTTGTGGAGTGCTTAGCCGGTAAAATCAATCAGGTATTCATGAATATCATCAACAATGCAGTTCATGCTTTGACTGATAATTTGGACAAAATAGTTGATCCCAAAATTACCATTAGGACCAAACCATTTATTGATCACGTAGTTGTTGAAATTGAAGATAATGGGCCGGGGATGCCTGAAAAGGTTAAACAGCGAATTTTTGAGCCTTTTTTCACGACTAAGGCTGTGGGTAAAGGTACGGGTTTGGGTCTTTCCATAGTTTATTCTATTATTGAGAACCACAAAGGAACCCTGGAGGTAGTTACCGAGGAAGGACAGGGCACAACTTTTATTATTTCACTTCCTCTTTACCAAAATGTCCCAAAGTATGAGTGATAAAATCCATGTTCTCTATATTGATGATGAGGACAATAACCTCAAGTCGTTTAGAGCCACCCTTCGAAAGGACTTCAAGATTTTTACAGCAATCGATGCTGAGGAGGGTCTTAGAATAGTCAGTGAGGAAGAGATTCATGTGGTCATTGCTGATCAACGGATGCCTGGCTTGACAGGTACGGAGTTTTTTGAGCAGATGATTAAAATTAATCCCGACCCGATACGAATACTCCTGACAGGCTATTCGGATATCGCTAGCGTGATTGATGCAATCAATAAAGGGGAAGTCTACCGTTTTATTGATAAACCTTGGAATATTGAGCAGATCAAAAATTCCATCAAAAATGCCGCAGACATTTACTTCATGAGAAGTGAATTGAAGGAAAAGAGCATCAAACTTCAGAAGTTACACTCCGAGATGAACCAGTTCGTGTATAGTTTGTCACATGAGCTACGCGGACCATTGATGAGTATTTCGGGTATTTCCAAACTTGCAAAGTTAGAAATCGGTGATCCAAATGCATTAGAGTATTTCGAAATGATCGATACCGCTACCGGGAAATTGGATGATTTCATTTATAAGATGTTGGACTTTTATCGATCCACGAAAATTGACCATAAAATCACCGAAATACACTTCCAGGATATTGTAAACCAACAAATGGAAGCTTACCGAGAAAAATTCAACCTTACCCACTTTAAGGTGGATATGCAGGTCAATCAGCAGGTTGCCTTTTTCAGTGACGAGGCTAAAATCCGAGTAATCCTGAATAATCTTTTCAGCAATGCTGTTCAGTTTCAAAAAGACCAAGGCGGACAAAAGTGGATTAGTCTCACGATTGACGTGGTGGAAGAGAATGCAATCATAAGATTGGAGGATAATGGCATCGGGATTGAGGAACGATATCGAGAAGAGGTGTTCAATCTTTTTGCGAGAGCAACCCAAAAAAATGTAGGAACAGGCCTTGGACTCTATATGGTCAAGGAAGCAGTGGAACAGATGGGTGGCAAGATCAACTTAGAATCTCAAATAAATGAAGGTACAACCATTACTGTAACCCTTCCATCCTTGAATAAAGGAAAATTTTAAGGAATAAAATTTAATTAGGGATTGTATCTTTACATCGGTAATAGACCATTTTTTATTAAAATTCAAAAAATATGATTAATCCCTGGCATGATGTCAACATTGGGAAAAATGCCCCAGAATTTGTAATGGGCGTTATTGAAATCCCTAAAGGATCCAAAGGAAAATATGAACTTGACAAAAAGACAGGTATGCTAATGCTTGATCGTGTCTTGTTTTCAGCTGTCCATTATCCTGCAAATTATGGTTTTATCCCTCAGACTTTCTGCGAAGACCATGACCCGCTGGACATTTTAATTATTTCTCAGATTGATATTCCATCCATGACTTTGGTTCCGGCCAAAGTAATCGGTGTAATGCGAATGGTAGATGGTGGTGAAGCAGATGATAAAATCATCGCTGTAGCGGCCGGAGATCAATCTGTAAATTACATCAACGATATCGATGAGCTTCCTCCACACTTGATGAAAGAAGTCCACAGATTCTTTGAGGATTATAAAAAATTGGAAAACAAAGAAGTGAAAGTAGAAGACTTCCTTGGTAAAGAAGATGCCATGCGAATCATACAGGAAAGTGTCGATCTCTACGACAAAAATTTCAGAACTTCAAAATAGTCCAAAGCCTGAGCAATCAGGCTTTTTTGCTTTTAATCATTTGCTTGGCTGCTTTCTTTTTTAAATAATTGACCAGATCGGTGTAAGACTCATGCTCATGATTTGATACTGAAATCGAATTTTTATCTGTGAATGCGATAGTCACCTGCTTGAATTCTTTTTTGTTGGCAAGAATTATTTCTTCTTCCCAAAGCATAATTTCATTTACCGGATAGGATTTGGTCATCCCTTTGAGTGGTAATTTGACTATAATCTGGTCTTTGCCAGCGGTGATGAATCGCCAGCCAGCCATCATTTTCACCAAAAGCATCAAGATGACAAGGGTAATTAGCGAGCAGGACACCAGATAAAACCAAAGTCCAAAACTGCCCTTGTATGCAAAATCGCGGAGCAGAAGAATTAATCCTCCCAAGAGAACAATCAAGATCAAACCGAGAGAGATATAAGTGGATATTTTGGGTTTAATGATGACCATGTATGCTTTGAAGTTCGGTGAGTTTAGCTCGGGCAAAAGTCTCTAAATCCTCGAAGAAAGCGAAGAAAATCAGTTCAAATTCTGCTTCTTTTTCTAACAACACCTCTGGTGCTTCATTCATTTTCGAATCAAAATTCGTCCTTCGACTTAATCCAATCAGGGTTTTTTGGATTCCTTTGATCTCACGATAATTGTACAGCCAGTTTTGACTTTTCATCCAGCCAAACATCTCCTTGAAAGAATCCGGGAGAAGAACCAAATGAGAGTCTATGATATTATAAGTCTGATTCACAAATGTTTCAAGCGGAATGTTGGAATATTTCCCCCAATTTTTTCCCAAAAAATAGTCAAAGAAAATATCCGTGATCACCGTGGAGTAATGTCTGAACCTTGGGCGTAAGTAAGATTGTCCTGCTCGCACCAAGGGATGTGAATCAGTAAATGAATCAATTTCCCGATGAAGTAAAATCCCTGTTAAAATATCCTTATCGTATCGTTGGATCTCTTTGCCCTTGATAAAGTCCGCAGCAAAATTTCCAACCAACACCTCATCGTGGCCAAAAGAAAGATAAGCATGAGCGAGAAAGTTCATATAAATTCTTTAAAAGGTAAACCGCCTGACTTTTGCTTAGTTTGTACTGTAAATTACCACTAGATGCCGGATATCCTCGAAGAACTTAAGCAAGGACTCAAACTTCTCAAACTCGAATGGTCAGAAGACCTCGCCAATTACAAAAAGAAATTTCTGAATACCTCTATCGCGGACAAGAAAAAGGAAGGAATTACTTGGCATCCGATCCTTCTGAAAAAACATAAAATTGGAATGGGAGAGCGGCTATTAGTCGAAGTCGAGCGAATGGATTCTAACTACCCATCTTCTTTTTCATCCGGTAAATCAGTGACATTTTTCTCCACACACGAAGGCTACCAAGGAATGGAAAACCGTGTCAACGGTGTGGTTAATCAAGTGAAAAAAGATTCCATGGTGGTGACACTCCAAACCGATGAGATTCCTGATTGGATGCAGGATTCCCGATTAGGAGTGGATTTGCTATTTGATGAAGCGAGTTATCGGGAGATGGAGTCTGCCTTGAAAAAAGTAATCAAAGGAGAAAATATCCGACTTGCCGAACTGAGAGACATCGCTTTAGGAGAAGCTAAGCCAAGATTCAAAGATTTGTCGGCAATCGATCTTCCCGGCTTGAATTTTTCCCAAAATCAAGCTTGCCAAAAAATTGCTACGGCACAGGATTTTGCCATTGTTCATGGCCCTCCGGGTACTGGAAAAACTACCACGTTGATTGCTGCAATTCGTGAGGCTGTAGATAAGGGACAAAGCATTTTAGTCACTGCGCCAAGTAATGCAGCGGTTGATCTATTGGTGGAAAAACTGGTGGATTCCGGTGTTTCTACGCTACGACTCGGACATCCCGCACGTGTGGAGGAAAAAATCCTCAATCAAACCTTAGATGCCAAAATCGCATTCCACGACAGCTTTCGTGATTTGAAAAAGCTCCGAAAAGAGACTGAATCCTATCTCAAAATCGCCAAGCAATATAAACGCAATTTTGGTCCTGAGGAGCGTGCTCAGCGAAAACTGATGTATCAAGAAGTCTCCCGAATCCGGGAAGCTGCAAGTCAATTGGAGGATTACATTCGCTCCGACATCTTCCAGCGTACTCAGGTTTTTGCCTGCACACTCGTAGGCGCTTCTTCGTCCAATCTCAGAGGGATGATTTTCGATGTAGTTTTCATCGACGAAGCTGCTCAAGGACTTGAGGCTGCGACATGGATTCCAATTTTGAAAGCTAAAAAGGTGGTTTTTGCAGGAGATCATTGTCAATTGCCACCGACAATTAAATCTTTTGAAGCTTCGAAAGCAGGTCTCTCAACTACGCTTTTTGAGAAAATAATCCATCGCCAGCCACAAACAGCTCAAATGCTCGAAGTCCAATATCGGATGCCCGCTGATATAATGGGCTTTTCCAATGAGTGGTTTTACAAGGGGAAATTACAGGCTGCTGAAAATACACAGTTACATTCGCTTGGCGAAGATGAACCTGTTTTGGAATGGATCGATACTGCCGGTTCGGGCTATTCTGATCAACAGGAGGCGGAAAGCTTGAGTACTTTCAATCCCGACGAAGCCAGATTTGCCTGCACTTACCTTAACGAAACCATGAAGCGAATCGGATTTGCCAAGTTTAGGCAGGAAAACTGGACTATTGGCTTGATTGCGCCCTATTCCGCGCAGGTGAGGATGATTCGGCATCTGATCTTTGAGACCTTCGAATATCCAAATCTGAAGGCCTTTGCAGACTGGATTACAATCGATACAGTGGATGGATTTCAGGGTCAGGAGCGGGATTTGATGTTGATTTCTTTGACTAGATCCAATGAAAAAGGGGAGATTGGTTTTCTGGCAGATGAGCGCAGAATGAACGTGGCCTTGACTCGAGCAAAGCGAAAACTTATTCTCATAGGGGATAGCAGCACTTTAGCCCATCATCCTTTTTTTGACTCGCTTTTGGGATATTTTGAAGAAAAAGGAGCCTATCGGAGCGTGTATGAGTTTTTGTAAAAGTTAGGAGGTAAGGAAGTTAGGAGGTAAGGAAGTTGAAAAGTTAATTACGATTTACGAATTCAGATGCTTCGACTTCGCTCAGTACGGGTTTACGGCCCTGTAATGAACCACATTAGTAAATTTCAAAGGCCAATCTTTTGAAGATCCTAATAGAAATGCAAAACAAACAATCCGAAATCCGAAATCAGGAAATTGCTTCCTCTTGATCCTTCCCAAAATCCTCCGAGTCCAGCAAAAGCACCCGCTTGCCCATTTTCTTCTGAATGACTTTGAAATGATGCAATTCTTCTGGAGTGATCAAAGAAATCGCCTTTCCAGTTGCTCCCGCACGACCTGTCCGGCCGATTCGGTGGATGTAATCTTTTGGAGAGCGAGGCAATTCATAATTGATTACCAAAGGAAGAAACTGAATATCGATTCCTCTGGCGGCCAAATCTGTTGCCACCAAAACTTGCGTCTTGCCTGATTTGAACCTTGCTAATGCTTCAGTCCTTGCCCCTTGACTTTTATCTCCATGAAAAGCTACTGCCTCAATTCCGTTTTTACTCAGCTTGGTTGCCACATTGTCGGCCGTTCTTATTGAGGAGGCAAAAACCAAAATCTGACTCCAGTCACCGGAATTGATTAATTGTCTAAGAAATGGGCCCTTATTTTCAGGACTAACTCGATAAGCTAATTGATCAATTAAGTCCGGTGTGAAATTATCTCCTTCCACCTGAATCCGTACCGGATCTTTGAGTAGTTTTTGGATCAAAACATCCACTTCAGAATCTGTGGTTGCTGAGAAAAGGATGTTCTGCCGACGGCTTGGAAGCAATTCCAAAATGTGCTCTACTTCTTCCCGAAAACCCATATTCAGCACCTTATCCGCTTCATCTAAAACCAAAGTGTGAATTCTCGAGATACCAAGTGCATTCCTACCAATGAGATCTATCAATCGTCCCGGTGTGGCAATCAATATCTCCACACCATGTAGTTTCATCATTTGGGGATTGATCGAAACTCCCCCAAAAACAGCCATGGATTTGATCTTTCGGGGTAAAAAACGGCTGAAGTTCTCCGTCACTTCTGCCACCTGAACTGCCAGTTCCCGAGTAGGCACTATTACCAAAACTGGGATAAAACGATCACTTGGAGCTTCTTTTGGAAGTAATAGCTGAAGAATAGGTAAGATGTAAGCAGCCGTTTTCCCGGAACCTGTAGGTGCTAAACCCAATAAATCTTTTTGATTGAGAATAGCAGGAATCGCTTCAATTTGAATGGGATAGGGACTTTCATACTTTGCCCGCTCAATGGAAGAAAGTAGATCTTTTGACAGTCCGAGGTCGGAAAAATTCATAATCGATATTTTTTACAAAGTTAGGAGAAGTCAGCAAAAGGCTTCTGTTTTCCTATCGGGTCGGAGGAAATCTACGCTCAATTTTTATAGTTGAAATATTCATCAACAACCTCAATAACTTTTTATTTTCCGATATTTTGATCTTACCATTAAGAAATTAAGGGCATTAAGATTTGAGAAAATTAGAGTTTGAAACCTATGACTAAGGTCTTGAACTGAGTTTCTTAATTTTCTTAATTCCCTTAATGGTTCAAAAAATCAATTTGAGTAAGTCTCAATTAGTGCAAGTATTTCGACCTGTCTAGCCGAAAGGTAGGCTTGTGCTTAGGCTAATGCAGTATTCAGGCTGCCCGAAGTAAGAAGAGGTAATTGAAATGCAGTCTGAAGACTTCATAATGAATGGTCCAAGCCCGCCTGCATCGGGCAGGTCTGAAGTCCTGAACCATCTGAAGAAGTCCTCAAATGGCTTCTGTTTTCTTCGGATCCGAACCAAACCTTGACTTTTCAAATTGGAATGCTTCCACCTAACGATTTGGCCTTGTAAATCAGCGGAATAAAATCCAAATTAGAAACGATGGTATTCGACAAGTTAAATTGTCGGATTTCCCAAACCCAAAATACCTGTAAGAATATGTTTCGAAGTACCCTGTTGACCTGTGCGGTTGGTATGCTGCTTTGCTTTTCCTGCAAAGAACCCGGTCCTCTCCCAGAATCTCCCGATAGTCCGGCAAGGACAGCGGAAGAGGAAATGAAAACTTTTCAAATCGAAGCTGGATTTGAAGTTCAGCTTGTTGCTTCCGAACCGCTCGTGGAATCTCCTGTGATCATCCAATTTGATGAGGATGGAAGGCTTTGGGTGGTGGAGATGCGTGGTTACATGAATGACATCGAGGGTTCGGAGGAAAAGCAACCCGTTGGTTCGATCGCAATTCTTGAGGACACAAATGGAGATGGGCAGATGGACAAGCGAACCGTTTATCTGGATTCTTTGCTGATGCCACGGGCTTTGGGACTTTTTAAAAATGGGGCTTTGGTCGCCGAAAACAACAGACTTTGGATCACCCAAGATCTGGATGGAGACTGGAAAGCCGATTCCAAGATTTTGCTCGACTCCACCTATGCCGCCAATGGAATTCCAGAACATTCGGACAATGGCTTTGTGCGAAACGTGGACAATTGGTATTACAGTGCTAAATCACGCCTTCGCTATCGCTTTCAGGATGGAAATTGGATTCGTGACACCACTGAATTTCGGGGGCAATGGGGGATTTCCCAAGACGATCAGGGTCGCCTGATGTATAATTACAACTGGTCTCAGCTACATGGGGACTTGGTTCCAGCCAATTATTTATCCAGAAACAAAAATCACAAACCATCAACAGGAATCGATCATGGATTGACGATCGACCGAAAAGTATTTCCAATTCGATCCAATCCAGCTGTGAATCGTGGTTATATCCCTGGAACTTTAGACTCACTGGGAAGACTGTTTGAGTTTACTTCTGCCTGCGCCCCAACGGTCTATCGAAGTCAACTTTTCCCGAAGGAATATTTAGGAAACATCTTTGTCCTGGAAAATGCTGGAAATCTGATCAAGCGAAATGTGGTAACCGAAAATGGGCTTTTATTAGATGCCCATGACCCAAATCCGGGGAGGGAGTTTTTAGCATCTACGGATGAAAGATTTCGCCCGGTTCAGGCCACGGTTGGACCGGATGGTGGATTATACATCGCCGACATGTATCAGGGAATCGTGCAGTATGGAGGATATATGACTCCCTATTTGAAAGAGCAAACCTTGAAGCGCGGTTTGGATTCTCCGGGACATATGGGTAGAATTTGGAGAGTGGTTCCGAAAGGTTTTGATCCTAAAAAAGCACCTAAACTTTCTCAGGTAAGCGCAGCCGATTTGGTGAAGAACCTGTCTCATGAAGACGGTTGGTATCGGGACATGGCGCAACGGCTTTTGGTAGAAAGAAACGATCCCACTTTAGTTTCGCTTCTGGAGGATTTGGTGAAAAATGGAAAATCCGAGTTTGGACGATTTCATGCGCTATGGACTTTGGAAGGAATGGGAAAAGTGAATCCTGGACTTTTGCTTGAAATATTAGCGAATGACACTGACTTAATCAAAACCACTGCATTGCGACAGCTTGAAAACCCAGCTCTCGATAATGCAGAGATTCTTGCTCAATTGGAAGTTATTTCTTTGGATTTGGCATCAAAAGCTTCCGAGAAAGTTGCACTTCAGCTGGCCTTGAGTGCTGAGATTTTTTCAACAGAAACCAAAACCAAATTATTCAGTCAGATATTTAAAGACTATGGAAATCTGGCCTTAATTCGAGATGCCGTGATGAGTAGTTTGGAGGATGAAGAATTTGGCTTTCTTCAAAAACTTCTTGCAAGTGATCCATGGAAGGAATCGAATCCTGATCGGGAAGTTTTCCTTGAAATGCTGACCAGCGCCATCATTAACAATGGCGAATCAATAGAAATCAGCGGATTATTGGCACTTACAGATACAGAAGAAATTGGATGGAAAGAGTCCGTCATCTTAACAGGTATGGCTATTCAAGCGAGTGATATCGAAACTCCTGGAAAAGTTAATTTGCCCAGTCAGCCATCGATATTCAAGCGTAAAGATCTTCCACTGGATCAAAATAGGCTTGCCATGCTGCAGCGTCTCTTTTCTTGGCCTGGGTATAAACCTTCCTCGACTCTTACTTCAGTTGGTAATCTGGATGAAAAAGCAATGAAGCAGTTTGCAGAAGGCAGGACAAAATACTTAACTTCTTGTGCGGGTTGCCATGGGAATAATGGAAAAGGTGCGGCTCGCATGGGTCCGCCATTGGCTGGATCCGAATGGGTGGTCGGCGATGAAGTCAGACTTTCCTTGATCATGCTGCATGGATTGGAAGGTCCGATTGAAGTGGGAGGAAAGAAATACGATGCACCTGATATTTTACCGGTGATGCCTTCACATTCGACGATGGATGATGCGGTGATTGCGTCCATTCTTACTTACATTCGGAATGAGTGGGGGAATCAAGCGCCACCCGTTTCGGGCAGAACTGTCAGCTCCACCCGACATTTGAATCAAGGCAGAGTGTATCCATGGTCGGCAGCCGAACTCAATAAACATATTGAAGGACTTGCTTCCTCTTCCAAACCCTAACCCAAAATGGCTAGCCTATGAAACCTTTTGAGAACAATGATAAATTTTCCTCCGGAAGGCGGGATTTCTTGAAAAAGTCCGGAATGGCAACCGCGGCGATGGCTTTTCCTTTTTCGGCTCTGCCGGAAAGCTTAAAAGGCGTCTCAATGGGAGTGGTGGTTCATTCCTATGGGATTCGATACGGTTCCAAGGTAGAAAGTCAAACCTATCCGGGTTTCCAAAATGCACTGGATTTCATGCGGCACTGTCATTCAATCGGAGCAGGAGGAATCCAGACAACAGTAGGAGGTTGGGCAGAGGATTTTGCCAAAAAAGTCCGAGATGAACGTGAAAAACTGGGAATGTACCTGGAAGGAAGCATTGCCATGCCCAAAAGTGAAGAGGAAGTTTCTAGGTTTGAAAAAGAAGTGTTGATGGCCAAAGAAGCTGGAGTGAGTATTTTGAGGACTGTTTGTCTTAGTGGACGGAGGTATGAAAACTTCAAGACGAAAGCAGATTGGGAAACATTCCGGTTAAATGCTCATGATTCAATTCTCTTGGCAGAACCCATAGCCAGAAAGCACAAGGTGAAGCTGGCGATTGAGAATCACAAAGATTGGAAAGCAGCCGAACTCGCCCAGATTATTCAAAACCTGAGTAGTAGTTGGGTAGGAGTCACGCTTGATTTTGGGAATAATGTATCGCTGCTAGAAGAACCGATGGAAGTGATACGGACCTTAGCTCCTTTTGCATTTTCGACTCATGTGAAAGATATGGGAGTCAAACCTTACGAAGATGGGTTTTTACTGTCTGAAGTGGAGCTCGGTACAGGAATCGTAGATTTAAAAGAAGCAGTGACTTTATGTCAAAAACATAATCCGGATGTCACGTTCAGTTTGGAAATGATCACTCGTGATCCTTTGCAGATTCCATGTTTGGAGGAAAGCTACTGGACGACATTTGATAACCCACCAGCTCAAGATCTGGCAAAAATCCTCAGAATAGTTCGTGACAAATCTTATCCCGATTCTCTTCCCCAAGTAAAAAACCTGAATTCTGAAGAAAAGCTGGCTTTTGAAGAGAAGAATGTGGTCAAGTGTCTTGCCTATTCCAGAGCTAATCTTTTGTAATTTTCATTGTGAGTAGTCAACAGTAAATGGTAAGTTGTGAAACAGACAACCACTTACTTTTTACCACTTACCACTTACAAAAATTTCAAACAAGTCTATAAACTATAACTAACCAAGCATCGGACATCCGACTTCGGACAATTCTTCTGTCTCCGGTCTCCGGTCTCCCAACTTAACCCTCAAAACCATGTCCCAATTCGATCTTTCCCAACTTCCAGGTATTTCTCTTTTTTCACTTAAAGGCAAATCAGCTATCATCACAGGCGGCTCCAAAGGTCTCGGATTGGCTATGGCTGCCGGTATGGCTTCTGCCGGCGCCAATGTGATGCTGGTTAGCCGAAATGCATCAGATGGTGATGGCGCCGCTGCGGAAATTGCTGCTAAATATGGTGTGAAGGCGATAACTTTTGCAGCCGATGTGGTGGATAAAGCTGGCATGGAAGAGATGGCAAAAACAGCATTCGAGGCTTTTGGCTCCATAGATATTCTGATCAATTCCGCAGGCATCAATATCCGAGGAGCAATTGACGAACTGAGCTATGAGGATTTCACCAAAGTGATGGATGTCAACGTGACAGGCACTTGGCTAGCAAGTCGGGCCGTGACTCCGTACATGAAGGATAAAAAGAAAGGTGCGATCATCAATCTTGCCAGTACTTTGGGTTTGGTAGGTTTGGCCAATCGAACTCCTTATGCATCCAGTAAAGGTGCTGTAGTTCAGATGACACGAGCTCTGGCTTTGGAGTTGGCCACTTGGAATATTACGGTCAATGCAATTTGTCCGGGTCCATTTTTGACAGAGATGAACCTACCGATTGCAGATACAGAAGAAGGAAAAAAGTTTGTGGTCGGGGCTACTGCCTTGGGTCGCTGGGGCGAATTGAAAGAAATCCAAGGTGCAGCGATTTTCTTGGCTTCCGATGCGGGAACTTACATGGTAGGATCGATGCTGACTGTGGATGGGGGATGGACAGCGAGGTAAGGAGATTTACGATATATGAATTACGATTTACGAGGTCTGAAGCGGCTGCTATCGGATAAGAAATTTCGAACATCGAATGATGAATATCGAATGATGAAGTGAGTGCTAACATCGGTCATCGGTCACCCGACATCGGACTTTTCTACCCCACCACCAAACTCAGTACAAAAATCATCAATATCGCAGTTGTCCCAGCGATCAAGGTTCCTAAGCTGTGGGACATATTTCCCTGCTTGATACTCATACCTGAGAGTTGGGTGACTACCCAAAAACCGCTGTCGTTAGCATGGGAAATACAAAGGGAACCTGCTCCAATCGCAAGGGCGGTGAAGACTTTCATGATCTCAGAATCCAGACCAAGCGGCCCTAATATCGGAGCGATAATCGAAGCAGTAGTGATCATCGCGACAGTGGTCGAACCTTGTGCTGTTTTTAGTGCGAAAGCAATTAAAAACGGAAGGAAAATCCCCCAATTCGCATCACTCATACTGGAAGTCACTAAGTCACCAACGCCTGAATTCTGAAGCATTTTCCCAAAAACAGCCCCTGCTCCAGTGATCAAAATAACCGGAGCTGCCAAAAGAATAGACTCTCCAATCCAACCCGAAGAGGAAAGGAGTTTGCGGTCAAATTTCTTGGGAAGTGTGAATGATAGAATCGCTCCGATTAGTAAGGCAATTACAGGTGATCCGATAAATTGGATGGCTTTGGTCAGTCCACTTTCGCCAAGAGGCTTGGTTGGATAATTGGCTATGGAGGCTAAAATGATCAGAATCAAAGGAACAAGAACCGGCAGAAGTGATTTGAAAAAGGTGGGAAGTTCTTTCTTCACCAGTTCCTTTTCGCCTACGATCATTTGAGGTTCAAGTGGGATTTTGACCACAAAATTATTCACAAAGAAGTAAAGTGGAATGAGGGTAAACAAGGATACAAATGCACCATAAAAGATTACCTGACCCAAATCAGCACCTAAAATACCGGCAGTTGCAATTGGTCCTGGAGTCGGAGGAACCAAGGCATGACTAGCCATAGCGCCAAGAGAAAGTGCTACTATCGTGGCAGCGTAGGAAATCCCACTCTTGGCCGAAAGTGATTTGGCAATTGGATTCATCATGATGATCGTGCTGTCACCGAAGACAGGGATTGACAAAATCCATCCGCTTAGCATCATAGAAAGGTTGACGGATTTTTCACCGATCCACTTCAGAATTCGATCTGCAATGACTATAGCTCCACCGGTTTTTTCCAAAAAAGTCCCCATGATCACCCCCAACAAAATCAGAAGCCCTACACTTCCCATGACGCCACCAAAGCCATCAGCGATGGATTTTACTATGAGGTCTGTGGGCATGCGCATCATCAGACCGTAGATAATGGCTCCGACAAAAAGTGCTAAAAACGGATGAATGTCAAACTTGATGATGGCAAGCAGGATCAGGGCCAAAGCAACCAGAATAATCAGAAGTGTCAGCATTTTGGGTTTGTAAGTGGGTTAAAAAAGAATAAGCTTTTGTACTTCTTATACTTCACCCTTAAAAATTAGAGAAAAATGCAGAAAACCCAACAGATTTAGATAATTATGGGATAAATGGTTACGATTTCAATTTGGATAGACCCTATTCTTCAACTGACGAATATTTTATTGAATTTCGGTTGGATGCTTCGGCTACGCTCAGCACAAGAGACGGGAGACCGAAGACCGAAGCTCATCTTCAACCTAGATTTTAATTATTGAGCTGAAATTGACTCTATTTCAATTCTTTGATTTATTCTCGTGAAGAACTGGCAAATCGAATTAAGTAATCTTCGCCCTGTATATCTTAATGCCGAATTACTGTCTCTCAATATACATTACTGCTGAATCCTCGATGTATTTAGCAGGATTGTAAGAGGCGTAAAACTTGTTTTTTAGATTTTTGAGCGAGTTGTTTAGACCATTGATCTGGGTGGTGAACTCTGCGGGGAATCGAGTGCTGTCGGAGTACACAGTGATCAGACTTTCGTATTGGTCCATGTTAACCAGCATTCGGGAGGTGAGTTGACCAAATCTCAGACGAAGGGACTGCACTTTGAACATGTAAGTTTCTACCTGACCCAGCCATTTTCCCTTGGTATTTTGAGAACTTTCCAGCAAAGTAATTTTGTCAGAGATTGCTCTTCTGCATTCATTCTTGAAGGTTTCCCGATCGATATCTAAAGTTGCTGTGAGGTATTTCCGTTTGTATTCTAGCATACTGATACCATAGTAGTTCATTTGATCTTCCAGAAGAGCGGCATTCTCTTTTTGGAGTTGCTCGAGTTCTTTATTGATTTGTTCCCATTCATGATCGATAATCGCTTTTTGATTTTCAAATTGACTGGTGACGTTCAGGAGCTTTAGCATGGCGGGAGTTTTTTCGCTCAAGTCTTTCTCCTTTTTGCCTACCGAGGTTACGAGAGCAGTGATTCCTGAAGAGACTGTGGATACCATAGTTCCGTAAAGGGGCACATTGCTACCCACCGCACTGATCAGATTCAGAGAACTGTTGATCACTTCCATCATTGCATCGTCTTTTCCCTGTCGGTTATACCAATTATCATAATCCTTTTTCCAGGCATTGAAGGTGGAGTAATTCTGGATTTTACCGATGTTGCCCAACTGATTGAAAAAAGACTGTGAGGAAATAAACAGATCGAGCGGCTGAATGTCTCGTTGGATACTGAGTAGTTCGGTAAAAGCAAGCTGCCCGTTAAGGTTGATTTTTGTTTTTGGACCTTCTTCGAGAAATTTCAGGCGGTTGTCCAAAGCGATTTGGAGTTTTTCCAAGTCATTGATTTTTTCCTTATCAGTGGAGGTTCTACTATCGGCAGCAGCAAGTTTATCAGTCAATCGATTAACCTCTTCCTCATTTCGTTTGAGCTTTTCATTGAGATCTTTTAACTGATTGTCCCGCTCAGTTTTGATCTGTTCTGAGATGGAGGTAGTGTCCTGCACCTGTCCAAAACCAGAAAAAGAGACTGTTAGGAAGGAAATTAGGAGGATGAAAAGGGCCTTTGTGTTCATATAAGGGGATAAAGCGAGGGATTACGACTCAGGTTCTTGCTAATAAATCGACTTGTTACAATATCTATGCGAATCTTTTATCCTTGGGTTAAAGTCGGATTTTCCCTTAATTTCAATGGTCGACTTTGAATATTAGGCCTAATAAAAGTTGAAATTAACCACCAATAAACCCTAGCTCCATGAGAAATTTTCTTTCTTCACTCTTTTTGACAATTGTAGTTTGGTCTTGTGGGTCAAAAGAAAAATCAGATGCCCACTTTATCATTTTACCAAGCCTAACTTCGTTTGAAATCACTGGAAACTCCAACCTTAAAGGTTCAAACCTTGAATCGGTTTTTCAGGATTCAAAAAACCACTTTACTTCAGGCAATGCTCTTTCTGATTTTCAAAATGATCTGATCTCTTTTGCTTTAGATCCTGAACTGGAGGTAAATTCTGAAGGATATTTGCTGGAGATTGCCGATCAAAAGGTGGGAATCAAGGCAAGTACTGAGGCGGGGCTATGGTATGGATTGATGACTTTGGGACAGTTGTTGGAAGATGCGAATGATCAAGATGTTCCACTTCCTCTTTGCTCTATTTCTGACGAACCTGCGCTGGCTTATCGAGCTGTTCATTTGGATGTGAAGCATCATTTGGAGAAAAAAGAATATTACTATGAGTTGATGGATCGCTTTGCTGCTCTAAAAATCAATGCGGTTATCATCGAAATTGAAGACAAACTCAAGTATGAAGTACAGCCTAAAGTGGGTTCCTCGGATGGGTTGACGATAGCTGAATGGAAAGAAATAAGTGATTATGCAATGGTGCGGAATATCCGAATAAGTCCATTAGTACAGGGCTTGGGTCACGCCTCTTTTGTTCTAAAGCATGATGAATACATGCCACTAAGGGATGATCCGGAAAGTGACTGGGCTTTTAATCCACTGAATGAAGAAACGTACAAAGTGCAGTTTGACTTGTATGAAGATGCCTTGAAGGCTTTTCCTTATGCCAATTACCTGCATGTCGGAGGTGATGAAGTCCATACCACGGGCAGAAGCAGTGGGAAATCTCCTTTGGAACTGCAATTGATCTGGCTTAATCGGGTAAGCGAATATGCTGCGCAAAAAGGGCTGACACCGATTTTCTGGGATGATATGCCTTTGCAAAATGCCGGGGTCTATCGCTCTATTTACGATCGAAAGTTAACGACTGCACATGTCGATAGTATTTGGTCAGTCAATGAGCCGAACTTGAACAAGTACATTGATATGTTCCCGAAAAACTGTGTTTACATGCGATGGAACTACGATATGCCTGAATCTCCCGGGAATAATCGTGCGATCAAATGGTTTACCGACAATGGCTTCAAAGTAATGGGAGCAACAGCCGGACAAACCCGATGGAACCTCATGCCACTTGATCAAAGCAATACCAACAACATTCGCGATTTCGCTTTGATTTCCATCAGAAATAAGGCTGATGGATTGCTTTTGACGCTATGGGATGATGATTCTCCTCATTTTGAATTGTACCAAAGAGGAATCTCGATTTTCGCAGAATACACTTGGGCTGGTGAAAAACGAACCACTGAGGAGCTTCATGCCGCTTTTAGACAGCGGGCTTTTGGTGCGAACTTGGCAAATGCCGAAATGGAGTTTATCAATAGACTGGAAGAACCTGTTGCCTTTTGGAAAAATGCACTTCTTGGTCAAAGAAAAAATAGAAACAACCTGAAGAATCTAAAAAATCCTATTAATGAAGCCCTCATTTCTCTGCCTAATCCGGATTCCGCAGGAGCTTGGACTCAGAAATACCAGGATAAAATCATCAAGGCCGAAGCTAATCTGGCCCGAGTGGATTCAGTGCTTCAAGTGATTCAGGAATCAAAAAAACGTGCTGTTCGCAATACCTATACTCTTGAGGTCTATGAACAAGTAGCGCAGGCGGTTCAGTTTTCTAATCGGGCAATAATTACCCTAGCAGAATTGGATGAGCCAAGTGGAGAAAAGCGAAGTCAAGCCAAAGCAAAATTAGTAGGTATGGATGCTGAATGGAAAGCCATTCAAAATCAGTTGGAAAGTGTATATGGCAAAACGCGACAGCTCAACAAACCCGCTGATTACATCTTGGATCAAGATCACCATCATCACTTGGCTAATCAAGCACTTAAGTTTGCCGATTGGCAGTTTTATGTGGAGGGATTGTTTTTGGAGAAGGTAAAGGGATTGGAGTAGAGGTCAATTTTTAAGATAAAGACCTGCCAGGTTTTCGAAACCTGGCAGGTCTATTAAAATCCCAAGGACATGTCGTAAGATTTTTAAACTGGCATTTACTAAAGGAATGGGGATTAAAAATCCCCAAACAGAGCTTCAAGATTACAAATCCTGAAGAACAAATTCCTAAACAAAGCTTCAGGATTGCTCCCATAGCTATTGCGGTCCTAAAGAATAAAAAAGAACAAAAAATATGGGGTTTTGAATAGGGTTTACTTGACCCCATTCAGAACCCCATATTTAATTTTTTGCACTGAATTTACTTACCTGCTATAGGATTTCCGTCAAGATCCAACTCGATGATTTCATAGCCGAATTTTTGGAGTCCGGGCAAAATTGCCTGCTTATCACCTACCAAAAGGATATTCATTTTGTCTGTGTTGATCCACTTTTTAGAAGATTGATCCACCTGAGCTTTATTCAGATCCTTTAAGATTTTGTTCTGGCGATCTACAAAATTGGAAGGGAGATCGTACTCCAGGATTCTTCCCACGAAATTGGCTTTTTGAAAACCTGTCTCATAAAGTAAGGCATCCCGCTGACCTAAAGCACTTTTCATGAACTGGATTTCTTCAGAAGTGATGCCTCCTGTTGAATATTCTTTGAGTTCTTTCAGGACTTCAACCAGTGCACTGTCCGTAGCATTGGCACGGATTCCAGAGCTGAAGGCAAAAGTTCCAGTGTATTTATCACCGCTAAATCCGGTTCTTGCCCCATAGGTCCAACCTTTATCTTCCCGCAAATTCAGGTTGATTCGGCTATTGAAAGCACCTCCGAGAGCGAAGTTGGTCAAGGTAGCCAGATAGTAATCTCCCGTTGCATCATATTTAAGTCCCGTCACATTGCCCACACGGAATTCCGTTTGGGCTGCTCTTGGCACATCAACTAGATAGATTTTGGTTTTTCCTGAAGAAGCCACAGTCGGAACTGCCGGTAGTTTAATTTCCTTGTTGGGAAGTTTACTCAGGAAGTTGAGCTTGCTCAGGATTTCTTTTTCATCTACATCACCTACCACCACTAGTTTTGCATTCTTAGAAGTCATGTAGTTGGCGTAATAATTTTCAACATCTTCCAATCGGAGGTTGGAAATAGTTCGCTCCGTTCCGCTTTCGCTAAGTCCTAGGATACTGTTTCCATAATTGATTTTAGCAAATACATCACTTGCAATGAAAGCAGGTTGGGATTTGGTTTGCTTGAATCCTTCGATGGCCTGTTTTTGGATTCGATCGAAGGCTTCCTGAGTGAATTTTGGATTGAAAATACGCTCCTCGAGCAGTTCCAGCGTCCTGCCCAAATTTTTCTTGAGCGTCTGAACTCGATAGGTAATTCCGTCAAACCCATTGAAAACTGAGATTTGACTTCCGATTTTCTGAAGTTCGACTTGCATCTGTTCCCCTGTGAAGTTTTTGGTATCCTCATTCATCAAGGCCGCAAACATTCTCGGCAAACCAATTTTTGAGGTGTCATTAGCCATGGCTAGATGTCCACCCGGGATCGTCAGGGTAAGCGTGACCACAGGAAGCTCGTCCGTTTCGATACCGATTGCTTTGATATCGCCGGGAAGTGTTTTTTTCCAGAAATCCGGGATTTCTACCACAGGATTCGGCCCGTTACCTGGAGTTTTGCTGCGATCAAAATTGTCCTTAGGTTTTTGATAAGTCAAGCCGGAATAACCATAATCGGGTGCTTTGTATTTGCTTTCGTCCACCGTATAATTTTCAGCACCGGCGATATTGGATTCCTGACCTTTTGGTACCACACTCAAGATAACAGCATGCTTTCCTTTGATGTATTTTTCATAAACTCTCAGTACATCCTGCTTCGTTACTTTTAGGTTTTTTTCCAATTCGCTTCCGATCTGATTTGGATTTCCTGTGAAAGTCTCGAAATAGGCCAATTGAGATACTTTTCCGGATACACTCTGAAGTCGGTTGACGTATTGTGATTCAAAAGACCCCTTGAATTTCTCGATGTCTTCATCCGTCACACCTCTCGCTTCGAAAGCTTTAAGTGCCTCCTCGATCAACTTTTTGCTAGCTTCAAGTGATCCATTTGGATTTGGTGTAATGCTTAATCTGAAGGTTCCTGCAAGTTCTGAATTACTGCTGAATGCAGATGCTGCAAGGGCATTTTGTCCCTTTACAATTTCCTGATAGAAAATCGAGTTTTTTCCTTGACCCAGAATTTCCGCCAGGCAAGAAAGGGCATATTGGTCTTCGTGGAAAGAAGGTATCGTGGGATAAGTAAATATCAATTGGGGGATTCTCGCATAATTGTCCACCAGGGTGACATAGCGGTCCGAGGTCAATGTCGGTGCCGGCAAACTCATATTTTGGACATCCGGTCCTTTGGGAATAGATCCGAAGTACTTTTCTGCCAATTTCACCACTTCAGCCGGCTTCACGTCACCACCTACGGTCAAGGTAGCATTGTTAGGTCCATACCAGCGGAGAAAAAAGTTTTTTAAATCTTCAACATTTACCCGATTCAAATCTTCGACATAGCCGATGGTCAACCAGGAATAAGGATGACCATATGGATATAGGTTTTTGTTGATGACCTCGTTAACCAGTCCATAGGGGCGATTGTCATAGTTTTGTCCGCGCTCATTTTTTACGGTTTCCCGCTGGATCTCAAATTTCCTTTGAGTCACGGCATCAAGAAGAAATCCCATCCGGTCAGCTTCCAGCCACAGCATTTTCTCCAATTGATTGTTCGGAACGGTTTCGAAGTAATTGGTCCGGTCGGTATTGGTAGTTCCGTTGAGGGTACCACCTGATTCGGTCACAATTTTGAAGTGTTGCTCATCACCGACGTTGTCACTACCCTGAAACATCATGTGCTCGAAGAAGTGAGCAAAACCCGATTTACCGATTTCCTCTCGGGCTGACCCTACGTGGTAGGTTACATCCACATGGACTACAGGATCACTGTGGTCCTCGTGAATGATCAACGTCAGACCATTGGATAAAACATGTTTTTCGTACGGGATGATCAATTCATCTCCTTTTTGAGTCACTTTTTCGACAAGTTTTGTTTGCGCATGCAGGGCTTGGGAAAACCAAAAAGCCGAAAAGATTAATAATAATTTTTTCATTGTATTGTGGTGTTTAGTTTGGTAGAAATTCTTTCCCTGAGATCAATTCGATTTAGTTCAGGTGCTTGAATATAGATTTCTTAAGGTAAACTTTCAAGTTCTAATTTATTTGGTACGTGGGAAAGGTTCTTGGGGGTTCCTCGGGATTTGCAATCCCGAGGATCTGTTGTAGGATTTTTAATCCGCTGAATTTACCCTTGAGGGAAATACAAATCCCGTAACAACAGTTCAGGATTACTCCCGATAGCTATCACAGACCTGAAGAACGCCGTTCCTCGGAATTTGCAATTCCGAGGTAATGTTATAGGATTTTCAATCCGACTTTTATTAAGAGAATGGGGATTCCAAATCCCCTAACAGAGCTTCAGGATTGCTCCCGATAGCTATCGCGGACCTGAAGAACGGCGCAACTCCTTAAAACCGCTATTCATTAAAAAAAGGCTTCATTTCTTCGTGGATTTCTCCTCGGAGCTTTTTTAGCTTTTCGGCATATTCTTTAAGTTTTTTCTCCTGCTCGGTTTTTGGAACCCAAGGCTTCACATTATTTGGGTTGCCATTTTCATCCACAGACACGAAAATAATGATACAGTGGGTCTTTTTCTCAAACTTTTTCTGCGAAAAAGCTCGCGAATAAACTTCCACCATGATGTGAATGCTCGAGCTTCCAGTCAATATCACTTGACAATCAATTTTGATTACCTCGCCAATGCTGATTGGCTTGTAGAATCGGATACCACCGACATACACGGTCACGCAATAGCTTTCAGCCCAGGTTCTTGCACAGGTATAGGCAGCCTGATCAATCCATTTCATCACAGATCCTCCGTGTACTTTTCCTCCGAAATTGACATCTCCGGGTTCGCTGATAAACTGAAATGTGGTCTTGCTTGATGACATGATTGATTAGTCTGTTTTTGCCAAAAATAGGATTATTTGTAAGGATCCGTGTCTTTGACGACGATTTACCTTCTAGAGCTCCTGCATCAAAAATCAAAATCTCAGCAGGCTCATCCCTGGTATTTTTTCCTTTTGATTGAGAAAAGAAAAGTAAGCCTAGTCTTCCTCCATATAATATTGTGCTTCAAGAAAAACCCGGACTTCAAGATCTGCCGAATCCGCTTGGCTGAGCGTGGTAATCATTCCGCCGACTCTGAGTTTTCGCTCGGGTAGTGCTTCCTTTTCCTTATGATGAGCTACCAAGATCATTGCATCACTATCTTCTGATCTTAATTCGTATACCTCGTAGGAATTTTCTATCGGGACCATCGTAAAACTTGTTTCTGCACCAACGGTCAGGGGGACCATAATTGATCCTTCTGTCTCTAAAGCCGAACTGATTTTTTTCACAGTTCCCACCAAGGTGGTGCTTATACCGGGCTTGCCTCGCTCAAGCATTTGCTCCAAGCTCATATGGACAGGTCGATATTTTTCGTAAATGTCAAACAAGTGAGAATCCAGTCTGGCTAAAACCCGCTCTCTGGAGCGGTTATCCAAGCGAGAAATTGACATCATGAGGTATAGAATCATCGCTTGTTTATTGTTGGCGACTCCGGCTACTTTCCCCAACTCAGCAGGTGACACTACACCGTCGTGTGCATGGCTAAAAAGGTTGAAAAATTTTCCACCGTTGTCAAATGCCTCAATTGCTTCCTGAAAGGATGTATAAGGTATAATATGCTTCATTTTATACTGGAGTTCTTGATTTTGCTAATCAAATATTTGGAATAAAAGGAACAGAAACAAGTAAAGTTTTTCTTGTTGGACAAATTATTTAGGCAGACTTTGAATTTATTAATAGGAGGAGAGATAAAACGTAAAAGGGAGTCCTAAACCCCCTTTTGCTATTTCAGATTTTTCTTGAAAAATGCGATGGTTTTATCCCAAGCAAGTTTTGCTGCTGGTTCATCATATCTCGGGGTGGTATTATTGTGAAAGCCGTGATTCACACCCGGGTAATTGATCATTTCATATTTCTTTCCGTTCGCCTTCAAAGCTTCTTCATAGGCTGCCCATCCTGCATTCACTCGCTCATCCAGTTCGGCGTAGATTACCAAAAGCGGAGCATTGATTTTGGGGACTTCAGCTAAATCAGGCTGGCCTCCGTAGAAAGGAACTGCTCCTTTTAAATCGGGGATCCGCACGGCCATTGTATTGGCAATCCAACCCCCAAAACAAAATCCGACTACACCGACATTTCCGTCACAATCTGGATGTTTTTTTAGAAATTCGTAAGCTGCGATAAAATCTTCAAGCATGGATTCTCGGGTAAGTTTGGCTTGCATCGCCCGGCCCTCATCATCATTTCCAGGATATCCTCCCAAAGGAGTCAATGCATCAGGAGCGATAGAGATAAACCCATCCACAGCACAGCGTCTTCCCACATCTTCAATGTAAGGATTAAGTCCCCGGTTTTCATGTACCACTACGATGCCTGGGAATTTTCCTTTTCCGGAAGGCGTAGAGAGCAACCCTTTGATCTTTCCTCCTCCCTTTGGAGAATCATACATGACAAAGTCGGAGCTATGCAATCTGTCATCAGTTGGCTGAATGGTGCGGGTATTGGTGTAATCTGGCATCATAGCACTCATGAGTGCAGTAAGTGTGATGCCTCCTACAGCGTAGACAGATAGTTTTTCGACAAAAGTTCTGCGGTCAAGTTTGTTGTGGCAATAATAATCGTAGAGGTCAAAGGCTTCCTGAGGGATGTCTTCTTTACGGATTTGTTCCATTTGTTTTTGGTTTTCGTTATTGATCATAAGTTATTCAAAATCAGTTTAGGAAAAATATCATTTCGTTTGATTAAGGAGATTTATGATGTGGGTGGAAGTTTTTTCATAAGATTCAAAAGCTATTAATTAATTCTCCCAAAATATTGATTTTGAGTGCTTGGTGGATTTTTTAACCATACCACGATAGAGAAAAAATAATAGACCCTGCGTCATTTATGGAAAAGCGAAAAATGTGACTTTAAGAAATCATTATCCTCTGAGTCGTTTTTAGTCAAGAAATGTCACTCAAAATTATGATGCTGTTAAATTTCACAGCCAACGTGAATTTTGATCAAAACTTGATTGAAATTCAAGAAAAAATGCGGAAATGTACGGGCCTTTTGAATATTTGGTGGAAGAACGGATTGCAGTAAGTGAGCGATTACTTGAAATGATCACTTTGGAAAAAGGTCATTTCCTCTATCAACCTCCACAGCGAATCACTCCAATGTATGAAATCGTGTCAGGAGCAGTGAAAATAGGCGCTTACTCTCCTGAAGGAGAAGAGGTATGCTACGACATTCTTAAACCGGGAGATTTTTTTGGCAACCTCGATTTATTGAATGGGCAGTTTTGTGAATTTTCCAAAACGCTAACGCCAACCAAACTGAGGGTATATGAGGTCGATTTTTTTAAGCAGCTAGTGACCAGTCAGCCCAAATTAGCGGAATGGTTTATCAAAGAATTAGTGATTCGCTGGTGTCGTGCCGAAGATCGATTGTTTGCTATAAGGAGTTTGGATCCGGAGGAAAAGGTGAAGCGGATTTTACCTCACTTCCAAGATCAAATCATTGATGCATTTGGAAATTCTGTGATTTTAAGAAAGTTGGTAACGCTACAGGATATCGCTGACCTTACTGGCCTCACAAGACAGACTGTATCCAAAGTTTTGCAAGAGGATTCACTTTTCACCCCAAAAATCAGAAAGCGGGTTTTAAGGTGAAAATAAGGCTGTCTCCATAAGAGTTCTGGCGTCAGCCTGACCCTTCGACTCCGCAAAGGGTGACAGGAGTCGAAGGCCTTTTCTAGGGAATTGAACTTCATTTCGACTTCCCACCACGGCAGGCAAGCTGCCATCGAGGACGGACATTTATTTGGTACAGATGGTTATTCAGTCTGAGCACCTGACCGACGAGAGTCGGGAAGTACGAAGACCCTTCGACTCCCTGCCTACCAGACAGGCAGGCCCTCAGGGTGACCCCAGTTTTGAATAAATCCATAACCGTCATCACCCTTTTTTTAATGATTGATTTTCAGACTCAATCTAACATTCGGTACTTACGAGTCAGCCTCTCTAAGATTACTTTTTAATACCTGGATATAGATTACTTTGGGGCAAATCCATTTTCAAGTTGAGCAGATAGTCGACCACTGCTGCGACATCGACCAATCCCATTTTTTGGATTTCCACATTCTCACGTATTCCAGCACCCCATGCTATAAACCCGGTTTCGATTTCCTTGAAATCCGGGAAAAAGCCATGTGTTCCTCCTTTTGCAGGTTTCAAAACTGCACCTGAACTGGAGGGAGAAAAAGAAATTCCCTGTATTGGAGCCAATCCAAGTACAGCATTTGGGTCAGCCCCTGCTGCTTTCAATTCCTCACGGTTTAGAACTCGGAATAGCTTCTTTTGGCTCTCAGGTAGATTCTCCAAAATAGACTGCACCTTTTTAATTGTTTCCGTGTCATTTTTATCCTTCAGGTGTAAAAATGCGGACGCTCCACTGGTATGAAAGGCTGCTTTCCATTTACCTCGATCTGCTCGATCTTCCATCAATCCTGCTTCTACCAGCCATACATTTGGACTGATAGAACTATGAATGTTTACGAATCCATGATCACCGGTCACAATGAATGTCGTCTGATCCAAAATTCCCGCACGATCAGCAGCTTCAATGATTTTTCCAATTGCTCGATCTGTAGCTGCAAGAGATTTTCTGACCATCGGACCATCTCTTCCCTCCGCATGCTGGAAATGGTCCGTGGCGATCAAATGAAGGGTAATCAGATTTGGCTTGTAAGTTTCCAAAACATAGCCAGCCATTTCACCAATTCTGTCTTCCCGATTAAGGTAATCCCCATTGAAGGTTCGCTCATTTACTTTACCTAAAACTTGCTCTTCCATTTCTGCAAGGAGGCCTTTTGGAGTTTCTTTTTCTCTCATAGGATCGATTCTCCCAAAACCTTGCTCCAAACTCCAAAATTCCGGAAGGTTATAATCAATTGGAGCGTTGACCGAAACTGGCCATATAAAGCTTGCACTTTTCAGTCCTGCTTTTCTCACTCCATCCCAAAGTGTTGGGACCTTGATCAGTTCACTTTCCCAGTACCATCGACCAGTCTGACCGGTTGGTTCAAAGGGCGAATTGTAAAATATACCATGATGATTTGGAGTTCTGCCAGTAATGATCGTCGTATGAGAAGGATAGGTGACGGATGGGAAAACGCCGGTTACTCCCAATGCTCTTGCGCCTGATTTTGCCATTTCTTGAAGATTGGGAGCAGGCCATTTTTCTTCCAGATAAAAATCAGGCCGAAAGCCATCTATGGATATCAACACGACGTGCTGGGAGGGTCGGGTTTCTTGGGCTTTTAATAGGAATGGATTTGTGATTCCAAGGATGAATCCACAGATCAAAATCCAAAGCCCTGAACTTGATGAATTAGTCATTTTTATGAATTAGTTTAAGATTGGATAAAAAAAGAAATCCGGCTACATCGATGTAGCCGGACTCTTTTATTTAAGGATTAATTAGAAGAAAATTCTTCCGGATATCTGCACTTGGAAAGGTGTGCCTCCTGGATTGGCAACTCCTACGTTTGGATTGATCTCGTACACATATTGTCTGTTGACCGCATCAAAATTCCGGAGGGTCATCAAGTTCTGGTTTCCAAGGTTTTTGGAATTTCCCCAATCCTTGTTGAGCATGTTGCCGATGTTGAAAATATCAGCTCCTAGCTCAAATCCTGTTTTTCTCGAATTGTTCAGGAAGAATTTTTTAGTGGCTCGCATATCCCAAAAACCGAAGTAGCCATTCTCTCCGCCGTTTCTTGCCGCGACTTGGCCCAGGCTGCTTTCGATGTAGCTTTTTGCTAAATTATCAGGGTTTGCCAATACATTTCGCATCGCTTCTTTGATGGTCTCAGATACCCCTGAAGCATTGGGGTCGAATACGAATGCAAGGTCATTTGAGTTAACAAAATCTCCATTGACGTTTCCGTTAACTCTCAAAGAGTAGCGAGTTCCGCCGATGCCCGAGTATCGGACACCAACAGTGATGCCTTTGAACGTAGGCAAGGTGCCGTATAGGACTACTTTTTTCCTGAACTGTCCATTGGAATAACTCATACGAGAAAGATCCCTAGGATCATCGACTACCATTTGGAAAAGGGTAGCACTGTTGGCGACGTTGCCATTGAATGAAGTATTGTCTTTGGAGTCATTCCAAGTATAGCTTGCAGTGAACTGACCATCTTTGAAATATCGATAGGAGGCGTCAATTACAGCTGTATAAGTATTATTTCTTCCTTCACTAACCAATTCCAAGACCCGACCCACTTGGGTAGTCTTTCTTCCTCTCGTCCAATCTGCGTTTCCGTTAGTGGTGCTGATGGTTTCAGCTGGAACATAAACACCACGGTTACCTTCATTAGCCAATCTGAAATATGGCTCATCCACCATATTTCTATCCAAATACATGTAGTTGTTTCTAGCTATAGATGCAATGAAATTAACACCAACACGAAGTCTGTTATTGAGGATCTTATTGTACATCACATTGCCTTTGTAGACAGTAGGCACCTTCAGATCTTCGCTGTTCATATTGATGGTAGCGACTGGAGTGACTCCGGGCCTACTTAATAGGTCCACACCTGGTGCCGTGGATGGGTTATTTCTGTAGGATACAAAATCTGGAGTTGGTACCGCAGCACCAGTAATGTCCACCGCAACTATTTTGGTACCGTCAAACTGAAGGTTGTTTACATCTGTATAGTTGTTTAACGCAGATCCAAAGACCCCACCGCCTATTCTGATTACATCCGTCTGACGCTCGTTGATGTCCCAAGTAAATTGTACTCTGGGCTGGATTTGGAAGCCGCCTGTCTTGACATCAGTTTTCAATCCTAATTCGTTAAATACGGTTTGATTGAAGTTTGGCGCATTTTGATAGGTTGTATAATCACCTCTCAATCCTAAAATCAAGCTTTTGCCCCGACCCAAGTCTGAATCGGCTTGTGCGTAGATACCACCTCCAAAGATGTTTTGTTTTACAGTAGGATCTGTCAAAGCCACTTCTCTTGCATATCGAAAAGGACGCAGATTTTCAAAATTATCAAGTCCTGTGAAAAAAAATCTTCCGTTAAACTCACTTGTGGCCAGGGAAGTCAATTTATTCAGCAAAAGATCGGCTCCAAAAGTATAATTGGTCTTTCCTTTATTGTAGTACAGATTGTTGACCAATTGATAGACATGAGATTCAAATCGCTCTGGCAAATAGCGCTGACCTCCCAGTTGAATATTGGTATTTACGATTCGCCCGTCTAATTCAGAACGGACGTTTTGCACGATTGCTCTTGGGATATTTTCGCTAGGAATTTGATTACTTGGACGACCGTCATCAAGTACGTACATATACTGAAGTTTGACTTCATTGGTCAAATTAGGAGCTAACACAGTACGAAGAGAAGCCATCAAACTGTTTGCCTTGGAGAGGTGATCACCATACACTTCATACAAGTTGATTGCTGTGTTATCATTGACCCCTTGGCTATTTAGATCCCAAGAGAAGTTGTTTCTGACAGTCAAAAGGTTATTGGCATTGATCTGATAGTCCAATCGTGCAAAAGCTGTATGGGAGTATCGAAGTTTATCAAAACTTCCTGTCTGTGGAGAGTCTGCGACTCCATACTTGGATCGGGAGATCTGAAGGTATCTATCCAGGGATGAACGCGAAACATTGAATCTTGCCTCATCCTGTGGAGTTTGAATATCCGCAATGAACAAAGGTTGCGCATCTCGCTGCCCGTCGTAAGCAATGAAATAATGGAGTTTGTCCTTAATGATTGGCCCACCTAGTGTAACTCCATATTGCTGAATAGCAAATTCATTGTTCCTTATATTTCCTCTAATGTCGTATTTGCTGGCTAACCAGTCAGCTCTGTTAAAAAGAAATGCCGAACCTGATACTTCATTTGTACCGGTTTTGGTTACAGCACTGATAATCCCTCCACCACTTCTACCATTGGTTACATCGTAGTCATTTGTCAGCACTTCAAACTCTCGAATGGCTTCCATTGAGATGGAAAAAGGACCTCTGTTGGTTGCCCCACTTGATAGTGGGCTACGGTTAGTCATTCCATCAATGGTGTAGTTTGTTGATGAGAAAAGCTGTCCCAGAAGGTTATTTCCATTAGAAACAGGTGACAAATCCACCAGCGAGTTGAAGTTTCTGCCATTTACGGGTAAGGTCGACATGTCCTTTGCTGATACAGCAGTTGAGCTCCCTAGTCGATCGATGCTGTTGGCAATAGAATTTGCCATTACACTGACCTCTGCAAGTTGCTGCATTTCTTCGCTGAGCACGATGTCGAGCTTGATGATATTCCCTTGATTCAGTACGAGGCCCGTGAAGGATTTTGAACCAAAACCCAAATAGGTGGCAGTGACTGTGTAATTGTTACCCAAAGGAATCTGCGATACGATGTAGTTTCCTGTAACTCCGGTCACTGTTGCAGCAGTAAAACCAGTCTGCTCATTTTTTACCAGAATTTGGGCACCAATCAGTGTTTCACCTTTCGTGTCGGTAATTTTTCCTGAAACGGTTGCGTTTACTGTCTGTGCATAGACATTTTGCTTTAGCATGATACAGAGTAGAAGTATCACGGTTAGCGTGTGTGTAAAAGTTTTGAATCTCATAGATTTGAAGATTAGTTGATTCCCCAAAACTAGAGCGACACCCAGCCTAGCTGATGTTAAAATTTAACATGGTAGTCAATCTTCATAAAAGCTTAAAAGAGGAAACAATTTGGTAAAAAAGGGGGAGTTGGATGTTTGGAAGTTAGGAGGTAAAGAGGTTAGGAAGCGAGGAGGTAAGGAAGATGGGAAGTTCCTGAGTGGTATGTGGTGAGGTGTCAGTGGTCATTAGGCTTCGCAGTTTTCACTTGGTAGTATTGTCAGGCTGACACTTCGACTACGCTCAGTGTGACAAGAGTCGAAGTCCGGTTTACAGTGGTCAGTCTTAGTTTACAGTTTGGATGGGAAGTTTGGAGGAAAGGAAGCTAGGAGGAAAGGAAGTAAGGAGGTAAGGAAGCTATGGAGTTTAAGGGATTGTAAGTGGTGAAAAGTTAGTAGTAAGTAGGTGGTGGGGATGGGTTGTTTTTTTAAGTGGGATGATTTCTGTGAGCTGTCCAGTAATAGTATCGGACTCCCCCCGACGGCAGGCAGGCAAATCCTTGGAAAGACCTCGAGATTGCATCCTGATAGCTTTCGGGGCTGAGAAGCAGCGTGGGTCTTTTTTTAATCTTTTGTTAACATCAGAATGTCAATTCTTCCAGGGAAGAGATCTACTTTTACAAGCTTTTGTAGCAGAATGCTTAACCCCTTCTTATAACTAATTTCTCTCATATGAAACAAAATTTACTCAAAATCAATTTGAGTGTCGTAATCTTCATGATGGCCATCCTGAGCACTTTCGCTCAGTCAAGTGGAACCTATCAATTTATTGAGACATTCGAAAAACTTGGCCTCACAGGCAACACTTACCGAGATGGAAATTTCGAAGGAAATAATTCGATTACTTGGAATTACATCCATGTCACAGGTGAACAGGTTTATCCAATAAATAATGAAGGCCTGCTCCTTCGAAGATCGGGAGATAACAGCTCTATCAAATCCGGCCTCATTAGCGGAGGTATTCGCAATTTCAAAGTGGAAATGCGCAAAGCCTTCACTTCCACCGGTGAAAGACAGATTGGCCTCTTTATCAATGACATTAAGATCGCTGAATCCGATGTTTTCGGAAATTTCAGCGGTGAAAGTGCTGAACGTTTCTCTTTTGAAGTTGAAAACATTAATGTTTCAGGAGACTTCACCCTTGAAATCAGACATTTAACCGGAGGATCTAATAATCGACAGCTGGTCATTGATAACATCTCTTGGAATTCATTCGGAGGAGATGTCCCGCCTTTGGAGCCAACTTCCATGCCGACAATCAGTCCAAATGGTGGCACTTTTGGAGCTGCGCAAAGCGCTTCACTTACCTCTACTACTGCTGGAGCTAGCATCTATTATACATTGGATGGAAGCACTCCTACTTCGACCAGTACATTATACACTTCCCCTATTTTGATCGAGGAAAGTACAACTCTTTCTGCCATTGCAATTGCAGAAGGTTTTGCACCAAGTAGCGTGGCTTCGGCCAGTTTTACCATTAATGTGAGCTCACCGGAAACTCCCGATCCAATTGATTTTGTCCGCTGGAATTTTACCGGTGAGACAGGGAGTCAAGTATCCACCGCAGGTTCAGCACTTGTTGCAGGGGTAGATGCAAGAGCATTTGCCAGAGGGGCGGGAATTGTTGCGACGGCAGGTGCCAATTCCATCAACTCTAATGGGTGGAATTTAGGTGATGACAGGTTCTTTACTTTCGGGTTTAATGTAGCAGGTGATAAGCTTGTAGATTTGACTTCACTTCAAATAGGTACTACCTCTTCAGGTGGGGGTC
This sequence comes from Algoriphagus sp., assembly GCF_046296635.1. Classification (GTDB taxonomy): domain Bacteria; phylum Bacteroidota; class Bacteroidia; order Cytophagales; family Cyclobacteriaceae; genus Algoriphagus. The sequence goes on along the minus strand of NZ_JBKBKZ010000022.1, from coordinate 28,934 downwards.
CTAGAAATTTTGCTTTAGTTTACAGCGGAGATGGCTTTACAGCAAGATTAGCTGAATGGCAGCATGTAGTGGTAGGTTCCTCAGTTCAGGCAGTAAATCAAACTATTAATCTTTCTGGTCTACAAAATCTATCCGGTAATATAGAGTTCAGAATTATCAGCACAAGTGATGTATCGGCCAATGGTGGAGCAATCTCAGGAACGGGCACCTCCCGAGTCACCAACTTCTCTCCAAACACGGTCCCAGTAACCTTTAAAGGTACAGTCAAAAATGCTGCAGGAGTGATCATCCCAAGCTTGACTACTAATCCAACCTCCTTGAATTTTGGTGCGGTAAGCCAAGAGGTTACAGCCCCAGTCCTTACTTATGAACTCACAGCGACCAACCTCACGAGTGGTGTTACGGTCACGGCTACGGCTCCTTATTCCATCTCAAAAGACGGAACCAGCTTCTCGTCTTCAATCCAATATTCAAAAGAAGAATTAGCCGACTCAAAAACGGTATTCGTGAAATTGGATAATAGTAATGTAGGCAACTTTAATGCGTCGATTTCCAATCAGACTACAGGATCAACCGCAGCGTCAGTAAGTGTGACAGCTTCTGTATTTGATCCATTCAATATTTCTGAAAATTTCAATAGCATTTGTCAAACCAATCTTGGTCCTCTTGGAGGATCATGGTCAACCCAAAGTGTGCTGGGTGATCAGGTTTGGGCTTGTACTAATTTTGGTAGAGCAGGCAACACCCCAACTGCCACAGCACCATTTGGAGTTCAGATGAATGGATTTGTTGGAGGCGGAGTTGGCGCAGTGCTAAACGAGGATTGGTTAATCTCGGCACCTTATGATTTGACTGGATTCAACATTCCATTAATTACATTTTGGAGCAGGGTTGCTTTTGGCGGGCCACGACTGAAGTTGATGATTTCTACGGATTATGTCAACGGCGACCCCAATACTGCTACTTGGGCTGAACTAAGCGATAGATTTGCTTCCGCAGATGTTTGGACCTTTTCCGGTCAAGTTGATCTAAGCGAATACCTAGCTCAAACTGTTCGAATTGCATTCGTTTACAATTCTTCACCAGAAACTGGAGCGGCAAGATGGACTTTGGATGACTTTGCTTTGTTCAATTCAGAGGTACCTGCTGAACCATTCTTCTCAAATAATATCGGAAACGTTGACTATTGGCATTTTGGAATAGTTCCGGTTGGAGACGTATCTGCTCAAACCCGAACTTTCAGTTTCAACTTGTCAAACCCTGTTGCTGATTTGACAATCTCAGCCGGACAAGGATTTGAATTTTCCAAAGATGGATCTTCATTCAGTTCTACTTTGACTTATGCAATCGCAGAATTGACAGGTTCAAAATCTGTAACTGTTCGATTTGCACCAACAGCTGAAGGAGCATTTGCTGCCCCGATCAAATTCGAGAGTGGGGATATCAATGTCAGCAGAGGCTACCTAACCGGGGCAACGGTAAACAGAAATGAAACCTTCGATGTGGTCAATTGGAATATCGAATGGTTTGGATCTACTCGTGCAGGTGAGGGACCAACAAATGTTAATCTTCAGCTTCAGAATGTAAAAACAATCATTGAGGATCTTGATGCCGATGTTTATGCATTCCAGGAGATTGCATCTTTATCCAAATTTAAAGAATTGGTGAATTTACTTCCAGGTTATGGCATGGCAGTATCTCCGGCTGTTTCCACACCGGGTGATTTTGCCGAAGAAGCCCAAAAGCTTACCTACCTATTTAAGCTGGCAACGGTGGATACAATACAGACTAGAGTGCTTTTGAAGGGTGTAGAACCGAGCATGCTGGTGAATTATCCGTCGACAAATCCAAATCGTTTCTGGGCTTCCGGTCGATTGCCATACTTGATGGATATCCGAACAAATATCAACGGAGTGCAGCAGAATATCACCTTGGTGAATGTCCATACCCGCTCAAACGGTGGAGGTGAAAGTGAGGCAAATCAACGCTACCGAATGAGAAAGTATGATGTCAATGTGCTTAAGGATTCCCTGGATACTTACTACAGTGATGTGAACTTGATCATCCTTGGAGATTACAATGATGATTTGGATGAAACAGTAGCTGATCAGTCTGCACCTACAGTGGGTACTTCGGAGACTTCCTTCATCAATTATATGAACGATACGGAGAATTATATTCCGATTACGATCAGTTTGAGTTATGCAGGTTTGAGAACATTCCCAAGCTTTGAAAATGTGATCGATCATCAAATCATTTCCAATGAATTGAAGGATAATTGGATTGTCAATTCTGAACGAATTGTTGCTCCGTACGATTTGATTCCGAATTACAATACGACTACATCAGATCACTTGCCTGTCAAAGCCCGATACCTGTTCAGATGTGATTTGGAACAGGCAATGGTAATTTCATCTGCAACGGAAGTTTGTGCTGGAGTCAATAGTGTAGACTTTGAATTGGTTGGTGGAAGATTTGACAGCATTGTAGGATGGGAAATTTCCACCGATAATGGTACAACTTGGGTTGCCATCGAGGAATCAGCAGACTTGACAAGTATCACAGTAAAAAATCTGGAAGCTTCTTCACTTGTCAGAGCCATCATCGACTCTAACATCTGTAATCCAATTGCCACTGAGGCAGTGTCGATAGAAATTAAAACTCTTCCTACACCGGTAGTAGGTTTTGAAAAAATTAAGCTATTCACTCTGGCGGGACCATATACCTATCAGTGGTTCAAAAATAATAAATTGATAGCTACAACTTCAGTGAATGAGACCAAGATTCAGGGTGCAGGTAAATACACCGTGATGATTACTGATGAGGCAGGTTGCAGTGCTGTCTCTGAAGCCTTCTCGTTCCCGACTAAAGGGCCTTCAAACAAAGTCAAAGTATTCCCTAATCCGGCTTCCAGCATTGTAAATGTGGAGCTCAAGAAAGTGGAAGGTTTGCAGAATGTAGAATTGAGAAATGCCAGTGGAATGTTAATTCAGTCCATTCTTTCAAATGGAGGCATTGTGCAGTTCAACGTTTCCAGCCTGGCACCAGGTGTTTACTTGATCTATGTAACTGATAGATTTGGAGTTCCTTCAGTGGAAAGATTGATCGTCAGATAAAAAAATATCAAGGAAATACGCGTTTCTGCCAGTAGTCCAATATTCCTAAGGTTAAGGCTGGAAGACCGCAGACCGCAGACGGAAGAGGGCAAATATTAGTATTTGAGCCAATGTTCATCAATGGTTTTGATCTAATGGAAAAGTAGCGTACATGCTTAAAGTCACTAAAAGTTAAAAGGTCAGCTCAATTTGGGCTGACCTTTTTTTATGGATGTGTATATCCATTCTGCCAGTAGCCAAATTTAATTAAGTTACACCTCGACTTCGCTCGGTGTCCGTTAGTTTTGCTTTTAAGGGAGGGGAGGTAAATGGGGCGCAGCCCCATATACGTCCCCTCCCTTTAATAACCTGAAATCCGGTGGCCGAGCAGCTTGTCCGCCGTGGCGGGAAGCCGAGGCCATTTTGATTTACTGGCAAAGAAGCGGATAATCAGATTAATGAATTACCATTTGAAATTTTCATTTCCCACAAAAGGGATAAGCTTTATAAACCCTTCAAGTAGGACTCTTTTAATCTTTATGCTTTCTCAGAATTATCCAAACCATGATTAGTCCAAAAACAAAAGTGGAGGTGGTTGTTAAAATAGCGAGTGGAATAAAAATGAGTGGGACTGATAGACCCATTATAAACAGGCGAGGCAATAATTCTGGTGAAATGGTGACTTCAAACCTTCGTGATACCTTTGTTCTAAGGTAGAAGGATTTGATTTAAAGAGATATAAATTATGAAAATGAGTTTATTTTCTGAGGAGAAAATTTTTTCCTATTTCAGAGTTGTACCAGCTTGGGGAATTCGTAAATGTTTGAGCATTTTAATGCTCAAAGCAGGATATATAGTGCAACTAAATTAATTCTTCCGCTGCTCTGCCAAGTCGACCTGAAAGATCGAGGCCATTGCTTTATAGAGTTCAGGGTGTTTCTCTTGAAGCAAGACTGGCCGCTCAAAAAAGTACTCTCCGGCAATAGCCAAAAACTCAACTTTGCTTACAGCACCATAGGGATTGAGATCACTTTTCCCCGAAATAATATCATCTGTTTTAGACTTGATGAGGTGAAGCCAAGGTAATACTGCTTGGTTTTCCATGAGGATAGCAGGAATACCATCCAAGTCCCCGTCTTGCTTGTCAAAAAGGTGCACAAACTCATGAATGCCGACATTATGTTTGTCCGATTGGTTATCAAATCCCATCCACAATGCAGGCTTTGAAAAAATCACAACATGATCAATAGCGCCCCCTGTTCCTACCAGACCAGAAATCTCCCTGTCGTGCCCTTTGAAATCGAACTCTTCAGAAAACAGGTCGGGATATAAGAGCACTTCGTAGAGCGTGTCATATTCCCATTTGGGAAAAGCAAATATAGGAATCACCGCGCTGCTTGCTACTAACAGGCGGTCCTCGTCCGTCACTTCAGTATCGATACCTGTGATGCGAATCCTTTTCAAAAATTGCTGGATCGTTGATTCAAAGCGGGCTTTTTCTTTTGCTGAGAGTGCAGTGTAGAAATAAACCTTATTTAGTAGAAACTTCTGCCAGTGCGTTGGGAATGCCGATGGAACCTCATATCCACTTTTTTTGACTTTGGAACGATAGATTACCCATACTAATAGCATAAGCAGAAAAGCCGCAAATAGAAGAGTAAAGGTTTTCAAGGGGATCAGCGATAAATGATATTAGTTTCCTTAGGAACAAATTGCATGCTTAATATGGTATCCTATCCACTTAAAGTTTATTACCCACAAAAAGTTGTTAGGGAAAAGAAAATACCATTTGGGGAATTAAACGCACATTCCTTGGCTTTAACCTCCCAGTTAGAATTTCCGGTAAATGGAGATTTGTTCCCTCTGCGGCCTCAAAGCCTATTTCTGTAGGCTGGCAAGCTGGTTGTTTGATAAGGAGTAAGAACTTTATATCTAACTAAACAAACAATTGTTATGGAGAATTATGGAAATGATACTATGCAGAATTATGGCAAAGAGGGCGAAGTAGCCAAAACCATCGAAAAAGAAACTTCTAAAATTCCTTCCGATGTGTTTATGTGGTCTGCATTTGCTTTCATGGGTGTTTCTTTGATTTTGAAACTTACTAAGCATAATAACACTGCGCTATTTATCGGTCAATGGCCTGCACCACTTTTACTATTTGGCATTTACAATAAAATAGTGAAAACTCAGGGTTCAGAGCGGAACGACGATTAACTACGCCAATTGGATGCAATTCAATTTTTGAATGGATTGGGTGTAGCTCAAGACAACTTTGGATAGTTGATTGATACTACACCCATCTACTTTTTCAAATCCTGTTGTTTGCAAAGAAACTAGGTGATTGACTCAAGTGAGGATTTAAATCAAATTTTATATTCATATTTTTTAATCTGAAAAAGGATTGTAGTGCAGTAGAGTTTAACTTTTTGTTGTTGTATTCCTTTGTCTCTTTTTTCATCCCCATATTTCTGCAATCCTGTAATTGACTTTTGATCAAAGAGATCGGCTGTATTCCTTGGAGAAAGTTTACTTGAACGAGGCAATAATTGTCATGAAACACATGAAAAATCTTCTAGTCATTATCACAATTACATTTTTTTCTTCTTTTGCTGAGGCACAGCAAGCAGTATGGACTAAATTGAATACTGAACCTTATCCCGGCAAACAGGATGATATTAGTTTTATAAATGAAAATCAAGGCTGGTATGTCAATGGACTCGGCTCGATATATAAAACCTTGAATGGAGGACAGACTTGGGAAAAACTGGTGGAAATGAAAGGCTCATTCTTCCGAACCATAGCTTTTTTGAATGAGCAAGTCGGATTTGTCGGGACAGTAGGAACTGACTATTTTCCAAATGTAACAGACACTATTCCACTTTATGGCACATCTGATGGGGGAAAAACGTGGAATCCAGTACCCTATTCCGGTCCCTATGTGAAGGGCCTTTGCGCCATGGATATCGTTCGAGAACAATTTATCAATCACGGGCAGATTGATTTTAAAACTCACATTTATGCTGTAGGAAGAGTGGGGAGTCCGGCGAATTTAATGGTTTCCCATGATGCAGGAAAAACATGGACCTCCAGAGCCATGGATTCTGATGCACAAATGCTGTTTGATATAAAGATGTTTGATAAAAATACAGGGATTGCATGTGCTGCAAGTGATGCAGACATAACCAAATCCAATGCTTTAATTCTCAGGACAGAAGATGGGGGAGAAACATGGTTTAAAGTTTATCAAAGTAATCGACCATTTGAGACAACTTGGAAAGTTTCGTTTCCTACGGCTGATGTTGGGTATGTTACTATTCAATCTTATAATCCCGACCCAATAATCAAGCAGCAAAGAATTGCTAAATCCACTGACGGAGGTAGAACATGGAAAGAGCTGAACTTGGTAGAAGATTCTGGAGCAAGAGAATTTGGAGTTGGATTTTTAAATGAAAATCACGGATTTGTTGGCACTGTTAATAGTGGCTTTGAGACCTTAGACGGTGGGCTGACATGGACTCCGGTTGATTTAGGTAGGGCATGTAATAAAATCAGGATTTATGAGGGAAATGAGCGTCAATTTGGATTTGCAATTGGAGTTGACGTATTGAAATTGGAATGGAGATAAAAGATTAAAAAGTGACGAGTACTGTACTTTCCTAATCGGAGTCTCAGTGATTTGATGGTAAAGAACAACTTGGGAATAGACTAATTATGTCCATTCAGCCATCTCAAACTTAAGGATGTAATTTTTTAGAGTTTTAAGTTGTTTCGGAAATTAAGTGATTTGAAAATTGAGCATCATCCCATCATCTTCATGTTCCAGATTGTGACAGTGGAAAACAAATTTTCCCAAGTGGTTTGGGAAGGTCATAATCACACTTACTTTTTCTCCAGGAAGGCATAAGACGGTGTCTTTCCAGCCTTTTTCCGAAGCGATTTTTACACCTCTGCCTCCAATCCTTTCCAAGACTTGAAATTGAACTCCATGGATGTGCATCGGATGGATTTCGTCTCCTAGTGAATTATCAAACACCCAAATCTCGGTCGTTCCACTTTTGACCGTTTCATCAATCCGATCCATTTCAAATGTTTTGTCATTGATGGTATGCATTCCTTTCATTTTACCTGCAGACCCATGACCGCCGTGTCCACCACTCATTTTATGTCCGATTTCAAAAGTTCTTGTTCTCGTCGCCGCAGACTGAGAAATGCGATTGATTTAGAAATCGGATTGTCACCTGTTCGCCCTTGGTCACATGGAGTGTAGGGCCCAAAATTCCATTTTGATAACCAAATACCTGAGCCGATTTTTCCTGCATGAGTTGGGCAGTCTTCAATCCTGAAGTCAGTGATGTCGATGACGCAGATTGGGATGGCGGAATAAGTAATTCCCAGTCAAACTTCCCTTCGATAACACCCACATATTTGCCAACCATGTCCATGTCCATGTTGTGACAGGATTGTAGCATCCAAGTGAGCCCGCCAAAAGTCACAAATCCTCCGGAGAGGGAAGAGATGCGAATAAATTTTCTCCGATTCATATTTTACTTAGAGAAATGCTTTTTAAAGTGCTCGATATTTTGGTTTGATGAAGAAACGTAAGCAAAAGGGATTAAGGTATAGCTGATTGCTTTAAGTTTTTTTAAATCAAATATTATCACTGCTTTGAGATGCAAATTGTTTAAATATTCACCCATAACCATTAAATAAATTATGGGTATGATTACCAACAATATTTCGATATACGTTATTCAGCCATAAAGCGATTGATTATTTTGTGCGGTCTGATCAGGGGCGTAGAAATTACCTTTTCTGTCCATTTTCACGGGTTGCTTTTTGAAGGGAAAGAAAATGGTAATTGTATATAATCAGAATATTATTTCGTAAAAATAGATGAGTTATTAAACGATTATCGAGATATATGTTGTAAATCTTTATTTCTAGGTTATGTTTGATCTAAATCAAAAGAAAATTTAACCCTCACTTAAAAAACAAGTTTATGAAACCCTCCGCACCACTAAAAATTACCTGGATCATTGGAATGATTTTAGGCATTCTCGGCATTATAGGACATTTTGTTCAGGTAGAGTTTATATCCGAATATAGTTTCATGCTATTGCTTATTGGCTTCATTGCACTTGCACTTGGCACTACTCTAAAAGGCATTTAAAAACTCACCGACCAGTAATCAGTGCGCTTAGGTTGGGTTAATTCCCTTACACTTAAGAGGGAGCTTGCCATGCTTAAGCGTACTTTTTTTAGTTTTCCTCTGCCCTTATTCGTTAACCTTTTGAATGGATTTGATCCATCACACTTTTCCTGTTATTACGAAAATTATAATCTTTTCTGAGCCAAATCATCCAAATAATGGCTAGCGGAACTAACCAGACAAACATATCAGATACCAAAAATGCAAGATGTTCACTTGGTGTGATCATCCTGAAGAAGCCCATTGAGGTAAAGTTTACCACTCTTATCGTCACGAAATAGGAAGCACATATAAATCCGCTGATCATAAATCGCCGTTGAAGTTTGATACTTCGAATTCAGAAAAAATTTAGAAAATTCCTTGGTAGGGAAGTCATTCATTTAATGTAGTTCGGTGATTCGCATTTTTGCCAGTATTCAACGATTATTTTTATAGTTTTCTTTAATTCTTCATAAGAATATGGTTTCACAAAAAATCCTTGAACTGATTTGGAATATGCATCGACCACAAATTTCTGTTCTGAGCTAGTTGAAAAGAATAAATAGGGAATGCATTTGATTCTCAAGTCCTCATTTGTATGGATTTTTTCTCTTAATTCAAGGCCATTTAATCGAGGCATATTTATGTCTGAGAGGATGATAAAAGGTTCAATTGCCGTCATGGTTAAGTATTCAAGGGCCTTCTCACCTTCCTTAAAAAAAATAATTTCATTTGTAAAATTTAATTCTTCAAAGGCTACTGTCAGGAGCGCTTGATCTCCCTGATCGTCTTCTATCACAATGATGGGCCCGGTCTTATTCATTTTCTTTTTTGTTTTCCCGGATGAGAATAAAATCGAATTTTTGATGGAAAAGCGGGAATTTAAGAACCATGACTTTAGTAGAAAAGTTTTTTAAAAGGAAACAAAAGTGAATTAAAATCCCTTTGTGAATTGTATCAAATATCAGTATTAAAGTACCCCTTACCTAGTAAATTAAAAATAACTCTTGAGAAATAACCGGACCATTCGTTCGAGATGGTTTTTAGAATATAGTTGTGGTGAAATCTCGGTGGACGGAGATCAACTCTTTTTATTCTGGTTGGCTAAGGAGTAAAAGTGAAAAAAAATAGTCCGCATTTGACGGACTATTCTTAGTTTGCGCGGAGGTGAAATTACTATTTACAATTTAGAGGGAAGTCCTATCTGTTTTTTAATTTCCCCATCACGGTTCCTAGCTTTGCTTTCATTTTATCCACAGCATCGCCAAGGGCTTGTTCTTTGGTGGCATTTTTACTGACCACAATTATTGGCTGAATTCCTTCCACTCTTGCTTCAATTTTACACTGAATATCATCATTGCCTCCTTTGTCGCCATTTTGATCAGAGAGATGGACTTCAATCCGAGTAATATTTTCAATGTGATGTTTTAGGCCGCTTTGAATCTTTTCAGAAACAAATGCTTCCAGCTGTTCTGTGCCTTCGATGTTTTTATCCGTATTGAATTGGATTTTCATAGTACGCTATTTTTAATTATTTAATTATGATTTTTGTAATATATGCCTCGTAAAGGTATCCTGTTCAGGTCAAATTCAGAAAAAAATGGACTTGCATTCATTTTAATGGAATATTCCCATCTATCCCTCAGCCTCGATAAGTGAACGTAAAGGGAGTTCGAGGGTTGGATAAAAATGGATGATTTGGCTTGGAAATGTCCAATCTGCTTAATTTCCATGATTTAGTCTTAAAGCTGTACCAAGGAGAATGGCATTGGTTTCAGTACTTGCTTCGAGCGGATAGTTCGACCCGTCCTGCGCAGATGCAGGATAGTTGAAACTAGAAAAAGGTCTGGTTTTAAATGTCAGAATTATATGCTAGTCACTGCTTTTAAATATTTTATTTGGTATAACCTTAATGTAAATCAACATTCCAATAAGCTCGATTAACGGTTGAAATGCTACTACTACAATTGCTGTCTGGTATTGAATGGGAAGGGCGAGGACGATGGGTAATACAACAAATGAATTTCTTGTTCCAAAACTAAAGGCCAAAACTCTTCCTTGCGATACTGGTAATTTAAAAATGGAAGTGAGAAGCTTCGCAAATAATACAGTGACAATGAGGAATAGAACAAATACAATTGTTAATGTATCAAAAATATTTTTTGAAGCAGCAATGGTTTGAAATTGTGAACTGAAGATAATGAAAACAACAAGGGTTAATAAGGGGACAGGAAACCATCCCATACGATTTAAGGATGTTTTCCAAAACCGATTTCTATCTGCAAGTTTTTGAGTTAAATAGGCTGCAAAAAGCGGAATTACAATAAACCAAATGAAAATTTCAATTAAGTTGCTCTGGGCAATGTCCACTGTCAAGGTTTTACCAAACATCAAATAAATATAGATGGGTAATAAAAGAAATTGCGCAAATAAAATAATGGGAGCCAGTGCAACAGCATATTTTGTATCTCCCTTGCCCAATTGGGTAAATGTAATAAACCAGTCAGTACAAGGCACCAATAATACCAAAGCCACTCCCAATTTCAATACAGGATCGTTTGGTAATAGGGCTATTATTAAGGCAACAAAAATGGGGATGAAGACAAAATTTCCCAGCAGGGCAGCGGTGATAAACTTAAAGTCAAAAATGGCACTTGGAATATGGGCTACAGGTATTTGAGAGAATGTGACATAAAGAAGGAAAGCTAAAACAGGCCATAATACCAGCTCCAGTGATCCAGAAAACTCTGGAAAATTTGCTCCAACTAATACACCTATAGAAATCGATACGATATAAAATACTGCCTGATATTTTTCAACTAGTAATCGGTTAATCATTTTGATCTTATATTTTATTTGACAGGCATTGACTTTTATATCTTACCATGATAGTAAAGCAGTAATTAGTGTTGAATTTCCTTTGTCATCATCTGATATTAGTACGACTTTAGTTTTTCCGGTTGAAATTTCTTCTTCAATAGCCACAGATTCCACTTTTAAATTAGCCTCCGGATTTGGGATCTTACAATGATTAAATGACTTGGATATATTATTATTTGAGATGTCAACAATACCAATAAAACTTCCTAATATTTCACCATCATCATAGGCATTATCAGTATTTTCCACAGAAGCAGTGAAAATAATTTTTGGTTCTCCAAATAAAGCTGTGGCTCCTGAAAAGCCTGCTTCAATTCCATCAATTTTTGGTAAAGAAAACTGCACAATTTCCCATTTGGGAAATTCCTTCTCACCTTTTATATATGCTAACAGATCCTTATATACAAAGCTTATTATCAAATTTTTTTTACGATTGAAAAGAAATAGCTGATTATCCCGATAAGCTGCTGCTTCAATATTTAATTCAGAATCCTGTAATATGGTAAAATTCCTTAGGTTGCTGTAAAATTCAGAAATATCATACTTTTCAATAATCAGGGAATCTTTTAGCAAGATTCTCATAAAAATATTTCGTTCCGGTGATTTCGAACCTGATCCAAAGATTACAATTTCAGAATCGCTAATTAATTCCAACGCTTCAAAGTCCGGTTTAATAGATTTTTCTATCCTTTTTTCCGAGAAATTGGCAGTGTCTACTAGGGGTGTTTTTGAAACGATTTTAAAGTCATTATTTAAGCAAAATAAAAAAGGTGAATCATCCCCAATAACGTAGTACAATTGGCCAGATTTTATGATACCGGAGCCGCTGGGAATATTCTCAATTTTTATTTCATCAAAAATGGTGATTTCCATATCATATTCTTACAGGGTATTGCAATTTTGATGAGTAATAAAAATAGTCTTATATTTTTCAAATTTCGATGTGGAGTGCTAGCCCATTTTTTCCCCTCCAATATACTCAAATACAGACATCTGCCCTACCTGTATCTTAGGAAGAAATTTTGAAATCGTTTGGATTTATTTCCTTGAATGGTGCATATATTCTGTGTCTTGTTTGACCGGATTTCACCAAAATGCCGTTTTTGTCTTCCTTTTTATTAGAAGAAATTTTCAGCTTCAAATTTTCATTTTACTTGTAAAACTCCACGTTTCCGGTTTGCATTTCGTACATCGCTCCCACAATATTTATCAGTCCTTTTTCTTCCATTTCTTTCAAGATTGGGCTGTTTTTACGGATAAAATCAACAGTGTGTAACACATTCTTTTTAGAGACATAGTGCACATATGGGTCATTTCCGGAGCTTTTTTCACCTGTATAATCAGACGCCATATTCACAGCTGGCCTAATCCCATTTGTAAGCGATACAATATTTCCTATTTGAATATTGTCAATCGAAGCCTTTACAGCTCCACAATGTTGGTGGCCTAGGACAATAATCGTTTTAGCACCGGCAACATAACAGGCAAACTCCATACTTCCCAAAATTTCCGGATTTGCAAAGTTGCCTGCTACTCTAGCTACGAATAAATCGCCAATACCTTTATCAAATACATCTTCCACTGGTATTCTGCTATCCAAACAGGAGAGTATTACTGCTTTAGGATATTGTCCTTGCACACTATTTCGTACTTGTGAGGAATGGTTTCGAGCAGTCAATGAGTTGTTTTTAAAACGATCATTTCCTGCCATCAATCTCATCAATACTAAATCCGGAGTTAGGGCCTGTTGCTCTTCCTGAGAAAATACTCGTTCTTCCAATACAATTTTTATGTTTTCCTCTAATTTGCTTACATCGTCAATAAGAGGTTTTTCCACAGTTTTGCACGAAAACAAAAGAATAGTTAGGCTTAAGCCAAGGATTGTCTTTTTCATTTTTAAATTTTTTTAAAAATTTGAGAATTTCTATTTCTGCCCTTGTATTCCATCTTTGGAAAGGAGTTATGAAAGGGATTTAAATAGATTACTAAAAATATCGTACGGAATTTGAGATCTTCACGGTGGGACTTTTGAGAAATATTCCTAAAAATAATGATTTAGGCATACCCTTCCTATGGGCATCCAATTGTGACAGATTCAGAAAAGTTTACTTCTTAAAAAATTTGCTTGCTTCCATATAAGGACTAACCTATGGTGAGCATGGTGAAACTTCATATAAGGTTAAAAAAATTAGGGTTGATGGATTGCAACTTCAATCCATCACCCTCTGATAAATTATTAAAAACCGAAAAGAATTGGATCGTTCGGCGAAATTTATTTAAAACTATTTTTTATTTATCTATTGCACTCGTCACCCGCTTCATGAATGAATTTAGTGCGTCGAGTTGTGGAATTCCCTTGGCGATCATTTTATTTACCTCAAGTGCACCATACATATTCGATAATAATTCTCCGATGGTATCAATTTCTTCATCTTTGATACCTTTTGCATCAGAAATATGTTCCAGTAGACTAATAGCTTCCAATACGAAATCGGAGTCATTTTCTTCAATAAATCCTACGATGTGCTTAATTAGAGGCAATCTCATCGATTAATTCTTTAAGTAATTCCACCTTATTTGTCTGGATCTGATTCAATAGCGATCCTTTTTTAAATGTGGCAAAAGTTGGTAAATTATTAACCTGAGCTAATTTCCTTGAATTTGGAAATTTTTCGGCATCGACTAGTATAAAAGCTATCCCCTCATTCTCTGAAGCAAAGCGCTTAAATTTTGGTTTCATCACCTTGCAATTTCCACACCACCCGGCTGAAAATTGTACCACTACTTTTTCGTTACTTTCGATTATCGACTGAAGGCTATCTTCGGTTATTTCTTCTAACATACTATTCAAATTTTAATGCTGACTTAAGTATAATGCTACGCCGTCCCGATCAGCTTTCATGGCTTCGGCACCTTTTTCCCAATTTGCCGGACAAACCTCACCCTTTTCCTGCACATGTGTGTAAGCATCGATTAGCCTAATGTAGTCGTTTGCATTTCGTCCCAAAGGCATGTGGTTTACGCTTTCGTGGAAGACCAATCCTTCTTCATCGATTAAATAAGTTGCACGATAAGTGACATTGTCACCTGTTATCAAATTAGACTTCAAATCCATATCATATTCCACCTTTTGGATATCCAAAATTCCAAGAATGGAGGACAAGTTCCGATTGCTATCGGCCAAAAGATCGTAGGTTACACCTTCGATTCCTCCATTATCTTTTGCAGTATTCAGCCAAGCAAAATGAACCTCAGGAGTGTCGCATGATGCACCGATAAGGATGGTATTTCGCTTTTCAAATTCAGGTAGAGCCGCTTGAAAAGCATGCAGCTCAGTTGGGCAAACAAAAGTGAAATCCTTAGGATACCAAAATAGGAGAATTTTCTTTCCTTCATTTACAGCTCTTTCAAAAACGTTGGTTTTAAATGTGTCACCCATTTCATTGATGGCGTTGACACTAAGATTCGGGAATTTTTTTCCTGTATAAGTCATGTACTTGTTGGTTTAATTGTGTAACACGATTATGTCGAAAGGTGTTCAAGCACAGTTATAAAGAAAATTCAAGAAATTTCGCTATAAGATTAAAAAATATGTAAAGTTTACAGCTTCCGAACATTTGTTCTGCTGAACTTCAAAGTCCTACCCTGAGAACACCGTCGACAATAGTTTTACAGAAAAATAATTTTTTCAGATTTGAAAAAAAATCTCATTGGTTTGAGAGGATTTGGTTTGAAAATTTAGCACAGCAATCAAAAAAGGTAGATTTTCTGACCATTATAAAGCAGGGGCTTGAACCTCAATAGCTAAATACAAAATATATGCATTCAAAAGTAAAAACAACAAGGCTGGAAGGGAAACCCAAAACGAGTCTTTCATTTTTAACCTCACACCAACACCCAGTAACATAAGCATCGTCAAGCCTCCCGCTGATACAATCAAAACGGGATGAAAACGTAAACCAACGAGTAGACCAACTGCTCCTAATATTTCCAGGATCGCTGTAAAAGCTCCGAATTTTTCGAGTCCAAATCGTTTGAACTCTGCTTTCATTTTTGGTGAAGTGAAATATGCAATTCCGTAACCTATGAAGGAGAGGCTTGAAAAATAGATCAGAAAATCGATTAATTTCATTCTAAATCATTTTGACCGACACAGCGGCAATGAAAAGACACAGCATCAGAAGCAGAAAAGAAGGAACATGATATAGCAAAGGATGTTTTGCTTTGAAGTGAAAATACTGGGCTGCCACCATCAAAAGACCCATGATTAGCGCTGGATAAAGTACAAGATCAGGATACCAAATTCCTGCAACAAGTAATGTAGAAAGGGATATTTTTGAAGCACCTACCAAATTTCGTGTCAAATCACTTAGCTGGTAGCTTTTGAATTCTTTTTCAACATTATAAAATCGAAAAATCCATATTATCACAATTGATAAGGCTATGATGACTTGGGCGACGTGAGAGTACGTGTTCATTTTCTTTAGAATTAAGGTTAAAATAGGTATTTTCTTTGGATTAGAGTCGACAATATAGCCGAAACCAAGGAGTCTGGTCTGCCAAATTTTCTAAAAAATTTAAGGAATTTATACAATTAAACTTGGTTCTCTAGCTGGGAGCTCAACACCTGGAGGCAGATCCAAAATAGGATTGTTATCATCAGAAATCCCACCATTATCATCTTCATCGTTCTTTTCCTGGTCATTTATCAATACCATTTTTATTACTTTATAAATGATATAAATATTGAGAATAATGAAAGGAATATAAAGCGGGTGAGAGACAATAAAATCCAGCATAGATTGTAAACAAATTTTTGATGGGAATCAAAAATCAAACTCATTCTGACTGTAATTGTTTGAATAACAATTGATTGAATTTTAGTCAATTCGATTGTTTTTGGGATTTAAATAAACTAATAATAGAGGTAAGTCATTAAGAAAAGAGATTGTAGAGTTTATACCAGATCATTTTACTGAGTTTCAATTAATGGCGATCACCCTTCCAAGTGCCACCATAGCGGTAATTGGGTTCGACTTTTACCTTATTGCAGCAATCGGTACAGACAAAAATCCATGTTTTTCCTTTCGTGATTTGCACTCGGTACAGCGTTGTCTCTTCGATGGTGCATAGAGCGCAAACTTTGGTTTTCATGGCTTGTATTTTGATTTACTCATGGAGAAATGAATTGATTACGGCTTAGTGTAGTAGCCAATCTTTAAGATTACACAAGAAGAATTACTTTAGTCAATAGACTTTGCGTCACTTCAAGCCAGGCTTGGAAAATAAAAATCAGTGTTCCCTTTCTCTGTGAAATCAAAAGTTGGTCTGAACTGAACGTAGTCCCGACAGCCAAACGGCAGCAAGGCTAATTCTATTTCCATCATTTAAGAGATGAAACTAAACGAGCGAATGGATCAATAATAATCTTAATCCGTCTTCAACCGACTTTGAAACATGGGGTTTGTTTTCGTCATTGTAAAATCTCTTGTATTGAATTATTAAGCCTTGGATGTCTATATCATTTTCTTTGATGGTTTTTAAAATACCAAGTTTCTCCTCCATCGAGGTATCATTCCATTCACTGGAAAATGGATCAAAAATGGTCCTCAGGGTTCGATGCTTCCACAAATTCCCCTTTTTAAAGATCCCGTCTAATTTCTCCTGATAGTGCATATTGGTATTATTTAGGTTGGCAAGAATTGAAAAATGATTTGGTCTAATGTAGGAAAAATTCTATCTGAATTTTTCAATTCAAATACGATTCAAAATTCGGACGGGCCGTTTAGACTACGCTCAGGTGGGGTCAAAACCAAATTCCAGTAAAAAAAGAAGAGGCTGTCTAATAAGTGCTGTTTGTCACATTGAGCACCTGACCAACGAGAGTTGGGAAGCTCGAAATGCGGTTGTATTCGCTGTAAATGGCCTTCGACTCCGCTCAGGCTGACACCATCGGTCCTTTTGAGAAAGCCTCTTGATATTCTGGATATAAATCCGACAATTACTCGTCCGCCATTTTAAACGAAAAGTCTGTCAATACAATCAGGTATTCTTAATTAATGGCCCAGCATCATAGAATTCTATCTTCTTTTACCCCTGAAAAAATCCTAAGATGGTTTAGGTTTATTGTCCCTGCATTAAATCCTCAGGAAAGAAAAATAGTCCTTGGCGGGATGAAAGCAAATGCACCGGAAGCATTTTTCAATGAGCTTTTGGAAGTGGTAAAACTAGAAATGTCCGAACTCGCCTTTTCCAACTTAGTGAAATCACTGGAGGAAAATGAATTGGCAAGTGATTGAGCTTTGGAGGCCCTATGAGGTTTAACCCGGATTATGCATTAGGGTCCGTAATGAGAGCTAAAAATGCAAGAAAATCAAGCATTTAACGAATGAGGCATAACACCGCTACGGTGAATGAGTTAAATGCAGCAAAGCGATTGATTTTGAAGCATTTTGAGCTCGTAATAGGAAGTCTAATGCATATTTCGGGTTTAATGTAGATATTGGTATGAAAACCAAATATAAATCATGATCAATACAACATTCCAAACAACCATAACGGGATTCTTTTGTCATTTCCTCCTGCTACATCCACTGCCAGATAGGCATTGGGGACTCCCCGTATTTGCTCGCTTGTTTTAGAGGCTCCTCCCACCTCAAACACAAACGTATCGTCAACCATGAAATCACCATATTTTGATGAAGTAACGGCATGAACAGCACTCATCTGATTTAAGAAAAAAGTTTCCCTGATATTACCAATATTGGCCATAGTGGGAGAAAAGAGATAAATGAAGTTGGGGTTTTGGAGATATACTTTTTCGGGCTTCTGTAAATAACTGATTCCTTTAGTGGAGGATCTTAGTAATAATAAAATCTGTGCGTTTTCAAGAATATCTAATAGTCTGAGTACTGTGTTGCGAGGAGTTTCCAGCTTTTCTGACAATTTATTGATGTTGGGTGTAAACGGTACCGATTCACTAAGTACAAAAAGAAGCTTTTTTAAAGTCTTCGTAGTATTATGCTGTAATTGCTCATAGGGAGTGATATCGCTGTCAATTACCAAATGAATAGTCTCCTGCAATTTTTGAAAGTAGGTCTTTTTTGCCTCCATAAAGAAGGGAAAATAGCCAGACTTGAGGTAATTCTGAAAATCAGTCTTAAAGTCAAAGACATCAAGCAGATCAGGAGCGATCATATGATGATTTGTCAGGATTTCATTTAATGGTAGACTGTTCAGATCGATGTTGCT
Source organism: Algoriphagus sp. (assembly GCF_046296635.1). Lineage (GTDB taxonomy): Bacteria > Bacteroidota > Bacteroidia > Cytophagales > Cyclobacteriaceae > Algoriphagus. The sequence goes on along the minus strand of NZ_JBKBKZ010000022.1, from coordinate 10,517 downwards.
CTTGAAATTCAGGTATTCGCGAAAGGACAACCCATGTAAATGATAGACCGAAGCCCTCCTTGACAGATCAGCATTTCCCTTTGTGATATCCAAAATTGAAGAACCTGTAGCCACCAATTGGATATCTTCATAGTCATCGAACTGCTGCTTGAGATCTTTAGACCACCATTCATAGCGGTGTACCTCATCCAAAAGAAATAATCGGTAACCTAAGCGGTAAAGAGATGCCACCGTCTCTACCAATCGGTGAGTTTCAAAATAGAAATCATCCATACTCATATAGATTCCCCGCTTGGACGAAGCAGTAAGATGCTGGAGCAACATTGTCGTCTTGCCAGCTCCTCTGTAACCAAGTAAAATAATCAATCGCTGTTCCCAGTCAATCTGTCTGTAGAGGTATCGTTTCTTTTTACTTAGTACCTGTTCAGATTTACGCGTTGATTTTTCAATTAAGTACTCCATACAATAGTATTTTCAAAAAGCAAAAGCTGAAAATAGTTTTTTGATAAAGCAAAAATACAAAATGCTTTTTAGAAAAAGCATAATAGCTCAGATTTTAACTCAAAAAATTGGTTTGGGAAGCAGAGGTTCAAAATTGATAGCCCAGAATTGAAAGTATGAACTAATTATAATGATTTGGATAAACAACTAGAATTTCTTTGCGTTTAAATTTGAAACTAAGTTTAAAAAACCTCCAATGATCGGCAAAATCATTCCTCTGATTCTCTTGATTCTTTGTATTCAACTTTCACCCTTATGTGCTCAGGATGTTGTGCGAACAAATGAAGGCGATACAATAGTCATGTACATCCATAAAATAAAATCTCAAAGGCTGGTTTATAGGTTGGATGACAGCCCAAAAGGACAGAAGTTAAGGAAAGATTTATCTGAGATTTCCAACATTTCAAGGCAAGAAGGTGATACACTTTATTTTTTAGAAGGTGAAAGGATTCCTGTAAGGCCCACAGAAATGTTTTTGAAAGGAAGGAATGATGCGAGCAATTTTTATCCCGGCAGTACAACAGCTGAATATTTGGTTTTGGCGGGAACATCTCTACAGCCTTTGGCAGGCCTCTTAGCTGCCATCTTTATTACGCAGGAGCCACCGAAAGAACATAATCTTAATTACCCTGATCTAGCATTGATGGAGGAAGAAAACTACAGAATAGGGTATGAGGATAAGGCAGGAAAAGTCAAAGAAAAAAAAGTTATGACGAAATGGTTTATAGGTTTTGGGATTAATATGGCATTGACTACTGTTATTTTGTTGCACAGAAACTAGTTCTGTTTTTCAACGCCTAGACAAGCGCTCATTTGGTGATTGATCGAGAAAAAAGTAGACTAAGCCTATTGGGGGAGTAGACTTCGGCCAAGTATGGGGTGTTAGATTGATACTCTCACTTCTGACTTCTTTCAACCCAATTTTCTAGTTGCAGGTTTTTTATGTATCGAAAATCTTTTGTGTTATCGGTTACTAAAGTCAGTTCGTTGACAAGTGCTGTAACTCCAATTATTAAATCAAACTCATCGTGAAGAGGTGTTCCATTTTTTTTCAAATAGACTTTAGTTTCGGCATATTCTTTAACTATCCCATAAATTGGAATGACTGTTAAACCGCCTAAAAATTTGTCAACAGCTTCGTGTGACTTTTTAGGGTTATTGCTGTTTTCGGCACCGTATTTAAGTTCGAACACAGTAAGCTCTGATATTAAACAGTTGTCTAGTCCTTTTTGCCTAATAATTTTATCAACGTTCAGTTTTCCTCGAAGAAAGAATATGCAAATGTTGGTATCGACCAAATATTGCATGAATTAAAGTTTTAAATCTTTTTTTCTAAACTTTCTGCTTTCTCGAATTTCTTTCGCTATTTCTTCGGCAGGTTTTTCAGATGCGAATGTTCCAAACGAACTAAAAAACTCCTTTTCTTTGAATTTATTCCCATTACGAATAGACTTTGAAAGCCTTTCCAGCAATTCCAACTTACTGACAGCACTTAAATTCTCGAAAAGCTCCGAATAGGTATCGATTATATGTTTTTCTGCGTGAGTCATTTCTTTTGACTTTTTACCAAATTACTAAAATTACTTTTGCTGCAGTGTTTAAAACCTTGATTATTTCATTTGTCCGATTTGAGTCGTCAAGATGCTGATTGGACTCATAGCTTGCAAACACCCCAAAATTCAATTCATTTGAAATTAACGTAATGCCTGATTGTTGTTTCATTTCGAACGAATTACAAATTCATTTTGATATATCGGCGTTTTGCAATCTACATCTAAGTTCAACGCTCATTGGGTAACTAATGGAGAAATAAATAGACTACGCCCAAGTGGAGTTTCCGATAAAATATCCTAGGATTGTATCAATCAATCCAGTCAAATCAATGAATTTGAAGCCAAAATCAGGAAGAATGAACTGTGGAAGTAAGCATCAATGTGAGGACCAAAACCTCAAGTTTTCTTATGTTTTGCGTTAAATTATACCTTGTTAATCAGTTATTGGAAGGCACTGATTAACATCGTTTTTTTCCTTAATCAAAACTCAAAATGACTGCTCACTTCCGCTAAAAATATTACGTTATTAAGTTTGAAATCAGATGATTTAAAAGCCTTTCAATCTATCAGAATCAAGCATTTCTTAGTTCCTTACAGTTTTTTGATCTCGGTAATAGAAATCAGGATCATCGGTCTCGAAATGTACAGTTATAATTCATAAATCAACGACGACTTTTCGGGGATTGGCAATTCCTTTGATGTTTTAGGATAAAGTGCCGTGATTCATTTCCAACGCCTTTTATAATCGATGTAAGCGTGTGAAATGGTAGTTACGGCTTCGAAACGCTTAAAAATATCTTTTTAACTAACCTTATTGTCCAATGGAACTGCTACTGAATGAACAATTGAAAAATCTAAGGGCGGAGAATGATGACTTTACAGATTATTTTAGAAATACCATTATCCCTCAGCTGTTTATTGATAAGAATCTGATTTTGAGAAAATTTTCTCCTGCGGCGATGAAACAGTTTAACCTTACCCCAGATTCTTATAATTCCTCAATTAGCGATATCACCAACAATTTGCGCTACCCCTCAATTATCAAAAACATAAAATGGGTAATGGCAACATCAAGAATCCTTGAAAAGGAGATTCAAACCACTGATTTATGTTGGTATCAGATGAATATTATTCCTTATTTCAAAGGAAAAGACAATGAGCCGAATGGTGTAATTGTAACTTTTATCGACATCACAAATCGAATTAAAGATTTAAAAGAACAGGAAAAATTGATAGCTGAATATGAAACCCTGCTGGATACCATAGCCCATGATATAAAAAACAGGCTCACCAGTATGACGCTTTCCATTCAAATGCTAAAAGAATCCGATTTTGATGATCATGAAGAGGTAAGGATGGATTTGGATTCGCTGGATAGAGGTGTGAATAAAATTAACTTGATAATTGGTGAACTGTTTGCATCCAGAAATCAAAAATACAAGTATGAGGCTGTGGATGAATTGTTAAATATTGAACACATTCTCGAAGATGTAAAATTGGCTCTTATCAAAGAGATAGCCAATACTAACACCTCGATTAATTTGGATATAGGCTGTTCCGAAATCATGTTTCCCAGAAGGCAGCTGAGAAGTATAATCTATAATTTGGTAAGTAACTCGATAAAATATAGAAGCCTTGATCGTAATCTTAAAATATCTATTAAAACAATTCAGGAAGATGATTATTTCATTATTTCTGTGAAAGATAATGGTGTTGGAATTGAATCTGTCAAACAAAAAAAAATCTTCTCCAAGTTTTACAGGATAGCAGATACTATTGAAGGTTCAGGTATTGGATTACATTTAGTGAAAACACTTGTTACCAATGCTGGAGGAAAAATCGAATTGGAAAGTGAGTTTGGCGAAGGCTCCGAGTTTAAAATCTATTTAAAAACAAAATGTAAGGACGTTTTTAAACCTATTTAGTGGGTTAAAGAGTCTTTAAGTGCTTTCTTAGGCTATAATAGCCAATATATGAAAGGAGTTCTGCCAAAAGCACGAGATAGGGCATTCCCCATAAGGTATCGGACAAAAATTGATGTTTTACAATCAGATTTTCAAGAAAAATTCCAACGAAAACAAATACAAAAGCTGGAAAAATCAGGATGAAAAACAGAAAAATCAGTACTCTGAATCTATTTTTAATACTCAGAAAAGCAAGTACAAGTGGGGGAATAATAAGCAGCCAAGTAACTAGATTCATCAACCAAAATGCTAATTGATTATCGCCAAATAAAATACGAACTACATAAGGTTCATCATTCGCTCCCATCAGATTGAAAACAAGTCGCATTATTGGAATAACACTAAAAATGAGCGAGAAGCCGAACAATTTTTTGCCTACTTCTTGAGAACGTAACATGAAAAAACCAATCCATAAAGGCACATAGTTGAGCAAAACTGGAGCAATGATCGTGGCGATCCAAACTGTGTTGGGATGTGCTGCTTCGCAGCCTTCCGCTAAATCGAATGAATTGAATGTTTTGTATCCCCACTCACCACAGATGAGGTATCCGGCTAGGTGATGAACCAATTCATGGGTAATCCCCATTACCGAGGCCAAGCAAAAAAAACCTAAAAGATATTGCCAGGTAAATGGGATTTTCATCTGTTTATTATCTGTTTTTTCATGTGTTTATAATTTGTTTTTAGCGGTCACATGGAATGCCCTAGATAATCATTCCCCTTTGTGATCCCGTACGTACAGGATCATGGGCATTTCTTGGCTACAAATACCCCATTAGGTTGCGTGAATTTGGCTTCTTTAATAGTTCCTGCTTCATCCTTCAGAAACTCAATCACAAACCCCTCTACAATTTTTAGCGTGAATTTATCCTTGCCGATGGACAACAAGTCATATTCCGGTTGGCCGGGTACAAAGAGGAAAAGCGTAGTCTCATTTCCTTCTTTCAAATAAAATTTTGCAACCATCCCACCTAAATCATAATCTCCCGCATATTTTTCCAAGGTTTCTTTGTCTACCTCGATTTCTTTGGGTTTCCGCTTGAATTCTATGGCATCAACTGTAGGTTCCGCTTTGAAAGATAGGGAAGCGATCTCACCCATATTATTGATTCTGAAATTGAACTGCATGGGCGAAACCATCGTGGTATCAACCTTTCCATTTTCCATTCCAACCAATGAAAAAATATTGTAGTGGAAGTGTTTTAGCCAGACTTTTTCATAAGGAGTACTGGCAAAAAGAGAATCTCGTTCAAACTGCACATCTACAGTACCATAGCCCGGATGTGTATAGTCTCCCGTAAATTCTGCTAGAATGTGAGAGGTTTTAGTTCCCTTTTTTTGAATGGAACTGGATTGTGCCTGTGCAGCTTCAGATTGCTTTTTGGCTTCATTAATTTTGTCCTTTTGGATCTTGTTCCAATCGGTTTTACTTACTTTCAACAATCTATCACTAATGATATTCCGAACAATCCCGGGAATTTGTGAACCGTTTTGATTTGACAAAACAACAATCCCAATACTATCCATCGGGAAAAAGGCAGCATTTGCTGAGAACCCGTTGATATTTCCTCCATGTTCCACTCGGTAGTGTCCTTTGTAGGAAGAGACCATCCAACCGTACCCATAGTTACTAAGATGCATGTCTGGAAATTCCTTGTCAGGAATACTGTTTGCCATGATCATTTGTGGACTCATGGCTTCCTTGACATAGGCTTCAGGCAGGATTTGGTTGCCCTTGAATTTTCCACCATTGATCCATGCTATCAACCAATTTGACATTTCATTGACGCTACTGTTGATACTTCCGGCAGGACCCATGGCAGCTATGTCGTAGTAATCCATTTTTTTGATGATGGAATCGTTTTTCACTTCGTAGCCAAAGGAAGCATCATTTCCGTTTTTCAGACCTTCAATTACCGCATTACTATTTTTCATCTCCAGCCGATCAAAAAACTTTTTCTTAATGTTATCTTCCCATGTCTTGCCAGTAATTCGTTCGGCAATTACCCCTTGAGCCAAAAACATGTAGTTATTGTAATACCATTGTTCCCGGACCTTTGCAAAAGGCTCGAGGTATTGTATGCGTTGCATTAGAGAATCCTTTGATTGAGTAGTGAAAAAATACCAGCTCAGGTCATGCCTCGGAAGTCCTGTTCGGTGGGTCATCATATCCTTGATAGTGATCCCGTTGTTCATCTCATTGTTGTAAAACCTGAGTTCGGGAATGTGTTTGATAGGACTATCATCGAAAGACAGTTTTTTATCTTCCCTCAAAATCCCCAAAAGCCCGGAAGTAAATGCCTTGCTGCTTGACCCAATAGCGAAAAGTGTGTTAGGGGTTACGGGTATTTTATTTTCATAATCCCGATATCCAACACCTTTGGAGTAGATGATTTTATCTTTTTCGACCACAGCAACGGCAAATCCGGCACCATTCCAAGTGTCCAGGACTTTTTCGAGTTCAGCATCCAAACCTGAAAATCGATCGGGAGCAGATTTTTTCTGGCTGAATGAATAGGATATTGTGAAAAATAGAAGAATAATAACCAAAAGATGTTTCATGTGTCAGACTTTGATTTTTGAATAAATTAAAGAAAAAATTTAAACGATTACCGATAGAAAAATGGAAGTATTCCAGACCGAGGATTGTGTAGCCTATGCTCACCATGTGCCTTACACCTAAGCCGAGTTTTGTTTATTGTTCAATGTCTCCAAAAAAACTGTTAAAAGCTATTTCGGCTATTTTTCTTCTAAATTACAGATTCGTATTTAGTTGAAACTTTAGTGATCCGGATAGTCAAAGAGGAAACGAGAGCTGGATTGCAGGGTCTAAAAATTACCTCAAGTCCAGCGCTCATGTGGTTACTGATCGGTCAAAGAGTGGACCAAGCCCATGTGGTAAATCAAGATCCACACGTAACTTAAACCTAAGTACTTGTAGATGTTTTTAATTTAACCAAAGGGTGATTCAACCCATTTACATCATTTTTAATCACCTCATATTTTTCTATATAAGAAAACAACTGTGAAAGATTTTTATATCCATAAGTTCGGGGATCAAAACTTGGGTCAATTTGTCTTAGAATCGCGCCTACTTTAGATATGTGAGTTCCATCTCCTTCATTGGTTGCTAAATTGTAAGCCTTGTCAATTTTTCCCAATTCATTTTGAGGAATCTTATATTCAGTGTTTTTACCTGCTTTATTCGCCGTACTTTCATTTGCTTCCGGCTTTATGTTTTTCTTTTTTCTTTTTGGCTGAGTCGCAGCAGTCTTAATTTCCTCTAAATCGTCTGCTTTTGTTTCTGATAGTTCCAAATTTTCAGTCAGAGTGAAAATTTCACATGAATTTTTGAATGCGATAGGTGTTGTTTTGCGGCCAATGCCCATAACAAATAGTCCTTCTTCTCTAATTCTTTTGGCTAAACCTGTGAAATCGCTATCACTGGAAACTATGCAAAATCCATCCACTGATTTAGAATGAAGAATATCCATTGCATCAATGATCATCGCTCCATCAGTTGAATTTTTTCCTGCTGTGTAAGCGAAATTCTGGATCGCATTTATTGAATTTTCATTTAGGATTGGTTTCCAACTGTTCATGCCTGAACTTGTCCAATCCCCATAAATTCTCCGAATCGTAGCTTTTCCATATGTGCTAACTTCTGCGATAATCTCCTTTATTAAGCTTGCTTGAGCGTTATCTCCATCGATCAATAGTGCTATTTTCATTCTGTTTAGTTTTGTTCCTCAATATTTGCAATTAAATATTTAAGGTCAGTTTTATCAATAGCTGCCTTCAGCAAATTACAAATTCGTTTTGATATGAAGGCGTTTTGCTCTCGTACAGCTGTCGGGACTACGCTCAGTCCAACGCTCATTTGGTAACTGATTGAGAAAAGAGTGGACTACGCCCCGCTGAGCAAGTTCTCATTTGGTGTCTAATCGAAAAATAAATAGTATAAGTTTGGAGAGGGCAAACAGTCTAAAAACGAGATGATTAAGCTCAGGTGAGATTCTGTTTCACCTTAATTGAAAAAGTAGTATTTTCATTTAAATTTTTTCCAAAAAGCTATGACAAAACATAAAGTAGTTGCAGATGCGCTTCGATTTAGAAGTAGTCCAAATTCCCATTCCCACCGTAACATCATTGCGGTACTTCCCAATGGCCAACTTGTCGAAAAAATCGCTGATTCGGGTTCGGGATGGTGGGAGATCAGTCTTTTGCCTTCTGGTCCGGCAGCGGTTACGGGATTTGTAGCAAGTCGATTTTTGCAAGCAATTCCGCCTGAAGCTGTCCAAAGTACACCTTCGAATCCGATACCAGTTCTTCCCAACTTGGTGACGGCGGTGCATCTCAAAGAGAATCGGGAAAGTGTAGCCCGAAATGTCATAACAGGTCGAGCTTATCCCCTTGGCGAGCCTAACCGCCCTACCCGTGACTTGAGCTCGGTAGCATCTGCTGTTGCCTCCATTCATCAAGTTGTGAAATGGATCAATGTGGAGCGAAGTGCTCGCTATGCACCCAACTCCACCAGTACCTATTGCAATATATATGCGCACGACTACTGCTACCTCAATGGCGCTTATCTGCCCCGAGTTTGGTGGTCTAGTCGAGCACTTATTGACTTAAGCAATCGGGTCCATGTACCTGTGCAATATGGGCAAACAGTCAATGAGCTAAATGCGAATAACCTCCTGCGTTGGTTTTATGAGTGGGGGGATGATTTTGGTTGGAGGAGAGTTTTTGATTTGACTGAGTTGCAGGCAGAAGCCAATAAAGGCAAGATCTGCATCATAGCTGCCCGAAATCTGAATGAGAATAGATCGGGTCATATCTGCGCAGTGGTACCCGAAAACAATTCAGAGAAGGCCAGCCGCAATCTCGATGGCACGATCAAAATTCCACTTCAGTCTCAAGCCGGTCGCGTCAACAAAAGCTTCTTTAACAACAGCTTGTGGTGGTTTGGTCATACCTTTGCAGAGTTCGGCTATTTTGTACACGATTGATTTTTTGAAAGCAATACAGCGTGAAAATTGGTTTTGGTAGATATAAGTTTTGCAAACTCTTACGCCTAATCCAAAGCTCATTGGGTAATTTATCGATAAAAGAGTGGACTCCGCCCAAGCAGTTAGAATACGCCGAGGTAGGGCTTACTGCCAGCACATTGATATTTATTTCGCACTAAACCAATCCATTCCATCAGGATTCAGAAGGTCGGGTATTTCTTTGATTATTGTCATTGTGTCGGTGTCAATGACAACAAGCTTGTTGCCGGCGCTCATCGTATAGTATGCCCGAGGACGTACCGGATCGATGAAGATGCCTTCCCCACCGGCACCCACGTCAATACGTTTGACTTCCTTGCGTGAAGCGACATCCCAGACACGTAGCTCATTGCCCTGTAGCTCATTCATCAATACGTATTTTCCGTCCTTCGTAAACTTAATTCGGTTGTTCAATCCCCCTTCAAACGAAATTGTGCTGACCAGTTTTTTCTCAGGCACGTTGATGATCGATATTTTCTTCGCATTCATGTGAAGGGCCCAAAACTCGTTTCCATCGGGTGAAAGCGCCATGCCTTCCATACGGGTGTCTCCGGGAAAAGTAGTGAAGTCTAAATATTTCTGGCCTCTTTCATTTGTTACCCGATCGATAATGGCGATGATACTGCCATTACTGCTTGCTGTGAAGATACGTTGTTCATCGGGAGTGACGATGAGCATGTGAGATCCTCCGGGGAGCCCGATGACCTCGTCAAACTTCTTTTTTACCGGATCATAACGTGAGATCAGGCGGTTGGTCTCATGGCCCACATAAAGGTGTTTGCCTGCAAAAGTAATGGCATGACGGTCTCCAAATGCGCTGATGTCAATGGGCTCAACCCGCTTTTGCGCCATCACATCCACCACCGTGATTCCAGGAAGATTAGATCCTATGTACACATACCGCCCATCGGTTGCCAGTTCATGAAGATTTCCCCCTGCCGGAATCCGTGCCACTATTTCAAGTGTTTCGGGATCGATAATCACCAGACGACCAGCATCCTTCTCACCCACGAGCAAGGCCTCCCTAGGCGTAGGTCCAAAGCTTACTACCGGTGAATCCGGATCAACTGCCCGAATCCCGCCTTGGGCAAACAGAGGCTGTGATTCCAGAGGGAGGAGGCTGATTAGGAGCAGTAAAAAACTGGTTATTTTTATCATGACAAGATTTCTGGACCGCAGAAGTTATGAAAACTAGCTTCAGGAATTGTCCTGTGCTGTCTTGAATCTTAAGGATTCAGTTTTCCCGGATGTTCGGATCTAAGACCACAAAAAGCCGAGCTTCAATAGATGCATAAACCTTCAAAAAATTTGATTCTTGAAGGGTTATTTTTTTATAATGAAGTTATTTGAATTCTTTATTTTTAATAATATGAATATCCGCAATTCTGCCACTAGCCAAATTCTATTTAGTTTCACCTCGACTTCGCTCGGTGTCCGTTAGTTTTGTTTTA
>NZ_JBKBKZ010000021.1:0-95579 GCF_046296635.1 Algoriphagus sp. | reverse complement strand
TAGCAATGACGAAAACAGCAATGTAGGCGGTACGGCGATACCAGGAGCAAATGAGTCGACTTATCTTCCATCTACTTCGTCTGCAGGGGTTACTTACTACTTCGTGGTTGTAACTGCTGAGTGTGGAGAAGTGACAAGTGACATTGTCGCGGTAGAAGTTATTCAAGTACCAGCACCAGATTTGGTTGATGTAATCCAGCCTACCTGTGAGGAAGAGACCGGTACCATCAACGTGACCGAAATTGAGGGTGTTGAGTTCTCGATAGGTGGAGCTTATCAGACTTCAGGTACATTCAGTGGCCTGACAGCTGGAGGTTATATAGTGACAGCCCGATTTGTTGATGGCGAGTGCATCAGTGCAGGAACACCTGTAACGGTGAATCCACAGCCTGCAACGCCATTGGCACCGGTTGCGGAAGTGATGCAACCGACTTGCGAAGTAGCAACGGGAGTGATCACAGTAACACCGATTGAAGGAGTGACCTATTCAATCAATGGACAGAACTACCAGGCATCGAATGTTTTTGCGGGAGTTGCTCCGGGCAACTACACGGTGAGCGTACAAAGTGCGGCGGGCTGCGTGAGTGCAGGCACGGCGGTGACGGTGAATCCACAGCCGTCCACTCCAGGGGCACCGCAAAGCGGGGGAGACCAGTCAGTGTGTTCTTCGGAAGGAGTGGTACTTACCGCTACAGCGATTGCAGGAGAAGGATTTGAAGTGGTGTGGTATAATGCTCCAACGGGAGGAGTACGGGTTGAAAATCCAAGTTTATCTGAGGTGGGCAGCATTACGTACTATGCAGCGGCGGTGAATGTCGAAGCAGGATGTGAGAGTGCAGTACGGACTCCGGTAACGTTGACAATCAACAGCTGTACGATCTCTATTGTTAAGACAGCGGATAAATCGACGATAAGCGGGATTGGAGAAGTAGTGACCTACACTCTCACGGTGACCAACACAGGCGATGCGATTTTGACCAATGTTGTGGTAACTGATCCTTTGACAGGATTTGAACAGAAAGTGGAAGTTCTTGAGGCGGGCAAATCAGTAAGCTTCACGACAAAATATACTGTAACCCAGAAGGATCTTGATAATGGAGGGGTACTTAACGTAGCGAGTGTGAAGGCACAGACGCCATCCGAGGAAGAGATCGGAGCTGAAGACGAGTTGGTAGTTGGTGTGGGGGCGAATGAGATCATTGCCAACGATGATGATTTCGGGTCTTACTTCCTGAGCTACGGCGGACTGATCGGTAACATATTGGATAACGACTTGCTGAAAGGTCAGCGACCGAATCCGGCCGATGTGGACTTTGAATTCACGGAGTTGGACGGCATCATCGGTTTGTTGATCAACGACAACGGAGAGTTGAGCCTGATTCCACAGGTGAATGAGATCAGAGCCTACACACTGAGATATATACTCAGAGAGGTGGTGAATCCAAGCAACAACGACGATGCGCTGGTATTCTTCAGAATATTGAATGATCAGGTTGATCTGCGTGTGGTGAAGGAAGCGATTCAGGACCAGGTATTTGAGGGCGACTTGTTCGACTACCAGATTGTGGTGAGCAATGTCGGGGAGACCAATGCGACCAATGTGGTGTTAACGGACAACATTCCGGCCGGGGTGACCTATCAGAGCTTCACGGTGACAGCCAATACGAGCGGGTCTACAGTGACAGCGACAGTGAATGGCAACAACGTGAGCTTTGCCATACCGTTCCTTGGAGCCGGACAGTCGGTGACGATTCAGATCAGGGTTAAGGCAGGTGCGAAGGGCAAAGTGCTCAATACTGCGGTGGTGGCTTCCGATCAGGACGAGTTGACACCGGGTGACAACCAATCGACCGACGAGACGGAGATCCAGGAGTTCAGAATTCCGAATGTGATCACTCCGAACGGAGACGGCAAGAACGATGTGTTCAAGATACAGGGGCTTGGCAAGTATTCCAGCAACAGGATCACGATCTTCAACAGGTACGGAGACCACGTCCTTGAGCGTGAGAACTACGGCAACGACTGGGATGCACCTGGTCAGGTAGCGGGTACTTACTTCTACGTGCTTCGTGTAACAGACGCACAGGGTACTACCACAGAGTTCAAGGGCTGGATTCAGGTAATCAAAGAATAATCGATAGGACTTATGAAAACGACTTTTAAAATCATAGGAATGACTTTTCTGGTGGCCATGCTGGCCACCGGAGGGACTTTTGGGCAGCAACTCCCACAGTTTAGCCAGTATATCTTCAACGGATTGCACATCAATCCGGGGTATGCGGGGTACAAGGGCGAGCCCTACATCCAGTCTACGTACCGAAGCCAGTGGATGGATTTTCCGGGAGCCCCGGAGACCTTCACGGTGACAGCGGACCTGAGTGCCAACGAAGGGACGATGGGTTTCGGGGTATCGTTGATGAGTGACAACCTGGGTCCTGCACGTACGACCTCCGGACTGTTGACTTATGCTTACCGGATTCAGGTGGGCAGAGAGAGTTTTCTGGGTATGGGAGCGAGTGTAGGAGTGTCCGAGTACATGATAGACGGGAACGAGTTTGATCCCAACGATCCGGGAGACGGATTGATTCCTCAGGGCAGGGTGAACATGTTCACGCCGAATTTGAATTCGGGATTGTTTTTTCACAACAGAAAGTTCTATGCGGGCTTCAGTGTGTACAACATGATCGGCAAGAAGGCCTTGGAGAAAGAAGACATGGCCTTGGCGTATCACGACTTTCACTACTACCTGACAGCAGGCGCAATGGTGACGATCTCGGACAACGTGGGGTTCAAGCCGAGCTTTCTGATCAAGCAGGTGAAGGGCGCTCCGACCAACTACGACATCAACGGGATGTTTCTGTTTTTCGAGCGGCTGTGGCTTGGGGCATCTTACCGATCCAACGTGAACATCTGGGCAGATGCACTGGATACGAACCTGTCGAACCGCAATGCGGTGGCAGCGATTGTTGAGATATTCGCCACGGACCGTCTGAGACTGGGCTATGCGTATGACAAGAACCTGAACGTACTGAATGATTACAGACACAATTCACATGAGTTGTCGGTAGGGTTCTACATGATACCTCGGACAGCAGTTATGAAAAACCAAAGATGGTTCTGATTATGAAATCGAGCCAACATAAGCAAGGCAGACCCGATATCATGGGTATAAAAGGAAAGGTTCTTTTGGATTCGGCTTTTGGTATGCGAGATTCCATGTGGCCGCTGAAAAAAAATTATAATCACATGAAAAAGACATTGACGATACTCGGGATTACGGCAGGCATATTTTTGGGATCACTTGGGGCGGTAAATGCGCAGAAGTCCAAAGTGCGCTATGCGGATGAACAGATGGAGCTGATGAACTATCAGCATGCGCTGGACATGTACAAGGAGGCCTATGGCAAGAAGCCCAACCTAGAGACAGCCCGGAAGACGGCGCTGGCCTTGGACAGGGTGCGGGATTACAGTCAGGCGTATACATGGTGGAAGACGGTAGCGGGGTATGAGGAGGTGACGGGCGAGGATTACACCCAGTTGCTGAGAGCGGGGATTTTGACCGACAATTTTGACGAGGCGAGAAGTATGGTGGAAGCCAAGGGTCTGACAGCGGACAGTTTGGGCGTGGCTCCGAGCACGATACCTCAGAGTGTACGGAAGTTGAAGCTGTCGGCAGTTGAGGGGATGAACAGTTCGGAGTCCGACTTTTCGATGATTGAGGACGGAGAGGGGAACAAATATTTTGTATCGGACAGAGGGGGGAGCTATCCTACTCAGATGCCGGGCATACGAATAGACGGGCGGAACAAGATTTTCAGTGCGGATAAGAATGACTTTACAGACCGGGGTTATTTTTCGGTGTACAGACAGGACAAAGCGGGAGATATCAGCCGGGTAGTGTCGAATGTTCCCAATACGATGCACCTGTCGGATCCGAGTTATGCAGCTTCTCAGAATCTGTTGTTTTATTCGGTGACCCGTTCGATCACCAAGACGAAGAAGAACAGGGACATCTTGGTACAGCCGGAGATTTACTACAGCAAGGTAGGTTCTGACGGCAAGTTGGAAGGTTTCACGGCATTCCCGTACAACGATTCGCTGGGGTATGCGGTGATGCATCCGTATGTAGACGAGCAGGCAAAGCGGCTTTACTTCAGTTCGGATATGCCGGGGGGACAGGGCGGCTACGACCTGTACTATTCAGAGTACGACGAAAACATGGTGTTCAGCACACCGGTGAATCTTGGTCCGGAGGTAAACACCAAAGGGAACGAGACGCATCCATTCAGAAAGGACAACAAGTTTTACTTTTCCTCTACGGGCCACGAAGGTCTTGGAGGGATGGATATTTTTGAAGCAAGCTATACACCGACAGCCATCAGCGGCACCCGAAACATGGGTACACCGATCAACTCGCTGGCCGATGACTTCGCTTACCGGGAGGACAAAGACAGGATAGTGTATCTGTCTTCCAACCGCAAAGGGGGCATGGGTCTGGATGACATATACATGGCCAAGGAGATGTACAAGCAGTTCCTGGCCAGAGTACTGGATTGCAACGGAGAGGTGATCACGAGCAGCTATTTGGCCACCTTCCGGGACAAGACCCAGGGGATCATGGTACCTACTGCCAGAAATGGCAAAGGAGAGCTGACGTCCCAGCTGGAGCCGGAGAGTGACTTTGGGATTACGATCACCAAGCCGGGCTACTTCCCGCTGACAGATGAGAGCATTACGACCAAAGGGTTTGCGGGCGACACGGTGAAACGGGAGTACAGGCTGATGCCGATCCCGTATCAGTTGCCGGTGCATGTGGACATTGTGTATTATGACCTGGACAAGTTTGTGATCCGCAAGGATGCGATTCCGGCATTGGACAAGCTGGCCGAGTTGATGGGCAAGTACAGCTTCTTGGATTTGTTGGTGGCCTCGCATACCGACTCCAGGGCGAGTGACGAATACAACATTACCTTGTCCAACAACCGGGCAAAAGCGGTGACCGAATATTTGGGAGGAAAAGGAATTAACTCTGACCGGGTGAGACTGGAGTGGTTTGGCGAGAGCCAGTTGGTCAACGACTGCGGGAACGGCAAGCCATGTTCTGAGACCAACCATCAGTTGAACAGAAGATCTGAGTTGGTATTGGAAGCCTTCCCTGATCCGACCAAAACTTATGACATTCCACAGGAGCTGAAGGACATGGACTTCTGTGAGCCGGAGGACATTTTTGTGAAGATCCAGGAAGAGATCAACGACATTCCGACGATCTACTTTGACTTTGACAAGTCGATGTTGAGATCGGTGCACAGGGCTGACCTGGAGCGCACGGCGATCATGCTGAAGCGTATGCCAAATCTGATGCTGTACATTGAGGGCCATACCGACCAGAGAGGCGATGGACCATACAATCAGAAGCTGTCCGAGCGTAGAGCACAGACGGTGAAGGACTACCTGAAAAACAGAGGCATTGAAGACAACAGACTGGAGTCGCAGTGGTTTGGCAAGACCAAGCCGATCCACAACTGTGACGAGGTGACCTGTACCCCTGCGATGCATCAGCTGAACCGCAGAACAGAACTCCGAGTCGGCAAGTCCGCCTTCGGATACACCGGAAGACAGAAAAAAGTTGATACGATGTAATTAGTGATTGATAGATTTAGTTTATTATAAAAAGCTCCCAAAACTGGGAGCTTTTTTGGTTATTACTATATTTTGTCCATTACGATATAAAAAAATAGGCTTAATCAACTTGTTTTGATTGGTTTTGTGGAATCCGGGGATTTGGTGGAAATGTGGGCTTTAGTGAATCTGGGGATTTTTAGGACTTGACTTGTATTTCGAGAAGTCTTCAGAGGTTTAGTATCAATGACTTTGCCACGGGACTGCATTAGAGTTGCTATAGGACTAATAGCCAATTGATGGTTTAAAGTTGGGTTGATGATTTTGTAAATTGTTTCTGCCTTTTTATATCTTCCACCAAAAAAGTACTCAACAAAACTAAAAGTGGGTTTCCAGATACCAATTTTATTCCGACCAAATACTTTTTAAATAAATCATTAAATTGATCTTGAATTTCAATCTTAATTTTTAATATCTAAAAACCTGCGCTCATGACCTTACTCATTATTGGAGTAATCGTACTCCTAATAGCTTTTTATGCAGTTGGAATCTACAATAAGCTCGTCCGGCTAACTACTCTAGTGGAAGAAGCCTGGAGTGGCATCGATGTGCAGCTTAAGAAGCGCTACAGCTTAATTCCCAATCTGGTCGAGACTGTCAAAGGCTATGCAAAACATGAGCAGGAAACCTTCGAGAAAGTAGTGCAAGCAAGAAATCAGGCACAAGCTGCCACAACAGTAGAAGGTCATCAAGCGGCAGAAAACCAACTCAACAAGGCCTTGGTCAATCTTTTTGCTTTAGCTGAGAACTATCCGGAATTGAAGGCAAATCAAAACTTCTTGAAACTTCAAGATGAGCTATCCGTCATCGAGCAGGACATTGAGAAGTCCAGAAGGTATTACAATGGAACCGTTCGCGAAAAGAACATTTTGGTCGAATCTTTCCCAAGCAATATCCTGTCAAACATGTTTGGATTCATCAAATCGAAGTTTTTCGAATTGGACAATGAAACCGAACGTCAGCTTCCTCAAGTGAAATTCTGAATGAAGAGGATTGTTTTTTTTCTATTTGGTTTTTTTCTTTTCGGAGAGCTCGCTGCTCAAGGGGAAAAACTGGAAGAATTTCATTCTATTATTTCTATCGATCCTTCTGGGCAGATCACTGTTTTAGAAAAGTTTCGATATGCCACAGAAATCAGCGGCAAGCGAGGAATCATTCGCTCTTTGCCAATCGATCGGTTTGATAAGCAGGATCGAAAAGTAAAAAACGATTACTCCATTCTTTCGGTAAAGCGAGATGGAATAAAGTCTAAATACCGTACCGAGCGGGAAAATGGACACCTCGCTATTTATGTTGGTGAGTCTTCAGTTTTCTTGGAACCTGGAGTTTACGATTACGAGATCACCTATTCCGTTCCTGATCAAATCAGGTTTTTTGAAGGATATGATGAGCTATATTGGAATGTAAATGGTACGCAGTGGGCTTTTCCTGTTTTGAAAACAATTGCTGAAATTCGACTTCCACGGGGAGCTGAAACTATCCAAATGGCCTGTTACACCGGACAATATGGAAGTTCGGAACAGAATTGTGAATTTTCGGAAAGAGGAAGCACTGTTACTTTTTCGGCAGGGCCCTTTAGCTCAGGAGAAAATCTCAGCATCGCCGTCGGTTTTTCCAAAGGAGTAGTTGCTCCACCACCGCCGCCAACAGAATTCCAACGGGTTGGATTTCAGGTAATAACAGGTCTAATTGGGTTAGTTTTGCTTGGGTATTACTTTTTCACTTGGCTGAATTATGGAATTGATCCTCCCAAACCTACGGTCATCCCGCTTTTTGATCCACCCGCCGGACTTTCACCTGCATCGGTAGGTATGCTGAGCAAAGGATATTTTTGGCAGGACTTTATTACAGCCTCGGTAGTAAGTCTTGCCGCAAAACGCTACCTGAGAATTGAAGAAAACACTAAATCCACGCTTTTCGGATTATTCAAGCAAAAAGAGTTTGATCTCATCCGAGAAAAACTTCCTGATGACAGCCTGCCAAAAGAAGAAAATCAACTCCTGACTTCATTATTTGGAAAAGGTAGCCGCATCACCCTTGATGGAAAATACAATTCCAAAGTAGCTGATGCTGTTCAGAAATTTCAGTCAAGTCTGAATGCTCAGTGGAATCCTTTGATCTACAAAGGCTTCAATGTAAAGTTTTGGATTTTGCCAATTCTTATAATTATCGGCTATATCATTCTCCTCGTTAAGATGGAGGACTATTTTGTTTTTGAGGGGAAAGCCCCACTTCTCGTTGGATTTATTGGTGGGAATATTATCCTATTCTTCATCTACCAATGGTTGATCCGCAAACCTGCTAAGGAGAAACTGAAACTTCGGGCGGAAATTGAAGGATTCAAGATGTACATGGCTGCGGCAGAAGAAAAAATGCTGCAGTTCAGTAATCCACCTGAATTGACTCCTGAGAAATTTGAGGCGCTTCTGCCTTATGCTATGGTTTTAGATGTGGATGAAATTTGGGGAGAGAAATTTCAGAAAATGATCAGTTTGAGCTCCACTGCACAGCAATATCACCCCACTTGGTATAGCGGGGGAATGATCCAGCACGCTGCGTTTGCACACATGCTCAACTCCAGCCTTTCAAATACAATTAGCCAATCCAGTAATAGCCCATCCAGCGGTGGAAGTAGTGGATCTGGCGGAGGAGGATTCTCCGGCGGCGGCGGCGGCGGCGGCGGCGGTGGAAGCTGGTAGGTAAAATTTTATAGATCAAAAGAAATAAAACTTTTAAATCGACTTTGCCATGATTCAATTTAAGCCTCTGGGATATAATTCCCTTTCTCCTTATTTCATTGTTGATAATGCTCCTCGATTTGTTAAGCTTATGAAAGATCTGTTTGATGCGGAAGAGCTGCGAAAATATGAAATGCCTGACGGATCCCTGATGCATGTAGAGTTGCGTTTGGATGATTCGGTCATCATGCTGAGCGAGGCGACTTCAGACTATCCTGCTAATGAGTTTTTGCTGCACTTCTATGTACATGATGCAATAGCTGTCTATAAAAAAGCCTTGGAACTGGGTTGCGAAGGATTGCAGGAACCTATCCAAAAAGAAGATCCCGACCTCAGAGGAATGTTCAAAGATTTCAATGGGAATGTTTGGTCTATCGGAACTCAGACGCAGTGACCAAAATCCCTATAATGAATTATGAAACTCCTCTACACTTTTCTTTTGATCATTTTAAGAGGCTTTTGCTTCGCTCAAGAATTCTTCAATCCAGCCAATTCTGGCTATGTTTTGATTTGGCAAGATGAGTTTGACCAAAATGGTAAAGTTGATTCGGTAAGGTGGTCTTTTGAATCTGGCTATTGGAGGAAACGGGGGTGATCCAAGTGCCAGTGTCTTCCCAAGTGAATACCTGGTGGATTATGTGCGTGTTTATCAGAAAAATTGAGAATTTCTAAAGCAAAATGCAAGCTTAAACGCCTAAAACAATAGAGGCTTCAATATCCAACTTCCGGCTAATTTCACGAGCAATTTTTAAGGTTGGTTCGCTTTTTCCATTTAGATATTCACTTATTCTTGAGGTACTTACTCCCAAAAAATCCGAAAGGGCTTTCTGACTTAATCCACGCTCATTCATCCTAAGTTTAATTGCTTCAGGTAAAGTTGGGGGATGAATTGTATAATTTTTTTCTTCAAAATCTGCAACCAAATCTGAAAGTAAGTTCAACTCCACAAATCCTTTAGCTTCCGAATTGTCAATATTTTCAGGATCAGATAGTAATTCTTCGATTCTTCCTACTATAGCATTGTATTCTTTTTCTGACTTGATCATGACTTATATAGTTTGAATGTTTTTAATTTTATCGTATTCCGCATGGGTGCCGATAAACCTTATAAAAGGGCTTAAAATTTGACCTAATCAGAAGTCTTAGAGCTATCTGCAATCAATGAATTGAGTTCTCCAAGTTCCTTTGCACTTAGATCCCGCCATTTGCCCACAGGAATATCCAATTGAATATTCATAATACGAATTCTCTTGAGTTGTTTGACGGTGTAGCCAAGAAATTCACACATCCGACGAATCTGTCTATTGAGCCCTTGGGTTAGGATGATTCTGAACTTAAACCGGCTAATAAGTTCTACTTTGCATGGATCAGTGACAGTTCCGAGGATTGGGATTCCGCCAGACATCTTGCGAACAAAATTTGCGTCAATTGGTCTGTCCACGGTCACGATGTATTCTTTCTCGTGATTGTTCTTGGATCGGAGAATTTTGTTGACAATGTCTCCTTCGCTTGTGAGTAGGATCAATCCTTCGCTGTCTTTGTCCAGCCTGCCGATAGGAAAGATGCGTTCCGAATGCCCGATGAAATCGATGATGTTATTCTTTTCACCTTTGACATCTGTAGTGGACACTATGCCAACAGGTTTGTTAAATACAATGTAAACGTGTTTGGTTTTGGGTTTTCCCACCAATTCCCCATCCACTCTTACTTCGTCTATGGCAAGTACTTTTGTGCCTAGTTCGGGAAGCTTTCCATTGATGGTGATTCTGTTTTCTTCCAATAACTTATCTGCGGCCCTGCGGGAGCAAAATCCAACTTCGCTGAGGTATTTATTGATTCGAATGGATTCTTCGTGTGCCATAAATACAAATATAGATATACAATTTGCGCTATTGAACCAAGACGGTTGGAAGACGGTAGACCGAAGACCGAAGAGAGCCTATAAATTTTATCTTAGGGTTGAATCTTCTGGCACAAAGAATTATATAAAAAAGTGGATTTGACCGAAGTTAATCGATCAAATCCACCGTTGGAATATTTTTAAAATTAAAAGATAAAATTTCTAGTCTATTCCTGGATAGTCTTGAAATGGGATTTCAGCTAGCATTTTCTTTTCTCCATTTCCCATTTCAGCCAATAGCCTCATGGACTCTGCTTTTTTGGATTCAAAAGCCATTCTATTTGCTGGAGAAATAGGCTCAGAAGGTGGAATTTCTTCTCTTAACCAATCTTCCTGCTTTCCATTTTTCCAAAATCTAAAACACAAATGAGGTCCTGTTGCCAAACCGGTACTTCCTACATAACCAATTACTTGACCTTGGCTGACTCGGGTACCTGCCTTGATGCCTTTTCCGATTTTGGACATGTGTAAGTATTGGGTGGAATAGGTTCCGTTATGTTTGATCTTGACATAATTGCCATTTGCTGAGGAGAATTGAGCTTCAACTACAGTTCCATCTCCAACTGATCGAATTTCGGTGCCTGTAAGGGCTGCATAGTCTGTTCCAAGGTGAGGCTTATACCTTTTTTGTACCGGATGGAAGCGGTTAAGATTGTATTTGGAACTGATGCGGGTGTACTCCAATGGATCTCGTAGAAAAGCTTTTTTCAATGAATTTCCATCCTGATCGAAGAAGTTCATTTCTCCGTTTTGCTCAAATGGGATGGCATGATAAGGTTTACCTTTATGCTCAAAAAATGCAAGTTCAATTCCAGAAACGCTTACAACGACATCGTCAATTATTTTTTCCTGATAGACAACTTTGAATTGATCTCCTTTTTGTAATCCTTGGAAATCAACCGACCAACCAAAAAGATCTGCGAATTTATTGATGATATTGAGAGAGACCTTTTGTTTTTCCATGTCCACATATAAGGAATTCTCGATTAGGCCACTGACTTCACGAGTTCTATATATTGCTGGTTTTTCGGCTTTGTAAATCTCCATCGAATCGAGATTGAATACCACGTACTCCGCAGGGTTGGGTTCGTAGATAAAAAATTGGGCTGTTGGGGAATCAGCTGATTGGAGGATGGTAAATTTTTTGTTTGCAGCTATCCAACGAACATCAAAAACTTCCTTCGACTTTTTCGCTAGTTCATCAATGATCTGATAGGAGACATTGAAGGGGGTAAGAATGGAGCCTAAAGTTTGATTTTTGCAGACCGTTCCTTCTACTATATTTAGGCCTGTGACATTAATGCCATAAAGGAAGACTTCTTTTTGTTGTACAATTCCAGTGCTATCAAGAGCAACAAAATCTTTTTCTTCAGAAGAATTAAAAGTAAAGTTGCCGATTTGGAATATTGCGCCTACTCCCAAGGTGAGCATAAGAGCGGCAGCACCAATCCATTTGTTGTTCATTAATTGCTGATTTACAAGAGGGTGAGTTGAAAATATGTTCTAAAGAAGAAAAATCACAGCTGTTTTCCAAACCGAAAGGCTATGAATGCGTTGAAATTGCCAATTTTCGTGCCGCCTTGTTGCCTTTTGTTAATTAAAAGTAAAAAGGCCTGATTTATAACTTTTTAAAATTTTCTCAAAAAAGAATAGCTTTTTTGAACCAAAATCTCCCATTTGTTGCGAATCTTCAAAAGAGAAATGGTGATCTCTGAATCAAATATTTATCTTTGACCTCCCAAAAAATCAAGGAATCAAAATGTTGAGAACTCATACTTGTGGCGAACTTCGCCTCGACCATGTAAATCAGGAAGTGACTCTAGCGGGCTGGGTTCAGCGTGTCCGTAATAAAGGAGGGTTAATCTGGGTGGATCTTCGTGATCGGTATGGAGTGACTCAATTAATTTTTGAAGAAGGCTCTTCAGACAAAAGTCTTTTGGAAAAGGCCGCTCAATTAGGGCGTGAGTTTGTCGTATCCGCAAGCGGAAAAGTGATAGAACGAACTGCGAAGAATGATAAAATGCCTACGGGTTCGATTGAAATCAAAGTCACTCAACTGGATGTTCTAAATTCTGCCAAAGTTCCTCCTTTTATTATAGAAGATGAAACTGACGGTGGTGAAGAGCTTCGGATGCGATATCGCTATCTGGATTTGAGAAGGAATGTAATTCGGGAAAAGCTTCAATTGCGTCATCGCATGATGCAGGAAACTAGAAAGTATATGGACGGGCAAAACTTCATTGAGGTAGAAACTCCAGTCCTAATCAAGTCTACGCCCGAAGGTGCTCGAGATTTTGTAGTTCCAAGTCGTGTGAATCCGGGTGAATTTTATGCACTCCCTCAGTCTCCACAGACTTTCAAACAATTGCTGATGGTCAGTGGATTTGACCGTTATTTTCAGATTGTGAAGTGCTTCCGCGACGAAGATCTTCGTGCTGATCGACAGCCTGAGTTTACTCAGATTGACTGCGAAATGGCTTTTGTAACCCAAGAAGACATCCTTCATACTTTTGAAGGGCTTGTGAAGCACCTTTTCTCTTCTGTGAAAGGAATTGATCTTGGCTATGTTGAGCACATGACTTTTGCGAATGCGATGAAAGGATATGGAAATGACAAGCCGGATCTTCGATTTGATATGAAGTTTGTGGAATTGAATGAGGTAGCCAAAGGGAAAGGCTTTGCAATTTTTGATAATGCGGAGTTAGTGGTTGGTATTTGTGCCAAAGGAGCTGCCGAGTATACTCGCAAGCAAATCGATGAATTGACGGAATGGGTGAAACGTCCGCAGATTGGCGCTAAGGGAATGATTTACCTGCGCTACAATGCTGATGGAACCTTAAAGTCAAGTGTGGATAAATTCTATTCTCCGGAGGACCTTAAAACTTGGGCTGATGCATTTGGTGCTGAACCAGGTGATTTGATGCTAGTCTTGAGTGGTGATACCAACATTGTCCGCAAACAGCTTTCCGAATTACGATTGAAGATGGGTGAGGAGCTTGGGCTTCGTGATCGCAATGTATTCAAGCCACTTTGGGTGGTGGATTTCCCTCTTTTGGAGTGGGATGAAGATTTCAAACGATACCATGCGATGCATCATCCATTTACTTCACCTAAGCCTGAAGATATCCCGCTTTTGGATACAGATCCGGGTGCAGTTCGTGCAAACGCCTACGATTTGGTAATTAACGGAGTTGAAGTTGGTGGTGGGTCCATCCGTATTCATGACCGCCCGACTCAGCAATTGATGTTTAAGCACCTTGGGTTTACAGAAGAAGAAGCCCAAAAGCAATTTGGATTCCTAATGGAGGCATTCGAATACGGAGCGCCGCCACATGGTGGGATTGCCTTTGGCTTTGATCGACTTTGCGCCATTTTTGGTGGATCGGATTCCATTCGGGATTACATCGCTTTTCCGAAAAATAACTCCGGAAGAGATGTGATGATCGATTCTCCTAGTACGATTGCAGATGATCAGTTGGAGGAACTTTCGATTCGAGTGAGTTTGAAGAAGTAAAAAGAGAGGTTCCGGCCTCTATTTTTATTTATGATCTACTAAATAAGATCTGATTCCCATGACAATCAGGAGTTGTGCGATGACGTAAGTTCCCATGATGACAATTCCTGATTCAGGGAAATCTTTAAAGAATCGACTGATTGCAATCGCACCATCGGAAATGAAAAAGAGAACTGCCCCGATAAAAACCTGCCAAAATGAAGCGGAATTACACTTTTTGAAACGTTCTCTTGCTGTAGCCACCATGCTTACGATCACAATTATGTAAATGATGACTGGGATTTTCAAACTACCCAAGTTCGGATTGATCAAGTAATAAGTGAAAGCTGCTGCGAGGTAAATGGGTAAGTTAAAGAAAAAGAGCTTGATAAAATTCACTTGATCCAGCCTGCTTGGTCCTTTTTGGGCGAGTTTGAAGCCGATGATATAACATACTTGGGCCATAAGGAAAGCCCCCAGTCCATAGATGAAAAGATTTGGCCAAAGCAACAAAATGTCTCCAACCCAAGAAAAGATCAATGCTGAGAGAATTGTCTTAGTTAACAAGGTAGATGCGATTGGGCGGGTGATCTGATAAAAATAAATTATTAAGCCTAATAGAATCAAGGGCTTAGAATAAAATCTCATATCAAGATTACCCTCAAGTAAAAATGTTATGTCAACTAAGGATGCAAGTAGAAACAAATATAGCCAAATTATGTTCTTTCTCTTCAATGGTATAATATTTTGAATTATTAAATAAATATATATAAATAGATTGTTTTTAGGTATTTCTATGGTGAAATATTCTGATCTCTACAGAAATACATTTTAGGTTGACTTTAATTAATTATCAAAAAATTGTATTTTTTAGAGCACGTTTTAATATTTTTTTTAAAAAAGGAATCAATTTTTTAATAAAAATTCAAAAATTGGTTGTTTTCGCATATTAAAGTTATGTTAAATATTGAGAGATTTTCAATTGACAATTTAACAGTAACTACCCCTACTTACCCCGAGGTCGAATTACTTTTGCAAGGAGTAAAAATCAAAACCAACTTTTACTAAAACAAAAAATCATGAGGCAATTATTATTAAGGAGTCTTTTTGTTTCAATCCTTTTCGTTTATTCGATAGGTTCGGCAATCGGGCAAGTTACTACAAGTTCTGTACAGGGGATTGTCTCTGACAGAGAGGGAATTACACTTCCCGGTGCAAATGTTGTGGCTGTACACGAGCCATCAGGCACGCGCTACGGAGCGGTATCCAATTTAGAAGGTAGATTTTCTTTACCAAATTTAAGAATTGGAGGGCCCTACACAATTCAAGTTAGTTTTATTGGATATAGAACCCAATCTTATACAGGAATCATTTTAAAACTGGGTGAGCCATACTCATTGTCAGTTTCTCTAGAAGATGATAGTGCTGACTTGTCCGAGGTTGTAGTTACTTCATCAAGAACAGGTGATTTTTCATCCTCCAGAACTGGGGCTGCCACCAACATAAGCAATGAGCAAGTTAACGCTTTGCCGACGATCAGTAGAAGCCTGACAGATTTCACTCGCTTGACACCTCAGGCAAATGGAAATAGTTTTGCCGGCAGGGATGGTAGATACAATAACGTTCAAATCGATGGTGCCAATTTTAATAATGGGTTTGGACTTAGTGATGGTCTTCTTCCAGGCGGTAGATCTCAGCCGATTTCTCTGGATGCAATCCAAGAAATTACTGTAAATATTGCTCCTTTCGACGTTAGACAAAGCCAATTTACAGGGGCTGGCGTGAATGCTGTGACAAGAAGTGGCACGAACCAATTTGAAGGCTCAGCTTTTGGTTTTTTTAGAAACCAAAACTACAGCGGAAGAAAAGTGGGAGACTTGGAACTTGACGAGCAAAATCAGGCATCCACAAAAATTATGGGCTTCAGATTGGGAGGCCCGATAATTAAAAATAAATTATTCTTTTTTGTAAATGCGGAGCAAACCACAAATGAAGGTACAAATCCTGGGGCAGTAAACCTTTGGAGGCCTTCACAGGATGGTGTTGCAAATCCGGATAACAACATTTCCAGAACCAAAGAATCAGATCTCATCGCTGTAAGAAATCACCTCATTAATACTTGGAACTATGATCCGGGTAGATATCAAGGATACGCAAATAATGCAGGTGATCAAAGCACTTCAATATTTGCGAGAATAGACTGGAATATAAATGAAAAGCATAAGTTCGCAGCAAGATACAGTAGTGTCAGAGGAACAAGATCATCTTTAGTAAATGGAAATTCTGGACCTAGACCAAGATCTGCTACGAATAGAGTGAGTGATCAGTCTATTGCTTTCGAATCAACCCAATACGGAACGGATGATATTGTGGATTCATATGCCGTGGAATTAAGCAGTTATTTTTCTCCAAAGCTGTCTAATCAATTTATAGGTACCTATTCAAAAATTCAGGCCACTCGGTCGACCTTCAGCGAAAGACTCTTCCCCACGATCGATATTTTTGCAGATGTTAACATCGATCCAATGACTGGAAGACCTGCACAAGGTGCAACTGGATCAAATTACATCACCGCAGGATATGATCCATTTACCTTCGGAAACGATGTCATTAATAATAACTTCAATTTTGTAAATAACCTTACTTATATAGAAGGCAAACATGAACTGACTGCCGGGTTGGCTTATGATTCTCAGACATTCGGTAATCAGTTTCTCAGAATTGGAGCTTCATATTACAGATATGCTTCTGTAGAAGATTTCCTTTCCACAGGTACCCCAAATGAAGTTGCACCAATTATGTTTGGAGTGACCTACCCCTACGAGGGTGCAGATACGTACGGAGGGATAACCCTCGGACAAGCTAGCTTTTATTTACAGGACAAAATTAATGTTTCTCGAAAGTTGGATCTTACCATTGGTTTGAGGGCTGAGGCTCCTTTGTTCTTGAACCAGTTAAGCACAAATCAAGAAATTGATAATTTGGAATTCAGATCTATCGATGGCGGCACTAAAAATTATAAATCTGGTGAGTGGCCCAAAACGAGAATTAATCTTAGCCCTAGATTAGGATTCAATTATGACTTCTATGGAGATGGTAAACTTAAATTGAGAGGTGGTACGGGTATCTTTTATGGAAACATTCCATTTGTATGGTTTACAAATATGCCATCAGGAGCAGGTGGATATCAAAATAATGTTGAGCCCAACAGTTATGGTGAGATATCCTCTTGGATAGGAGGTATCAGATTTAACGAAAACCCTTACCATTGGCCGAATAATCCGCCAGCAGGTGCAGAAAACGTCTTCTTGTCCAGTCCCCGTGGTGGAGCACCGGGCACCATCGCCCTAGTGGATGATGAGTTCAAGATGCCTAGTGTTTGGAGAACTAGCCTTGGTTCAGATTATCAACTTCCAAATACTCCAATTACGCTGACTGCAGACTTGATGTACACCAGAGATGTAAATGCTGTTTATCAGTTTTTAGCTAATAGAGGCGAGGCGACTCAATTCTTTAATAATGGAAATGAAACCAGAGAATTTTATCAAAGTGGTGCTAATCGATTTAATCCAGCAATAGGAGCGAATAACGTATTTATCCTTTCAAACACTAAAGAAAAAGGTAATATATTCAATGCAACATTTGGAGGTACAATAAATTCAAATAAGGGTCTATTTGGATCATTATTCTACACCTATACTTATGCTGATGAAGTTTCAAGCAACCCGGGTTCTTCAGCGAACTCTGCATTTGCCGGACCCAATATCAACAACCCAAATGAGCAGATTTTGTATAATTCGTTTTTTGCAGTTCCACACAGAGTTGTAGCAAGTTTATCCTACAAATTGGACTATTTGAAACATGCTTCGACTACTTTTTCTTTGTTTTTCAATGGATCTAATCAAGGTAGATTTAGCTACAGATACACTAGTGATTTCAACAATGATGGGATTAATTCTGACTTGATTTATGTCCCTGCAACCGACAGTGAGATAAATTTTGCTGACATCGTTGTAAATGGACAAGTAAGGTTTACAGCTGCTCAACAACGTGCCGCCTTCAACGCATTCGTAGATAATGATCCACATCTGAGTACTCGAAGAGGTCAATATGCTGAAAGAAATGGAAATTTAATTCCATGGTTGAACAGATTCGACTTTAGACTTCTTCAGGATGTTTATTCTAATATTGGAAAAAGAAAAAATACACTTCAGCTAAGCTTAGACATCCTGAACGTTGGAAATATGCTCAATTCAGATTGGGGAATTGCGACAGGGTTTAATAATGCTCAAAACTTACTTGTACCAGTAAGCAGACAGCAAAACGGACCTTCCACATTCCGAATGACCACAGTGACAGAGAACGGTGAATTGGTTCTTCCAACCACTCCATTTAGAGATATTACCACGATTTCTACTACTTGGAGCATGCAAGTTGGAATTCGATACATCTTCTAACTAATCACTATAGGTGAAAAAAGTATTTACTTCAAAAGGGCTATTCAAGAAATTGGATAGCCCTTTTATCGATTATGATGGTTAACTTTTTTAGTTTCTTTAATTTTGGAACAGGTTAAAAATTCACTGACAAATCGTAGTTTTTCCTTATTTCGACGCACATCAGTTTAAAAAAGGCTCCAAACTTTTTAATACTTCAAATTTTTTTTCATTTGCCATGTTAATTATATGTTAATTTTTGTGAAGTTTGCCCTGCAAAAAATTAACGTTTACTACCCATACTTAACCTGCAAGTCCAATTACCTTTGTAAAAATTTAAAATCAAAGCAAACACTATTAAAACAAAAAATATGAGGAAAAATTTACTTAAAGGCTTGACGGTAATAATGTTCTTAGTGCTCAGCACAGGACTTGCATTGTCGCAGGGCGTGACTACTTCGGGTATTTCCGGTGTGGTGTCAGAAACAAATGGTCAACCGCTTCCTGGTGCGAACGTGGTTGCGACTCACGTTCCTTCCGGAACTAGATATGGGGCTGTTTCTAATCTTGATGGAAAGTACTCAATTCCAGGGATGAGGGTTGGTGGCCCTTACAAAATTTCGGTTTCATTCATTGGATTTAGCACACAAGAGGTGGATGGCATAGTTCTTTCTTTGGGTGTATTTTCCAATGTCAATGTTTCCTTGAGAGAAGATGGACAAGAGCTTTCAGAAGTGGTCATCACTTCAAGTCCAAACAATTTGTTCTCTAACGAAAGAACAGGTGCAAATACCTCCATTACTAATGAGGCGCTAACCAGACTACCTACAATCTCTAGAAATATTAACGATTTCACTCGTTTAACTCCACAATCAAACGGTCAGTCTTTTGCCGGTCAGGATTCACGATTGAACAACATTACAGTTGATGGTTCGTATTTCAACAACTCTTTTGGATTGGGAAGTGGAAGTAACCCAGGAGGAAGAACGGGTGTATCTCCAATTTCTTTGGATGCCATCGAACAAATTTCCGTCAACGTCGCTCCTTACGATGTAAGACAAGGCAACTTTACAGGTGCCGGAGTAAATACAGTAACTAGATCAGGTACCAACGAATACTCTGGTTCCGCTTACTATTTCTGGAGAAGTAACAACAACGTAGGGACCGAGGCAGGTGAAAACACTTTTAATCCTGGTGACTTTACTTACCGACAGATAGGTTTCCGTGTAGGTGGACCTATCATTAAAGACAAGTTGTTTTTCTTCGCTTCTTTTGAAGACGAAGTCGAAGCTAGACCAGGTACTACTTGGAGAGCGAATCGGGGCGAACCAATTGAAGGGAACGTAACTCGTGTTTTGGCTTCAGATCTTGATCAACTTAGTGGATTCTTGAGAGATAGATTTGGATACGAAACTGGACCTTATCAAGATTACGATAATGAAACTGCTGGAACCAAGTTCTTAGTGAAATTAGATTACAACATCAACGATAAAAATAAGCTAAGTGTAAGATACAATCACTTGGATTCTTTTACTGACGTATTGATGTCTGGTTCTTCTTCTCTTGGTTTTGGTAACAGAAATAATAGACCAGAGGCCTTGAATTTTCAGAACTCCAATTACAGCATCAATGAAAACATTCGATCTATAGTTGCGGAATTGAATTCCAGAATAAGAAACAACGTGACCAACAGCTTAATAATTGGTTACACTTATCAGGATGAAAGCCGTGGATCCAGAGGAGATTTTTTCCCTATGGTGGATATACTTCAGGATGGTTCGACTTATACTTCATTTGGATTTGAGCCATTCACTCCAAATAATGAGTTGAGATACAAAACTTTCCAAGTTCAAAACAATCTTCAAATATTCGCTGGAAAGCACACTATTACCGCAGGGTTTAGCTATGAAAGATACGAGTCGGAAAACGTGTTTTTTCCTGGTTCGCAGTCTGCGTATGTGTACAATTCCTTGGATGATTTTTACAAAGATGCCAACAATTTTCTGGCAAATGGGAACACTATTCCTTCTAACGTTAACCTAAGAAGATTCCAAGTAAGATGGAATAATATTCCGGGTTCAGAAAAACCTATCCAGCCTCTTCAGGTAGATTATGTTGGTTTTTATGTGCAGGACGAAATCCAAATTAGAACCAATCTTAAAACAACCTTCGGTTTGAGAATGGATGTTCCGTTCTTCGGTGAAACCGCACTTCGAAATGAAGACGTGGAAAAATTGTTTTTCAGAAATCCTGCGAGCTCATTTGTGAATTTCAGCACTAACAAACTTCCTGATCCAAACATTCTATGGTCTCCAAGAGTAGGATTTAACTGGGATGTATTCAATAACCAAAGAACTCAAGTGAGAGGTGGAACGGGAATCTTTACAGGAAGACCTGCCTATGTTTGGATTTCCAATCAAGTAGGTAACAATGGTATTTTGACAGGGTTTGCCCAATTTGATAACTCTACAGCAAGACCTTTCAATCCTGATCCAAATGCTTACAAGCCTGCTGAAGTTTCAGGAAATCCTGCTGCCTCGTATGAATTAGCTTTAACTGAGAGTGATTTTAAATTCCCTCAAGTTTGGAGAACTAATATCGGTATTGATCAGCTATTACCCGGTGGAATTGTAGCGACAGGTGAATTCATCTACTCTGCAGATGTCAATGGAGTTGCTTATTACAATGGTAACCTTCCAGTACATCAATCTCAGTTTAGCGGTCCTGATAATCGTCCTCGATACATCAGAAACAGAATCAACAGTAATGTTCCTAACGCGGTTGTTCTATCCAACCAAGCTGTTGGTAACTCTTGGGTAGGTTCGGTTTCTTTGGAAAAACCATTTGGAAATGGGTTGTATGTGAAAGCTGCTTACAGCTACGGCGAATCCAGAAATACTGTTGATCCAGGATCTATTGCGGCTGGAACATGGTTTAACAACCCGATCTCCAGAGATCCAAATAATCCTGGCCTTGGAATATCCTCCAATAACCTTGGTCACCGCGTTTTTGGTGTAATCAGTTACAATAGAGATATCTTCAAGTTTGGTAACACCTCCATGTCCCTATTCTGGGAATCAATCACTATTGGCAATGCATCATACAGATTTGCCGGAGATATGAATGGTGATGGTGGTACTTCCAACGATTTGATTTACATCCATAAGAATATGGACCAGATGAACTTCCAGCAGTACACTGTCACTGTCGGTGGACAGCCAGTTACGTTCACTTCGGCTCAGCAAGCTGCCGCTTGGGAAGCTTACATTCAGCAGGATAAATATTTGAGTGCCAATAGAGGAAAATATGCCGAAAGAGGCGCTGTAATCATGCCTATGGTGAGCAGAGCGGATTTTTCTTTTGCGCAGCAATTATTTACAAATATCAACAGAAAGAAAAACACCTTGGAGTTCCGTTTGGATATCCTTAACGTAGGGAACTTCCTAAATAAGGATTGGGGTATTGGGCAAACATTCAATTCTACTCAGCCGTTGGTTGTTCCTGCAAATAATCAAGGTGGTCCTGCTAACGCTCAGGGAGTTTCTCAATACAGATTGAGAAATTTCGGTGCCAACTTAATCACTGAAACTTACAGACCTACTGCGGGTGTGTCCGATGTGTGGAGAATGCAATTTGGTTTAAGATATATCTTTAACTAATAAACATTCTAAAATAAAGTTTAAGCGCCTCAAAAATTTTGGGGCGCTTTTTTTTGCAATTATCCATCAGGAGTTCGCTAGCCCACACCTAAACTTTGGTAAATTCAACCATTGACTGTAAATCCAAATTTTGTTTTACAGGGGGAACTGCCATGTTGAATTTGAATTTCAATAGCCTGCTGATCTTTTGAGCTATTTCATAAAAAATATCAATTCCCAAGCCCGAGAGCACATGGATTGAGCATAATTTTTCCAAGAAATTGTTTTGACTTTCAGCCCCATTTTGATATTATCTCAAAAGCTGACAATGGCATCCCCTTTTTTTTCCTTTGGTAGTGAAGATTTGCCTTCAGTATCTTTTCTGAATTCTTACATAGAATATGCTGTATTTTTGATGTTCGGTAAACTTTTATCCTTTTTGACAGTCTAAGGTCTTATGTTGTATTACAAGGAATTTGTACATCCGCAGAGTACCGAGTGGGTAGTGTTTATCCATGGCGCAGGGGGATCTTCTGCCGTGTGGTATAAGCAGCTCAAGGACTTCAAAAAGGAATTTAATCTCCTCCTGATCGATCTTAGAGGACATGGTAAGTCTGCCGATCTTCCCCAGGATATTTGGGAAGAACGATACACTTTTGAGGCGGTTACCAATGATATCATTGAGGTTCTAGATCATCTCAAGGTTCCTCCGGCCCACTTTATGGGCGTTTCTCTGGGGACCATTCTGGCTCGTCAATTAGCTGAACTGGAGCCTCAGCGCGTCAAATCGCTAGTCATGGCAGGAGCGATTACCCGTCTTACCACCCAAAGCAGGATTCTGGTTTTTCTCGGAAATACCTTCAAGCGTGTCATTCCATACATGTGGCTTTATCGCTTGTTTGCTTTTATTATCATGCCACGCAAACAGCATGAGGAATCACGCAACCTCTTCGTGCGTGAAGCTCAAAAACTTTGTCAAAAAGAATTCATCCGCTGGTTTAAATTGACCAGCGAAATCAATCCTTTGTTGAAATTTTTCAAAGAAAAAGATCTAGGAATCCCAACTCTTTATGTGATGGGTGATCAGGATGTGATGTTTTTGGAACCGGTGAAGAAATTAGTGAAGGAACATAAAAACTCGATTCTTAAAATACTTGAAAAGTGTGGTCATGTAGTCAATGTGGAACAACCCGACCAATTTAATAACCTATCAGTGGCTTTCATCAAAAACCAACAGTAAACAGACCTATTGCCTTAAATGAAAAAACAAACCAAAATTGCTCTGATCATCGGTATCATTGCCATCATTGCTATTGCCTATTTTTACCCGAGAATAAGTAATCAGGGAGGAAGTGCACAGAATTCTGCTGCATCAGGTGGTGGTGCTGGAGGTGCTGGCCAAAATCTTCCTGTAAGTGTGGTTAAGCTTAAAAAGGAGACGCTTCGAAATCAACTTCAGGTGTCAGGGACGATTCTTCCAAATGAATCTGTGAATCTTCGATCCGAAATCTCAGGCTTGGTTACTCGCATAGCTTTTAGAGAAGGTCAATTTGTATCAAAAGGTACTCCACTTGTTTACCTGAATGATGATGAACTCCAAGCGCAATCTCAGCGACTTCAATACACTCAGAAGCTTTTTGAAACTCAAGAAAACCGTCAAAAGCAACTTTTAGCTCGTGAAGCTATCAGTCAAGAAGAATATGACATTGCTCTGAATCAATTTAATACCGCATTGACAGATATTAAACTCGTCGAAGCGCAGCTTTCAAAAACTGTGATCAGAGCACCTTTCAGCGGAATTTTGGGATTAAGACAAGTTTCTGAAGGTTCGGTGATCAGCACCAATGATATCTTGGTCAGTTTGGTAAATATCGATCCGATCAAAATAGAGTTTTCGATACCCGAGCGATATGCAAATCAGGTTACGCTAAACTCTCCGGTTTATTTCTCCAATGAGGGTTCAAAAGAGGAAGTTGAAGGTCGAGTTTTTGCATTTGAGCCTCAGATAGATTTGGCTACTCGAACACTCAAGCTTCGCGCTCAGAGCCCAAATAAAGACAGGAGATTCCTTCCGGGGATGTTTGTGAAAATACGCTTTATACTGGAAGTCACGGAAGAGGCTTTACTGGTTCCTGCAGAGTCGGTTATTCCTGAACTTTCAGGTTACAAGGTTTTTGTGGTAGGAGCTGATGGTAAAGCTGAACAGCGAATTGTTGAAATTGGAACTCGAACAGATACTCAAGTACAGGTCCTCTCCGGACTGAATGAAGGCGATCTGGTACTCACCACGGGTGTAATGCAAGTAAGGCAAGGAATGCCGCTTCAACCTAATCAAATCAATTAAGCATGGCTAGCTTATCTCAAATCAGCATCAATCGGCCAGTTTTGGCCATCGTGATGTCCCTCATCATTCTGCTTTTTGGTGGAATTGGGATTTCTCTTTTGGGTGTTCGTGAATACCCCAGCGTAGACCCTCCTGTGATCAATGTCAGTACAACTTATGTAGGGGCCAACGCTGACGTAATCGAAGCACAGATCACCGAACCTCTTGAAGAACAAATCAACGGTATTCAAGGGATTAAATCTTTGACCTCAATCAGTGCAGACGGTAGAAGTAACATCACCGTTGAATTTGAAGTGGGGGGGGATTTGGAAGCCGCGGCCAATGATGTCCGAGATAAAGTTTCCGGTGCGCAGCGAAACCTACCTCCGGATGCAGACCCACCAGTTGTATCGAAGGCGGATGCCGATTCTCAGCCAATTGTAGGTGTAAATGTGAAGAGTGAAAATAGAAGTCTTTTGGAGCTCTCTGACATAGCTTCGAATATATTCAAGGAAAGGCTTCAGACCATTCCTGGTGTAAGTCGAATCCAGATCTGGGGAGAAAAGGAATATGCGATCCGTCTCAGAATGGATCCACTCAAAATGGCTTCTTATGGTATCACGCCATTGGATGTCTTGCAAAAAGTTCAAAGTGAAAACGTAGAACTTCCTTCAGGAAGAATTGAGGGTCAAAGTATAGAGTTATCAGTGCGTACCAAAAGTAGATTGAGCTCACCGCAAGAATTTAATAACCTTATTGTTAAGGAGGATCAAAGTAATATTGTTCGGTTTCAGGATATAGGAAGTGCAGAGTTAACTGCTTTGAACGAAAAGACAGTACTGAAGCGAGACGGGGTTCCCATGGTTGCGGTAGTTCTTGTACCACTACCTGGGTCTAATAACATCGAAATTGCCGATGAGTTTTATCGCAGGTTGGAGTTTATCAAGAAGGATTTGCCAGCTGATGTAGGAGTCGAAATAGGATTTGATTCTACCAAATATATCCGAAGTTCGATAGCTGAAGTGCAGGAAACGATTATCACCGCATTCATTTTGGTGGTTGCGATTATCTTCCTTTTTCTCCGAGACTGGAGAACGACATTCATTCCGGTACTTACGATTCCGATTTCTTTGATAGGGGTATTTTTTATCATGTATATCATGGATTTTTCCATCAACGTATTGACCTTACTTGGAATAGTCTTATCCATTGGACTAGTGGTCGATGATGCGATTGTAGTTTTGGAGAATATTTACACCCGGATAGAAAAGGGTGAAAATCCTCTTAAAGCCGCAGAAAAGGGATCCGAAGAAATCTTCTTCGCAGTAATTGCAACTACTGTTGCTTTGGCGGCAGTATTCCTTCCGGTTATTTTCCTTACAGGTACTACCGGCCGACTCTTCCGAGAATTTGGAATCGTGGTAGCAGGTGCCGTGATTATTTCTTCCTTTGTGGCCTTAACCATGACTCCAATGTTGAGCGCCAAATTGCTCAAGCGTCGTGAGAAACAAAATGCTTTCTACAATTTCACTGAGCCATTTTATGTATGGTTAAATGACCTGTACGATGCGGCGCTTGGAGCATTCATGAAGGTTCGATGGATCGCATTTCCTATGATTGGAGCAGTAGTATTAGGCATTTATTTTTTGCTTTCACAAATCCCCACCGAACTGGTTCCCACAGAAGACCGGTCTGAATTGAGAATTAATATGTCAGGACCTGAAGGAGCCACCTTTGGCTACATGGGCAATATTGTGGATAAACTGACAGATCAGTTTATGGAAGAAATCCCCGATAGTGAACGTCTCGCGGTAATCAGTGTAACTTCTCCAGGATTTGGTACAGCGAATACTAACTCTGCATTTATCAGACTTTTCCTTACTGATGCAAATCAGCGAACAAGAACCCAACAGGAAATTTTCAATAGTATCAATGCTAAATTGAGAAATGAAACAGCTGTGAGAGCTTTTGCTCAGCAGCCCGTATCCATAGGTGACAGAAGAGGTGGATTACCGGTTCAATATGTAATACAAGCGCCTACAATTGAAAAATTGAAAGAGGCAATTCCGCCTTTTATGGAAGAAGTAGGCAAAAGTCCATTCTTTATTTTCTCTGATATCAACCTGAAGTTTACCAAGCCTGAACTGGAAATAGAGATTGATCGAGAGAGAGCCAGAAACTTGGGAGTATCAGTACAGGAGATTGCCAGGACACTTCAACTATCCTACTCAGGTCAGCGATTTGCCTATTTCATCCGTGATGGTAAGCAATATCAGGTTTTGGGTGAAATGCGGCTTCAAGACAGAAATGAACCTGTCAATCTTAGAATGCTCTATGTGCGGGGAGAAAATAATCAGTTGGTTCAGCTGGATAACCTAGTGAAAGTGATTGAGAAGAGTACACCTCCACAGCTTTATAGATTCAATCGTTTTGTAAGTGCGACCGTTTCGGCAAACCTTGCAGAAGGATTGACTATCGGTTCTGGATTGGATGAAATGGATCGAATTGCTGCGGAGGTATTGGATGATTCTTTCTCTACGGATGTTTCCGGTCCTTCCAAGGAATTTAGAGAAAGCTCCAACAGCTTATTGTTTGCTTTCGTTTTTGCTCTAATCTTGATCTACTTGGTTCTTTCGGCTCAGTTCGAAAGTTTCTTGGATCCACTGACGATCATGTTTACCGTTCCTCTTGCGATCTTTGGGGCCTTGGCTACCTTATGGTTTTTTGACTTTACGCTTAATATATTCAGTCAAATTGGGATAATCATGTTGATCGGTTTGGTGACCAAAAATGGAATCCTGATCGTGGAATTTGCCAATCAGCGAAAAGCACAAGGGATGGATGTGCAGGAAGCAATCTATGGAGCTGCTGTAGCTCGTTTCAGACCAATTCTGATGACGAGTTTATCTACTATTCTTGGGATTTTACCAATCGCACTGGCATTGGGTGCTGGTGCAGAAAGCCGGGTACCCATGGGCGCTGCAGTAATCGGCGGTCTGGCTTTTGCCACGATTTTGACCTTGTTTATAATCCCTGCCGTTTACACTTTCCTCACTTCCAAAAAAGGAAGATTAGCAAGAATTTAATGAAGAAATTAGCGATTTTGCTCATTTTGAGCTTTTGTGTCTCGAATTTACGAGCTCAGGTTCAGGATATATTGGATCTTGAAAAAGCGATTCAGATTGGTTTGGAAAATAATCTCCAAGTCAAAATTGGAGTTGAAAATATAGCCCTTAGGGATCTGGATAAGAAAATCGGGGTTGGGTCATTCTTTATGCCAACCGTTGACGCCACTTATTTACGTTCTTTTTCAATAGAAGATGTGACGCAGACTTTTGTCAGTGACCCAGAGAATCCCCGTCAAATAGATGATGCCAAATCAAAAAATAAATCCTACAGCTTTGTCGGAATTTATGGTTTCAGGCCCGAAAGCATTATCACAATGAAGCGATTGGGTGTGTTATCAGAGATTAGTGAGTTGGATTCAAAAGTAATTGTAGAGAATACGGTCGCAGGAATTTCTACAGCTTATTATTTATTGATTCTAGAGCTTCAGCGTTATCAAGTATTAAAACAGACCCTCCTACTTAGTAAAGCGCGTTTAAATATTGCTCAAGCCCAATATGAGTTGGGTGGTGCAGGCAAAAGGGATTATCTGACTGCACAGGTTGATTATAATGCTGACTCCAGTTTATTAATTACTCAAGAGCAAATCATTCAAAATTCGAGGGTTAATCTGAATGAGTTGATGGCAGTTGATCCCGGTATCGAATATTTTATTCAGGATTCTACTATCACTTTGGGGGAACGTCTGTCATTGGGATCTCTAACGGAAAACGCTTTTCTTGAAAATAAACTCTTGCTGGTCAATCAGAGGCTAAATAACGATGCATATCTCCAGATTAAAGAATTACAAGTCTCACGTCTTCCCGGCCTTAATTTGAATTCCACTTTCACCAATCAGGTATTTAATTCCGACGCAGGATTCCTTATCCAAAATGAAAGACAAGGATTGAATTATGGAGGAAATATTTCTTTTAATCTTTTCAGTGGCTTGACCTTAAACCGAAGAATACAAAGTGCTAAAGTCAATAAGCGGATTCAGGACTATTCCTTGGATCAATATGAAATTCAATTGAAATCTGATATTCAAAGGTCCTATAATATCTACACCAAGAACCTCCAATTGTTGAAAATTGAAGAGGTCAACTATGAGGTAGCTAAAGAGAATTCTGAAATTGCTTTAGAACGTTTCAGATTAGGTATTGCCTCCTATCTAGAATTTAGAGACGCGCAAGTAAACCTCCTTACTGCTGAAAACCGACTGATCACTGCCATCTATTCTATAAAAGAGCAGGAAATTGAACTAAAAAGGCTCAGTGGTAAAATCTTCTTTGAAAACAGCAGTCAGGATTTTCTCATAAATCCCTGAGCATTAACTGCTACTTAAAAACGGGGCAATGTATGTCCCGTTTTTTATTTGCTTTTTTTAACGATCGCTTTATTTTTATTTTGGCATAGCCTTTGCCAAATAGCCCTTCTAACCATCAGGGGTCTTCCTCCCTTGGAATGAAAAAACTAATTATAGCTACTGTTTCTACATTGGTATTACTTTTTGCCGGAGTACAATGTACATTTTTTGAAAACCGAATTCAGCAGGTTTTCCAGGAGCCCTATATATTTGATTTACAGTCAATTAAGAGCAGAGGTACACTTCGTGCTGCCGTTGACAATAACTCCACAGCCTATTATATTTATCGAGGAAGAAGAATGGGCTACGAGTATGAGCTTTTAAGGGATTTAGGAAAAAGTCTTGGGGTTCAGCTTGAATTGGTCGTCTTGGATGATATTGATGAGGCCTTTGAATACCTTGAATCCGGCAAAGTCGACCTCATTGCGATGAATCTGGAAAATACTAAACGACGAAATACTCGGGCATCATTCACCAATTATCTGGGAACAATGAGCAGCGTGGTGGTAGGGCGAAAGCCAAATGAAAGAACGGTCACTTGGCAGGAAATAGGAGCGGACACTATTTATATCAGAAAGGGTACAGTTTATCCGGATCAGCTAGAAATAATTAAGGATTCCCTCAACCTAAGTTTTACCATACTGGAGACAGTTGATCACGAAGAAAACCTGATTGATCAGATTGCTGATAAAAAAATTAAATGGACCGTTGCGGATCGCAACATTGCCAAAGCCAATCAAACCTATTACCCAGGCTTGGACGCATCACTCAAAGTTTCTGAAAACGGAACGGTAGCGTGGGCAGTTCGAAAAAATTCCCCTCACCTTTTGGAAGAAATCAATTCTTGGTTGGGTGAAAAAAAGAATCGATTCATTCCTGATTTATATGCTAAATATTT
Organism: Algoriphagus sp.; assembly: GCF_046296635.1. Classification (GTDB taxonomy): domain Bacteria; phylum Bacteroidota; class Bacteroidia; order Cytophagales; family Cyclobacteriaceae; genus Algoriphagus. Next base: position 66,003 of record NZ_JBKBKZ010000021.1, on the reverse strand, counting down.
TCTTAGTCCCCGCAATAATTTCTATAGAACGAACAGCCCTTACTCTTCTTTGGCGGGAAATCGAATTTCAATCTTTGATGAGTTGATTCAAGAAAGTTCAAGGGAGTTGGGTTGGGATTGGAGACTTCTTGCGGCTTTGGTTTACAAGGAATCCGGTTTTGATACCACTGCGCTTTCCTATGCCGGGGCAGAGGGATTATTACAATTGATGCCAGTTACGCTTGCGCGATTTGGAGTTACCGATCCAAGTGATCCTTTTCAGTCCCTTCAAGGTGGTGTGAAATACCTACAATACTTGGATAAATTTTGGAGAGCACGTGTGCCGGATACAAATGAAAGGATACGGTTTATCCTTGCATCCTATAATATCGGACAAGGTCACGTAGAAGATGCTTGGAGGCTGACTCTTAAATATGGGAAAAACACGCAAAGTTGGGAGGATGTCGCCTACTTCCTCAAATTAAAAAGCGATCCCGAATTTTATCGGGATCCTATGGTCAAAAGTGGCTTTGCAAAAGGACATATCGCAGTCAATTATGTTCGGGATATTTTGAATCTCTTCGAATCTTATAAAGACTTGGTTAATCCCTAAAGCCCTTCATGGAGCTCAAAAAGAGCTTCAATTTCTACCGGAATGTTATCCGGGAGAGAACCCATTCCCACAGCTGATCGTACGCCAATTCCATTTTCCTCTCCCCACACACTCGCAAATAGTTCGCTGCAGCCGTTGATTATATAAGGATGTCGCTCGAAGCTTGGAGTGCAATTCACCATTCCCAAAACCTTGATTACTCGCTTGATTTTGTTGAGCGAGCCGATATTGGCTTTGATGGTCGCAAGCATGGCAAGACCAACTTGTCTAGCTGCTAATTTCCCTTGATCGATATCCAGATCTAAACCTATTCTGCCGATGATCAGTGATCCGTCAGGCTTTACCGTTCCGTGACCTGATAGGTAGAGATATTTTCCATCAATCAGGCAGGGTTTGTACACACCAAGAGGCTTTGGGGCAGGAGGGAGCGTAAGTCCAAGTTTGGTAAAGTTTATTTCAGGGGTTTCCATATTATTTATTTTTTAATTCATGTATCCGCAATCATGCACATACCTATTTAGAATTTGGCTTTAATGATGAATTGGGTCAAACTCCCCCTTTTTTAAAGGGGGCAAGGGGGATTCAAACCGCAATTAAATCTGGTTTCTAAAGCATACGTACAACATTCTGAATAGTCATATTTATTAAAATGAAATTAGACAAAAAGATCTAAAATCAGGACGCCAAATAATCCCACCACAGCGACGATGGTCTCCATCAGCGACCAGGATTTGATAGTGTCCTTGATGCTGACATTGAAATATTCCTTGAACATCCAGAATCCCCCGTCATTGAAGTGGGAAAACATCAAACTGCCTGCACCGATCGAAAGTACCAGCAGGTTTGGATCTACATTCATCGTAGTGACGAGTGGAGCAATAATGCCGGCAGTTGTCAAGCCTGCGACTGTGGCCGAACCCACACACACGCGAATCACGGCTGTAATTAGCCAAGCTAGAATAAGCGGATGCATTTCCCAGGTTTTCAGACTCTCAGCAATGGTTAAGCTTACTCCTGTATCAGTGAAAATTTGCTTAAGGGCACCTGCACCTGCTATTATTAGTAATATCATGGAGACATCCTTAGTAGCCACGGTATAGATATCCATGAGCTTAACCATAGAGGAACCCCGGAGAAGACCAAGCGAATAAGTCGCATAGAGCAAGGAAACCAGCATTACTATCCCCGGATCAGCGATAAAATAAACAAAGGGGCTCAAGGGGTCTTCCTTGGAAATATTCAAGCTTAGGGCTGTAGTTCCAATCAGTAAGATTACGGGTAGCAAAGCGGTGAAAATACTGTTTCCGATTCCCGGAAGTTCGTGCTCTGGTTTTGGTTCGGCCTGAAAAGTTTTGAGTGGCTGGGACTTGATGTTTTTGAGAAAAGGTGCAAAAAGTGGCCCCGCAATGATGATGGTAGGAATGGCAATGATAAAACCGTAGAAAAGTGTCAGCCCCATATTTGCATCGAATTGAGAAACCAAAGCAGCTGGCGAGGGATGTGGAGGTAAAAAACCATGCGTCACTGAAAGCGCAGCAAGCAATGGAATTCCCACATAAACTGCCGGGAGCTTGTATTGATAGGAAACGGTGAAGGCAAGTGGTACGAGTAGCACAAAACCCACATTATAGAAAAGCGGAATTCCCACGATCAAACCTGTAAAAGCCATTGCCCAGGTCATGTGCTTCGCTCCAAAGATCTTCATCAGAAATCCGGCTATTCGTTGCGCAGCCCCACTTTCGGCAACAAGTTTACCGAGCATGGCACCGGTGATAATGACGATTACGAGATCACCCAACATGGCGCCCATTCCTCTTTGGACAGATTTGGCGACTTGATCTGCGGGAAGGCCGAGCATTAAACCTCCGGCGATGGAGGCAATCAGAAAGGCCAGAAAAGGATTGAGCTTGGCCCATACGATCAGGAGCACCAGGATCGCAATGCTGAGCAATACAAAAACAAAGGTCATAGGTTGGGTTGGGGTTTGCGAAGTAAGTTAGGAAAAAGGGTGAAAAGTGCATTTTCACTTTAAATAAAAGTGTATTGAGTTTTACAATGTCTCAATTTACTAAAGCTTGGTTGCCCTGCTTCTCCTGAAGCCGGGCTTTGCATCTGATCTCCAATTTTATACAACTCGACTCCCCCTTAATCCAAAAGTCCTTGAAAGGATAATTTCTATCAGTCAAAGGGCGTACGTGGATATTCAAAAATATGATCTCTTGTGATTTATTGATATTAATTCATATTTCCCCGTTTCCTTGACTGTTTTGATTTGGCTTAAGCCCGATTTTGATGATAATTCTCGGAGGAACGGGCTAAAGCCACATTCCTATTTATGGAAAAGAACTTTCAAATTGTTTCCCCGTGCCATTCCAGTATTGAGTCTCAGTTCAAACCTATTCTTAGTGTACCTTTCATAGGGGTGCCAATTAATTCCCTCCAGGTCTATCGCCTCATTAACCTGCCTGTTAATTCATTCCCTTCTGAAATTACCCTGATCAAGTACAAGCCCGGGGCGAGATTCGTGACCAAATCAGAAAGATTATCTACAAGGAATTTGGAATGAAAAATCACCTTACCCTGCGAATCCTGAAGAATCAGATCAGCTTCAGAAGTATCTATAAAATCTGGAAGAATCAGGTTTAAATTTCCTGAAAAATATGGGTTAGGATAAATTATGAGTTGGTCTTTTGGAAGCAACTCTTTAGAAATAGCAACTTTCGTCACCTCACTCCAAGTCGATCTTCCTGAGAAATCTACCTGCCGAACTCGGTAATAAGTATCTCGAAATTTCTGGGCTGAGTTGTCAAGAAATTGATATTCTCTGGGTGAATCTGTATCTCCCATTGAATTGATCACCCCAACTTTTGCCCATTCTCCTGCTGTGGGATTAACACTGCTATATACTTCATATAGCAGGTTATCCCTTTCATTTGCGACTTTCCAGGTGATTAGATTCCCTGCGCTTGTTGATTTAGCTCTTTTTTCCAGCCAAGTCACGGGCAATATGGAAAGGGTTCGATAACTGCCTATAGTAAAGTTTACATCCAACAGCTCCGTAAAAGTCAAGTCCCGCCTTGCCCATAATTTTACAGGATCTTCCCCCGGTAAATGTGACCCGGGTGCAGCGTATCCTGTCCCAACAATTCTTAAATCGTCCACATTATCCACGATCAGATCGGCTGCAGAGATTCTCAATTCCAGTGGATTTGAACTGGGAGTGAGATCCGAGAATTGGAAGTAGCTGAAAAGCCTGTACAAAATTTCAGTATCATCATTATCGGTAAATCCCGAATTGTATTCCGCACCTTTATACTCTGTAAAATTAATAGAGAGATTTCCTCCAGCTGAGGTTCCTAAAAGCTGCACTTTTCGGATTCCTCCGTTTTGCGTGTCCTCAAAAGGGAATGTGGAGTTTGTTTCATTGAGGTTGAATGGAATTCCGAAATAGGTGAGCTTCCCAATATTCCTCCAAGAACCTCCGGAAAAATTAAGTGATCCTGCCAATCCAGTGTTTATTAGTAAATCATTCCATCCCAGATCCATCCGGCCTTGAGTCAGGGTGAGATTGCGTTGAACAGTGAGATTAGCATTTGGATAAAAAACTCCCCCGGTTTTATTCAAATTAAGGTCTCTCACAACAAGTGGGAAACCTAGGACCTCCTGATCTGAGCCTCCAAGCAAAGTCAGGCTGGTTGCCGTCGCGATAAAGTTGCCGGTTCCACTTTTTTCTAAATCTCCTAAAAGTGATAAAGTAGGAGGCAAGGTTAGGTTTTGTGTTCCTTGAAGCTCGACATCCCGAACAGCATTTGGAATTGTGGCATCAGCATATGAACTGGATAGGTAGGTTTTCGCAGTAGTTCCACCTCGATAGATTACTCTTCCATTCAGCTGAAAGTTAGCAGATTCTATTCTGGGGTTTGCCCCATCCAAAATAAGGGTCCCTCCGTTTTGAAGGTCGAAGTTGAGTGCGCTTGTTGTTCCACTTGTGGATCGATTAAGAATATTTGCATTGCATTCTGAAATGAATGTTGCACCTGATTCGATGATTAGTTCTCCAAATGGTCCTGTTCCAAAAACTGTGGTTTCCGTGTTGAAAGAAAGTGTAAAACAAACATTTGGTAGGACCGATGTATCCACTTTTTGCAATATTTGACCAGATCTAACTGTAAATGACAGAGCCTTAAAAGGTGCTTCCAAAACAAACTGTTCCCCGAGATCAGGCTCAAAAATTACAGAAAATCGACTTTGGGTAGTTTGCCCACTCCAACTAGCCTTTTGAATAAGAGTCCGACTATTTCCCTTAAAAGTCAATGTACTATTCACATTATTTCCAATCCAATTTTGACTGTTCCAAGCATTTCCGGGAGTTCCAGGAGCTGCCCCCGAAAAGGCCTGAAGCGTTCCAAAAATATCCAGGTTGTGACCATTCAGATTAAGTTTTTGAGCGGCACCCGTTTCAGCATTTATAAAAACACTTTTTACTGACTCATTTCCAACAAGTCTGAGGGTATGCGTTTGATCGATGTAGATATCATTAGTTTCGTCCGGTTTAAATAAAGCAGGATTCCAAGTGAAACCATCCCAAACATTCCAAATGGAAATGTCCGGAAAGTCACCTGAAATAATTGTTTTGTATGCATTGAGTTCTTGTGAAAATGAGGTCGGTAGAATTGGGCACACTCCAACAACTGCCAGGAATAACCTGTATATTCGGCGGATAAAAAACACCTTCCACGAGATAGAACAATCATTATTATTCATAAAAATTTAGGTTTCGAAAAAAGTATTTTAAGTTAATAAAATGAAAGCGAAAAATAAATCACTTTTCCTCTTTTTTTTGTTGATTATCACCGCTTTAGCCCCAGCAAAAGCTCAACTCTATGAAATAAGTCTTCTCACCTGCGATCCCGGAAAGGAGCTATATAGCAGTTTTGGTCATAGTGCTATTCGGATGAGAGAGATCGGAGGAGATCAGGATTTGATTTTTAACTTCGGGACTTTTGACTTCAAAACCCCAAACTTCTACGGGAAATTTGCGACGGGCAAGCTTGACTATATGCTCAGCGTGAGTACCTACACGGATTTTATTCGGGAGTACGATTATTATCAGCGTGACGTGAGGGAGCAGATTTTAAGTTTGAATGAACAGCAGAAGGATCTCCTGATTCAGCACCTATGGGCACATTATAGTCCCGACAGAAGATATTACCGCTATGATTTTTTCTTCAATAATTGCGCTACCAAAATCAGAGATGCTTTTGAAATTGCTCTTGGGAAAGAGTTGGTTTGGAATGATTCGTCCAGAATGGAGGAGAAGACCTTCCGAAACTTAATTGATGAATACGTTTATCCTTTGCCTTGGGCTGATCTGGGGATAGATCTGGCTTTGGGTTCTGTCATCGATCGGAAAGCCAGTGATAGGGAAGCGCAGTTTTTACCCGATTACATGGAAACCGCTTTTGCCAATGCGTCTATTGTGGGAGATGGTCCGACCAGACCGCTGGTGAAGGAGTCACGGGTGATTTTGCAATATCCTGATGAAGAATTCAAAATGGATCCGATTAACCCCTATTTCATTTTCTGGGGAGTAGCCATTCTTTTTACCGGGATCACCTTTTTTGGACATAAGAAGAAGCGCCTCTTCCTGGGATTTGATGTTGCCCTTTTCTCTATTCTTGGGATTTTGGGATTGGTGGTTACATTCCTTTGGTTTTTTACAGACCATTCGGCTACCAAATGGAACTGGAATCTCCTTTGGGTATTTCCCGGACACTTGGTTTTAGCCTGGGGATTATTGAAAAAGGAGTTGCAACCTTGGGTAAGAAAATATCTGCTATTTGCCTTGATTATGGCTGATGCAGCGGTCGTCTTCTGGATTTTGGGTTGGCAGTCTTTCCATCCAAGTTTGATTCCGATTCTTTTGGTGATTATCCTGCGGACGAATTATCTGTATTATAATATTGGAGTTACCGTAAAGCGCTGAATTCCGTTAAACAAGATCAGATAATTAAGAAAGTTCTGTTTAAGTTTTTGGGTTTTGAGATTTTACTAAATTGGTATTATGAAATCGAGCCTGCCTAAGGTAGACAGGTATAACTAAGAGCATCCACAGAAGTATGATTATCAACCATCTGCTGGCCTTTTGGCAGGTGCGAAGATTCCACCTGCCTGCCGGCAGGCAGGTATGGCCTTTAAGAATCAAATTACAATCAAATGAAAAACGAAGTTAATGTTAATGTGAACATTCTTACCTGGGCAATAGATCGTGCGGGGTATGAGTTACAAACATTTACAGAAAAATTTCCTAAGGTTCAACTCTGGTTAATAGGCGAAAAGAATCCAACAGTCAAACAGCTAGAGGAATTTTCTAAAAAAGTTCACCTTCCATTTGGGTACTTTTTTTTGTCAGAACCGCCAAAAGAGAACCTACCGATCCCTTTTTTCAGGACTAATGGCAAAAAGGCTCAAAAAGTGAGTATAAATGTCTACGATACTATCTTGTTGTTGCAGCAAAGACAAGATTGGCTAAAAAGTTACTTAATCGAAAATGAATTTAGACCACTTTCTTTTGTCGGAAAATTTGAGAATAAAACGGACATTAAGGAAATTGTTAGAGACATACGCAGGACTTTAAATTTACCTGAAACTTGGGCAAGTGGGTTTAAAACCTGGCAAGAAGCTCAAAACCATTTAGTATCTCATATCGAGGATAGAGGAATTATTACAGTTTTTAATGGGGTTGTAGAAAATAATGGGCATCGGATAATTCCAGTCGATGATTGCCGAGGATTTGTTTTAGTTGATGAAATGGCTCCTTTCATGTTTATCAATAATTCGGATTGGAAATCTGCACAGATGTTCACTATAGCCCACGAATTAGCTCATATTTGGACAGGGCATAGTGCTGGATTCGATTTTAGGAAACTTCTGCCCGCGGACGACCCGATTGAAAAACTATGTGACAAAGTAGCTGCTGAATTTTTAGTTCCTGAAATTGCTTTTAATAAAGTATGGAGACTGAAACCAAGCTTTAGTCATGCTTCTCGTTTCTTTAAAGTAAGTGAAATTGTTATTGCTAGAAGAGCTTTGGACATAGGAAAGATGAGTAAGAAAGAATTCTTTGCATTTTATAATGATTATTCCAAAAGAGAATTCCTAAAAAAAGATAACCAAAGTTCTGGTGGTGATTTTTATGCGACTACGAGAAAGCGATTGAGTATGACATTTGCTTCTCATGTAAATAATGCTGTAAAAAGCGGTAATTTATTGTATCGTGATGCTTACAAACTCACCAGCTTAAAAGGTGATACATTTCAAAACTTTTTTTCAAAGCACTTTTAAATGGAATGGAAATTTATGTTCTAGATAGCAATTTTTTTATACAAGCTCACAGAGCGAGTTATCCTTTGGATGTTGCTTTTAGTTTCTGGAATAAAGTTAAGCACTTGGCTGTAAATGGCCGAATCATATGTATTGACAAAGTCAAAAATGAGCTTTATGATAAAAATGATGCGCTAGAAGAGTGGTGTTTGAATAATTTACCTGAAGACTTTTTTAAGGACACCTCACAAATAATGGCCTCCTACGGAGAAATATCAGCATGGGCCATTTCAAAAAATGACCACTATATGCAGAATGCTTTAAATGAATTTTTAGATGCTGAAGAAGCAGATGCATTTTTACTAGCCTATTGTCTGTCCAATAAAGAAAGTAGAATTGTAGTTACCCATGAAACAAGCAATCCAAATCAAAAAAACAAAATAAAGATTCCTGAACCATGCAAGGCTTTTGGTATAAGATTTTGCAATACAATAGAAATGTTTAGAAGGCTGGGAGAAACTTTCTAGTTTTAGAACAACTGTTTTCTAAATAAGAAGTAAAATTAATAACACCTGATTTCAGCGTTCCGAAAACCTTTTTCCCTCTTTTTGGTGTTGGCAATAAGCTATGGATTTCAAACTTACCTCAGACTATCAACCCACCGGCGATCAGCCCAAAGCCATCAAGCAATTGGTGGAGGGCGTGAACGAAGGTGATGCTGCACAAGTATTGCTTGGGGTGACTGGTTCTGGGAAGACTTTTACCATCGCAAATCTTATCCAACAGACCCAACGACCAACCTTGGTCTTGAGTCATAATAAAACTCTGGCAGCGCAGTTGTACGGGGAGTTCAAACAATTCTTTCCGGAAAATGCGGTCGAATATTTCATCTCCTACTACGATTATTACCAGCCGGAAGCCTTCATCCCAAGTTCGGGAACGTACATCGAAAAAGATCTGAGCATCAATCAGGAAATCGAAAAACTCCGATTGAGTGCGACTTCTTCACTTTTGACAGGAAGACGGGATGTAATCGTGGTGGCATCGGTTTCCTGCATTTATGGTATTGGGAATCCTGCCGAGTTTGGCAAAAATGTAATCCGACTCCAAGAGGGTGACCGGATTCCAAGAAATCAGCTGTTATTCAAATTTGTCGATATCCTTTATAGCAGAACTCAGCAGGATCTCACTCACGGAACCTTTCGAGTCAAAGGGGATACCGTGGATATTCATGTGGCATATGGGGATTTTGCCTATCGTATTTTTTTCTGGGGGGATGAAATTGAGGCCATTCAGCGTGTAGAACCTGATACTGGAAAGAAAATTTCCGACGAAAAGATCATCTCTATTTTCCCTGCCAATCTCTTTGTGACAGGACGCGACACTATAAATACAGCCGTTCATGAAATCCAGGATGACATGGTGGCACAGGTGAATTTCTTCGAAAAAGAGGGAAAATTCATGGAAGCTAAGCGAATTCAGGAACGAACTGAGTTTGATTTGGAGATGATTCGCGAATTAGGATATTGCTCAGGTGTAGAGAATTACTCACGATATTTTGATCGAAGACTTCCGGGAACTCGCCCTTTCTGTTTGTTGGATTACTTTCCGGATGACTATCTATTAGTTATCGACGAAAGTCATGTGACTGTACCGCAAATTCGTGCGATGTGGGGTGGAGATCGATCCCGAAAGGTCAACTTGGTTGATTATGGATTTCGATTGCCTTCTGCTTTGGACAACAGACCGCTGAAGTTTGAAGAGTTTGAGGGGATGACAGGGCAAGTAATCTATGTATCAGCAACACCCGCAGACTACGAGCTTGCGCAGACAGAGGGGATCGTGGTCGAGCAAATCATCCGTCCAACCGGGCTTTTGGATCCGACGATTGAAGTAAGGCCAAGCCAAAATCAGATTGATGATCTGTTGGAGGAAATCGATCAGACAATCAAAACGGATGCACGCGTTTTGGTGACTACCTTGACCAAAAGAATGGCTGAAGAACTCCAGAAATTCCTTGAGCGAGCTGGTGTAAAGTCACGGTACATTCACTCTGAAGTGAAAACACTAGATCGAGTGGAAATTTTGCGTGAACTGAGATTAGGCGTATTTGATGTTTTGGTCGGGGTTAATTTGCTGAGAGAGGGACTTGACCTTCCCGAGGTTTCCTTGGTTGCAATTTTGGATGCAGATAAGGAAGGTTTCCTTCGGAATGAACGCTCGCTGGTGCAGACCATCGGACGTGCAGCAAGAAACTCCGAGGGTCGAGTGATCATGTATGCAGATAAAATCACCGACTCTATGCAATCGGCAATGGATGAAACCAGACGGAGAAGGGTAATTCAGATCGAATACAATGCTGAACATGGCATCACACCAACTACCGTGATCAAGTCCAGAGATAAGATCATGGGTCAAACCAAGGTGGCAGATTCCAAGAAAAATGCAAAAATCTACGCCGAACCTATGCCGGGTGAGGCACAAATCGCAGCGGATCCAGTAGTACAATACCTAAGCAAAGACAAACTGGAGAAACTGATTCAGCAAACTCAAAAGCAGATGGAGAAAGCTGCCAAGGAGCTAAACTTCATGGAAGCTGCCCGACTGAGAGACGAGTGGCAATCCCAAAAATCCCGATTGGCTGAACTCGGCCGGGGACTTGGAAACTAGTATTCATTTTAATTATATATCCGCTTCTCTCCCATTGGATAAAAAATAAAATAAGGATTGGGCTCAAACTTTAATATTAGGCCCTCTTCGGTCTCCCGTCTTCGGTCTTCCATCCGAATTTCAAGAGATAATTCGTTTAGTGGCAGAATAGCGTCTATTCATTTTACTTTATCATCCGAACTTATGACCCTTCAAGAAGTGAAGGCTCTGGCTGCAAAAGGCGAGGGGCTCAAGATCGAATTCAAAAAAAAGGCAGCTTTTCCTGAGAAAATTGTCAGGGAAGTGATCGCCTTGGCAAATACTGAGGGAGGAGATCTCCTAATCGGTGTGGATGATGATGGAACTGTCAGTGGTCAGCGTTTTATTGAGGAAGAAATTTTTGTAATGGAGAAAGCCATCCGGGACTTGATTTTGCCGAATCTGGCGTTTGAAGTTTTTACGATAAAACTATCAGAGAAAAAAGGGGTGGCTGTATTCAAAATCCCCAAAAGTCCGGATCGCCCTCATTTTTTGAAGGAAAAAGATCGCAAGCAAGCCTATATCCGAGTTCAGGATCGTAGTATTCAAGCCAGCAAGGAAGTTTGGGAAGTCTTGAAAAAAGGCCGAATCCCAAAGGATACAGTTTTTACCTACGGCTGGAAGGAGGAGATTCTGATGAAAGCTTTGGCAGAAAGTGGGAAAATCACGCTCAAGGAATTTGCCCGGATTGCCAAAGTTCCCCGTTTTTTAGCTTCCAAAACCTTGGTTCGCTTGGTCTCAGCTAACGTCCTGAAAATTCATCCTCAGGAAGCAGACGATTATTTTACGCTCAAAGAATAGGAAGATCAATTCCTGTTTTAGCTGCAAATCCAGTATTGCCCTGAAGGCCTCCCGTGTGTATCAGCAGTACTTTTGAGTTTGGTGGAAAATGATTTTTTTCGATTAAATCCCAAGTTCCAAAGACCATTTTTCCTGTATAGATCGGATCTAGAGGCATTTTAAATTCCTCGTAAAACCAACCCATAAAGTTGATCAGTTCCTTTTTATGTTTTCCATATCCCCCAAAATGATATTCAGTTCGTATTTCGTGAGATGCTTTGGTCTGTATTTTATTTGTTTCAAGAAGATTTGATATTTCTTCATGAATAAATTCCCCTTTCAAGGAGGAAAATCCAATCAAGGATTGATGGCTTTTAATACTTGCTGCCAAACCCGCAAATGTGCCGCCTGTTCCGATAGAAACACAGATATGGGTGAATTCAGAATAAGAATCAGACATAATTTCTTTAGTGCCTTTGATGGCAAATTCATTGGTTCCACCCTCCGGAATCAGGTAAAAGTCCCCGAATTGAGCTTTCAAATTCTTCAAAAACTCAGGAGAATTCTTTTGCCGATAGCTTTCTCTGGATATAAAGTGAAGCTCCATTCCCATTGTTTGAGCATGTGCCAAAGTCGGATTTCCTTTGTCTGCGTCTTCAGCTCTGATGATTCCGATACTTTGGAATCCCGCCAATTTTGCAGCGGAAGCAGTGGCATAGATATGATTGGAAAATGCGCCTCCAAAGGTCAGGAGTGTCTTTTCTTCCAGTCTTTTGGCTTCTTCGAGATTGTATTTTAGCTTATAGAATTTGTTACCCGAAACAACCGGATGAATTTTATCCAGTCTTAAAACCGCCACATGAACTCGCCTTTCATTCAATAGTGAATGAGAAAGGATTTGAAGCGGGATTGGTTCAGATTGAAGCATTTGAAGTCTTTTGCCAAAGTTAAGTTACATCCTCCTATTTTTGCGACATGAATCTACAGCCCGAAGAAGAGTTAGAAGACGACGAGTTAGAATTGTTTGAGCGCCATCGAATTGTGGTGGACAAAGGCCAATCCCAAGTACGGATAGATAAGTTTTTAACTGAAAAAATTGCCTTTGTCACTCGAAACAAGGTTCAGCAAGCGATTGATAATGATACAGTTTTGGTGAATGGCAAACCTGTAAAGTCTAATTATAAAATCAAGCCGCTTGACGATATTCAGGTATTTATGGATAAGCCTCGTCGGGACACAGAGGTGATTCCAGAGGATATACCGCTTGATATTATCTATGAAGACAAATACCTCCTTCTGGTAAATAAGCCTCCCGGTATGGTCGTTCACCCGGCTCATGGCAATTGGAATGGCACTTTGGCGAATGCCTTGGTTTACCATTTTCAACAATTACCAGAGATGAAAGGAAATGAGGGCAGGCCCGGATTGGTGCATCGGATCGACAAAGACACCTCGGGTCTCTTAGTGATTGCCAAATCAGAAGATGCCATGACGCCATTGGCAGCGCAGTTTTTCCATCATACGATTGACAGAACTTATGTAGCATTGGTATGGGGAGAGCTCGCGGAGGATTCAGGAACAATCGTAGGGCATGTGGGTCGAAGTGCCAAAGATCGAAAGGTCATGGATGTATTTTCTGATGGCAGTCAGGGTAAGCATGCGATCACGCATTGGAAGGTTTTGCAAAGACTTCGATATGTAACTTTAGTCCAGTGTAATCTGGAGACAGGACGGACGCATCAGATCAGGGCTCATATGAAATCCATCGGACATCCTCTTTTTAATGATGCGATGTATGGAGGTGACAAAATTCGAAAGGGGACTCAGTTTTCGAAATACAAATCCTTCATAGACAATTGTTTTTCATTGATGCCAAGGCAAGCACTGCATGCCATGAGCCTTGGATTTGTCCATCCTGTTACTAAAGAGCGGATTTATTATGAGGCTCCACTCCCTGAAGATTTTAAATCTGTCCTCGAAAAATGGGAGAACTATGTAAAATATGATTGATTTTATTTCTGATATGGCAACAAATGATCGTTTATGTTACTGAATAATTAATAAATGAGGAAAAACCATATTAAATAAGCAATAATTTAGAATCTTGTTAACGAATCGTTAAAATAAAACCCTCCCAAACCTTTGAAATTAACGAATCATCATATTTCAAACGATTTCATTAAATAAACTGTAAAAATTTAGATAAAATCTTGAAATATTTGCAAAATTGATGGAGCTCTCCCTATATTTGATTCATCAAAAGAGATAAAAGATCTCTATCACAATGTAGGATGTTGAAATTGGCAGACAAGCCCTCCTGTCTCGGGGGTGGAGAACATAGAATAAAGCAATTAGCGAGCTCGTAATTTTGCCTAACTACTCCGTGGAGGTTCGAATCCTTCTCCTACAGCAGGTTATTTTGGGTTTATTGTTAATTGACTAAAACCATGAAATTCTATTTCATGGTTTTTTTATTGCCCAATTTTTAAAGAGCAAATAATATATTTTGATAATCCGCTTCTTAACCTATAGGTCAGAACGGCCTCGACTTCGCTCGGCCACCGGATTTTTGGATATTTAGAGGGAGGGGCGGGAAATTGGGGGCAGCCGCATATTCCTCCCCTCCCTCTAAAACAAAACTAACGGACACCGAGCAGCTTGCCCGCAATGGTGAGAAGTCGAGGTGAAACAAATTAAAATTTACTACTGATAGAATTGTATATTTCCGAATAATATATTGAATAAAATAGAATATCCGAAGCATATTATCGAGTTTTTAAAATTTGAATTCAATTAACAAATTGATCATAAAAAGGTGATTACATCGTGTTTGATTTCATTAAAATCTATAAAAACAATGTTTTATTAAAAATACTGTAAAAAAATAAAATAAAACTTGCCAAAATTTTAATAAACCAATGGTATTTCTAATTTTGGGTATTATATTTCTCAAACCTATTTTACAAAACATTGAAAAGCTCGAAAGAGCTTTTTGATTATCAGAGGGATATGATGATTTCTGCCAAAGGGTAGAAAACTTAAATGAAGAATAATTGTCACCACATCTTGTAGGATGTTGAAACTGGCAGACAAGCCCTCCTGTCTCGGGGGTGAGGATCCTGTCCCGATTGCTATCGGGATCGGGACTGGACAAAGCGTAATTCAACCGGACTACTGCCTAACTGCCTCGTGGAGGTTCGAATCCTTCTCCTACAGCTCTTTCCAAAAGCAATGCATCGCATTGCTTTTGGTGTTTTTGGTGTTTTTTGTCTTATCTTTTCAGCTGTAAATACTAGCCAACTTTTATGGAATCTGAGAAAAGGGAGAAAAATACTACCCGTCCTTTTCGGAAGAAAATTATCCGGTGGGGAATGTTGGGGATACTCTCCCTGCTGTTCTTGGAATTTGTTATTTACTTCGGTTCCAATCTTTTTCTTACAAAATTCGCCCAACGAAAAATCAATGAAGCTACTGGGAATGTCTATGAGATAGATTTCAATAGAATTAATCTTTCATTGCTGCGCCGTGGATTTTTCATGGATGGTATCGTGATGAGACCAATTAATCCTGATACAAGAAAGGAAGGTCAGGCTCTTTTTGACATGAAATTGGATCAGGTTGCCTTCACTGGACTTTGGTACAGCTTTAGGAAAAAGAACTTCACCATAGGAAAAATTTACATTGATAACCCGAATATAATTCTTGATCTGCCTCCAAGTATGGAGGACCAAGAGAATAATCAGGATGAAATAATTCCTATAAACCGAGAAAGGGTGTCACCTATAAAGGTGCTGGAGGATGAAATCAAAAAAACCGTTCGCCAAATAAACCTGACAGGCTTAATCATCAAAGAAGTAGAAATCGACCATGCGAATTTTTTCTTTTTCAATTTCCTGAGTCAGGATGCACTGCGCGCTGAAAACACTTCCCTTATCGTACGTAATCTGGATTTTACTACTCAAAAAGAATGGACGACCCCGTTCAATGCCGAAGGATTTGAATTTGAATTGGATAAAGTGACTTTCCCACTGCCTGATGGTGTACACAGGATTCAAGCTGATCGGGTTTTTATCACCTCGCTTGACAACCTGATTGATATCGAGAAGTTTTTATTGACTCCGGACAAATCCCAAGAAAGTAAGGCTTACTATGAGGTTGGATTGGAGCGTTTGCGGGTCGGTAATGTAGATCTCAATAAGGCATTCATGACTTCTGTCTTAAATATTGACGAAATGATCCTCAATGAGCCAAACTTCAAAGTAGCGAGCAATCCAAGGGTAGAATCCGATAGTGCGGCCTCCGGAGACTTAAATGATTTTATCAAAGGAAGTTTGGAGTCCGTCACGATCAAGGAATTGTCTATCAACAGGGGGAAATTTGTCAAATCAGAGTTGGATGATACCCTGAAAAACAGGATTGAATTGGATGAATTAGATTTTAAAATGGTTCAATTCTATCTGGGTCAGGACTCCTTGAAGCGGGGAAATCAATTTTTTTATGGGAAAGACGCAGCCATGGATATCAAAGGGAGCCGGGTGTATCTAGGTGATCAGATCCATATTTTGCAAGGGAAGGAAGTGAGTGTTTCCAGCTTTAAAAATGAACTGATTGTAAGAAACTTAAGTATTCAACCAAGGAAAGATTTACTGGTCAATCAAAATCCTGAAAAACTGTTTAAGGTGGATCTCACGGAGTTTTCAATTGAGGACGTTGATCTCAAAAGATTATACAATGATGCAATTTTAGTCGCAGACCAAATTCTTATTTATCAACCCAAAGTCGAATATTCCGAGCTTTTGCAATCATCCGAAACTCAAGGAAAGCAGGTGCAATTGGAGGAAATTATCGCAGAATTTCTGGGTGAGGCCAACATTAGAAATTTTGAAGTTAAGGATGGAGTGATCCAATTCAAAGACGAAAGAGGAGAACGAAGTAATAATATAGGTTTCGAGAAATTCAGCTTCAGGTTGGAAGATGTGGAGTTATATGCAGCACCGGAATTGCCTTTAATTGAGAAATTAAAAATTGGTGAGATTTATCTTTCATTGGATCAGTATAGGTTGAAACTACGAGATAACCTGCACACCATTTTAGCGGATAAGTTGATCGTTGATTCAAAGAGACGACTTCTTGAAGTCACTAACTTCACCATTCGCCCAGAAAATCAAGCTCAGATTCAAACTGCTCTGGATGCCTATGGTAAAACTGCCGCGATTGATTTTTTTGTCCCTGTATTTCGAGCGGAGGGAATTGATGTTAAATCCGCACTTTATGACGGAAAACTGTTTGTAAGACAGATTTTTCTGCCGGGTCCCATATTTACGATCTCCAATTATCGGGAAAAAGCAAGATCGATCGAGACACCCGAGTCCACCGATGAAGTAAAAAACCTGCTATTGGGATATTTCAGCATCATCCAAATTGATTCCTTAAGCTTGGATAATGCTCAGATAAAGTACCAAAGTTTGGTTGAAAACAAGCGCTCCATATTTGAAGAGGATAATTTCACCTTAAACCTGAAAAATTTCATCCTTGATCAAGAGGCAGTAATCCATGAGGACAAGACTATGTTTTCGGATGAAATCGACTTAGTCTTCAACAATTATTCTTTCAGCTTGGCAGGTGGCAAATACGAAGTTTCCACTGACAAGCTGCAATACAACTCCAAGACCAAATCAATAGAAATCAAAGATCTGGAATTGGCGCCTAATGATGAGCTAGCAGGAAGAATACAGCTAGGAATGCAGTTTCCCAGGGTGAGTTTTCGCGGAGTGGATATCGAGGAGTTTTTCTTTGATAATATTTTGGACCTGGATAGACTCGAAATCGACCAAGGCAATATTGAAATTGGTATCGACCGTAAAGTGGCTTCCAAACTACCTTCAAACCGCCTAATAAATACCAAGAAAAGAACGCTTGACAAGGTTCTAATCGACACGATCCAAAGTAAAAATTCCACGGTTTCAATCAATTATCAAGTGGATAATTCAGTTTTGAATTCCATCACAACCGAGTTTGAACTGATGGTTAAGGATTTCAAACTTGATTCTGCCCTCACCGCAAGAAAAAATGTGGGGGATATGTATAAGGAATTTACCCTGAGTTTGAGTGACTTTAAGTTTGCGCTTCCTGACAGTGTTCATACGCTTGGATTTTCGGAAGTGAATATTGGAACGCACCGTGATGAAATTTCATTTTCTGATTTTTACCTTACTCCAAAAGACCAGTTTGGAAAGCCGGGAAATCCTGTCCTTGATGCGAAAATTGATCAGTTGATTTTGACCAATAACCGCCTTGCTGAAATTCAAGAAACCGGGATTTTTGATTTGAGGGAGATTCGAATGATCAATCCAAAAGTGAATTTGTATTTGGATACAGTTAAAGTCAAAAAAGAGTATACCTCAGTCAGAGAGAAATCTTCCACAGCACTGATTCAATCTATTTTATTGGGAGATTTTCACCTTGAAAATGGAGAACTTACGATTCATAAAAAAGGGAAAGGCCCGATTCCGAGACTGGATTTTCAGGGTCTTGCTCTTGACGTGGAAGGGGTAAACATTGATGTCTTGAATCCAAATCAAACCTTGGATTTGAAAAAATTGGTGGAGGCAAATTCCAAATTTAGTCTGGAAAAATATTCCATTTTCACTCCCGATAGTCTTTACAAAGTGGATGTTGGAAGAGTGGATTATCTGGATAAAAATCTGGTCTTGTCAGATATATACTATCGGCCTGTTGATGGAAATTATGCCCTTTTGCGAAAACTACCCTATCAAGCCGATGCCATCACAGCGCGTGTGGATGCCATTCGGCTCAAGAATATAGACTTGCAAAGTTACTTGGAGTCCAATTCGATTAAGGCACAAGAACTGATAATTGATCGTCCCATCGTCGATCTTATGAGAGATAAAAGATATCCCTTTGACAGTGCAGGGCGGAAACCTATGCCTCAACTTTTGATGGAAACGGCAGGAATTGAATCAGATTTGATTTCTCTCAGGATTCGTGATGGGCTAGTAAGGTATTATGAATTTGCAGAAAAAGGGATGATGCCGGGGATGATTTCTTTCCATAGAATCAATGCGGATATGGCTCCTTTTTACTTAAGAAAGACGGGGCAAAATTATCCTGTGGATCGTCTGAGGATTGGAATGGAGGCCTATCTTATGGATACTTCCAAGTTAAATCTGAATGCGATGTTGTATTTCAAAGAGAAATATCCAATGGACGTAGAAGTGAAAATGGGCAGCTTTGCATTCAGTGAAGTGAATGATTTCCTGTCTAAAACTCTTTTTGTAAAAGCCTTGGATGGAACAGTGAGCAATGGAGATTGGCAATTTACTTTAACAGAGGACGATGCGATTGGGGATATGAAATTTGCCTATACCGATCTGAAAATTCAGTTTCTTGATTCAATGACCTTAGGACAAGGCTTGGGAAGATTGAGGTTGTACACTTTTGGAGCTAATTTTTTGGCAAGAAACAATAATCCCAGAAAGCTGTCTTCCACAGTGGTCTCGCGGAGGATTTACGACGAGCGAGATAAAAGCCGATCTGTTTTCAGTGCTTGGTGGAGAGCAACGCTTAGCGGTTTGAGAGGGACTCTTGGGTTTGGAAAGGCTGCTGTACCAAAGGGTAGGGAGGATGAATAGGGTTTTGTTCACCACGGATGCCTAGGACAACAAAGTTTTTTACCACAGACCTGCCTGCCGGTAGGCAGGGCACGCTGAGAAAATGGATTTAAGGATCATGCCTTTAATTGGACTTTTACCTTTTCGACTCAATTGGCCTTTATCAAGTTCACTGAGGCTCTACGCTTCGCTTTTGACCGTTATTTGAAGTAGTCACCCCTTCCAATAAGGATTTTTTTGACTGTTCTGTCAAGCAATTCTTTAATCTCTGCGGTTTTTGCGCCTTTGCGGTGAATAATTTTTTTTTGCCGCAAAATTCGCAGAGGAACGCAAAGAAATTTCACCACAGACATTGAGAAAATAGACAGTTTTTCACCACATAACATATAGACACATAGTATAATATTCCTGAAAGGTTATAGTCTATGTTTCTATGAGGTATTAAATAAAGTATTGTTGAGGTTTTCTGTTTTGGATTACCACATAAGAAGAGCAAAGTTCGCAGAGGTGAAAATCACCAAAAGGACACCTTTATTTGCCCAAGAATATTTTATAAACTTTGATGCTTTCAGGACTAACTTCCTCTTTTTGAAAATAGGGTAAGGGGAATTTTTAAATAAACTTATTTCTCTGTGGTAGGATTTTTAATCAGGTTACGGTCCTCAATTTCTACCTGCTTCAGGTGGTAGTTTATTTATTCACAAAAATTCTTTGTGGCTTTAGGCAAATCATTTTTTACTAAGGAGATTCCAAAAAAAATCATCCCAACTTGTAGCAACTGGACTCCAAATTGGGATGACTTTTATGGTTAAATACAAATTTCTACCTCTTCAATATCACCTTATGATACTCCTTGAAAGTAGCCCAGCTGATCTCAATAGTGTATAAACCGCTTGCTTTTCCTTTTAAAACTTCAGAAAGCTTTGTGCTTAGTTGATTTGGGGAATTCCCTTCAATCACATCAAAAACTCCTGTTGCAGAAATTATCCTAACTGTGACTTTTTCATCATTATAAGCTTGTTTATCCAGCATTTCTAGGTTGATCGGATCGCCAGTGTTGGGGTTAGGGAAGACTCTCCAGTAAGTAGTGCCTGCTAATGGGTCCACTAAAATGGAACGTGTCACACTGTAGGAGTATTTTCCACTCATATCCACCTGCTTCAGTCGGTAGTACACAAATCCACCCGATAGAGGTAGTTGCGTGTCATTAAAGCTGTAGTCAGAAGGAGCATCCGAATAGCCTTTACCAGCCACTTCTCCAATTTTAGTCCAGGATTTCACGTCATGCACGGAACGCTCGATCTCAAAGTGGGAGTTTTCCCATTCTTTGGCTGTAGTCCAGTTCAGCTCACCTATTCGTTCAACTTTATCACAGGAAGCTTCAAAGCGAAGGAATTCTACAGGAAGGATTCTGGCAATAGGATAAGAGATAATTACTGCGCCTTTAGCGCCTGTTCCGCCTCTAAATTTAGAATCATGACCTGATCCCCCGCCTCCGGAGCCTGGAGTTTGACCTATTTGGCCATCTCCATCGAGCCCACCGATACCACCTGCACCACTGCTTCCACCGGCACCTGCTGGGCTGTTTTGAGAACCACCCCCACCACCTGCTGCATAAAATCGAGCTCCAAATTCAGGTGTTTGAAGGCCACCACCACCAGTTCCACCTAAGGAATTATTATCTGGTGAATTTCCTCCGGCCCCGATAGCACCACCACCACCTCCTCCTGCATGATCTCCCCCATCTCCTCCAGAAGTTCCGCCTCCTACGCCTCCACCTGCTGCAGAAGCGTTATTTTTATCTTCGTGCCCTTCACCACCTCCTGATCCACCAAAGTTTCTTGAAGAAACGAGAGTAAAGCCAGCGGGTAATGTCACTGAATTGGGAAGTCCTGCACTTCCTGAGCGTTGTGGTTGGTTGCCGTCAGCATCAGATCCTCCACCCCCTCCACCTCCCGCAGAGGCGTTAAAGGTACCGAATTCAATACTGGATGAATTGCCCTGGACACCTCGGAGGTTTTGGCTAGTGGAACCTGCTCCCCCATTTCCAACTTTAACGGTAAATGTACTTCCAGCTGAAACACCTGCGGTACCAAGATTAGCTACCCGGGCATGGATCAAACCACCGGCACCACCACCTCCACCGGAGCGAACGCCACCGCCACCGCCGCCGCCAAGCACTAACATATCAAATTCTGTAATATCAGGAGGAACGACCCATTCGCAATCCTCATTAAACTGAATAATCACCCGTTCTGATGAGGTTCCATTCTCAATAACAGTGGCACAAGGCAAATTAGGAACGTAAGGAGGACAGCTAAAGGTGATAATTACCTGACCATCACCTCCATCACCACCAGATGAAAGACCACTGTCTTTTGTACCAAGGCCACCTCCGCCACCTCCACCAGGTGAGGTGCCCGCTTCACCTGCATCAGAGGCTTTTTTACCTTCTACAGCCCCATCGCCTCCATTAGCACCTCCTGCTGGAGCAATAGCTCCGGCATTTCCCGCTGCATTGGTACCATTTGCATTTCCTCCAGATGAGCCTCCTCCTCCAGAATTTTTGTCGTTTACTGTAGCGCTTCCATTTCCCCCTGAACGGCTAATTATCCCAGGTCGGTCGGCTATTTCAGGTGCTGTTAACAAAGCTCCTCCTGCTGCACCCGAGGTCATATTAGTAGGAGCGGAAATTCCCCCATTTGCAAGAACTAAGGACGTCGAAATTTGGGTGTTGACAGGTTGACTGGAGTTTCGGGTTATATAAGATATACCCCCGTTGGTAGGAGTATTACCTGCTATTCCACCTTTTCCGACAATTACTCCTAAAACATCACCAGGAAAAGTAGAAATCGTTCGTTGTGAAAAGGCCCCACCGCCTCCACCACCACTACCTCCTTTTTTATTGAATTGGGAACCACCTGCACCGCCTCCGCCCCAGACTCGGATGGTAACTTCAAAAACTCCATCGGGTACATAGAAGGTCCCATCGGAATTGAAAATTGTACTACAGATTCCGAAGAATGAGGTATTATTTGCTGTGATGGTAGTTGCAGCACAAGTATCAGTTGATCTCCTTAGACTATTGATTACAATATTTGTTAAATCAACGCTGGTTATTAGAACGGTAGGGAAAGTGCCTACACCATTTACTATGCTTACAGTGGTGCTAGTTGTAGTATTTACACCTCCGGAGAGGGTATAATTAACAGTATAGGTGCCAGTTGGAAGTGAGGCTACATCACCTCTGAGGGTGATGGAGGCAGTCCCTCCTACAGCTGAAGGTGCTACAGACCTTACCGAAGTTAAGGCATACACTGGACTGACTTCAATGGTACCCGTAGCCGCTACCGTGCCACAACCACCCGTCAGGGGAATACTATAATTAAAAGTTCCTGATGAAGTAGCAGTTCCTGTAATTCTGATTTCATTCCCAACTAAAGTGGCTGAGACTCCCGCAGGCAGCCCATTTGCTCCTGCAACACCTTCATTTGCAATACCAGTGGCTAAGGTGGTGGTATGGGTAATGGTTGGAATCACATTATTGATGCAAACGGTTGGAGTAGAAGAGGGAGTGGAGGCGGTCATTAATGGAGTTACCGCTACAACAACTGTAAATGGGACTCCATTACATCCTCCAATCGTCGGAGTTACCGTGTAGGTCGCTGTGTGGCTGAAATCAGTCGGATTGTTTAAAGTTCCCGTTATGCTGCTTGCTCCACTTCCTGCTGCTCCTCCCGTCAATCCACCTGTTACTATTGGAGCAGACCAAGAATAGGTTGTGCCGGGAAGAACGAATCCATTGGTTCCATCAATCGGGGTTGAGGTAAATGTTTCTCCACTACAAACTGTGTTGGTCATATTTGTAATGGATGAATTAGGATTTACAGTTACTACAACATCGAAAGTTGCTCCTGTACAAGTTCCAAAGGTAGGTGTGACCGTATAAGTGGCTGTTTGAGGGGTATTGGTAGGATTAATTAAAGTGCCTGAAATGTTATTTGCTCCGCTACCACCAGCACCTCCTGTTATTCCTCCTGTTACACTAGGTGAAGTCCAGGTATAGGTAGTTCCAGCCGGGACTAAGCCATTGGTGCCGTTAACCGGAGCAACTGAAAATCCCAACGTACTGCAGACTGCGGTATTTATAGTATTAATTATTGGTGTTGGATTGACTGTCACAACAACTGTAAAAGTAGCGCCTGTACAACCACCCAATTGAGGTGTAACTGTGTAGGTTGCTGTTTGAGGGGAATTTGTTGGATTGACCAAAGTACCGCTAATGTTTGCACCGCTCCCTGCTGCACCTCCGGTTATTCCACCTGTTACTGTTGGGGCATTCCAAGAATAGGTAGTTCCGGTAGGAACAATTCCATTCACTCCATCTGTCGGGGTACTTGTAAAAGTACTACCTGTACATACCTCATTGGTCATGTTGGTGATTGCAGAGTTGGGATCGACAGTTACGGTCACTGTAAAAGTCGCCCCGGCACAAGTTCCAAATGTTGGTGTTACGGTATATGTAGCTGTTTGTGTGGAATTCGTAGGATTGGTTAAATTACCTGATATGTTTACCGCTCCGCTTCCTAAAACCCCACCTGTCATTCCTCCTGTGACAACAGGCGCAGGCCAAGAATAGGTCGTTCCAACAGGTACCAAACCATTTATGCCATTTACAGGTGTGAGGGAGAATCCTGAGGATCCACATATCGATGTGCTCATAATAGTCACAGCCGGTATTGGATTTACCGTAACAACCACTTCAAAAGGAGCACCAGTACAGCTTCCTGAAACGGGTGTTACGGTGTAAGTAGCAGTTTGTGGGGAATCAGTTGGGTTGTTTAAGTTTCCTGTTATGCTACTTGCGCCACTACCAGAAGCACCTCCCGTCATTCCCCCTGTCACATCCGGAGCAGACCAAGAATAGGTGGTACCAGAGGGAACAACCCCATTGGTACCGTTGACAGGAGTAACCGAAAAACCAGAAGCACTGCAACTTTCGGTGGTTATGTTTGTAATTACCGGATTAGGGAGAATGGTTACAACTCCTGCTGCAGGCGTAAACGTGTAGTTTGTTGCGGTTAAACCCGATACCACGGGAGTGATGGTAACCCCAGCAGTACCGGCTGCGGTTGCAGCAGTGTAGGTGGTAGTGTAGGTAGCAGATCCGGAAATAACAGATGCTGTTTCAGAATTTACAAATCCTGAGGGAGTATATGTGCCTGCACCGGTGACAGTTGCAACAGGTGTTCCAAAACACACGGTTTGATTATCTGCTGTTATTGTTAGAATTGCCTTATTAACTGTATAAGTTAAGGTTGCATTAGTGGTCCCGTTGCTATTTGTGGCAGAAATAGTTATGGTATAAACACCTGCGGCTGTAGTTGGCCCAATGGTGATAACTCCTGTGGAAGTATCGATACTCATCCCTGTTGGTAAGCCACTTGCAGAAAAACTAGCAGGTGCATTTAATGCGGTTATGGTGTAAGTATTTCCGCTTCCATAAGTTGAGTTTGCGGTGGAACCGCTTGTAATAAACGGGGCTGCTGGGCTAGGTACAACCTCACCACTTGCTAAAATGCTTGCACCTTGCGTATAGCCTTGAAAGGTGATTTGTCCAAGTTGGCCTGCTGTCAATCCCGTTCCTGTTGAACCCACAAAAATCTTCCCCGCAGTTCCCGTTGCACCGGCAGTTCCCGTCCATCCGGTGATAGTCAAATTAGTACCCGCAGTCCAAGCTACTGCATTACTTGCTGCGAAATTTAAATTGTGGCTACCAGTTCCAAGACTGATGGTTGAATTTGCCGTCAAAGCTAAAGTTCCTGCAGCTTCTGAAAAGCCTGTTGATGCCCCGGTGCTAAGTGTACCTCCTCCCAAAGAAACAGGCGAAGAATTAGGCAAAACTCCGGAAGCTCCAAGTTGAAGTATACCTGCTGTTATGCTTGTGGTTCCGGTGTAGGTATTTGTTCCGGATAAAGTTACTGTACCGGATGTAGTTTTAGTTAATGATCCTGTACCCGCTAAAATAGCACTAATGCTTCCGTTTTGAACCGCATAGCTGTTTCCTGATATGGTTCCTGATGTGCCGCTAATGTTTCCGGATTCTAGTGTTAAAGTTCCAAGAGCAACTGTACTAGTGCCGATATTCATTGTGGAGTTTTGGGAAACGGTAATTGACCTCCCACCAGTACTATTCGCAATGTTAAAATTGCCAGTATTAAAAATTGAACCTGAAGTTAAATTCCCAACGGAAATGTTTCCAGTGACATTTGAAGCTGTGATGGCTGCACTTAGGGTGGCGCCCGGGGCTGAAGTGTTGTTGATTTGGAGATTGTTATAGGTAACAGCTGCTACCCCAATGGGAATTGTTTGTGCTATTGATCCCTCAAAATTGACTGTTCCCGTAGAAGGGGTAAGGGTTCCATTTGAATTATTGGAAAATCTAAGTGCGCCCTTGAGGTTCATTGTTCCCGAACCAGAAAAAATTACTGATACTCCCCCGTTGTTTGTTCCTCCACCCCCCACTGTCGTGTAGATTAAGTCACCACCAATGTTTACAGTACCTGTGCTTATCAGTAAATGACTGCGTCTATCATTATTTCCACCATTACCAGTTGAACCTGTACCTAGTTGTAGATCACCTAGGGCATTAAGTGTTCCATTTCCAACATTAATTTGTTTAATATTATTATTGTTGTTTCCGTTTATATTTATTTTTCCAGATACTGTTAGTATTCGTGTATTTACATCAAAATTTAGTGCAGCGCTACCATTGGTTCCATTTGCACCTATTTCAAGTGCACCTATATTGTTTGCCGGCGAAACATTTAAGGTAACAGTATGTCCATTTAAAATCTGTACCGTTCCAGTTCCTGGATTTTGACCCGGATATGGATCACCAGCTATGAGATTAACCCAGTTATTAGTAGGTGCTCCAACCCATCTTTGCCAGGTGGCAACAGCATCCCAATTCCCATTAGCCCTTGACCTATAATCCCCCACAGCCTGACCGAAAGCAGAATGAATTCCGAAAAAAAGACTAAATGCCAGAAGCAAGCTAAAAATCCAGCTTCTCTTCGTTGTATTTCCCCTGCCTTCCCCCGAAAAAAGCCATCCCATTACCCATCCCAGGAATAGGATCGGTTGGAAGGAATTTCTAAAGCGGACGTTTTTAAGATCCATAAAAGTTTTTTTTCTACCAGGATAGATAGGTTTTAAATGGGTTTTGAGAGGGGGCGATCATTTGAACCTTTTTTGACATTACCCTTACTAAATTACCTTTGTTAGATGTATCTATTTTATGGTATAAATGTACACATAAATTGTTTTGAAACACAAGAAAATGCACTTCAAATTATTTCCTACATCATATTAAATTATTATTCTTCCTTTTTATAATCTGATTCTTCAAGATTATTTCAATAAATAATTGGATAAATCTCCTATAGATAATAATTTTTGAATTGCTTGACAGTTAAGTACTGCTCAATTCATATATACCTTATAGTCAACCAAAATGGATTTATGACTTTCAAAATTAATAATAAAAAATTTAAAGTTCTATATATATGGTTGAATTTCAGCTTATAAAGAAATATTCTACTCTCCGAACGATATATTCTGAAATATAATTGGGGAACTTTTATCTTTTCTTCCCGCTCATTGAGGTTTGTAAGCTTTAACCCGAATTATGGTGTAGGATTCGTTGGGAGGGTTCAAACAGTAAAAAAAATTAGTCACTTTGGTTCCTAATAGGTATCGAAGGAAAAGTGAAGCTACTTAGATTGTAGTGATTTGAGGCCGTAATAGATTTTTGATTGAAGTCCATTCATAGTATTCTTCATCTGCATTTATTTTTTTGGCTTAACCAAAATGCCCTACCTAAAAAATGGAATTCCGTTGTCTTTTTCCCTTTGAATAATAGCGCCAATTGCGGTTTTTCGCCATTGCTCATTGTTGTAGGTATTTAACAAATCTAATACTGGACGATCATCCCTTAGCACAAAAGCATCAACGATGTCAATTTTTTCCCCAGAGACCAAGTCATCATATTCGTGAGGGATGTATCTGCAACAAGGATTAATCCTATCCTCAGTAATTGTTTTGAAATTTATTTGGCTGGGTGATGCCATGAAGTGAATGTCTCCGTCATTACCCTCGTTAAAAAAATAAGTTTGAAAACCGGATTCCCATAAAGTTCTATAGATAGATCTTGTTCCTTTTCCGTAAGGACCTGCAATACTTCCTTGAAAATTGATGATTAGCAATCCATCTTGATTTAAAATGCCCTTTACTTTTTCTAATGCTTCCAAAGTAAACATATGATGAGGCTGAACCTCCCCGTTGAGAACATCAACAAAGATCAGGTCATACTTTTCCTGGGTAGTGTTGAAATAATGCCTGCCATCATCAATAAATATTCGAGTGCCTTGAGGTTCAAATCCAAAAAAAGTTTCTGCGATAAATGGTACCCTTTCGTCCAATTCCACTATATCCAACTTGAATCCCAATTGCTTAAATTCCATGGCCACACTACCACCACCTAGGCCTACCATCAAGGCTTTGGATCCTGTAGGCTTGATACTGGCATAGGTAGCAATTCGGTGTGGATAACCCCATTCTGAGATTGGAATAAATTCCTCGTCAACCCAAGTTTGAGCGATATGGTTGATAAACAAATGGCGGAAGGTTTTTCCAGTTCCCGGATCTGGATTTTGAAGCACGGTCAGCTGACCCAAAATGCCTTCGCTTTTGTATAAAAAGTTCAAAGGAATATACGGGTCTCTGAAATTTTCTCCTGTCGTAAAAATCAGTAAGCCAACGAAGAGAGAAATGCCAAGGGCGATAGGTTTGTGCTTACCCAGTTTGAGTACCAGAAGCAAGGCCATAATTCCCAAGGGCAGAGCTGCTAGATAAAGGGAAGCCCGGATTCCAAATTCGGAAAGCATGTAGAAACCCATCAGTAAAGTCATCAAAATCCCGCCGATGGTAGATATGGCATAAACAGTTCCTGCTGTTTGCCCGGTTTCCTTTACCTGTCTGTTACACAATTGGATAATGGTGGGAGACACCATACCCATGCAGATTAAGGGAGGCATCATGTAGATCATGGTGGAAATAAGCGATCCTGTTCTTATGCCTAAACCACTTGTCCACGGAATTACATAAAGCCCCAAAATCGGCATAAGTGCAATTAGCGCCGTACCCACAATTAGTTCCAACATCAACAACCTTTGAGGATCGTATTTGGAAGTAGCCCAACCACCGACATAATACCCAGTAGTAAGGCCACCTAAAGTTACCGCCAAAACTGAGGACCATACATAAAGGGAGGTTCCGTAATAAGGAGCAATGATTTTGGCACCTCCTAGTTCGATAGCCATTACTGCAGCACCCTCAACAAATGCAATCAAAAGGAGAAAGTCTCGGGCTAGAAAAATTTGGGATTTTGAACCTTCGGGTTTTTGGGTTGGGGTGGGCTTTTGACTCATAAATTTTCAGATTAAATAATTTAGTAATAATTAGAGATCACTTGATTGGATTGGAAAAATAAAAAGAAAAGTTAAAAGCAAAACAAAATATTCAATTCAGATTTTGCATTTGGTTTTGTAATCACAAAAATTCTTTCTGGCTTTAGCCAAATCATTTTTCACCGAGGATAATCCAGAAAAAATCCCAATTTGAAGTTGCAGGCTCCAAATTGGAATGATTATATAAGCTCAGTTTTTAATGTCTACCTCCTCAAAATTACCTTGTGATATTCCTTGGAATTGGCCCAACTTATCTCAATCGTATAAATACCAGCAGCCTTACTTCTCAAGATATCGGAAAGTTGTAAACTAAGGTGTTTAGCAGATTTACTTTGAATGATTTCAAATATTCCTGTAGCAGATATCACTTTGACAGTGATTTTTTCATCATTGAAAGAACTGGTATTGAGCAATTCCAGATTGATCGGATCTCCGGTAGTCGGGTTAGGGTACACTCTCCAATAGGAAGTTCCAGCCATTGGATCGACTCTGATCGCCTTAGTTTCACTGTAAGTTGTTTCCCCCATAAGGTCAAATTGCTTCAATCGGTAAAATATATTCCCACCAGCAAGTGGTAGTTTGATGTCTTGGTATTTATATTCTTTTGGTTGGTCTGAAAAGCCAGCCCCGGCCGATTCACCTATCGTTTCCCAATCTGTGATAGAATTAATGGAGCGCTCAATTTCAAATCTGTCATTCTCCCATTCCTTGGCTGTCGCCCAAGTCAAGTCCCCCGAACGCATTAGAGAATTGTAGCTAGCATTAAAATACAGATATTCTATTGGGAGGATTCGGAAGTTAGGGTAGCGTATATAGATGACTCCTTGGAAGCCCGCACTTCCACCCAATCTACCGGCACCTCCTCCAGATCCATAAGTAGTAGCCGGTAAACCTGTACCATAGTTATTCCCATTTCCTCCTGCGTAAAACTGATTTCCATTAGCAGTATATGGACTTCCACCATACCCTGCATAATTGGTTATTGCACCAGAAGCTGTACCACCACCACCTGCTCCATAATAGGTTTCATTATCTGAAATAGTCCTTAGTTCTCCGCTTCCTCCCGAGCCGGCATTCATTATTGCTCCGCTTCCGAAAGTGCTTCCGTTTTCACCTAAGCTTGAGTCTCCACCGCCTCCGGCACCTGCCGAACCGAACGTTTCTCCGATCCCATTTCCTCCATTTTTACCCTTAGTTCCATCGCCGCCGGTAGACTCATCCATACCATAGGCTGCACCACCGCCACCGGAAGCACCCTGAGCACCTTGCCGAATTGATGAATTAGTATTAGTAGAACCACCTCCTCCGCCTCCAAAGGCTGAGATGTTGATAAAGGTATTTCCTCCTGCATCTTCAAATAAAGGTCCTGAGAAAAATGAATCGCCTCCATTCCCACCTCTCTGAGCACTTGAACTTGCCCCAAGCCCGAAACCTCCCGGAGTCACCGTGAAGGTAGCGCCTTGCAGACCAGGTAGTCCATTCATAGTAATTCCTGTAAACTGCTGATAAATAACAGCGCCACCACCACCACCACCGGCCGCTTCTCCATAGCCACCACCACCACCACCACCAACCACAAGCACTTCAAACTCATCCAAACCATCAGGTGCAGTCCAAGTCCATGAGGAACAATCTCCTGTCACCCGGATTACTGTGTATCCTTCTGAATCGGTATATTGGAATACATCTCCAGTACCATTACATGGGGGAGGAGGTGTACAGTCATAAGTGATCACTATCCTACCGTTAGGACCGGTTGTGCTCACGATTGCTTGTGCTAGTCTATCTGCGATAGGTACAGATGGAGGTGCTTCAGTAGCAAAAACATTGGTTCCGTCGAAAATAACGAATATTGCACCACTCGGAATTACGCTCATGGTTTGAGAGGCTGTATTTCCTCCTAATCCATCTCCGAAAACCTGAATATTTACTTGGAAGATATTTGCAGGTACTGCGAAAACTCGATTTCCCTCAGTTTTCCAGAACTCTGTACTACAGGAAATTCCATAAGGAGCGGTATTATTTATTGGAGGATAATAAGTACAGTTTTCTGTATCCTTTTTAATGGAATTGATCGTCAGTATCGTTGTCCCTTCATTGCTGTAAGGTAATGAGGTAAAGGTAAATTGACCCGGTGTAGTGACATTCACTGAAATCGTTTGATTAGGTCCTCCATTGATTCCATCTATACTATAATTGATTGTGTAGCTACCAATTGTCAATTGATTACTATACACTGTAAATGTGGAAGTGAAAGGAGGCGAAGTTCCTAAAATAGGATTAACCACATTGATTGCAATGATAGGATAGGTAGGATTTTCCACGGTAATGGTACCTGTCGCACTGATAGAGCCGCATCCTCCATTTAATGGAATGTTATAATTGAATACGCCGAACTCAGTCGGCGTTCCGGAAACAGTAAGAACTCCGGCATTCCAACTTGGAGTCACCCCATTCGGAAGATTGTAATTCACAGTTGGACTTTGTGGTACTATTCCAAATGCTCCTGTCGTAGTATGTATTATAATGACCCCAGTGGGCGTATTGAGACAAAGCGGGGGGTCAGGATTGACCGGAGTTACTGTGTTAGTAGGGGTAACGGATACCTGTACAGGTGCTGATGGTATAGACTCACACGCTGTACCGTTTAAAGTTGAGACAGTGACTCTTCTAAATTGGGTTGTTTCAACCAGTGCTGGAGAATCATAAGTGGCTTCCGTTGCACCCGCAATCGTATTCCAGCCTGGATTAGATGAATTGGTATACTCCCAACGGTAGGTGATGGTTCCAGAT
Source organism: Algoriphagus sp. (assembly GCF_046296635.1). GTDB lineage: Bacteria > Bacteroidota > Bacteroidia > Cytophagales > Cyclobacteriaceae > Algoriphagus. Next base: position 34,666 of record NZ_JBKBKZ010000021.1, on the reverse strand, counting down.
CCAATCCCATCTGTTGTACTTGTAAAAGCGGAGGGATCTCCTCCCTCACAAATCGTTTGGTCTGTGGCGATAGCGCCTGTGGAAGGAATAACTTGGATGGTAATTGTTACAGGGTTTGATGGTGGGGATTCGCAGGAAAGTCCTCCAACAGTAGAAATTGTAAATCTTCTATATTGTGTAGTGGCACCCAAGATGGTGGGATCGTAATTGGCTCCTGACGGATTACCAGGAACAGCCGTCCAGTTAGGGGTTCCTAAGTTGGTATTTAACTCCCAACGGTAAGAAATGGTGGCCCCAGTTTCCTGTGGGGTATAGATGTCACCTATAATTTCAGCTGGGTCTTCCCCTGCACAGACGGTTTGGTCACTTGCAATTACTCCTTCAGTTGGGGTGTCCCGTACCACAATTACTCCATAAGCCCTAACTTGTAAACACTCTCCGGTTGTGAAAATAGTGTAATTGTATGTCCCTGCCGTGGTTGGCGAACCACTAAATCGCAGATTCACTCCATTCCAAACACTGGTAATACCTGGAGGTAAGTTCTCCACAACAGGACCTGCTAATCCTCCGCCGACTCTATATTCAATATCTATAATTGGTGAATCTTCACAGACGACTTGGCTATCATCAGTACCTACTGCTGATGTCAATTTAATAAAGGGAGAAAGAGTACCAAAGGAGATGTCGTCCAATCCAAAATCATTTCCTCCCAGGGCGGTATTTAAGTTAACAATTCTAATTGTAGCCGTAGTTGCATCACCTGAGCTCCAGGTTGGATCACTGTAAAACTGCCTCCAGTTATCTAAGCTTACCTGTGCAGCATTAGTTGGCTTTGGAGCGTTGTTTAAATCTAGTATGGTGCCCACCAAGACTCCATTTATCTCAAACTGAAGTCTGGCCGGAGATGACGGATTCAAATTCATAGCCCATGCAGAAAAATAATATTCCGTATTGGGCTCGACAGTAACTGTCTGCTCCCAAATAATTGGCTGTCTAAGCGGGCTTCCAATAAGTGCTCCACCATTGACCATCAAGAAGTTTCTTGGTCCAACGGAATTGTTGGTATGGTCTCTACCATGGAAATTTGTATGGTAGCCTTGAGGGGTAGTAGTCGTACTTCCATTTGCATTTACATTAACTGCATAATACCCCTCAGGCCATAGACCAGTTGTATTATTTCCGTTTACATAGAAATTTTGATTTTGCGTGTATTCGGTAAAGAAACTAGGGCTTGCTGGGCTAAAATTAGTAAAAGACCCGTCAACTACTAATTCCTCAGCTACGCTGAAAGACGAACTAGTAATACATCCATTAGGAGAAGTTGCCGTAACCGAAAATAATCCGGCGGTATTTACAAGAATACTTGAGGTGGTTTGCCCGGTATTCCATAGCCATGTAGTACCAGTCACATTTGAACTTGCTACCAATTCTACACTTCCCGCGACTGCACAATAATCCGCAAGGATCGTAACGATTGGGGTAGGATTGACAGTGATCGTAAACGATTCTGAAAGACCAGAACAACCATTTGCGGTAGGAGTCACTGTAATTGTTGCTGTGATTGGACTTGACCCGGTATTTGTTGTTGTAAACGGAGGAATATTTCCCGAACCTGAAGCTGCCAATCCAATGGTAGGATTACTATTTGTCCAATTATAAATCACGCCCGCTACCGAATTTCCCGAGAAATTGACAGCACTTGAGGATGAACCACTGCAGACTGGCGGTTGATTTGAAATAGGGTTTACAGTGGGAATCGGACTAACAGTGATTTCTACCGTGAAGGTATTACCTATGCAGCCTTCCATCGTCGTCGGCGTTACCGTGTAGGTTACTATTTGATTGGTGTTTGATGTATTTATTAGAGTTTGGGAAATATTTGCCAGTGGTACTGCTTGAGCTGTTTCTCCCGTTATATTTGGATTATTTACCACAGTCCAAATATAAGTTGTTCCTGTTGGGACTAATCCGTTGGTTCCATTGGCTGGAGTGACTGTAAAGCTGTCTCCGCTACAAATAGGTGCTCCAATAATGTTAGTGATTTCAGGCCTTGGATTGACCGTTATGGTCCCAGTTGCTACTTCTGTTCCGCAACCTCCTGTAAGTGGTATGGAATAGTTAAAAGTACCAGTACCAGTTGGTGTTCCTGTGATGGTGATAACGTTAGTGTTCCAAGTGGCCGTTACTCCGGCAGGCAATCCGACTGGTAAACCTATACCGGTAACGAATGAGGTGTTATAGGTTATTGGGGATAAGGACTCATTTAAACATATCGTTCTATCGGGGTCCGTGGTAGTCGCTGTCATGTTCGGCGTGACTGTGATGGTTCCGGTAGCCACCACAGTTCCACATCCACCGGTCAACGGTATTGAGTAGGCGAAAGAACCCGAAACGTCTGGAGTTCCTGAGATAGTAATCACATTTGTATTCCAGCTGGCAGTTACTCCTGAGGGAAGTCCGGTCGGTGTCCCAATTCCAGTCGCAAGGGTTGAGGTATGCACAATAGCTGCTAATGGCTCATTAATGCAAGTAATTCCATCTGTTTGGGAGGAATTGACCGTCATATCAGGAGTAACAGTGATTGATCCTGTTGCCGCTACAGTTCCGCAACCTCCGTTGAGCGGAATGGAATAGTTGAAGGTTCCCGAAACACTAGGCGTTCCCGAAATGGTAATGACATTGGAAGCCCAAGCAGCCGTCACACCAGCAGGAAGTCCGGTAGGAGCACCGATCCCAGTAGTAAGGGTTGTGCTATGCGTAATAGCAGAAAGCGACTGATTGATGCAAGTTGTTCCATCAGCTTGGGTAGAGGTCGCGGTCATATTTGGAGTGACGGTGATGGTTCCTGTTGCAGCTTCATCTCCACAACCGCCAGTCAGTGGAATGGAGTAATTAAAGTTGCCTGATTGAGTTGGAGTTCCTGTAATTGTGATAACATCAGCATCCCAAATAGCAGTCACTCCGGTTGGTAAGCCAGTTGGAGCTCCGATTCCAGTGGCATTTGTAGTAGTGTGGGTGATTGAAGGAATGGCACTATTTATACACTCAGTCGGAGTGGAGGAGGGGCCGCTTACTGTATTGTTTGGATTTACTACAAATGTTCCTGATAGGGTAGAAATGACATCCGGTCCGCATCCATTCGTACTTGAAACCAGCACATAATAATATCTTGGATTTCCATCAGCAACATTGGAAGGTGGTGTAAAGGAATTTGAATTGGTTCCTACTTGTGTATCTACAGCAGTATTGATGACCCCTGTAGTATTGCTATACCATTGATAGGATAGAGTGCCGATTCCTGAGGCTATCACAGAGATCGGTGTAAACGGTCCGTCATTTTCGCAAATAGTAGTCCCAGCCAAGCTAACATTTTCTATTGCTGTTAGTGGATTGACTATAAAGGCACCTGATATTTCTGATGGAACAGTTCCACAGCTGCTCGATGCAGTGGCGTAATAATATCTCGGTAAACCATCAGCAACAGATGCATCTGAGTGAGGAGTGAAATTGGCCAACACCTGTCCAGCGAGCAAAATTCCACCAATGTTGTTAGGCGAATCATTTTGATACCATTGATAGGTTACCATACTCCCTCCATCGCCTAAAGCGAATACTTCAAGCGGTGAAAAAGACCCTCCAAAACAGATTGTTTCATCAAATACATCAGGGTGAACCGTGATTAAGGTTCCGGCAGGATCCACAATGTACTCCCCTGAAAGGTCTGAGATTTCTTCACCGCAATTTCCCGAAACTATAACATAATAATAAGCAGTTCCTTCTGGAGTTGATGGTGGGGTAAAGGAAGCTAATGTCGCACCGGTAACAGGAGTTCCTGGATTGGTTGTTGGATCAGAGTTATCGGTTTTTTTATACCATTGGTATGAAAGATTAGATCCGGTCGCCGAGACTGAAATAGGGTCAAAACCATCTCCAAAACATTCCAAATCATCATTTGGATTTGGTTGGATATCAATTGATGTATAAATGCTAATCTCAATTGTATTGGTAGCCTGGTTCACTACAGAACAACCATTAGTATCCTGATAATTGACAGTTACAGTTTTTGATCCATTGGTTAACCATTCGATTGTGACGGTATTGCTTGTAGTTCCAATACCTCCGTTGGTGATGTTGTAATCGGCCCCAACAGTTCCGGAGACTGTCCAGATGTAGTTGGATTGCCCATCTTGAGTAGTGTAAGTGACTTCATCTCCGATACAGACTGGATTTGAAGGTTGGGTAGTGAAAGAAGGAACAGGCAGAGGATCCAAGTCAATTGTATTGGAAGCTGGGTTGACTCCTGGACAACCATTTACATCCTGATAATTGACGGTTACAGTTTTGGAGCCATCAGTTAACCATTTTATAGTAACTGTATTATTCGAAGTACCTAAACCTCCGGCTGTGATGTTATAATCGGTTCCTTCAGTGCCGGAAACTATCCAGAGGTAGTTAGACTGGCCTCCTTCTGTGGTGTAAGTGACTTCATCCCCTATACAGGAGGGATTGGATGGTTCTGTGGTAAAAGTCGGAATGGGTAGGGAATCCAGATCGATTGTATTGGAGGCGGGGTTAACGCCTGAACAAGTAGTGGAATTCTGATAATTAATGGTTACGGTTTTGGAACCACTTGTTAGCCAATCTATGGTGACTGTATTACTGTTTGTGCCAATACCTCCAGCTTTGATAGTGAAATCTGTTCCTTCTGTACCCGAAACAGTCCAGATATATAAAGATTGACCTGCCTGAGTGGTGTAGGTGATTTCATCCCCGATACAGATTGGATTGGAAGGTGAAGAGGTGAAAGTTGGATTAGGAAGCGGGTTGATAGTTATGGAATTACTGATGGAATTTTCTACACTACAACCGTTAGCATTTGAATAATTTACTGACACATTTTTTGTTCCGGGTGTTAACCAAATAAGCGAAACAGTGTGGTTGATAGTACCGATGCCCCCTGATGTAATAGTATAATCTGTTCCGGCTATTCCTTGAATATTCCAATCATAGTCAAATTGATTATTTTGGGTAGTGTAAGTGACTGGAGCTCCTATACAAACGTCTGCAAGTGGTTCAACTGTAAATGAAGGACTTGGCAGTGGATAAACTGTGACATTTCGAGTTGCCGTTGCGTCGGCACAGCCACCCGTACCAGTCATTGTATAGGTAATTGTAGCTGTACCCGCTGAAACCGCAATAACTTGGCCTGTTGAGTTATTGACTGTAGCTACGGCATTATTGCTCGAAGACCAAGCTCCACCAGCCATAGTCGATGAGAAAGTGGCCTCATCTCCAACACACAATTCAACTGAACCACTTAATGTTCCTGAAATTGGAGCTGCTGTGATAGTGATATTTCGAGTGGCAGAGGCATCCGGACAGCCACCTGTACCCGCTACGGTATAAGTCAGGGCTGCAGTGCCTGGAGCCACTCCAGCAACAAGCCCCGTAGTAAGGTTCACAGTGGCAATTGCTGGATTACTAGATACCCATATACCTCCAGGGCTGGTAGATGAGAACGTAGTTGTGCCTGCTACGCACACTGCCTGATTGCCTGTCAATGTGCCTGCACTTGGCGGTGCGGTGACAGTGATTGTACGGGTAGCGGCTATAGGTGGGCAGCCTCCGCTTGTTGGAAGCGTGTAGCTGATGGTTGCCGTTCCTGCCGTAATTCCGGTCACGAATCCTGTGCTATTTACAGAAGCGACGGCTGAATTGCTTGAGGACCAAGTACCATTTGTTGTGGTTGAAGAAAATTGGGAAGTTCCTCCTATACATATCTCCTGGATACCATTCAATACCCCGGGATTTATAGGTTGGTTAACAAATACCGTTCTGGTGGAGGTAGCAATAGCGCAACTTCCGACAAGTGTATATCTTATTGAGGCAATGCCAATACTCAGCCCTGTGACGACTCCAGTGGTTGGGTTGACAGTGGCAACAGCTTCATTGCTTGAAGACCAAGTACCGCCAGCCATGGTGGAGGAAAAGGCAGTTGTGCCTCCAAGACAGACTGCCTGTGGGCCACTCACTACACCAGCAGTGAGAGTAAAGGAGATCCTTATTTCACCTCTGGCACCATTTCCTCCGATTCCTGTACTGTTTTGCGTTCGAGAGCCACTGCCTCCCCCGCCAATAACAGTTCCAATATATCCGTTTCCACTTCCATCGCTATCAGTTCGTCCAGGCCCTCCAGGCCCTCCATTTCCACCATTTCCACCACTACCACTAGTGCCACTTCCATTTCCACCATTTCCACCATTTCCACCTGCGATTATAGCCCCAATCCCGCCATTTCCACCAGTTCCGCCATTTCCATTAGCAATTCCTCCATTCCCACCATTTGCCCGCACAAGAGTGGTCCCTAATCGGACAACTTCCGAGAACCCTCCATTGCCCCCATTAGCATTGCTAGCTCCGTTACCGCCCACCCCAACAGTAATTGTTAGCACTTGGTTAGGCGAAACATCAAATGGATTGGTTGAGTATGCACCACCACCACCACCTCCACCTTTTCGAACTGCCGAATTATTTGCGCTGCCACCACCAGCTCCGCCACCACCCCAGGCCTCTACAACAATCTGGCTGACGCCATTTGGAATGGTAAAGGTGCCATTGCTCGTAAATATCTCCTCACAGGCACAATTTGTAACGGTGATAGTACCTGTCGCAAAAGCGTCGGGGCCGCAGGTTCCAATTAGGGGAATGGAATAATTAAACGTACCCAACTGGGTGGGATTTCCGGAAATCGTGATAATACCACCTGCAAATGAAGGAGTAATTCCCGTAGGAAGGCCTGTGGCAGTACCTATACCTGTTACACCCTCTGTGGTGTGTGAAATATTAGTGTTACCAGTAACTGCACAAACTGAGGTGGTGGTTGGTGAGGAGGCAGATTTGTTGGGTGAGACGGTTACTTGTATTGGTGGGGTCGTTGATGATTCGCATGCCACTCCATTTAATGTGGATACTGTTACTCTTCTAAATTGAGTAGTTATCGTCAATCCGGATGGAGCGTCATAGGTAGCGGAAGCGGCTCCCGCAATTGAAGACCAAGTGCTGAACGGACTTACTGCACTTTCCCAACGATATGAGATTGTTCCTGACCCTGTTCCTGCGGTTGAACTAGTGAATGCTACCGGGTCTCCACCGTTGCAAATCGTTTGAGCTCCTGCGATAGTTCCAGCAGTTGGTACACTTTGTACAGTAACTTGTATGGATGCGGTGGGCTGTGATTCACAAGTAACTCCGGAAAATGTAGCTATTGTTATTCTTCTGTATTGGGTGGAAACCGTTAAACCAGCTGGAGGATCATAGGTAGCTGAAGTTGCTCCACCTATGGTAGACCAGCTGGAGAATGGACTAACAGCACTTTCCCATCTATAAGTAAGGGTTCCAGTTCCTGTCCCTGCTGTGGTACTTGTAAAAGCTGCGGGGTTTCCACCACTGCAAATTGTTTGAGCTGTTGCAATGGCACCTGCGGTAGGATTAGGTAGTGTGTAAGTGATCCTAATCTCTCCTCGAGCACCAGCACCGCCAGCCCTATTACCTGAATTTCTAGCAGCGCCACTACCGCCACCCCCTATTACTAGGCCTGGATTTCCGTTTGTATTATTATTGTCATTGGCAGGTCCTCCATTTCCACCATCTTCATTCCCATTACCACCATTCCTTCCTGATGCATTCCCTCCATTTCCTGTGGGGCCAGCAGCGCCGCCACCACCACCACCTCTATTAGTTGCTGCCCTATCCGCTCCATCACCACCGTTAAATCCTAAATTATTAAAAATTCCATTTGATGCCCTTCCACCTCTATCACCTGTGTTACTATTATCTCCTGGAGATTGTCCACCTTCAGCAAGGACAATCGCATTAGCTATCAAGGTGGTAGTTGAAATCCAAGAGGCTTGTCCGTTAGTGCTACTTGCACCGCCGTTCCCTACGTAAACGGTTAAAACAGAACCTGGAGTTACAGCTAGTATGCTTCTCGAGAAGGCACCACCACCACCACCACCACTTGCGCCATTCGAACCAGACCTTCTACTGCCACCACCTCCTGCACCCCAAACATCAACTGTAATTGAAGTAACACCAGATGGAACTGTCCAGGAATGAGATCCTGTGGATGTAAAGGCTGGTACATTTATAGCACACTGTCCCTTCACCTCCCCCACACCCAAAAAAATCACCCCCCCAAAAAACCAAAACCCTACTACCCCTTTTCTGAAAAGATGTAATATTGAAAATAGTTGACAATTATGTTCATGACTTGAAAATATGCCTTGGGAAATAGCAGAAATATTCACCTTTATGACCCGCCCTCGGATCAAATAAGGGAAAAGAATACCCCCAAAAACAAAAATCAAAATTGCTGAAATCATTCCTGATAAATTGAATTAGAGTAAATGCAGCATATGTCTTTCATACTATCAAAAGTCCTAAAAATCAACTCTTTGGTTGGGTATACTTATAAATAGAATCTACTTGCCATGATTTGACCTTGTAATTCCTGAGACATTGATACTCGAGCCTTACTACTTTAACTGAAATGACTTTATATTTTTTTGAGAATCGATTCAAATAAAGCCCCTGAAAGGAACCGAGAAAGATCAGGAAGGAAGTGATATCATGCTGGATGCAAAGTTTCATTTCTTCCAGTCTAAGTTTTGCTGAAAGAGAAAATAGCGAAGCCAAAAAGAGTAAACTCCCTAGATTTATGTATTTAATAACTAGAAATTTGTAGCTATCTCTCATAGTCGTGATTTTTTAGAACTTTAAATTATTATTTTAATAAATCCCAAATGGGACCAATAATATTGTATAAAAAATAAATTAACAAAATATAATTTTTAAGTCCATTTTTGGATTATCCAAATGCAAAAAAATTAGGTTCAAGAATTTGAATAGAATTTAGACCAGATATTTACCGAGGGCAAAAAGGAAATTGGGACCTTTTCAAAGGCTGAAATCGAGTAAGTCACTCACTCTTCTCGCCCTTCTAGATTTGTAATCGGGAAGTCTTATCCAAGGATTTGTAGTCCAACCTCTTTTTTTCTCTCCAAGTGCTAGACAATTCCCACCTTATTTCGTCCCCAGTCCTGAGCATGAGCTTCGCTTTTCCCCCGAGATTCCTGCGCAGAGGTTGATTCAAATTTGGCGGCTAATTTCCTTGGGTTACAGTGTAAGCTGTACACGTTGGGACTCCTTCAGAGTCGAGCTTTTTCTGTTTTACACGAATTGCAACTGGCAATTTTTTGAAAAAAAATAACCCCAACTTCTCAGTCGGGGTTTGTATTTTCTTTGTTTGACAGGGGTTGTTACCCGTTCATGCTGATCAAAAACTCCGCATTGTCGCGAGTTCCCTTCATTCGGTTCAGCAAGAATTCCATGGACTCCTGAGCATTCATATCACTCATCAGCTTTCTCAAGATCCATACGCGTTGCATCTCTTCCTTGTCCATGAGCAAGTCTTCTCGACGAGTACCTGAACCAAGTACATCAATAGCAGGATAGATTCTTCTATTCGCCAACTTACGGTCAAGGGCAAGTTCCATGTTACCGGTTCCCTTGAATTCTTCGAAGATCACCTCATCCATCTTAGAACCTGTTTCTACCAAGGCTGTGGCGATGATGGTCAGCGAACCTCCGTTCTCAACATTTCGAGCTGCTCCAAAGAAACGCTTTGGCTTATGAAGTGCATTGGCATCCACACCACCGGAAAGGATCTTTCCGGAGCTCGGTACCACGGTGTTGTGTGCTCGGGCAAGTCGGGTGATGGAATCCAAAAGGATCACTACATCATGTCCGACTTCCACCATTCGCTTGGCTTTTTCCAATACAATGTTAGATACTTTCACATGCCGATCTGCTGTCTCATCGAAAGTAGAGGAGATCACCTCTGCATTTACGGATCTGGCCATGTCTGTAACTTCCTCCGGACGTTCGTCAATCAACAGGATCATCAAGTGAACCTCCGGGTGATTTTTAGTGATAGCATTGGCGATCTGCTGTAGCAAAACCGTTTTACCGGTCTTTGGCTGAGCGACGATCATGCCACGTTGTCCTTTTCCGATTGGAGCAAAGAGATCAAGAATTCGTGTGGAATAGCCATCTGCTTTGGTAGAGAGATTTAATCTTTCCTCAGGGAAAAGTGGCGTAAGGTATTCAAAAGGAACCCGATCCCGGATTTCATCTGTGGTCTTTCCGTTTACAGTTGCAATTTTAAGAAGTGCAAAATACTTTTCTCCTTCCTTTGGAGGTCTGATAGACCCTTTGATATGGTCACCGGTTTTCAATCCAAACAGTTTCACTTGACTAGGAGATACATAAATATCATCCGGAGATGCCAGGTAGTTGTAATCCAATGAGCGAAGGAATCCATATCCTTCCTGCATCATTTCCAAGACGCCTTCATTTTCGATTACTCCGTCAAATTCCCGAGGGCTTACGAATGGTTTCTTGCGATTGGGATTGTGAACTGTTTCGGCTGCAGGAGCCATAAGCTCGTCAGGGTTTCTGAAATTCTTCCGTTTTGGAAGTTCGATTTCAGTTTCCTGTCTTGGAGCGACAGTCGGCATTGGGGTGCTTGCTTCGGTAGTTTCGGCAGTATTGCCAGTGACATCCACTTCCTCAAATGCTCTTCTGCGGGGTCTAAAAGTCTTAGGTTCTTCAGCTGCCGGAGCTTCCTGAATTGCAGGTTGAGGTTCTTTTCTTTCAGGAGCCGGTCTTGGCTCTCTTTTTTCTAAATTTGGTCTTTCTTCCCGCTTTTGTTTCCATTCCGGTTTTGAAGGTTTGGGCTCCACAGGAGTTACAGCTTCTTCAGCCGTTGATTTCTCAGGTTCAGGTGTTGTAGGGATTTCAGTGACATTTTGTCTTCTGAATTTAGGCTTGAACTCGGCCGGTTCTTCAACTTTTGGTAAGCTAGGTACTTGGGCGGGAGATTCTGCGGGTTTTTCTGCTTCTGTGGATGGAGTTTCCACTGCGGAAGGCTTTTTCTTGGGGAGGGCTTGTTCTGGGGTGATGGCCTGCTGGTCCAGAATTGCGTAGACTAGTTCGTCTTTTTTGAGGGTTTTGAAGTTTTTGACTTTTAGCTCCTCAGCAATCTCCTTCAGTTCAGATAAAAGCCTGATTCGGAGTTCTTCTATGTTATACATAAAGAGGGTATGAAATAAATGAGATATTGTAAAATGCGCTATTTGGGAACGTGGATGATTTTCTGAGCAAAAAAGGTCTGCAGGAAAAGCTCAAGTCAAAGCGGGCTGACTTGTTCATACACGGTGATGACACAATATTAAACGATGCTTTTGGATTTAACAAATTTTTTATTGAGATACAGTTCAATGAATTTCAGGTTATTCACTCCATTACTTGTCTGATGACTGTCAGAGATTTAAAGGAACTGGGATTTTCCATCTGTTGGGCGTAGAAGTCGAGCAAGTGATCCAGCAGTTTTCTACGTAGGAATCCTGAGACTTTTCCGCTGCATTGGTATTTTTCAACTACTAACGTTTGGAGGTAATTCAAGGTCAAAGGGAGCTCTTCGTGGGAGAAAGGCTGTTTGTCAGATTCTAAAATAAAGCCTTCTGCATCCTCAGGAGAAAAACCAAGGTACTTTGACTTTTCTATCAGAAACACCAACGGGAAGTGTGCGAGTACAGTTTCCTCTTGATCGAGAAAGACTACACTTTCGGATAAGAAATCATAAAGCGATTCATTTTGATAATTTTCATAAATGCTGCGATTGATCACTTCAGTCATGAAAAGAGCAATACTCGTTCGTGAAAAATCAAAGGGGATTCGCTGATGTGCCCGTTGTAGCTTGGCCTCGGAGATCCGTTGTAGCCCTGAGTTTTCTTTGTTATACACTACGAGGTCCAGCAAAGTCAAGGGTTGGTAAAGCGCCATTTTGGAGCCTTTTCCCATGCTTCTCACTCCATTGATCAAGTAGGATTTCAAGCCAAGTTCCCGGGTGAAAATCTTCACAATAATACTCGTATCCTTGTAGCGGATCGAACTGAGTACTAGTCCTGAAGTTTTTCGGATCATTGGTTTAAGGATTTGAAATTTGAGGTTTGAAATATGAGACCTAAATCGGTCCTTTCTTCAGTGTAATTTTTTTAACCGCAAAGTACGCCGTGGAACGCGAAGTTTTTTTGAGAAAGGCTTTTGTCAAGCTCATTTGGGACTTTTTGGATTTTGAGTCTTAGTTGGCTTTTTTCAAGGCCACGGAGGCTAAAAGCTTCGCTTTTGCGGAACTTTTACGCTACTTACTCTTAACTATTTACCATTTACAATCCCTACTTTTCTCCCCCTTCTTGATATTTAATACCAGTTATTAGTTTCCTGGTCTCGACTCCGCTCGACCTGAAACGTCACCATTCTTCTGCTTTCAACATCGGTCATCGGTCGTCCGACATTTCTTCCGTCTTCGGTCTTCCAACTTTTTCAATATCGAACGCCGAATGTTGAATATCGAATGATGAAGTTACACCTTGCATCGGTCATCTGACACCGGACATCGGTCATCCTTCACTTCTTATCCTCAAAATAACACCTGCGGCATCTTGCCTCATAGCTTTCCTTTTCACCTAATACCACCTTTTCTTTAGCTTCAGATAGTCTTAGCGAAAAAGCGGCCAAGTCTCCGCATTTCATGCAGATAGCATGGACTTTGGTCACATATTCTGCGATAGCCATCAACTTGGGCATAGGTTCAAAAGGCTTTCCCTCAAAGTCCATATCCAACCCCGCCAGGATGATGCGCTTGCCTTTGTTTGCAAGCAATTGAACTACTCTCACGATCTCCTCATCGAAAAACTGGGCTTCATCGATTCCTACTACATCACAGTCACCCGTCAGCAAAAGAATATCTCCAGCGAAATTAACCGGAGTGGATCGAATGCTATTTTCATTATGTGAGACAACGTCCTGATCATGGTAGCGCTTGTCTACCGAAGGTTTGAAAATTTCTACTTTCAGCCTTGCCAATCTTGCCCGGTTGAGTCTTCGGATCAATTCTTCGGTTTTCCCTGAAAACATCGAGCCGCAGATGACTTCGATCTGTCCTTTTCGTTCGGCTTGTCTGCGACTGTTCAGGGTGGGTTCAATAAACATGTTACTCAGTGTAGGCTAGATGGGGGAATTTGTTGATTTCGGCGACACGGATGACTATTTCATCTTTTATGAGCCGACTTTGGCAACAAAGGCGCTCATTTAATTTAAGGCGGTTTTGATTTCTGTAAAAAAGCTCTCGATCAGTCTCCGGACTCAGGTTTTCCATTCCTTTGACCACGATCATTTTGCAAGTGGTACAGCGACCTTTTTTTCCGCAGGCATGCATCCAGTCCGTACCGTTTTCATGAATTATTTCGATAACTTTACGATCAGGGTGTTCCGTATCAATACTAAGATTTCCTAGGTTTTTGATGACTATTCGGGGCATTTCTTCGTTTGATTGTGAAAATAAGACCCACTCATGACAGTTCAAATTAACAGCAATTATTTAGAAAACTATTCACGTGAATATGCGCAACTGGTTTGCGAGAAATTTTTCACAAGTAGACAATTTATTACTGGCCAGGATATCATTCAGTTGACAAGCAGTATTCAGGTCAATTTTTTTATCATCAAGCGGCTATTTGAACTTTGGCAGGAAGAATTGGCAAAGTTGAAAAGCAGTCCTTACTTTGATTATAGGGATATCGCAGTGCACGATGCACTCACGCAATTCATGAATGTGCTCTCGCGAAGAATCAAAGTAGAGCGTTCAAATCTTGAGCCTTTGGTTAAATCCGCTGTCTCCCAAGCTATACAAGTTGCGACAGATCCGGTCTCATTTTACCAAAAAGAAATCAGCAAGGCTCCCTCTGGAAAGATCAATGAATTCCTACGGGAAAACAAAAAATACTATAAATGGAATGATAAAGTGGTCTCATTCCTTATTGACAAAACGGGTTTTGGTCATGACTCCGATTCCTATTTGCGAGCGATTGGCGCCAACTATCAAGTGGTCAAGGATTCTTTAGAATCTGTAAATCTTCTTTTAGCCACATTAGGCGATATCAAGGCCTTTGATTCTGATCTGTATTTGGGAGTTGGGGAGAAAGATTTTAGTCCAGCTAGCGAACCTGCGATCAAGGCTGAAGCAGCTGATGGATCATTTTTCGACAGAATTGAAAACCCTGAGCCGGTCAGACAGTCCACTTTTCCAATAAATCAAGCATTTGAAGAAAAAGTGGTGGTATCGACTGTTCAAGTTGAAAAAGTCTCCATCACAAGTAACGGAACTCAGCTGAATGCCGCAAAACTGAAAGCGCATTTTGCTTCAGAATCTTACAAAGGAATGAAAGGAATCTTAGGTGAGCTTTCCGAAAGTCTTGCTTTGAATCAGCGATTTATGTTTACCAAAGAATTATTTGATGGAAATGCTGATTTACTTCGTCATGCCCTCAAATCAATTGATGAAGCTGGTTCATTTAATTCGGCTGTTGACTTGATCAATTCGAGATTTGTCTCAGAATTGGGCTGGCAGACAGATTCCGAACCCGTGCGAGAATTTATGCAGTTGGTTTACAGGAAATATTCGGATTGAAAGGAAAAGTAGGCGTGTAAAAGTCATTTTGTCATCACTTTTTTTACCACAGAGTTCTCAGAGAATAAGAGTTCTAGGTTGGATGCCTTGGATGGTTCTTTTGAACTATTCGGCAAAATTAGTCTTGATCAAGATCACAATGGATGTACGCATCTCTTTATGGCCGTCATTTGAAGCAGCAGCCTTTCCCGACAAGTCTTTTCATTGATTTTATCGGGGACGATGCAATCCTATATTCTCTGCGTTTTTTTTTGCGCCTTTGCGGTAATTTTTTTTAGCCACACGAAGTTGCGCAATGGTTTTTTACCAAGGAGCACAAGGAGAAATTTATTTTGAGAAGCTTAGAGTTTAAAAAGAACTACGACCGGAAGAGGAAATTCAGACCTTTTTCAAGGTCACGGAGATGAAAAGCTGAAGCTTTTCTTGGGTTCACCTTTAAGATTTTCTTACCATAAAGATTTTTTTCCGCAACGTGCGCGCAGTTGTGAAAAGAATTTTAACAACTGGTGGTAAGTATCATGAAGGTATTCTTACAACATAGAATCATAGGAACACATAGTTTTCTATTCCTGAAAGATTTTAGCTATGCTTTCTATGTGTGGTTTTCAAAACTGAAAACTGAAAACTGCGACTGACAACTGATATTACCCCAATCTACCCAACTGTGTCGCTCTCGAGGAATCCATTTTGATAAAAATGAATAAGAGCACGGTGAATGACCAAAGGGAGGATCCTCCATAGCTGAAAAAAGGCAGCGGAATTCCTACAACTGGAAACAAACCAATCGTCATCGCAATATTGATCATAAAGTGGAAAAGCAGGATCGAAACCACGCAATACCCATAGATTCGGTTGAACTTACTCTTCTGCCTTTCAGACATGATGACTAGTCGATAGAGTAATCCAACGAATAAGCTGATCACCACTAAGCTTCCCACCCAGCCAAATTCTTCTCCTAGCGTACAAAAGATAAAATCCGTGTGCTGTTCAGGGACGAAGTCAAATTTCGTCTGTGTGCCTTCCAAATACCCTTTTCCAAATAATCCTCCGGATCCAATCGCAATCTTGGATTGAGTGACATTCCAGCCTACTCCCAATGGGTCCAGATTAGGATTGAAAAGTACCATAATTCGGTTTTGCTGATGGGGAGGAAGCTTGGAAACCACAAAATCCAAGGAATAGATATAAGCGATCAAGGCCAGGCCGATCAGAGAAAAAGCTACAACTCGTTGCCAGTTCCTTTTCCCTAAAAAAATTAAACCAAGCACCACCACTACGATTGCTCCGGCCAGGTAAAGATTGTTCTCTACGCCCAATGCCAATAAAGTAACTGCAACCATCCCAAAACCCAAGACAAAATAGGAGGAGGGTAGTCCCTCGCGATAAAACATCAGCATCATGGCAAAATAAACCATTGCTGTACCTGTGTCAGGTTGAAGGATAATAAGGATGACAGGTAGTAATAAAACCCCAAAGGCAATCAGCTGATAGTTCTTCTTAGATAGGTCAAATGTTGGTCGCTCCATGACTTTTGCCAAAGCTAATGCTGTGGCAAATTTGGCAAACTCACCGGGCTGAATACGAAAATTCCCATAGCCAATTGAGAGCGTTTGTCCATTTACTTCCTTTCCTATGAATGGGGTAAGGATCAGAAGAACCATGAAAACCAGGTAAATAACCAAAGATAGATTCTCAAAAAATCTGGAGTCGGCGACCATGATTATGGTAATCAACACAATGGCTGTCCCGATCCAAACTAATTGGATTCCTGAATTGATGGAAATATCAAAAATGCTTTTTTCGAATTGGCTATCATACACAGCGGCATAAATATTAAACCATCCGATGATCACCAGGGCGAAATAAATCGACACTGTAATCCAATCCACTCGATTGATTTGTATATCAGCTTCCCGCATTATTTGAAGTTTCCGGTTAAAACATACTCCTGTAAAGAAGGACGAGAAATGTTTCCCCTCAGGTATTTTTCAATCATCAGCGAAGCGGTGCTTGCAGCTGCCCTACCTCCCCAACCTGCGTTTTCAACATAGACTGCGATGGCGATTTGAGGATTATCCTTTGGAGCAAAAGCGATAAAAACCGAGTGATCCTCTCCATGAGAATTTTGAGCCGTCCCAGTTTTCCCTGCGATTAATATATCTTTCAAAATGGCTCTTGTTGCAGTTCCAGACAGTGCCTCGACCATCGCTTCCTGAACTAGGTCGAAATGATGAGTATCAACTCCGACATCATTTTTTATCTGATATCTAGCTGGAATTAGAGTAGGATCACCGTCGATTTCTTTAATCAAGTGAGGGGTATAATAGAATCCCTTATTTGCAAAAATCGCTGCAAGATTGGCCATCTGAAGAGGAGTGACCAGCATTTCGCCTTGACCGATTGAAAGCGAGTAAATTGTGGAATATTTCCATCGCCCCACTCCATACACTCGGTCATAGAGATTGCTGGAAGGAATAGAACCGCCTTTTTCATTAGTCATATCAACCCCAAGCGTTCCTCCAAGTCCGAATTTCATGACACTTTCTCTCCAGGCATTCAGACCAATTTCAGTGTCTTTGAACGTATTGTTGGAAACTTCCCGATTAATAATTTGCCGGAAAGCCTGATGGTAATAAGGATTGCAGGAGTTACGAATGGCGCCAAAAAGGTTGACCGGATTGGGGTGGTTGTGGCAAGCGACAAGTGATCTATTGCATGCAAAGGTGGTTCCCGGCACCAATACGCCTTCCTGGAGCCCAACTAGACTTTGTACGATTTTAAAAATAGATCCTGGTGGGTATGTGGCCATGATCGGTCTGTTGAAAAGTGGCTTGCTGGGATCACCATTCAGTTTCCGATAGCTTTTGGAAAAATCAGCACCAGTTAATCCATTTGGATCATAAAACGGCGCAGAAATCATAGCAAGAATTTCGCCAGTTGCGGGTTCAATCGCTACGACAGATCCGGTCTTGCCAGCGAGCAGCATTTCTCCATACATCTGCAAATCCATGTCAATGGTGGAGGTGATATTTTTGCCGGCAACAGATGCAGTATCATATTCTCCGTCCTTGAATGGACCTTTATCAATACCCCGAACGTTGACCATTTTGTATTTGACTCCTTTTCGGCCACGGAGCTCGTTTTCATAATAGCGTTCCATACCACTCAGGCCTACGTAGTCTCCTTGGGAGTAGTATTTCAAAGAGTCTCGCTCGAGTTGTCCTGCACTGATTTCACCGATATATCCCAAAGCATGCCCTGCGGTCGAATTAGGGTAGGATCGTACTGAACGAGTCATGATGAAAAGTCCAGGGTAGTCAACCAGGAAATCCTGTATTCTAGCAAAGTCTTTGGTGGAGATTTGCTTGATAAAGGTGGAGGGCTTGACCGATGAATACTTTCGAGCAACGGTATAGGATTCGATGAGTTGCTCTTTGGATATTTTGAAAAGCTCGCAGAATCGCGTTGTATCTCCGACTTTAAATTCCTTAGGTACAATCATGACGTCGAAGATCGGATTGTTGAAAACTAGCAACTTTCCGTTTCGATCATAAACCAGTCCTCGGTATGGGTGATCCACGATTCGCTGTATTGCATTACGTTCAGCCCGTTTCATAAAGCTGTCGTCCATGACCTGTATCATGAATAGCCTGATAAGCAGGATAATACTCACCAAGAAAATAAAAATGAGGATGACTATGGGTCTTTGGTCTTTCATTGAATTCCCCTTCTGCGTTTGAAGAATAGGAGTTGTACAAGTATAGCCAAAAGACAAGTGAAAATCGAGGAAAAAAAGCTTTTGTTCACTACTCCAAAAAAGCCACTTGTTCCCCACTGGTCAGCGGCAAAAAACACCAAGGAATAGATAAAAACTAAAGGAAAAGAATAGCTTAGAAACCAAACCAAACCCATCTCATTTAGCGAGGGTTCTTCTGAATCCACATATCCACCTGTTGGGCTAATTGCCCGCAGCCATAGGGGTCTGACAAAAGCCATTAATGTCGCTGCTGCAGCGTGCATTCCTATTGTTTCGTAAAAAACATCTACCATTAAGCCAAGACCAAAAGCGATAATCAGCAGCGGCGAAGTTTTGAGCGAAATTGGCAAAATCAGGACACTCAGCAGATAAATGAACACAAAAGCTACTCCGAAAAGCGCCAGATTTTTCAAAAATAAAATCTGAACCACGCCCAGAAAAATGATCATCATTAGGTAGGAAAGCAGTTTTCTAATATTCATTGCTTATCTCTGATTGACGATAGAGTGAGTCAAGTTCGTTGAATAAGGTGTTTTCGACGAGGTAAACATAATTTACTTTACTGAAGTCAGTACTTAGCTTTACAGTAAGAGCCAGATAGTTTGGATCTTTAACATCGGGAGAAATTTTGGAAATAACGCCTATAAGGATTCCTTCAGGAAAAACAGCGTTAAACCCGGATGTCACTACCGTATCACCTTCTTGAGTTTTGACGTGCCGTGGCACGAAAAGAAGTCTTGCTTCCGTGGCATCTTTACCATCCCATTGTACTGACCCAAATACATCCGTTGACTTAATTTTTGAGGACACCAACAGACCTGTATTAAGCAATGAAAATGCCACAGCATAGTTTTCGGAAACTGATTTCACCCGACCTACTACTCCCGCAGGATTGAAAATTCCCATGCCGGGCTTGATTCCGTCCTTGGAACCCTTGTTTAAGGTTAGGTAGTTTTGCGAAAACCGCAGTGAATTCCCAATCACCCGTGCACCCTTAAACTGATAAGTTTTCGCGAAAACAGAGTCAAGTGCGAAAGCCATGCTATCGGGCTTGACTTGGAGAAAGCTTAATTTTTGAAGGATTTCAGCATTTTCGGCAGTCAAGGCTTCATTTGCCTCAGCCAAAGAAAAAAACTGGACCACATCTGCTTGTTTTTTCAGCACAGTACCTACCAAAACATTGGAACTGTTAAAAAAAGCCGCACCCTGTGGAGAATTATTGGAGACAATCATCCAGACTGCCATCACTTCAAGAAAAACGAATAAGATAAATGCCCTTATTCGATAAAGGAACTGTAGGATGCGTAGCATTCAGTGTTTAAGTCATCAGGACGGTTCGGAAGTTTTGAATATTTTTCAGGGCGGTGCCTGTGCCTCTCACTACTGCTCTCAGTGGATCTTCTGCGATGTGAATAGGAAGTTTTGTCTTTTGGTGAAGTCTCTTGTCAAGACCTTTCAATAGCGCTCCACCACCAGTAAGATGAATGCCGTTGTCATAGATATCAGCAGAAAGTTCCGGCGGAGCAATCTCCAGTGCTTTCAATACTGCCTCTTCAATTTTGGAAACTGACTTATCCAATGCAAAAGCGATCTCTGAGTAAGATACTTTGATGACTTTAGGGATACCTGTCATCAAATCACGTCCTCGGATTTCGTAATCATCCGGAGCATCATCCAACTCAGTCAATGCAGAACCGATTGCTATTTTTACTTTTTCTGCAGATCGCTCGCCGATAAGTAAATTATGCTGACGACGCATGTAATCCAAGATATCCTTGGTGAAAGTGTCACCTGCTACTCGGATGGACTGATCTGCAACGATACCTGACAAAGCAATCAGAGCAATCTCTGTAGTACCACCTCCGATATCCACAATCATGGAGCCCATTGGCTTTTCTATGTCAATCCCGATTCCTATCGCCGCAGCAATAGGTTCGTAAATCATATAGACCTCTTTGGCACCGGCATGCTCTGCGGAATCCCGTACCGCTCTTTTTTCCACTTCAGTGATGCCGGAAGGAATACAGATCACCATTCGGTGAGACTGGGGGAATAAACCTTTTTTCTGACCCGGGATCATTTTGATTAATCCACGGATCATTTGCTCGGCCGCATAGAAATCAGCAATCACGCCGTCTTTAAGTGGACGAATCGTTTTGATGTTTTCGTGGGTTTTTTCGTGCATATTCATCGCCTCACGGCCGACAGCAAGCACACGGTTGTTTGTCTTGTCGATGGCGATGATGGATGGTTCATCCACCACTATTTTGTCTTTATGTATGATCAGGGTGTTTGCGGTACCCAAATCAATGGCTATATCACTAGAGAAAAAATCGAATAATCCCATTTTATGCTGATTGTTTGGCGTTGTTTTGGAGTTTGATGTTTAAGGTAGTACCTGAGTACCGATTTTAAACGTGGGTCGGCAAAATTATTATCTTAAATCGATAAAACTCAGATAAAGAAGATTTTTTTGTTTCATGTGTTTATAATTTGATTTTCAAAGGCCATACCTGCCTGCCGGCAGGCAGGTGGAATCTTCGCATGAATTATAATCATCCCTCTGTGTGTCGCCGACAGGGTCATGCTCGATTTCATGAGGGTAAATGATTTTCCAAACAGCCAATTAAAGTTTATTTTTAATTTTCGTATAGGAAATAGTTTGATCTAATCTGGATTAGAGGCTCCTGCTTTGTATTTCGAAATTCTTTATATTACTTTTGCACCGTATTCGAAAGTTTCTGGAGGGGACAACAAGTCCCCTCTTTCATTATTCGTAGCTATGACTGAACTGAGAAAAGCGATTGGAGAGTTGGTAGCAAAGCATCTTCCAGATGCCTCACACTTTGTGGTGGAGGTAAAACTGGAGGAAATAGCTGGTAAAACCAAAGTTTTGATTCTCATTGATGCGGATCAGGGAATTACTATCCAAGCTTGTGCCAAAGTGAGTCGTTTGGTTTCAGAAGAACTGGAAGCAAATGAAATGATCGGAGATGCCTATATACTTGAAGTTTCTTCACCTGGAGTTGATTTCCCACTCAGTAGTTTTAGGCAATACCAGAAGAATATCGGTCGGGAGCTGAAGGTAACACTTACCTCTGGCATCGAAGTGCAGGGCAAATTGCTTGAGCTGGATGAAGAAAAGGTAAAGTTGCTAGTCAAGAAAAAAGAAAAAGGGAAAAAGGCTTTCGAAGAGGAGCAACTAGTTCCTTTTTCGGAAATTAAAAAATCTATCGTACAAGTATCTTTTAAATAACTCAAATGGATGCCAAAATCTTAATAGAATCTTTCGCAGAGTTTGCGAGATCTAAAAATGTGGATCGACCTACTATGATCCGTATTCTGGAAGACGTGTTCAGAGCCATGATCCGAAAAAAGTTTGAAACTGACGAAAATTTTGACGTCACGATCAATGCTGATAAGGGAGACCTCGAGATTTTCCGAATTCGGGAGATTGTGGACGACGATTCCGAAGATATTTGGGATTTTGATAAAATCAGTTTCACAGAGGCTAGAAAAATTGAGCCCGATTTTGAAATTGGTGAAGAAGTATACGAAAAGATCGAATTGGAGGAGTTTGGTCGTAGAGCTGTGCAGATGGCTCGTCAGACATTGATCCAGAGAATTAAAGATCTTGAGAAGGATATACTCTATAATAAGTATGAAGAGCAGGTTGGAGAAATAGTTTCTGCTGAAGTTTATCAGATTTTGGGTCGTGAGATCCTGTTGATTGACGGAGATGGAAATGAATTGATCCTTCCAAAAGCAGAACAAATCTCTAAAGATCGATTCAGAAAAGGGGATACTGTCAAGGCGATTGTACATCGTGTAGACATGAATAATGGCAACCCAAAGATTATTTTATCCAGAACATCCCCAGTATTCTTGGAGCGCTTGTTTGAAAATGAAGTTCCTGAGGTTTATGATGGCTTGATCACGATTGTGAAAATAGTTCGCGAGCCAGGCGAAAGAGCTAAAGTAGCTGTGGAGTCTTACGATGACCGCATTGATCCTGTAGGAGCTTGTGTGGGAATGAAAGGTTCCAGAATTCATGCTGTGGTTCGTGAATTGCAGAATGAGAATATCGACGTAATTAATTTTACCGAGAATCTTGATCTCTATGTGACCCGAGCACTTAGTCCAGCTAAAGTGTCTTCGATTACTGTTGATCAAGACAGAAAGCGTATTTCAGTTTTCTTAAAGCCTGATCAAGTATCACTTGCCATCGGCAAAGGCGGTTTTAATATCAAGTTGGCCAGCCGATTGGTAGGATTTGAAATCGATGTATTCCGTGAGTTAAACGAATACGATGATGAGGATGTTGATTTGAGCGAATTCGTTGACGAAATCGAGGGCTGGATCATTGAAGAATTGAAAAAGACAGGTTTGGATACCGCCAAGAGTGTTTTGGCTTTGACCAAAGAAGACTTGACTAGAAGAACAGAATTGGAGGAAGAGACAGTCGATGAGATTTTCAGAATCCTCAGACAAGAATTTGAACAATAAAAGAGGGACCTCCCTCTAGATTACCTAATTTTATACAGAATTTCGAAAGCGGTTTTTGCTTATGTCAGAAGAGAAAATGATGCGTTTAGGCCAAATAGCCAGAAAACTCAACGTGGGTACGGCAACCATTGTTGAGTCTATGGCTAAAAAGGGCTTTGAGGTAGAGAATAATCCTAATTCCAAAATTTCCATGGAGCAAGTGGGGATGTTGGAGAAGGAGTTCAAATCCTCTGCCCTGGATAAAGAAGAAGCTTCCCATCTTTCAATAGGGAAGCGGCATGAGCCTATTTCGCTGGAACCAGAACCGCCAAAACAGGAGAAAGCTCCTGAGCCAATACCTGTACCTGTTCCTAAAGAAGAACCAAAGCCTGCCGTAGTAATACCTGACCCAGTACCCACTCCCGAGCCTCAGCCAGTTCAAGCTTCCGCAGCACCAGAACCCGAGCCGGACAAAGTGACATCTGAAGCCCCAAAATTGGAGGGAATCAAGATACTTGGGAAAATCGATTTGGAAAAAAAGCCAGCTCCTAAGCCGGCTCAAAACCAACAAAATGCGCCTTCACAACAGCGGAATGAAAGACCGCAGGAGCAACGTAAGCAGAATCCAAATCAGCAGAATCCACAGAGACCTGATCAAAGACCTGGACAACATCCAAAAGGTGGTCAACAACATAATAGGCCTAATCAACAAGGCCATAGACCTGGGCAACAAGCACCAAAGCCTGCTGCACCTACTCCAAAGCCTGAGGCTCCTAAAGCTCCTGTTGTAGTAAAACCGACAGAAGCTCCAGTTCCACCGGTTCCGGAACAATTAATTTCTGCCAAAGCTGATTCACTCAAGGGCTTAACTGTACTTGGTAAAATAGAACTTCCTGTAGATCGTCCGAAGAAAAAGGGAGGCCCTGTCGCTTCCTCGGATGAACGAAATAGAGACAAAAAGCGACCGCGAAAGCGCATCGATAAACCTGGAACACCCGGAGCTCCTGGAGCAAATGCAGGTGGTGGAAATAGACCTCCGCAGGATCAAAGAGGTGCGCCACGACCAGCCGGACAAAGACCGGGTGGGAATCAGCAAAGAGGCGGGGCACCACAGCCACGAGTCCAAAAGGCTGACCCTACACCTAAAGAGATTCAAGATCAGATCAAGCAGACCCTTGCAAGACTTCAGGGTACTAAACCTGGTGCAGGTAAATCCAAATCTCGTAGAGACAAGCGAGCTGATCGAGACAGAGAAGTAGAAGTAGAAGGGGAAGAATTAAAAATTTTGAGAGTAACCGAGTTTATCTCGGCCAACGATCTTGCATCACTTCTTGATGTATCTGTTAATCAGATTATCTCTACTTGTATGTCACTTGGCATGTTTGTATCCATCAATCAGCGATTGGATGCAGAGGCTATTACCATCATAGCAGATGAGTTCGGATACGATGTAGAATTTACCAAGTCCATTGAGGACGAAATGGTGGAAGATGCAGCAGATGAAGCTGAAGATCTGATGGATAGGGCGCCTATCGTTACTATCATGGGTCACGTCGATCATGGAAAGACATCCTTGCTCGATTACATTCGAATGGCGAAAGTTACCTCCGAAGAGGCAGGTGGAATTACACAGCACATTGGAGCGTACGACGTGATGACTCAAACAGGTCATAAAATTGCCTTCCTTGATACACCTGGTCACGAAGCCTTCACAGCAATGCGTGCCCGTGGTGCCAAAATCACCGATTTGGCAATTATTGTGATTGCGGCTGATGATAATATCATGCCTCAGACAAAAGAAGCAATCAATCACGCTCAGATGGGTGGTGTTCCGATGATCTTTGCAATCAACAAAGTCGATAAACCAAATGCCAATCCAGCTAAGATTAAGGAAGCGCTAGCAGGCATGAATCTACTTGTAGAGGAGTGGGGTGGTAAATACCAGTCGCAGGATATTTCGGCCAAAACAGGTCTTGGAATTGAAGAACTATTGGAAAAAGTATTGCTTGAAGCTGAAATCCTTGAGCTCAAAGCAAATCCAAATAAAAATGCCATGGGTACTGTAGTTGAAGCATCCCTGGATAAAGGGCGTGGATACGTAGCTACTATTATGGTTCAGGCTGGTACACTGAAAATCGGTGATATCATGCTCGCAGGCCAGCATTATGGTCGTGTTAAGGCTATGTTTGATCACAAAGGCAAGAGACTAAAAGAAGCTGGACCTTCTACACCTGTACAAGTGTTGGGTCTCAGTGGAGCTCCTCAGGCAGGTGATACGATCAAAGTTTACGACACTGAGCGCGAAGCAAGAGAGATTGCCAACTCAAGAGAACAGATTCAACGAGAGCAAAGCTTACGTACCAAGAAGCATATCACCTTGGATGAAATTGGTCGTCGTTTGGCTATCGGTAGTTTCAAGGAACTCAATATCATCATCAAAGGTGACGTGGATGGATCAGTTGAAGCACTCTCTGATTCCTTGCTGAAGCTTTCTAAAGACGAAGTCAAGGTATCCATCATCCACAAGGGTGTGGGTCAGATTTCCGAATCCGATGTATTGCTAGCTTCCGCATCTGATGCGATTATTCTTGGCTTCCAGGTAAGACCTTCTTCCAATGCCAAGAAACTTGCCGAGCAGGAAGAAATCGAAATCCGTCATTACTCTATCATTTACGATGCGATCAATCAAATCAAAGATGCGATCGAAGGAATGCTTGAGCCGACATTTGAAGAGGTCATTACCGGTAATATTATCGTAAGAGAAATCTTCAAAATCACAAAGATCGGAACTGTTGCAGGATCTTATGTTACGGATGGTTTCATTACCAGAAAGAATAAGATCCGCGTGATCAGAGGTGGTATTGTAATTCACGAAGGTGAAATCGATCAACTGAAGCGATTCAAAGACGATGTATCTGAAGTGAAGGCAGGCTACGAATGTGGTATTTCCATCAAAAACTTTAATGATATCGAAATTGACGATACGATTGAAGGATACGAGATGAAAGAGATTAAGCGTAAAAAATAATTTCTGAAATTAAATTCATAGAAAAGGAACGGCTGATGTCGTTCCTTTTTATTTTTAAAGCATGCTAGGTGCAGTTGAGATTCTATTGCGGGGACTTGTCCTTTTTTCTTTAGTGAGCCTATTATTAGGACTGATAAGGCCAGTATTGGTTTTGTGGTTTTTAGATCGGTTTAATCGATTGAAGGTTATTCAGATTTATGGTGCTTCTCTTATAATTAGCCTAATCCTATGGCTTGTGGTAGATAAAATTCTGATTTAACAAAATAAAATTCGGGCATAAGTATGAATTCGAATTTATATTGTGGTTTATTAATTTTTCTAAAATCATGTTTCTTTTTTTCAGATTTTTAGTACAAATTTCCAGCTCATAATCCTTTCCCTTGAGAAAAGTAGTAGCCATAGCACTTTTATTATGCTTCGCCATTTATCATTTTGGCTACTATGCATTCTATTATTCCTATCAATATACTATCGAGAGCAACTGGCAGGATAAAATCTATGGGGAGTATAATGGAACCTTAGAAGAGCGATTGATGCAAATTCCACTTTCGGCACCTTACATGGCCAACCAAGAGGAATTTCAGCCAACCAACACACGATTTGAAAAGGACGGAAAGTATTTCCGCGCCATCAAACAGCGCTATCAGAATGATACACTTCAGGTAGTTTATGTTCCGGATACAGCTAGGAGAGTTTTGGAATCCACAGTCAAGAGTTGGATTTCATCTCTTACAGACGATCAACTTCCTCAAGACCAGAATGGAAAATTACAATTGAAGCTTTTTGCAAAAGATTACATTGAGCCTGAGGTTTTTCAAATCGCTTTGGTTGAGCAAAACGGCATTAAAGATAAGATTGGGTTTATTTTTTCAGCTTACATGAGTCCGTATTTCACGCTAGACTCCCCTCCTCCGCAGGTTTCCTGATATTTTCCGAATAGGATAAATCATTGCTTTTCTTCAATGCATAGCATTGCTGGTTTGCAAGGGTGATTCTTTTTCCTGCTTTCCAAAGTTAAATTTTTGCCCTTTTCTAGGCCAAAAATTGATTCATGGGTAAAGCATATTTTATTAATCTATTTACACTATCAATTCCTATGAACTTGAAATCAAAGTTCCTGGGTCTGCTTATCACAGGCTTGGGGCTGATACAATTATCTTATTCCCAAACACCAACTGACGGATTGATGATGCCCAAAGGCGAAATCTGCATTGCTGTCATCTATGAGGATGCCAATTGGGATCATTATTGGGAGGGGACTTACCTCCGCACCAATGGAAACATCGGGACTTTCAATAGAAAAATGCTAATGCCAATGATTGTTGGCGGAATCACAGATAAAATCAATTTGATCGTCAGCTTGCCTTATGTAAAAACCGCTGCAACCGGTGGACAACTAACAGGTGTGGAGGGCATTCAGGATTTTGGACTTTCCCTTAAAGCACAACTCATTGATAAAAGCCTTGGAAAAGGCAAATTGATGGCTTTTTCCAACCTGAGCTTTAGTACACCTGCTTCTAATTATTTATCCGATTACATGCCGTTCAGTCTTGGATTTGGAGCAAATGAATTGGGGATTAGAGCAATTGGTCAATATGAGTTGAATAAAGGCCCCTATGTGAGAGGCTCGATTGCTTATTTGCATCGAGGCACAACTGAAGCGGAGCGGAACTTTTACTATCAGGATGGAAGCTATTATACTTCCACCATGGATGTGCCTGATGCGATTCATGGACAATTGGCCATTGGGTCTTGGTTTTTGCAGAAAAAACTTAGAGTAGAGGCTGTAGTGACAACATTCAGATGTGCATCAGGCGATGATATCCGATCCTACAATACCCCGCAACCTACCAACAAAGTTGATTTTGATCAGGTAGGTGGATTTGCTCAGTACTATTTCAAAAAGGATGGGGGTCTCGGTGTCCTTGCCTACTACAACCACATGTTTTCAGGCAGAAATATGGGACAGTTTTCGGGCTTTGGCCTGGGTTTTACCTATCAATTTAAAGCCTTCTAAAAAAAATTAAGAAAATGAATTTACATATACGACACCTATTTCTTCTTATCTCAATCTTGGTAATTACAGTTTCCTG
Organism: Algoriphagus sp.; assembly: GCF_046296635.1. Lineage (GTDB taxonomy): Bacteria > Bacteroidota > Bacteroidia > Cytophagales > Cyclobacteriaceae > Algoriphagus. The sequence goes on along the minus strand of NZ_JBKBKZ010000021.1, from coordinate 6,713 downwards.
TATGGATGAATTGCCTACAAAGTTGGAATTTGAAGGATATGAATATGCCGAATTGGATCAAAATGCAGGTAATTGGAACCTCATTCTCATGACAAAAAATGAGCAGATCATCATTCCAACACCATCGGCAATCGGTTCACCAGCTCTCAATCAAGAACTGCAGGATGCCAAAAACAAAATCGCCAATGCCACAGCTGCGCAGCGTGAGTCTGTTAAGTATTGGACAAACAATTCCCTGATTCGATGGAATGAAATTGCTTTGGAACTTTCAGTCAAATACAATTTGATCCCCGGGCCAAATCTCGATGGGACTTATACCCTACCAAATCCGGCAAATCCTTCAGCAACACCAAATTTTCCTTTTGCTCATCCACCATACATCAGTCGAATGCTGGCCTACCTCAGTGTGGCACAATACGACGGCTTGATAACGGCCTGGCATTACAAGAAGAAATTTGCCCGGAAAGCACCCTATGAATTGGATTCCCAGATCAAATCAGCCTATGCTGAGAATGGATTGAATTCCTATCCTTCTGATGGAGCTGTAATTGCAATTACCTCAAGAGAAGTTCTTTCGGTCATGTTTCCGCTAGAAAAAGAATACCTAAGCAAACTAGCCGAGGAGCACCTTGAATCGCTGGTGATCGCCGGGATCAATGTCAAAAGCGATGTGGAAGCAGGGAAAATAATTGGAACAGAAGTATCAAAAGTTGTACTCGCAAGAGCATCTACCGATGGAATGAGAAATGCTCAACCAGCTAGACCTATTTCTGATTCCATTAAAAATGCGGCCTTTGCCCGCTTCGGATGGAAATGGGAAAATATGGAATCTCCTCAGCGACCGGTTGGGCTAGCGCCACTATTTGGTCGAGTGAAACTTTGGAATGTTCCAAATGTAGAAGTGGTCCGGGCAAAAGTACCGCCATCCATTGGTTCTGAAGAATTCAACAAAGATGTAGAAGAGTTGAAGCGATTTGCAAAAAATCTCACTGTCGAGCAGCGTAGAATTGCTAACTTCTGGAATGATGGATTGAATTCCTACAGCCCTCCAGGTCACTGGAATCGATTAGCCAAAGAGACTGTTGTCAATTATCGATTCAGCCCAGTTCGAACTGCAAGAGTTTTCGCATATATGAATATGGCAATAGTGGATGCGGGGATAAGCTGCTGGGATACCAAATACTATTACCATTATCCGAGACCCATACAGACTATTCCTGGATTCAAAACCATATTGGGTACTCCAAATTTTCCCGCATATACCTCGGGACATAGCACTTTCTCAGGAGCAGCGGCAGAAGTTCTTTCCCATTTCTTTCCCTCTGACGCTGAAAAATTCAGAAAATGGGCCGATGAAGCTGCGATGTCACGAGTATATGGAGGCATCCATTATAGGTTTGATTCCGAGGAAGGAGTAAAACAAGGAATAGCAGTAGGTGCTTATTCTGTAGCAAAGGCCAAACTTGATCAAATAGATTAATAGTAATTAATGAGGTCAAAGAGCTTTTAAAGGCTCTTTGACCTCACTTTTCAAACTCTTGAAAGCAAGGAATATCAGAGAAATGGCAAGGATAAAAAGCAATGCTGCGATAAATGCCAAAACGTAACCCTTTTCCTGAAAATTTTTCCAGGCAAATAAACCCAAAGAAGCCAAGGTCACAGTGAACATGAAAAACATGGGAATGATGACAAAGGTGGCCGGGATTTTTTTCCGAATTAGCCAAACTGCGATGGTCAGTAATGCCAATGCTGCCAAAAGCTGATTTGCTGAACCGAAAATCGGCCACAGTGTGCTGAATTCTCCTGATGCCAAAAGCAAAATTGAAAGAACAACCACGACTACGGTAGACAGGTAGCGATTCTTGGCCACTACTTGTGCTGCTGGCTGCGGAATGTCTTCAAAATATTCCTGTAAAGTGAATCTCGCCAATCTGGTACAAGTATCCAGTGTAGTCAACGCAAAGGCAGAAACTGTCAAGGCGACAAATCCCACAGCGAAGGATTCTGAAATTCCCAGTGTTGCGATCATTCCTCCAATTCCATTAGAAAACAGTGCAACCGGCCCCTCAGCCCCTAGTCTTAAGGTATATTCTTCACGAGAAAGAACAGCCACTGCACCAACTGCGATAATAGCGAGAAATGACTCAATCAGCATCCCTCCAAATCCTACCACCTTTGCATCGCTTACTTTGTCCAGTTGCTTGGAAGTAGTCCCGGAAGCTACAAGTGAGTGAAAGCCAGAGATAGCTCCGCAGGCAATCGTAACAAATAAAACAGGAAAAATGTAACCCAAACTTTCGCTTGAGGTTTGAATTTGAGAAGTCATTTCAATCTGAGGATTTGCAATGAAGACTCCTGCCACAGCGGCAATCATCATTCCATAGAGCAAGTAGCTATTGAGGTAATCCCGAGGTTGAAGTAGCATGCTGACAGGTGTCACTGAGGCTAAAAAAGCGTATCCCAACAAAGCCAAAATCCAAAAATTATAATCCATTACGAAGGGAAGCTGAGTTCCCAAGTAGACGAAAAAGTACATCAACACAACTCCGACTACAGTGAGGATTATAAAAGCAATTTTGCTTGATCCAACCAGTCGGTTGACAAAACCAAAGCCGACAGCGAGAAGAATAAAAAGTATTGATGCGGATGCTACACCAGGATTTGAAATGAATGTTTTGGCAATAATATCGGCAAAAACTCCTATTACAAGGATAAGCGTGGAAAAGCTGAAAATCACAAAAAGCTGTTTCCCTTTTGGCCCAATTTGATTTCGAATGATGACACCTATCGATTTACCTTCTGTCCTAAGAGATGCGGCCATACTTCCCAAATCATGCACTGCCCCAAAGAAAATTCCTCCTACCAAAATCCAAATTACGGCTGGTATCCAGCCAAAAGTGACAGCGATAATTGGTCCTACGATTGGTCCCGCACCGGCTATTGAAGCAAAATGGTGACCTAAGACAACAATTGGCTTGCTTGGCTCATAGTCGATTCCATCCCGAAGAAGATGAGAAGGAGCTTTTTTGGAATTATCCAACCCAAATTTTTTGTAGACGAAATTCCCATAAAATCGGTATGCTACAAATAAAATGATAGCAGAAATAAGAAGTAGAAGAGCAAGGCTCATAGGTCAATTAGGCAATATTGGATGGGTTGGAATCAAAATCGAAAATTCGTAATCTTTTCAATATAAAGTAAAAAGGCATTCATTTTTTTCATAAATGAGAGGAAATCCAACAATAAAATTTTGATTATTTTTTTAGGCTGAAACTTTAAATGGTCTTTAAGCAAGGATTTGGACGGTTTTTTAGTTTTGTGAAAATCTATTGAGACATTCAAAAACTATAAGCTATGATTTGAGGTATATAGACTGGTAAGTGTCGTACTTTTGTATTGAAAATGGAAATCAAAGAATTCAAGTATTCCGCAAATTTTTGCGAAGAAAATATCTGGCACTTATGTCAAAATCCTGCATTGGAAAGCTTTTCAAAGAAAGTTTTGATTGTTTCAAATAGCAGTAAATACTGTCCTTTCAGATTTCAAAAATCAATCAATAACTATGAAATTGTTTGGTGGAACTACCATGTAATTTTATTGGCCTCAAATGAACACTTGAGCTTAATTTATGATTTTGATTCCACTTTGCCTGTCCCTCTTTCAGGAATGGAATACATGCAAAAGACCTTTGAAAAACATGAAAACTGGACCGCTGAAAACATGCCATGTTTCAAAGCAATTGATTCCTGTGATTACCTCAATTCTTTTGTTTCAGACAGAAACCACATGAGGGACTCTTCCGGTAATTGGCTATCAGAACCTCCAATATGGCCGGAGATTGGAAACAACGGGGATCTACCTTTGCCGGCACTATTAGATTTCTCCGATTTGAGCGAAGAGCGCATTTACGCTTTAGATGAAATGTTAGCCCTCGTAGAGGCCCTTAGCAGCCAAAATTGATTCTCATTTACAAATAGTTTAAAATAAACTTCAGGCTATTTGACTTCAGTGCAAACGGACCGATACGGAAATCCGGTGGAGAGGAATATTCAGATGAATCAAAATGGAGTTTTATTTAATGGATATTAGGCCTAAATTTACACCTTTGACTTGTCAAAATATCGATCTAACAATTCTCTATGGCTTGGTTTAAAAGAACTGACAAAGGCATTAAAACTTCCACCGCTGAAAAGAAGGATGCTCCCGATGGGCTTTGGTTTAAGACACCAAATGGAAATATCATTCATACCAGAGAGCTGAAAAGTAATTCTTTCGTCTGTCCTGATGATGACTTTCATGTAAAAATCGGATCCAAGGAATATTTTGAGATCCTTTTTGACAACAACGAATTTACCGAGTTGGATGAAGGCATGAAGTCCGGCGATCCTCTGAATTTTTCAGATACTAAACCCTATTCATCGCGAATCGAGGCGACTATCACAAAAACAGAGCTCAATGATGCGGTCCGGACGGCTCATGGCAAAATGAATGCCCTGGAAATCGTTGTCGCCTGTATGGATTTTAACTTCATCGGCGGATCAATGGGATCGGTAGTAGGCGAGAAGATCGCTCGGGCGATTGATTATTCGCTGAAACACAAAGTGCCTTTTTTGATGATCTCAAAATCCGGCGGAGCCAGAATGATGGAAGCGGGTTTTTCCCTAATGCAAATGGCTAAAACATCCGCCAAGCTTGCGCTCTTGGACCAAGCTGCCATTCCTTATATATCCCTCATGACTGATCCAACCACAGGTGGAGTGACGGCTTCTTACGCCATGTTAGGAGATTTCAACATTGCCGAACCTGAGGCGCTTATCGGTTTTGCCGGCCCAAGGGTTATTAGAGAGACCATCGGTAAAGATCTTCCAAAAGGTTTTCAAAGTTCGGAGTTTGTATTGGAACACGGATTCTTGGATTTCATCATCGATAGACGACAGTTGAAATCACGATTAACCACTTTGCTAAACCTCCTGAACAATTAATCAGTTATCTCATCAAATTACCAATGTATTCAAGCCAAATTTGAAAGTCTAATTGGCCTGTTTTATTGATTTATAAATATATTTGTGCACCCAAAACGGGTTCAATCCATACGAAAAAGTAAAACCAATATTTCATGGGTTCTGTAATTATTACTTCCATTGTAGCATTCACGGTCATTATTCTGCTACTGGTATTTATTCTCCTCTTTGCACAGTCTAAATTGGTTAATTCCGGTGATGTCAGGATTATCATTAATGGAGATGAAAGCAATCCAATCGTAACTGCTGCTGGCACCAACCTGCTTTCTACACTAGGTGGTCAGAAGATTTTTCTCCCATCCGCATGTGGTGGTGGAGGAACTTGCGCTATGTGCAAATGTGTAGTCGAAGAGGGTGGAGGCGATGTCCTTCCTACCGAAATTGGTCACCTCAGCCGTGCCGAGCAACAAGGACATGTCAGGCTTGCTTGCCAGGTGAAGGTAAAGCAGGACATGAAAATCCGAGTTCCGGAAGAAATCTTTGGAATTAAAAAATGGGATTGTGAAGTTGTTTCCAACTATAATGTTTCCACTTTCATCAAGGAATTTAAAGTAAAATTGCCTGAGGGTGAAAACCTCGATTTTGAATCAGGCGGATATATTCAGGTTGACGTTCCTGCGATTACCGTTCCTTTCAAGGATATGGATATTACTCCACATCCTGATTTAGGTCACCCTGCTGATGTTTATAAGAGTGATTGGGATAAGTTTGGCCTTTGGAGTCTTGTCATGAAAAATGACGAGCCCCTCTTCAGAGCATATTCAATGGCTAATCACCCTGCGGAAGGAAACATCGTCATGTTAACTATTCGTATTGCCACTCCACCTTGGGACCGCGCAAACAACAGATGGATGGATGTAAATCCAGGAGTTTGCTCCTCTTATGTTTTCGGTAGAAAGCCAGGTGACGTGGTTACCATATCCGGTCCTTATGGAGAGTTCCACATCAATCCAACTGAAAGAGAGATGATTTATATCGGTGGTGGAGCTGGTATGGCGCCATTGAGATCTCATATATTTCACCTGTTCCATACTGAAAAGACTTCTAGAAAAGTTTCATATTGGTACGGTGGTAGATCCAAGAAGGAACTCTTTTACACTCCTCAATTCAGAGATATAGAGAAAGACTTTCCTAATTTCCAATTTCACATCGGACTCTCAGAGCCAATGCCGGAAGACAATTGGAAAATTAAAACCGCATTGGATGGAGAGGGAGACGGTTACGTTGGATTTATTCACCAAGTCCTTTACGATAATTATCTAAAAAACCACCAAGAGCCAGATGAAATTGAATATTACCTCTGCGGTCCTCCTTTGATGAATGCAGCGGTTTTGAAACTGTTGGATGATATGGGTATTCCGAAAGAAAATATCCGATTCGATGATTTCGGAGGTTAAAATTTAAAAAAGATCCCGCTTCGGCGGGATCTTTTAGTTTAGTACCATTTTTAATTAAATGTATATCCGCAATTTTACCAGTAATTCAAATTATAGAATAGAGAACACCTCGAAACACTTGATTTTGGGATTCATCGGTCTTCGGTCACCGAACATCCGACCCGTAACTAAAAGAAAATTCGCTACTGGTGGAAAAGCGGATAATCATATTTAATTACTATGGATATACGCAATTCTGCCAGTAGCCAAATTCTATTTAGTTTCACCTCGGCTTCGCTCGGTGTCCGTTAGTTTT
>NZ_JBKBKZ010000020.1:0-99990 GCF_046296635.1 Algoriphagus sp. | reverse complement strand
ACTAACGGACACCGAGCGAAGCCGAGGTGAAACTAAATAGAATTTGGCTACTGGCAGAATTGCGTATATCCATAAAATGAAAAGCTAAATCCAATTGTAAGACCGCACTCTGATCCTTTAATACAAATATCTAAATGTTATTAATAAACCGATATAACTGCGATTTAACCACGATATTTCAATTTACCCAATCCGTACAAATACAGAACTTTGGAATATCTCAACATTGCAGGAAGCAACACCATGTTCAATATGAGTACGGTAGTCAAGTACATCCATAGCTTGGGTACTTCTATTAATACATTGATGGCTGTCAAAGTAGCAATCACCAAGGCAACTGAAAATGCATAACTGATGTACATCGCCCCATAATAAAAATCGGGTTCGGGGTTAAGGTTGGCTCCACATTTTGGACAGGTTTGGTTGATTTCTGATAATTTCCGATAACTCAAAACACCTACTGAGAAAAGTTTTCCTTCCCGACATTTTGGGCATCTACAACCAGCGATTGCCAGCCCGATATTTTTTGACATGATCCTTTTTTTAGCTAATGTAATTTTTAATTACAAAGTAGTTTGTGATCAAAGTTACTTCTTCCTTTTGGAGCATTAAGAATTTTTAAAAAACTCAGTCGCATTCTTTTCGTAATTTCGGGCATGAAAAGAAAGGAAACCAAATCTTTGATCAGCAACCTCAGGAATAGTGGTTGGTCAAAATTTTGCCTTTTTTTGCTTGTCGGTAATTTCATAAACCTTTCTGCAAATTTTTACGAAGGAAATATCGTCCCCACCGATAAGATCAGCATGGACGACCCTATTGACACATTGACAGAGCTGATTTATGAATGGGTGATGGATGGAGATGGTGATATTTTTCCCGATAATGGAACTGAACAAGATGATAACTCGGTCAAGAAAATTAAACTAGCCCTCCTCGAAATCCCAGGGTTCAAATTGTCTTCTGTTTTGATTATTGAATCCACAGTAGATTTCTCAACAGATGAAAATTTAATTTCAGGTTATTTTTCTTCTGACTCTCCCCCACCCGATTATTGCTGATTTTTTAAAATTTTATTTTATAACAGCTACCAAGACATTCTAAAATGAAAAAATTACTACTCCTAGTCCTGTTTGGGCTGGGTACTTTATGTGCATTTGCACAGGATCAATCAGATACACTAAAAATTCAGCGTCAACTACTTGATAGTTTATTTATTGAAGAAGTAGAAAAACCTGAAAAAAATCAAAAACCGAAGGTGTTTCATGCCGAACCGCTATACATTGATCTGATCCGTGATTTGGGAGCGAGAAAGGGTGAAAAAGAGTGGAATGTAGGCTTTGGCATGCAGGACAAGCGCAATTACGACGAATTCGAAGCTTTAATAGAATATGAGTGGGCCCCGATTGATCGATTAGGCTTGGAAGTTGAATTGCCAGTGAGCCTTTATTCCTTCCGAAATGGAAATAAAAATGGCAATGTGCCTTCAAATAAAATCGAATCCATCAAAGTCGCAGCACAATACACTTTTCTGGTTTCTGAAAAGCGAAATACTTCCTTGGCTTTAGGATATATCCATGAATTTGAATTAGTGGAGTTTGATCGACTTGGAGAAGTCGATGCCTTCAAGGGAAATTTATTCAATCCGTTTCTTATTGCAGCCAAACGCTGGGGGAGCAATTATCACACGCTAATCTACACTGGACCAAGAATCGAAAAAGCATATGGTGGACAAGCCAATATTGGATATGAAGTGAATTACAATTTGCATTACATGGTCACGGGAACTAGGAACTTCATCGGGTTGGAACTCAATCAAGAAATACATAACGGAAAGTCATTTGCCACCCTGAGACCTCAGATGCGAGTTGGTCTTGCCGAAAACCTGATGATTGGAATTGTATCTGCAATACCAATAGGTCAACCCGATGCCGGGTTGGGATCATTTGTTCGCCTTATCTACGAACCGGGTTTCAAAACCTTCCATTAAAAATTGAGGGAAATAAAAAAGGGGCTTTCGATGCCCCTTTTTTTATCTGAATTCCTCTAAATCATAATCTTTACCCTTGCCCCATTGCAGGAGTTCGTAAATCGTATAAAATTCCAGAGTATCGAGATCTTTGATTTTGAAATTGTCCCCGGCTAGCCGATCCATTATTTCTATGGTTCGGATTTCACCTTGATTGACAAATCGGTAAATTCTTCCTACCCGAAGATTATCCAAAGCTATTGGCATCTTTAGGCTTTATCTTTAATGACAACTCCAGTAGCTTCAAAAGTGATTTCCCGCTTTGGTGCAGTGATAGCGTCCACTTCTTCTTTTGATTTCCCCTGATCTTCTGCGAAATGCTTAAGTGTCTCTACATCTGTTTCAGTCAACGTAGCAACACCTTCTAGAATAATCGGAAATCCCTGAGAATTGGTAGGGATAAAAAAGCCGTAATCTTTAAACGTCACTCGCATAGGCTCACCGTTTGCCAAATCCATTGTAAACCAGCAACCTTTTTTAGTGCATACTTCTTTGATTTCGCCGGCAACTTTTCCAGAAAATGTACCGGAAGTTTCTACCACAGAAATCATTTCAGATGTACCCACAATGCTAACCTCCTCCAGATTTGTACCATAAGAACCTGGAACTATCTCAGCCTCACCTACTGGCTCAGCTTTATCGGCAGTTTCAACTTGCACTTTTACTGATTCTGCAGGCTTTTGGCAGGAAAAAAGTGACACGATTAAAGCGGTAGACAATAAGGTTGATTTTTTCATAGTTTTTTGAAATTATTCCCAAAAATAGCCCAAATGCCCCGTTGAGAAAACCGCTTTTGTAGAAATCTGTAAAATTATTTTTAACCAAAGAATCAATTGGTTCCTCTTGAGTTTTTAGAATTTTCAAACACAACAAAAGAATAGAAACATTTTTTTCAATAAATCTTCCGATTCTTTAGCATTACTGTAATTTTGCTCAAGTTTAGAAATACGACCCTGCCCCCATGCCTCAAACCAAAAAGTTTATAATTGATTTTGACAGTACTTTTACCCAAGTCGAAGCCTTGGACATTCTCGGAGAAATCAGCCTGATCAACGATCCAGAAAAAGCAAAAAAGCTGCAATCCATAAAAGACATCACAGATAAAGGAATGGAAGGTTCCATTACTTTCCGTGAAAGTTTGGAGCTCCGATTGGAAATTCTCAAAGCAAGCAAAACACAAATAACCGGTCTGATTGCTGCTTTGAGACAAAAGGTTTCTAAATCCTTTGAGAGAAATAAGGAGTGGTTTCAGAACAATGCCGCGGATGTATACATCATTTCCAACGGTTTTAAGGATTTTATCATCCCTATTGTATCCGAGTATGGAATTTTGGAAGAAAATGTCTTCGCAAATGAATTCATCTTTGACGATTCTGGGAATATTGTGGACTTCAATCGGGAAAATCCACTTTCCAAAAACAATGGAAAGGCAGAAACGATCAAAAATGTAAATTTGGAAGGAGACATCTATGTCATCGGCGATGGCTACACCGATTATGAGATTAAAGCCTCTGGTCTTGCCAACAAGTTTTATGCTTTTACAGAGAATGTCTCCCGGCCCAAAGTGGTCAGCCAGGCTGATCACATCGCCCCTAGTTTTGACGAAATCCTTTACATCAACAAATTGAATACAAAATTTTCTTACCCAAAAAGCCGAATCAAAGTTCTCCTTCTTGAAAATGTGCATCCCATCGGAATCCATATTTTACAAGAAGAAGGCTATGAAGTCGAAGTTATTTCCAGTGCATTGAGCGAGGAAGAACTTAGCGAAAAAATCAAAACCGTCTCTATCCTAGGCATCCGATCCAAAACCAATGTGACCAAAAAGGTTTTGGAAAATGCCAATCGATTGTTAGCCGTTGGCGCATTCTGCATTGGCACTAACCAAATCGATCTGGAAACCTGTCAGGAAAAGGGGATCGCAGTCTTCAACGCGCCATTCTCCAATACTCGCTCAGTTGTCGAAATGGCAATCGCAGAGATTATTTTCCTGATGAGAGGATTTCAGGATAAATCTGTGGGAATGCATCAGGGCAAATGGGATAAATCAGCTACGGGTTCATTTGAGATCAGAGGCAAAAAACTGGGGATTGTCGGTTACGGAAATATCGGGGCTCAACTTTCTGTTTTGGCAGAAAACATGGGTATGAATGTCTTTTATTACGATGTCATTGAAAAGCTCGCTTTGGGAAATGCTACCAAAGTAGATTCTTTGGATGAATTGCTTTCGACGTGTGATATGGTATCGCTTCATGTGGATGGCCGAAAAGAAAATAATTGCATCATTGATCGGGAAAAAATAGGCAAAATGAAACCAGGAGCGATTTTGGTCAATTTAAGTCGAGGTCATGTTGTCGAAATTCCAGCTTTACGAGACGCTATACTTTCCGGTCATTTAGGAGGATGCGCTGTAGATGTGTTTCCTGAAGAACCAAAAAACAACAAGGAATCATTTGAGTCTGAACTAAAAGGCTTACCAAATACCATCTTAACTCCGCACATCGGAGGAAGTACTTTGGAAGCACAGGAAAATATTGCGCGATTTGTTCCGGGAAAAATAATGGAGTACATCAACACAGGCAACACTTACAATTCTGTAAATTTCCCGAATATCCAATTGCCATTCTTGAAGAATGCGCACCGACTGATTCACATTCACCACAATGAGCCAGGGGTCTTGGCAAAAATCAATCAGGTACTTGCCAGCTTCAACATCAACATCGTGGGTCAATACCTCAAGACAAATGAAAAGATCGGCTATGTGATCACGGATATCGATAAGGTCTATGAAGCAGAGGCGATTGAAACACTGAAGACTATTCCGGGAACTATCCGATTTAGGACGCTGTATTGATTTAAAGATTAAGCCCTTAAACACCAAAAGCCCCAAAAATTCGGGGCTTTTGGTGTTTTATATGATTATCCGCTACTTTGCCAGTAAATCAAAATGGCCTCGACTTCCCTCGGCCACCGGATTTCAGGTTATTAAAGGGAGGGGAGGTATATGCGGCGCAGCCGCATATACCTCCCCTCCCCTAAAAGCAAAACTAACGGACACCGAGCAGCTTGCCCGCCGCGGAGGGAAGTCGAGGTGAAACTTAATAAAATTTGGCTACTAGCAGAATTTCGGATATACACATTATTCAATTAATTAGTACTAGCATTGAATATTATTCCAAAACCCTCACCAACAATCGCTCCGACACTTTTTCACTCAAAGTCTCTTGGGGGTGATTTTTATAGCTCACGACTAAGCTGAGGTCATAGGCTTCCCGAGATAGCACTTTCAATTCTGTTCCCAAGGCTAATTTTCGACTGTTTAAAAACTCCAAAAACTCAGTGGATGAATTGGTCAATGCAGTGAGTTGAACTGTTTGACCTGGTTTACAGGAGGAGAGCGGAGTGTAAGAGAATTCCTTTATTCTGCCCTGGTTGTCAGGAATAGGTGAACCGTGGGGGTCAATGGTCGGGTGTCCAAGCATTTCATCCATTCGCTCAAAAAATTTCGGTGCATGGATATGTTCGATTTGCTCGGCCACTTCATGGACTTCCTCCCAACCAAAACCCATTTTTTTCACCAAAAACATCTCAGTCAAGCGATGCTTACGAATAATCAATGCAGCTTCTTTTTGACCTTTTGGAGTTAGTGCCACTGGTTTGTACTTCTCATAGATGACCCAATCACTCTTTTGGAGACTTTTGACCATGCTGTTTGCAGTGGGCATGCTAACCTTTAAACTCTGAGCCAAATCTGAAATACTGACCTCACCTTGATTATTTGAAATATTGTAAAGTGCCTTAAGGTAATTTTCTTCTGTAGTGGAAGCCATCATTGAATTTTTAAACCATTCGAAGGTAATAATTCGTATGTGATAAAAACAAATTTGTTAGAATGATCTAACATTTTATCTTTGCATATCTAACTTTAAAAATTGAAGGATGAATTCTTACTTTTTGCCTCGCCAAAAGGCATCGTCGATAATTCAAAACTTTTTGTGGGAAATTTCCCATAAATGCAATAATGTTGCATCTATGAAAAGTTCGACTCTAAACACACTCATTTTATTTTTACTCCTAAGCCAATCAGCCTTTGCACAGCAAAAAATAAAAGGAACCATTTTGGATTCTAAAGGCCCATTAGAATTCGCCAATGTATTGATCAAAGAGAAAGGTGTGGGTGCTGTAACTGACAAGTTTGGAATTTTCGAGATTGGAAACTTAGACCCTGGCCAATATACTGTTCAGGTATCCCTATTGGGGTACGGCACGCAGACAAGACGAATTTCGATACCGTATCTTAGTCAGGATTTGGTTTTTAACCTCCAGCAATTGGATGGATCACTGGATGAAGTAGTCGTCAGTGGCACGATGCAGGAAGTATCCAAATTGGATAGTCCAGTGCCGGTAGAGGTATATAAAGCTGCTTTTTTCCGATCAAATCCCACTCCATCACTTTTTGAATCTCTTCAAAATGTTAATGGAGTCCGGCCTCAGATCAACTGTAATGTCTGCAACACCGGAGACATTCACATCAACGGTTTGGAAGGTCCTTATACCATGATCCTGATTGACGGAATGCCGATAGTCTCCGGCTTGGCGACTGTTTATGGTTTGACAGGTATTCCCCAAGCCTTGATCGACAGAATCGAAGTGGTAAAAGGCCCTGCCTCAACGCTGTATGGTTCGGAAGCTGTGGGTGGCTTGATCAATGTGATCACCAAACGACCTGAAGTAGCTCCTTTGGTATCTGTAGATGCATTTGCCAGCGGTTGGGGAGAAGTCAATACCGATCTTGGCATCAAGAGCACAGTAAGCAAATCTATTCAGTCCCTCAGTGGAGTCAATGTCTTTTGGTACGACAATCCCATCGACAACAATGGCGATGGATTTACGGATTTGACTTTGCAAAAGCGTATCTCACTTTTCCAGAAGGTTGAAATCCAGCGAAAAGGGGGGCGTGCCTTTAATCTCGCTGGTCGGTATGTCAATGAAAATCGCTGGGGTGGACAAATGAATTGGACTCAGTCAGATAGGGGTGGAGATCAGGTCTATGGTGAAAGCTCTGATACAAGGCGTTGGGAAGCATTTGGCACCTATCAATTACCGGTAAAAGAATTGGTGAATTTTCAGTTTTCAGCCAATGGACATAAGCAAGACTCTTACTATGGAACCACCATTTTCCTTGCTGATCAGACTATTGCTTTTGGTCAATTGACTTGGGTCAAGGAAGTTGGGAAACATAATTTCTTGCTTGGTTCTGCTTATCGTTACACGCATTACGATGACAATACCACGGCGACTTCAATCGAAGGTGGCAACAAGAATTTCCCAGCTGAGATTCATCTTCCAGGAGTATTTCTTCAGGATGAAATTCGATTCAATTCCAATCAGAGTCTTTTGGCAGGGCTGCGATATGACTACAACAGTGTGCACGGAAATATTCTTTCACCAAGGCTAAATTACAAGCTGGTTTCTGAGGATAAGAGTATGGTATTTCGATTTTCTGTAGGAAATGGTTTCCGTGTTGCTAATGTGTTTACGGAAGATCACGCGGCTTTGACAGGTGCGCGTGAAGTTGTTTTCCTGGAGGAGTTGGCACCCGAGCGAAGTTGGAATACCAACTTGAACTTGGTGAAAAAGATCTATTCAGATCGAGGAAACTACTTCGGTTTGGACGGTTCGGTATTCTACACGCATTTCACCAATAGGATTGTGCCGGATTATGAAACAAATCCCAATCAAATCATCTACGCCAATTTGGATGGAACAGCAGTTTCCAGAGGTGTTTCCTTAAACTTGGACGCAGTTTGGAATAATGGCTTCAAAATCCTCGCTGGCGCAACTCTGATGGATGTGAGTTTGGACGAAGAAGGGGAGAGGGTTCGTCAATTATTTTCCGAGCGGTTTTCGGGAGTTTGGACGATCGGCTACGAATTTCAGCAGCTTGGTTTGACTATTGATTACACCGGAAATGTGTATAGCCCGATGCGCTTGCCACTTTTGGGTGAGTTGGACGATCGACCGGAATATTCTCCGTGGTGGAGCATCCAAAATATCCAATTGACCAAGTCATTTGGTACAAAATGGCAAGTCTATGGCGGGGTGAAAAACTTGCTGAATTTCACACCTCCAGCCAACAGTATCGCTCGGGCTTTTGATCCGTTTGATCGGGGAGTGGAGTTTGATCAAGGTGGAAATATTATTCCTACTGCCTCCAATCCGAATGCACTTACTTTTGATCCTAATTATGCTTTTGCTCCCAATCAGGGGATAAGAGGGTTTTTTGGAGTGAGGTTTACCCTTAATTAGAGATTCTGAGCTACTGGGAAACCATTTCCATAAATAGGAATGTGACTTTAGCCCATTCCTCCAAGAATTATTGTCCAGCTTCAGGAGAAGCAGGTCAGCCTAAAAAATTGAACAATATGATTGTGTAAAATCCCCCTTGCCCCCTTTGTTAGGCATTTTCTTCCTTTCCTGAAAATTGTATTCAAAGGGGGAGTTGTGGAGAGGTGAATTGGAATTTCGATTTCAAAGTCCAGCTTCTGGAGAAGCAGGACAACATGCGCTTTAGACAAAACAAAAAAGCCCGTGCTGAGGATTCAACACGGGCTTTTTCTCGATTAGCATAATTACTTCGAAGCAGTGGCAGGTTTAGCTCCTCCACCCATCTTTTTTACCGGATCACCTTCTTTCAACTCTTTGCTGACAGTGAAATAAGGTCCCGAAATAATTTCGTCTCCTTCTTTCAATCCCTCAAGGATTTCGATGTTCTCATAATCTGAAATCCCGGTTTTCACAGTTCTGAGTTTGGCAACTCCATTTTCACTCACGAATACCAATTCTCTGTTTTTGGTGTTACCGCCGACCAAAGTATCCATTTGGGTTTCTCTCGTTGTTACTGCGGCAAGAGGGATTGCAAGAGCACCTGCCTTATAGGTAGTAATGATTTCTACCGAAGCAGTCATCCCTGGTCTGAAAGGATATTTATTTCCTGCGCGGACCAACTCTTCATAGGAACTATTGAGTATTCTGATCTTCACTTTAAATTCTGTCACTGCATCGGAGGAGTTTTTGGAATTTGCTGTATTAGCGATGCTTGTTACAATTCCCTTGAATTTTTTATTCAAGTTGGAATAAGAATCCACATCAATAAGCGTGGTATCTCCAAGGCTGAGTCGAACGATATCATTTTCGTTGACATCCACTCTGACTTCCATTCTGGAAAGGTCGGCGATGGTCATCATCTGTGTACCGGCCATTTGCTGAGTACCTACCACTCGTTCGCCTTTCTCCACAAGTAAACTGGAAACAATACCCGAAACCGGAGAATTGACATTGGTCAAGCGTAGGTTTTCGGAAGCTTCATTTACAGTAGCTTGGGAACTTTTAATGATGAATTCAGAGGCCACAACATTTTGTTTTGCAGCTTCCAGATCCTTCTCAGCAGAAATGTAATTGGCTCGCGCAGTTTCAAAATCTGCATCAGAGATTACCTTTTGCTCATAGAGAGCCTTTTGTCTGTTGAAATTAAGTTCTGCTTGTGTAAACTGAGCCTCAGAGCGTTGAAGGGCTGCTCTTGTTTGCGCAAGGTTTGCCATTTGCTGATTTAGATTGGCTCGTGTTCTTTCTAAAGCAGACACAAAATTGTCGGGGCGAATTTTTACCAGAAGTCTTCCCATTTCCACTGAGTCACCTTCGGCAACTGTGAGTTCGATAATTTCACCAGCGACATCGGGAGAAAGTTTTACTTCAATTTCAGGCTGAATTTCCCCTGATGCACTTACCTTCTCGATAATGGTCGTTTTCTTAGCTGTGGAAAATTCCACTTCTTTTTCTTTGACGCCACCAATCCAACCGGCGGATCTACCGATTATGGCAATTAGGATGATTAGGCCTACTGCTCCCAGCAGGTAATACAAGAGTTTATTGGACTTTTTAGTAGCCATGGTTTAGTTTAAGTTGATGGGATTGCCGAAATAAAAGTCAAGGACTTTCACTCTGAAGATGTAAGAATATTTGGCGTTGATAAGATTTGCTTGGGAATTGAAAAGATTATTTTGAGCGACTTGAAAATCAACTGAATTAATAGCTCCAAGTCCAAATTGTTGTTGTGCCATTCTAAAAGTTTCTTCCAGACTTTTCACTTGAATCAAAGAAGCTTCATAAGATTGTTCTGCCGCTAATGCCTGAGTGTAGGCGGTTTCAATTTGTTGTCTAAGCGTATTTTTGGCTTCTTCTTCAGCAACTTCTGCAAGCCGCTTTTGAACTCTTGCACGCTGAAGATTTGCTTTATTACTGAAGTTTGAGAATATCGGAATAGTCAATTGAAGATTTCCAGATTGAGATAAGTTATTTTCTATTTGAGTAGGGAAAGGAATTATTTCTGTAGTACCCGCAAGGAAAGCTTGATCAACGTAGTTTGAGAAAATCGCAACGTTAGCACCTATGCTTGGGTAAAAAGCTCCTTTAGCGACTTTCACTGAATATTCAGCACTTTCTACGTTTGCTTGCGCAGCCTTTATTTGAGGTAAAATATTTACAGCAATCTCATAGATTTCAGAGGGATCATCTGATGCCAATACAGCTTGGCTAACCTCAAATTCTGGTTCAATCACATCAAAATCATTTGTGAAAGGAATTACCATTGCCTGTGCAAGGGCAAGTTTGGCAAGTCTCAATCCATTTCGAGCATTGATCAAATTGACTTGATTAGTGGCATTTTGAGATTGAAGGTCAAGCTGATTGGAAATAGGAAGGGATCCTGCATCCACAAGTGACTTGATTCTGGAGAATTGATCTGTGGTAGTTTTTAATTGGTTTTCAGCAATTTTTACCTGCTCTCTATTGAATACGACATCAATAAAAAGATTAATCACATTTAAGGTGATGTCATTTTGAGCTGCTGCAAGAGTATATTGTCCAGATTCCAGATTTTTTCTGGCTTGAGCAATTGTATTGTTTATCTGAAAGCCGTTGAAAATGGGCATATTGGAGTTTACCTGCGTGTTGATATTTCCGATTCGACGGGTTTCAAATAAGTTAGTCACGGGGTTAATGGATCGACCCCAACGATACCCTGAACTACCGAAAGCAATAAGGCTTGGCAATCGACGCCCTTGGTTGGTTAGCAAATCCGCCTCGATAGTGCCCTGATTCAGCTCCGTTCTCCTTAGGGTCAAGTTATTCTCCAGCGCTATGTCTACGCAGGTCTGAAGGTCATAGACTTGTGAGGAATTTCCCCCTTGTGCAATAGAAAAGGAACTAACGCAGATTGAAAGAATAACTCCTAGAAAAATTTTCTTCATACTTGGTTGGTTTAGTTTGAGTTAATTTAAAATTGATTATAAATCTATGTGTGGAATATAGATTAGTTCTGATATCCAAGGAAGTGATGTGAGATACTGAGTAGTAATCTCTCTGATTTCTGAATCCATTTCGATGACGTGGCAAGCTACATCGTTTTTTCCTTTCCTGGAAACAGACATGGTCGCAATATTAGTTTTCTCCTGAGCAATTACTCCTGAAATAAAGGCAATTGCCCCGGAAATATCACTTGCTTTGATTATTAGCGTGTGATTTGAAGCTGAAAAGTTAGCTGTGAAGCCATCCAGTTCCGCAATATTGATCACGCCACCGCCTAAGCTTTCACCCACTACTTCTATTAGTTGCTCCCCTTTTTTGAGATTGAGCTTAATGGTATTCGGATGGTGTATGGAAGAATTTCCGATGGATTTGAATTTGTACTTCAATCCCTTCTCTTCCGCGATTTCCAAGGCGTTTTTGATTCTTGGATCATCAGTTTTGAAATCCATCAGGCCTCCCAAGATCGCCCTATCGCTTCCGTGTCCTTCGTAAGTCCGTGCAAAAGAATTGTAAAAAGTAATATTGGCTTCATCGGGTGTACCTCCCAAAATTCGAATTGCGGCACGGGCGATTCGGACTACTCCAGCAGTATGAGAGGAGGATGGTCCGATCATCACAGGACCAATCATATCAAATACACTGCTTTTGTTTGCCATGGGTACAAATTTACCAATTTTAGTGCTAACACTTTCTCAAGCTCAAGTTTAAGGGATTTTTCCATTTCTTTCGGCATTTCTTGACTTTAAACGTGGTTTTGTTTGCTACTTTTAACAATGTCTATGTTGAACAAACTTTATTTCTGATCGAATCCGAACACTTTTATGAGCGAAACTGATACAGTCTATGTTTATTCAACAGATCGACAAGTCTGGGAAAAGGCTAATGAATTCCCAATTCCCAATCGTGCCATGAATTATGGAGATGGAATATTTGAAACTCTGGTTTTTGATGGAGAAAAAATCAGATTTTTTGATTTTCATTTGGAAAGGCTTCTGAAAGGAATGGAAGTCCTAAGGCTTCAAACCGACAAATCGGCCTTTGAAAAATTTGAGTCTTGGTTTATTGACAATTATAGCGGACAGAAGCTGAGAATCAGATGGACGCATTTTCGAGCAGGATTAGGCAAATACATGCCCGAAACCAATGACACAGTCCAAATTCTTCAAATCCAAAAATTTATTCAACCTCCGACAATAAAAGTGCAGACATCATTTGCCGAAACCATTTCACTGTTCCCTTATCCGTGGAGTCGGTTTAAAACCCTCAATTCACTTCCCTATATAATGGCAGCACAGGAGCGAGTCGATCGGAAACTTGATGAATTGATTCTTCTCGATCATACAGGCAAAGTAGCCGAAGCCAGCATTTCCAATATTTTCTGGAGAAAAGGTAAAAAAGTATTTACTCCGGCATTGGAATGTGGTGGAATCGATGGGATTGGTCGAAGGGCTATCATATCAAAAATTCCCCGACTCATTACAGAAGGTGTTTTTGGTCCAAATGACCTCTTAAGGGCTGATCAGGTATGGGTATCTAATGTGACTGGCATTAGTTATTTGGAAAAAATCGATTCTTTAGAATTTTCTACTGAATTATGGGAGCCTATTTCTGAAATTTTTGAATAAATAAGATCAAGCATATTTTTTTGTGCAGACGTTTGCATCAAACTCTTATATTTATCGACCTTAATTTGTAAAATTTAAACTATAAGAACCCAACTTTACCTAAAACCTCCAACCAACCTATCTCCATGCTATTAGAACCGATTGATTTGATAGTCTTCTTTGGCTATTGTTTCCTTATTATAGGAATGGGCATTTTTGTCTCCAGAGAGAAAAAAGGCCACATCAAAAACTCTTCAGATTATTTCTTAGCCTCAAAAGCACTCCCTTGGTGGGCAGTTGGAGCATCTCTTATTGCCTCCAACATATCAGCGGAGCAGTTTATCGGCATGTCAGGTTCAGGCTTTGCCCTTGGACTTGCGATCTCTACCTACGAGTGGATGGCCGCAGCGACACTGCTTGTAGTTGCGATTTTCTTTTTACCGATCTACATGAAAAAGGGAATCTACACGATGCCTGGATTCTTATTGGATCGATATGATACACGAGTCCGTACTACGATGGCTGTCTTTTGGTTGCTGTTATATGTATTTGTGAACCTAACTTCTGTATTGTACCTCGGAGCACTCAGTTTGAATACCATTCTGAATGTGCCGATGGTGTATGGAATCATTGGTTTGGCACTTTTTGCAATGATCTATTCCATTTATGGTGGGCTTAAAGCTGTGGCCTGGACGGATGTGGTTCAGGTAGTTTTCTTAATCGCCGGTGGTTTGGCTACGACTTATATCGCTTTGCAGATGGTCGGTAGTGGCGATGCATGGGATGGTATTGGGATTCTGAGACAAGAGGTTCCTGGACATTTTTCCATGATTCTAAGCAAAGGTGAAATGATGATTCCGGATGGAAAAGGTGGTACTCGTGATGCATACGGGGACCTTCCGGGGCTTTCTGTTTTGATCGGCGGTATGTGGATCACCAACCTGAGTTATTGGGGCTTCAATCAATACATCACACAGCGCGCTTTGGCAGCAAAGAGTCTGGATGAAGCTCAAAAAGGGATGATTTTCGCCGGATTCTTAAAGCTTCTGATGCCCTTGATCGTGGTAGTGCCTGGAATCGCAGCTTTGGTAATTGTAACTAATGGAATAGATACTGGTTTCATTGAGTCCATGAAAGATCCGGTGACCGGAATAATCAAATCGGATCGTGCTTATCCGACCTTGCTTCAAATTTTGCCTACGGGTCTGAAAGGTTTAGCTTTTGCAGCCTTGACAGCAGCGATTGTGTCTTCACTCGCTTCGATGGCTAATAGTACATCTACCATCTTTACGATGGATATCTACACCAAGTATTTTGGGAAAAATGCCTCAGAAACCAATCAGGTAAGAGTAGGACGAATCACTGCCGCAGTTGCTTTTGTCATAGCAGCCATTGTTGCCCCTGCCTTGGGTCAGTTGGATCAGGCATTCCAGTTTATACAGGAATATACAGGATTCATCAGCCCTGGAGTATTTGCGATTTTCTTCTTTGGAGTATTCTGGAAAAAGACCACATCCAACGCAGCCCTTGTGGGTGCAGCGCTAAGTATTCCGCTTTCAGTTGTTCTCAAAATCATGCTACCTGATTTGCCATTCCTTGATCGAATGGGTGTGGTATTTTTAGTCTTAGCGGCACTGATGATCATTATCAGTTTGGTAGAAGGCAAAGGAAAAGATCATCCGAAGAGCATCGATATCAACGCAGAGCTATTTAGTACAAGTACAGGATTTAAAATTGGTGCTATTCTGATCGCCGGTATCATCGCGGGACTTTACACCATCTTCTGGTAAAAAAAATATTATGAGAAAATTACTTTTAGGCTTAGACATCGGAAGTTCTTCGGTGAAGGCCTCTTTACTTGATGCAAGTACGGGCAAGTCAATTGCATCCAAAGCTTTTCCCGAGGAGGAAATGTCTATCAATGCACCAGAAACAGGCTGGGCGGAACAGGACCCGGAAATGTGGTGGAAGTATGTCAAAGAAACAATTGCCTTTGTAAGCCAAAAAGCTACCGTAAAAAAAGGAGAACTTAAAGGAATCGGAATTGCCTATCAAATGCACGGGTTGGTCTGTGTGGACAAGGATCATAAGGTCCTGCGACCATCGATTATCTGGTGCGACAGTCGTGCAGTCGAAATTGGAGAAAAAGCCTTTAAGGGACTTGGAAAGGATTATTGCCTTCCGCATTTATTGAATTCTCCCGGGAATTTCACAGCATCAAAACTCAGATGGGTGATTGAAAATCAACCTGAAATAGCGGCAAAAATCCACAAGATCATGCTTCCGGGTGACTTCATCGCGATGAAATTAAGCGGTGAAATCCTAACGTCTGAAACGGGTCTTTCTGAAGGGATTTTCTGGGATTTCAAAAAAGACGGATTGAGCGAAAAGCTCTTGAAGCAAATGGAAATTCCAAAGGAATGGATTCCTGAGGCAGTTCCTTCTTTTTCTGTTCAAGGAATAGTGAGCACTGCAGCATCCAAGGAAACTGGGCTTGAATCCGGAATTCCGATTTCATATCGTGCTGGAGATCAGCCTAACAATGCTTTTTCACTTCAAGTATTGAAGCCAGGGGAACTAGCCACCACAGCAGGTACTTCCGGTACCGTCTATGGGGTGTGTGATACACCACTTTACGATCCTCACTCCAGGGTCAACACTTTTGTCCATGTCAACCATTCGAAGAAAAGTCCTTCGTATGGTGTATTACTTTGTGTAAATGGCACTGGGATTCTTAACTCATGGCTGAAGAAAGTCATGGGAGGAAAGTGGATTTCCTATGAAGAAATGAATGCGATCGGAAATGGAGCGCCGATTGGCTCCGAAGGTTTAACATTCATTCCCTTTGGAAATGGAGTGGAGCGAATCATGCAGAATAAAGCTGTGGGAGCGCATCTGCTTGGCCTTGATTTATTGAAGCATGACCGAAAGCATGTAGTACGGGCTGCACAGGAAGGAATCGTCTCTTCTCTGACTTTTGGATTCAGAATCATGAAAGAAATGGGGATGAATCTCCAAACCGTAAAAGCTGGAAAAGCGAATATGTTCTTGAGTCCACTGTTCAGAAAGACCTTTGTTCAAATGAATAATGTAAATCTTGAACTCTATGATACGGATGGAGCACAAGGGGCAGCAAGAGGCGCGGGAATCGGTGCGGGTATATTTTCATCCGAATCTGAGGCTTTTGAAGGATTGAGTTTATTGGAAACTTTGGAACCCAATCCGAATTTCAACCAACCTTATCTAGATGCATATTCCAATTGGGAAAGAAAACTTACTGAATTACTTAAGTCCGGCCTAGCCGGTTAAATCAATACCTATTAACCTAAATAACCCAGATAATATGGCTAAGACCTATTTTCCAACTATTGACAAAATCCCCTTTGAGGGAAAAGGAAGTGACAATCCCATGGCATTCCAATTTTATGATGCAAACCGCATCATTGCCGGTAAAACCATGAAAGAGCATTTCAAGTTTTCCATTGCTTATTGGCATTCCTTCTGCGGCACCGGAGGCGATCCTTTTGGACCTGGCACAATTGTTCATCCTTGGGATGCCAATCCGGATCCAATTCAGCGGGCAAAAGATAAAATGGATGCAGCATTTGAATTCACTTCCAAAATCGGAGCAGAATACTATTGTTTCCATGACATAGATTTGATTGATGAGGGTCCGACTTTGGCGGATTACGAAAAGCGAATTCAGATCATCACCGATTATGCATTGGAGCATCAAAAAGCATCAGGGATCAAGTTGCTTTGGGGAACAGCCAATGTTTTCAGCAATCCTCGCTATATGAATGGAGCATCTACCAATCCTAATTTCGACGTGTTGGCATGTGCCGGGACTCAGGTGAAAAATGCGTTGGACGCAACCATCAAATTGAGCGGAGAGAATTACGTTTTCTGGGGTGGTAGAGAAGGTTACATGTCTTTACTAAATACGGACATGAAGCGCGAAACGGAACATTTGGCCAAATTCCTAACTCTCGCAAGAGATTATGCACGAAAGAATGGTTTCAAAGGCACTTTCTTCATCGAGCCAAAACCGATGGAGCCTACCAAGCATCAATATGATTACGATGCGGCCACAGTAATCGGGTTCCTGCGACAGTACGGATTGGACAAAGATTTCAAATTGAACCTCGAAGTGAATCACGCCACACTTGCAGGACACACGTTCCAACATGAGTTACAAGTGGCTGCAGATGCGGATATGCTGGGAAGTATCGATGCCAACAGAGGGGACTACCAAAATGGCTGGGATACCGATCAATTTGCACTCAATCTTCAAGAACTGACCGAATCCATGCTTGTGATTTTGACCTCAGGCGGAATCAAAGGAGGAGGAGTGAATTTTGATGCCAAAATCCGTAGAAACTCTACCGATCCTGAAGATTTGTTTTTGGCGCATATCGGTTCAATGGATGCCTTTGCGAGAGGGATGTTGATCGCAAGTGATATCCTTGAGAAATCTGATTACCTGGAAAGAAGAAAGAATCGCTATGCGAGTTTTGATTCCGGAAAAGGAAAAGCGTTTGAGGAAGGAAAACTAACATTAGAAGACTTGAGAAATTATGCCTTTGAAGTAGGAGAGCCAACACAAATTAGCGGAAAACAGGAATATTTCGAGAATTTGATTAATCGTTTTATTTAATTTTATGGATATACCCTTTTCTGCTAGTAGGCGAATTTTCCACAGGTTAAGGGCTGGAAGACCGCAGACCCCTGACTACCGGCAGGCAGGGAAGACGGAAGAGGGCTGAAATATTAGAATTTGACCTAATTTCCTTAAATGTCCTTGATCTACCGGCAATGACGCGGATAATCAGATATAATTTTAATCAACCTAAAATTTTTAAATCCGGCTAAGGTTTCCTTGGTCGGATTTTTTTATGAAATGTAAATGGGAATTCTCATTATTTTCCCGATCTAGTAAGCAAACCCCTTCATTCAATATCCCTCAGCACTATCATGCTAATAAAGTCACTACTCGCTTTTATTGCTGGTTCAATTTGGAATGGTTGTGCCACGGATCAAAATTCAAATTCTCTGGAGTTGAATGAATCGATTAGACTGAATCAGCTTGGTTATCTACCAGAGCAAAATAAGGTGGCGATTGTACTTTCAGAAGAATCGGTGGACTCTTTTTTCATTTATGATATCGAGAATGAAAAGGTCGTCTTCGAGGGAAAAGGACAGAAAAATGAAACAAAAACGCTTTCTGGAAAAGCATCTTGGAAGCTTGATTTTTCAGCTTTTTCTACCAAAGGAGAATATGAAATTGGAATTCCTGAGTTGGGAAAATCTTATCCCTTTATCATCCATCCACAAGTGTATGAGAAATTGGGAAAAGCTTCCTTAAAGGCATTTTATTTTCAGCGTGCATCGATTGATTTACCTGAGGAATACGGCGGAATTTGGGCAAGAAAAGGAGGTCATCCGGATGATAAGGTTGCGATCCATCCTTCAGCAGCAAGCAAAACACGGCCGGAGGGCACAATTTTGTCATCGCCCAAAGGTTGGTATGATGCCGGGGATTACAATAAATACATTGTCAACAGCGGGATTACGATGGGCACGCTGATGTCCTTGTATGAAGTTTACCCCGAGTACTTTTCTAAGCAAAATCTGTCAATTCCAGAATCGAGCAACGCTTTGCCTGATATTTTGGATGAAGTATTATGGAATCTGGACTGGATGCTCACGATGCAAGATCCTGCGGATGGTGGGGTTTACCACAAACTGACAACAGCCAAATTTGAAGGAATGGTAGAGCCACACCTGGCCACAAATCAAAGATATTTGGTCAGTAAGGGTACTGCAGCAGCATTGGATTTTGCGGCAGTGATGGCGCAGGCTGCCCGAATTTTCAAACCTTTTGCCCCGGAAAATGCAGTGGTTTATCTCAAAGCAGCCGAGAAAGCCTGGAATTGGGCCAAGCAAAACCCGGAGGTTTATTACCGCCAAAACGACTTGAATGAAGCTTTTGAACCTGATATTGTTACTGGCGCCTATGGAGATCAAAACCTGAGCGACGAGTGGATTTGGGCTGCGTCCGAATTGTATATCAGCACGCATAATCTGGAATATTGGAAGATTTTGGAATCGGCTAATCAAGATTACCTACTTCCATCTTGGTCTCAGGTGAAGTGGATGGGTTTCTATTCCTTACTTCGAAATGAAAATTCACTCACTCAAATCCCACAGGAATGGTTGTCGATGCTGAAAATTAACTTGATTACTGCTGCTGATTCCTACCATCAAGCCGGACAGGTTCAACCTTATTTGTCACCAATGGGAGCAAATCCCAAGGATTTTATTTGGGGGAGTAATGCTGTTGCTTCCAATCAGGGGATTTTGCTTTTGGAAGCATTTAAGCTTTCTGGTAAAGCGGATTACCTCCATAGTGCAAAGGCAAACTTGGATTATATTTTGGGAAGAAATGCAACTGGATTTAGCTACGTCACAGGCTTCGGAAGCAAAACTCCAATGCATCCGCATCATCGACTAGCAACCTCAAGATTTGATTTGCCTCCTTTACCCGGATTCATGGTAGGTGGTCCAAATCCATCTCAGCAAGACAAATGCGACTATCCAAGCGATGTGCCTGATGAATCATTTACCGACTTGGCTTGTAGCTATGCTTCTAACGAAATCGCCATCAATTGGAGTGCTCCATTTGCATTTTTGGTGAATGCAATTCAGGCAATTGAGACAAGTGGTAAATAATTTGGCTTTTTTGGATTGGACCATTTCTAAATGGTGCTGAGAAGTCAATTTTTTTCTGGAAATTCCACCTCCAAACAGCCAAATACCCTTTTGAAAAATCACCTTCTTATTCTGCTCCTTTTTCCTTTGTTTTTCGCTTGTGGTTTCGACAAGCCAAACTCTGAAGTTCAGTTTCCAAAGTTAATCTCGGAGGGAATGGTCCTTCAGCGCCAAGCTCCAATCAAGATTTGGGGGAGGGGAATTCCTGATGAAAAAATCCGAGCAAGTTTGGCCGGAGCTGTGGGAAGTGCAAAAGTGTTGCCTGATAGCACCTGGGTTGTACTTTTACCTCCATTGTTAGCAGGTGGTCCTTTTGAGCTTCAAGTCAATCTTCAGACAATTAAGGATGTTTATATTGGAGATGTTTGGGTTGCCGGCGGTCAGTCAAATATGGAATGGCCGTTAAAGCAAGGAGTGATAGGAGCCGAGGAGGAGATTGCCAATGCCAATTTCCCAAAGATTCGATTTTTCAAAGTGAAGAAAGATTACAGTGCTGTGGAGAAAAAAGATGTCTCAGCCGGTGAATGGAAAGTAGCAAACGCTGAAAATCTCCCAAATTTCTCGGCAGTGGCCTGGTTTTTTGCAAAGCGAAATCACCTCGAACAAAAAGTGCCTGTAGGAATCATCGAATCTAATTGGGGTGGAACGCCGGCTGAAGGTTGGACTGAGGCCAAGGTTTTAGCGGATATCGAAGACAGATCCTACACCGCTGAATCCAAAAAAGTGATTGTTGATTCCACCAAATGGAAGGATATACTTGCCGAAAATGAAAAACGAAGGGAGTTAAGGGATCAGATGGTAATTCGCCCGGATTCACTTCTTGCAGGGGAGGTATCGTCTACCAACTATAGTGATGGTAATTGGAGCTCGATCAATTTACCCTCAGCCAATCCACTTGAGCACATCGCATGGGTTAGGAAAAAATTCAATTTAACAGCCATAGGTGAGGCGACGCTCACATTTCCCTCCATTGATCAGATGGCTTATATCTATGTCAATGGGGTTCAGGTGCATTACAAAAACTGGGGCGAACCTGTGCCGGAGTTGAAAATTCCAGCAGATATTCTAAAGAAAGGCCAAAATGTACTGACAATTCGTGCCATTAATACTTGGAACAACAAGCCGGTGATTGGGAGTAAAGATCAGATGTACATCACCCAAAATGGCAAAAAAATCAATCTGGAAGGGACCTGGACCTATTCAAATAATTATGTCGAGCCGAGGTTGCCTATCGTCGAGTCACACAATTGGAGGCCAGGTTTTATGTTCAATGCCATGATTGCCCCGCTGACCAATTATGCGATCAAAGGAGTGATTTGGTATCAGGGAGAAAGTAATGCTGGAAGACATAAGGAATATAAAGAACTATTCACTGCGATGATAACCAATTGGAGGATTAGATGGGGAATCGGTGATTTTCCTTTTCTCTATGCTCAGTTGGCAAATTATATGGAGCGCAAAGAACTTCAGCCGGAAAGTAACTGGGCATTTTTGCGAGAATCTCAGCGGGAGGCTTTAGAACTGCCATTTACAGGCATGGCCACCATCATCGATATCGGGGAGGAGAAAGATATTCACCCACGAAATAAAAAAGATGTCGGAGATCGACTTTGGCTTCAAGCCAGGAAAATAGCCTTTGGGGAGAAACTCGTCGCCTCGGGTCCGGTATTTCAAGAAGTTAAGCAGGAGGGCAATGCGCTAATTGTGACTTTTGCTGAAGTAGGAAAGGGTCTAAAACTGACTGCAGGAGATTCAGTAAAAGGGTTTATTCTGGGGGATGAGAAAGGTAAATTTGAAATTGCTTCAGGAATTATTTCAGCAGAAAATCAAGTAAAACTTACCATTCCGGAAGGATTGGTTCCGGTGGGAATTCGCTACGCTTGGGCCGATAATCCTGAAGTGAATTTGGTGAATGAGTTGAATCTTCCTGCCGTTCCTTTTAAAGAGGAATTGTTAAAGCAGGAAGACTAGAGATAGATTTCATCTGTTTATAATTTGTCTTTAATGGTCAGATGGAATGCCCTTTGATAATCATCCCCCTGTGTGATCCCGTACTTACGGGATCATGTGCATTTCAGGTAAATACTTCAATAAAGCGGAAACATTTTGATAATGATAAAACCTTATCAGAATTCAATTCGATAACTGATCAGTGGAATCATTGGAGTTTGGTAGGCAGTTTCAATAACACCTTTTGCAGGCTCGAAATAAGTTCCAAAGATGTTTTGGCGGTTGGTTACATTCTGTATATCCAAGGCCAAAGTACTAGTGGCTTTGAGTCTGTTCCATTTGAGACTTACCCGTAGATCAGTTCTGAAATAAGCAGGATTTTGGCCTTCAAAGGCCCTTTCCTCGTCATAAACTGTTTCGTTTTTCTCAATTGATTCCTCTAGATTTACTGGAGTTGTCCGCAATCCACCACCATAAATGCTTCTGATATTAAAGCCAAGCATGCGATTTTTCTTCAGTGAATATTCCTTACCAGCTGTGAATGTCAGATTTGCATTTCCATTGTACAAGGTATTTCGCCACTTGTTTTCCTGTGTTTTGTAAAGCGAATTGTATAGAGAGGCTGACAGCAGGAAATAAAGGTTTTTATGCGTGAATTGTTCCAGGGTAAACTCAGTCCCGTAGTTTTTCCCAAATCCTTCATTGACCAATGGATCTGTCATAAAGCTCCACTGTTGATTGATGATGGAGTAGGTTTGATCAGTTCCCGGCTTGATCGGGATATCAAACAAGTGCTGGTAATAGCCCTCAATTTTCATTCGAAGAAAAGGGTTCAGTTGGCGATCATATCCCATTACCAAATGATGTGATTTGCTCAGTCCAAGGTTTTCATTAGGCTTAATGATCCTACCGTTTTCCTCATATTCTGCAAAGTAAGTACCGAGAGGTTGTACTTGGCTGTGAAGCCCGTAACCTAAGCTGATTCGCTGTTTTTCATCCAATTCATAAGAAGCGCTAAACCTAGGCTCGACAGCCTTGGAATTGTTAAGAAGCAGTTGAAGGTAATGCATCCCAACATTGAAAGTCAGCCGCTCAGTTGCTTTGAAATTGAGTTGGGAAAATGCCTGGATGCTCTGTGTGTTGCCATTGGAATTGATCAGAGTTTTCATTCGATTCATCTCCTTATCAAACCCGTTTTCACGAAGGTTATAATAGAGTTGATTGATATAAATACCGCTTCTCAGATTGGATCGTGCAGAAAGTTTGGTGTTTAGGACGCTGTTAAACGTAATTTTTGAATTGCTGAAATTTTCGTAAGACCATTCCTGATCACTATATTCTTTGTCAAGGCGATTCATTTGATCACCAATGGCATGTCCAGATGCTAAAATTGTATTCTGGAGGAAATTGTTTTTGTTGATCATGTAGGAATGCTTTACACCGATTGCTCCACTATTGGAAAAATACCTCGAACTGTAGCGATCAAACTCAGTAGTCCAATTCAGAGAGTCCTTCTCTGCATCCTTGTTTTGATCACTCAAGCCACCGAACCCAAAAATCGTGAAGCTGCTTTTTTTCCCGGCAGGGAGAAATATATTCATGGATAGATCCTGAAAATTAG
The DNA here is from genome assembly GCF_046296635.1 of Algoriphagus sp. Taxonomy (GTDB): domain Bacteria; phylum Bacteroidota; class Bacteroidia; order Cytophagales; family Cyclobacteriaceae; genus Algoriphagus. The sequence goes on along the minus strand of NZ_JBKBKZ010000020.1, from coordinate 76,652 downwards.
TCACAAAATCCCCCAGCGGAACCCCAAGTTTGGATAAGATCGACAGCGTAGAATACCGGTAATTGATCAAATAGGAGCCTTTGTAATTTTTAGCAATTGGCCCTTCCGCAGCGATATCGGTTCCCAAAAAGCCCGCCTGAAAGGTGAATTCACGTTTTTCATTATTCCCTTTCCTCAAACTCAAGTCAAAAACTCCTGACATGGCATTGCCATATTCCGCAGGAAAGGCTCCCGTGATAAAATCCGAATTTGCCAGCAACTGAGAACTCAGAATGGATATACCGCCTCCTGAACTTCCGGGATTTACAAAATGGTTTGGATTTGGAATGTCGATTCCTTCCATTCTCCAAAGCAATCCATTGGGGCTGTTACCTCGAATAGAAATATTATTATTGCCGTCATCGGTGCTGACAACGCCTGAGAATGATTGGGCCATTCGACCGGGATCATTAACGGCAGCGGCAAATTTGCGGGTTTCCTCCACTGAGAATGTCCGTCCACTCACCGTCACCATGTCATTTACAGTCCGGTCTTTTTCAGTAGCAACTACCACTACCTCATCCATCTGACCAAACTCTTCCTCAACTGAAATGGACAACACGACTTCCTTGCCGGAATTGACCAAGACATTGGGTAGGATGATGTCTTTATATCCGACAAAAGTGACTCTCAGTGTATGAGAACCCACCGGGACTAATAGGATTTTGAAATCTCCATCGAGATCCGTGGTTGCTCCCATCAGAGGATTTGTATTGAGAATCATCACTGTGGCGCCGGGCATCGGAGCTTTTGTAACTTGATCGACTACTTTTCCCCTCACGGTCTGGGTCAAAGTCTGAGCGTGTAAGGGATTTAGTGTGAAGCAAAAAATTATTGCGAAAATTTTTGTTAATGAATTCATGGCGTTGGTTTAGCTTTTTGATGTTTTTGGATAATCACTTATTATCGATTACAAAAAGTTTTTCTTCTGTCCTCGGGTATTATCGACCCCATTTTCCCCCTCCTACAAAATAGCCTAGGGTAAAGCCGAAGTATTCATTGATTGCCTGGCCAATCACATCTCCGCTTACATTTTGTAAATCACTCTTTGGTAGAAAATTGTATTCAGCACCAATCCGAAATTTCCCCAGTTCAACACCGGCTCTTATCATCGGGGCCCAAGCGAAATTCGCCTTTAGACCTCGCACCTCGTCTTTATCGAAATCGAAACCAGCCACATCTATATTACTCAGCGCGTAGTATCCAAATCCTGCTCCGATATAGGGTGCGACTTTGCCATTTCCGTAGTTGAAGTAGTAATTGCCAGTGCCTGAAACTGAAGTATTTGCAGAAAGCACGCCATCATAATCATTCGGAATTTCATAATAGGTAACATCCTTTGCAAGACCGGCCACACCCATTCTGAGACCAAGAGCAAGGTTTCTAGTGACTAGAACCTGAGGCTCAAAGTTGACTAAGGCACCGATGCCGCCATCTTTTGGAGCAGCTATACCGAGATCCATTTGAAATCTAAATCTGCCTTCCTCTTGGCTATAGGCAAGGTGAATTACTTGTAAAAGGAGAAGAATTGTGATAAGCTTTTTCATCTTTATTTTAATTGGTTTAGTTTTTTCTGAGGCAATGTTGCCTTTGGATTAGTTTTCGGATTAAAGACAAGTCAGGGGAGAGGTACCCCTATTCCGACTGTGATAATTTTTTCGGTTTGATATAAAAGGGATGAGGCTGGAGATTGATTTTCGAGTTACGAATTACGATTTACGAGGCTTAGGACAGGGTCAAGGCTTTGGATGTTATGGAACCTTGCAACTTTTGGACTTTTCAACCTTAAAACTTCCCCAACTTTCCAATCATCCTTAAAAAAATCGGAAACCTGCTCTAAATCCCAACCAAAACTGACTTCCTAAGTCCTCAGGATGGTAGCGGTCACTATGAACAGAAGTTTTGGTGTAGGTGAAAAGGTCTGGATGGAAGGAATATGAAGTGTCATAAACCCGGAAATTCAAGGTCGGTCCGGCAAAGATTGCCAGTCCTTTTGCAGCTTGGAATTCACCCCCGACATAAAGGCGATTGACCAGATTGAGCGCTTCCACTCTTCCTCGATTAAGCTGTTCGGAGCTCACTTCGATATTGAGGAAAGTTTTCTTTCCCAGTCTTGGAGAGGTTCCTACTCCGTATCCAAAAGACCAGGTCACTTGATTATCCCACTCAGGCCTGATTCCAGCAAAAACGATATTATAAAACTCACGCTTTCCAGTTCTGAATGCTAGGTTAAATGGCATGATCTCATTTACACTGATTTCTGCAGTATGATATCCCGATTTCACAAAACTTAAAAACCCGACTGGAATGCCACTGATGCTGTCTGAAAAATTTATCAATCCCAATTGGAATCCGTTGACCTTTCTAGCGTAGTTAACAAGCCCTGATTGAGAACCTTTGACGGTTTTACCAGCGAAATTTAAAACTCCTGCGATCTGTGAACCTTTCAGATCTTCAGCGGTAAAGTTCATCACTCCGGCAAGCTGTACGCCTTCTACTTTTTTCGGAGAAAAATTTGCGACACCAGCCATTTGAACCCCATCTACTGAACCTGTGGTGAAATTGGCCAATCCTGCCAACTGGACTCCTTTTACGGAGTCCAAATTGGAGTTGAAAAGACCTGCCAGTTGTACTCCTTCTACTTTTCCGCCGATTTGGTTAAACCAACCAGCCATCTGCACACCTCGCATATCGCCACGGTTGATATTGAAAAGGCCCGCCATTTCCAGTTTGTTAGTACCGGCAGAATAGCCTCCGAGCCAATTGAAGGAATAGTCATTGACGACATTTCCTGAGTTTGTACCATTGGTTCCTACAAAAGGGACAAAGGAAAACTGAAAGGAGGCGGTTGTCGTGTCCTTTAAGTTTTTGCCAAAAGGATCAAATTGGATGGTTTTAATTTTTTGATCTAAAGAATGAAGAGCGTTGGGTTTTTCCGAGGTTTTGAGGCTGTCGGTTTGACTGAAAGGAGCTTCATCTAGGGTCTTATCGCTCCCTGTCTGAAAGTTCATTGCCTCCAATGGATTGAAGGAGGAAAGCAGGATGATGGCGAAAATTTGCGTTATCTTTTTCATGGTTTGGATTAGTTTCGCTCATAAGACAAGCGAAAGGTTTCCAACCCCTATTTCATTGAGAAAAAAATTTAGAAGAATTAAAAAGTCGGGGATAATTCTCTGACAGTTTGCTTCAAATTTTCAGAAATGTAGTTTTTATACTGACATTGAACTCGGGCTTTACTACATAAAATTGTATTTTAGAAATACTGTTTTGAGAAAAAGTCTTCAACAAAACAAAGGCTCAACAATCAAATCCTTAAGCCTATCGAACCAACTAGTCGGAGGGTTTTTAAATTTTGCTTATAGATATAACAGAAAAGTTATGGAGCTCAAAAAAGAACTAATCAACCAAATACAAAGTATAATTTCCTCGGCAAGGGAACGGGCTATTCGCTCTGTAGACACGGAGCGGGTGCTGATGTATTGGCAAATCGGAAAAGTTATTTTTGAGGAGGAGCAGGAAGGTAAGGAAAGGGCAGGCTATGGAGACTTCCTCATAAAATCATTATCCAAAATGCTACAGCCGCAATTTGGCAGTGGGTTTTCAGTAAGGCAGTTGGAACGATATAGGCAATTCTACCGAAAGTTTCCAATTACGTCCGCACTGCGGACGCAATTCAGTTGGACACATTACAAACTGCTTATTAGCGCCGAAAGCCCAGAAAAAAGGGAGTTTTATATTGCAGAAGCAACCAAAAATAATTGGACAGGACGACAACTGGAAAGACAAATCAACAGTCAATTATTTGAAAGATTGTTGATGAGTAATGATGTTCAGAAAGTATTGGCAGTAGCGAGGGAAGAAAAAGTGCCTAGCGAGGCAAGAGAAATCATCAAAGATCCTATGGTGCTGGAATTTCTGGGATTGAGACGGGAAACAGCATACTACGAAAAAGATTTAGAGACCGCAATCATTACCCATTTGCAGGATTTTCTGTTAGAAATAGGAAATGGTTTTTCTTTTGTCGCCAGGCAAAAGCGCATCCACATCGAAGGCGATGAATTTTCAATAGACCTTGTTTTTTACAACCGCCTTTTACAGTGTTTTGTATTGGTAGAAATAAAAACCTCCAAACTGACGCATCAGGATATTGGGCAGTTGCAGATGTATGTCAACTATTACGATCGCTTCGAAAAACAGGAAATTGAAAACCCCACAATAGGAATCTTGCTCTGTGCAGATAAAAACGATGCTGTGGTAAGGATCACTTTGCCCGAAAACAATAAATCCATCGTAGCGAGCAAATACCAATTGTATTTGCCTACCGAGCAACAACTGATCGCAGAAGTGCAAAAGGAAATTGAGAAAATGGATCAGAGGGAAAAGTAAGCAAGGTTTAAACTGCGATTTGTAATCTGATAGCAAACCGGCAAAACTTTGCAACCTTCCAACTTTCCCACCTTTCAACCCTACACTTCTAAAAAAACCTAACTCCCCCTCTGAATCCAATCCAAAACTGACTGGCAAAATTATCGATTGGAATTGTCTTTTCAGATCGAATTTTCGGACTGGCGTAAGTGAATAATTCCGGATGATCAGTGTAGGAACTATCGTAAACTCGCCAGTTTAAAGTGGGGCCCGCGTAAATTCCAAATCCTTTAGATATCTGGTAGTCAAAACCTAAGTAGGCTCGATTGATCACGTTAAGAGCTAAGACATTTCCTTTGTTCATTTGTTCAGCACTTAACTCGATATTGAGAAAAGTCTTTTTCCCCAATCTAGGAGATGTTCCTACTCCATATCCAAATGCCCAAGTTGTAGAATCGGCTTGTTCAGGTCGGACGCCGGCAAATAGCATATTGTAAAAAGATCTTGTACCGCTTCGCAGAGAAATGTTGATTGGTAGCATTTCATTGGCGCCGATTTCGACTTTGTGATAGCCCTTTCGCACAAAGGAAATCAAACCGAATGGAACTCCTGATATGCTATCTGAATAGTTAAACAACCCGATTTGTGTACCAAATACATTTCGACCAATATTCAAAACACTACTAATTTGTGCTCCCTGCACATCCCGATTGGTGAAGTTGGCTACACCTGCTAGCTGAGTTCCTTGAAGGTTAGCCGTGGTGATGTTGAGCACACCTGCCATTTGCAAGCCTTTTACTTCCCCGGTTGTAAAATTGCCTACGCTGGCAATCTGAGCACCATCAACAGAATCAAGGTTCGCATTTATAACACCCGCCATTTGGAGTCCCTTGACTTTACCACCTACTTGATTGAACACGCCTGCGAGTTGGACGGATTTCACATCACCTTTATTAATATTGAACAATCCGCCCAGTTCGGCCTTGGTTGTGCCTCCGGAAAATCCGCCCAATATATTGATTGAATAATCGTTGATGACGCTTCCTGATATCTTCCTATTGGTACCGATGAAAGGAAGAAAGGAAATCTGAAAATCCCGATGGATGGTATCTTTCACATTTTCAAGATTGGTGAAGCCAACAGACTTTTTGGTCCATGCCCAAAAAGTCTTCGCTGAGTTTGATAGGTTTTTTCCAAACTCGTCAAATTTCACATCATCAGCTTTCAAGAAAATTCTTTGGAAAGAGGATTTCTCCTCCACCAAAAGTGTGTCCGAAAAGTCCTTTTTATTTACAATTAATTCAAAATTTTCCTCTGCTGGATTTTTCACCTCAAACTGGAAGTAACCATACTGATTTGTAGTAGAAGATTTCAATGAAATCGGCTCATAAACGGTTGCATCACGAATCCCTTGACCTGCCTCATCCACTATATAGCCACTGACCACAACATCTTTGGGAGAGGGAGGTTTTCGCGTTAGAATCACATAAACGCCTTTTTCTTTAATCTGAACTTCTCCTTCAAAAATCACCTCCAATACTTCCCTGAGAGGCCGGTCTTTAAAACTTTTAGAAATAGTCCTACTGACATCCAGCGCAGAAGAACTGTATGAAAACACACATCTTGCTTCCTGGGAAAGTCTCCTTAGGACGCCGTCAATCCGCTCATTTTTCGCAGAAAATGTGACTTTCCTTTCTAAAACTGGAATATCCTGTGCATTCGCTGGGGGGATTAGCCAAGTACAAAATAAGTATGAACAACATAAAAGAATCCCGACTTTTCTCCAGATAGGAGCCCTAGGAAATAGATTGGTTATTGACCAAAGTTTAAAAACATCCTTCACCACTGATCCGGATTTGATTTGAATCATAAGTAATATCCAGTGACATGGTTTCTCCGATGATAGAGAGGATAGTTTCCAATTCCTCATTTTCAAAATCCACAGTCAATTTACATTGGCCAATGTTACCATCGAGATTTATCTTCCTGCCATATATTTGACTCAATTGATCAATTACAAGCTGAAGTTCCTGCTCATAAAATGAGAAATTCCGGGTTTTGTAAGCCGTGACATTTGGATCTGCTTCCGCTTTGAAAAATGTATTCGTTGATTTGTCATAGATTCCTTTTTCGCCAGCCTGAAGGATTATGCCTTCTTGACTTTGCGAGTAAAATTTCACTATTCCTTCTTGCACAGTAACTTCCACGGTTTCGCTTTTGGGAAAGGCTTTCACATTAAAAATTGTCCCGATATCCTGGATTAATAGATTTGCAGTTTGCACCCTCCATTCCACTTTTTTGGACTCCGGAATATTGATTAAAACCTCTCCTGAAACATGTATTACACCAGTTTTTTTCCGCTCATTGTACTCCACTTTGACAGTGGAGTTTTGGTTAAGGGAAACCTCAGTCTGATCGGGGAGGGTTTGAGTCAAAACTTGGTTTTCACTTACAAACTGAAACTCTTCAGATTTGGAGTATTGTCGGTAAAAGAGGAATGAAAAAGCCAAAACTAATAACAAACTTGCTGCGATTCCCCAGGCAGGAATCAAGAGTCGGGTTCTTTCGTTTTTTTTAGAAATTTCACTTTTAACTTTATCCCATGCTTTTTCTCCATCAAAATCTTGCTGATCTGGTAATTGAGCATTTTCATAAATAAATACTGAGTCATCCAAATACTTTTGGTTTTCTGGAGAAAGGGAACACCATTCGTTCAATTCTCGGATTTCTACTTCCGAAGCTTCCCCGACGATGAATTTGGCTATCAAGTCTTCAATATTTTCCGCTTCCCACTTCATAAATCCAACAAGTTTCTCATTAAAATTGCCAATAGGGGCAAATATTCTTTCAACTGGACACGCATGATTTTCAGTGCTTTACCCATTTGGTTTTCTACAGTTTTCACAGACAAGTTCAACTGATTTGCGATTTCCTGATATTTTAATTCCTCAAAACGACTCATCCTAAATATTAATCTGCACTGATCTGGAAGTGTCTGAATTGCTTCTCGAATTTTTTCTTCGAGTTCCACATGGATTGCCAAGTGATCTGCGGGTTGGGATTGAGCCTCACCTTTAAGGATTTCATTGGCAAAATACTTTTGCTTCACCTGCTCGTGTTTCAATTCGTTCAAGCATGAATTTCGGATTGCACGGTACAAGTAGGATTTCAGGGAAGTCTCGATGGAAATAGTTTTTCGCTTTTCCCAAAGCCCGATGAATGCAGCTTGCACGATCTCTTCAGCCCCGGCAGGATCCTTTAAGTAGCTATTGGCATATCGGCAAAGCGGCTGATAGTAAGTTTTGAAAAGCATTTCAAAGGCTGGAGTTTGGCCAGATTGTATCGCTAAAAAAACCAGTTGATCAGACTCCTGCATGGTTAAGATTATGCTTTCGATGCAAGATAGGATTTTGGTTTCTTTTTAATTTGTATTCGACTTTAGGTTTAGGCATAAAATAGGCTAAGTCCTTGTATTGCTGCGATATTCACTATTGTTATCAGGAGAAAACAGCAAGTTTAAGCGGAGTTTGTCAGGCTCAATCGAACAAAGACCACAAGATAATTGGCAGTGAATATTTCAGGTTTAAAAATAAGACAATTCAAAACCTATTTACCCCTATGGACGCTTCAACATTATTTCAAAAGAAACTCATCTTTTTAATTGGGAACGTGAAGGATTACGGATACACAAATTCAGTAATAGCAAAAAGTTGAGGAATGAAAAATACTACCGATTTCCCTCCATCACTCCCTTCGTTTGGATCAGTTCATCGATTTGGTTTTGGTAGGCTGACTTGGCTGGAACTTTTGCCACTTTTTCAAGAAAATCAATCGTAGAAAACAAAACGCCCTCCCAATCCTTAGAGGTAATTTCGGAGGAAATGACATGATCCCCGGCTTTTGGAAATGCCTGCTCTTTTTTCAATTCCGCAGCTGTGCCAAGTTGGCTATACATTTCCAGCATTTTTGGTACTGACACTACAAAATCCTGTTCTTCGGCGCTCTTATAATAATAGCCTAAGAAAAGAGGTTGTTTGATTTTTGCAAAAGTCTCGGGTTTCATTTCACTATAAACCAAAGTGGCTAGACTTTCATAGCCATTGATATGATAGTCTTCGGACCAATAGGCTTTCTTTTCTCCTTCTCGATTTTGATGAATGACTTTGTTATCCATCATGGTTTTTTCCATGATAAACTTGGTCCATGGCTTGAAAAATCCTTCCAATCGCTCACCACCATCCCGAATCGCTGGTGAATAGACGACCACAGCTTTGATCTCAGGCTGCTGACTGGCTAATAACAAGGTCAATGCTCCACCCATAGATGTGCCAACGACGATTACAGAATCACCCAAGCTTTTGCCGATCTGATAGGCTTCACCAGCCGCATCTGCGAGTTTTTGTGCAGTCATGTATTCCATTCCATTTTCTCGCTTAATTCCATGCTCAGGTAGTCGGGTTACGAACAGGTTTGCTCCAAAGTGGCTTGCCAAAAAACGATGAACCGGATCTCCTTCCATGGGACTCGCTCCAAATCCATGGATGTAGACGATTGAATAGGGAGTTTTGGCCTTATTGCTGCTGTCTGCCCATTGGATGTAAGCCTCATTTCCTGATTTTAGTCCGATGACGGTGTCCTCCCGTGTTCTGACGTATTTGCTAAGTTCGGATAGCCTTGAAGGAACCTCAGGAAATTGAATGACTAAATCTTGTCTTTTTGCTTTTGGGCCAAGCATGTAAACAATGACCAAGACCATTGCTGTGGCAAATAAGCCCAGGAAGATTTTGCGAAGCATGATAATTAGTTGGTTTTGAGAAAGGGTGAGGTAGAGTCAACAAAGGTTTGCGTTCCGTTTTTTAAAAAAAGGAAAGTTCGGGTCTTTAGCTGGGAATAATTTGGTGGTGTCAGGTTTAATCTTGACCCGAAGTACACGGATATATTTTCAAATTGCCGGAGTTGGGAAAGTGGTTTTTCCTCAGGAGTGATGAGTAAATAAGAAATATCAGTACCGATTGGCAAGCCAGCAAAAGGCGCGGTAAGAATTACGGTGATATTTGAGATATTTCTCACATTATAAATCTGAATACAGCTTAATGCAAAAGCTTGTCCGGGCAGCGAACCTGAATTTTGATTTTCTTTTACTTTAATTTCAAGTTCAAAATTAAATCTGAATTCTGAAAAATTGACTGTATCTGAGGCTGATGCGTAGCGTTGTTGTTTATATGGGCTAAAGAATACTTGTTTGATGCCCGTTGCATCCGCTTCTTTAGGTCTTGGACATCCTTCTAAATATTCTGAATCCTCGCTGTCAATACAGGCAGAGGTTATTAAAATCAAAAGATATCCCAAGCAAAGCCCAAGGGTCAAGCCAAACTTTTTAATTCCTAATTTCCTGAAAAGTTCAATCCAAAACATAGTTTAAAAATAAACATTCTATCGATAGAAACAGAGATTTGACTGAAGTTGATTAATTCTTAATAATCAGTGTAGCACTTTTGTCTTTTCTGTCCGTCATAACACTAAGATTTCAATTAAATTTACATCATGCAAAAAGTAATCACAGTTCTCCTTTTATTTTCCTTGTCGTTCGCATTGAAAGCTCAAGACGCACTTCCTACACGTTCAATTTTCTTGGAACTTGGAGGAGCAGGGCTTCCATACAGTTTCAATTACGATTTCCGATTTGATAAGGAGCGGATGGACTCTTGGGGAATGCGAGTCGGTGCCGGAGGCTATTCTATTGAAAATAGTTCCTTTTTTTCATTACCCGTAATGGTGAATAAGCTTTACGGTAATGGACCACATTATTTCGAAATGGGGATGGGGATGACGTTCTTCACATATAAAGAGAATAGATTTGATAATTCGTATTGTAGTAGTTGGTATTACGACTCCAATGGAAATTATGTCTGTAATTCTTATGTCAATTATGAAAACAACTACTCTTTTATTCTCCCAGTCGACGGATCACCCAGTGTAATGGGGACATTGAATATTGGTTATCGGCGAGTTCCTGTAGATGGAGGTTTTACCTGGAGAGTTAACTTGACTCCAATCTTCAACAACAATGGATTTTGGCCACTATTCGCTGGAGTTGGTTTTGGATATGCGTTTTAAGATTTGACTTTTATCAAAAATACTGTGTCCCAGCGGACAAAGCCTGTTCGAAAGCGTACAGGTTTTTTGTTTTCAAATAATTTATTTTCAACCACTTAGAAATTTTTTAAAATTAATTTTCCTTAACAAGCCACAATAAGGTGTAACCTGAGTTTTTGACTAAAACAGCAAAATCTGTCCGATCATGTGACAGAAAAACACGAAAATCCCAGAATCGACCAAGTTTAAATTATCGAATTGTGTCCTTGAGGATGTTTTGAAAAAGAAATTGAATAAAAAATGCCTGATTTTTCATGCCCGATTTGAAGCCATTCAAGTGTGCCAAAATGGGTTGGTATGTACTTCGCATAAGGAGAAGCACAACACTAAACCAACACATTTATGAAAACCTTATTCACATTAGCACTTGCAGGCGCATTATCTTTTAGCAGCCTTGCGTCATCAGCAGCCGAAGATTTGATGGCACTATCAAACGTAAAGGCAAACTTCAAAAAAGTAAACGTCCTTCTTAAAGGGGGAGTGGGAGAAGCAAAAGTTACGCTATATGACATGTCTGGAAAAAGACTCCACCAGAAAAAAGTAAAGGTCGGTGAAGGAGATATAATCCTTCCATACAATCTTAGTGGTCTTCCTTGCGGAGAATACCAAGTAAAGATCTCGACAGATGAAGAAGAAGTGGTTTATACAGTGGCCACTTTTGATAAACCACAACCTGCGGAGGAACTTCCATTGATGGCATATGGTAAAATCATGGATGACAACACCCTCGGTCTGGTAGTTATTGGTCTAGACGAGCCTGGAGTAAAAGTGGAGATTTTTTCAAAGGACACAAACAAGTCTATCCATCGTGAAGAAATTACTGAGGCAGAGGGATTTAGAAAAAACTATAAACTGAAAGGTGTTTCCCCTGAAGATGTTTATATTTATCTAAAGGACTCAAAAGGTAGAACGAAGTCGATCTACTTTGAATAATCAAAACCAACCTGTTGTAGAAAAGCTCCGGATCGAAAGATTCGGAGCTTTTATTTTTTCTACATATCAAAAATTCAAAGTGAAAAATCAACACTATTTCAACTTTGACAGTTTTGTCTGATGGATGGAAAATACAAACTCGCCAAATTTCCTAATTTTGCTCATATAAAAACTAAACCCAAATATGTTCGGACTATACAGATCACTTTTTAATCAGGAGCACGACCTTTTTCGAGAAAGTGTCAAGGCTTTCATTGCGAAAGAAATTTCTCCCTTCAATGCAGAGTGGGAAAAGCAGAAGATGGTGTCTCGGGATGCTTGGCTAAAGCTAGGTGAAAATGGCTTTTTGGGAATTCAAGCTCCCGAAAACTTAGGAGGCATGAATATCAAGGATTTCAGGTACAATGCCATCCTGATTGAGGAGCTTGGCTTGAGTGGTTGCTCAGGACCGGCAATTGGATTTCCACTCCATTCGGATATTGTGATGCCTTATATTCTGCACTACGGTACCGAGGAGGCCAAAATGAAATACGTGCCTAAAATGGTTACGGGTGAATATATCGGTGCCATTGCCATGACTGAACCCGGTGCAGGATCAGATCTTCAGGGAATGCGAACTACCGCAGTGGATCACGGAGACTTTTACCTAGTCAATGGATCCAAGACATTTATCACCAATGGATTTTTGTCAGATGTGGTGGTAATAGCCGTTAAAACTGATCCCGGGAAAGGTGCCAAAGGAATCAGCCTTTTCGTGATTGATAAAGACATGCCTGGATTTACCAAAGGTGTTCCTTTTGAAAAAGTTGGCCTTCATGCCCAAGACACTTGCGAACTCTTCTTCGAAGATGTCAAAGTTCCAAAGGAAAATCTCCTTGGAAAAGTAGGTGAGGGGTTTAAATATTTGATGACTGAACTTGCACAGGAGCGATTGGTAGTAGCGCTAGCGGCAGTTGCATTAGGAGAATATATGCTTCAGGCTACGATCGACTACGTCAAACAGCGTAAAGCATTTGGTAAGCATATTTCGGATTTTCAAAATACCCGATTCAAACTGGCAGAAATGACGGCCGCTTTGGAACAGGGTAGGATCTATTGTGATTATTTGGTTTTGCTTCATAACGATGGAAAACTCGATCCTGCAATGGCATCTGCCGCCAAGTATAATATGACTGAGCTTCAATGCAAAGTGGCTGATGAATGCGTCCAACTACATGGTGGATATGGTTACATGTGGGAGTATGGGGTGGCAAGGGCTTATGCGGATGCCCGCGTACAACGGATCTATGCAGGAACCAATGAAATCATGAAAGAATTGATTGCTAGAAAAATTCTTCAGTAGAAAGAAAAATTTTGGCTAAGGCCAAATATTTTAAGTTATTGTATTCAGGACTTATTTACCCAAAAAAACCTCTGATATGACTAATCATCCATGGCATAAGCATTATCCTGCAGCAGTTGAAAAAGAAGTAAACTATGAAGCTTACTCCAGCATTGTTGATCTCTTTGATGAAAGTGTCAAAAAATTTGGTTCGGCAGTAGCTTTTGAATGCATGGGGAAAACCATGTCATTCTCGGAATTGGATAAGCTAAGTGCACAGTTTGCCAATTATTTGACACAAGGATTGAAATTGGAAAAGGGGTCAAGAGTTGCGATCCAAATGCCCAATATCCTTCAATATCCTGTTGCCATGTTTGGAGCCCTTCGTGCAGGAATGGTCGTTGTCAATACCAATCCGCTTTACACACCATCAGAGATGAAGCACCAATTCAATGATTCTGGGGCAGATGTGATTGTGATCGTAGAGAATTTTGCCTCAAATCTGGAGAAAATCAGATCTGAAATTCAGGCGAAACATATCATTACCACTGAATTGGGTGATCTCTTGGGCGGTTTGAAAGGCTTCATTGTTAATGTGGTCGTAAAGCATGTCAAAAAGATGGTTCCTGCTTTTTCAATTCCGGGATCTGTTTCTTTTAAATCAACACTTGCAAAAGGTGGTTCATATACTTTTAAGCCGGTGAAGATGAGTTTAGCTGAACCCGCCTTTCTTCAATATACAGGAGGAACAACAGGAGTGAGTAAAGGAGCGGAGTTGACCCATGGAAATATTGTGGCCAACATGCAGCAAATTTCAGCTTGGATGAAACCAAAATTGAAAGAGCGGGAAGAAATTGTAATCACGGCTTTGCCGCTTTATCATATTTTTGCCCTGACTGTGAATTGCCTTGCAATGTTTAAAATTGGTGCTCATAATGTTTTGATTACCAATCCAAGAGACATGAAGGGTTTCATTGGTGATTTAGCTAAAAAGAAGTTCACTGTGATCACAGGTGTGAATACTTTATTCAATGGTTTGCTTAATCAAGAAGCTTTCAAGGCACTTGACTTTTCGGCTTTGAAAATTGCAGTAGGCGGAGGAATGGCAGTGCAAAAAGCAACGGCTGAAAAGTGGAAATCAGTTACCGGAGTTCCCTTGGCAGAAGGTTATGGATTAACGGAAACTTCTCCTGTAGCCTCATGTAATGGAATCGATGGGAGCCAGCGAATCGGAACAATCGGTGTTCCACTGCCCAATACGGAAATTATGATCGCTGATGACGCAGGTAATCCATTACCAGTTGGAGAGCGTGGAGAAATATACATCAAAGGTCCTCAAGTAATGAAAGGATACTGGAATAGACCTGAGGAAACCGCCAATGTAATGCACGGAGAATGGTTTAAATCAGGCGACATCGGTGTCATGGATAGTGATGGTTTCTTTAAAATCGTAGATCGAAAGAAAGAAATGATCTTGGTATCAGGCTTCAATGTCTATCCAAATGAAGTGGAAGATGTAATCGCATCCTGCCCGGGAGTCTTGGAAGTAGGAGTAATTGGAATGCCGGACCCAAAGTCAACCGAAAAGGTGGTTGCATATGTGGTCAAAAAAGAAGACGAAGTATCGGCTGAAAAGATCATTGGACACTGCAAAAATTCGCTGACGAATTACAAGGTACCAAAGGAAGTATATTTCATTGATGAGCTTCCAAAGTCCAATGTGGGAAAAATTCTACGTCGGAAGATAAAAGAAGCACACATGGAGAAATTGGGAATCAAGCAGGAATAGTCGTCTTAAAAATTTTATATGAATATCCGCAATTCTGCCACTAGCCTAATTTTATAAAGTTGCACCTCGACTTCGCTCGGTGTCCGTGCGCTTTGTTTTTGGGGGAGGGGAGGAATATGCGGCGCAGCCGCATATTCCTCCCCTCCTTTAATTAACCTGAAATCCGGTGGCCGAGCGAAGTCGAGGCCATTTTGATCTACTGGCAAAGAAGCGGATAATCAGAAAATTATAAAATCATACTCTTAAAAAAAACCGCAAATCGCGGTTTTTTTTGTTTTTTTGTGCTCAAATAATTTTGAAAATGAAGTCCCAGGATCGCTCAACACGATAAATTTTCCAATCCTCCTTTTTTCAATCCAATGACCTGGCAACTCATCAAAGACGCAATTCTCGGAAAAGAGCAGGATTTTACCAGTCTTCCATTGAAGACAGCAATCTTTGTTTTGGCGATTCCCATGATCTTGGAGATGATGATGGAGTCAGCATTTGCGGTGGTCGATATTTTCTTTGTCGCTAAGCTTGGTGAGCATGCCATAGCCACGGTTGGTCTGACCGAATCCGTCATTGTTTTGACTTATGCAATCGGTTTTGGTATAAGTATGGCTGGTACAGCTTTGATCGCAAGACGTTTTGGAGAAAAAGAATACGAAGAAGCCGGTACAGCTACATTCCAACTCTTGCTCGTTGGATTGATTATTTCAATTTTTCTCGGTGTTGGGGGGTGGTTTTTTGCCGAAGACTTACTTCGTGTAATGGGTGCCGAAGAAGCCGTGGTGCAGTCTGGGAAGAACTATGCAAGAATCGTTTTTGCAGGAAATACAGCAATCATGATGCTTTTCTTGATCAATGGTGCTTTCCGCGGAGCGGGTCAAGCTCACTTGGCTATGCGATCACTTTGGATAGCTAATGGGCTTAATATCATTTTGGATCCGCTATTGATTTTCGGGATTGGATCGTGGTCTGGCTTTGGGTTGGACGGGGCGGCGATTGCCACGACCCTTGGAAGAAGCATTGGAGTTATTTATCAGTTTTACCATCTTTTCAATGGCAAGCATAAGCTGAAAATCCTTCGACGAAACCTCTTGGTAAAATGGGAAACCATTAAAAAGATCATTGACCTTTCCCTAGGAGGAATGGGACAGTTTCTAATTGATTCCATTTCATGGGTCGCATTGACCCGAATGAATGCAGAGTTTGGTTCAGCGGCTTTGGCAGGGTATACGATTGCTTTTCGAGTGTTAATATTTACCATCTTACCCGCATGGGGACTATCCGGTGCTGCGGCTACTTTGGTAGGACAAAATCTTGGTGCGAAGGAAGTCGATCGTGCCGAAAAAGCGGTTTGGCTGACTACGCGCTACAATGTGATTTTCATGGCTTCCGTGACCGGTATCTATTTGCTATTCAATCAGCAGCTTGCAGGGTTTTTCACAGATATTCCTGAGGTACGTGATATAGCTGCGCAGGGGCTTTGGGTGATATCGATAGGTTATGTGTTTTTTGCTGTTGGGATGGTCCTGACTCAGGCATTCAATGGTGCAGGTGATACCAAAACTCCGGCATGGATTAATACAGGGGTACTATTGGCTATGGAAGTACCATTGGCCTACTTTCTTGCTTTTCCGATGGGCTTGAAATACCTGGGGATATTCATTGCTATTGCATTCTGCCATTCCTTTCATGCTTTGGTTTCGCTCTATTTTTTCAAAAGAGGGAAGTGGAAGACCATGGAGGTATGATAGAGAGTAAAGTGAATTAGTGATTGCTCAGAGTTAATTTTAACCAATAATTGGGATAGGAAAAACAATCTAGAGAGGGAAAGGGAATTTTAATTCTTTTTCGCAAATTATACTAAATTCACTTTTCGTTGATCTTTTGAAAATGAAAACGCTATATTTTTGCGAATAATTTTGAAGAATCAGTTTTAAATGCATTACTAATAACAACCAAATTTTATTTGGTCAATTTTTTAATTTAAATTTGGGATATGAAATCAAGCATGACCCAAAGCGACGCACAGAGGTATGGTTATAATTCATGCGAAGATTCCACCTGCCTGCCGGCAGGCAGGTATGGCCTTTAAAAATCAAATTATAACCACATGAAAAGCTTTGTTTTGTCAGTCGCTCTTCTCCTGATTAGTCAATTGGTGACAGCTCAAGACCTCAAATCTTATCGAGGAGCCTATAAGTTTAATGGTATCGAAGGTGATGCAGTCTTCAACTATCAGCTCAATCCTTCTAATGAGTCAATTTTACAAGGTGAATTCAAATTTGAATCTTCTACCAAGGGTTCGTATTCAGAAAATAATTTTGAACGGAAGGCTGTAACTGGGAGGTTTGAACTTAACAAAAAGGTAGGCCAATGGACATATTTAGATGAACATCACCAAGTCACTCTGGATGAAGTCGTTGATTTTAAGGTAATTTCCAGATTAGTAAGTCAACAAGTAAAGATTTTAGCCAACTACCAATCTGGATTGCCACATGGGAAATGGACCATTGAAGAAAATAACTTCGAAGAGGGTAAGTTGAAAAAAGCTGCACAGTCGGATGCGATATTTTTCAATCAGGGAAATCTAGTGCAAGACTTGCAGTATAAGACTTTCAAAGGTGATAATACTGAATTTTTTCGGGCAAAATTATCCGAAGGAGGAATTATTCATGGAGAGTTGACCATGGTATATGAGTCCGAAGGAAAATTGATCAGTGAAATCAGAAATTATGAACGCGGGTTTTTGCTTGGTTTGGTTAAGAGAGATATCCAAAATGACGAACTGATCGAAGAAGTTATTTTCTATGATACCATTGATAAACTCAAAAAGCTTGAAAACGGAACCCAAAATGGGTTTAGAATAGCTGACGAAATGTTTGAGATGATGTACAGAGATGGATTCCTTGACGACGGGTATGAGTATTTGGCCCAAATGGCAGGGAATCAATTTCTGGAAAGTTTTCTAATGAAGCTGCTTAAAAACGATGACTCCTATATCAATCCCGAAGGAGAACTAATTCGAAGCCCTATCCATACCAAACGGTTTGTATATGAGTTAAGCCGTGCAGATCAGAAGTCTATCGAGGAAATGCCTTCTCAGTATCGCGATAACATCAAGAAAATTTCTGAATATCTGGGAGAAAGTACGCTTAACCTTTTAAAAAATCAGGGAGACTCAACCGTATTGGCCTACAAATACCTTCAATTGCAGGCCGAAAAACTGGAGCAATTAAAAAATCTTTTTAGTCAAATCGAGTCTAAAAGAATTCAATTTTTAGATCTCGAATCTTTGTACAGAAATTATTTCGCCTGGATAGGAAAGCCTGATACTATTCAGGCAGTTTACAAAGAGCAAGAAATTTCTCAGGTGGTTTCTTATTCTTCGGCAGAGGCGAGTACGAGGCTTATCCAAAGGCTACAGGAATTTTTGAAAGATCAGAGAAATGAACTGGATAAGCGTTTCGCTTTATTCGACATTGCGCTGAGAGTAGAACGAAACAGTAGTGAACTTCTGAAAATGAGTCAGGAGATCGAAGCTCGCACCGAAAAAGTCAGAACACTTTATGCAGATGAGGCAGTTCAAGAATCCAAATCAGCATCAATTATTGGAAGCATTTCAGAAAATATCCTAATCAATCAACTGAGAGCACTTCGTACTCAGTTTGCCACGGGTAATGAATTTGTCCAAAAACAAGCAGATGCAGAAATGATACTCAATTTATTGACAACGACTGAAGATTTGCTTCCTTCGATCAAGTCTTTGAATAATGATTTTGATAAAATGGATTCGCTTTATCAGGAGGAAATATTTAATCCTTTCACCTACACAAGATATAACCAACGAGTACAAGAGAGGCTATTCAATAGCTATGAGCTCATTTATGATTATTATATCGATGAAATCAAGAATTCAAAGGATTATAATAAACTTAATTCCTTGATACAAAAAGCCCAAAACCTTAACAAAAAAATGATAGAACTTAGAGGTCAGGATACCCGAAGACTCGAGCAAAGGCTAAACAGGGAAAAATCACCGCTAAAACTGGAGGCGCTGTTAGGCCTGTAATCGATTGGTATGAAGAAGGATATGGGAAGGATTTTTAAAACAGGAATCTTGATACTTGCGGGGATGTTTTTTATGCAAAATTTGACGGAAGCCCAACAGGTCACTATTCCAGCAGAAAAAACCAATTTACCGGCAACGACTGAATCCTGGAATGGACTTTACCTCAAGTTCCGTCTCTCAGATCGCTGGTGGTGGTATCAGGAAAATCATTACAGAAGGAGAAATAGCATTGACAATCGTTCTGATTTTGTAGGAAGAATGAGTCAGTTCTACAACCGATTCGGGATGGTTTATATGTTTACCGATAATTTTGAAGTGACATTTGGCCCCACTTTAGTTTGGAATTTCACGCCTGATCCAGGCAATCCGGAATTTGCTAACTCAGTCTTGGAACCTAGATTCTGGCATCAATGGCTGTTTACTCAAAGTGTTGGCAGAATAAAAATCCTGCATCAGTTTAGATTCGAGCACAGGTTTAAGCGAGATAATAACATCGGCGCCGACTACAATTACACGGATAGATTCCGATACAAAATCACTGCCTACTTGCCCCTGAATAAGCCCAGAATGGAAAATAATACGCTGTTTATAGCCCCATCCAATGAAATTTTCATGGAGACTGGCAGAAACAAATGGAATATTTTGGAAGAGAACAGGGTCTATACTGCGGTTGGATACACATATAATAATATGATGTTTTTCGGGGGCCATATGTGGACCTATGGACCTACCAATACTCCGGGAACGTATCGAAACAGACACATCATTCGATTGAATGTCATGTATACATTTGACTTCAGAAATAATCGAAAGGAAATAACACGAAATTTTAGCTTTTGAAAAATTGGAGATGAAGAGCAAGAAAATAGTTTTGGTCCTAGTGCTGTGTTTGTTTTCTTTTTTGGCTAAAGCCCAGTACAAAGGACAGTGGAGAGCGATCCATGCCTATGAATGGAAGGGTTCAAATGGCTTTTTTGGGATGAACTTTACAGCAGAATATTTTCCTGCACATTACTTTTCAATTGTGCCTTCCTACACTATTTTTCTTCCGGCAACAGGAAAAGCAAGCAGTTTAGACCTTGATGCCCACTATTATTTAACCGAAAAGAAAAAACAGTTCTATGGTTTAGCAGGATTCCGGTCCTATTTTTTCAATAGGGAATTTGATGGCCTTCCAAGGCAAACAGTGAATTCATTTTCCTTGGGGGCAGGAGGGATGTTGAAAATCAATGACTCCTTGGGTTTCAATCCCGAGATCAAATATTCTTTTGCCCCTGCGAATGAGGTTATTTTTAAAATAGGGGTGGTTTATTTTGTTAATTGAGAGGGGAAATGACCATTTGGAGAAGTTGATTAGAGAGTAGAGTTTTGATTATAATCTGCTATCAAATCTTGAAATTAAAACTCCAATAACATTAACTATCTCTTGAAAAATATTTATGTCGACTATCCATAGACCTAAAAATAGAAAGAATAGGGTAAAGGAAACTAATGCCATTATTCCCTTTATCCCGAAATTTTTATCCGGTATAAGGTAATTTCCTATTGCAATGGCCATTGTTATCCAAGAAAGCAACAATGTGAAATTTGCTAGAATCTTGAAAAAGAAATTTACAGAAGTAAACCAAGGATAGAATATTACGAAAGTAAGGTAAACGAAAATTAGAATTTGAAGTAATGAGAATTTCCATCTCTGCAGTTTAACTTTTCTTTTTTGTTCTTTGTCTTTTGAAATAATGTACTGAACATTCATGTTTAATACATTCTGATATGGGATAATGAAACAATCTCCTGGAATTTCTTTCGCCGGAATATTTTTACCATTTGAATCACTATACCTCCGGGTTCCGGCCAAGTATATGGTTTCTAAATTCCCGTCTTGAGAAATGGTAAATTGTACTAAGTTTCCAGAGAACAATCTATCGTCCCCATCCCCATATTTAACTAAAATATCGACAAGGGTGGCTTCAACTTTTCCCGACAGCGGAATATTATTTTGAAATTCTCTAGTCTTAAGGATTTCTCCAGAAAAGTAATAATGCCATTTATTTGAAAAACGAAGGACTTCTGTATAAATATCCAACTTAGTTATCCGTACAAATTTGTGGCATAGATGACCAAGAATTACCGCTACAATGACAGAACAGATAAAATAGTACAGAAAATTCGTTAAGTCTGAAAGTTCTAAGATTGGAACCTTATTTTCATTTAACTCTCCGTGGGTTCTTGTTAATAATTCAAAGATGCTTTTTGAATCGACATTAAAAGTGTTGATAAAAAGGTAAAAAGTGATCACTTGGGTGATCATACCCCAAAAGAGGCTAGTGACAAATCGGTCCGCAAATTGTCCCGATTGAAACTGTTGGGAAAAAGGACCCTGAAAATAGAAACGCTTAAAAAATACGCCAGGTACTACCAGAATTACAATGTACGCTATGGTTACAATGGTAATACTGGCATCCATAGATTAATGGTTGAGGCTTAACGTAATTTTTTTGTGATTAGATAGCTCCAAATCCACTTCCTTGATATCCTTTTCAGCATTTTTCAACTGGTCAATTGCATCGAAGTATTTTTTGCGGTCTTCTGGGTTTTCAAGGATTTCCTGAATGTCAGAGCTAAGAAGCTGCTCTTGCGAGAAAAAATAAGTAGCTAATACGCTCTTAGCCTCCTTTAGGATTCTAGTAATCAGTGCCATAGCTTTTAGATTGGGTTAGTTAAATTTACTCCTTTTGCGGTATTTACATCAAAATAACTTCAAAAGTTTCGATTTTATTGAAGGAATTTGGAAAAAAGTCGGTTTTGACATTAAATGTCATTTTTTCAAAATTGGCCAAAATATAGATTTTAACCTTTGAATCGTACCTCTTTGATTTAGCTGATCTAATTTTTCAAGGTTAAAACACTCTGTCCTTACATCACCAAGTTTTCCTTTCTGAATTCTGCCAACTTTTGATTTTTCAGGGATGCTGCCTTGCTGATGGATATGAACTCTTCTGCCAAGGCCCTAAACAAAAGCTGGGAAAAGCGATTGGAATGCTCTTCGCCTATATAGTCTACCGGTTCTTGCTGCCGTTAGCCTAATTGATTGAAAACAATATAGAATTGCTTGAGATAATTCTCCGAAATCAACTGAAGATCCTTTGCACGGTAAACGATGGCTTGCATGGAAATCCCGTATTGTTGCTTGATAGCGGCTAATTCCTGAAATGAAAGCTTACTCCGATTTCCTCCAAGCTCCTTTTTTAAGGTCTCCCTTGGGATAAGCATTGCGGTGGCAAAGGCATGGCAAAACTTCTCTTTTTCTTTTTCAAGAAGGTGATTGACATCTAAAAGCAAATGCGCCAACTCATGCAATGCGTTAAAACGCTTTCGATCTGGAACCTCACTCAACTTGGCTTTATTGAGAACAATCAGGGGAATGTTTTTACCATTTACCCAAGTGCAAAATCCATCAAACTCTTCGGTGGAATCAATTTCCAGAACCTTTACATGGTGATCTTCCAAAAGCCCAATCACATTGGAGAGGGCGCCAGTTCCCAGGCCCCATTCCTTACGCAGGGTTTCAGCAGCTAGTTCGATGTCCTTTTGTGATTGAATAGGAATGTTCTGAATTGGATTCTCAAACTTCGTTTCGATTCCTAAAATCTGTTCCAGTTCCAGATATTTACTCAGTTCATCTTTAGCGATTTCTACAATCCGGGTTCGCTCCTTTGCGGGAAATACCCTCAATTTTGGGTTTTCCTGAACATCCATTTCCAGAACATGTGATGAGAAAAAATAATCCGGACGCACTCCAAGTGCTTCGGAAAGAATTCCGATCATCTCACTGTCGGGGATGACATGCCCCAATTCGTATTTGCTCAGAGATTGCTTGGTGATCTGATTTTTGATCTTGTCTGCCAAGCCCTGTAGGGAAAGTCCATTCATCAGGCGGGCTGTTTTTAGGCGTTCGGCAAAGTAATTCATGGAGTTTTACTTTTATAGTGAAATGAACAATTGGTTGACAAATTTAAATTTTTTCGACAGTTTGTCAATCTTGTAACAGAGAGAGTTGCTTTCAGATGTTATATATTTGTAGTACCATTTTTTAACCAAACCGTCTATGAATCAGGATCAAGTAATCGGAAAAAACATCCAAGCCCTTCGCAAGAAGCAAGGGTTTGCTCATGATCAGATAGCTGAGTATCTAGATATCACTCCAAAGGAATTAAGCGATTTTGAAAACGGAAGGAGACATATTCCTACTTTTCTTATGTCTTTATTGGCAAATTTGTATGGTGTAGATAAATATGACTTCTATGAAGAAACCCTAGAAATAGAAAGTGTAATTCCTGATTTGGATTTTAGAGTTGATACTATCGAAGCATCTGACTTGAAGCAACTCGCCTCATTCAAAAAAATCATCCGAAATTATCTAGAAATGTCGGCACTTTTGGAAGGGCACCAGCACTGAGATTTTTGGGAGGAATATTTGATGATGGATAATTCAAAGAAAATTGAACTTAACTATCTTAAAAATTAGGAGACTTTGACTTTAAACTCCAAGCCCAGCACCAAAGACATCATTGCCAAAATTTCCCAAGAAGGTTTTCGATCACCTCTTAAAAGTTGGGTCAAGTGGGAAACAGAGGTATCTATTTCGTTGGCCAACTCTTTTTTCGTTATTCCTGTCTCTTTCATTTTTTCATCTACTAATCCCAAGAATTGTAGGGCTAGAACACTGGCTTTGATTTCGATGGACTCTTCTTCAGTCATATCCTAAAGGAGATTTCTGCATTGGGTTTGAAATTTGTTTTCCATTTCAGTTGTGATTTAATTTTGCTCAAGTATGCCATTATCTCCTCAAATTCCGATTTAGTTCTTCGACCAGTTCAAACACCCTAGTGACCGGATTCTGCTGATGGTAGGGTAAGTCTGATCTGTCTTCATAAATTTTTCGTGCACGTTCTATGGCTTTTGACTGTGAGGAAGCCAAATGTTTTTCTAAAATGTCATACAATTTCTGGCAAAAATCATAGCGTTTGCCCTCTTTTTCATAGTTCAAATCGAGGAGCTTCCCTAGCTCTTCATAATAGAAAGTCCGGTGATTTTCAGCATCGGTATACTCAAAGTGGAGGTAAAACCACAACTCAAAGGCATCATTGGAATAGGCGACTTTATATCCCAAATTTTTTGCTTTTTCGATGGCATTGTCAAAATCACTGAACTCAGCTTCGCCTCTCTTGACATCCATATCAAATACACACCAGACTTCATCCCTCTTTTCTTCCGATTGGATCATTTCCGTAGTCTCCACGAGTTTAAGTTTGGACTGACCACCCAGATTGATAGCATCCACCTTGAGCCCCAAAACCGGAAAGGATTTGAAATACATCTCCTCAGTTTGTCCTTCACATACGATCAGGATAGTCTTATTGATCGGGATTTCTTCTATCCGATAGGATGTAGGTTTGGGCCTTCGATTCCAAGCCTTTTCACTATCAGTGACTTTTCGAGCTTTGGTTTTCTTCGGCATTACTCAAAGTCAGATAAGGTTGAAAAATCGCCCAGAAACGGGATAGCACCATATTTCCCTTGGATATAATCTTTTTCAAAGGACGCATCATTTCTAACTCCTTTGATTTCCACCAAGGTGTACAAATGGCTTGCACCATACCGATCTTTTTCCACAAAGTCGATTTGATCCCTTCTTAGAAGATCCGCGGAAAGCAGGTTGGTGTCGTGCGTGATGAAGATCAGTTGGGATTTTTTATTGCCTCCTGAATTAAATAACTCTGCAATCTTCTTGGTGAGCAAGGGGTGAAATCTGGCATCGAATTCATCAATAACCAAAGTAGACCCCTCCTGGAGGCTTTCGAAAATAAAAGGACTTAATTCAAACATTTTTTTGGTGCCTTCCGATTCTTGTACATCAAAAGCAAAATCACTTCTCCCGATTGGCTCTAGCTTTTCATTGTATTTTGCTCTGCTGGAAATAATTATTTTCTCTTTTTTTAAATTTTGTTTTAAATCTTCTGGAAAATCTTTCGGTAAATTTTCCGCTTTTAATTCAACTGCATTAATATCGTCAATTCCTAAGTCTGCTTTTCTCAAGAAGTTTAAAATGAATTTTTTCCTTTCAGAATTATTTAGATAATCACTTGCAATGCGATATCCGGCATGATGGCCTAATCCACTAACTACCGTAATTGTTGAAATTGCTTCCATTAACTTCTTTGAAACTTTCCCAAATCCAAAAGAGGCTAGGGACGAAAGAAATAAAGAATTACTTCTGAAAATTTGGCCTTCACTTTGTCCTCCTGATAGTGCAATAGATTTTTGCCCTTCTTCGAAGTGAGTTTTATTGATTTCAATTATTTGATCTCCTTCACGAATAAATAGGGCTTGTTCTTTTAACTTAGGTGTTGAAAAAAGCCATTCGCTTTTGATTGAGATTTCATTTGCTTCAAATCCATATCGATACCGAATCCCATCAACTCTGAAAATCATTTGAAAAAAGCTGGGTTCACCCGCAGATTCCGTTGAAAGTTGAAAAGACTCGATCATTTCCAAAACCTTCTCATTTCTCACAGACTCATTGATAATCCGGATATAGGTCACCAAAGCCTTGATCACATTGCTTTTCCCACTGGCATTTGCCCCGTAGATGGCTTTGGACTTCAGCAAGCTAAGCTCATCTTCTACCGGAATAAGGTTTGCAGAATCAAGTCGGGTGTTTTTGGATTTGATCTTGGCCGCGGTCATATTCAAGGTCTGCATTTCCTTGAAGGACCAAAAGTTCCCAAAGCTGAATTCCTCAATCATTTTGTAAATTAAATATTTGTGAAATATTCACAAATATGAGAATATGGATTAAGATTTTGTTCATACACTTAATTTTTTTTTGGGGTCCCAAAGATTAAAAATTAAATCACTCTTCTATCTACTATGTTTTATTTTGTTCATCAATTAAATTTTTTTAATCCTATAAAAATGGTAGGAATTATAGAATAAGTTTTATTTTTGAATCGAATTCTGCTTTCGACCTATTAAATTCATGGAAAAACTTATTCTACGACTCAGAAATGAGCCTTTTTGGACCATGTTCTTTGCATTCGCTGCAATGATATTTTTTCTGATGGTCACGCAAACTTTGACTCAATCCATTAAAAGCTGGGAATTAGACACCGAAATGTTCCTTTGGTTTTTGCTGGTAGGGTTTGTAGCACAGAGTATTGATGGGGCATTGGGAATGGCATATGGTGTAAGTTGCAATTCGATCTTATTGGATATTGGAATTCCTCCGGCAGCGGCTTCGGCTTGGGTGCATTTTGCGCAGGTGTTTACAAGTTTGGCTTCCGGGATTTCTCATTGGAAAATGGGAAATGTGGATTGGAAACTTGCCAAGAAACTCCTGATTCCAGGAGTGATAGGATCGATGATTGGCGCATTTTTACTATCCAATGTAGATGGGGATATGGTCAAGCCTGTCATTGCTGTTTACTTACTTGTAATGGGTTTTGTAATCTTGAGAAAAGCACGAAAAAGTCACCATGCCATCAAATTCAATCGTGAAAGTAGGAGTCTCCCGGTATTGGCGACAGCCGGTGGATTTGCAGATGCTATCGGTGGGGGAGGTTGGGGTCCAATCGTCAACAGTACCTTATTGAGCAAAGGGAAAATTGCCCGTTACGCCATTGGAACAGGTAATTTTGTAGAGTTTTTTGTGTCTTTGGCCAGTGCATCAACTTTCTTGTTTTTCGTCAAAGAACTCAGTTTGGCACCTGTACTTGGCTTGATCATAGGAGGGATAATCGCAGCACCATTTGCGGCCTATATCTGCAAGTTGGTCAAGCCAAAACACCTGATGGTGGCAGTTGGAATTTTGATCATTATTTTGAGTATTCGGACATTCTATTTGGCGATTTTTTAATCGCATCTTAGCTCTATCCTCAATTTAATTCACACTGGATTAATTTGTTTTCCTGTGAAACTTATACCCAAATCCAACTGATCGTATCCAATTTTTCGCCGCATCTTGATGGAAAAAAGGTGCGATAAGTACCAGATTTTTGTAATCAATTCGAGGTGATACCCCGAGTCTAGCTCCAAGTTTACCATCGAGGGAATACAGTGAAGGCAAAGCACCAACGCCGATTTTAAGGTCTTTGGAAAGCGTAAGAAACAAAGCCGGGCCTCCCACATTTACCGAATAGAAGTTTTTCCCAAAGGATACTCCAAGCATTCCTTCCAGTCCAACCTGCCATCTCTCATTGTCATTGGAGGTATTTTCCTGAGCGAATGTGGATTGATAAAAACAAAAACAAGGGGAGGAATTTTTTTTGAGACTTAGTTTTTCAGTTGTTTTTTAACCACTGAAATTGATTCTCTAACGCTGGTTTTTTGTACTTTCAGGCATAGATTACTATTCAATGCTATCCAAAAGAGCCAAGTACGCAATCAAAACCATTCTTTTTCTGCAAGATCATCCTGAACTGGTTCCCGCTTCTGCCAAATTGATTTCAGAGCGGGAAACGATCCCTTATAAATTTCTGGAAAATATTCTTAGAGATCTTAAAACCCATCAATTGGTTAAAAGTGTAAGAGGGGCCGAAGGTGGCTATGCTTTGGCAAAAGATCCTTCAGAGATTAGTGTTGCGCAAGTGATGCGTGCTATGGACGGTCCGATCGCTTTGATTCCTTGTATCTCTGAGCGATTCTATGAGTCTTGTCCGGAGTGTACGGATGAAGAGACTTGCCGAATCAGAAAGCTTTTTGCAGAAGTAAGGTCTGAAATGGTTCCTATTTTGGAAAGGCCAATAACTACTTTGGCGAAAACATATGAGACTTAATAAATTCAGGCCTTAAGTTTTGTATTAAAATTCAAGCATTAAAATTTAAACCAAAAAAAAGGACAGCGATCAACTGTCCTTTGCTTGTAAATAATTAAGTGAGAATTTGCGAGGAAATTTAATCCCGCTTTTTACTTTCTTTTTTTGCGGCTTTGTCAGCTCGCTTTTCCTTCAAGGTTTTGGTGGCTTTTGACTTATCGTCTTTCTTTTTGCCTTCCGGTTGCTTTGCCATAGAAATGGATGTTTATTTTGTTTGTGTTGTTTTGTTCAACTTTCAGGAAGTTACTCAATTGATAAATTCCTTTTGAACTACAACGGGTTTATTTTTTTGAAATTATTTTCATACTTAGAATTCTCACTTCATTGATCGGGCGATCCTGTCGGTTAGTCTCCACAGCAGCAATAGCATCCACTACTTCCAAGCCCGAAATCACCTCGCCAAAGACCGTGTAGTTTTGATCCAAGTGCGGGGTGCCTCCTAATGATTTATAGACTTGGCGATGTGCATCAGGAATCTCATACTTTTCAAAATTCCAGTAATTATCCAGTACTGAGTTAAGCCTTAAATTTAGATTTCTGGTCAACACCGTGTCTTTTTCAGTTCTTGCCTGCTCAAGTGAATCTATCAGTGGCTTGATCGCGGGATCATTAATTCCGTAATGGCGAGAAAGCATTTTATTGATCCTGCCTTGATTGTGTTCCAAAAGGCTGTCATTTTGAACTTTTCCCTGCACAATATAAAACTGTGTACTGCTTGAAGCCCGCTGAGGATTGTTGGTTCGTGCAGCGGCCAATGCACCCTTTTTATGAAAAAGTCCGGGAACAATCTCTGAGGGAATCTGATAGGGGAGATCGCCACTGCCAAGTCTTGCAACTGAATCCGCATACTTGCTCTTAACATCCCCACCCTGAATCATAAATTCTCGAATCACTCGATGAAAAAGCAAACTATCGTAAGTTCCCGCTTCAACGAGCTTAATAAAATTATCCCGGTGTAGGGGAGTTTCATCGGATAATTGCAGGATAATTGTCCCATAATTGGTGACCAGTTCAATTTGAGTTGGCTCTGGATTTTCAGATTTTACAAATCCTAAAAGCAGAAAAAGCGGGATTAAATATGTGAGTAGTTTTTGCATTGCATTCATTTTGATAGCATTGAATTAAGTGGAAAATCTGCAAATTTTCGAATGCTTGCTAGATTTTACTTTTCTCAAGGGACAAAATATATGCTACCATCATATTAGCATCTTCCTCAGATATCTTCGGGTGAGCGCTTATGACAGGATATCCCCAAGTCCCGGATCCTCCCGAAATAATCTTTCGGGCCAAAAGATCAATGTAAGTTTGTTGAATAGGATACCGTCTAGCAAAATCCAAAAATTCAGTATTCCTTAAATTCGGATCGAAAAAATAGGTACAGCTTTTAAGTCACTTCAAAATCCAGCTGTCTACCTTCTTTTTTGGCTTTTTGATCTTTTGCAGAACCAAAGGCTACGCCAATGCCGATACCAATAGGCAATCCAATTGCGAGAAGGGAAATGTTATCCATCATTAGCCCGAAGGCTGTGCCGATCGGTAATCCAACGGCTACCATTCCTAGCGGAAGCCACATGTTCCGGTAGTGATTTTTTGGAACTAGGTTTTGTTCTTTTTCAAGCTTTTGGAGCAGGTCTTTTTGAAATTTTGCAAGTTTCTTTGTTGTTGCCTCCGTCGAACCCGGGAACTGACTGATGCTCTCTATTTCGCTATTGATGTGATTAACCAAGGAATCAGGAAGAGAATGTTTTCCAGCAGCGAATATTAAATTAACCAAGCTTGTAAATTTCTTGGTCAATTTTGGCTCTAAAATATCGGCCGTAGGAGAAAGAATTATGGGTTTGATATTCTTCATTAGAATTTAAAGCTTCCCTAAAATCTCTGAAAATCTGCAGCTTTCCAATTATCTATCGAAAATAAAAGGTTAGGTAGCCGGGGTATAATCGGTAGAAAATGGGTATTGAGGTTTAAGGGACCACCTAATTCCATAAAATATCGGAGGTTTATGGAGCTCAGAGATTGTGGATTGCCTGAGAAAAGCTGTTTATATGACTTTCTTGATATTAAGGTGTAATCTTAAAAAATTCAATTTTCCATAAAAAAAGGGTGGAATTTTATGTCCCACCCTGATTTTTAATAATTCGAGCTTTTATTTGCTTACTGCTAGGTAAATGCTTCGATTATTGTGCTTTGAAAGAATTTCGGCACTTTGGAAAGTTGCTTCAAACTGATTTTTCACTGCATCTTGATCTCCGTAAAATTCAGCCACGACTCGAAGATTTTTGTCAACTAGCGTAATGGAAGGAAGTTCTTTCAGGTCAGAAATTTCGATCTTAATATTCAATTCCTCTGACTGTTGATTTCCAATAGAAGTGGCCTGGGCAAAAGTTAAAGCCCCAAAAGTCAATACAGTAGACAACAGGACTTTCTTCAAAGAGATGTTTCGTACGTTTAAGTTGGTTTTCATTTTCGTTTTAATAGGTGTAACGCTTTTGTTAACGGAATGAAGGATGTCTGGTTGTGATTTTCGATCAATAAACAGATAAATATTTTTTATTATGTTTAAAAAAATAATGAATCTTCTGAAAATAATATTTATGACCCCTCAAACAATAATTTATTCTGTATTTATAAATTATAATTATCCGCTACTTTGCCAGTAGGCGAAACTTAATAAAATTTGGCTACTGCCAGAATTGCGGATCTACACCTAATTCAATTAACCAACCGCAACTCTCGAAGAAAGGGCAATTCGTGAAGGATGTTCTTTCGTGGCTGTATTAGATCTAAAATAAATAGGGCCCATATATAAGCGCTGCAATCGCAAAAGCAGTTAAGGCAGCAAAGGTGACAGCCCCAGATGCAACATCTTTGATGAAACCGATTTTTTCGTGGTGATCAGGATGGATGAAGTCACAGACTTTTTCAACTGCTGTATTCAAACTTTCAATAGAAAGAACCAATCCGATCGCCAAAAATTGAAGTGCCCATTCTACCCGCTCAATTTCAAATAAAAATCCCAAGGCGATGAAAATGATGGCTAGAATGCTTTGAGTGATGATCGAATTCTCGGTTGTAAGCAACAGAAAAAATCCTTTGACTGCGTACCTGATGCTTTTGATTCGACCTATTAAAAATCCGGACATAGGGAGATTACATTAATTGAACAGGAAAATTAGGGAAAAATGAAATCAAACTGGTGTCTAAATCTTGACTAGTTACATGTGCTCTACCCCTGCAGCTGCTTTATGAAGGGAAAATTTGCGCAGTTATGCGAACCACGAATTTCTGATCACTGAAAACTGAGAATGAATTCTTACCACTATTCCCTCCAATACGCATCCAACATATTGATGAGATGTAAGATCAATCCCGGAACTATCATCAAAAAATAGCCTACAAGCACAACAAACATCCAAATTACACCAACAAGGACTTTGCCACGTCTCATTTGGCCCCAACCTGGAATCAAAAAACTCAGAAATGCTGCTGTGCTTGGGTCGATTGTGGAAGTATGAGTCATCATTTTCTGGAATTGATTTGGAGTGCCTCAATATAAGAATTCTTGAGAATAAATATTTAAAGATCTAATAATGAATGCTTTTGAAAAATTCCGCACTTACAACCTACCTTTTACAACTTACCTTTTACCACTTACCTTTTACAACTTACTTTTTACAACTTACTTTTTACTACTTACTTTTTACTACTTACCCTATACCACTTCCAAAAAGCTTCCCAACTCAGCCGGCAAATTCCCAGAAAACTGCGACTACAAACTACCTACTTCAAAAAAGCTCCCTCGCAATGATCAATCTTTTCCCCATCCAAACTCAAATATTCACCCATACAATCAGCGGTCATGCAAGAATGAACCGGTAAAATGCCCAGCAAATCTCCAACCTTAACTGAAGCCATTAAAGAGTCAGATGCTTTGATTAAGCCATGTTCCTGAGAAATGCTTTTGACATAGGATCGATCTGTTGGAATCGTCCATCCTGCCTCATTTAGCAACACCACTTCTCCGAAGTTCTTATTTCCATTTGCATCAACCAACACGTCTTTGGCCAAATGTACACCTCCTCCATGAACCAGAATTTCCTTTCGCTCCAGGCTGATATCCACCACTGGAACGGCCAGACAAACTGAAATATCTTCTTTCGTACAACTTCCAAGTTCGGCTTGCATCAGGTCAAAAAAGACAAAATTACCCGGCCCAAGCTCATCAATATCCCCAAAATCTTCTGTCACAGCACAGCCCGGTGTGTCTCCAATTCGGGTCACTAGGTTGGGAAACTCACTTTGGTATTTTGTTTTTAGCATTCTAAGCGCTTGTCTGCTTTGCTCATAGATTTCGGCTTTGTCCGGTGTATAATATGTGTGTCCAGGATGAAGGTAAAAGCCTTTAAACTTCAATTTATCTGTGGCGGCTGCAATTCTGATGATTTCTTCCATCGTTCCAAAATCAGAAATGTGGACACCAGTTCTGCCATATCCTGCGTCGATTTCGATGAAAAATCCAACCTCATGAGTCAGTTCATTTGCCAGTTTTTGTGTCGTTGCTGCATTGACTAATTGAACTGAGAGAGAATGATTGGCTGAGAGGTAATTTAAGCGTGGGATTTCCAGGGGATTGAAAGGGAATGCGATGTGGATATTGTCCCAACCTTGCCCACAGAGGTATTCCGCCAGTTTGATCGAGGAAGCGGTCACTTCTTTGATTCCATATTCCTTTGCCCAATTCCCAATCTCATGTGATTGGGCAGTTTTCCAATGCGGCACGAGTTTCTTGCCATTGCGTGCAGCTTTATCCGCCATTCGTTTGATGTTGGCTCGAGTGATCTGCTCGTTGATTAATAAGGTAGGTGAAGTGATTTGATCTTGGTAGGACATCTGATGGGTTTTTAATTAATAGAATCTAAAAGTAAAAAGGAAGTATCAAGTATCAAGACATAAGTATCCAAATTAGAGTCATTGAATGATTGCCCTAAGATTATAGACAGAATACCTTTTGAAACATGAGGATCATAGGTCTAAAATCTTGCTTCTTGCTACTTGATACCCTAGTCAAAATTCTTCAAAATACTGAACTCGATGCTCATAAGCCCGCCATTTCTGTTAATTTTGTCACCCGATAAAAAAAGCCATTTTAGGCTGTTAAACAAGACTTAAAACTAGCTGCATCACAGCCCTTTCATGGAAGCAAAGAAAATCAGGAGCACATTCATCGAGTTTTTCCAATCCAAACAGCATCAGTACGTTCCTTCATCCCCGATTGTGGTCAAAAATGACCCAACCTTGATGTTTACAAATGCAGGGATGAACCAGTTTAAGGACGCTTTTTTAGGCAACGAGATCGCCAAATATTCCCGTGTTGCCAACTCTCAAAAATGCCTTCGCGTAAGCGGAAAGCATAATGACTTAGAAGAGGTAGGTGTTGACACCTATCATCATACCATGTTTGAGATGCTGGGCAACTGGTCTTTTGGAGATTACTTCAAGAAAGAGGCAATTGAATGGGCTTGGGAGCTTTTGACAGAAGTGTACAAGCTCCCAAAAGATCGATTGTATGTTTCTGTTTTTCAAGGGGATGAGGGAGATAAGTTGGACAAAGACTTTGAGGCAGCAGAACTCTGGAGTAAAATCGTCCCTGAAGATCGAATTATCCTTGGTTCCAAGAAGGATAACTTCTGGGAAATGGGTGATACAGGACCTTGTGGCCCTTGCTCAGAAATTCACGTGGATTTGAGATCTGATGCGGAAAGAGCGCATTTTCCTGGTCGTGATCTGGTCAATAATGATCATCCTCAGGTAATCGAAATCTGGAACTTGGTTTTCATGCAATTTAATAGATTGGCTGATGGAAGTCTAAAAGAACTTCCTGCAAAGCATGTGGATACCGGGATGGGATTTGAGCGCTTGGTAAGGGCAATTCAGTTCAAATCGTCCAATTATGACACGGATTTGTTTACGCCTTTTTTGGATGCCATTGCAAAAAAATCAAGTAAAACTTATGGACGGGATGAGCAAACCGATATTGCGTTCAGAGTAATTGTCGATCATATCCGCGCCATTTCATTCACGATCGCAGATGGTCAGATTCCTTCCAATAACAAAGCGGGTTATGTGATTCGCCGAATTTTAAGAAGGGCAGTTCGTTATGGATACACCTTTTTGGGACTGCAGCAGCCGTTTTTGTATGAATTGACACCCCTGATTGCCGAATATTTCGGAGATATTTTCCCCGAGGTGAGACAACAGCAGGAATTCATCGCCAAAGTGATTTTTGAAGAAGAAACTTCCTTCTTGAGAACCTTGGATAACGGCCTGAAAATGCTGGAATCCATCAAATCCGATTTGAGTGCAAAGGGTGGGAAAATTATTTCCGGAAAAACTGCTTTTGACTTGTATGATACCTTCGGTTTTCCGCTGGACTTGACCTCCTTGATTGCCAGAGAAAATGGGTTCTCAGTGGATGAAAAAGGCTTTTCCGAAGAAATGGAAAAGCAAAAAAACCGTTCACGTGCTGCCTCCGAACAGGAAACAGGGGATTGGGTTTTGATCCATGAAGACACCGGAGTAGAATTCATCGGGTATGACTTCACAGAATCCTATTCACATATTATCAAACATCGAACAATCACTGATAAGAAGGGGGATCGATATCAATTGGTATTGGACAAGACTCCTTTTTATGCAGAAAGCGGTGGACAAGTGGGCGATACGGGTTGGTTGATCTCTGACTCAGAAAAGATCCGTGTGATTGATACTAAAAAGGAGAATGACCTCATTGTTCATTTCGTAGAAAAGCTTCCTACTCACCCCGAATTGAGGTTTTCTTCTGAAGTAGATCGAGAAAAGCGAAGTCTGACTATGAATAATCACTCCGCAACACATTTGCTTCAATCTGCTTTGAAAGAAGTTTTGGGAAATCATATTCAGCAGCGTGGATCCTTGGTGAATGAAAACTTGCTACGGTTTGATTTTTCTCATTTTGGAAAAATGAGCGATGAAGAAATCGCCAAAGTCGAAGAGATAGTAAATGCCAAAGTTCGTGAAAATATCCCCCTAATCGAGCAACGAAACGTGCCGATCGAAGAGGCAAAAAATATGGGTGCGACGGCACTTTTTGGAGAAAAATACGGAGAATTTGTGCGTGTGATCACTTTTGATAAAAGTTTCTCTGTAGAACTTTGCGGAGGTACCCACGTTCCTTCTACGAGTCAGATCGGATTCTTCAAGATTATATCCGAAGGTTCAATTTCGGCAGGGGTAAGAAGAATCGAGGCTATCACTTCCATCGCAGCTGAATCGTACATGCGAGAGCAAGAAGGCATTTTGAAGGAGATTCAGGATTTGCTGAAGAATCCAAAAGATGTAAAAAAAGCAATCGAATCGCTGCTTCAGGAGCGAAATGAGCTCAGAAAAGAAGTCGAGTCGCTTCATCTTGCTAAAGCCTCGGGACTGAAAACAGAGCTTTTAAAGCAATTTGTCGAGAAAGATGGAGTCAATACCCTGATCGCTCTGGTAGAATTACCCAATGCGGATTCATTGAAAAAGCTCGCATATGAACTCAAAAATGAGGTTTCCAATGCCCTTATTGTATTGGCTGCTAAAATTGAGGATAAGCCGCAGGTTGCCGTGATCTTGGAAGATTCGCTCATTGCCTCCAAAGGTTTGAATGCAGGTCAAATAGTAAGAGAATTGGCAAAAGAAATTCAAGGTGGAGGAGGTGGTCAACCCTTCTTTGCAACCGCAGGTGGAAAGGATTTGGCAGGACTTGAAAAAGTAGTGGTCAAGGCCAAAGAAATGTTTTTATAATCGCTGAATTTCAGAAAAATGCTACGCGAAGAGCTCCGAAATAAATATCAGCTAGTAGTGGGTTTGGAAGTCCATGCCCAGTTGCTTACTGAAAGTAAAATGTATGCCTCTGATTCTAACGAATACGGAAATTCACCGAATACACTAATCTCGGCGATTACCTTAGGGCATCCGGGGACTTTGCCTAAGGTCAATAAGAAAGCCGTTGAGTATGCTATCCGTATGGGTTTAGCTTGCAATTGTGAAATCACCAGACATAATATTTTTTCAAGAAAGAACTATTTCTACCCCGATCTTCCAAAGGGTTATCAGATTACTCAAGACAAAGGCCCTATCTGTGTAGGAGGACAGGTGCCGATTGAATTGGCTGACGGAACTGAGAAACTTGTACAGCTCAACCGAATCCACATGGAAGAGGATGCAGGTAAATCCATGCACTTGGTAGGTGAGACCGATACTTTGGTTGATTTCAACCGTGCCGGGACTCCATTGATAGAGATTGTGACTGAACCTGATTTGAGAACTCCTGAGGAAGCTTATGCTTTTCTCGCAGAAATTAAGAAGCTGGTTAAGTACCTTGACGTTTGTGATGGAAATATGGAAGAGGGCTCTCTTCGCTGCGATGCCAACGTATCAGTGATGCTCAAAGGTGCCACTGAATACGGCAAAAAGGTGGAAGTGAAAAACATGAACTCCTTTCGTAATGTGGTACGGGCGATCGAGCATGAACATGAGCGTATTATTCACTTGCTGGAAGCGGGAGAGGAGATCATTTCTGAAACTAGGACCTTTGATGCAGCTACTGGCACTACAGCCAGTATGCGAACGAAGGAGGATTTGAATGACTACCGCTATTTCCCAGAGCCGGATTTAAGCCCGATTGTAATCTCAGAGGAATGGCTTAACTCTATAAAAGTGGCCATGCCGGCATTGCCAAGAGATCTTTATCGGAAGTTTGTGGACGTATATGGACTTCCGGCCTACGATGCGGCATTTCTGAGCGAGGCCAAAGAAATCGCACTATGGTTTGATACGCTTTGCACCAAAACAAGTAACTACAAGGCTGCCTCCAACTGGATGATGGGACCGATAAAATCCTATTTGAATGAAATGGCTTTGGATATTAATGATTTCCCGATCAAACCGGAAATTTTGGCTGAATTGATTGCTTTAGTAGAGGAGGGAAAAGTTTCATTTACAGCTGCCTCCCAAACTGTTTATCCAGAATTGCTAAAATCAAGTGGTGAAACGGCTTTGGCAATAGCACAGCGCTTGAACCTAATTCAAGAAAGTGATGAAGGTTCCCTGAAGCCTATTGTGGAGGCTGTTTTGGCAGAAAATGGAAGCAAAGTTGCAGAATACCGATCCGGTAAAAAAGGCTTGATGGGCATGTTTATGGGCCAAGTAATGAAAAAGTCCAATGGAAAAGCAGACCCAAAAGTGGCGACGAAGCTATTGACGGAATTATTAGAAAATTGATAAAGTCGAAGATGAAACTGGCAACACACTAAGAGATGTCCGTTAATCATGAAAGACTCTTAATAGCCCCGATAGTTATCGAGGCGAAGAATATTAATAAAAAACATAAACAAATGAACTACAAGATGATAGGAGTTTGGGCTGTTGCCGTGATGACATTTTTCTCCTGTGGAGAAAAGGGATCTGCTACTGAAGGAATGGTGCAGGTTTCCGGAAAAATCGAAAATGCACCCGAGGGAATTGTGGTCCTGTCCCAATTTACTGAAAGCAGGCCCAAGGTATTGGATACACTGAAGGTGAACTCATCAGGTGAATTTTCTTATGAGTTGGCTGTCGATTCGCCCACATTTTATGAATTAAATCTTTATGGTCAGCGGGCTATTCGGTTGGCTTTGTTTAAAGAAAATGTACAATTGAACTACAACTTTTCTGATCCGGCAAGTCTTGCTATTGAAGGTTCGAAGGACACCCAAGAAATGCTCAAGATCGAAAAATTGATGGAAGCTTATCAGCTTGATGTGAACAAGTTGAATGAAGCCTATTATGCAGCTATGAGTAATAATGATGCTGAAGCAATCAAAAAAATTCAATCCGATGCGATGATTTTGGAAGCCAATCAGTCTCAACGGGTGAAAGAAATGATTGAAAGTATGGGAGATTCCTTTGCTCCGTTGGCTGCAGTAGGTTTATTGAATCCTAAAAATGATTTCCCATTTATGGATCAATTGGTAAATAAACTCAATGATAATTATCCGGGGACTGTTTCCATCCTACAGATGAAGCAGCAATTGGATGAAATGAGAGCACTTTCCGTGGGTCAACCTGCCCCGGAGATTGAGTTGCCTAGCCCAACAGGAGAGATGGTAAAGCTGTCGGATCTTCGCGGGAAATATGTTCTGATTGACTTTTGGGCAGCTTGGTGCAAGCCTTGCCGACAAGAAAATCCAAATGTGGTCAGACTTTACAATCAATATAAAGACAAGGGTTTCGAAGTTTTTGGGGTGTCATTAGACCGAACCAAGGAAGATTGGGTAAAAGCTATCGCAGATGATAAGTTAACTTGGACGCAGGTTTCGGATTTGAAATATTTCAATTCTGCTGCTGCTGAACTCTATCAGATTCAAGCCATTCCGGCTACCTACATGATCGATCCGGATGGCAAAATCATTGCAAAAGATCTCAGAGGTCCAAGCTTGGAAAATAAACTCGCCGAGCTATTTGATTGATCCGTTTGACCAAATAAAAAAGCCTTCCAAATTTGTTTTTGGAAGGCTTTTTTTATCTCTGAAAATCTTTAATAAAAAAAAGGAAGGAGGCAAAAATACCAAACAGTCCTTCCTTTAAAAATCGTTTCTTTGAAAAAGGGAATAGCAAAAGTTGTTTATCACCCGAGACAAAGCTAATGAAAACATTTAAAAGAAAAACAAACCTATAATTATTCTTTTTTCAAGTAATGGTAATATTCTGATAAAATGCTTTGTTATTCTAAGGTAAAAATGGCCTTGGTTTTCTACCATAGCAATTCAGAAATTGATTTTTGGAATATTCGAAGTGAAAAAAAATCAAAAAAATGAGGTGATCTCAAAAATGGCTCCAGTGTCAATCTGACCCATCGACTCCCTGCCAACCGGACAGACAAGTGCTCAGCCTGAGCGGAGTCGAAGGCCATTTCTAGGGAATTGGACTACATTTCACCACGCTCAATGTGACATTCGGTACTTATGAGACAGCCTCCTTAGACTTCAATGGCGGTAGTTTATTTTTCGATTTTTTCAAAACTTGTAATAATTCCCCGAACCATTGCTGAGCTAAATCCTTGGTGTTCCATTTCATTTAGACCTACAATTGTGCAGCCTTTTGGTGTGGTGACTTTGTCGATCGCAGCTTCGGGATGGATATTTTTTTGGATCATAAGCTCTGCAGCTCCCTTTACGGTTTGATTGACGATTTTGCTCGCAGTGACTGAATCGAAACCTATTTGGATTCCTCCTTGGATCATCGCTCGCATAAAGCGCAGCACATAGGCGATACCGCATGCCCCCAAAATCGTTGCAGCTTCCATCAGTCCTTCATCAATCGTGATTGTGAATCCGATGGAATCAAATAATTCCTGGACCATTTCCACCTGCACGGGGTTTGCCTGCTCTTGGCAGACGCAAGTAATGGATTCTTGAATGTCAGCGGCGATATTAGGCATTGCCCGGAAAGTCACTGTATTCGGATCAATGACTTCATACATTTCTTTCAAAGTGACTCCTGTAGCCAAAGAAATGATGATTTGCTTTTTGGGATCAAGAGCTGGTTTAATCTCTTTTAGAATCGTTGAGACATTGTAGGGCTTGACACCCAAAAGGATGATGTCAGCATATTGGGCAGCTACTGCATTGTCCGTATGAACACGTACACCTTTCGCCTCAAATTCGGCAAGAGTAGCTGTATTACGTTTTGTCAGTGTTAGATTTTTTGGATCAAAATCCCCGCGCATTAGGAGTCCGTTTGCGATGGATGCGCCTAAGTTTCCGCAACCGATTATGGCAATTTTTACAGTGGAAATCATGAGAAATGGATTTTTAAACAGGTTTGATTGATTAAAGGTAAACAAAACACATTCTTTTTTACCAAAACGGAAATGGATTGGATTATCTGGCTTGTTAGAATTAGGATAAGTTAAAAAATAAATGGAAAAATATTTTGACATAAAGTAAAGTTTGTTTTACATTTGGACAAACAAACATGACTTATGGAAAAGAACTCCATTCTAAATGTCCCCTTACTTCATCCTAGTTGGAAGAAGTTGGCTTATGTGTTTTTCCCGCTTCCGGTCTTCATTGTAATCGGAATGGCATTCTTAAATCCAAAAATTGACCCGAATGAAATAATTCAAATTATTTATGGTTCATGGGCGGTTGCATTTATGATTTTAAATCTGACTCGCGAAAAGGTTGAAGATGAAATGGTCCGAAACTTTAGGCAACAAGCCTTTCAAACAGGTTTTTATTGGCTGATTTGGGGTCTTCCCACATTGATGATAATCAATTACCTAAGATTTGATCGGATTACCTCGGAGATATTTACAGCTTATCTAGTGCTTTTCTTGCTCAATGTCTACATCTATGCGGCATTTCAGTATCAGAAGTACATCGCAGACAAAGAAGAAAACTAAAATAAACTTAATATGCTTACCAAAATCCTTTTGCCTTATCGATATCAAAAAATCGGTTGGCTCCTGTTCTTACCTTTTGCGGCCTTTCTCTTTGCCAACAATTACTTTGATTTCAACTTTTTCTGGCTAGAATATGAGGTCAGAGAAGGAGCACTTTTCGAAAACTCCAAAGAGAATTTTACCAATGAGATTGCCTTAATTGGGGTATTTATTTCACTTTTTCTGATTGCTTTTTCCCGAGAAAGAGAAGAAGATGAATTCATACAAAAGCTCCGATTGGATTCACTTTTGCTCGCATGCTATGCTAATACTTTTATCCTCATTTTGGGAACAATGGTGTTTTATGGCTTCGGCTATTTGGAATTTATGGGTTACAATATGTTTACTATTCAACTCATATTTATTGGGCGATTCAGGTGGGTGTTGCACAAACAAAAACAATCCTTATTGGCTTTCTAAGCGACCTATTCAATGAATAACACGATTAAGGTAGAGCGGGCAAAAAAAGACATGACCCAGCAGGATTTGGCGGAGAAAGTACAGGTTTCGAGGCAAACTATTAATTCCATCGAAGCTGGAAAGTACGTGCCTTCCACGGTTTTGGCTTTAAAGATTGCCCGGGTTTTCGGTGTGGCCTTGGAAGAAATTTTTGAGTTGGAAGAAAGTGATTTCAGTTGATCAAAATATCCAGAAATCATTACGAATGAATTTTGAGTTTGGCTCGATTTTTAATAATTTGTTAAGAGATTTTTAGTGTCCATGAAGCGTTAAAAGTTTACATTTGTGAGAATACTATTTATTTTTGATGCCCAAAATCATTCGGATAACTACTGTACCACTTTCTCTTAAAGTCTTGCTTGCCGGGCAGATGAATTACATTAAAGCACAAGGCTGGGAAGTTATTATGGTTAGTGCAGGTGGAAGAGAATTGAATCAGGTTATTAAAAATGAAGATGTTCGGCATAAAGTGATTCCTTTTACTAGAAAAATCACCCCGCTTACAGATCTAAAATGCATTTGGCTTCTTGTTCAATTATTCAGAAAAGAGCAGCCTGATATTGTACATACTCATACACCTAAGGCCGGTTTACTCGGGATGATCGCAGCAAATATCGCTGGAGTAAAAATTCGAATCCATACTTTGGCAGGTAGCCCAGCTATGGTAGCAGAAGGAAGAAAAAAAAATCTTCTT
Source organism: Algoriphagus sp. (assembly GCF_046296635.1). Taxonomy (GTDB): domain Bacteria; phylum Bacteroidota; class Bacteroidia; order Cytophagales; family Cyclobacteriaceae; genus Algoriphagus. The sequence goes on along the minus strand of NZ_JBKBKZ010000020.1, from coordinate 35,464 downwards.
GAGTCTGTTGAAAAATGGACCTATTCCAATGCTACAGAAGTTTGGCCTAATTCGGTTGGTCTTCGAAAATTTGTAATTCAAAAAGGATTATGTTCTGAATACAAACTTCGAGTCATTGGTAATGGATCCTCCAACGGTGTCGATTTAAAAAAATTCAACCGTGATTCATTAAAAGAAAATCATCTTGTTGCAGCCTCGATGCGAATAAAAGCAAGCGATGACGATTTTATTATTTTATGTGTCGGAAGACAAGTTAGGGATAAAGGGATTGAAGAACTAGTCACAGCATTTCTTTCCTCTAAAATAGTTGACAAATCAAAGTTGGTACTATTAGGTGCCTTTGAGCAAGATTTAAATCCTTTATCTTCAGAAACTATCAAGATCATTCAAGACCATCCTCGTATAGTTCAGATAGATTGGTCCGATCATGTCGCACACTACCTTGCACTATCAGATATATTGGTTCACCCTTCTCATCGGGAAGGTTTTCCAAATGTTATCCTGGAGGCTGGGGCCATGCAAGTCCCAGTTATTTGCTCGGATATAATTGGAAACACTGATATCATCACACAAAAGAAAACTGGTTTGATTTTCCCAGTTAAGAATGCAGCTATATTGAAAGAAGCTTTGGAGTTTGCTTTTGTCAAAAGGTATAAAATGGCAGAATTCGCTGCCAATCTTTATGATGATATAATAAATAATTACGACCGAAAATTTTTACATAATGAAATTTTTAGAAATTACGAGCGCTTAATCAACGATGCCAAAACAACGGAATAGTATATATTTGAGCTTTTACTAAAAATCACCAATCTCCCTTATGAAGTATCTCGTGACCGGTGTCGCCGGATTTATTGGATTTCATGTTGCTCAAAGATTAATCGATCGAGGAGATGAAGTGGTAGGTTTGGATATTATCAATAATTATTACGACGTCAACCTAAAATACACCCGTCTTGAGTTTCATGGGATTCCAAAATCCGAAATTGAAAAGGGAAAGATGGTCCAATCTACTACTCAAAAAGGATATCGATTTATCCAATTGGAACTAGCGGAGAAAGAACCTTTGATGGCTCTTTTTGAGCAAGAAAAGTTTGATGTGGTGATTCATTTGGCTGCACAGGCAGGAGTGAGGCATTCGCTATCCCATCCTGAAGTGTACATTGATTCTAATATCATGGCTTTCCTTAATATCCTTGAGGGATGTAGGTTTCATCCTGTAAAGCATTTGGTTTATGCCAGTTCCAGTTCAGTGTATGGAGCAAATGAAAAAATGCCTTTTTCTACTTCCGACTCGGTAGATCACCCGATTTCATTGTATGCAGCTTCCAAAAAGGCAAATGAATTAATGGCCCATACTTACAGTCATCTATTTGGAATCCCGACTACTGGGCTGCGATTTTTTACGGTTTATGGCCCTTGGGGAAGACCGGACATGGCCTTGTTTTTATTTACGGAGGCAATTTTGAAGGGTGAACCGATCAAGGTTTTCAACTATGGAAATATGAAGCGGGACTTTACTTTCATCGATGATATCGTAGAAGGAGTGCTCAAAGTCGCTGACAGACCGGCAAGACCGAACCCGGATTTTGATCCTCAAAATCCTGATCCGGGAAGCTCCAAGGCACCCTATAAAGTGTACAATATTGGTAATTCTGATCCGGTCGTCTTGATGGATTACATCAAAGCGGTGGAAAAAGGGCTTGGAAAAAAAGCAAAAATGGAACTGCTTCCTTTACAATTGGGAGACGTGCCTTCATCGCATGCCGATGTGACTGATTTAGTCAGAGATACAGGTTACAAACCTGCAACACCAATTGAAGACGGAGTTAAGGCTTTCACTGATTGGTATTTAGATTATTATAAAAAATAGGAATTATGTCAAAGTCAATTTTGATCACAGGTGGTGCCGGATTTATCGGATGCCATGTGGTCCAACTTTTTGTGGAAAAATACCCTGAGTATAAAATCGTCAATTTGGATGCTTTGACCTACGCTGGAAATCTGGAGAACTTAAAGGAAGTAGAAAATGCTCCAAATTACTTTTTCGAAAAGGTAGATATCCAAGATGCCGATGCACTTGATTCGGTTTTTGCGAAGCATAAAATTACCGATGTGATTCATCTTGCTGCAGAATCACATGTTGATCGTTCCATTACAGATCCTTTAGCTTTTGTGAAAACCAACGTGTTTGGGACTGTAAATCTACTCAATTCCGCTAAAAAAGCTTGGGCTGGTGAGCTGGAAAATCATTTGTTTTACCACGTTTCGACAGATGAGGTGTATGGTTCTTTGCATGATGGAGGTTTCTTCTTGGAAACTACGGCATATGATCCACAGTCGCCTTACTCAGCCTCCAAGGCTGCCTCCGATCATTTTGTACGAGCATATGCGAATACCTACAAAATGAGAACGGTGGTGTCCAATTGCTCAAACAATTACGGGCCGAATCATTTTCCTGAAAAGCTGATTCCACTTTGTATTAACAACATCAAAAATTCCAAACCACTTCCGGTGTATGGAAAAGGGGAAAATGTGCGCGATTGGTTGTTTGTCAAAGATCACGCGAGAGCGATTGATATTGTGTTTCACAAAGGAAAATCAGGTGAAACCTATAACATCGGTGGATTCAACGAGTGGAAAAACATCGACATCGTCAAGTTGCTTTGCAAGAAAATGGACGAGAAGCTCGGACGGGAAGCAGGAACTTCAGAAAAGTTGATCACCTACGTCACAGATCGAGCTGGTCATGACCTTCGCTATGCGATCGATGCAACCAAAATTCAATCAGAACTGGGCTGGGAGCCAAGCTTACAGTTTGATGAGGGGATCGACATCACGATCGATTGGTACTTAGCTAATGAAGAGTGGCTCAATCACGTGACCTCAGGAGCTTATCAGGAGTATTATTCTGAGCTTTACGGGAAAGTGTAACAACTACTTTTATTAAAAACATTATATGACTATTCGGAATGTTGCTCGTAAACTGTAGAAATAAGAATAATTTACATTTAAATCCCCCTTGCCCCCTTTAAAAAAGGGGGAGTTGCCCCAATTCATCATCAAATCTAATTTCTAATTGGGGACGTGCATAATTTCGGACGTATATAAAACATCCAATAAACCACGAGCAATTGTGGCTTATTTTTTTGCCTTGCTTTCCTGATATTCTGCCGGAGTCATCGAGTAAGTTTCTTTGAATGTCTTGATAAAATAAGAGGGAGAGCTAAATCCCACTGCATAGGCGATCTCTGAGATAGTATCACCGGATTTTTCTAGCCGTTGGATTGCTATTCTGAGTCGTTGGTCTCTGATGTATGCAGTAGTAGAAAGTCCAGTCAATGCGGTTAGTTTCCTGTGTAACTGCATTCTACTCATTCCAAGTTTCTTGCTGAATTCATCCACAGTGAAATTGCTGTCTGAAAGATCATTGTCCACGATTTTCTGGATTTTTTCCAAAAACCGCTCATCGGTGGATGTAATCGCGATGTCTTTTGGGGAAATAAAACTTCTATTCGAATACCTAACCCGAAGTTGTGCTCTGAGCTCAATTAACTTTTCTGCTCGAGCAAGTAATTGATTGGTTTTAAATGGTTTCAGTATAAAGTCATCAGCCCCGGATCTGATTCCTTCCAATTGACCTTCTTCATCTGCTTTGGCAGTCAGGAGAATCACCGGAATGTGCGAGGTCAATTCATTTTCTTTCACTTTCTTACAAAATTCGAAACCATCCATTTCCGGCATCATCACATCTGAAATAATCAGGTCCGGAATTTTCTTTAGAGCAACAAAAAGTCCCTCCTTTCCATTTGCTGCCTCCACAATTTGAAAGTAAGGGCTAAGTTCGGTGACTATGAATTCCCTGACTTTGGTGTTGTCTTCTACCACCAAGATTAATGGAAGCTCTCCGCGTCTTTCTTCATTGACAATCTCTAATTTGGGAAATTCATATTCCTCACTTTCTTCATCCCACACTTCTTCAGGATGGAAGGCATACTTATCTACAGGAAGTGAAACCGAAACCTCAAACCACTTGGAATCTTTATAATTAACAGAAATTTCTCCATGATACAGGTGTATCATTTCTTTGATCAAGGTTAAGCCCAGACCAAATCCTTTTTTACTTCCGTTTGATTTTTGGATTTTTTGAAAAAGCTGACTCAAATCTTCATGGGTATACTGCTCCAGACTCTCATTCCTGATATTCAGATGAAAGTTGCCTTCAGAAATGGAACAGCCTAATTTAATTTCTGAGTCCTTTTTGGCGTATTTGATTGCATTTTGGATAAGATTTTTAACGATTTTTTCCACCTTGTCCGAATCATACCAAACCTCTGTCATCAGCGGAATATTCGCCGAAAGTCTTACTCCTTTTTCCGATGCTTGGTAGAAATAATTAGCGATGACTGATTGAAGGAGTAAGCCCAAATTTCCTTTTCTGATCCTCAATTGATTTTGACCGGCCTTGATTTTTGCAACTTCCAAAAGCTGATCCACAAGGGTCAGCAAGCGTTGAGAATTGATTTTGACGAGGTTCAATTGAGATTTTATGACCGGATTATCGGATTGACTGATGACCCGATCAATCGGCCCTGAAATAAGTGTTAGCGGAGTTCTAAATTCGTGCGAAATATTAGTGAAAAGCTGGGTTTTGAAATCGTCGATTTCTTTAAGGGTCTGTGTTTCCCGATCCTTCATGTTAAGAGAAAATTGGATGTGCCATTTCCACTTGAGGTATTGGTAAATCCATAAAACGATAAGAGCTACGAGAATCAGGTATAGAATCTTGGCAAAGGTTCCAAAATACCAGGGGGTTAAAATTCTGAATTCAAAAGCCACAGGTTCCTCAGACCATATTCCATCGTAGTTACTTGCTTTGACCAAGAAGCGGTAGGCTCCCGGAGCTAAATTGGTGTATCGGGCTTGGTGATTATATCCGTTGGAAATCCAATTTTCATCATGGTTTTCCAGCATGTATTCAAATTGATTTTTTCCAGGGGAGGAAAAAACCAAACTAGCCATGTTGAATGTGAGTGTATTTTGATTGTGTTTCAGCTGAAGGTTTTGTTCCAATTTTACCTTTTGATTAAAAACTGAAAGCTCTGTAATCGCTATCTTTGGAGGGATTTCGTTCATGGAAATATCCTCAGGATTGAACCAGTAAAATCCATCAAGACTTCCAAAATAGAGTGTTCCGTCTTCATTTTTGAAGAATGCCCCGGTGTTGAATTCCGTAGCCAGTCCATCATAGTTGGAATAATTGGTGATTTGAAATTGATCTTCCGATTCATTTTCAAGGTCTACTTTGGTGATTCCTTTGTTGGAGCTTAGCCAGAGATGTCCATGCTGATCATCCAAAATAGAATAGATGACATTATTGGAAAGCCCGGATTCAACATTGAGAATTTTAATTTTTCCTGTTAGGAGATCCATTCGATTCAGGCCCCCTCCGTTGGTTCCTATCCAAAGTTGATTTCTCTCTAAATGAAGGGATTTGATGCTGTTGCTACTGATCGAATTTGGGTTTTCAGGTTCATGGATCATCGATTCGAATATTTCGGTATCTAAATCCAACTTAGCGATGCCATGGTTTTCGGTTCCAATCCAAAATTGACCTGAAGGATCTTCCAAAATCGTACGAATATTATTGTCCGGAATACTGCTTTGTTTAAGTGGATCATGGACAAATTGCTTCAAGGTGCCTTTTTCAGAATCAAACCAGATCAAACCATCATTTCTAGTGCACAGCCAATATCGTTCTTTACTGTCTCTGAAGATTTTCCATACCGTTGATCCCGGTTGGGAGACCCTGCTTTCTAAATTAAAATGCTGAAACTGTTCTGTTTTCAGATCAAAAATACCCAGCCCCTCATCTTGGTATCCGATCCAAAGTTTTCCGTTATCATCTCCCAAGAGGCTCATCACCCGATTGCTTTCCAGGCTATTCGGATTTTTAGGATCATGGACAAATGTCTTCCAAGTTTTAGTCCTTGGATTAAATCGAGTCAGTCCTTTTCCGGAAGTTCCTAGCCAAATATTTTCAAATTCATCCACATATATCGCTCTGATTACATCGATATTGATGTTTTCAGGGACTTCCTGATTGTGGAAGAAATTAAATTTTTCAAGATATGAATCATAAAAGCTCAAGCCTGCACCATCCGATCCAAACCAAAGTGTTCCGGTATAATCCTCGAAAATTGAAAGAATGTCATTGTAATGAATGGATCTTGGATTTTGCTTGGTGTAATTGAATTGATTCAAGGTTTTGCTAGCAAGATCGATCTGTTTGATGCCACTGCCATAAGTTGCCACCCAAAGTTGATTTCTTGAATCAATCAGCAAATCCAGGATCATCAGATCCTCTTGGGAATTATCCCATTGATCCAAATAAGTGGACATTGAAACGACTTTGTCACCGGGATTTGAACTTGTCCAGAGTCCCTGATTCAAGGTGCCAAACCAAAACCTCCCGTCGGGATCGAGTATCGAAACGGCTAAAATTGTTCCTGATTCAGGCTTCCAAATTGGTTTTGTGATTCCTGAGTTTTTATCCCAAAGTACCACTTCATCACTAAAAGTCAGGAGAAGGTTTTTCTCATCGAAATTGGCCAGATTGACAATCTCTTTATTTGGATCCGACCAAATCATTTCAGCCTTTTTCACTTCATCATTCCAGAAGTATAGCTGGCCAGCCAATGTGCCAAACCAGATTTTACCCTGTGGATCTTCAATTACGGTATTTGCGGAGCTGATTCCTTCTATGGAAAAAAAAGCTTCTTTCTCCCGATCATAAAGTTCGGGAATTGAACTTTCAGGGATGATCCAAATTCTGTTTTTACTGTCAGCAAAAACTTTCCCGAGCAGTAAGCGGGTTGACTCAGTGATATCTAAAAATTTCTTTTCAAATATTCTAAAATCCCGGCCATCATACTTGTTCAATCCTTCTTGGGTGGCAATCCAAAGAAAACCATCTTGGTCTTGTGTGACGGATATTGCACTATTTTGGGATAGTCCGTCATTGACTGAAAGTTGCCGGAAAGAAAGATTTTCTTGTGAGAGTACAGGAAACCTGATTAAGGCACACAAAAGAAGTGCTACAGGAAATCCAACTTTCCAAATCGGAGAATTAGTTGAAAATGGCATGGAAAAAATCTGATTGTTGAATTTTCAAGTAACTTAAAATTTAAGCTGATACCGATAGCTGTATCGGATTTTTCATAATTGGCAAAAAATGCATACCATCCAAAATCTAGGTTTTTAGAATTTTCAATGGAAAAATGGAGCTATTTTTTATAAAAGTTTTGAATTCAGCTAGTTTTTTGGAATCTATTCAATATTTTAATACTTCGTTTTTGGGAAAAAGGACTTATTCGTTAGACCAAATTGTGGGAAATTTATGATTCGTGTTGTGATTATAGATGATGAACCGAAGGCCATCATATCGCTGGAGTGGGAGCTAAATCAAATGGTAAATCCGGTAGAAGTCATAGGTAAATTTGGCGAGGCGGAAGAAGCATTGATTAAATTAAGAGGACTTAATCCTGATTGTATTTTTTTGGATATTGAGATGCCCGGATTGGATGGATTCAAATTCTTGGAGCACTTTCCAGGTCGAAAATTTGAGGTAATTTTTGTGACAGCCCATGCTGGGCATGCGATTCAAGCTATTCGTGAAAGAGCTTTTGATTATTTGCTTAAGCCAGTAGATCATTCAGAATTGGAAAGTCTATTGGAAAGAATCAGCAAAAAACGAATCCAACAAACAGCCGGATTTATTTCCACTCAAGCAAGTGAAAAGGAGAAAATAGCAATTAATACAGATCAACAACTGATTTTGATTGATCCTGATGAGGTGATTTATTGTGAAAGTGAGGGGAGTTATTCCTATATCCACACAAGAAATGATGGGAAAATTTTGGTTTCAAAAAGGCTAAAATTACTTGGTGATCTATTTACCAAATTCCGATTTTATCGGATCCATCATTCCTATTTGGTCAACCTTGAAATGGTGAAATCTTATGAGAAAACTTCTGGAAAAGTCAGACTCATTAATGGGGTATTACTTCCAGTCTCCCGATTGAAAAAGCCTGGTTTTACAGAATCCTTGAAATTTAGTCTGAATGGATTTTTTTGAAAAATACCCTCTTATAGATATCCTTGAAAACAGCAATTATAACGGCTTAGGCTGGGCTGTTACGAGTGTGCTTTTTTACCTGTCACTTTACCATTTTTTACTTTTCGTCAAAAGCCGAGAGAAATTTTACCTGTTTTATAGTTTATATGCTTTGATCAATGCAATCAATTTGATTAAGCGAGTAAAAGGGGTTTTTACCGAATCGATAAATAATGAATTTCCGGACTTTTTCATTCATCTGAATTTTCCTTTTCAATTTGCCAGCTATCTGATTTTCTCATATTTCTTGATTGAGATTCTCAATTTCAGAAAGCATTTTCCAAAGTTCACAAGATTCTTCTCCTACTACGCTCTCAGTACGAGCTTGATTTTCGGAGTCTTAGTTTTAGGGAGGTATTTATGGGACGGATATGGCATGATGCGGGGTTACTATATCCTGGTATTTATGCCATGCACTCTGATTTTTCTGATTTACGGAGTTTACCTCACCGTGAAAACAGGAGAAAAGGTTCGCTATTTTATTCTTGTTGGATATTTGACCTTGGGGGTCTCTTCGTTCCTTTTGGCCTATCTGACTTTTGGTAAGGCCCTAACCTTCACCAACAAGTATTATTATATTTATTATTTAGCGGTATTGGTAGAGAACTTCCTTTATACTTATGCGCTTGCAATTAAGCAGCGGGAGGTGTATGAGGATAAAATTGAAATTCAGAATGTCTTGGTCGAAAAGCTGCGTGAAAATGACGACCTCCGAGAAAGGTTAAATGAAAACCTCAAAGATGAATTGAAGTTGAAGGAAAAGAAAATTTCCTTTTTGGAAGCCGATGCTGAAGAGCAGCGAATGGCGAAACTAAGTGCAGACTATGAAAAACAAATCACCTTGCTACATCTTCAGTCATTACGGAGTCAGATGAACCCCCATTTCATCTTTAATGCACTGAATTCGATCAAGGTTTTTCTGATCGAAAGCGATAAAGAGAATGCAGTCCTATACCTCAATAAGTTTGCGAAGCTGATCCGGATGGTACTGGAAAGTTCGAGAGAATTTAAGATTTCCCTTGGTGAAGAGTTGGACATAGCAAAGCTTTATCTCAGCCTTGAAGCGATCCGATTTGAGGAGGGAATAGATTTTAAGATTACTGTTGAGCGTGGCATCAATCTCAGAGACACCAAAGTTCCTCCATTGGTTTTTCAGCCATTTTTGGAGAACGCTGTGTGGCATGGTTTGATGCCGAAAAGAGGACCTAAATCCATTTTGATCCGTGTAGGTAAAATTGATAATGGAGTGACAGTTTCTATTCGAGACAATGGAATAGGAAGGGAAGAATCAACTAAAAGGAAGTCAAAACAAACCCTCCAAAAACAATCGATTGGAATTTCGCTTTCCTCTGATAGACTTAAGTTTTTTAACGAAAGCGAAAAATTCAACTATCATTTTGAGATTCTTGATCATGATGGAATTAATTCTGAGCGAGGAACTGAGGTTGTCTTTCACCTTCAGAATCATAGCTTTTCAAAAGGAATTTCTTGAGAGGTTACCCCAGTGCTATTTTTTGATACATGACACTGATTCTTTACCGATTGACTTAAATAGCTTTGCTTGAATAAAATTCAGCCGGTTTTACTGTTTGAAGTTCTTTTCAAGTTTTCAAAAATTACTATCAGCACGGTACTTCAATGAAGAGAATTAGCCCATTCTTCTTTTGTCTGCTCTTATTGTTTTCCTGCGGAAAAGGAAGAAAGGAAGTTTCTAATCCAAATCCAATAATAGCTTCTGCACCTTCAGGTTCGATTTTTACTGATACTTCTGAAAAATCAGCCACACAAAACTCGAAGGGATTGGAAGCTCAGATTCCCATGAGTAATGATAAGTTAAGTGATTGGATTCCTCAGAAAGTCGGAGAAATGGAGCAAAGGAAGTTGATTATTGGACATAAACAAGGAATGGGAATGAGCGGGGCTATTGCTACCTACCATGGAACCGAGCAGGATGACAAACAAATTTCTTTTGAAGTTTTGGACGGTGCAGGAGCCACGGGATCCGTGATGCTAAAGTCGATCAATCAAAAGTTGAATTTGGATTATAATGAAAAAATGAGTTCTGGATACTCCCGAATTTATGATCGTGAAGGAATTCGAGTTTGGGAAAAGTTAAATACTGAAGAGCACCTGTCGGAGATCGAGTTTGTCATGGACAAGCGTTACCATTTTATTTTCAAAGGTCATGGAATCGAGATGAAGGAGCTTTGGGCCTTTGTCAGACAGGTACGGATAGAAATGAGCTGAGGTGGTAATTATTCAATCCTCCAGGTGAAGCGGGAGTGAATTTTAGAGGGAAATCTGTTTGGATTTCTTTCCATATATAGAAATGCGGCTTTAGCCATTCCTCCATGAATTATTATGACAATCGGGCTTATGCCAAATTCCAAAGGCTGTTACATCAGTGCTATTCTTTGATACATCCTTGATAGTGGAATGGCACTGTTAAAACTACTTTTGCTCCATAGGTATCTCTGTTTATTAACATCAATCATTCTTATGAAGCTAGTTTTTATGTTCTGTTTAGCATGTTTTGTTCTCTGCGCAAACGCACAGGAGATTACTGGGAAAATCGAAAATCATCCAAATTTCCAAATGGATTTGGTTCTTATGCTTTTTGGGATGGAAAATCCGATATCCATCGGCACGGTGGATAAAAAAGGTCAGTTTACCGCAAATCTGGATAATATTAGTTTGGATGATATCCCAGCCGAAAACAAATCCATGTCCATTATGGAACTCTATTTTAATTTTTATTTCAAATGTAACGACAAGAGAGCCTTTGGTGAAAACTTCGATAAACCCGCCGCAAGCCAGGATTATGTACGGATGACAAAAAAAGGGGAGTGGGCTGGTACTGTGTTTTTAGTATCTGATAAAGACCTGATTCCATGGATAGAAGATTCCGGTTACAACAATGCTATAAAAGGGTCATTTTATGAAGTGATGTATGTAGAGGAAGATTTTGATGTCAAAATGACTTGTAAGAGCAGTGTCAATGCTGATGAAAATACAGAAGTGGAAACTGAATACAGTTTTGATATTGAACTGAAAAAGGGCTTCAATTGGGTGGAATATACCATTCATGAAGTATATGAAACAGATCCTGACATTCGGGCATCTTTTCCTTCCAAGGTTACCATCAGAAATTTGAAAGATCCCTCCAAAATGGGTTGGATTGGGACGTATTATTGATTTTCAAAAATGCCCATTTAAAATCAAACAAGCCTGAAGAGATCCTTCGGGCTTTATTTTTTACGGAATGTTACATCCGTGTTACTCTTTGATACATCTCTGATATTCTTATGGCTATGGGATTTTGATTTTTGCTTTGGGAACCTGTTCTCTTTCTGTTTTTGAAAGCGAGATAAGTCCCAAAAACCACGAGAAAATCAAAACATTCATAGCGATGAGAAATTTTTACACCACGACAAATCGTTTTTTATTTCCGGTATTAGCAGGTATTTTTTTACAGTTCCTGGTCGGAGGCCAACAGGCCAAAGCCCAGGAACTCTCCGGAACTTACACTATCGGAGCAACGGGAGATTATGCAAATTTCAATGCTGCCGTCTCAGCCCTTTCCACAAATGGTGTTTCAGGCTCGGTAGTTTTTAATGTTCAAACTGGCACGTACACTGAGCAAGTTGTACTGAATGCGATCAATGGTGCATCATCGACCAACACTATTACTTTTCAGAGTCAGTCGGGGAATCCGGCGGATGTAGAACTTCGGTTTAATTCAGGTTCGGGAGCTATTTACACCGTCAATCTTGCAGGAGCATCACATTTAAGGTTCAAAAATTTAAAACTAACCTCAATAAATGCTACTAATTCAAGAATACTTGCTGGAACAGGCACTATCAATGACCTGATAGTGGAAAATGTTGTTTTTACTGCTCCGAATACAACTAGTACTCTTAATACAAGAGCACTAGTCTATATGGATCTAGCATCTTCTTCATCGAACTTACAATTTCTTGGGAATTCATTTACAGGTGGAAGCACTGGCATTATTCTAATTGGGTCAAATGACATTGAAAATCCAGCGGAAGGCATTCTGATTTCTGAAAACACATTTCGAAGCAACCAATATGGAGCGATGGATCTCAGTAGATTATCGGCTCCAAGGATTGAAGAAAATGATGTGTTAATAAGCAGTTCAGCCGGAAATTCTTCCTCGCTTATCCTTGCCAATTCAAGAGGTGCAGTTCAGATTCTCAAAAATAAATTTATAGGGTCCACTTTATATGGAATGAGACTAACTGACGTAGTCAATACCTCAGGGACTAAAAGTCTTGTGGCAAACAATTTCGTGGCTGGAACTTCTTCAGGTACTATTCATCTCGTTAGATTGGACTTGATTTCTCAACTCAATTTTTATCATAACACATTGAATAATTATGGGTTTGGGCATGGGATTTATTTTGTAGGATTATCGGAAAGTGGAGTAAGTATTGTCAATAATCTGATCAAAACTGGTGCAGGGTTGGTACTTGATATTGCAAGCGCTCCAGGTTTGGCAAGTTTGGAGAATCTAGATCACAACGGTTATTTCAATACCGGGAGTAATTTAGTTCGAACTGGCTCTGGTTTTCCTACCACGGAATATCCTACATTAAATTCATGGCAAAGTGCCTCGGGTTCTTTTGAACAGAATTCACTTTTTGGGAATCCATTTTTTGTGTCCGATACTGATCTGCGGCCCACTTCAACGCTTTTTGAATCTTCAGGTACCAGTCTATCCGAGGTGCCAACAGATATTGATGGGGAATCCAGGAGTGCAACTCCGAGCATCGGTGCGGATGAATATATTGGTATCCCTAAAGCTCCTTTGGCAGGGACATACACTGTTGATTTTAACAGTTCAGGAGAACGGAATTTTAAATCGGTAGTGGAAGCAGCAGCAGCTTTAAACTTCAATGGAATATCTGCTTCTGTAATATTCCAGATAGCAAACCGCACTTACTCCGGGCAAATAGAGCTGGGTAATATAGAAGGAAGTTCCATTGCGAATACAATAACCTTTGAATCAGCATCAGGTAATAATACCGATGTAATTATTCTTGCCTCTCCAAGTACTTTAAAAAATTTCGTTTGGTCTCTAACTAATACTTCTCATATAAGAATAAGAAACCTCACAATTTCAGTAAATGGTGGAAATGCTACAATAGGAAGAAATTTCGTGGGCGTTGGTAGTATTAATCATTTTCAAGCTGATAACGTCAGGTTTCTTGGAGGCAATATGTCTGGATCAAATGCCAATAGAAATAATGTTTATTTAATACTACAAGATTCTGAGAACATCAATTTTAATAATTGTGAATTTAGAGGTGGGTATCAAGGTCTAAATATCTCCCGTGCATTGATTGAGAACATAATCTCAGGAGTCACGGTCAGTGGAAATAGCGTTAGGAATACCAATCAAACTGGTATTTCTATGTCGGGTATATCCGATCTAAACATTGTAGAAAATGATGTGCTCCTTACAACCGTCGTGACCGGTTCAAGATCAATATCTTTAAGTAACATTACCGGAAACATTCAAGTGACCTCAAACAAGTTTATAGGAGGAACAGGAGCACCAGGAGCAGCAGGAGGAGCCGGTAATTTTCAAAATTTAACTGGAAGCAGCCAAAACAAAGGCCTGATTGCAAATAACTTTTTCTCCTCTTCTGCGGCTATAAGTGTTGAATTGGCCAATTTGACCCACATTAATTTTTATCATAACAGTATCTTAAACACAGGAACTGGGTTAGGTATTCAATCATCAGGAGGATTAGCAGGTGTAGAAGGGGTTCGAGTAATAAATAACTTAATCAAGACGGGTTCAGGTGCTGCTATTCGGGTATTTAGTTCCGAACCTATTGAAGCCTGGGACTACAATGGGTATTATACCATAGGTTCTGTATTGGGTATTTTGGTTAATACGGAAATTGGGAGTCTTGCGGAATGGCAAACTGCCACGGGGTTTGATACCAATACATTGAGTTTTGATCCCATTTTTACATCGGATACTGACCTTACCTCTACCGCACCAGCCTATGCCAATTCGGGTTTGCCTGTTCCTGAGGTTACAGTGGATTTCAATGGTGCAGAAAGAAAAGATACCCCAAGTAGGGGAGCTGTTGAATTTGATGGACCGCCGATTTCACCTTTAATTGGAGAATACACCATCAACCCTGTTGGGAGTGGAGAAAGAAACTTTATCAGTTTTGGAGCCGCGGTTTTTGCACTTCAAACCAATGGCGTGGAGGGCGCGGTAATTTTCAAAGTAGCAAATGGAACTTACAATGAACAAATCGTAATCCCAGACATTTTGGGAGCTTCCAGTACCAATTCAATACGGTTTGAATCTCAGTCAGGTAATTCCAATGATGTGATTTTGCAATGGGCGGTTGTAAATATTGAGAATTACGTAGTCCGTTTTGACAATGCCAAGCACATTTATTTTAAAGATATGACCTTGGCTACAGCCTCCGCAATTGGCTCTGCCAATGCCCGGGTTCTAGAAGCTTACAATACTATTTCAAATTTAACTTTTGAAAATTGTCAAATTAGAGGCAATGAAAATACATTGACTGGAATTTCAAGGGCGGTTGTTTATTTTAATCCTATTTCGGCAGATGATATCCGATTTATTAATAATAAGATTCAGGGAGGATCCTATGGAATTTATTTCAGATTAAATGATGTATTCACTCCATTGACGAATTTACGCATAGAAGATAATGAGATTCTATCTTGGAGGCTGGAGGGGATTAATGTGTCTCCAATATACGGCGGTATAATCAAGAGAAATACAATCCATACTTTATCTACAAGCGCTTCAAGAAGAGCTGTACTTCTAAATAGTATAAACAATGGATTGGAATTTGAAGGAAATAAAATATTTGGGGCTAGAACTGAATTTACAAATGGAATCTCGAATAGTGTAGAAACCCCAGTTTTGATCACTAATAACTTTTTCACGAACAACACTACATCAGCCGCTCTATTGATTTCTAATACAGCCCACTTCCAGATTTTTCACAACAACGTTTTGGGCACGCTGACAACCGGCCCCGCTTTTGAATACTCCGAAGGATTTGCAAGTGTTGGAAATAAAATCAAAAACAACATTTTCAAATCGAATACCGGATATGCAATTCGTATAAACAATACCAGCGGATTGGAAGAAATCAACCACAACGGCTACTTCACCTCAGGAGCCAATTTAGCCAGATGGCTTTCTACTGATGCGGCGAACCTAGATGCTTGGTATACATTGACAGGAGGTTTAGACTTCAGCAGTTTGAATGTAGATCCACTTTTTACTTCTGATGAAGCACTGTACACAACCGAAGAGGCCTATCAAGGTGCCGGGATATTTTTACCATCAGTCACTGTAGATATTGATGGTTTGGTTAGAAATCAACCACCAAGTATTGGCGCAAATGAAGTAGGTGAAGTGGATCCATGTCTGAATGTGAGTTGTTCGCCGGGATATTCCTGTGAAGAGGGCGTATGTGTAATAAACAAAGTTCAAGTCAGTGGGATTGTAGTCGACTTTGACACACAAGTGCCACTATTTGAGGTTAAGCTCTCAAGAGACGGAGCAGAGGATGTATTCACTGATGCTTCAGGTGAGTTTTCCTTCGAGGTAGAAGCATTTTCACTCCTTACTATCAGTTTTGAAGGATATAATCCAATTCAAGTTGTAGTCCAAGCAGAGGCAGGTCCTCAGATCTTGAATTTAGAATTAGTAAGTCAATGTTCAGGCATTGAGTGCCCGCTTGGACAATCCTGTTTTCAAGGAGGGTGTTTCCCAGAAAGTTATTCAGTTTCAGGAACGGTAAGGAATGCGGATACCAATGAGCTATTGTCAGGGGTTTTGGTTAGAACGCTCTCTTCGGAAGAGGACATCTTCACAGATGAGAATGGCTCGTACTCTATTTCGGCACTTTATAATGAAGTAGTTAGCTTCTCTAAGGCTGGTTTTGAGAATTTCACTTCTGATCCGATTCTTGGTAATACAACCGATTTGGATGTTTTGCTTCAGCCTATAAATGATCTCTGTGAAGGAGTTGCATGTCCTCCAGGATTTGCATGTAATCAAGGCGGGTGTTTTCCTGAAAGTTATTCAGTTTCAGGAACGGTAAGGAATGCGGATACCAATGAGCTATTGTCAGGGGTTTTGGTTAGAACGCTCTCTTCGGAAGAGGACATCTTCACAGATGAGAGTGGCTCGTACTCTATTCCGGCACTTTATAATGAAGTAATTAGCTTCTCCAAGGCTGGTTATGAGAATTTCTCTTCTGATCCGATTCTTGGTAATACAACCGATTTGGATGTTTTGCTTCAGCCTATAGATGATCTCTGTGACGGAGTTACATGTCCTCTAGGATCTTCTTGTAATCAAGGAGGATGTTTTCCTGAAAGTTATTCAGTTTCAGGAACGGTAAGGAATGCGGATACCAATGAGCTTTTGTCAGGGGTTTTGGTTAGAACGCTCTCTTCGGTAGAGGACATCTTCACAGATGAGAGTGGCTCGTACTCTATTCTGGCACTTTATAATGAAGTAATTAGCTTCTCCAAGGCTGGTTATGAGAATTTCTCTTCTGATCCGATTACCGATCCATCGACAGAGCTAGGTGTTTTTCTTCAACCGGCAATAGATCTCTGCGAGGGAGTAATATGTCTTCCCGGATTTTCATGTACCCTAGGCACTTGTTTTGAAGACCCTATTTTAGTTACAGGAACTATCAGGGATGTGGTGACTTACTATCCTCTTCCAGAAGTGAGTGTATTTACCCAATCATCATTTGAATCGCTGATAAAATCCAATGGAAATGGCGTTTACTCTATTTACATTTTACCAGGAGAAGTAATTTACTTCTCACTAGAAGGATATGAAAACTTCAGTTCCCAACCTGTTCTAGAAGCAACAAATGGTTTGGATGTAGTACTAACCAAGAATTGCGATGGAATCTTTTGCCCAATTGGCCAGTCTTGTTTCAATGGACAATGTTATCTTAATTGTTCCCTAGATATAGACTGTCCTCCTGGAACTAAGTGTTTTGAAGGTCGTTGTGTTCCATTAGTAGATATATTTGTTTCTGGCATTGTAAGAGATATTATTACCAATGAGCCTCTCTCTAATGTTTTTGTTACAGGAAATATTCGAGGTCTTAACACAGTTGAAACCAATACCAACAATGATGGCTATTACGAAATTAGCCTTAAAGATGGAGCTTATATTACATTTAGTAAAACAGGCTATGATGAGTTTACCTTAGGTCCAATTGAATTAGGCCAAATTGATTTTAATGTAAACCTACAACTCAATCCTTGTAAAGACACTTTTTGCCCAATTGGCCAGTCTTGTTTGAATGGAGAATGCTATCTTAATTGTACGCTGGACATAGACTGTCTTCCTGGGACTAAGTGTTTTGAAGGACGTTGTTTACCATTAGAAGATATTTTTGTTTCTGGAATTGTAAGAGATATTGATACCAATGTTCCCATTGCCAACATAAGAGTGTTGGGGACTACCTTGGAATTAGACCAATTCGAAACATTTACAGATGCTAATGGATATTACGAAATCATACTTAAGGAAGGCTCTTCCATTATTTTTAATAATTCAGATTATGAAGAGTTTATTTTAGGCCCGATTGTTTTAGGTCAAAGTGATTTCGATGTCTATTTACGATTCAATCCATGCGAAGGAATACTTTGTCCAATAGGTAAAACTTGTGTTGGTGGAGAATGTAAGCAAGCTTGTTCTATGGACATAGATTGCCCTCCGGGAACTGTTTGCGCAGGAGGTGCATGCCTTACATTTGATGAACTTTGTCTAATTACCAAATGTCCACAGGGAACAGTCTGTCTCAATGGCAGGTGTATTACAGAAGTGGATCTTTGTTTTAATAAAATATGTCCCGAAGGCACCTACTGTTTGGATGGCGATTGTATAGTAGTAAATGATCCATTCCTAACTATATCAGGTACTGTAAGAGATAAAATTACCGGTAATGTTATCCCTAACATAGAAATAGAAATTGGAGATAATTACAAAACAATATCCGGTAGGTCAGATGGTACATATACTGCAAAAGTTCCTTTTGGATTTAGTCTCAATTTTTCACGATTTGATTATGTAGAGTTCAAATCTCCTCCGATGTCTGTTTCCAGATCCAGCTACAATGTAGAGCTCTACAAAAATTGGTGTTTGATCCACTCGTGTCAGCCAGGCCAAGTCTGCGTAAACGGTCGCTGTGAGACTATCTTCTACACCATATCCGGTATCGTCAGGGATGAATTGACAAATGAACCGATAGCAAATGCTACAGTGAAAACTGCAGGAGCTTCAACTACGACTGATGAAACAGGAGCATATACCATTGAGGTAATTCTCGATAATGCGATTCAGTTTGTGAAAGTCGGTTATGCTACCATGCAATCTCCAATCATCAAAGCGGATAATGCGAGCTATGATGTACTGCTTGGAGCAGACCTTTGTGATGGCACAACTTGCGCACCTGGATTTGCATGTAAAAATGGAGACTGCGTAGCAGACCCATGTGCTGGAATTGTGTGTCAGCCTGGTGAAATCTGCTTTAATGGATTCTGCTTGGCTCAGCCTGATTTGACCATTTTGGGAACTGTGAAAGACATAGTAACGGGCGAACCAATAGCTGCTTCGGCAGTGGTGAATAGCTCTCCGACTTTAGTAGACTACAATGGATATTTCATTGTTCAGGTGCCTTATGGTGAGCAAATTCTATTTATTGCCAATGGATACGAGTGGGAGTATTCCCCATTCTTAGTTGAAGACTTTCAGGTATTGGAGATTTTCATGACTCCTGATGGAGTATGTGAAAATGTGAGTTGTCCTGACGGAAAGATTTGTGCCAATGGAGTTTGTATAGATCCGTGTGAGAATACAAACTGTCCTCCAGGGACCAACTGTTATTCTGGCCAATGTTTACCGGTGGTATGCGAAAGTAGCCTTACCACACTTCAGATTACTCCGGAAATCGGTACTTCTGAGACTGAATTTAACTTTACAATCTCTTATAGAGACCTTGGAAATTTCAGTCCAAAAAATGGATATCCACGATTGGTATTGGAGCCTCAAAACGCTGATCCTAATGATCCAAATTCTTCACTAAATGTGGAAATGTCAGAGTTGGATCCTAGTGACGGAAATTTGGCAGATGGTAAACTGTACACAGCAAATGTTTCTGGTTTATCAGACAATACGGCTTGGAAGGCTTATGTAGAAGTCGAAAATGAAATTGGTTGTACGGTGGCAACTGAGCCAATCAATGCGCCAAATGTCTCTGTCAATAATTTGGACATAGCCATCTTTGCCAACAACATCTCTTTCTCAAATGATACGCCACTCGAAAATGAGACCATTACCATTTTTGCCAGAGTCAGGAATCTTTCTGACTTCCCGGCAGAGGACTTTGTAGTATCGGCATATGACGGGGAGAATCTGATTTTCAGCACCACGGTAAATCTGCTTGAGGCGCGTTCAAATGTAGATTTGTCTTGGGTATATAGTTTTGACGAAGCAGGATTCTATCCAATCAAAGTAGTGATAGATGAAACCAATGTACTGGAGGAAATCAATGAACTGAATAATTTCGCTATCAGGCCGGTGTTGGTTGGAAACTATGTCTTGCCTGGTGGAATTGAGGTAAGTGCCAATCCTAATACCAATACAGTTTATGTCAATAGCTCTGTTACTATTTCCGGTACCGCTCAGTATTTTGGAATTGACGAAGGGGTAAATCCGAACGTTGTCGGTGCCAATGTTACCTTAAACTATGAAACTGGTAGTACGCAAACCACCACAAATTCAAATGGCGGATTTAGCAGAAATATCAAGATGCCGGGTACCCCGGGGATATACACCTTCACAGGTACAGTGACAGATTATACACTCACTGCCCAAATCCCAAGCTTCCAAGTTGAGGTAATTCCATATCCTGAAAAGCCTGATTTGAAAACTGAAGTCGTGCTTAATCAGACCGAGGCTTTCGCTGGAGGTGAGGTAAGCGGAACTGCTACGATTTCAAATGTGGGAGAACTGACAGCCATCAACTTCATTTTCAGAGTTCAATCTTGCGAGGGAATTATTGAAGATTTCCCGATCACTTCTCTAGCACCTGGAGAGTCTTTGAGTTTCAATTTCACAACCCTAATTTCAGATCAAACAGGTTCTTGCTTCAGCAAAAACAATTGTTCAATCTCTGCAATTGCTGATCCCACAAATCAGGTAGATGATAAAACCAGAAACAATAATTCGGCGGGGAAAAGTCTTACGATCTATCCTGAAGCACCTGATTTAACTCCTTCAAGGTCTAGCATAAGTTCAACTAGTAGAATGGATGCTCCATTCCAGTTCACAGTTCGTGTGGATAATATTGGGGGTGTGGCAGTCACTGAAAACTTCTCTGTGAATGTCTATTTGAATGACGAATTGGTTGACACTAGACAGTTTGATTTCTTGGATCAATGCGGTCAACTTTCCTATCCGGTTACCTTGGAATTTGAAAATCCGGAAGATTATCAAATAAGTATCAAAGTTGACGAACCAATAGGTGATGGAGTAATAATAGAAGCCGACGAAGCGAATAATGTCTTTACCCGAACAGTTCGCTACTTACCGCCTCCAGCCGAAATTGCTAACCTGTATATCACCAATACCTTACTTTCAGTAACTCCGGCTTCACCTGAGTCAGGACAAGACTTCCTGATCAATGCAAAAATTAGAAATAATGGAAATGCCGCTGTAGTGGAGGATATAGAAGTGAATTTCCGAATTGAGGAAAATGGGGTGTTCAGAAATGATATCGTCCTCATCTCAGGTGGATTGGAAATTGGTGCAGAGACTACCGTGCAGTTTGAAACTTCACTTTTCCAAAATGGCAATCATTCAGTTTTGGTAGAAATTGACCCTAATAATCTGATCGAGGAAAGTACCAAGTTTGATAACAAGGCGGGAATGCCACTTTGTGTGGATTTGGTTGCTGTTCAAACTGGTTCGGTTTGGAGTGGTAATTTCTTTGTAGATACTCAGCAGAATTTATCTGGAAGAGTAAGGAATACAGGATTATTTACAGCTTATAATGTCCGAGTAGATTTTCTATTGGACGGAGCAGAAATCGGAAATGTAATCATTCCAGAGATCAAGCCAAGTTTTGGTTCATTGGGTCAGGTTGTATCAATACCATATGTTTTTAGAGATGCCGGAATTTTCCAATTGGAAATGGCTATAGATAGAAATGACATCTATATTGAGTGCAATGAGGCAAATAACTCAGTGGTAAGGGAAATAAGGGTTAGAGATCAACAGCCGGATCTCAGGATATTACCGGAATATATTTCACCAACTGAGCTCAATCCAGAGCCAAATGAAGAAATAGGTCTCTTTGTTTCTTTTGAAAATATAGGTGTCGCCGGAGCTCAGCCTTTCAAAGTGAGGGTAACAATAGATGATGTTCCAATTGGAAACGATATTCAAGTAAATGGATTGGCAGCAGGTCAATTAAGCACTGTTCCTGTTGAGGTTCCTTACAGTAGTCCTACAGCTGGCGTCAAGGTGATCAGAGGAATTATAGATGTAGATCAGGAATCTGATGATGTCAGCTATGCCAATAATGAAGCGACCAGAGCTTTGGTAGTTGGACAGGCGCCAAATCTTTTCTTTACAAAAATAGATTTCAGCACATATTGTCCTGAGGTAGGAGAGTCTATAGAGATTTATGTGGACATCGAAAATGAAGGAGACCTTGGAGCAGATGCCGAAGTTCACTTCTACTACGTGACTGAATCAGACACTATACCGATTGATTTTGTTAATGTATCTGTTGATTTGCAAAGTGCGATTTCTACATCCATCAACTGGACGGTAGTCAATCCTGAATATGGAATTTTGGCTGAGATCAAAAATTCCAATCCGCAGGAGTTCGACGACTTGGATAATTTGATTTTCGGAGAATTTATAGATATAGTTCCTCCGACAATCGTCAAGCAGGATATTTCGATTTATCTCGATGAAAATGGCGTTGCGGAAGTTTCCCCTGAAATGGTTGACAACGGATCTTTCGATCAATGTGGAATTGCCGAGATGACCCTGAGTCAAACTGAATTTGACTGCACACAAGTTGGACCTCAGACTTTGATCTTTACGGTTAAGGATAATTCTGGAAATGAATCATCTGCTGATGTGATTGTCACTGTTTTGGATGATTTAAAACCAACGATCACGGCACCTGAACCAGTGACGGTTTCCACCGATGCAGGAGTTTGTGAAGCAAGTGAAGTGATTCTTGGAACTCCGGTAACGGATGACAACTGCTCGGTTGCCAGTGTAAATAACGATGCACCAGCTGTCTTCCCAATAGGAGAGACAATGGTGACCTGGATAGTAGAAGACGCTTCGGGCAATACTGAAACGGCTACCCAACTGGTCACTGTCAATGATGTCGAAAAGCCAACAATCACGGCACCAGCACCAGTAACAGTTTCTACCGATGCAGGAGTTTGCGAAGCAACTGGAGTAGTACTCGGAACACCTATAACTGGAGATAATTGTTCAGTTGCGGATGTGAGCAACGATGCACCAGCTGTCTTCCCAATCGGCGAGACTTTGGTAACCTGGACCGTGACTGACGCTTCCGATAATACTGAAACGGCTACACAATTGGTCACTGTCAATGATGTTGAGAAACCAACCATCACAGCACCGGAAGCAGTAACTGTTTCTACCGATGCAGGAGTTTGCGAAGTAAATGAAGTGGCACTTGGTACGCCAGTTACAGATGATAACTGCTCGGTTGCAAATGTCTCCAACGATGCACCAAATGTCTTCCCAGTAGGAGAGACTTTAGTGACTTGGACAGTAGAAGACGCTTCGGGTAATACTGAAACTGCTACCCAACTGGTCATTGTCAATGATACCGAGAAACCAACAATCACGGCACCAGCACCAGTAACAGTTTCCACCGATGCAGGAGTTTGCGAAGCAAGTAATGTGATCCTCGGAACTCCGGTAACAGATGATAACTGCTCTGTTGCAGATGTGAGCAACGATGCACCAGCTGTATTCCCAATAGGTGAGACCTTGGTGACTTGGACAGTAGAAGACGCTTCCGGCAATACCGAGACGGCTACCCAACTGGTCACTGTCAATGATGTTGAGAAACCAACAATTACTGCACCGGAACCAGTAACTGTTTCCACCGATCCAGGAGTTTGCGAAGCAAGTGAAGTGATCCTTAGAACTCCGGTAACGGATGACAACTGCTCGGTTGCTAGCGTGACCAACGATGCTCCGGCTGTCTTCCCAATAGGCGAGACCCTAGTGACTTGGATAGTAGAAGACGCCTCCGGCAATACCGAAACTGCTACTCAACTGGTTACTGTTAATGATTTGGAGAAACCGACAATCACAGCACCTGAGGACTTGATTATTTATCTTAATCCAGGGGAGACTGAGGCTGCTGAAGTGAGTTTGGGTGAGGTAATAGCTTCTGATAATTGCTCGGAGATTCAGATTAAAAACAATGCACCAATAATCTTCCCAATCGGAGAGACTATTGTTACTTGGACAGCAACTGACGCTAAGGGAAATAGTGCTGAAGATATTCAGAAAGTGACGGTGATTGCAGGTGATTTACCAACAATCACTGCACCTGATGATTTGACGGTTAGCACAGATGAGGGAGTTTGCGAAGCTACGATACCAGACTTAGGTACTCCAACTTTCACAGGACCAGTGAGTCTGGCCAATATCAGCAATAATGCGCCGGATATATTCCCTATCGGAACCACAGAAGTGATTTGGACGGTTATCGATGAATTTGGTAACAGCGCTGAAGACATGCAACTGGTTACCGTCAATGACATTGAGAAACCTACGATCACAGCACCGGAAGCAGTGACTGTTTCTACGGATGCAGGAGTCTGCGAAGCAAGTGATGTGATCCTTGGAACTCCGGTAACGGATGACAACTGCTCGGTTGCCAGT
The DNA here is from genome assembly GCF_046296635.1 of Algoriphagus sp. Classification (GTDB taxonomy): domain Bacteria; phylum Bacteroidota; class Bacteroidia; order Cytophagales; family Cyclobacteriaceae; genus Algoriphagus. The sequence goes on along the minus strand of NZ_JBKBKZ010000020.1, from coordinate 11,264 downwards.
GTAACCAACGATGCTCCGGCTGTCTTCCCAATAGGCGAGACTTTGGTGACTTGGACCGTGACTGACGCTTCCGGCAATACTGAAACAGCTACTCAATTGGTGACTGTAGAGGACAATGAGGCTCCATTAGTATTTACTCAAAATCTCACATTTGAAATTTTGGAAGGTGAAACAGTATCAATAGCTCCCGAAGATGTTGATGCAGGTTCTTATGATAATTGTAATTCAATAAATCTATCTATTGACCAAAATGTATTTACAGATGCAAATGAAGGTGAGAATAATGTGAGATTGATAGGAACTGATAATGCAGGAAACATCTCTTCAGCTCAAGCAACCGTAACAATTGTGGTAATTAGAGAGCCAGTGTGTAAGGTTTATGCTTTTGCCGAAGACCTCTCTGTTTCTTTAGATAAGAAAGGTTCTGTCTCAATCTCTACGAAGCAGGTAGATAAAGGATCTTATACAGAATGTACAAAAGGAAAACTTAACCTTACACTTAGTAAATCTACATTCACTTGTGCAGATATAGGTAAGAATTCAGTTACACTGACTGCAACGGATCGAGATGGAAATGTCGGGACCGTTGAATTTAAAGTAACTGTCGTAGATGATACAGCTCCAAGGATAGCCAAGACGCCAAAATCTATAAAGACTACTATTTTGAAAGATGGAGAGTCTTTTAGCTTGCCAGATTACAGGAATATTTACTCATCCACTGATAATTGTTCTGTTGCTACCTATGAACAACTGCCAGTTCCAGGAACGATGATTGATCAAGTAGGCTCTTATACAATAACCTTTATAGCTACAGATACCTATGGGAATTCAAGTCAAAGTCAATTTGAATTGATAGTAGAAGTTGCAGGAACCAAAGGTGGTGGCAAAGGAGGAGGAAATGGAGGTGGAAAAGGCAAAAACAAATCCATCAATACTTCTGATTTGATTCAGGTAGCTTGGAATACTCCGTTTAAGGAATTGAAGGATTACACGGTATTGTACAAGCTGGGAGAGGAAACCGTGGAAATCATGGTAGACTGGAATGAGGAAGATTATGATCCGCTGGTTCCGGGTATCTATGAGATCAGTGGGAAAGTGAAGCAGTTGAGTTCTAATCGTATGATCCCTATCGATAACTTCAGCATGTATTTGTTGGTGCAGGACAAACCGATGCCGATTGATATCACCCTGAGTAATGAGGTAATAGCTAAAAATCAGGCTAAAGGCCAGGTGATTGGAACTTTGGAGACAAAAGATCAAGCAGACAGTATCCATATCTATCAACTCGAGGCATCAGATGACTTTGAGTTGGATGGCAACCAGGTAATCTGGATTGGAGCAGGGGAACTTCGCCACGAATACAGCATCTCGGTGAGCAGTATCGATCGGGTAGGACAGCGCATTTCCAGAGAGATTCGGATCACAAGAGAAATAGGAGCAAATCAGGTGACGATTTATCCTAATCCTGCCTCCAAGGAAACCAATATCAAGGTGGACTTGAACCAGGCCAATGATGTCAGCATTAAAGTATTTGATTCAGCAGGAAAACTTGTCTTTGAGGAGAGTGGCTATCAGGAGCGAGGATTTATCCGAAATGTAAATCTTCAGACCTTGAGTGCCGGGTTATATCAAGTACAGGTTCAGATTGGATTTGAAATAATCACCAAGCGATTGGTGAAAGTTGAGTAATTGAAGGATTACCTAATTATACCAAAAGCCCCAAAATTTACAGGGCTTTTGGTGTTATTTTACAACCTAATCTTTTGTTGATTTGCAAAAATCAAGGAATATGATAACTTAGAGAATACATTTTTTCCAGCATCAAATGAATTTAATTAGGGTTAATAAGGCAAATCTTCCAATTCTAATTTTAGCCTTTTTTGTTTTTATAACGAACTCATATTGTCAAGAAAAAATCCGCCCAGATGTAGCACAAATTAAAAATCCATCAAATTTATTAATAGCACCTTCCATTTTTTATTTAGAGGATAAAACCGAACGCTCAATAGAACAAAGTCTCTATGATTATTTAGAAGGCAATTTTAATCCTTTGGGTAATCAATATGTATTCAATAAGGGTTACACCGAGTCCATTTGGTGGTTTGGATTTTCTTTAGAAAATGGACTTGATGAGATCAACCAATTAATTTTCAGTCCAGTTGGGGCGGCAATTAGGGAGGGGATTTTGTACACCTTTACCCAATCGGGAGAATTGGTAAATACTCAATATTCTGGCTTTAAATACGGGGGTGATCAACGAGATATTAACAGTAGAATTACCTCATATAATCTGAAATTTGAACCTGGGGAAACACTTCATTTTTTGCTAAAAGTGGACAGTAGAGGATTGAACACCTACATACCCTTTTATTTGGACTCTGTAAATGAATATTGGGAATACGAGATTCACCGAACGGCGATTTATGGGACTGTGACAGGAATTCTTTTGTTAGCCACCCTATTTTCTATCTTCTTCTGGATTTATTTGAAAGACCGGATGTATCTCGCTTTTGGAGCCTATATACTCTCCTGTCTGATTTTGATTTTGGAGGAGGATGGGTTTCTTCATCTATGGTTTTATGGCAAGTACTTCGGTGATTTATCAGCTGTGATTATTCCGCTGTTCAGCTTACTTATGTCACTCTTCCTTCTTCTATTTATTTATCGATTTTTTGATTTGAAAAAAGATAATTTCACTTGGCATTTCTATGCAAGAAATTACAGTTTTTTCCTTTTTGGAGTTGCTGCCTTAGTTTTATCTACTCTTTTCTATCAGGAATATTACTCATTGAATAAATGGATTAATTGGGCCGGGCAAGTATTTGCGTTGGTTAATGTGGCTATAGTTTTAATGATTTCCCTTACCCAAGTAAAGCGGCAGGACAAGCAGGTTTATTTTTTCATAGCGGCATCTGCAGTTCTGCTTTTTGGTTTTAGTAATTACTTACTCAATCTTCAGGGCGTTACCAACTGGCATCCTTTGAAACCAAATGGATTGATATTCGGATCATTGGCCAATGTTTTGGTTTTTACTTTTGGACTTACTTCTCGATACAATCAGATTAAAAAAGAAAGGGAGCGTTTGGTCTTCGAAAAAAGCGAACAGGAAATAATTAATGCTAGAAATATTATTGAAGCTCAGGAAACGGAAAGACAAAGAATTGCCAAGGATCTTCACGACGATTTTGGAGGTTTGTTGGCGATGATTAAACTTAAAGTTGAAAGCCTGTTGAGTGACATATTCAATTCTGATGAAAAGAAAGCGGCAATCGAAGAAGCCCAAAAATTGATCGAAATTGCCTGCAAGGACCTTCGCTTTATTGCCCACGAATTGATGCCTGTGGAGGCAAGTGATAGAAAGCTCAGTGAAATGGTATCCGAAGTTTTGATTTTAGTAAAGGCTCAAAACAGGCTCAAAATAAATTATGACATTGGGGAATTGCCATTTCTTTCTTTGGATACCAAGATAAATCTCTTCAGGATCATCAAAGAATTGCTAAATAATATCATCAAGCATTCTGAAGCTTCAGAAGCAGATGTGCAAGTTTTCTTCGATGAAGTGGATCAGAATGTCACGCTTATGGTTTCTGATAACGGTAAGGGAATTCCAAAGGAAATGCTTCAACAGGCTTCGACAGGTTTGGGCATTGGAAATCTGAGAAAGCGGGTAAAGTATCTAAAGGGAAACATTCAATTTGACGTCAATGGTCACGGAACAACGGTAATCGTTACGGTTCCACTCGAAGCTAACGCAGTGAAATATGGATAACTTCTATAAAATTTTGATAGCGGACGACCACGAACTATTCTCAACTGGTTTAGAGAATCTCCTCAATAAAAACCCAAATTTCAAAGTGCTTTCAGGGTTTAGAAACGGAAAAGATCTATTAAACTATTTTGAAGAGGGGGGAGAGGCAGATCTTTTGATTTTGGATTTGAATATGCCGGTGATGGATGGCATTCAATTTTTAACCTACATCCAACGCAAATTTTGTGCGATCAAGGTTTTGGTAGTAAGTATGTATTTGACCGAATCAACTTTGAAACTTTGCCAAAACCTGGGTGCTCACGGATATGTCTGTAAGGATAGTTCGCTACAGATTTTACTCAAAGCGGTAGATGAAATACTAAATGGCAACTTTTACTTTCAGGAAACTTCACCAGAGAAATTCGAAGAGGCCAATCCTTCCGGATTTTATCAAAAGCTTAAAAGTCACTACAGGCTATCAGATCGGGAGATAGATATCATTCAGTTGATTATCAATCAATATGAAGGTAATGAAATAGCGGAAAAGCTTCACCTGAGTCCACTGACGGTTAAAACCCACCGAAAGAATATTTTTAGAAAACTGGGAGTAAGAAACCTGGCTGGACTCGTTGCACTGATGCGAGAGGAGCCTGGGATTTAGACGTTTATACTACTTTTGGGGTATTTTTTTTTAGAAATCGAGATATCAACTTGCTTAGAAAGAAAGGCAAATCTCAGCAAATCGAATCACATTAGATTTTAACAGAGTTATTAAGCGACTGACTTCCGATTTTTTTTGTCCCTGAGGTTTGGGATTTGTCTTTCTGAAAATTCTTAGAAACCAAACTTTACGCTCATGAGACCATTTTACCTTATACTTCTGTCATTTGGATTACTCATTACTTTTCCAGTTTCAGAAATTCGAGCTCAAGCTTCTCTGGGAATTTCGCTAGAAAGAAGTAATGCATCCCTCAGTTCCGGCAATACCTTCACTTATGAAGTGAGAGCTAGTGTTTCAAATCAAAATGCTTCCAACATGGTGATTTGGATAAAATTACCTGATAATGGCTCCGCAGACTTGATTTATCCTACTGCTGTTCATCCCGAGGCACCTTATCCCGAACAAAATGATCAATTGCAATTTGTCAGTTCACTAGATGGAGGCTTGTACACGAGTACTCAACTTACTGTTTCCGGTAAAACTATTCCAGCCAATAGTGTCTATTGGAATCTGGGCAATGTTAACAGCGGGATTGGATTTATTCGCAGAGCTACAATTAGGATAAAAGTAGGCACACTGAATGCAACCCAGTTTAAATCTCAGGCATTTGCTGTGGCAGATAATGCTGCTCAGATTGCCAGTAGCGTGGTCACCGTGAGTTCAATTGCAAGTCCTAATTATCAATTGTCCCAGAATGATAATTTCCTTGTTTTTAATGGCGCAAAATATCTAAACTATGGAGGTACAGGTTTATTTGGTCTTCGATTTTCAGGAAATTCTACACTCGGAGTCGAGTCAGTTTACAAGGCTAGGATTTACGAAGATTTGACTAATATCATTCCATTGATTGAGGATGGGGGGAATGGAATTCAACTATTGGATTTTATTAATCACAGTGAAGGGGCTGTTTTTGACCCAGCTTTTATTCCCGCAGGAAGTGTAACAAGTTTTCCGGCCATCTATTGGGATGTACCAGTGATCACTCCAGGTACCCCTCTGGATAGAAGTTTTAATGCTAAAATTAAGGAGAAGGCTGAGTTTGAAAATCCGCCACAAAGCTTTGAACGTAAAATTGGCATCAGGGCAAACCCAAATTTATCCTTGTCTACTTCGGGAAATGTCAACCTAGGTATAAATGAAACCCCTTCATTTAGTTTTGCCTTGGGAGAAAGATATTTAGGCCTCTCCCAAATCTCTTCGTCTAATAATGACTTGCTTAATGTTTCGGTACCAATTGGAGGAACTTATTCCGGGTTATTAAGAATCTCCAACACAGGCTTAGTCGCGCTCAATAATATTTTGCTTTTCAACAAAATCCCTATTGGAACTGAATTCTCCAATGCTTTTTTGCCTACCAATGCAAATGGCTTAATCTTTTATTCCACCACAACAGATCCCAACTACACCCCTACTAATCCACCTCCTGTTGATATATCTAAGCTTCCACTTTCTCTCAATCCGGATGGGAATTCAATATGGGAATCTTTCATTGATAATCCTCCGGCTGATAATGCAGCCGTTACTTGGGTAGTCTTTTATGTACCAAAACTGGTCTCATCGTTTTTTCCTGAGAATAATCTTCCTGTGACAGAAATAGGAGAAGTTGAATTGAAAGGAAAGCTAGATGACCCTTGTGTTAGTCAAATTGCTAACAATGTAGCTTTTGCCCGAGTGCTAGGAAAGTCATTTGACGGTGGTGAAATAGAATCAATAAACCTTTCATTGAGCGATTCAGACCCAATGCCTATTGTGCCTGATAGTCCTACAGTAACTATTTCATCAAATTTCTTATCAGCCTTTTATTCAGCAAATTCCACCGCGACACTTAGAGTGGTAATGACTAATTCTTCTACTTCTCCCTCAGTGATTAAGTCACCCATTTTAGAAATAGCTTCGGATCCTATCGGTATCAATGGGGTGCCTGGTTACTTGGATGTTACTTCTGTTTCTATTGGGACAATTATCGATAATCAACCTGGATTGGTAAAAATTCAATTGGATGATCAAGCGATCAACTCAAGCCGAACTGTAGATATTCGATTTGCAGTTCCTGAATTCGGGATTAAAAGCAATAGCATATTCACTGTAAATTCAACATTAAGCTGGACCACTTCCTGCCCGCCAAATTCTGTGAATACAAGCAGATCAGTAACCATCAATTCCCAACCCACCCTCTCGGTTTTTATAAAAGAAATCCCTGAGTTCACAAATCCAGGAGCAACGATTAATCTTGAAATAGAAGTCAAAAGTATTGGAAATGCACCTGCTACCAAATCCTGGACTGTTACGCCAATTCCTGACCCTATGGTTTTTGAAAAAATTGGAGGCAGCGAGTTTGGTAAAGTCTATTTTTCTGAAACTGATTTTGGGGATTTTAAAAGTTTTAGCTATCCAGTTGTCAGTGAAAATTACATTCTTTCCAATTTTACACTAGGGACTTATTCAGACAATGGAACACCTGCCGATAAGACTGATGATTATTGGACCAGCCCATTTGGAGAAAACACAAACACTGTTGCTGTAGGGTTAGATGATTTGGAATTGAGTTTATTTCCGACTCCTACCACAAAAAACCTAATTCTTACCCTCCGAAATGATAAAGATCGCGGGTCGGAACAATTGGATTCTCAGGTTGGCGAAACAGCAACTTTTCTTTCCTCAATATTTTCCAATGAGTTGTTTCGAGCGGTTTCGAATGAGAGAAAAACCACCTTTTTAACGAATCCAATTCCTGATTTTCAGCAGGAGTGTTTGGTGGAATTTGAGGATTTGCCAATTCCAACCGCTGAAGATCCTATTTATGGAACCCTTGTGGGTACGACTGATTTGAATTTGTTCCCTATCACAAAGCTCGGTAAGACAACAATTCAATGGGTTTTTGAGGCAAATGGTGAGGTTTTAAAAACTAAACCTCAAAACATTTTTGTGACAGATGGTGTCGCCCCAGAACCTAATTTGGCGGTATTGCCTAAAATTGAACAATCCTGCAGTGTAGCTTTTGGAGATTTGGAGATTCCTACCGCCACAGATAACTGCAAAGGCCAAATTCAGGGAACCACAAGCACAGCAATTTTCCCAATTACTTCGTCAGGTGACTATCAAATTACTTGGATCTTCAATGACGGAAATGGAAATTCGACTTCTCAAATTCAGGATATCACATTGTTAATCGATGATATTCCACCTACCATTATAGCGCCTGAAAGGAAAGTAATCGTTTTGGATAACGAGTTTACCTATGAAAGTATTTATTCTGTTGATCTTGGAGAACCGCAAGTTTCTGATAATTGCGGAATCGCTTCGGTAGTCAAAAGTTCATTGAATTTTTATTTAATCACCGGAATAAATCTGGTTACTTGGACTGTTACCGACACTCAAGGAAACAAGGGGGTAGGTTTCCAGGAAGTAGAGGTTAGGATTGAAGGGAACAATCAAAAGTTTCAAATTCCATCAGAATTGGTTAGAGATAATTTTGAAGGAATGTGTGGGGCAATTATCACAGGCTTGGAGGAACTAATCGTAGCCGTTCCTGAAACCTCAATTGACGAGCAATACTATATAAATGGCGGGTTTGGTAATGATAATCCCACTTATTTCCCTGTGGGAGAAACTATTGTCTACTATTTTATTTCCTATAACAATTACCAGAATTACTATACCTTCTACCAAAGGATTATCGTCAATGACCTTGAGCCACCTTTAATTACTGCACCAGCTGATATAATTATAAGCATTGAAGGTGGTGGAAACTTTGCAGCAAATGTCAATCTCGGGCAACCTGAATTTTCTGATAATTGTGAAGGTGTAAGTGTTTCCAATGATGCTCCTGATATTTTCTCAGTTGGGGTAACTATCGTGACTTGGACGGCTACTGATAAGGCAGGAAATACCTCTACAGCTACACAATCAGTGACTGTGGATGGTGATGAGGACTGTACTACTGCCTTTTACATCGATGCGGATGGAGATGGATTTGGAGACGGAAATTCTGCGCCAATAATCGCTTGTGAAGCTCCTGCTGGACGCGTGGCCAATAATCAGGATTGCGATGACACCAACCCGCTGATCAATCCGGCTGCTCCTGAACTTTGTGATGGCTTGGACAACAACTGCAATGGCATTGTCGATGATGTGGTCTCTCCTGACTTGGCTTTCTATCCCGACGCAGATGGTGATGGATATGGGGATAGTGAAGGAGAGCCTATTTTCAGTTGTGTAGCTCCTGAGGGCTATGTTGATAACAATCTGGACTGTGATGATACCGACCTAGCTATAAATCCAAGTGCAAAGGAAATCCTGGATGGAAAAGACAATAACTGCAATGGTTTGATCGATGGAGATGATCCAACATTTGAAGTGCTTTATGCCTTTTACCCTGATGAAGATGGGGATGGATTTGGTGCCAAAGGATCTGAACCGGAATTTTTCTTAACCCGTCCAGCAGGATATTCAGAAAATGATGATGATTGTGATGATACGGATTCAAGCATCAATCCAGAGGCTACTGAACTCTGTGATGGAATAGACAACAACTGCAACGGGTTGGTAGATGCAGAAGATCCTGATATTGTTTTTGACTTTGCGTATTATCCTGATCTGGATGGAGATGGGTTTGGAGACAGTCAAGCCGAGCCTGTTTATGCTTGCGAAGCACCTGAAGGCCATGTAGACAACAATGGTGACTGTGACGATTCAGACCCTACAGTGAATCCATTGGCAGAAGAAATTCCGGATGGTAAAGACAATAATTGCAATGGCTTGGTAGATTTTGACGATCCAGCTCTCAGCGGAATGAAATATTATTATCCTGATATGGATGGCGATGGATTTGGAGATGGATCTAAAACCCCAATTCTAGCCCGAGAAGCTCCCGAAGACCATGTAGCTAATAATCAGGATTGCGATGATACTGATCCGCTGATTAATCCTGCTGCTCCGGAGCTTTGTGATGGCTTGGACAACAATTGCAACGGGATTGTAGACGATGCTGATGCGCCGGACTTGGCTTTTTATCCCGACGCAGATGGAGATGGATATGGGGATAGTGAAGGAGAGCCTATTTTCAGTTGTGTAGCTCCTGAGGGCTATGTTTTGGATAACACGGATTGCGATGATACCGATCCTCTGATCAATCCGGGAATTCTTGGAACCTGTAACACTGATCCATGCGATGAACCAGTCGAAGTGATCAGTATCTCTGGTCCCTTAGATCCAATTCAGGTCAATAATCCAATCTCTGTCTCGGCTCATATATCCGGTGACGTTTTGGAGGCCAAGTGGATTTGGGATAATGGACAAGAAACTGTGCTTAGTGCTCCGTTTGGTGATTTCGCAGCCCAATACACGTATTCTACTCCAGGGGTTTATCAGATTAGTTTGGTTTTGGTAGATGCCTGTGGAAATGAAACCATCGGACTAACTGATTTGGCGGTAATCTTCGATCCGAATGGAGGGTTTATTACTGGAGGAGGATGGATTTGGTCACCTAAAGGAGCCTACCAACTAGATAAAAATGTAGAAGGAAGGGCAAACTTTGGATTTGTTGCCAAATACAAAAAGGGAAGCCAAAAAGTAGACGGCAATACCGAATTTCAGTTCAGAAATGGAAATCTGAATTTTCATAGCTCCTCGTATGAAGACATGACCCTAGTTATAGCGGGCCAAAAGGCAATCTATAAAGGAAATGGAAGGATAAATCAGAAAAGCGGCTATTCATTTATGGTATCTGCTATTGATGAAAATCAAAAAAATGGCAAGAAAAAAGATAAGTTCAGAATAAAAATATGGGAAACACTTTCAGGCAAACTTGTTTACGACAACCAGCTTGGAAGCTCGGATAATGCAGATGCATCAACTTCGATTTCCGGTGGAAGCATTGTAATCCATCAGCCACAGAAAGGCAAAAACAAATCCATTGATCCTTCGGGTATAGTTCAGGTAGCTTGGAACACTCCATTTAAGGAGTTGAAGGATTACACCGTACTGTACGAGTTGGAAGAGGAAACCGTGGAAATCATGGTAGACTGGAATGAGGAGGATTACGATCCACTTGTGCCGGGCATTTATGAGATCAGTGGTAGAGTAAAGCAGCTAAATACGAATCGAATCATTCCAGTGTATAACGTCAGCATGTATGTCTTGGTACTAGATAAACCGATGCCACAGGATATCACAATGAGCAATGTGGTAATCGATAAAAATCAGGCTAAAGGCCAGGTGATTGGAACTTTGGATACCAAAGATTTAGCAGATGATATCCATGAATATCGTCTGGATCCATCTGCAGACTTTGAGTTAGATGGCAATCAGGTGATCTGGATTGGTGAAGGTGAACTTCGCCACGAATACAGCATCTCGGTAAGCAGTATCGATCGGGTAGGACAGAGCATTTCGAGGGAGATTCGAATCACACGCGAGATTGGAGCCAATCAGGTCACTATCTATCCAAACCCTGCCTCTAAGGAAACCAATATTAAGGTGGACTTGAATCAGGCGAATGAAGTCAGCATCCGAGTGTTTGATGCAGCAGGACGGCTTGTCTTTGAGGAAAGCGGAAATCAGGAGCGAGGATTTATCAGAAATGTAAATCTACAAACCTTGAGTGCTGGATTGTATCAAGTTCAGGTGCAGATCGGATTCGAGACTATAACCAAGCGATTGGTGAAAGTTGAGTAGTTGAGAACTTACTTAAAATAATTTGTATATCCGCAATTCTGCCAGTAGCCAAATTTTATTAAGTTTCACCTCGACTTCCCTCCGCGGCGGGCAAGCTGCTCGGTGTCCGTTAGTTTTGCT
>NZ_JBKBKZ010000019.1:0-101202 GCF_046296635.1 Algoriphagus sp. | reverse complement strand
TTCACTACAAATCCTAATTTCTCCAATTCATATTTTAGACATACTTGATAAGCAGATTCAAGAAGACCTGGACCAAGTTTAGAATGTACTTTAAAAGCACATTTCAAAATCTCTTCAGTAAGTTGTTCTTTTATTAGCATTAATTTTTGTGACACGGAGTTCAGTGGAGTTGGCACGGAGTCTCACGGAGTTACTTCTTTTATTACACGGAGTTCATTGGAGTCTTCACGGAGTCGCACGGAGTTTTTTTTTTGAACACTGAGTTTCTTTTTTACACGGAGTTGAGCGGAGGTATCACTGAGTGTCACGGAGTTAAATTTGTTTCTGATTTTACTCCGTGCAACTTTGTGTTAAACTCCTTTTTAAACTCCGTGTAAATAATCCTCGAGCCTGCGAGCACTCCGTGCTTCTCCATGATCCCTCTGTGAAACTAATCCGCGAGCTTGCGAGCACTCGGTGAAACTCCGTGTCAAACTCCTTTTTAAACTCCGTGTAAATAATCCGCAAGCCTGCGAGAGTTAGATTTTGACTTGCTTGAATGAATCCTGATTCTCAAGGAACCACTGATAGGTTTGTGCGATACCTTCTTCCAAGCGAATTTTGGCTTTCCACCCTTTATTTTCCATCTTAGAAACATCCATCAATTTACGTGGCGTACCATCCGGCTTGGATAAATCCCATTTGATTTCTCCAGTATGGCTGACGGTTTTTTGAACGAGTTCTGCTAAGTCTTTTATGGTTAAATCCACCCCTGTTCCTACATTATAAAGGTTGTCCTCGAATTTATTTTCCAGGGCAAAAACCACCGCATCAGCCAAATCATTTACATGAAGAAATTCACGCATCGGCGTACCAGTTCCCCAGATTTCAACTGGCAAATTTCCGTTTTCTTTTGACTCATGAAACTTTCGGATCATGGCGGGGAGTACATGGGAAGTTTTAAGATCGAAATTATCGTTTGGTCCGTACAAGTTGGTTGGCATCAGAGAAATGTAATCTTTCCCAAATTCTCGTCGGATAGCTTCGCAAGCTTTTACTCCTGTAATTTTTGCAATGGCATACCATTCATTTGTTGGCTCCAAAGGTCCAGTTAGCAGATACTCCTCTTTTAAGGGCTGTGGAGCTAGTTTGGGATAAATGCAAGACGAACCTAAAAAGATAAATTTCTGAACATCTGCTTTAAGGGAGTAATCAATCAGATTGTTTTGAATCTGCATGTTCTCCATTAAGAATTGGTATGGGTAATTATTATTAGCCAAAATCCCTCCTACCCTTGCTGCTGCATCGATTACCACTTCAGGTTTTTCAGTTTGGAAAAAATCAGAAACCGCTTCTTGATTTCTAAGGTCCAATTCAGCTGAGGTTCTTCCGATCAGATTGGAATATCCTTTGGCTTCTAGAGCTCTCCAGATTGCTGAACCTACCATTCCTCGGTGGCCGGCGACGTAGATTGGGGTGTTGGGTTTTATGGGCAAGGGGGTGATATGGGTTCAGAGTTCAAAGTTCAGTGTTCACCTTAACATTGAACTTTGAACAACTATTTCGGAATAAGTTTATTGTTGAATTGGGTAAGTTCGGAACTGTTGAATTGGTGGTTCAGGGTTCAAATGTACTCGAAGGCTCTTTCGTGTTGATACTTAAGTCTTGATACTAGAAACTAGCTTCTAGTATCTTGCTTCTAAAAAATCACAACCTCGCATCCACTTTTTCCTTCTCAAATACGCTCTTCACATCGAAAATCACTTGAGTATCTGACTTCTGGAGTTGCCAAGTTTTGAACTCCTTGTGGGCAACGGCTAAAATAATCGCTGAATAGTCTTCCAAGTTAGGCTTAGCTCCACCATTGATGATATCGATGCCATATTCATGCTTTACTTCTGCAGCATCGGCCCAAGGATCATAGACGCAGACATCCATATCGAAGGACTTTAACTCATTGTAAATGTCGATCACACGGGTGTTGCGGACATCCGGGCAGTCTTCTTTAAAAGTAAATCCTAGGATTAGTACTTTGGCGTCGATTACCTTGATATCCTTGCGCATCATGTGTTTGATGGTCTCTGTGGCTACATGCTTGCCCATGGAATCATTGAGTCGACGACCTGCAAGGATAATCTCCGGATGATATCCCACTTCCTGTGCCTTCTGAGCTAGATAGAATGGATCCACACCTATGCAGTGACCACCAACTAATCCTGGTTTGAAATTCAGGAAGTTCCACTTGGTACCCGCAGCCTCCAAGACCTCTTGAGTATCGATATTAAGCAGATTAAAGATCTTGCTGAGTTCGTTGACAAAGGCAATATTGATATCCCGCTGAGAGTTTTCGATCACTTTGGCAGCTTCCGCTACTTTTATTGAGGATGCTTTGTGAGTACCTGCCGTGATCACTGACCTGTAAAGTTGATCTACATACTCAGCGACCTCTGGGGTACTTCCTGAGGTTACTTTTAGAATCTTGGTGACGGTATGTTCTTTGTCACCCGGATTGATTCGCTCCGGGGAATAGCCTGCGAAAAAGTCTTCATTGAATTTCAAACCAGACACCTTTTCCAAAACTGGAACACATTCCTCCTCAGTAACTCCCGGATAGACGGTGGATTCATAAATCACCACATCCCCTTTTTTCAGAATTTTACCTATGGCTTTGGAAGCCTTCAGCATGGGAGTTAAGATCGGGCGATTGTGCTTGTCTGTTGGGGTTGGGACGGTGACGATGGTAATATTGGCGGAAGAAATAGGACCAATGGCATCAGTGACCAATAGCCCACTGCCCTTCTCATCAAGTTCGAGCGAAGTTTTCACCAAAACTTTCTGTAGTTCGGTGTCTTCTACTTCTAAGGTTCGGTCGTGCCCTTTTTGAAGTTCATCCACCCGCTTGGGGTCGATATCGTAACCTACGGTTTTGAATTTTTCAGCGAATGCTGCTGCTAACGGAAGGCCGACATAGCCTAGGCCGATGATGGCAATTTTACTGTTTTGTATTTGGGTAAGCATGAAAAAAGATGAGAAGGGTTAAAGCTTAGAATTTAATTCGATGAGGATTTAAAGAAAGTTTAGAATTAAAATATTAAGTATTATTACAAATTAATAGTTATACTAAGGGTTTAATTCGAAAACCTTGACATTTCAAAATTGATTCGGGGCTTGAGTTGCCCACAATGTGACTAGCAATCCTCACTCTTCACACGAGAGATATTTAAAATTAACAAACGGCTTTTCTTTTGCCTTATATGTATTGAAAATCATGGCTTGAAATACTTGTGAGAGAGTACGATTAAATTTTTCAAAAACACCTCTTAGTCTATTGTTAATCAAGAGGATATAATTTTTATCATATTCTGTGTTCCTACTTTTCAGGAGATTCAGACTGTAATATTTGTCGACAAATTTCATTTATCTTCAAACTAAAAAGCCCTATAAAGAGGAATTATTTTATTCAGGGATTTTGGACCATATTTTGACTATGTTAAATTATAACACCTTTTATTTTTTACCTGTAGTTGTTTTTTTAAATAGACTTTGTGATGATTGGTAATAAACGTATAGTTAGTTTATGAATATCAATAATTATGGTTAAAAGCAATGATCAAGTTTTATTGAATAAATGTGAGTATGGTTGCCATTATACTCGGTGCTGAGTTAGACCAATGCAGTAGCCATGGTCTCACACATTGATCAGTATAAATTTCAGTAATTGTTAAAACTTGCAGGGGGTTAAGGAACCCAAGATAAAATTTTGGTTTTTATAATCAGTCTAATCGATGGAGTAAACACTCTATCT
The DNA here is from genome assembly GCF_046296635.1 of Algoriphagus sp. Lineage (GTDB taxonomy): Bacteria > Bacteroidota > Bacteroidia > Cytophagales > Cyclobacteriaceae > Algoriphagus. The sequence continues at coordinate 97,418 of NZ_JBKBKZ010000019.1, read as the reverse complement.
CAATGAACTTAGAAAAATAAATTTTTTTTATTATCCAATTCTTAGTTAGTAGATCAGACTGAATTATTGGAAAATGGACCAATTATAATTTTCAGACCCTCTTTGCCTGCGCGCTACGTCACAGACGAAGAGGAATGGTGTGGTCTCCGGTCACTCGTACTGAGCGCAGTCGAAGTATCCAACCCTTACCTCTAGAAAATTCGCCTACTTTCAGAATACCGTATATCCATATTAATTTTTATATTATTTCGTCGGATGCCTATTTCTCTTTTATTATCTCACTGCAGTTCTATCTCTCGGAGCTTATTTTATTTATATGCGCTTAAAGGAAGATTCTTTGTTTATATTTAAACGAAAGCCTATTCCTTTTTTTATTTCGCAGCAAGTATATTTCGCAGTGCATATCTCTACTGTATTTCAACGCAGGCAGATGTATCTTTAATCCGAGCTGCTTATGCTCCTTTCAACAATTCCTCAAAATAAGCTATCGTCTTCACCAATCCATCTCTGAAGTTCACCTTCGGTTCCCAATCGAGTTCTTTTTTAGCTAAATCAATAACGGGTTGGCGCTGCATAGGATCATCCTGTGGAAGGGGCAAAAACTTCAGTTGACTTTTGCTTCCTGTCATTTCGATGACAAGTTGTGCAAGTTCCAGCATGGTGAATTCACCTGGGTTACCGATGTTGACCGGTCCGGTGAATCCATCTCTTGAATTCATCAAGCGGTACATGCCCTCGATATTGTCATCCACATAGCAGAAGCTTCGTGTTTGCTTTCCGTCACCGAAAATGGTGATATCCTGCCCTTTTATTGCTTGAACTATAAAATTACTAACCACTCTCCCATCATTTGGGTGCATTCGTGGTCCGTAGGTATTGAAAATTCGCATCACCTTGATATCAACCCTGTGTTGGCGGTGGTAATCAAAAAAGAGGGTTTCGGCGCATCGCTTTCCCTCATCGTAGCAAGCACGAATTCCCGTAGTGCTGACGCTTCCTTTATAGGATTCAGGCTGTGGATGAACTTCAGGATCTCCATACACTTCCGAGGTACTGGCCTGAAGGATTTTGATTTTGAGACGCTTAGCCAATCCAAGCATATTGATAGCTCCAATTACTGATGTTTTGGTAGTTTGAACCGGATCAAACTGATAGTGAATCGGACTGGCAGGACAGGCCAAGTTGTAGATCTGATCTACCTCCACAAACAATGGAAAAGTCACATCATGGCGGAGAAATTCAAAATTCTTATCATCTAAAAGGTGGTGAATATTGGACTTTCTACCGGTAAAAAGATTATCGACACAGAGTACTTCATTTCCTTCATTCAGTAATCGCTCACAGAGATGCGAACCTAAAAATCCGGCTCCTCCGGTGACGAGAATTCTTTTCATGGGTTGGTGGTTGGTGAATTGACTAATTGTTGAGGTTCAGCTGGTCCAGGTTCCGAGTTCATTGGGTCAACCTGAGTCTGAATAACCTTGGATTAACAAAATGGAGATGACATATCGAATGATTATTTAGTTTTTCAACAATTTACCAAATAATACATACTCTGTCATTGGTAGCGAAGTCGAAAGGTCGAGGTTCAAGGTTCAGAGTTCAAATGGGCCTGAACTCGCTTGTTTCTTGCTTCTTGGTTCTTTGACAATCATTTAAACCAACTCCGGTTTTTCTATTTGGAGTTGTTCGTAGACTTTTTTAACGTCCTGGGCTCTATCTTTACTGAGTACTAAAATAGCATCTGGGGTTTGGATCAGGATGGTGTTGGCCATACCAACAAACTCTGTATAAATTGTAGTACCGATGACCATATTACCGGACTCATCAATAGGATGACCTTCTTTCTTCAAATATTCATAAATCGACTCAAAAGAACCCATGTCTGACCAACTGAATAGTGAGGAAACAACTTTAATTTTATTGGTTTTCTCCATTACAGCATAATCAACCGAAATGGAAGGGATTTGCATGGAAAGCTCGTAGTCTAATATTCCATTGATGGCACTTTCAAATGCTTTTTTTGAAGCATGAAACAGCTCAGGTTGTAATTTCAATAATTCCTCCAAATAGACTCCTGCCTGAAAACAGAACATGCCCGAATTCCAGAAGAAATTTCCATTTTTCAGAAAATTTTCAGCAGTCTCAAGATTTGGCTTTTCCCGGAAACTTTTGACATCTTCACCTTGAGCCTCTATATACCCGTAGCCTGTTTCGGGTTTTGTTGGTTTCAATCCGAAGGTCACTATAAAACCGTCCTTTGCGAGTTGAATAGCTCTACTGACAGACAGCCTGTAGTCTTCATTGGCATCAATCAATTGATCTGATGGAGTTACAAATAAAATATCTTGGAGACTGGCTTGAAATGCTGCGAATGCAATGGCCGCAGCGGTATTTCTGGGGCATGCTTCGATAATTTCTTGGTATTGAGTTACGCCTAAATTTCCAAGGTCAGCACGTGAAAGTTGGTAGTTGTCGCAATTACCAACAACAAATATCTGATTTGTTAATCTTTGATTTCGGATAACTGTCTTCTGAAAAAGTGTCTGCTTTTCAAATATCGGGAGGTATTGTTTTGGCCTAGATTTTCTTGACAAAGGCCAAAGCCTTGAACCTACGCCACCAGAGAGAAGGACGTTAATGATTTTCATATAAAAAGTTGAGTGGATTAAATTTAAATGCAGCTGTGAGTAACTAACTGTTGAATTGATTATTTCTAATTATCTAATTATACAACTAGTAAATCGACTTTGAGTTGATAATAAGCAAATTAGCTATTCAACTTTTGTTCATTTTGTTATTTGGATGATTTTTTGGGGTAATTTTGAATTTATCCAGTGAATTAAGTTTGTTTATTATCTCCATGAATAAAAATTTGGTGATCATGATAGTAACTTTTCTATTTGACAAATAGGTACACGAAAAATCCAATGAAATGGCTAATTCGTCTTTTAGAAGGATTTTGGAATTTTTGCTTTATACACAAAACAGAAAATTAAACAATTCCAGCATAAGAAAACAAATTTTGTACAGCTTCGCCCTTTCAGTCCCAACTGAATCAAAATTAGTTAAAAAGTATTTGGAATTGTTCAAAGGGAAAAACTACTCTCTTATTCCAAAAACTTCTTCGTCCAATTTTGAATGATTAAGACTTATCGAAAATAAACAACTAGAAATATGCTGTTTATAACAGATATTTTGGGTTTCACAAAAAAAAGCCAAAGAATTCTAAATTGAGGCTTTTTTGTACTTGTTGGTATGCGTAAATATAAGGCAAGGGTCTTAAACTACACCCCTTTTATTCAATCAAATTTTTATTTTATTCATCCATTAGGATAAGAGATTTCATGATCAAGGAGTTAAAGGGAGAATTAGTCTTCAATTTTTGACCAGGCATTTTCGAGATCTGAAAAACTGTTAATAACCCAAAGGTGTGTGTGGCCAAAGTGTTCGAGGTATAGCGCTTCATTCTGATCGTTTTTCCAAAAGTTGAATCGATTATCGGTCGAAACTATAAATGAGGAAATATTTTCCAAAATGGAAGAATAGTCTTTGCCATAATCATACCGGCGCTGAAATGAACAGAATACTGATTTATTGAGTAAAAATTCGTACCTGCTGTGATGAACAGATTCCAGCGTTTTCACACATCGAATTACTTCAAAATTGCCCCCAGCTTTCTTAAACTTAGCTTTCACGGTAGGATTAAGTTTCTCGCAGGAGATGCTGTCAATTTCCACTAGGGCACTTAACCTGACATACAATTTTCCATGAGTTGATTCTCCATTTTTAAGCTTGTATTTCAAATCGTTCAGCATGGTGATAGGATCAAACAAGACGGGATTACCGACATATTGGTATGAGATCTCAATTCCTTTGATCTCTTTGGTTTTGGCCTTATATCCCGAAAATAAATTTTTAATATATGAATCCAAATACTTGAATCTTGAGCGCATAAGAGATAAAATGAAAGGTTTTATTATGCTTTACAATTAAACAATTTGAAATTAGGTGAAAGGTAATGGATATCAGAATTCAATAGTTAAACGTTAGATTTAAGTGGATAAGCGTTAAAAATTAATTGATTTACGTTAAAATCAAATTCCGATAGACAATTTCTACAATTGATCGAAGTTTTCAGAAGTTAAAGACCGAAAGATTGGAAACCTTATTCCGAATAATTGCAGAGTCCTAAGATGAAAGAGGGCCCAAAAATCAAACTTTGAGTTAATCCCGATAAATCGTTTTTACCCACTACCAAAACCGCTCAGAAAGCCCGAATTCAAATATTCAGCATTATTTTAATCTGAGTGCTCGTTTCCACCAGGGTAATTGTGCCTCCTCATGATACCCATAAGAATTATTTCCATAGCCATACCCGTAGCCATACCCGTAACCGTAGCCGTAGCCTTTGTCAATATGAAGATCGTTTAGGATTCCATAAATCTTGTTGACTCCCCCTTTTTCAACCAGGTTATTCAAAATTTGACTATTTGCTTTCATGGAATAGCCTTGTCTAAATACAAAGAAATTTATATCGGAGAAATAAAATAGCTCTTTTGTCTCAGATACCAATCCTACTGGAGGACAATCAAATACTACCACATCGTAAACTTCTTTGATCTCTGAAATTATCTTCCTGAATTTATCCTGCAAAAGGAGTTCGGATGGATTGGGAGGTATGGGTCCGGAAAGAATTACATCCAAATTTTCGTAGCCCGAATTCTTAACCACAGATTGCCAGATAGTATTGCTACTCAAGCAGGTACTCACGCCTTTGTCATTAATCAATCCAAAATCCTCTGCAATTCTAGGCTTCCTTAAATCCAAGCCAATTAACACTGTTTTTTTACCCATGAGGGCGAAAACAGATGCCATATTCAAGGAAACAAAAGTTTTTCCTTCACCTGATATTGAAGAAGTAAAAAGCAGTGTCAAGTTTTTATTTTGAGGACTTAAATAAGCCAAATCAGCACGTAGGGAACGAAAGGATTCCGTGACCGTTGATCTCGGATTGTTGAAAACCGGCAAAGCATCCTCTGAATTGTTTCTTCCGATCATCCCAATCAGCGGAACCTTGAGCTGCTTTTCAAGTTCTTTTGGATCTTCGATTTTGGTATTTAAAAAATCCTTAACAGTGATAAATCCAATAGGCAGAATTAAACCCAAAATCAGACCGATCAACAAATTTAAAGAACGCTTAGGTGCGATTGGCTGTTGTCCCGATTTTGCAAAGTCCAAGATGCTGTTTTTTGGCATGTTGGCGGCTTTAGTGATTTCAGCTTCTGCTTTCTTTTGAAGCAAATAGACATAAATATTTTCATTGATTGTAAACTGTCGGGTAATGCTCAAAAGATTACGTTCAGTTTGAGGTAGTGAATTCACATCTCTTTCAACCATTCGGATGCGGTTGTTCAGATCCGAAAGCACATTTTGGGTATTTTGAAGGGCTGAACCAACATTTTCCTGTAAAGCGCGTCTTGCATTTTGGATTCTTGTAGCATTTTCCCTCACTGCGGGAGCTTGATCGGAGAAATTCGCTTTAAGTCTTGTCTGATCTGCTTGAAGTTCACTTAATGACTGAACCAAGGAGTTCAGGAGTGGATCCGTGACCCCAATAACAGAAGGAGCGACTAGATCCCCGGATTGATTATTGGCCAGGTAGTTTTGTAAGGTTTGGTAATATTTGAGGCTAACTTCAGTTTGTCCCTTCTCTTTTTCCAATTCCTGTAGCCTTTGAAAAATTACTGAACCTTCTTGAGAAAGGTTAAATGTTTTGTTTTCTGTCCTGTATTGCTGAAGCTTATTCTCAGAAAACCGCAGGGAATCAGAGATTCCGCTTAGCTGTTGATTGATAAAATCAACTGTATTTTCTGAGGCCCGGTTTTTTTCTTCCAACTCACGATAGAGGTACCTTTCCATCAATTTATTGATGTAATCCTGTCCCAATCTTCTCACAGGAGTTTCCAAACTCAGATTCAAAATAGAAGACTGCTTGTTGGTAGGTGCTACTGAAAGTTTTTCTTGAAAGGACAAGGCCAGTGTAGGTGTATCAATGATTTTGAATAAAACTACATCACCTTGAACCCCTGTAAGTTGGTCAATTTTGAAGAAAAAATTTTGACCTTCTAATTTCTCACCAAAAGTGAAAATACTTTTTGTTAGAAAGTTTTCTTCAAATTTCGTTTTGAAATAGGGATCTTTTGGATTGAAAATTGAAAATTTGTCATCTTCAATCGTTAATTCGAAGGTAGTCTCATCTAAGATTTCCAATCTAAACATCCCTCCAACCAATTGAGGCTGAGTCCAATCAACAGTTACAAGAATTGGTACATTTCCGTATATCTGCGAGTTGGAAATAAGACCTTCTTGAAAATATTGAACGTTGAGATTAAGTGCATCAATGGTTTCTTGGGCAAGACTAAAGGACTTCAAAATCCCTATTTCGTTCTCAATATTATTTTTGCCCTGAAGCAAACCTGAAGACTCAAAGAGATCCATTCCCAAGGATGGTTTATCATCAGAGACCAGAATACTTGATTCTACCTTATAGACTGGAGTATAGTAGCGATTGAATAGAAATGCAGCAAGAATGCCAGCAAACATAAAAATCACAATAATCGACCAATACTGAAGGTAATTAAAAAGGATGACCTTCAAGTCAATCTCATCTTCCTGATTTATCATAAAAGGGGATTGCTGGGTTTGATTTACTTGAGGGGAATTAGGATACATTGTTATCGGGTAGCAACATTGATGATTAGGACTGCTGCTGTAATTGCAGATATAATTAGGGCTAAAGATTGAGCGGCATTTTCGCCGGCTCCGATTTCACGAACTTTCATTGGTTCAGCATAAATCTGATCATTAGGCTGGATGAAATAATAAGGTGACCTGACTAGTTGACGATCGTTCAGATTAAGTCTATGAAGTTTGGTGCCTTCAGGATACTGTCTGATCAATAAAATTTCGTCACGTTTTGCGATTGGACTAAGGTCACCCGCATTTGCAATTGCTTCGAAAATAGTCATTCGGTCCTGAAGGACAACGAATTTTCCGGGACGTCGAAATTCTCCCAAGGCAGAATAGCGGATTCCTCCCAATTTAACTTTCACATAGAGTTCTGTTGTCACATATTCTCTAAGCTGCGATTCAATTTGAATTCTCGCCTGTTCGATAGTTTTATCGTTGACATTTACCAAACCAACTATAGGAAGACGAATATTTCCATTTCGGTCCACTGTATAACCTGTCATATAGTATATATCTCCCCCGCTTTGACTGGCTATTTGCATCTGCTGATTCCCCATTAAGGCAGATTGATTATTAAATCCATTTTTGATCATATCATCAATTGTCTGGATATTGACATCGATAATGTCATTGTATTGAAGCTTGTATTCAGGAATTTGGTAAGATATCAGTTCATCATCAGGAATTTCCTGTTTGCCCTCAAGATTTTGCAAGTAGATGATTTTTTCGTTTGAGACACAGGCTGCCAAAGCCAAAAAAATGAGTCCAAGACTCAATGTGGTGATGGTTTTACTCATAAAATAATTAAAAGGGTGGTATCATAATTTTCGTAAACTTAAAAAAAATCCTCAAAAAAGTTTAGATTTTTAATTAAAAGGGAGAGAACTGGTTAGCCTTGTTGTAATGGTTGTCGAGGTTGGAGCATGGTTGTATTGTTGTCGGGGTTCTCATGATTCTCATGGTTGTCGTTGTTGTCATGGTTATCATTATTGGTGGAAATTCAATTGACAGGGCAAATCAAACTACGGAATAGGTTCTAACTCTTAAATCTTGTTTTTTGGCTCTTGTTTCTTTGCTTCTTCGGTCTTGATACTAACGTCTTGATACTTGACACTCATAATATCTCTTTCCCTTTCACAATCAAAAACCAATCGCCTTCGAGTTCGAGAAATCCAAAATCGTAGCAATAATGGTATTGATTTCCTTTTTTATTTTGGTAGACATGAGTGAAAAATTTGAAATTGAACCCTAGACGCATTAATCTTTCTCTGGTCGTTTTTGAAAGCTCCTCTCCTTTCGGTATTATCGATTCCAGGATATTCCGGTTTTTCTTGAGAGTATGATTGATATTTCTAATGAGGTTCGTGCTGTCCGCATTTTGCTGATTGTTGTAGGTGTTTCTGCAACTGTCATCGCAGAATTTTTTATCCACGCGGCCCTGAATCGGTTTTCCGCAATTAAGACAGTTTTTTTTTTCCTGAGTCATCGCTAAAAAGTTTTAATCAATTTAGAGGATTAGTTTAAAAAATCCCAAACTTAGATCATTTTGGTACTCCAGCGACATGGCGAACTGCAAACGAATTGACAGAAAGAATAAACCTTTTTGAAGATTCACATTCCTGTTTTTCTAAAGTTAACAAATTGTTAAAACCTGATTTTTTTTGAAGTTTTCAGTAAATTTTATAAAACTTTCAACCGATGGACCTTTATACTATTCTAGGAGCAAACGGAAATATTGCTAAAGTAATTTCTACTGAACTTGGCAGCAAAGGCCTTAAAATCCGACAGGTCAGTCGAAATCCTAAAGCTGTTAATACAACCGATGAACTGGTTTCGGCAGATTTGACTGATTCAATTCAAGTCTTGAATGCAGTAAGTGGGTCGGATTTGGTTTTTCTCCTTGCTGGAATAAAGTATTCTGTTCCTGACTGGCAACGCGATTGGCCTAAAATCATGAGAAACACCCTAGATGCCTGCATTGCCACTGGGGCTAAGCTGGTCTTTTTTGACAATATGTACGCACTCGATCCAAGCCAAATTGGCCATCTCACTGAGGAAACGCCGCTGAATCCAACGAGTGAAAAGGGTAAAGTCAGAAAGCAAATTTTAGAAATGCTCTGGGCTGAAGTGGAGTCTGGAAGATTGACCGCTTTGGTTGCTCGAGCAGGTGACTTTTATGGTCCAGGAGCAAGCAATAGCTTTTTAAATGAATTGGTTATCAACAAAATGAAAGCAGGTAAGACTCCTCAGTGGCTATATGCCGGGGACAAAAAACATTCTTTCACTTACATTCCGGATGCCGGGAAAGCCACGGCATTTCTCGCTTTGCAAACCGATTCCTGGAACCAAACTTGGAACCTTCCAACAGACCCAAGCTATCCTAGTGGACAAGAAATCACAGCCATTTTAAACCAACACCTCGGTACGAACAAAAAACTCCAAGTAATGCCGTCCTGGCTTGTAGCTACGCTAGGATTATTCATCCCCGTTCTCAAAGAAGTCAAAGAACTCAGGTATCAGACCGCCGAAGATTACTGTTTGGATTCTTCAAAAATTGAAAAGGCTTATGGATTGAAAGCAACCCCCATTTCTGTTGGGCTTAAGGCTTGTATTTAAAATTTATATGCTCTTTTTTCCGGTAGACGAATTATAGGAAAAAAGACCTTTTCATTTTCTAATTTGGGGGATGAAAAAATTATTGGCTTCCCTACTGATCTGCTTTTTGATTAACCCCGTATATTCTCAGATAGATAATGATTTGGGTGCTTGGTACATGTACTTCGGAAATTTAAGATTTACGGATTCTCCCTGGGCAATTCATGGCGAAGTACAATACCGCAACCATAATAAACTGGGTGATCTTGAACAACTGCTCCTAAGAACCGGACTTCAATACAATCTCAAATCAGGACAGGTGAGTTTTCTGGCGGGCTATGCATCCATTACAACGGACATTCCCGGCAAAGCTTCTAATAGTTTTCATGAAAACAGAGTCTATCAGGAGGTAATTTTAAGGCAAAAGCTTGGTAGAGTTGGGATAATGCACCGCTATCGCTTTGAACAAAGATGGATTGAAGAACTGAACATAAGGACAAGATTTCGCTACGCAATCTTTGTCAATGTGCCACTCAACAATAAAGAACTCACTGAAAAGGGAGCAATCTATGGACAGCTATATGATGAACTATTTATTAATGGTGAAAAGCCAACCGAAAATTCTCAATTCTTTGACAGAAACAGATTGTACCTGGGATTGGGATATAGGACTTCATCAGTACTTGCTCTTCAATTTGGGATCATGGAGCAAAGCACAAATCTATTTTCAAAGACCCAACTTCAATTCACTGCTTTTCATCAGCTTTTTTCGAGAAAAAATCCTTAACAAAAATTATTATGAAGATTTTTAAAATAAATCTGTACTTTTTTTGAGCGTATTGTGATAAATTACGTTGATTAGAAACCTGAAAAATAGGCACTTGGCCAAACAATAATTAAAATTCAAAGGTTAGACCCAAACCACTTTATTTTCGAAAAAATCCGAACATTAAATACAAAGTCAACCATGAAAGTTTCCTCAATCCTCCTAGTCCTCCTCTCAGTAATTATCACATCTTGCTTCTCCTCTAAGGATTATGTGACCGATTACGATTATAATTACTCGGGTTCATTCAAAAAATATAAAACGTTCGCTTTTATTGAATCTTCTGAAAATGAGTCATCAACCCTAGTTAGTGTTCTTAATTCTACTATTGGCGCTAGACTAGGTTCGCAAGGGTACCGAGAGCAAATCAGCAAACCTGACATGCTAGTGAGCTACAAAATTTTTTCAGACTCAATCCGATACAGGGGTTATGTGCAGCCACAATTTGATTATTGGCTTAACAGGACTGGAATGACCTATCGCAACAATGAAGGTGAAATTGAGCGGGAGCAGGAAAAAGATGAAACTTACAATCAAGTAAAATATGCACAAAACAGCGGGATGCTGGTCATATATGTTATTGACTCAAAAAAAGGAAACACAATCTGGCAGGGTTATACTGCAGCAAAATTTGATGCGGAATCTCCCACCTTTCAATCAGACATCACAAGGGCTGCTTACCGAGTAATGAACGAATTCAAAATTGTAAATAGACTGACGGAGTAATCCCATTTTTTCCTCACATTGAGTATGGTATCCACATATTTACCAAAATTGTCCTGAAAAATCAGGACTTTTTTTATTTCAAGTTTTTGGCTGAAAATCAAAAGAAAATTGCGATTTAAGAGCTAGATAAGCGTTTTTACGTTTGGATTCTTCCCTAGAATATTGATTAAAAAGAATGGCGGATAATTTGGGATTGGTATTTCGATCTAACAAAATAAGCTGTGAAATCGAGCATAACGAAAATGTCCCCCACAGGGATGCCCCGATGGCCCCGATAGCTATCTGGGGGCTATATGCGAGATTCCAAGTGGCCTCTAAAAACCAAATTATAATCATATGAAAAAATCACTAATTCTAGCCGGGGTTATAGGTCTTGGCCTAACCGTCTCCTGTGTATCAAAAAAGAAATACACAGCACTTGAAAGTAACCTTTTCAGAACCCAAACAGAACTTGCCATGACCAATCAGGAAAAGGCTGTGTTGGAAGAAAAAATGTCAGCAATTGAGGCTCGGGTCGCAGAGTACAATTCTAGAATTAATTCATTGAGAGAGACCAATGATAAACTGACTGAAACAAACAGCGGGATGTTAAGCATCGAAGGTGCAGCGGTAATGTCCAAAAACTCCAAGGCAAAGATGAAGGAGACACTTTCGAAAGTTGATCCTACTTTATTGGCTGGAGCTAAGACTTTAGAAGATTCTGTTAATCTTGCTATTAGCCATAATATCAAACAAAACATCTCTTCTCAGGGTGATGATGATGATGTACAGATCTCTATCGACAAAACTGTCGTGATGATCTCAATCTCCGACAAACTACTTTTTAACACAGGGAGCTACAAAATTAATTCTAAAGCAGATCCTTTGCTTAAGAAACTTGCTGAAGTGATCAATGCTGAACCAAGCCTTCAGGTGATGATAGAAGGTCATACAGATTCTAGGACCATCTCTACTCCTGCCTTGGAAGACAATTGGGATTTGTCCGTAAAACGGGCTACCTCGATCGTCAGAATGCTTCAACTGAAGTATCAAGTTGCACCGGAAAAAATGATCGCAGCCGGAAGAGCATCTTATATGCCGCTTGCAGAAAACGATACTAAAGAAAACATGGCTCTTAACAGAAGAACCAGAATTGTCTTGATCCCTGATCTGGATATGTTCTTTTCAATGCTTTAAGATTACCAACTACCACAATTCAATCAACCAAAAAAGACAGGCCTCATGGGCTTGTCTTTTTTTTTAAAAAATTTTGTCTTAAGTATTTTAATTCACCGCAGAGGCGCCGTGAACGCAAAGTTTTTTTTACCATTGAAAAAGCTAAAGTCTTTTTTCGCCAGCTAAGGAAATCTGTGATAATCTGTGTCTTTTTTCTGTGGCCATCTGTGAGAAATAATCCGCGAGGACCTGCCGGCGGCAGGCAGGTCAGCGCCCATTTCTACGGCTATCAGCGGGATAATATTTCAGTAGTAGGCAGTGGTCAGTTTTCATAGTGAAGAGAATAAACTTTGTAACCTTTAAAAAGGAAAGTCGAGCCAGTAATTTTTGGAGATTGGTTTAAGAACAAATTTATAAAACCTCTTTCTCTGAGATCTCCTTGGTGAAATTCTTTGCAATCCTTTCTGTGTCTAGGGTTTAAACCTTAAATCTCTAAAGTTCCTAAAGCGAACTTCATCAAGACCTCTTGGAAGTAGAGGGTATAAACTGCTTGGGCGAGGTCCACTTGGGCTCTGACCATTGTTTGGTTGGCGGTCGAAATATCAACAAAACTCGAAAGACCCAATCTAAACCGTTCGCTCACTGTCGTAAATGCCTCCTCGGCTGCCAAAACCTGGACTTGGGAATTTTTCTCTTTTCGAATGGCTGCTTGATAGTTTTGGTAGGCCAATCTTACTTCTTGGTAAACTTTTCGATCAATGGCTTCCTTTTGTAGCATTTGATTTTCATAAGCTACTCTACTCCTACTCACATCCAACCTCGATTGAAAATTGGTAAAAATTGGAATCGCAAGACCTAATCCAACCGTGTTTTGAGGATAAACCCTCAAAAACTGCTCTCGCAAACTTCGATCATCTAAAGAGGTAGAGAATGTATTATAATTATAAAAAGCAGTCAATCTGGGAAAGTACATGGCTTTTATGGCTTGCATATCCTTTTTAAATGAATTTGCCAACAAAGTCTGTTGCCTTAAATCCTGACGATTTGATTTGGCCAAGTCATAAAGTTGCGACATGTCCATTCCCTCAAGGGAGCTGATTTCCCGTATTGGTTCTACTGGCTCAAGTGATGGCACAACTCCCGGGTCAAGTTGTAGATACTCCGTCAAAAGCCAAAGATCATTTTCATATTGAATTTCGGCATCGACTTTCAAGGATTCCAGTCTTGCCACTTCAGATTGTTGATTGTATAAATCAGAAATGGTCCGCAAACCAGCATCGACAAACCCTTCAATCTGCAACAACTGCTGCTTTTGATTTTCCAGATTTTCACCGGAGATTCTTACAAGTTCCTGATCTAATAGTACCTGAAGATACCTCCGGGAGACTTCAAAAACCACCTGTTGCTTGGCGCGATTCAAGCCCTTCTCACCCGCTTCCAAAGCCAAATTTGCGGACTGTGTATCCAGTATTCTTCTGCCTGAATTAAACAGAGGCATGTTGATACTTAGATTTCCCGTCATGATATCGTTAGATACATTGGTCACCACTATTTCACCTTCGATCTGCTGAAATTGCTGACCGGTTTGGCGTAAAAAATTTGAGGTGATTCCAACAGTTGGTAAATGCGATAACATGGCCACCTGCCTCTCTCTGTGAAGGATATCCATGTTATTTTCCTGGATCTTGAATTCCAGATTTTTACTAAGAGCAAGATCCACAGCGATTTCAAAATTCAATGAAATTGTTTCTTGGGCCTGGATTTTTCCATAAAAGAAAAATGCACCTAAAAGTACAAGGACAGGTATTTTACTTTGCAATGGCTTCATCAGTTTCTATTCTTCCGTCTACTAAAGTGATTAATCGCGAGCCAAAATCGGCGTTTTCGCGGGCATGTGTTGCCTGAATGATGGTGGTGCCTTCGGCATGTAATTCGTGGAAAATCTCCATGATTTCTTTTGCCTGTGCGGAATGAAGATTGCCTGTGGGTTCGTCAGCCAAGAGCACTCTCGGTCGTCCTGCAATGGCCCTGGCAATACCGACAAGCTGCTGCTGTCCACCTGAAAGTTGAGCTGGGAAGAGATCCTTTTTCGCCACCATATTAAACCTGTCTAAAAGATTGGCAATGATACTTTTCCGCTCCCCTGAGGAGACATTCCGATAGAGCAAAGGCGTCTCTATATTTTCATAAACCGTAAGTTCGTCGATCAGGTGATAGGCCTGAAAGATGTATCCAAACTCACTCTTGTGAAGGCTGGACCGCTCTTTATCCTTCATTTTACGGATACTTTTTTCTCCGAAAAAATACTCGCCGGCATAATCCTCATCGAGCAAACCAAGGATATTCAACAAGGTTGATTTTCCCGCACCTGAGGGTCCCATCAAGGTGATAAACTCGCCTTCGTTGATGTTCAGGTTAATTCCTTTGAGGATAAACACTCGCTGAAAACGCGATTCAATGTATTTATCAATTTCTTTGAGTTGGATCATTTGGTATTTGAAGATTGGAAGATTGGAAGATTGGAGGTTAGGAAGTTTGGAGGTTTGGAGGTTTGGATGACTGGAAGTTGAAATTATCATACCCGACACCCGACATCGGTCATCGGACACTTGTCCGCCGTGGAGGATCGGACATCGGTCATCCTTCATCGGTCATTTACTCACTTTTTAAGGTTTTTGAGGGGTTCATGGAAAAGACTTTCCAACTCCGATAGGCAATAGTAATCAGCGCTAAAACCAAAACAATCCCAATAGCTGTCAAGTATGGCCCTAATCCTATAGATGCTCTATTGGCGAAAGCTGAAAGCCAGGAATCGCTAAACCAGATTCCAAAGCCGATTGCCAGCACAGCGGATATGGCTAAAAGCCTGAAGAAATCAGCTGAGAGCACTCCGACCACATCGCCTTGAGTTGCTCCCAACACTTTTCGGATGCTGATTTCCCGAGTCCTTCTTAAAGCCACGTATGAGACCAACCCAAATAACCCCATGCAGGCAATGAAAATCGCAATCCCAGAAAACAATCCGAAAATCTCCCCTACCCGCTGTTCTGAGCGATACATTTGGGCATATTCCTGATCGATAAATTTGTAATTGAAAGGTCGATTGGGCACAAGGTTTTTCCAGGTATTTTCCAAAGATGCCAGATGCGATGCAGGGTTTCCAGCAGGCATTTTTACAAGCAATACATTCGCCTGATCCGGGTCAATGAAAATCACCAATGGACCCACCTGATGATGCAGGGAATTGAAATGGAAATTCTTAATCACCCCTTTTACATGAGCCAAACCACCTCCAAAATCGACTTTTTTCCCAATTGCTTCTTCAGGACTCCAACCTAAGCGTTGAAGTGCAGATTCATTTAGAATTACTGGCAATTCAAGTGTAGAATCATAAGCAACAGATCTGGAAAGATCAGTTTCAGTGAAATTTTCACCTGCCAAAATCTTCAATCCTAGTGTATTGACCAAGTCATTGTCTACAGAATATCCTGTGATCATAAATTCAGTTTGGTTGTCTCCTCCCGGAAATATGGTATAGGAAGCCTTGATATGAATCGGCATATCAGCTGCCAATGAAACAGACTCTGCAGCACCTGTGCGGAGCATTTCCTGTTTTACAGATTCGATAGAATTCCGCATATTATAATGATAGGGCAGAGCTACCACTTGTTCTTTTTGGTAACCCAAATTGACTTCCTTCATGAAATCCAGTTGAGACTTCACCACAAATGTGGAGATCAAAAGTCCCATGGACACAAAGAATTGAAAGACCACCAATGATTTTCTGACCCAAGCCCCTCCTCCGATTTTGACTTTATTACCCAAGGCTTTGATCGGTTCCAAACCGGATAGAATAATGGATGGATACATGCCTGACAATAATCCAATCACTAGTACCAAAGCCGCTAAGAACAACATTCCTTTGAGGGAAAATAGCAAACTCAAATTCAATGGAACTCCCCCAATCTTCACAAACTGTGGAGCAATCATGTAGATCACTAATAAGCTCAAAAGTGCCGCTCCAAAAGTTAAAATCATTGATTCGGATACAAACTGACCAAAAAGCTGCCCACGATCAGCCCCCATCACTTTTCGAAGTCCTACTTCTTTGTTTCGCTCCGTTGCTTCGGCGGTTGCCAAATTCACATAGTTGATGATGCCGATAGCAATCAGAAGGATGGCGACAATACCAAAAATGTATAAGTATTTAATGTCTGTTCCCGGTTTCACTGTGCTAAGGGTTTGATCACCCAAGTGGATACTCGTTACTGGTTGAGTCAAAAAAGCAGTCTGGAAACCATATTCCCGCTGTTCTTCACCCAAGTATTTTTCGACCATCCGAGGGAGTTTGGCTTCAAACTGACTCAAATTTGCATCTGGCCGAAGTTTTACATAACTGTAGTAATTACTTGGAGACCATTCGGGATTTTTACCGTGGCGGTGAGTTTTGAAAGAAGCCAAAAAATCAAAGTCCAAGTGACTGTTACTTGGAAAGTCTTCCATCACACCAGTAATTTGATAGTCTTTACTGTCAATTTTCAGTGTTTTACCTTCTGCATTTTGGGCCGAACCGAAATAGCGCTTGGCAGTACTTTCGGTCAGTACCACTTGGTTTGGCTCATTTAGGAGGTTTCCTTTTTGCCCCGCAATTATTTCAAAGTCAAAGACTTTATAGAAATTTTCATCTACAAAGGCAAATCTGGATTCCTCGTGATTGCCTTCTCCTGCATCTACCAAGACTGAGGAAAATATGCTCAAATCAAACACCAAAGTTCCGGTCTCCACCTCCGGAAATTCTTCAATCAATGTGGGTACCAAAATTGAAGGAGTAGTACCAACCAATTGGCTTTCTCCACCTGATGTGAATTCCTGATTGAACTTATAAATTCGATCCGTACCGGAGTACATTCGATCAAAGCTCCATTCGTGATAGATGTAGAGCGTGATTACAAAAAAACTGACCAAGGCTACAGTTAGGCCCAAGAGATTTATTCCCGTATAAAGCGTTCGCTTTTTCAGGTTTCTAAAGGAGACTTTCAGGTAATTTTTCCACATGGCTTTTGGATTGGAAAATTATTAATTGATCATTAGTAATTCTTCAAGTTAACGAGAGGTCTTGAGCTAGAAGACCGAAGACCGAAGAAAAGATTTGATTCTTACTTGGTCTTTTGAATTTGTGATTATGTATTTGATGAATTTCCCTTTGATTGTTTTGGAAAATTGAAAGATGAATAGAAATTAAATTTCAATTTCACCTGAATACCTTTCCCACTATTATGCCATAAAAATAGCCTCAGAATAAGCTCCTGAGGCTATTTTACGAGTTTTGGACTTTTACTTTGTCGAACATTTTTGTTCGCCAGCGAACAAATCAGTTGGCAGTTGGCAGTCGCAGTGTTCAGTTTCCAATTCGCAAAGGCCAGTTGGAATTTGTGTCAGGCAGAGCGAAGTCGAAGCCATGATCAGTTGGCAGTGATCAGTTTCCAGTCGCAGTTTACAGTATTCGCAGTGGTCAACTAGCAGTTGATTCCATTGTCTTGCCTCTCGCTTCTTGCCTCTTCTCTTGATACTAAAATCTTGATACTCATTACCTCACCCCGCGCTCCCGATTTGCTACGCTGCTCGGGACAGGCTCTCTCCTTAAGAAGAGGGAGATTGTGAAGTGGTAATATGGAATTACGTGATCTAATTTGCCTCTCGCTTCTTTCCTCTTGCCTCTCGCCTCTTTTTTTGATACTTGATACTTTTTAAGTCTGAATCACACCGACATTAAATCTTTCTGTAATCGGTGAATGATTTGCCGCCTCGATTCCCATGCTGATCACCTTGCGGGTCTCCCGTGGATCAATGACACCATCCACCCAAAGTCGGGAAGCGGCGTAGTATGGGCTCAATTCTTCATTGTATTTATTGGTGATTTCTTCTAAAAGCTGAGTTTCATCTTCTTGAGAAATTACTTTTCCTTTCTTTTTTAGAGAAGCCACTTTGATTTGAAGTAAGGTTTTTGCGGCGGATGCACCGGACATCACTGCCATTTGGGCTGTAGGCCAAGAGTAAATCAAGCGTGGATCGTAAGCTTTGCCACACATAGCATAATTACCTGCACCGTACGAATTACCAAGTACGATAGTAAACTTCGGCACAACAGAATTGGCCATGGTATTGACCATTTTTGCACCGTCTTTAATAATGCCGCCATGTTCTGCTTTGCTACCTACCATAAAGCCACTGACATCCTGAAGAAATACCAAAGGGATTTTTCGCTGATTGCAGTTCATAATAAATCGCGCAGCTTTGTCCGCTGAGTCGGAGTAAATCACTCCACCCATCTGCATTTCACCTTTTGACGTTTTGACGATTTTGCGCTGGTTTGCAATAACTCCCACTGCCCAGCCTTCGATACGAGCTGTACCACAGATAATAGTTTTTCCGTAATCTTTCTTGTACTCGTCGATCTCTCCACCATCTACAATACCTGCAATCACGTCCAGCATATCGTATGGCTTTCCTCTCTCCATGGGAAATATATCAAGGAGTTTTTCCTCAGGGATTCCCGGATCATTGCTTTCAATTCGATCAAATCCAGCTTTTGGATTTTCTCCCAAAGTCCCAAAGATCTTACGAATGGCATCCAAACAATCCTGATCCGAGTCGTATTTGTTGTCCGTCACTCCAGAGATTTCGCAGTGGGTGGTTGCCCCTCCGAGCGTCTCATTGTCTACACTTTCTCCGATTGCAGCTTTCACTAAATAAGACCCAGCTAGAAAAATAGATCCGGTCTTATCCACGATCATCGCTTCATCAGACATAATCGGAAGATAAGCGCCACCCGCTACACAGCTTCCCATGATGGCGGCGATTTGGACAATCCCCATGGCTGACATTTTTGCATTATTCCGGAATTGCCTACCAAAGTGCTCCTTGTCAGGAAAAATCTCATTTTGCATGGGAAGGAAAACTCCCGCACTATCCACTAGATAAATGATGGGAAGGTGATTTTCCATGGCGACTTCCTGTGCACGAAGATTCTTTTTGGCAGTCATGGGAAACCAAGCACCAGCTTTGACTGTAGCATCATTGGCCACTATTACACACATTCGCCCGTTTACATATCCAATTCCTGAAACTACGCCTGCGGAAGGACAACCGCCCTCCTCTTCGTACATTCCATCAGCCGCAAATGTGCCGATTTCTAAAAATCTGGAGTCAGTGTCGATCAGGTAATCTATCCGCTCTCTTGCAGTCAACTTGCCCTTGGCGTGCTCAGAGTCAATCCTTTTTTGGCCTCCGCCGAGTTTTACTTCAGAAGTTTTGGCAGCAAGTTTTAAAATTAAATCCTGAAAAGTCGGGTTGCTTGTTTCCATTCGGGAATCCATTAGTCAATTTGGGTTTATGATTATAGAAACTTCCATTATGTTCGGGAAGTTTGGATAGCAAGATACAGAAAAGCCCTTTTCTTCACAGAAAAGGGCTTGAATGCTTTCAGAAATTTTAGGAATTAATTGGATTCGATTTGCTCTTTGTAATCTTTAATTGATCTGTAAATTGCTGATGCCATGTACTCTTTGCCTTCCTTGGTCATCAGAAACTTTTCTTCCTCTAGGTTGGATAAAAATCCAAGTTCCACCAGCACGCTAGGCATTGAAGGTGTCCAAAGCACATAAAATGGTCCCTGTTTTACCCCACGACTCTTTCGGCCGACACGATCTCTAAACTGCGTTTCGATATGATCAGCCAAAGTAATACTGTTTCCGATGAAGGCTTTTTGAGTTAAGTTAAATAGCATGTATGACTCCGGGGATGTAGGATCAAATCCTTCATAATCCTCCTTATAGTTTTCTTCCAGGAAAATTACTGAGTTTTCTCTTTTCACAATGTCAAAATTTGCCTCAAAGTATTTGGTACCCATCACAAAAGTTTCAGTACCAAAGGCAGATTTGTTGGTTGCGGCGTTGGAGTGAATCGAAACAAAGAGATCAGCCTTGTTCACATTTGCGATATTTGGACGCTGTTTTAGTGTGGGAAAGCTATCATCCTTCCGAGTGTAAATCACTTCCACATCAGGCATATTTTCCTTGATGTATTTACCAACAAGAAGAGTTACAGCTAGGTTGATATCCTTTTCTTTGACCTTCGACCCGATATTTCCGGGGTCACTTCCACCATGTCCTGCATCCAAGACGATTTTTTTCATCCGAAAAGCAGGCATCATCGTTTCATTGGGGATAAATCCTCCAAATAAAAAGGGAATAGCTATAAGAAAACTTAAGAGAATTTTTTTGTTATTCATCCGTTCCATGAGGGCAATCGAATTAACTTTACGCAATATTTCTAACAAATTAAACAAAGCGCTTACAGCAGTGTCGGGTTTCAAATTCCTTTTATTACTTATTTCAGGGCTTTGGATTACTCCGCAACTTGCGTTGGCTCAGCGACCTGTTCAGCCGCCTCGGGAAAGGGTCCTGATAGCTCCGGACACTTTAACCCCACCTACGCGCTCCCTTCCTCTCGCTGATACCCTTGCTGCAAGGCAAGACACTTTGGTTAAACTCGACTCGGCAAAAATGATGCCCACAAGCGATATCCAAACAGATATTCTCTATTTTGCTGAGGATAGCATCATTACAGATTTTGTGGAAAATAAGGTTTACCTCTACAAAAAAGCCTGGTTTGAATACGGTGACATGAAATTGGAGGCAGACCGTATCGTCATTGACTGGAAAAATTCCGAACTCTTTGCCACCGGTATTATAGACAGTTTGGGGGCAGTATCAGGAAATCCATTTTTCACTGACAAAGGCACAGTCTATGAGATTCGAAAAGAAATAAGATACAATTTCAAATCTCAGAAAGCCATAATTAAAGATGTGGTCACTGAACAGCAAGATGGAGTCTTGAGAGGCGAAACAATTAAAAAGACGGCAGACGGAAGTATCTACCTAGACCATGGATATTATACTACCTGTAAACTCACCAAGCCGCACTGGCACATCTCCTCCAACAAAATTAAATCGATTCAGGGAAAACAGGTGGTCTCAGGTCCTTTCAACCTATATTTCAATGGGATCCCTACTCCACTTGGATTACCTTTTGGAATTATACCAGATACTCCTGATGAAAAAGCCTCGGGAATCATTATTCCATCTTATGGTAAAGAGCAGCGGCGAGGAATTTTCCTTCGTGATCTTGGGTATTATTTTGCAATTAACGACTACATCCACGCTAGAGTCACCGGGGATATTTTTTCCAAAGGTGGTTATGGACTAAAATCTCAAGCCGTCTACACCAAGCGCTATCGCTACAGCGGAGGATTCAACGTAGATTTTCAAAAGTTTGTAAGCCCTGAAACTGAGCTCAATCCGGTGGACTACAATACTTTTCGAGTGCAGTGGAATCATTCCCCAATTTCCCGGGGCACAGGAAAGTTTTCGGCTTCAGTGAATGCAGGCTCGACCAGTTATTTCAATAACGTGGTCAACGTGAACAATTTTGCCAACAACGTGAATGCAGATTTGAGCTCTAATATCTCTTATTCCAAGTCTTTCTCAGGAACTCCGTTCTCGATGTCAGCAAATTTTAGACATTCTCAAAGTGTGCAAACAGGAGAAGTCAGACTTGATTTACCTACTGTTGCAGTGAATATGAACCGGCAGAACCCGTTCAGAAATGTAAAGTTTGAACCACTGAAAACCCTGAACGTGGCCTGGAACTTCAACATGCAAAACACAATCACCAATCGTGTGCAGCAAGAAATCGGAGTAAACAATCCGGAACTTGGCGGAAGACCGAATACTATTCCTTTCAATGCAGACAATTTCGGACTTCTGCTAAGAAATGCTACCAACGGTGCCAGAAACTCGATTCCTCTGTCCTCCAACTTTACACTTTTCAACTATTTCACAGGAACTGCTTCAGTCGATTACAACGAGCTCTGGTATTTGCAACGGATCAATTATTACTACAACCCATCCGAGGAACGAGTAGATCGAATTGTAGAGGATGGATTTAATAGAGTAGGTTTCTACACCACGTCATTTTCGATGAGCACCAACTTCTATGGCTTTTACAATTTCAAGCCAGGCAGTAAACTCCAGACGATAAGACACCATTTAGCACCGACATTTGGTTTTAATTTCACTCCGGACTTCTCGGATCCTTCTTATGGTTATTATCAGGAAGTTCAAACAGATAATACCGGAAGAATTCAGCGCTTCTCAAGGCATCAGGGCTTTGTTTTCAGCGGTGCGCCTTTGGGAGAATCACGATCATTAAGCCTTGGCCTTAGAAACGTGATTGAAGCAAAAATCCTAAATTCCAAGGACAGCACTTCTGAAACTGCAACTAAGAAAATACCAATCTTGGAGTCTTTTAACATCAATACAGCCTACAATTTTGCAGCTGATTCCTTCCAGCTTTCTCCATTGCAGCTTTCTGCCCGAACCAGCTTTTTTGATCGAAAACTTTCCGTCAACTTGACAAGTAATATCGATCCCTACGCAGTACGAGAGACGATTCAGGAAAATGGAACTTCGACGTTTAGAAGTATCAATCAGTTTGCCTGGAAAAATGGGCAAGGCATAGGGATGATCCGGAATGCATCTCTGAATATGAATGCATCCATCAATCCAAGAAGTGGCCAATCGCCCGGAGAAAAGCGAGACGAACTTACTCAGGATTTTATTCAGCGCGGCGGGGTAATGGATGAGTTTGCACAAAATGAAATCAATCGGATCGTCTCCGATCCTAGCCAATATATCGATTGGGATATTCCGTGGAATTTGACTTTAGGCTACAATCTTGCCTATTCCCGTCAGATCAACAATAATGAAAACATCACCCAAACCCTAAACATCAGCGGGGATGTCTCTTTTTCTGAAAAGTGGAAAATCAATTTCAATACTGGATATGATGTGCAGGCAGCAGCCATTACCCAAACCATGATAGGAATTGCCCGCGATCTTCACTGCTGGCAGATGAATTTAAACTGGGTTCCTTTTGGAAGATTTACCTCCTACAACATCGACATTCGAGTCAAATCCAGCATTCTTCAAGACCTAAAAGTCTCTAGAAGAAGATCTTTCTTTGATTTTTAGAAAAAAGTCGGATAACCGATGTCCGATGTTTTCGAGAAATTAAAGGGGATTGTACTGTTGAAATCAAACTCGCGCACGGCTAAGTGGCATAGTCATACAACGAGGGCCTCCCAGACCTCGGCTTAGCTCCGAACTTGGAATTTCCAAAACTTCCACTCCCATATTTCTCAGCGCTCGATTGGTATGGATGTTTCGATTATAAGAAATTACCCGTCTTGGTCCGATGGCGAAGACATTTGCACCATCAAACCACTGTTCTCTCATGGAATAATCCGGATTGCCATCTGCCGTGTGCAATACTTCCAAGTGGGATATTTCCCGTGCTAGGACAGTCAACAAGGATTCTTTTAAGACTTCCCGTTTGATCGACACTTTATCTCCATTGTTTTCTTTCAAAGTATAAAGAGAAGTCTGCAAAACTGCATTCATTGCATCAGGATAGGTCAAAACCAGATTTTCATCCAAAATGGTAAATACCGTGTCCAAGTGCATGTATTGACGCTTCTGAGGAAGGTGGACTTCATAAACTCGCTTCACAGAACCCTCGGCTAAAAGTGCCTTGGCAGCATGATAAATTGCTTTCTCATCTGTCCGTTCGGAATTACCAATTGCAACGGCTTCATGGGAAAGAATGATCACATCTCCCCCTTCGATACTCGGAGGCGAGTCATGACCATTAATTGGATACAACCTATTGACATGTTCTTTGAAATCAGGATGATGCTCAAAGATCGTCCGCAGCAAATCCGCCTCTCGCTGCCTGCCTTCCATTTTCATGGACGAAAAAATAATTCCGCCTGGGGTCAAAGCCATCGGATCCCTCTGAAAATATAGGTTTGGACAAGGTGGAATAGCAAAGGCATAATCCAGCAATTCTCCGGGGTTCAGGTTAGGAATTTTCCGCTTGAGTTCATGAATTTTGAGACCAGCGGTCAAAATACCGGCACACTCAGCCGTAGAATAGCGCTCCAAAATATCTTCCGCCAAATGTGAAAGCCCAGAGCGAGTCAGGGATTCTTGCATCAATCTTAGGAGAATTTGTTGATCGTATAAAACTCTGATGAGTAGTTCTCTGAGTTGATACACCTGAGCTCCAGTTGATTCCTTGATCAGATTGGAAAATGTGTCATGCTCATTTTGAAGAGCCTCCAGATATGGCACATCCTCAAACAAAAGGAATTCTTTATTATAAGGTGTCAGTCGGTCAATTTCCTTGCCCGGTCGGTGCATTAAGACAGCTCTGAGCGTCCCAAACTCTGAATTTATTCGCAAATTCATAATTTCTATTTTCACAACAAAAACGTGAATTTATTGCAATTTTAAAAATTAAAAGCATAAAAATTGGACAAAATATTAAAAATAAAGAAATTTATTCCAGATTAATTTTTTAGAAATTTTCTTGGTTTCAAAATGTACCATCTATTTGGAGAAGAGGAATTTTAGGTTTTTTGACCTTGGGTTTATTTTCAACTAATCTATTTTCTTGACTTTAACTGCCCAGAAACCATCGGATGGAGTAATTAGGTTGCCTGGAAGATCGAGATATGTCGACGGAAGCCATATCGAGCTTAATATATCCATCCATTGTACCTCATACCTGCCCTTAGTAGGATTCAATACTACTTCTCCCCCTTTTGGAAAGAAAACAAGGATTTCACTGTTTTCATTGGCCAAACAGTAAGCTTCATTAGGTTCCTTACCAGTCATCAAACCATTACTCGGTTTGCAAGTAAATATGTCTATTGTTTCTGTCAGCATACGCATGCTATTTATATGTGACAGGGCCAAATCACTGTGTCCGATTCCTACAGTGGGTCTATGAAAACGTACTGATGAAGATCCAGCAAAAATATTACGCCAAAACCTTTCCTGCGCATCAGTCATATTGCCTGCCCACCCACCAAGATTGCCATATATTTTGGTATTGGTTATGGGCCTTATTTTGCCGGAATTTTGTATTTCATTCCAAACATAAAGTCCAGTCTCATAATGCGTTTCACCCACTTGCGCATTATGATTTGAAATATCTACGAATGAAAAATTTTCCGTGTCGTACAAAGTGTTGGCTACCCCAGACCTTAGAGTAAAAAAGTGGTTGGCAGGATCTTGTACTATAGCGTCTGGAACGGCACCGCCCGTGGGGTCAAAAGTATCCCACATTTCAGTAACCTCAATCTGTATTTGTGCCTGTTCAGCCTTATCCTTAATGTATTGTGACCAATAGATCGACCATTTTGGATCTGCATTAGTCTCATTATCAATTACGTACAACACATGGTCATATTTAAGGCTTATTGACAATAATTTGTCAACAAACTTTTGTTGAAATGCCAATACAGTATAGGTTTTTTCAAAATCAAAAGGAATGACAAGAGGCAAGACGGTGTTGAAAAATGAGTTAATTAACTCAAAGCCATTGGAAGTAAAATCCTCAAGCAACCCAGATGTCTGGGCGGTATAATTGATGTTGTTTTTTGGATTGAAAGGATTTCTTCCCCATGCTGTTTGTCCATCAATAACATGCGAACTTCGTGAATAAAAATCATAGGTTTCCCAAATTTCTACCTGAACAATTATCTCTCTTTTTTGGGTTTCACTTAAAAAATATTCAAATCTACTCCAATACTCCTCGTTCCACTTGTTTAGGTCAAACAATCCGGATTTTGGGTCAATAGCAAAAGCAAATACATTTCCCGAATCTCTACTCGACATGGTACAGCGAAGATAATTTCCTCCAAATTGAACCAGTCTGTCAAGTTCTTCAATCAATTCCGGGGAAGTTTGTTGAAAAAGGTTGTCATCTGAGCTTCCTCCAAGTAATAAAACCGGTTGATTTTTATATTGCCAATAACTGGGATTCTTTACATAGGGCCGTATTCTTGGATTCTCATCATCGGTTTGTGGATCCTTTCCATTTGAAAAGGAAAAAGATAGAAATATTGGTAGGCAAAGGATAAAAAAAAGCCTTAAGGTGATAGGGTAATTAGTAGTCATAGGTTTGATCATAATTGAGAACCATCCGCCATTTGTCCATCGAAAACCCATCTTCACGCATGGAAAACATAATTTGATGAATCCCGGCAGACTCAATGTCAAGGTAAATTAATCTTTCTTCACCACAGTGCTCCTCCTGGGTTCTTTGCTTACTTGCCCATGTCCAACTAAATTTATCCTCGCACCATTGCATTCTTTGCCCCGATTCAGGCCATTCCCCATCTAATCCCACATGAACACCGTTGTCTTCAGTTCCTGTAGAAAACACCCTAGCCCATACATAATATCTCCCTGTGTTTTGAAATTCTATTGAGTAGGATATGATTGCCATTTTTCCGGGTTCATTGCTGAAATTTTCACCATTAATCAAAGGGTCACTATGACCTATACGGGTATCCGGCAGGATTTTTATATAAGAATTGCCCGATGCCTCTTTTAATTTTCTGGACTCTAAAGTATCTGGATTTGATTTGCCTTTTATGAGATACCATTTTCTGATTTCGTCCAATGTCTGATTGTTAAAATTTTCCGCCTCGACTTCAACAACCCCGTTTTTTTCAATTCCAGTTTGAGATTTCAAAACAAAGGGGGATATTAACATGATGAAGAAAATGTATGGTCTCATTGATTTTTCGGGTTTAATTCAAAATTACTTTCTCGAAAATTATTTCTAAAACAGGGTAATCATTTAAATGAAGAACTGCCAATCATCGATAACACTTCCATATTGTTGAAAAATCATAAATTTTTCGATGTTAATTTATGTTTTTAAAGCATACTATTCTATTTTTTACAAACTCAAAAACCTAATGGCACGATTATTTCGTTCCTCTAGGAAATTACCGAAAAATCAATTTATGCGATCATTCAAAAGACTTTCCCTTGGGATCTTATTCTCTGGAGCACTCCTATTTCAGGCCAGTTGTTCCTCTGCCCAAATCACAGATATTTTAAAACAAGTGAATTCCAACCCCACTACGGCTGAGATTTCTATGGGCCTGAAAGAGGCTTTGGAAAAAGGAACCGGAATCAGTGCGGAGCGACTTTCACTTGAAAATGGTTATTTGGGGAATTTGGATGTTAAAATCCTTTTTCCAGAGGAAGCGAAAAATGTTGAAAACACCCTTCGTTCTATTGGAATGGGATCGATGGTAGATCAGGTGATTACCAGCTTAAACAGAGCCGCAGAAGATGCTGCTATTGCTGCCAAACCAATTTTTACCGATGCCATCAAGCAGATGAGTTTTCAGGATGTGCAAAAAATCCTGCTTGGAGAGCAAAATGCTGCAACGACGTATTTCAAAGGTAGCACCACCTCATCCCTCACTCAGAGGTTTTCACCTATCATCGATACCAGCTTGAAGAAAGTGGACGCTACCAGATACTGGAGTGATGCGATGACCCAATACAATCGAATTCCTCTCGTGAAAAAAGTAGACACAGACTTGACAGCCTACGTAACTCAAAAAGCAATTGACGGACTGTTTCTTGAAATCGCCAAAGAAGAGCTTAAAATCCGTGAAAACATCAATGCCCGAACCAGCCCATTGCTGAAGAAAGTATTTGGTTACGCTGAGAGTCAGAAGAAGTAGGAAATTTATCTGATTATCCGATATTCTATCAATAGACGAATTTACAAAAGCTTAGGGGCTGGAAGACCGATGCCTCGACTCCGCTCAGCACAAGCGACGGAAGATGTCCTAAAAATCAGATTTTGAGCCAATTTACAATATTAGTTTTCATGCCCACGTGAGTGTCCGCTCACGTGTTTTTTTGCCCAACTCTTTGAAGCTTCGATTATCCCTATTCAGTTAGTTATTAAATACAAATGTGAAGTCTTTTTTGCCCACGTGAGTGTCATCAATCACGTTTGTTTTTAATTTATTTGAATTAATGAAATGATTTGACAATCAGATTATTGCTGAAAATTTAAGGAAAACAATTAACCATTTGCATATGGATAGCTGTGAGTAGCAGGCACACAAAGCGGCGGAAAAAACGTCTCCTGGATCAGCTTTTACCTAATCCAAGTTGGAATGAACTTTACATTTTTCCAAGATCCTTTCTTCAATTCAAATACAAAGGCTCTACCATCCCCATAAATCTGATGGTGGAAATCTATTTCTAAGTATAGTATGCAAAAGGATAAGTATGCCCGATTATTGAAGCTCGATTATCAAGCTGTCCACTTTTAATCAAGTCATTTACTAACTTTTCTACTAAATGATTATAGGATTTATGGACTATCTCCTTTTTTGAGGCACAATTTATCGAGAACATAAAAAATAAAAAGGAAATCAATCTAGACTTCATAACAATTCAATATAAATAATTTCAATTACTGAATAATCATTCTATTGGAAACCTTCCTGTATCCAGAATTTTGGAAAAGGATAATCTACTTATTTTTTATATTTCTAATTTCTTCCTTTAAAATTGGAAGATCCTTCATCAAAATTTTCCAAAGTGTAGTTGGATCGATTGAATCATATGCATGAACTATCATATTTCGTAACCCGATAATATGTTTAGAGCTTGAAATCTTAATAGTTGGATCAAGGAGAGTAATCTTTCTAACTGCTTCGCCAACAATTTCCAAATCCCGTTCTACAGTTCTTACAGCCATAAAATTTGAACTGAATTTTGAGTAATCCCTAGAGTTTATTTCAATCACTTGCTCCAATTCTTGGATCACTGATTCAATGTCAAGGATGAATTTCAAAATCTTACTAGGCGGCATAGAGCTCGACTTTCGTTTCATCCAGTTCACGCTTGAAAACAGGATTCTTTACTACCCTGTAGGAAACCAAATCCACTTTCCTCAAAAACAAGGTCTCCAATTCATCTTTAAGAGCAAAAAAAGCTTCCCCATGCTCAATAGGTGAAAGGTTTTCAGAAAATAAAACCGCCAAATCCACATCACTTGAAGCTGAAAAAGAGTCTGAAACAGCCGAACCAAACAAAAATAAGTTTGCTACAAAATGCTTCTTGCAGATGGCATCTAGCTGGCTTTGTTGTTTTGGGTTCAATTTTAACATAATCAAATATAAGAACGAACGATGAAAATTTGAGATTCCCTAGTTCTAAACCGATTTTTTGATTCAAGCGAAATAAATTTTGATTCAAAAGGAGTTTATTCGTGCAAATTTTCGATGTATTTTCTGCAGAAAATCAAAAAACAAATGGAAGTTGGGGCACAACCAATATTGGACAATGAGAAAAATTATTGAGCTTCTGAAAATTGACAAAAGCTTTGTTTTTGAAGGATCAAGAGAAGATTTTTTTTTCAAATTTCTTAAAGATCAAAAATCCATCAACTACGAGGTGGTGACTTTTGACGAGATTGAGTTGTCCCCAGATGTCTCATACGGTACCTTATTTATAGGTTCATTTGGATTTGGAATCAGCGTGAAAGCTTTTTTAAGCCAGATTGAGGACAATCGACTGAAAATAAATTTCAAAACAAAAATAAGAGTAGAGCATTAACTAATCGCTGCTATGTTTATCGGATTCTATGCAATCCTCCCAATGTTTGAAAAGCCAAATTGGCTATATCTTTATTTGTTCGGAATTTGGATTGTTTGTCATTTTTGGTTCCAATTTGTCTATAGATACCAAGAAAATCACGTGATCGAAAATCTAGTTTCGAAAATGGGCATGGAAAAAATTGGATTATAAGTCGAGGCTCTAATATTGAATAACTTCATCTTCCCCCTTTTTGCGTTTTTTCTTTGCGGCTTCTCCGTCTTTGCGTTGAAAAAAATCTTTGTGCCAAAAACACAAAAAAACCGAAGTCACCTTCGGTTTTTCTCATATTTAGAAATCCTTATACCAAATCAATAGTCAATTTCTCCCCTTCTCTAGTCACTTTCACCAGTCCTTTTTGTGAAAGTCCTTTCATGGAAATATCCCATTTCTTTCCACTTAAGCCAGATTGGGTTTTCAATTCCGCTAGTGATGCAGGATGATTTTTACTCAAGAGTTCAAAAATCACTTTTTCATCCTCGGTCATTTCTACAGCTTTTTTCTCAGGTCTCATCTGAGGGAAGAAAAGCACTTCTTGAATCGTAGTCTTATTTGTCAAAAGCATCGTCAATCGATCGATGCCAATCCCCAAACCTGAAGTCGGAGGCATACCGTATTCCAAGGCACGAAGGAAATCCTCATCCATTGCCATGGCTTCGTCGTCACCTCTCGCTGCTAATTTCAACTGCTCTTCAAAACGCTCGCGTTGATCGATTGGATCATTTAGCTCAGTATAGGCGTTTGCTATTTCTTTTCCATTGACAAAAAGCTCAAATCGCTCCACCAATCCCGGCTTGCTGCGGTGCTTTTTCGCCAAAGGCGTCATCTCAATCGGATAATCCGTGATGTAAGTCGGTTGGATCAGATGCTCCTCCACTTTGGCACCGAAGATTTCGTCAATCAACTTGCCGCGACCCATGGAGTTGTCCACTTGAATCCCCAAATCCACACAAACCTGTCGTATTCCGGCCTCATCAAGTTCACTCACATCCACTCCTGCAAATTCCAAAATGGAATCATACATCGTCAGTCTTCGGTAAGGCCCTGCAAAGTCAATCTCTCGTTCCCCTACTTTTACTACGGTCTTGCCATGGATGGTTTCAGTCACTTTCTCCAGCAACTCCTCCACCATTTCCATCATCCAGATGTAGTCTTTGTAGGCCACATAGATTTCCATGGAAGTGAATTCCGGATTGTGCGTGCGGTCCATTCCTTCATTTCGGAACATTTTTCCAAACTCATATACTCCTTCAAAACCACCGACGATCAATCTTTTCAGATATAATTCATTGGCAATTCTCAGAAAAAGTGGCATATCCAGCGTATTGTGATGCGTCGAAAAAGGTCTCGCAGCTGCACCACCATGCACACTTTGTAAGATCGGGGTTTCCACTTCCAGCCATCCGTGATCATCAAAGTATCGACGCATGTTGGAGATAATTTTGGCACGGGTGACGAACGTTGATTTGATTTCTGGATTTACAGTCAAATCCACATAGCGCTGTCTGTAGCGGAGCTCGGGATCGGTAAATCCGTCATAGACATTACCTTCTTCGTCCCGCTTCACCACTGGAAGTGGTTTAACAGACTTGGAAAGAATCTTCAATTCCGTGACATGAAGAGAGATCTCACCAGTTTGAGTAGTGAAAATGTAGCCTTTCACCCCAACGAAATCGCCTAATCCAAGAAGCTTTTTGAAAACTGTATTATATAGAGTTTTATCATCGTCCGGACAGATATCATCCCGACGAACGTAGATCTGAAGTATTCCAGTGGAGTCTTGGATCTCGGCAAAAGATGCCGAACCCATTATTCTACGGCTCATCAGACGACCTGCGATGGAGATGTTCTTATGGTCAGTTTTTCTGTTTTCGTAGTTTTTATGGATATCCTCCGCAGTGACGTTGATTGGGAAAGACTCAGCCGGATAGGGATTGATCCCTAAGGCCATCAATTCTTCCCGGTCTTTTCTGCGTTCGAGTTCCTGTTCGCTCAAAAGTTGCATTTTCTATTTTTGATAATTGAAATTCTTTTTTTGTCGGGTGTCGGATGACCGATGTCCGATGATTAAAACCATCCAATTATCGCAACACCACTTACTATTCACTAATTACTACTTACTCCTAACTAAAATGACTTCGTCTACTGTCACACTGACCGGAGTCGAAGTGTCAGCCTGACACCCACTGCAAACTGACCACTTCTCACTGCAAACTCCTCCTCCTTCGCATCTCCCGCTTGATCAGATCAAACTCTCTGCTGCTTTGACCAGCGATCGAGGTATTTTCGGAAGCACGACGAGTAAGATATGGCATTACTTTTTCCACTGGACCATATGGCACGTATTTCACCACACGGTACCCGGCTTTTGCCAAATTGAAAGAAATATTATCACTCATTCCGTAAAGCTGAGAGAAATAAACCCGATCAGAAGTTGGATCGATTCCGCGAAGATTCATCAAATGGGTCAGATCCAGATTGCTTTTCTCATTGTGAGAAGCGCAGACGAGGTAAATCCCATTCTCAACACAATACGCTATGGCTGCATTGTAATCCCGATCAGTCGCTGCTTTATCCGGTTGGATGGGATCAGGATAGGCCATTTCTTCGGCACGCTCTCGCTCCTTTTCCATATAAGCTCCACGAACAGGCTTTGCTCCGAATAGGTAACCTTTGGCTTTTGCAATCTCAGCTGATTTCTTTAACCGCTCCAAAGAATCGTGACGATACATCTGATACGTATTGTACACCACGCAGCGCTCTTTGTTATATTTTTCCATGGCCCCATAAGCCAAGTCATCAATCGCATTTTGGAACCAACTTTCCTCTGCATCCACCAGAATCTTCAATCCCAAATCATGTGCAGCTTTACAAAGCCGATCTACCCGAGCTTTCATTCGGTTAAATGCCACCAACTCTTCGCCTGTGAGTTGTTCGCCATTTTGAATTTTGATCATTAGGTGATAATTGCCCAAACCTGTTACTTTAAATACTCCGAAAGGCATGTAATCTGTCTTGGCAGATTCTACTAGAGTCTGGTAAATTTCTTCAGTCGTGGCGTCGTAACTTTCCTCATCTCCCTTTCCCTCCACTGACAAATCCAGGATTGAATGAACCCCATATTTCGCCAAATGCTTGCAGGCCTGAATACTTTCAGCAATGGTTTCTCCCCCGCAGAAGTGCCCAAACATGGTTTTCTTCATGATTCCTTTGACAGGGATTTTGAGTTTGAAAGCTAGATTCGCCAGACCGATTCCTAGGTCAGAGATGAGATTATTGTTTAGCGTAGCAAAAATCAGGTACATTTTCCTGAGATCGGCATTGCTTTTAGAAGCAAATGCTACTTCCAGATTTTCAAAAGAAATTTTGGGTATGACGGGCATATCACTCAAATAAGGTGGCAAAGATATCAAAAAAACCTCAGGCGCTTTGCTTTTGTTCGGGATTTGGGAAGGTCGTACTTCGAAATATTACCGTGAAATTATTTCCAAAACTCCCTCGCTTTCTGATTGAATGAATTCAAAGATTTGTTGTGAATACTTCAAAAGAATCTTTTAAAATTGAATCAGTGGTAAGATTTCCTGTTCTTATCCAAATAATTTTTGGTGGGTGACCTTTTATCAAACTCAGGTCGAAAAAATCTGAATCAAAGGTAACGATCGAATACCCATTTGCTTTGACAAACAGAAAAATATCTAAATCCGATGAGTCTTCTAATCCTACATACCTTACATGCAGGAGAGGTACTTCTTACCATATAGTGCCTTTCAGGATCTTGGGAGATATATTTTGGTCAAAAAAAGCTTCAGGTTGAAAGAATTAAGGAATGATCTTTATCGGCAGCGAATTCCAAACATGCATTGATCATTTCTTCGGAGATCTCCTCAAAATCATTCATTATTTCTTCTTTGGTCATACCATTGGCCAACCAGTTGAGAACATCATAAACACTTATCCGCATACCTTTTAGGCATGGTCGACCAAATCTCTTGTCTGGCCTGATTTCAAAAAAATCACGATAATTCATAAATCTTAGTTAACCCAATCTTAGATAGGTAACGATTAATGGGGCTAATATTGTTCTTATCAATTCTCAAAACGATCTGAATTAATCTAAACCTAAAATAAAATTTTTCTTTTGTTAATTTAAAAAATTAAAATTAAGTCAAATCAAAAACTTCGATCAAATATTCTGAATATAACTTTCGAAAGTATTGAAATTAAAATAATCGCAAACAATTGAGTCTTTCGATCAAAACTTTTCAACATAATCACAAAAAAATAATTTTGTATTTAAAAATCACTCCGTTACATTTGAAACATGTTAATCACAGCAGCGATCTATTTTACTTTCTTCTATTTTTACTTTCGAAGCCAAAATCGAATCGGAGCTGTGTATATGCTAGCCAAAAACTAAAAGAAAATAAAACACACAAAAGCCCGATTCGAAAGAGTCGGGCTTTTTTCATTTAAACCGCACAAATCTATGAAGCCGCACAAACAAATTAAAGACTGGGGATTGGGATTGACTAACCCGCTGATCATCGCAGGACCTTGCTCTGCCGAAACTCCAGAACAGATCGAACAGATCTGCAAAGAGATGAAAGAAGTCCACATGATTCCTCAGCTATTCAGAGCAGGGATCTGGAAGCCAAGAACAAGACCAGGATCTTTTGAAGGTGTAGGTGAAGAAGGTTTGAAGTGGATGGAGATCGTCCGTCATCATCTCAACATCCCAATTACAGTCGAAGTTGGCAATGCTTCACACGCCGAACTAGCCCTGAAGCATAAAGTGGATGTGCTATGGATTGGAGCTAGAACCACAGTCAATCCTTTCGCAGTACAGGAAATTGCAGAAGTACTTCGAGGTGTCGACATTCCTGTGATGATCAAAAACCCGATGAATCCGGATCTTGAACTTTGGATGGGCGCATTGGAAAGAATGTACGCTGTAGGCATCGATAAACTTGCTGCAATTCACCGTGGATTCTCTGATGCCTACGATAAGCGCTATAGAAACAAGCCAAACTGGTCTATGCCAATTCACCTCAAGCGTGAGTGGACCGGAATGGAAGTAATCAATGACCCATCACATATCATGGGTAAAAGAGAGGGACTTCTCGAAGTTGCTCAAAGTGCGATGAACTTTGGTTTGGATGGATTGATGATCGAAACTCACCACGATCCGGACAAAGCTTGGTCTGATGCCAAACAGCAAGTAACGCCGGCAAGACTGCGAGAAATGATCAGCTCGATTGATTTCAAAACGCCTTTGGAAAACATGAAACCTGATGAAAGACTTCAGGATCTTCGTCGTGCGGTGGACCATTTGGATGACCAACTATTAGACATACTTCAGGAAAGATTTGCAATAATTGATCAAATAGGGGCCCACAAGCGGGAGCATCACTTGACTGTATTTCAGTCAGATCGCTGGAAAGATGTAATGGAAAGCCGCACAACTAAAGGGGTAGCAAAAAAACTGAGCGAAAAATTCATGAAGGAGTTGCTTTATTGTATCCACGAGGAATCAGTAAAACGACAAGAAAAACAACTGCGAGAGGCTGAGCCTATTAAAAAATAATCTGCTCTCAAACTTGGAAGGCAGTCCCTGTTAGCGGCTGCTTTCCTTAACTTTAAATTTGAAAAACTCCCTTTCATTTTGGATCCCATAATTTTCACTTCCGAAGCTGCGAATACCCTTTCAGGAGCCTTAGCAAGTCTATCTTACTCCCGCTTGGTAGTTTTGACGGATGCAAACACTCAGTCGAACTGTCTGCCAACAATTTTTGAGGCACTGACAAATGACTCTGTTTTTATAAGTGTCAACCCTGGAGAAATCAACAAAAATCTGGAAACCTGCTCCAAAATCTGGGCAGAAATGACTGAAGCATCACTGGATCGAAAAGCGCTGATGCTGAATCTTGGAGGTGGGGTGATTACAGATATGGGTGGCTTTTGCGCCAGCTTATATAAACGCGGAATCAGATTCATCAATATACCTACTACCCTGCTTTCGCAAGTAGATGCAAGTGTCGGGGGAAAATTGGGAGTAGATTTTAATGGGTTGAAAAACCATTTGGGAGTCTTTAATGAACCTGAGACGGTCATCATCGCTCCTGAATTTTTAAAAACTTTGCCACAGGCAGAACTTCGATCCGGTTATGCTGAGATTCTAAAACATGGGTTGATTCGTGACAAAGCTTACTTCGAAAAACTAAAATCCGAAAACTGGGAAAACCAAGATTGGGAAAGTTTGATCATGCACTCCGTTGGGATCAAAAAGGCTGTAGTCCAAGCGGACCCAAAAGAAGTTGGACTTCGGAAAATCCTGAATTTTGGACATACGATTGGACATGCTTTTGAATCCTATTTTTTGGATTCCGAAAATCACCTACTTCACGGAGAAGCGATTGCTTTGGGGATGATTTGTGAGGGATTTCTCTCATTTCAGAAAATCGGTTTCAGTTTCGAGGAATTGAATCAACTGACCAAAATGATGCTTCAGATTTACGGGAAAGTTGATTTCTCGACAGATCAACTGGACCCAATTCTGGATCTCTGCCTTCAGGACAAAAAGAACGAAGGAAGCACCCTACTTTTCTCTCTGTTGAATTCAATAGGTGATTGCGATTATAATATTCCGATCAAACGCGAGGAAATCAGGGAAGCAATCCTATACTATCACAATCTTAAAACGGCCTGAGCCTTGACTACTCAAACCATGACCCTCCTTCGCCTAAACCAAAAAAGCGAATTCACTCCTTCGCGCATTCCACTACCCTCTTCCAAGAGTGAATCCAATCGTGCTTTGGTGATTGATGCGTTGACTGAAGGCGAAAATAAAATTACAAACCTCGCCGAAGCAAGAGATACGCAGACCATGATCCGATTGCTGGAGAAAAATCCTCCACTGTTTGACGTACTTGATGCGGGAACGACCATGCGATTTTTGACGGCTTATGCTTCGGTAACCAATCAGAAAAAGGTCATGACCGGAACTGCCAGAATGTGCGAGCGTCCCATTGGAATTTTGGTGGATGCGCTCAGAACCATCGGTGCTGAAATCCACTATTTGAATATCGAAGGCTATCCCCCGCTTGCGATCCATGGTCTTCCTGAGCAAAAATCAGATCAAGTCAAAATCCGAGGAGACGTTTCCAGTCAGTACATCTCCGCAATGCTGATGATTGCCCCTATCTTACCGAAGGGTTTGGAAATCGAACTCGAAGGAAAAGTCGGCAGCCAAACTTACATTGAAATGACGCTGGAGCTCATGGCTCAGTTTGGGATCAACTACACTTGGGAAAACAACAAAATCAAAGTCTCGCATCAAAGCTATCAACCTACCACTTTTGCTGTGGAAAGTGACTGGTCTGGAGCTAGCTATTGGTTCAGTTTATTAGCCTGTGCGGATTCTGGAGCATTTTTTCTGGAAGGCTTGAAAGAAAACAGTTTGCAGGGTGACTCCAAGATCGTGGAGATCATGGATCATCTTGGAATCAAAAGCACCTTTGAAAAAGGAGGAGTTTTACTCAAAAAACAAGCTGTAAAAGGGCTGAAAAACTGGGACTTCACGCATTGTCCAGACTTGGCTCAAACGGTGGCTGTGACTTGCGCTATCCTAGGTCAGAATGCGATTTTCACCGGATTGGAAAGTTTGAAAATCAAAGAAACCGACCGAATCTTCGCCTTACAGCAGGAATTGGCCAAGTTCAATGCCGACCTAAAAGAAATCGAACCGGGAGTCTACCAAGTCATCCCATCTGTGACCATGCCACGCCAAGTGCAAATCCACACCTATGATGATCATCGGATGGCGATGGCATTTATGCCTCTTTTGACCAAAACGGATGTATTGATAGAAGATCCCGAAGTAGTCAACAAATCTTATCCAAGTTTCTGGAAACATTGTGAATTGCTTGCAATTTCCAGGGAAAAACAAGTGGAGTTATGAGTTTGAAAATTGCCATTCAAGGCGTTCCGGGATCATTTCACCATCAAGTTGCCTTGATTAATTTTGGCTCAGAAGCTGAGATTATCCCCTTCAACACCTTTGAACCTGTCGCTAAATCCATCGCAAAAGGCGAAGCTGACTTTGGGGTAATGGCGATTGAAAACTCTATTGCAGGAGCTATTCTGCCCAATTACGACTTGATCGACCGCTATGAATTGAGCATTCGGGATGAGTTTTATCTGCCGATTGCACATCAGTTTATGGCTTTGCCAGGACAAAAAATCGAGGAAATCCAAGAAGTCCGCTCTCATCCTATGGCAATTTTGCAGTGCAAGGCATTTTTAGCGAAGTATCCTCAAATTCAGCAATTTGATGATGTGGATACGGCTTCGGTAGCCAAACGGATTTTGGAGGAAAAGTTGTCAGGAGTGGCTGCCATTGCCAGTGAAATAGCGGCCGAAATTTATGGATTGGAGATTTTGTCTCGCGATATCCAGACTATCCATGACAACTTTACCCGATTCATTATTTTGCAAAAAGAAAAAATCAAATCAAAAGTAATCCCAAATAAGGCATCATTTAAGGTAACCATTCAAAACCAAAAAGGTGGATTGGCCAAACTTCTGACAATGATTGCTGAAAAAGGACTTGATTTGAGTAAAATCCAGTCCATTCCAGTGATCGAAAAACCATGGGAATACGCATTTTTTATAGATGCAGAATTTGATGATTATTTTAAGTTTAAAGAGGCAATGCGCTTGGCGGAAATGGATTTTGGAGGAGTGAAAATTTTCGGAGAATATACCAGCAGAAAGGCATGAAGGGTTTTGCAAATCGAGTGGAAACAGTCCAAGAGTATTACTTTTCAGCGAAGCTAAGAGAGGTAAATCAACTCATAGCAGACGGTAAACCTGTGATCAATTTGGGAATTGGAAGCCCAGATTTGGCGCCGGATCGAATGGTGATTGATTCGCTGAAAAGCACGGTGGAGCATCCACGAGCACATGGCTATCAAAACTACCAAGGCATCTCGGAGCTTCGGATAGCAATGGCAGAGTTCTACTCAAGAGAATATCACGTGACCTTAAATCCCAAGAAGGAAATCCTTCCGCTGATGGGTTCCAAAGAAGGCATCATGCACCTCAGTATGGCGTTTCTGAATCCTGGAGATCAAGTTTTGATTCCTGATCCAGGATACCCGACTTATACTTCTGTGACGGATTTGCTAGGTGCTGTACCGATTTTTTACAGTTTGGATTTGGAGAAAAAAGGCCGACCAAATCTGGAAGACTTGGAAATGCTTGATCTGAGTAAGGTCAAAATCATGTGGATTAACTATCCACACATGCCAACTGGGGCTATCGGAAGCATAGAAATTTTCACCGAATTGCTTGCTTTCGCAAAAAAGCATGACATCGTTTTGCTTCATGACAATCCATACAGCCACATACTGAACCCGGAACCACTAAGTATTTTATCCATTCCTGGAGGAAAGGATGTTGCCTTGGAATTGAATTCGCTGAGTAAAACATTTAACATGCCGGGTTGGAGAGTGGGAATGCTTTGCGGCAGGGCAGATTGGGTTGAGGCTGTGCTCAAAGTCAAATCCAACATGGACTCAGGCATGTTTCTTGGAATCCAAAAAGGAGCCATAGCAGCTTTGAGTTTAAGAAAAAATTGGTTTTCTGATTTGGATGAACAATATCAAAATCGGAGAAATTTGGTTTGGAAACTTGCCGATCAGATGAATCTGAGCTATAAAAAAGATACTGCTGGGCTTTTCGTTTGGTGCAAAGTCCCAGAGGGAAAAACTGCCGACGAACTGGTAGATTTCCTGCTTTACGAGAAAAATATATTTATCACTCCGGGGAGAATTTTCGGACCTGCAGGGGAAGGCTATGTCCGAATTTCGCTTTGCATGCCCGAATTCAAAATCCTGGAAGCTATCAATCGCATCAAATCATAACGACTATGCAAAAAATACACATCATTGGTCTTGGCCTTTTGGGAGGTTCTTTCGGTTTGGGAGCCAGACAAAAATTCCCTGAGCTCATCATCACAGGATACGACGCCAATCCTCAGAACCTTAAGGACGCGCTTACCCTTGGCATTATCACCCAAGCAAAAGAAACTCCGGATTCGGATACTGACTTAGTCATTCTGGCAACTCCTGCGGATGCTTTGGGAAAAATCCTGATCGATACCTTAAATCAAATTGGAGAAAATACCTTGGTATTTGATGTCGGATCAACCAAATCAAAACTTTGTGGAATGATGGCAGATCACCCTAAGCGCAAGCAATATCTCGCCGCCCACCCGATTGCAGGAACTGAATATTCAGGACCGAAAGCTGCCATGGCTGATCTCCTCTACCGAAAAGTATTGATCATCTGCGAACTGGAAAAAACCGATCTTCATTTGAAAGAAAAGGCCTACCAGCTTTTTGATGCGCTGAATGTAAAGTTGCGTTTCATGGATCCTGAGGAGCATGATCGCCATTTGGCGTTTGTGTCACACCTATCGCATATTTCTTCCTTTATGCTTGGTGAAACAGTCCTACAGAAAATGGCGGATGACAAAAACATCTTTGATATGGCAGGTTCGGGTTTTGCTTCGACTGTTCGATTGGCCAAGTCCAGCCCTGCGATGTGGGCACCAATTTTCATAGAGAACAAAGAAAATATTCTGAGTGCATTGGATGGGTATATTTCCAATCTGACTGCATTCAGGAATAAAATTGAGAAAGAAGACAATCAAGGACTCTTTGAGGAAATGGCTGAGATCAATAAGATTCGGGATATTCTTGAGCTTGGTAAATGATTTGAAATTCGGAGTTCGGATTTCAGACTTCGGATTTCGGATTTCGGATTTTTTCGTCCAAACGAAAAAGAAACCTCAAATTCTAAAAAATTTAGGATTTTGAGGTTTTTTGGTTTTTGCGGGTGGTATTAATGGTGGATACAACTATAGCCAATAATTCATTGCACTCTTTCCATAAAGGATCAACTTGTTCAGAATTAGCTAATCCAGATTCTACGATTAATTCCAACCAATACAATGTTTCATCCGATTCTTCCTCGACAATACCCAATTTCGATAAAAATTCAGCTGTAGATCGCCCTCTTAAAGCAGCGCGATAATTCGCACCCATCGATGTTGCCGAACTTATAATTTGATTGCTAATTGTAAAAGTTGAATTTCTTCTAGGCAATGTCTCACATAATTTAATGACAGATAGGGCAAAATTTTTAAATCGGATTTTAAGTTGCTCTTTCATAAAAGTTTAAATTAATAGGTGGAAAATTGGTAAATTTCAATTTACTAAATTTCGATAATAATCTAATTATCTGATATTTAGACTAATATTAAATTATTTCACCGCAACCGAAATCCGAAATCCCATATCCGAAATTCATTCGCTTTCAAACCTATGAAAAAATATACCTTAACCTTTCTTATCCTCTTTGCCACATTCATCGTCAAGGCCCAAGAATCCTGGATCACTATCCAACCTGAAACCGAAGCCACCTCACGCCATGAAAGTTCATTTGTGGAGTGTGATGGGAAGCTTTATGCACTTGGCGGCCGTGGTGAGAGACCTGTTGATCAATATGACCCAAGAACTAACACCTGGACTAAGCTCGCTGATGCTCCGATGGAAATTCATCATTTTCAGGCGGTTTCTTACAAAAGTGAAATATGGGTTGTTGGAGCGCTGACTGGCGGATATCCTCACGAGACACCCATTCCGAACATTTTAATCTTCAATCCAAAAACAAAAACGTGGAGGGATGGGCCCAAACTTCCTGAAAATAGAGAACGGGGTTCTGCTGGAGTTTTTGTAAGAAAGGATAAGATCTACATGGTTTGTGGAATTCAGGACGGTCACTACGATGGGTTTGTTCGCTGGTTTGATGAATTGGATCCAGCAACCGGAGTTTGGACTGCACTTCCAAGCGCACCAAGAGCTAGAGACCACGTCAGTGCGGCTTTGGTTGGCGACAAACTTTATCTGGCTGGTGGAAGAACTTCCTACGCCAAAATTGGTAAGGTGCTAGAACTGACAACCAAAGAAATTGACTACTATGATTTCAAAACCAAAAAATGGACAACCATAGAAACTGAAATTCCCACTCAACGAGCAGGAAATTCAAATCTGGGAATTGGGCATTTCCTAGTTATACTTAACGGCGAAAGCCAAGCACAAACACCTGCACATGCTGAAGTCGAGGTTTTAGACACCAGAACTCATACTTGGAGCACCTTACCCAACCTAACGCAAGGTCGTCATGGCACAGGGGTGGCATTTCTGGATGGAAAAATCTACGTTCATGCAGGTTCGGCTAATCGTGGCGGCGGTCCGGAGATTAATACGATGGAGGTGATTGAGTGGAGGAAATAAGGAGTAGGCAGTCGCAGTGATCAGTCTCAGTGGTCAGTAGGCAGTCACAGTTGGCAGTGTTATCAGTTATTCGGTAAAAAGTAAGTAGTAAAGGGTAAGTGGTGAGTTGAGTTTGACAAGGCACTTCATCATAGGAAATTTAACATTAGCCTTTCGTTATTTTGAGATAATCAAAATTTCAGAAACTTCGAAATCAGATTTTGGCTCGTAATTCGTAAATCGTATTTCTTAAATATTCCTAATTCCACCATTTTAAAAAAGGCCAACTGTAGCTCTTTCATTTCTGGTTCGTCTTTTGTCTACACAATCCCGAAAACTTAAAAAACTATGCAACGAATCCTGATTTTATTCCTAGCCTTTGCGATGGCCTCCCCTGTTTTAGCGCAGCAAATCCAACAAGTACCAATTATTGAAGTAGAAGGCTTTTCCGAGCGAAAAATCGCAGCAGATGAAGCTGTTTTCGCCATAAATCTGGAAGAAAAATCCATGAAGGTGCCTGATGCGGTAAATGTACTTAACAGAAAAACTCAACGCCTCTCTGATGCGCTTAAAAAAGCGAAGATCAGAGATTATAAGCTGGTTGCTGACAATTATTCGGTGAATGTAAATCGTATTTACCAAAATGGTACAGCTAGCGACAATGGTTATGTAGCGCGTCAAAGCCTAAGAATCGTTACTTCTGTAACCAACGAAGATTTGCAAAAAATTGCGGCCGCGATCCAGGAAGCAGGTGATATGAGCTACAATCTCCAATTTGGAATCGCTGAAGCTACACGTAAATCACTCGAAAATGCACTTCTCACTGAGGCCTTGAAAGATGCCGAAGCTCGGGCCATGTTGATCGGAAACACCTTGGCGATTAGAGGTCTTCGGGTATTCAGCGTAACGATGGAGCCAAACTACCGGCCGCAGCCTATGTATATGAATGCAAAAGTAGCTATGGCAGAGTCGGCGGACATGCTGATCGAAACTGACGATCAAACACTTACTAAGCGGGTTTACGTGAAATATACCTACTAAAAATAAGTCATTAATGATTCTTAAAAAGCCTAGTTCTCACTGGGCTTTTTCCTTTTTCAAAGTTCCTTTCCAAAAACTTGATTGGCGGTTTCTGGCTTGTTGTACTTTTTCAGCAAATTAGTAGTCTTCATTAGACCACTCAACATGAAATCTCTTTCTTCACTTCTCTTGCTTGCATTCATGGGTTTTGGATGCACACCAACAGACCCGATCGTTGGTCAAACTGAGATCACGAAGTTTCAGGGAAATAAAAAAGGTGCCATATCCGTCACCTATGATGATGGCATAATTAATCAATTCACTATCGCCAAGCCCATCATGGACAGCCTTGGGCTCCCCGCTACTTTTTACATTATTACTGGAAAAGTAAAAGGATCTGGAAAGGGAAAATTCATCGGAAGAGACCCAAAAGTAATCATTGCTGAAACTGCCACAATCAAAACCGATTCGACCAACTTTCTCGAACGGGCGTCATTGATTGCATTTACCGGAACTAGTGAAGCAGAGGACTACCACGCTCGTGCAGGTTCGCTTTTTGAGCAGGGAAAAGTAGACGAAGCCCATGCCCTGATCGATGAGGGTTATGCCAAAGTTCGAAAAGGAACAATGAAGAACACCAACGATGTGGTCTTTCACAACAATGTCGAAGACACCACCTCTTGGGAGCAATACAAATCTTACTCCGCTCAAGGCCATGAAATCGCTTCTCACACGGTAACACATCCCCGATTGGCAGCTTTGGATGAAGTCAATATGCTGTATGAGTTGGAGCAGAGTAAAGCAGACCTACTAAAATTCATTGGTCCAGAATCCACTTTTACTGCTGAAGGACCCTATGGTACCGAAAATGAACGCGTGATGGAATATGCACACAAAGTCTATCCTTCCCTTCGCAACCGAATGCCAGAGGAATGGCTGGAAGAAATTAACCGTGGGAGCCGCGTGAACCCAGGAGAATCTACCAAAGAATATGTGCAATGGCAGCGTGGTCCGATAACCCGCATCGATATCAATCAGATGAAAGCTTGGGTGGATACGGTCATGACACATGACAATACTTGGCTAGTCCTTGTATTTCATGGGGTAGAAAATCTTGGCTGGGAGCCAAAAACAAGGCCTGAACTCGTGGAGTATTTTTCTTACATGAAGGCTTATGCGCAGGATTTATGGATTGCAACTTTCCGGGATGTAACCAAATACCTTCG
The DNA here is from genome assembly GCF_046296635.1 of Algoriphagus sp. Lineage (GTDB taxonomy): Bacteria > Bacteroidota > Bacteroidia > Cytophagales > Cyclobacteriaceae > Algoriphagus. The sequence goes on along the minus strand of NZ_JBKBKZ010000019.1, from coordinate 53,167 downwards.
ACAGCGAATAGCAACTCAAGTCAGTGCGAAAGTAGAGGGAAATGCAATCACCATAAACTTGAATTCTTCCCTTGATCCGGAGATTTATTCCATACCGCTAACTTTGAAAACCTATATTCCAGCAAATTGGACGTCTGCTCGAGTCATCCAAGGCCAAGAAAACAATACGCTACAAATCCAAAAGGATGAAAAAGGAAGTTTTGTGATTTATGATGGAAAGCCGGAAGGAGGAGTAATAGTTTTGAAGGAAGGGAATTAAATCTCTTCTTTCAAAACAACCCTAAAAGTCGCCCCCACTCCCTCTTCACTTTCTACGAGAATTTTTGCTCCGATACTTTCGGCAAATTCCTGACTAAGCATCAACCCAATGCCTGTTCCTGATTCGCCTGCGGTGCCTTTTTGAGAATTAACCCGATCGGAAAATAGTTTGGAAAGCATTTCAGGAGACATTCCATGTCCACTGTCTTTTATCCTGATTTCATTTGAACTCGGATAGTCGACCAAGACTTCACCACCTTCCGGAGTGAATTTGATCGCATTCATAAGAATGTTTCGTACGACAAAGCTTAAGCGTTCTCGATCTGTGGTGATTTCATATCCTTGCCCGTTTTCATGCCTGAAATCAAGATTTTTATGTACCAATTGAGGCTTCAGTAGCTCCACACTTTCATGTACTATTTCCCCAAGATCGAATTTACTAAGTTGAACCTCTTCCGCACCCATCTGCTCTCTGGACCAAATCAATAGATTATTAAGCATTTGAGAAAGTGAATGAGTATCTCTAGCAATCATGGGCATAACCTCACGTAGTTCCTCTTCTGAGAGCATCTTTTTATCCCAAAGTTGTATAATACTGTGCAGAGAGGAAAAAGGCGCACGAAGATCATGTGAAATAACCGAGAAAATCTTGTCTCTAAATCGATTGGCCTTTGTCAATCCAAGGTTGGCCTGATTGAGTTTGTCTGCTTGAGTTTGAATTTGTTGGGTTTGAGCTTGGGCAAGGTTATGAGCTTTTTCAAGCGCATCATGAGCCCGTTTGAGTTTTTGATTGTTCCTTTTTTGAACCCAGACCAAAACCCCAAACACTAATAAAAGTAGACCTGAACCGATCAGTAATTCGTTTCTTCTGCGAAGAGAGAGGTCCAAAAACTCCTGGTCTTGAATCAAGCGATCATTTTCAAGTTCTTTCTTTTCTGTTTCGTATTGAACCAAAAGCTCCTCTCGGATTTTTTGGCGATTTTCATTAAAAATTGCATCATCCGCTTCTTTTTTTACTTTCAGATATTCATAAGCACTCTTATAATCATTCATCCCAACTGCAGCTTCTACCAAATATTCTGCTGCCACAGAGATGAAAAAGTATGAATTAGCATCCTTCGCAATTCGATACGCTTGCAAACCATACGCCTTAACTTGAGCAAAATCCTTCACTTGCAAATAGTAATTTGAAAGCTCATTCAAAACGGAAATTTTGCTTTCAATATCTTGATTGGAATCGGCAATAGATAGCGCTCGAACGAGGTAGCTTCCCGCCTTTTCCCGATCAGACTTTTGACTAAGTCCCGCCAATTGTGTGAGGGTCTTTACTGAGCCACGAAAATCACCAAGCTCTTCTTTAATTTTCAGCGATTTTTGAAGGTAATCAAGGGCTAAATCATAGTCTTCCTGATTCCCATTTTTGGTCCAACGGTCACTATGATAGTTTCCTAAATTATTATAGATCAAAGACTGGCCACGAAGATTTTTAAGTGCCACACCATACATAAGTGCCTTTTGGTACATCTCAGCTGCTTTTGCCATTTCTCCATTTCGGTAATAGACGTTTCCGATATTGAGATTAGATTCCAGCAGCCCTGTAGAGTCTTGGAGATTTTCCCGGATTTGGAGCGCTTCAAGGTGGGTCTTGAGTGCGTCCTCGTAGTCTGAACGGATCAACTGTGCAACGCCCTTAATATTGAGCGCATTTCCTTTGACTTTCTCCAAACCCAGCTTTTCAGCTAGCTGAATTGAATTTTTGGCAAAATAGATGGCCGTGTCCTGATCTATTCCAAAGAAGTACTTTCCGAGATCGTAGTAAAGGACAGCCTTGAGCGAGTCATTATCAGTTTTGGAAATCAGATTTTGAATGCTGTCCGGATATGCTTGCGGTGACTGAAATGGAATCCATAAAACTAAAAAAAGAGCTAACATATTTAAAAGGGAGAAGTAATAAGTCAAATTAGGTTTGGCATAAATATGCACCTATTGATCAAAAATCCAAAACCACTCAACCTTAATAACTCCTTTTTGAATATTGATGCTAATAAAAAACCTAAAAAAGTAAAACTCCGACAAAAAATACGATACCTATCGCTAATCCAAGCACAAATACTTCGTATGCCTTTCGAATCAATTTATACTTTCGGTCCAAAACCTTTCCCTGATAATAAAGCGAAATTGACATATGGTCTTGAATCGTGTCTTTTGCAGTGAGCATCTTGCGTGTCTCTTCCAAGTAGTCCTCCATCGTGTATCTGGCACTTTCTCCAAAAAACATCAAACTTGATTTGGGTGGAATTTGCCCCGTTTTGGCCTTTCCAATTATTGATGGCTTTGCGGCCTGCACGGCCAACATGGTGGAGGAAAGAATGACAGTGAGGAATAATAAAATAGGTATAATAGTAAATGGTGAATTGATTTCAATCAAATTGGACATGGAACCATAGCCCAGAATTGCTATGGTGGATGAAATCACTAGGGCATTGATACTGATTATTATGTTCGCTTTGTTGTCGGCGATTTGGAGGAGATTACAGTTATTTTTAAAGGTGACACGGTAAAAAGTCTGCCGCTCACGCTCGGTTTTGTCCTTGTCTTTCTTTTTCTCCAAAATTGGCTCTTCCATAGGTCGGGGGTATTTGATTTGAAATTAAGGAATATTTTAAAGTTAGAAACATGAATTGGACAGATTTTCTAGAGCATGCTTTTTTTACCACTGAGTTCTCAAAGGTTAAATTAGAGAGCGCAAAGGATTTGATAAAGTTTTAAGGCTTTAAAAATGTGATTGCCACGAAGACTCCAAGGCGCTAAGTTTTGGTCACAGATGAAAGGAATGAGCACAGATTAAATTGCATCTGTGCTCATCTGAGCCATCTGTGAGCTTTTTCAACAAAAGAATGCAATCACCAGGACTGCCTTAATTTTTTCATACTTCTGATTTAATACTTCTGATTTGGTTCTGCCTACCGCCTTCGACTCCGCTCAGGCTGACACCAGACTCTGCTAACTGCGACTGACAACTGATTCACTGTGGGTTTATCCGTGAAATCTGTGAGCAAAAAAAAGACAGCCACAAGGGACTGCCTTTTCTATTTCAGATTTCTGATTATATACTTCTGAATTCCTAACCTGCCTTCGACTTCCCGCCATGGCGGGCAAGCTGCTCAGGCTGATACCAGACTCTGCTAACTGCGACTGACCACTGCCGACTAAACAGCTGGTTCCTGCTGACTCAAGCAATGAAAAGATCCCAATCCCCAAATGATATCAGTACTGTCAATTCCTACCACTTTTCGCTTTGGAAAGCAATCCGTCAGGATATCCAAGGCTTTTTGGTCGTTTTTGTCTCGGAATGTCGGGACGACAACTACCTCATTTCCAATGTAGAAATTTGCATAAGAAGCCGGAAGTCGCTGATCTTCATAGTTCACCGGACTTGGCATTGGCAACTCGATGATATTTAACTGTTTATCATTTTCCAACCGCATCTTTTTGAGAAGCTTCAAGTTCTCGTCAAGGATCGCATGGTTTTCGTCCGATTTGTTTTCCTCCACCACGGTCACCACAGTATCTTCATTCACAAAACGCGTGATGTCATCGATATGACCGTCAGTGTCGTCACCGATGATTCCATCTTCTACCCAAAGAATATGCTTCACTCCATAGTAGTCGCGAAGATATTTTTCGATTTGAGATTGGTTCAGGGTTGGGTTTCGGTTTTCATTGAGAAGACAGGCCGTTGAAGTCAGCAGCGTTCCTTTTCCGTTGAATTCTACCGAACCGCCTTCCATCACGATCCCGGGTCTAAAACAGGGAACAGCCAACTCTGTAGCGATATGTAGCGGAATTAAGTTGTCCAGGTCGTGGGGAGGATATTTCTCTCCCCAAGCGTTGTATTCCCATTTGACGATGGCCTTCTTATACTCCGAATCAGGATTAATAACAAAAGCGGGTCCATGATCCCTACACCAAGCATCATTGGTTGGAAATAAGTGAAAAGTCACATTACTGAGCTTTACGCCAGCTTCCTTAAGATGCTTCACAGCAAAAGCCTTCATTTCGGCATCAGCCACATTGATGTTGATCTTTTGAGCCGCGGCTACTTCTTTGATGAATTGAGAGTAAGGCGCATAGATCTTCTCGATTTTCCCCGGCCAGCTTTCTTCCTTGTGCGGCCAACTCAGCCACATGGATTCCTGTGGCGCAAATTCCGCAGGGAAATAATAGCCCAATTCCGCCGGAGTGGCAGCACCGCTTCGGGCAAGTTCAAAAACATCTCTCATGAGTATTCGATTAGTTAAAAGCAGTTCTTCTATAACGCCAAATAAGATTTCTCGTTGTTCAGAGGATTTTACTCAACTATAAATTGGAAAGCTCATTCTTCGTCTAGGAAACGCTTGGTGATTGGAGCGTATGAATCAATTCTGCGGTCTCTCAAGAAAGGCCAATGCGTCCGGTACCGATCCGAAGCCGCAAAGTCAAGTTCCTCCACGTGAATTTCTTCTTCCAAATGAGGGGCTTTGTAGGTAACTCTTCCAAAGGCGTTGGACACAAAAGATCCTCCCCAAAACTGCATCGGTCCTTCAATTCCTGTTCTGTTGACAGAAACTACCGGAATACCGTTGGCAACTGAATGTGAGCGCTGAATCGTCTGCCAAGCATTGTATTGGTCGTCATTGGTTTGTTCATCCTGATGCAATGCCCAGCCAATAGCAGTTGGATACACCAAAAAGTCCGCTCCTTTCAAAGCTGTAATTCGAGCTGCTTCCGGATACCACTGATCCCAGCAGATGAGTACGCCGATCTTTCCGAATCGGGTTGGAAAAACCTTGTAACCCAAATCCCCCGGAGTGAAGTAAAACTTCTCAAAATAACCCGGATCATCAGGAATATGCATTTTTCGGTATTTACCGAGGTAGGTTCCGTCTGCGTCAAGGACTGCAGTAGTATTGTGGTACAAACCTTCCGCTCTTTTCTCGAAAAGAGAAGCTACGATCACCACACCAAGTTCCTTTGCAACGGCACTGAGTGTATCAGTAGATGGGCCCGGGATGGCTTCGGCGAGTTTGAAATTTTCGTAATCTTCAACATCGCAGAAGTACAGCGATCTAAAAAGTTCCTGCAGGACAACCACTTGTGCGCCTTTCTCGGCGGCAGTGCGGATACCTGCGATGGTTTTCTCCATATTTTCGGCCACATCCCCAGAGCAACTGAGTTGGACCATACCTACTTTGACGGATTTATTTGCCACGGCTAATGCGTTTTTGATTCAGTGGCAAAGATACCTTGGGTGTGGGGGAATGGCAAGTGGAGATTTGGAGGGATTGAAAGATTGAAAGATTGAAAGATTGGAAAATTGAAAGATTTAAGTTTGGCCAGATCTAAAAGATTGAAGGAATTTAATATTTTGGAAGTATGAATAAATCAGTTCTGTTTTTATTGGCAATTCTTGTTTTTCCATTTAATTCTTGGTGTCAAACCTTTAAAGAATTTGAGGAAAGCGCCCAAGCTAATTACAAAAAGGGTGATTTGGAAGCAGCAATAATTGAGTATTCAAAAGCACTTTTATTTTTTCCAAAAAATCCCATCGCATATTATAACCGAGGCGTTTATAAGTTAGAATACTATGAATTTGAATCCGCAATCAATGATTTTAAAAAATCTATAATTCTTGATTTTCCTGAACCTGTTTATCCACTTAGAAACATAGGGACGAGTTTTTCTGAATTGGGTAATTTGGACTCAGCACTGTTTTACTATGGTAAATCTTTAGAAATCGATCCTAAATTCTACTCAGTTTTGAAAGATAAAGGTTTGATTTACTATAAATTAGAAAGGTTTGACCAAGCTATAGAAAATTTTGATCAAGCATTATTGATAGAACCAACATATTCTCCTGCTCTTTCTGGAAGAGGGCAGGTTTACCAAGACTTAGGCGATTTATCAAAAGCTGAAAAAGACTATTCATCAGCAATATCAGTTGACAAAACTTCTTATGACTCCTTCAATAATCGAGGCAACATCAGGAAGGAAAAGGGGGATATTGAAGGTGCTATTTCGGATTACGAAAAAGCGAAAGATATCAACCCCGAATATTACCTAACCTATTTCAATCTTGGCGTATTGTATAATGATTTGAAAGAATTTGAAAAGGCAATTGGGTATTTCTCCAAATCAATTGATTTAAATCCATATGATGAGGCATCTTACCTTAACCGCGGAGTTGCCCGAGCGCAATCTCCGAGAAAAGATTATATGGGTTCAGTCTTGGATTTTTCAAAAGCAATTGAATTGAATCCAGACAAAGCACTGCACCATAATAACAGAGGATTTACAAGAATGAATCTTGGAGATTTTGAATTGGCTCTGGAGGACTTTAATAAAGCAATCAGTCTTGAACCTGATTATGGTATGGCATACAAAAATCGGGCACGTGCAAAAATTCAATTAAAACGGGTTGCAGAGGGATGTGATGACTTTAAAATTGCGTTGAACTTTGGTGAAAAGGTTAGTGAAAAAGAGCTCAATATTTGTAATTAATGATCTTTTCATTCTCCCCAATATTCTATTTCTAAAACTTAAATTAATCTGGTAGCCAGAAATTATCCCACTTCATTCTGCAGTGAATTCACCGGACTGCTCCAGACGGCTTTGAGCGAGTGGTAGCCAAAAGAGATGAAAGTCAGTCCCCTGACAAAGACCGCCGTGAAAAGATAGAGCGTCCAAGTGATTCCGCATGGAAAGTGTATCCCGAAAGAAACTGCTCCACAAAATACTAGGCTAATGGAAATCCTACCGCCAAGCTTACCACGACCCCATTGATTTTCAATGAGAGTTTCCCCTCACAATGCAAAATGGATTTGCTTTAAATCGTTTGCCAAGCGATGAAGCCCTTCCTGAATCTGTCTCGCTTTCGCATCGGATAAGGGAATTATTCCACTGCTAATCTTTCGCATCATACTGGCGTTCATACCAATGTAATTAGCAAATTCGCTTTTGTTCAGGATAGGATATTGCTCGAAAAACTGCTTAACATCGAGAAAGTATTCCACTTTCGCATTTTTTAGAAACTCAGCTTCTGCATTCTTCCCCGTTTCCTTCAAGTAATCGACTTGATACTCGATTACCTCTTCGATATTTTCTTTTAATTCCTCATACGAATCACCTACCGTGTAAATTCCTGAATGGGCTGGAGCATAGGCACTGAACCCAAATTCTGTTTTTTCAAGAATGATTTTCAAGCCATTCTCAGAGGAGGTTTGAATTGCGTTAATGTTCATAATTTGGAATTGGTTAATGCTGTGAATATCATTCCAGCCCTGCATCTTTCAGTATTGCTCGTTCTGTACCTTTTTTTAGCTCTTAGGATTGGTGTCTTGGAACCGGTATTTGTCCTGATTTGCTAGGATGTTGATACAAATCATGCTTTTTGCCATGCTTATACAGATACCATCCATCCGCAGTTAAAAGCTTGAGCAGTTCACTGATTTTCATTCCTTAATTTAAGGAACATAATTGTTACATAAAGAAAAAAAGGAACAATTTTGTTCCTTTTGCGAAGGATTTTTCTAAAAATATACAAATCAAAAGGTTTTAATTATTACCCTTCATTCTGCAAGGAATTTACCGGATTGCTCCAGGCAGCTTTGAGTGAGTGGTAGCCGACGGAAATGAAAGTCAGTCCCAACACCAGCACCGCCGTGAAGAGATAGAGCGTCCAAGAGATCTCGGCATGGAATGTATATCCCGAAAGAAACTGCCCAACAAAATACGAGGCTATTGGGAATCCTACCGCCAAGCTTATCACCACCAAGATGGCAAAATCCCTGCAAAGCAATATGGATAAGCTTCCAGCAGAAGCACCCAGCACCTTTCGGATTCCCATCTCCTTAGTCCTTCGCTCTGCAGAAAATGATGCCAATCCAAACAAACCTAAAGCTGAGATTAAACTTGCGATACAGGTGAAGGCAAGCGAAAGCTTGCCGATAACTTGTTCGCTTTCATATTCACGTTCAAATACTTCATCCAGAAAACTGTATTCAAAGGGGTAATCCGGATTGTGCTTTTTGAAAACCGCGCCGATCTGCTTCACCACCGACGGTAGCAGAGCCTGCTCAGATACTTTGAGAAAGTAGTGGTAACCGACATTTTCGGAATACATAAAAATCATAGGCTCGATGCCATGCCTAAAATTATCATTATGAAAATCCTCGGTGATCCCCACGATGCGCCCTTTGCCTTGCCACATTTCCAGCTCAGTTCCCACAGCCGTCTCTGGGTCCAGTCCCATGACTTCGGCGGCTTTTTTGTTTATGATGTAGTTAGTCGTGTCCTGGATTCCAACAAAGTTCCTACCCTCACGGATCGGAATATTCAACGTAGGGATGAAGCCCTCATCACAGCGGAAAATCTTGAAGTTGATCGTCGATTGTTCGGGTTTTCCCGGCCAGACAGGATCAGGTGTTGTGATCGGCACCGTGAAAATACTGTTTCCTCCAAATGCGAAAGATGCAACACCGGGAAGCTGGAGGAGGTCATTTTTGATGCCTGAGTAGTTTTTGACAATCCCTTCGTTTTGATCAATCACTAAAATATTTTCTTTGTCAAAGCCCAGATTTCGCTCGCTGATAAAGGTGATTTGCTTATGGACTGCAATGCTCCCTACTACCAAAATCGCCGAGGCGGCAAATTGTGCAACGACCAAAACTCGGCGCAGCCCGATTCCGCTGAGTAGAGATCGACTGTCTCCTTTGAGGACTTTGATGGGGTTAAATCCAGATAAAACCAAAGCAGGGTAGCTTCCTGATAGTAAGCCAGTGAGCAGGGTAATCGCCAAGAGAGCAAGGAGAAAAACCGGATTTTCGAGCTCAAGAATAACAGCTTTGCTGGTCAGTTCATTGAAAAATGGCAGAAGCAACTGCACTAGCAATAGGGCGAAGATCAGGGCAATCCAGGAAAGCAGGACAGATTCAGTAATAAACTGGAGGATCAACTCGCTGCGCTTTGCTCCGATTGATTTGCGGATACCGACTTCTCGGCCACGGGTTCCGGCTCGAGCCGTGGCCAGATTGATGAAGTTGATGCAGGCCATCAGGAGGATCAGAAGTGCCACTCCGCCAAAAAGATAGACATGCTGGATTCGGCCTCCGACATTTACGCCGTTTTCGAATTTACCTTGGAGTCTGAGATTTTCATAGGGAAAAAGAAAAGGAACACCGGTGCAGTCCGCACAGTTGGTCTTAATTAGTCGAGCAATCTTGGAGTTGGGGTTTGGGCTGTTTTCAACCAGCAAAACCGCCGTCCGGGAACCTCCGGCTTGCCAGTTTTGCATCCAGGGATTTTCCTTCAGATACAATTCAAAAGGGACGACAAAGTCAAATTGATGTGAGGAGTTTTCAGGTAGATTTTCAAAGACTCCGCTTACTGTCAATTCCAGTTTTTGGTCAAGACTGAGGGTCTTACCGATTGGATTTTCCCGAGGGAAAAGTTTCTCCGCAAGGGCCTCCGAGATAACAATGGAATTCAGTTCTGCGACGTGATTTTCTGATGCACCTATTGAAAATGGAAAGTTGAAAACCTTGAAAAATGCGGAATCGGCAAAGATGCCGGTTTCATTAAAACCAGTTGTTTGGTTTTTAACCAGCATAGGGGTTTCGAAACTGTATCGAGTAGCTGCTTCGATCTCTGGAATCTCGTCAATCAGCACGTCCTTGAGTCGAGCTGGAGGAACAGGATGAGTAGAAATACTTCCGTCGGGCAGCGTGCTGTTCACCATTACACTATAAATGCGGTCACCATTGTCGAAGAAACGATCATAGGACACTTCATCCAAGATCCACAAGAGGATAAAAATACTTACTGCAATTCCGGAGGTTAGCCCGAGGATATTGATCAGGGTATAACCCCGCTGACGGAGCAAGTTTCTATAAGATGTCTTCAGGTAATTTTTCCACATTGGATAATTGGGTTTGGACAAAAGGTCTGATTTTGATCAGCGTTTGAGCCAAAGCCATGCCCGATCAAAAAGGCCAAAACGTCCAAAAAAGACCTGTTTGAAAACGTTGGTGAAATTCTCAACGGACAATAATGTTCGATTTTGGGAAATAAATCAAGTCGAAAGTATTCTGAAGAAAAGCTTTAGATTTCCCCTTCACCGAAATTGAAAAGGTATAATCAGCAAACAGAATCACCCAAATTTATATTTGGCTAACGTTATCAAATTTTTTCAATTTTGGCCCATTTCGATTATATTCTGTAACAGCCAAAGCCATATCATATTTATTCTGCATTCTGGTCCACATATCAGCACTTCCTCCAAATACCTCTTGTATTCTCAAAGCCACGTTAGGAGAAATACCGCTTTTCTCATTGACGATCTTTGAAATCGTCAGTCTTGACACTTGTAAAAGTTCAGCTACTTCAGTTATTTTTAAATTATTAGGCTTAATAATTTCTTCAAGAAAAATTTTACCCGGATGAATGTGAGTGTTTAAATGCCTTTCCATATCACTGTTAGTTTAATGATAATCTTCTAAATCTACGTCGTACGCTGATGCAGTTTCATTGTCAAAATAGAAGGTCATCCTCCAATTTCCTGAAACTTCCAATGACCAGTCGCCTTTCCTGTTTCCCTTTAATGGGTGAGGTTTTAAGTTTGGAAAAGGAAATAAATCGTCAGGTACCCTTTCAATGCTATCAATAATATCCATAATAATTTTAATTCTCCCAACCATGGTAGATGGAAGTTTGCTCGTATCTCCTTTGATCCAATAATTTTTTAAGGATTTGTGTTTGATACTTTTTATCATCTAACATTGCATATTGTAAATATACTGTATACGACTAATTTCACAAAACTGTCATGCGGAAAATTAGGTATTCTCACCTTTGATCAATTCAGATTTAAGCCTTCCTTCAACTCCTTTCGCAATTTCAGAAATTGTCCTTTTGCCTACACCAGAATCAATTCCTTCTTGAATTGCAAGGCGTAATTCCTGAAGTTCCTTATTTCGCCCTAGCGTCTCCTCTGGAATAGATTCCGATTTTTTCCTAACTGTCATAACCTACCTGATTTAAAGAATTTTATGAATACCTTAATTTAGAAGATTAGACTAAAAAAAATCTATCACCGATCCTAACCTTCTACCCCCTACCCTTACCAATTTATAATTAGCCCTAAAGTCAATGATCGCTTTCCCTACTTTGATGATTTTGTTTGCCAGTTTGCTCTGCCCTAATCTTCTCCCATCATCATATCCAAAAACTCCTCCTTGGATACTTCGCCTGCTTTGACTCTCTTATAAAAAGGTTCGACCACTTTAATTGCCTCAGCTGCAAGGGCACTTTCAACAAGATCATGCAAAGGATATGAAATCAGTACAAAATGATCTTCCAAAAGATTGAACAAGAAAGAAGCTGCCCGTAGTTGTCCTGTTTTGGAATAATAGTAAATCCAAGGAGAATAGAAGGACTGTAATTCTGTGACATGAAACTTCTCTCGATCCGGTAAAAAATCCTGGATTTTTGTGAAATCGTTCATTGCCTCCGGGATGGAGTCCACCTCACCCATTTCTATCAATGTCTGGGCGTGGCAGGAAAGACCAAACAAGTAATCAGGGAATTTTTCTTTCATCTCCAAGGCAATTTCCAAGGATTTTGGTAGATCTCCACTTCGTTGATAATATTCCCATTTGTACTGATACAGGATTCTGTTTTTTGGAAACTTTTTGATCCCTGAATCAATCATTTTTAGTAACTCCGGATCACCTTCATCGAACTCCAAGTCAGAAAATTCCAGTTTTTCATGGACATCAGCCATGTATTTCTGCTCTTCCTTGGTGAAAGAAAATTTGGAAGTAGGTTCCTCAGTGTGCGAAATTTCCAAAAAAGGAGCAAAAATCGGCTCCTCGATCATTTCATCGTAGTTGTACTCTGGCAAGCGAGATAGCGTGTAAATCACGATGTCATTGGTTAACTCATCAAAGTTTTCCTCATCATAAAAATCCTCCCAATCCAATTCATCCCATGCGAAACAGGATTCTAAAAATATATCATCCTCATCGTCCTCATCCCATTCATCCTCGTCATCCAATTCATAATCATCCAAAAATGGATCAAAATCATTTCGAATGATTTCATAAGTCCCTGCTTCACCATATTTCAAAATTTGCCGCTCAAAATAAGGGGCTCTTTCATCATCAAAATTTAAGTAAAGATGCGCTTTTCCACCTTCGCCTAATGGAACCTCCAACTTTGGAAAGTCATCTGAATCCTCATCCAAAATCAACTCTGCGTATCTAAAATCCTCATGCGGAGCAATCCCATAATCCTCCGCAAAAGCGACTGATTCAAAAATCACATTGTGGATCAATTCATAGGATACTGGTTCAAAATCCAATGACAACCCATCTTTATAATTTTTCAGAATTTCCCGATAAAGTAATTCGGGTTCGTTGACAAAAAACAGAACATCCTTGGCGCCTGTGCACAATAAATCCACCAAGACGGAAGTGAAGGTGATATTTCCATTAACATGCTTTCTGGCGAATATCACCGGAAACTTCTTGATTTCTTCCCAATCTTTTGGCAAGAGGCATTCGTAAACCGGCAGTTTCCGAGCATTACCGGTTTTCAGATAGGTGATAGGATTAAAAGTTGTTTTTTGGGGTTTGGATTTCTTTTTTGCCATAGTCTATATCTTTGGTCTGCAAAGTAAAATCCATAGCTAGAATATCAGACTGATTTTCCAATTATTTTATTGCAACATTTAGAAAATTGAGATAATTAGGTTTTGGTAATGAAAATCAAAATCATCACTTTGACCACATGAACTATCAGCAATTAATCGACGAAGTGTACAATGAAGTTAAATCAGCAAATCCAAGGGGAAAGGTGGCTGATTATATCCCTGAATTGGCTAAGGTGGATGGGGAAAAATTTGGGATAGCATTAGTGGATTTGAAAGGAAATGTTTTTGGGGCAGGAGACTTTGAGGAACCCTTTTCCATACAAAGTATTTCCAAAGTGCATGCCCTCACCATGGTGGCCCATATTTTTCAAAGCAAACTCTGGTCAAGAGTAAATGTAGAACCTAGCGGCAACCCATTCAATTCTATTGCCCAACTGGAATTTGAAAAAGGCATTCCAAGAAATCCTTTTATCAATGCCGGTGCCTTGGTAATTACAGACGCTCTTACATCTAAGTTTGACGATCCAATAGCAGAAGTCAGTAAGTTCATCAACGAACTGGTAGGAAAGGACTGCATCAAAATCAACCAAGAGGTAATGGATTCTGAACTCAAGCATTCGGAAAGGAATATTGCGCTCGGATATTTTTTAAAAGCCTATGAAAATTTCGACAATGAGGTAGAAGATGTGGTGAAAACCTACGTCGCCCATTGCGCCATGGAAATGAGCTGTGTGGACTTGGCAAGGTCAATATCTTTTCTGGCAAATGATGGATATTCCATCTATGCAAAGCGAGAAATAGTACCTGAAAGCTACACCAGACGGATTAATGCATTGATGCTGACCTGTGGATTCTATGATGAAGCCGGAGAATATGCCTTCCGGGTGGGCCTTCCCGGAAAAAGTGGTGTTGGAGGCGGAGTAGCAGCAGTCATGCCCCACAAATTCAGTATTGCAGTCTGGAGTCCGGAACTCAATGAAAAAGGAAATTCAGTCAAATCGATTATGGCCCTGGAACTGCTGACGGACAAGTTGAAGTTTTCTTTGTTTTAGGGGAGTTTTAGGTACTCGATTAAAAAATTCAACAATGTCTTTTGAAAGTAAAACAAAAAAAGAGCAGCAAGTAGAATGGCACCAAGATCCTGACAATTGGAAGCTTGGAATATTCTATTTCAATAAAAAGGACAAAAGAATCCTTCCTCCAAAACGTAATAAGTTAATGGGCTGGACGGTAAACTTTGCAAACCCTGTTTCTGTACTTGTATTAATCGTATTACTTGTTTTGATTTTTCTTTTGCCTAAATTTTTGAGGTAGTAAAGCAAAAAAGATTCTCGTCCTCATTCTAGTTTTTTAAAAAAAACAAGGATTTTTCTAGTCAGCAAAGACCTGGTTCAAAAATCTTTATGGATATACGCTTTTCTGCCACCAGCCAAATTTTATTATGTTCCATCTCGACTTCGCTCGGTGTCCGTAGGTTTGTTTTTGATGGAGGGGAGTGGGGCTTGTTTTGGGCCCCAGCCGCAAAGCTCTCCCCTCTATTTAACAACATCAAATCCGGTGGCCGAGCTAAGTCGAGGCCATTTTGATCTAATGGCAAAGTACCGTATCGACTTCAACATCTTTTCTTTCAACTCAGCGTTCCCTAACTTGTAACAAATCCGCAAAAGAAATCATGTCAGAAACTCTTAAAGATTTTGTCTATCAGCTTATTGAAGAAATAGACAATGAGCAACTATTGGAGACACTTCGGGATTTCCTATCGTTGAGAAAAGAAACTCAGCCTAGAAAACTTTGGGAAGAATTGCCAGAAGATAAAAAACAGGAAATTCTATTGACTTTGGAAGAGTCAGCAGATGAGTCAACTTTGATTGCAAGAGAAGATTTTTTAAAATGAAAAAAAAATCCTCATCAGCAAACGAGCAAATAAAGATTACCCTATGAAGAAGCTTTTTCTTTTAACCGTACTTTCTCTAAGTGTCACCTTTTCTTTTGCTCAAAAAGGCACCAAAGAACGCATCAAATTGCACAGCACTGCCCTCGAAGGCAATCTCATCGGAGATCCTGCCGATCGGGATGTGACTGTCTACCTTCCTCCCTCCTATCAATCCAATCCGGACAGCCGCTATCCTGTGCTGTATATGCTTCACGGCTTTACTGATACCGATTCCCAATGGTTTGGCTGGGAAGATCACTGGATCAACTTACAGGATGTGATTGAAAAATCTCTAGCAGAAAATCTTTCCAAAGAGATGATTGTCGTCATGCCCAATGCCTACAATCGCTTCAAGGGAAGTATGTATGCCAATTCGGCAACCATTGGCGACTGGGAAACTTTCGTGGTGAAGGAACTGGTAAGTCATATCGATGCCAATTATCGGACTTTGGCAAAACAAGAAAGTCGGGGTTTGGCTGGACACTCCATGGGAGGATACGGAACCATGCGATTGGGTATGAAGTACCCGGATGTTTTTTCTGCAATCTATGCACTGAGTCCCTGCTGCATGGACGGCGGAGCCACGACAAATGCTGAGTTGATCACCAAACTGGAAGGTTTTACGCCTGATCAAATCAATGGTGCATCCTTCTTTGAAATTGCCACGCTTGCTACTTCCGCGGCTTTTGCCCCAAATCCACAAAACCCTCCTTTCTACCTCGATTTACCCGCAAAAAACGGGGAACCACGTCAGGAAGTAATCAATAAAATCATCGCCAACCGAACGCTTTCCATCGTCGACCAATACATTCCAAATCTGAAAAAACTGAAGGCTATTGGAATGGATGCCGGCCTGCAAGATCGGGGTATCAGTGAGGCTACAAAAAAGTTGCATGAGTTATTCGACGCTTATCAAATTCCCCATCAGTATGAAAGCTATGAAGGTGATCACCTTAATCGCATCGCTGAGCGAATCCAAACGAAAGCCTTGCCATTCTTCACTAAGCATCTGGAATTTGATTGACATTTTTTTGGCTACAAAGTCTCAAAGGCACAGAAGTTCGAAAACAAGGGTACTAGAAGAATTCTTTTTTCTATACAAAATAGTCACATAGTATTACATAGAAAAAAGCATTGAGTCCTCAGTCCTATGTGCTTCTATGCTCTATATGGTGAAAATTAGCCATACTCAGTGACCTGTGTTGAAATTCCTTTTGTTTCAGCTTTTTGGGTAAATTACAAAGACCAACCAGTTCATACCCTCTATACTACCGCCCTTTTATGAAATCGAGCATGACGCAGAACGTCACACAATGGGATGATTATCAACCATGCGAGATTCCATGTGGCAATTAAAAATCAATTATAAACACATGAAAAAAATATTCCTTGGTCTAGTCATTGTACTAGTCATTTTAGCTGCCATTCTGCTTTTCAACACATTTCGACTGAGTTCGAAACAAGTCGCCTCTGAGTCAATGGAGAAACTGGAAATATCTGATGAGGTGTTCCAAAATCTTTCAAAAGCCATTCAATTTCAGACCATTTCATATAGTGAAGATGCAATCCCGGATTCGGCTGCCTTCTTTGGCTTTCACCGCTTTCTGGAAGAAACATACCCTCTGACACATGCAAACCTCACCTTAGAAAAAATCTCTGATTACAGCCTACTGTACAAATGGGAAGGTTCGGATTCCTCGAAAAAACCGATAATTCTGATGTCTCATCAGGACGTGGTACCGGTGGATGAACCTACTTTGGGAGATTGGGAAGCTGCACCTTTTGAGGGAAAAATCACCGATACCCATATCATCGGCCGGGGAACGATGGATGATAAAGGAACGCTCCTTGGTCTTCTTGAAGCGGTGGAGAAATTGCTCTCCGAATCCTATGTCCCTTCTCGCACGATCTATCTGGTGTCAGGACATGATGAGGAAGTGGGAGGATCAAATGGCGCAGTGAAAATTGCAGCTTATCTGAAGGGAAAAGGAGTGCAAGCCGCAATGACCATTGATGAAGGAGGTTTCATAGCAGAAAACATGATACCTGGGGTTGATAAACCTATCGCTTTGGTGAATTTGGCCGAAAAAGGATTTGCATCTTTTAGACTAATTGTGGAAACAACTGGTGGTCACAGTTCTGCCCCACCACGAGAAAATACGATCGGAATTCTTGCCCAGGCGATAGTAGATCTTGAAAACAATCAATTTCCCTACAAAATGGTTAAGCCAATTGATGATCAACTGGAATATCTAGGGGCTGAGCTTCCTTTTTTCACCAAATTAGCTTTTGCCAATCCTTGGCTTTTCAAGAAACCAATTTTAGAATCTCTTAATGCTCATACAACGACCGCTCCCACTATTATAGATGGTGGGGTAAAAAACAATGTCATTCCTACAGTCGCCGAAGCAACGGTCAATTTTCGGATTCTTCCTGGAGAGACCATCGAATCGGTTAAGGCTCATATCAAAAAAACCGTTTCAGAAAAGGTGCGGGTAGAACCTGTTGGATATTTGGTCGATCCTTCACCTGTTTCCACCGTCGAATCCGAAGCATTTCAAATCTTAGCAAAAACTATCAGAAGCCAAAATCCCGATGCTATTGTCGTGCCCGGATTATTGGGAGGTGGGACAGATGCTCGGAATTTCTATGAGATCTCGGATGAAGTTTACCGATTTTACCCCATGCGTATCAGCCCTGAATCTATGACACGCTTCCACGGAATCGATGAGAAAATCAGCAAAGAGAATTACAAGGAGATCATCGAATTCAGCTATCATTTGATAAAAAATTTCAATTGATTTTCAAGTAAGATTGTATGGATAAAGAAAAGGACCAAGATTTCATAAAAAAAACGCCCAAAACTGTGTTCCGGGCGTTTCAATATTCCAGCAAAAACTTTTAAAGATTAGGAAGCAATACACGGTCGATTACGTGCACAATGCCATTGGTAGTCTGTACATCAGGAATGACCATTCTAGCAACTGCAGTTCCATTTCCAGCGCCTCTTACTGTTAGCGTACCTTCGGTAAAGGCTCCAAGTGTAAGTGGCGTGCCTCCAAGTGGGGTGACATTACCGGCATTCAATTCGCTCGTGAATTTCTCTCCTACAAAAACATGATTAAGCAAAACTTGTCCAACCACATCTGCAGGAAGCTTTCGGATATCTGCAGGTACATTAAATGGTACACCAAGAGCCGTCCCAAGATCCTTAAAAGCCTGATCCGTTGGAGCAAATACGGTGAATTTTGGGCTTCCTGGACTGCCTGTCAAAGCCTCAGCCAAACCTGCATATACCACTGCCTCTACGAGGAAGGACAACTCCGGAGAAGTAAACACACTGGAACTTTGAAGTGCAATGGCAGACTGAACAATGTCAGCACCAGTCGCAATCATCACTTTATCAATCACGTGAATAGTTCCGTTGCTCGCAGCTACATCTGTAGCCAATATTTTTGATCCGTTAACGTAGGTATCGTTTCCTCTACGGATGAATCGACGTTGTGGGCCCAAAGCCGAAGGTGATGTACCCCCGTTTGTGATAGCGCTCCCTGCAAGGTTCCCATTGGAAACATGGTAAAGTAGCGTATTGGTCAAAAATGGAACTTGCAATACTCCCAATGTCTCTTCATTTAAACCCAAGCGGGCAAAGGCATCATTGGTTGGTGCGAATACAGTGTAGGCACCTGATGCGTCTCCTGGGTTGGAATTACTTAGTACCACCGCTACTCCACCACGAACTGCGGCAGCTTCCAACGTGCTGAATGCGGGATTTGATACTGCAACAAAGGCAATTGAGGGAGCCGTCTCTTCGTAACTTGAGACTGATTCGCAACCAGTGAAAAGCGCGGTCATCAGACTGGCGGCAAGGATTGTTGTATATTTTCTAAAATTTTTCATCTTTTTTTAAATTGATTTGGAGGGTCTTACTTGCCTTTTGGCAGGTAGTGTGAAATCTTACATTGGCGGATAATCAGCTATGTTCGATTTCATTTCGATTAATGGTTAGAATGAGAAAGCTAATCCTCCGTAGAATCCTACTGAGTTACCGATATTTCGACCAGCTACGACTGAACTAACTCCACCAACAAGGCCGGCAAACTTGGCCAATGGTACATACACATTGGCACCTATTCGAGTGAAGTTGACTCTTGTGGCTGGGAAAAACCCTGTAAAACCCTCTCCTAAAATGTCAACACCACTTTTGTCGGAAAGCTGGCTAGCCACGAAGGCATCGACATAAAATGCAGATCCGGCATAACCTAACTTGAATTCGCTCAAGAGCGCATTTGGCACTTGATTAGATCTAAGACTATAGCCTAATTGGCCAGTTGCAAAAAGACCTGATTCTGTAGAAAACTGCCCAATGCCAAAAGCCGAAAAACGGGTAGATCTATTGCCTATTGCGATAATAGATTGAAGTCCTTCATCTGCGGAATAATTGCCAAGTGGAGTTTCTAATCCAGCTGCCCCCAATAAATCAAATTTGCTCGAACCCATTTCTTTGGTGAGCAAACTATATTTACCATAAATCTTCAAATCCTGTATACCTGATCGGGTATTTTCAAATCCGTTATTTTCCAAGACAGCTTGACTCGCATTCCCTTCAGATTTGATGTAGGGGAGATTTACGATCAAATTGAAGCGATCACTTAACCCATACTCTGCATACAACGAAGTACTGGTGATGGCCACATCATTAAAAACCGGTACACCATCAATTTCTGTTGGAACCAAAAAGACCTTTTCGTAAGATTCTCTAAATTGAGAGATAACCACAGATCCTTCACCTTTTTTCTTGAGAAACCCGCTTACGGGACTCTGCGCCATGCAGTTACTGACAACTACTAGAAATGAAATAATTAGTAATGGAATTCGCATAAACTTTTGTTATAAGTGGAATGAATTATTTAAGAAAAAAAATAGAATAGGATAAACACCTTTTTCAAAGACTTACATCTTTTTTTAGAGGTAGATTTACCATTTCCTTATTTTCTGATTGGAATTACGAAGAGGCTTTATCGGTTGGATTGAGCCTTGTTAATTTTTTTTAAAAATCTAAAGCACCTAATAGCTTATACTCGAATATATGTCTTACTAACTCTACACGTCATTTAAGGTCTGAATTACCTTCTCTGATTGTAGTTCTTTTTAAACTCTGAACTTCTCAAAATCAATTTCTCCGTGTGCCCTGCCTACCGGAAGGCAGGTTTGTGGTAAATAATTTTTCGTCCCTTTATCCCAATCCAGGTGGCTAATTTGAATTCTTCTTTTTGCTTTATTACCCAATCTCTAGGTTTTCAATATCCTTTTTTCTATTTTCACACTTTGAGACAATAGAAAAATGACCTATGAAGAAACACTTGCTTTCAACCCTGTTTTTCCTCTCAGCAATTGGATTCGATTCCAATGCTCAGGAAGCGATCTTTCGCGCACAAAACATCATTTCTCCTGAAATTCACGATGATAATTCTGTCACCTTCAGACTTCACGCTCCTAATGCGACCGCAGTTCAAGTGACTGGGGATTTCCTTCCTTCTGTGAAAATGGAGACTCCGATGGGTCAAATGGACGGACCAGGAAAAGAAAATCTTACAAAAGGTGAAAACGGCGTTTGGGAATTTAAAACCGCAATTTTAGGCTCGGAACTATACAATTATTCTTTCATGGTAGATGGATTTTCCACTACAGATCCAAGTAATCCTTTTATTATCCGTGACGTTGCCTCGGCTACTAATATCTTTATCGTGGGAGGTGGTCATGCGGATCTATTTAAAACCAATCCCATTCCCCATGGGACAGTTGCACGTCGTTGGTATGATTCTCCTGGACTAAAAATGAATCGTAGAATCACTATCTACACCCCACCGGGATATGAGACCTCCTCTGAAAAATACCCCGTGCTTTATTTATTACACGGAGCTGGCGGTGATGAGGAAGCTTGGATTTCTTTGGGACGTACCGCTCAGATTATGGACAACCTGATTGCCGACGGCAAGGCAAAACCGATGATTGTGGTCATGCCTAATGGAAATGTAATTCAAGACGGTGCACCGGGCGAAGGAAGCAAAAACTTCTACAAACCGCAATTCATGATTCCAAATACCATGGATGGAACTTACGAAGGTGCTTTTGGCAATATTATCAAGTTTGTAGAAAGTAGCTATAGGGTAAAAGCAGACAAAGCTAATCGAGCAATTGCCGGCTTATCCATGGGTGGCTTTCATACCATCCATATTTCCAGATACTATCCGAATACCTTTGATTACATGGGTTTATTTTCAGCTGCAATTATGCCAAGGGAAGATGCTACTGGCAAAGTGTATAGCAATTTTGACAAGACTTTGAAAGCCCAAATGGACAATGGCTACAAACTTTACTGGATCGCAATCGGTAAATCTGATTTTCTCTACGAAGCCAACAAAGAGTATCGTGCTAAACTTGATGCCATGAAGATGCCTTACACCTATGTGGAAAGCGAAGGCGGCCATATCTGGAGAAACTGGAGAGTATACCTTACGCAGTTTGTGCCTATGCTTTTTTAGATATCCCTACCACAAAAAAGCCGGCTTCCCAATCGAGAAGTCGGCTTTGATTTTTTAGAGAAAATGGATTAGATATTTTTTATATCCACTTTTGTTTTGATAATCAATGCTCTATTTCTATTGGATTTCACAGCTGACAAGGTTTTATCAGCAAATCCTTTGATTGTAAAATTCTGACCGTTTGAAACTTGATTTTCAAACATCGAGATAGAATTATTCAATTCAGTGACTTGATAATCGATGTATGCCTTATCAAAAGCGGTTCCTTGCAATAACGCAAGCTCATCGTACTTAGCCTGCATTTCTGTAGTGATTACATTTGACATTTCCACTTTATTGGTGTCCAGAATCCCTGTAAGCTCGGCTTTAGTAGCGGTGTTTTCCACAAAAATCATTTCCCCGTACTCAACAATTAAGGCATCACTGCCTTTCTCTTTTGCCAATTGACTAAACGCAAGCTGCGCGTTGATGAATTGAGAAGAAGAAATTGCAAAATTTCTGTCTTGCTGACTGATAGTCGTGATAATTGGTTCATTGTCATCCTTGTTGCACGATGTCATCCCAAGTAAACAAAATGTAGAAAGGAGAATAGCACCTGATCTTTTGATCATGGATGATCTCACTGAAGAGATGGATTGAATTTGATTACTAGGTTTCATAAGAAATGTAGTTGGTTTAATTTATACTATGACTTAAACAACTATTGTTCCTTATGGCTCTATCATGCTATAAGGCGGTTTTGGGTATTTCTAACTGGGTAGCACCCCTACACACTGATAAAGAAAATTCCCATACTAAGGCAAATGAGATGGATTAAAATTTGGTATCCAGGCGAGAGAAACTCTTCCTAAAAGTTGAAAAGTCTCATTCAAATAATTTTGCATCAGAATCTATTTAACATTCTAATCTGCACTTATACCATGTGCATTTCCAGTATTTGGAATAGACACATAATCAAGAATTAAGATTATGCAATTTATTTTTTTCTGTATATCCGCTTTTTTGCCAGTAAATCAAAATGGCCTCGACTTCGCTCGGCCTCCGGATTCTGGTTGTTTAGGGGAGGGGAGGAATATGCGGCTGCGCCTCATATTCCTCCCCTCCCATTAAAACAAAACTAACGGACACCGAGCGAAGCCGAGGTGAAACTAAATAGAATTTGGCTACTGGCAGAATTGCGTATATCCATATATTTTTTTTCCGAAGTATCAATTTCGAAAAAATTGATTTACTTTGTTTTTCAAAGTACTTTTAACTATGAAGAAACCGGAACAGGAATTAGCCGAAATCAAATCCATGATGGAGCGGAGCACTCGCTTCCTTTCGCTGAGTGGACTAGCAGGAGTACTGGCGGGAATCTATGCGCTCCTCGCAGCAGCATTATCTTACTACTGGATCTATTTCCCGAATCCACCTTTTGGGTTTCGAACCACCTTTGTCGATGATGGTCAAGTTTTCGCAAAACTCATTACGTTAGCACTGGTGATTTTGGCCCTTTCGGTGGGAACAGCCTATTTTCTCAGTCAAAAGAAGAGTCGGCGACTGGCAACCAACCTTTGGACTCCTGCCGGAAAGCGATTTTTGCAGGCCTTATTTATTCCGGTACTGGTTGGGGGGATTTTCTGTTTAGCATTGGTTCTCAGAGGTTATCTGATTGTGGTGGCACCGGCAACTTTGATTTTCTATGGTTTGGCATTGATCAATGCATCCCAGTTTACACTAAGTGATATCAAATACTTAGGTTATGGAGAGCTAATTCTAGGTCTAATTTCAGCATTCTTCCCCGGATACGGGTTGATCACTTGGGCTATTGGATTTGGAGTCCTGCATGTAGTCTATGGATCGATGATGTACTACAAATACGACCGATAACGTGAAAGGGAATTACGATAAAGCCTTTGAGAACGTGGTCCGACTTCGTATCATGTCTGTCCTGATGGTCAATGAGCGGTTTGATTTCAATTCCTTCAAAGACCTTCTGGAAGTTACCGACGGCAATCTGGCCTCGCACCTTCGAAACTTGGAAAATGCCGAGTATATCCGGGTGGAAAAAACCTTTTTAGGGAGAAAGCCTCTGACCAATTATCTGGCTACCGAAGCTGGAAGAAAGGCCTTTCAGTCGCATCTGGATTTCTTGGAAAATCTGATCAACCAAAACAAAAACTAAAAAAATTTCTCTATTTACTTTGAAAATCAAAGTACTTTCAATTTTAAATTTTAAACCACCCATCGAATGGATCAAAATTCAAAAATCCCCACTTCAAAGCCCGCCAATTTGGGTTTAGCAAAATCTGCAAGCATCAAGCTTTTGATCATTGGCACGATCGCTTTGCTATTGTTAATTCCCCAATCATTCACCTTAGACTTGATCGAAGAAAGGCAGGGACGACTCACAGAGGCGGAGGAAGATATTCGGGGAAAATGGTCCCGGGAACAAATGCTAATGGGCCCTTACTTGAAGTTGCCCTATTTCGAATTGAAAGAAATAATCACGAATGGTGAGAAGAAGCTAATAAAAGAGCATAAGATAAAATTCATCCTTCCCGAGGAATTAAACTTGTATGGAAATATAGAAGCTCAATTATTACACCGGGGTATTTTTGATGTGGTAGTATATACAAACACTCTCACTTTTGGTGCAAAATTCGATTCACTTGAATTAACAAAACTCAATCTTCAGACCGAAAACATACTTTGGGATCAAGCCAGCATCATGATTGGCATTAGTGATTTGAGAGGTATAAGTGGAAGTCCAAATTTTAAAGTGAATGAGAAATCCTTAGTCTTGGAGCCATTTTCGGAACGAAATGGAGAAAACAGGGGGCTTGTATCCAATATTTCGCTCGACCCCAACAATTCAGGCTTTGAATTTCTCGGCGAAATGATCTTGAAAGGAAGCAAAGATTTCTCCATTGTTCCTCTCGGAAAAACTACAAATCTTTCCATGACAGGGAATTGGCCAAGTCCAAGTTTTCAGGGGGAATTTCTACCGGAATTTAGGAAGATCACCGATTCGGGATTCGAAAGCAACTGGAGTATCCTACATTTCAACAGGCCATTTGGGCAGGAATTTGAAGGATATGTTCCTGATTTAAGTCAAAGTGCATTTGGGCTGTCTTTGGTAAGTCCAATCGATCAATATCAACAAAGTACTCGAACTTCCAAATACGCAATCTTGATCATTACATTAAGTTTCCTTGCCTTATACTTAATGGAATTATTCACAAAATCACACATCCATCCCATTCAATATACGCTCATTGGGTTTGCCTTGATATTATATTACACATTGTTGATTGCCCTTTCGGAACATCTTGGTTTTAGTGTCGCTTATAGGATAGCAAGCTGTGCGACTGTAATTCTGCTTGGTCTCTATTCCCGCTCTATTTTCTCCAACTGGAAAGAAGCTGGAATCTTCTCATCCGTACTTTCCATCTTCTATCTATTCATCTTCATTATTGTCAAGCAACAGGATTTCGCCTTGTTGATTGGAAGTATTGGTCTGTTTATTTCCCTTGCCGTAACCATGTTTATTTCCCGAAAAATAAACTTTTCTCAGCAAGAAAACCCTATACTCAATTTGGCCAAATAAGCCTTCTCTAGATGTCCTTCAAAATATTTATCTTAAACCAACCCCTCATTATTATGAAAGAATCCATCCAATCCATTTGGGATAATCCAAATCAACTCGAAAAATATTACCGTAAAAACAAGTCTGAATTTAGGGAAGAGTTTGGTTTACTTTATCCTCAACTGAAAGGTCAGGTTCAGGCTGAGTTCTGGCACGAAAGGTTAAACTACGATTCCGACCGCATCAGTTGGGGCAGTCGAAGCGAATGGAGATTTGTCATCGTCGCAGCACTTTTAGCTGGTATTTTAGCAAAGTTTCCTGCTATATTTTCTATAGATGAGGAATTCTTCTATCCCCGAAATTTGGGATTTATCGCTTTCCCTTTTGTCACGGCCTATTTTGCTTGGAAAAATAACCTGTCCATTAAGTCTTTAGCTATTCCTTTCAGTGTAATTCTGGTTTCAGCACTTTACATCAATCTACTTCCCGAAAATCAGGAAAGCGACACCTTTATTTTGGCATGCATTCACCTGCCACTTTTGCTGTGGGGATTGCTGGGTTTTGTTTTTTCAGGCACAAAAATCAATGATCTTTCCCGAAGACTTGCTTACCTCAATTTCAATGGGGATGCGGTCATTATGGGAGCCATTCTATTGCTAGCAGGAGCCTTAATGGCTGGAGTAACGGTAGGTTTATTCTCATTGATCGGAATTAGCATAACTCAATTCTATTTCGATTACATCATGATTTTTGGATTGGCAGCAGCACCTTTGGTAGCCACTCACCTGACCCAAACCAACCCACAATTGGTCAATAAAGTACCGCCAATCATCGCAAAAATCTTCAGCCCCTTGGTCTTGATTATGCTAGTGATCTATCTTGGTGCGATCGTATATGCCGGCAAGGATCCCTACAACGACCGAGAATTCCTCATGCTTTTCAACATGCTACTGATCGGTGTGATGGGATTGATTTTCTTTTCAGTAGCAGAGTCTTCCAAAGAAGAGAAATCCGGTCCTGGAGTCTGGATTTTGGTTTTACTTTCTTTGGTGACTATCATAGTAAATGGTGTGGCGCTGTCAGCGATCGCTTTTCGGATTTCGGAATGGGGAATTACACCCAACCGTATGGCTGTTTTGGGAGTGAATATTCTGATGCTGGTCCATCTCCTACTCGTATCAAAAAAACTGATTTCAACTGTTCTGAAGGAAAATCCTTTGGAAGATGTAGGGTTGGTTTTGGTTAAATACCTCCCGGTTTATTTGATTTGGACAGCAATCGTAGTATTTCTCTTTCCGTTGGTTTTTGGATTTAGGTGAAAGTAAAAAGATATGCAAATTTCTATTTTCTCTCAGTTGAGACAATAAAAGTGTCTCTAACTAGTATTTGGAAGGAATTGGATATCTTTCAGATTCAAAACCTTTACCATACTATGAAAAAAACCAATCTTAGCCTTTTTCTTCTCTTGGCTTTCACACTCGGATTTACTGCTTGCGGAACTAAAACCGAGAAAACTGAAGAAACTGTAATTGAACAGCCCGCAAAATTCGGAGGCCTTGCACTCTATACCGTTCGTGATGCCATGGGTAAAGATCCCAAAGGAACACTAAAGGCTGTAGCTGAAGCAGGTTATGCCTATGTTGAAGCTGCTGGATATGCCGATGGCAAGTTTTATGGAATGGAGCCCGCAGCCTTCAAAAGCTATTTGGATTCTCTCGGACTTCAGGCAAAAAGCACTCACATGGGTGGTGTAACACTTGAAAACGCAGACCAGCAAATCGCTGCTTCTGTCGCTGCAGGAATCGAATATTTTGTAATTCCAGTCCCTCCAATGGGGATGTTTTCTTTTGGTCCGAGTGGAATGGGCATGAAAGGAACTCCCGCTGAATTGGTAGCAATTTTAACAACCATAGGCGAAAAATGCTCTGCGGCGGGGATGAAGTTACTTTACCACAACCATGACTTTGAATTCATTGCGATGGCAGATGGAACGATATTAACAGATTATATCCTGGATAATACCGATCCGGCCTATGTCAACTATCAGATGGACCTATTTTGGGTGACCAAAGCGGGAGTTGATCCCTTAACTTATTTTGAAAAGTATCCGGGACGTTTCAAGTCATGGCATGTAAAAGACATGAATGATTCAAGTCAATTTGCACCTGTAGGAACTGGAAACATTGATTTCAAGCGAATTTTGGATGCAAAAGCAAAGTCTGGAATGGAGTATTACCTTGTAGAACAAGACAATACTTTTGGACTTGATCCATTGGAAGCGATCAAAATCAGCCATGCGGGTTTAGTAGAAATTGGATTTAAATAAATCGAAAATCTCTGTTTTTAGAAATGAAAGCCAGCCTTCGGGTTGGCTTTTTTTGTTTTCAGTCGATCTAATTACCTTATGCTAAAAAAAAATAATGTATATCCGCTTTCTTACCAGTATCTCCTTTTAACAAAATGACCTCGACTTCGCTCGGCCACCGAATCTTGAATAATTACAAGGAGGGGAGGGGAAAGGGGGGGAGCCGCCATTAACGCCCCCCCACGCCAACTTATTTTTTAATATTTACTGGGGGGGGGTTTATGGGGGGGTCCCCCCAATTCCCCTCCCCTCCTCTCAAAACGAAACCAACGGACACCGAGCGAAGTCGAGGTGTAATCAAAATTAAATTCGGCCACTGATGTCATTGCGGATAATCAGAAAAAAAATAAACGAATCAGCATTTAAACTGATTTTTATCATCCATTTTGGAAGATAGATTATTGAAATTGAGGACCATATCAACCTAAAATCTCAAAAGCCATGCAAAAAACACTTCTGTTTGTAATGATTTTTTTGGCAATAAACATACCCACAATCCAACAGGGAATCGGACAATCCACCTTGGATCGCCGAGTTGACAGCCTGCTTTCTTTGATGACCTTAGAGGAAAAAATAGGCCAAATGAACCAATACAATGGTTTTTGGGATGTGACTGGTCCTTCACCCTCAGCTGGAGATGCATCTCAAAAATACAACAACCTCCGAAAAGGTCTGGTGGGATCCATGCTCAATGTCACCGGAGTCGAGGAAGTCCGAAAAGTGCAGAAAATCGCTGTGGAAGAAACCCGTCTTGGAATCCCTTTAATCATAGGATTTGACATGATTCACGGAATGAAAACCATGAGCCCGATTCCCCTCGCTGAGGCAGCAAGTTGGGATATGGAGGCAATCCGACAATCCTCCCAAATTGGGGCTCGGGAAGCTGCGGCCATGGGTGTCAACTGGACTTTTGCGCCCATGGTAGATATCAGCCGGGATGCACGATGGGGACGAGTAATGGAGGGGGCAGGTGAAGACACCTACTTGGCAAGTCAAATTGCTAGAGCAAGAGTCATCGGCTACCAAGGAGATGATCTCAGCGATCCCTTGACTTTGGCAGCTTGCGTCAAGCATTTCGCGGGATATGGTTTTTCTGAAGGCGGTCGAGATTACAACACGGTGGACATCAGCCGAACCACGCTTCATCAGGTAATTTTGCCCCCATTTAAAGCTGCCATAGATGCAGGTGCTAGAACGGTGATGAATTCTTTTAATGACCTAGATGGAATTCCCGCTACAGGAAATGCTTACCTGCAAAGAGACCTGCTGAAAGGGAAGTGGAATTTTGATGGATTTGTGGTTTCAGATTGGGGATCAATCGTTGAAATGGTCAATCACAGAGTAACTGAGGATGGAAAAGCCGCAGCAAAACTCGCCGTCCTTGCGGGTTCCGATATGGACATGGAGTCCTATCTCTATGTCAAGCATTTGAAAGAATTGGTGGAATCCGGAGAAGTCGAGGAATCATTGATTGATGATGCGGCACGGCGGATTTTGAAGGTGAAATTTGAACTTGGGCTTTTTGAAGATCCTTACAAATATTGCGATGAAGAGCGGGAGAAAACCATTGTGGGACATCCTGATCATCAAAAAGGAGTCTTAGAAATGGCAAAAAAATCAATCGTCTTACTAAAGAATGAGAACAAGCTCCTACCTCTTGCCAAAACGGGGCTAAAAATCGCAGTTATTGGTGCTTTGGCAGCGGACAAAGATAGTCCCTTGGGAAGCTGGAGAGGGTTGGCCGAGCCAAACAGTGCCGTTTCAGTTTTAGAAGGATTACAAGCACATTCACAGAATCAATACACTTTTGCCAAAGGCGCAGAACTGGTGACAGAGACACCTGTTTTTCTGAAAGAAGTAAAAATCAATACCACTGACAGAAGTGGATTTTTGCAAGCTATTCAAGCCGCGAAAGATGCGGACGTGGTCATCGCAGTGATGGGCGAACATGGCTTTCAATCCGGTGAAGCAAGAAGTCGATCCCAATTGGGACTTCCGGGTTTACAACAGGAACTTTTGGAACAAGTCTACCTCGCAAATAAAAAAATCATCCTCGTCAATATGAGTGGAAGACCATTGGATCTAAGTTGGGCCGATGAACATCTTCCAGGCGTAATTCAAGTCTGGCACTTAGGTTCACAAAGTGGAAATGCAATTGCTCAAGTCATTTTTGGAGACTATAATCCTTCCGGAAAGCTGCCCATGTCCTTCCCAAGAAATGTGGGTCAGATGCCATTATATTACAATCAAAAAAGCACCGGAAGACCAACAAATCCTGGCGATGATATCGTGTTTTGGTCGCATTATTCGGATGTCAGCAATGAAGCGCTTTATCCTTTTGGATTTGGCTTAAGCTATACCCAATTTGACTATTCAGGACTTAGTGTCGAGACCCTTGCCAACCAACAGGTGAGGGTAAAAGTGAACCTAAAAAATTCCGGTCTTCGCGACGGTGAGGAGGTAGCTCAACTCTATCTCAATGACCATTTCTCATCACTCACCCGGCCAATGAAAGAATTGAAAGGCTTTCAAAAAATCAATCTCAAATCCGGAGAGAGTAAGACAATAGAATTTCTTCTGGGTCCTGAAGAATTGGGCTTCTATAATGGAGAAGGCAATCTGCTTGTGGAACCGGGAGAATTTACAATCATGGTTGGCGGAAGTTCGAACGCTACCCTATCTGTGAATTTTGTGCTGAGATAGTATATAGAACATCTGCCAAGACAAAACGAAAATGACAAGTAGTTCCTTTGTAATTATCATCGTAGCTGTCATCATTCTCCATTTTATACTAGGAATTGGATGGCTACTTTATAAAGTATTTGGCTCTAAACCTCCGGAAAATCCAAAGGGGTAAAATGGGTTTTAGTAGATGAAGTTTTTGTGAAATTCTTGGTTTGAACCAGAGGCTTAAATAGGATTATCTATTTTGCGTAAAATTTCAAGCCCAACTGACATTTCAACTATGCGAAAGATTTTGTTTTTACTTCTGTCAATGGTATTTCTCTCTTCTTCTTGTACTGCTCAAAGCACTTTTCACGTAAATAAAGTCATCGCACACCGTGGTGCTTGGAAAGCGCAAGGACTGCCTCAAAATTCCATCGCTTCACTTCAAGAGGCAATTCGGCTAGGCTGCGAAGGATCGGAATTTGATGTGTGGATGACAGCGGATGATATCTTGGTTGTCAATCATGATCATGATTTACAGGGTATGGATATTGAAACCTCCACTTATGAGCAGCTTTTGACCAAAACTTTGCCCAATGGAGAAAAAATCCCAACGCTGAAAGAATACCTTACCGAAGGGATGAAACAGCAGGGAACCAAGTTGATCTTAGAATTCAAGCCTTCTCGAATCAACGTAGAACGAAGTGAAAAAGTGGGTGAAATGTCAGTCAAAACAGTGCAGGAACTCAAAGCTGAGAAATGGGTGGATTACATCACCTTCAGCTACGAAGGCGGAAAAAAAGCAATAGCTACAGATCCTAAAGCAAATGTGGCTTACCTCACAGGAGACAAATCACCAGCTCAGCTCAAAGAAGATGGTTTTTTCGGATTCGATTACAATATCCGAGTTCTCAGACTCAAGCCGGAATGGATCACTGAAGCCCAACAACTCGGCCTGACCACCAATGCCTGGACAGTAAATAGCGAAGAGGACATGAAATGGCTGTTGGATCTCAAGGTGAACTTTATTACTACGGATGAGCCGGAGAAGCTTTTTGAAATAATTAGTAAGAGGTGAGAAATGACTATTCGGAACTTCAAAAAATAATCTGTATATCCGCTTCTTTGCCAGTAAATCAAAATGGCCTCGACTTCGCTCGGCCTCCGGATTCTGGTTGTTTAGGGGAGGGGAGGAATATGCGGCTGCGCCGCATATTCCTCCCCTCCCATTAAAACAAAACTAACGGACACCGAGCGAAGCCGAGGTGAAACTAAATAGAATTTGGCTACTGGCAAAATTGCGTATATCCATAAAAAATAATTAAAATAATCGTCCCTGATCTTAAGAAATCCAAAGGTCTGCAAACCAATACATCTTTTTGTCTTTTTCACCGTTTTCCAGCGGAATTTCATAAGTCTGACTAATTACCTCCTGTAATTTGACTACTAGACTATGTGAAAAAATAGGTCCTGCATAACAAAAACTGTGAAACTCTCCATTTTCTCCACAAGGATCTACTTGTGTGGAGAGGCTTTTCAAAAACGTAAAATCAAAGTCCTTCCCAACCCATTCTTTGGAAATCAAATCCGCATCGGCAGCGCAAATGGAAGTCTTAAACCCAGCCTCAATAAAATTTTTGGAAAGAACCTCAGTGTCACTTGCCCACAATGGAAACAGGGCTTCAAACCCTCTTTCCGCTAATTTATCCTCACGGTATTTCCGAAGGTCCTCCAGAAAAATATCCCCATAAGCAAGATGCCTTATTCCCATTTTCTCTAAAATATCGAGGTAAGAATTGACTGCCTTTTCATAGGCCTGATTATCCCCGCTGGCTCGATAAAAAATCTTATCCAAGGGCAATCCAATGGCATTGGCTTGAGCCTCTATCAAATCCACTGATGTTCCATGCATACCAACCTGCTGGGTCTGTTCTCCCAATGTAGTATGAAGCCTTACTACCTCGTAGCGCTGATCTTTCTGAAGCTGCCAAAGGGCAAAAGCACTGTCCTTTCCTCCGGACCAAGAAAAGGATACCGGTATTTTATTGGATTTGGAAAATTCTACCATTTTTCAGTTTGAAAACATTTACTATTTCACAAAAGGCCAGGAAAGGAATTCCCAGTTTTCCATCGCATGAAACTCATGCTAAAGTTAATCTGAAAATAACAAAAACACCGTCAAAGAGAAGCTCAGACGGTGTTTCCAAAGAAAAGTAAGTGCCTATCAACTTAGCAACAAAGTCAAATTACGGTGGGTTGAATTACGACCGATATATCCATATCCATTAGTGGTACGGGCCGTAGCAACGACAACGAAGCTGTAAGCACAGGACTGAGGTGGTCTCCAGTTTCCTGAAGCTGGGATTGTTTTGGAAGTGAATCCTTGCCAATGTCCCAATGCCAATGAATAGCTTTCGCTATGAATGCCCACCGAAAGGCCTGCACCATACGTTGCGTAGAAGCTGACCGCAAGCAGATTTCCCTCAGGATCATTTGCAGTGATTTGGAACTTCAACCCATCAGGTGCTGCACCTATCGACTCAATCGCGCAAGCCGAAACCTCGCTCGTCCCATGCTTGATACTGTCGATATTGACCGCAGGTACATGATTGTCAATAAATAAACCAATAGTCTGATTATCCTTAGGCACATCCAATGGACCGACTCGCTGATAAAAGGTGACTTTGATCTGATATAATCCAGGCAGTAATGCAGAAGTTGGAAACTGAATCAACAAGTCATCAATGGAATAATCAATTCCAGGGTTTGCCATTTCATAAAAGCCCAAAGAAGAGGGAGCAAAAGATTCCAAAGCATAGGTACTTCCTGTCCATCGGTAATTAGACCAATTCGAAATCAATTTTTGAGCACTTCCACCGGGCGGTGTGATCTCAACTTTGTATTTTCTAATTCCCGCTGTCCAAAGTTGTTGAATTTTGGAGCGATTCCCAATTAAATTTAGCGTACCACCAAAGGCCGCTTTTTGAGCTGGGACGAAATAACCAGCATCAGTTGTTGCCCTTCCTGTTGCATCAATTTTGGTAGTTGGAATCAACCCCACACTACCAATCAAAGGCCCCAAAAGTGAAGGGGAAATAACTGGCTTTCTTGAAAAGATTAATTGCCGGAGTTTCGAGAAATCCTTATGAAAATTAGCAGGAAAATCGGTCGTAAAAGCCGGATTGGACGATTTGACCCGAAAACCAAAGTAGGTGAATGGAGTACTCAGAGGCCAGGAAAGTGCGACATTGATTTCCTTAAGGTCAATTTTGAATTTCCAAATCCGGTGAGCCACATCTGAGTTCATACTGGTACCAAACTCTTGCCTTACCTCACTCAGTGAGGAATCTGGCAACAAGCCTGTCCAAGTTCCAGGACCCAGGTAAAGCTGTTTTCCAAGCTTATTGGGCTGACCGGGATAAAGCCCATAGTTCAGGTCCTGATTGGCCGTGATAGCTCGATCTCGATTTTTGTCAAAACTCAGCCAGAAATAATCATTTGTTCCGGTATCATTGCCGAAGTCTTCAATGACATCCAAGGCGAGATATAAAAATCTCGCATCATTTTTTGCAAGGACGAATCCTCTGGAAAATTTCAGACTTCCCGCATCTTCCCATCCACCCGAACTCAGTGGGGCATTGATGGCAATTGGGGTCTGTGCCCATTCGCTTTTGAAAGGAGCTGCGAATAAAATAGGCGTTGTGATTGAGAGGCTTTTGATTTTAGCCATGATTTGTGTGGTTTAAGAAAAGTGAGAATTTGAAAATCACTCCGTTGGAAAAAAACCGGAGTCAGAGAATAAAACAACAATCCCGTCAAGAAAATAAAGCGAAGCTTTTCGGGAACCTGAGAACATTTGCATTCAACTAATCTGCAAATAGCTGCCTGTCAGCATCTTACACAAAGTAAGAATTAAAAAAGATAAAAAGCCAAAAAAATAAAAGTATTACCCACGAATAGTACTAATCCATGGCCAAATACGCTTTTTTAAAGTAAGTTATTTTGCCGGAAGGATCTGGGAACTTACTTCGCCAAACCCGACCCGGACTCCATCTCGTTCTGCAAAGCCCTTCATAATAACGGTATCTCCGTCCTCTATAAACTTTCGCTCTTCACCATCATCGAGTTTCACCGCCCGAGACCCTTTCCAACTAAGTTCAAGCATAGAACCTAGGGAATCATCTGTAGGTCCGGAGATAGTGCCCGAAGCCATCATATCTCCAACATTTATATTACAGCCATTTGAAGTGTGATGAGCAAGCTGCTGAGCCACATTCCAATAGAGATTTTTAAAATTCGAAGTACAAACTTTCGATGGCTTTTTACCATCTGGCTGTATCAGCACTTCAAGATTTATATCAAAGCTATGATCCTTTTCACATTTCAAATAGGAAAGAACCTCGGGTTGCTGAATAGGATTAGCAGATCTGAAATATTCCAAAGCCTCCAAAGTGACCACCCAAGGAGAAATTGATGATCCAAAACTTTTACCCAAAAATGGACCTAATGGCACATATTCCCATGCTTGAATGTCACGAGCGGACCAATCATTGAAAAGCACAAATCCAAAAATATAATCTTCGGCATCTTCAGTGGAAATCGAATCCCCCAACTTGGTTTGTTTTCCGGTGATGAAAGCCAGTTCCAACTCAAAATCTAACCTTCTGCTTGGCCCGAAAGCAGGCACCTCCATATCAGGATCCTTAAATTGACCTTTTGGTCGGTGGATTGGAGTACCTGAAACCACAATTGAGGAAGCTCTTCCATGATAACCCACCGGCAGGTGTTTCCAGTTAGGAAGCAATGCATTCTCAGGATCACGAAACATCTTTCCCACGTTAGTGGCATGCTCAATGCTGCTGTAAAAGTCTGTGTAGTCGCCGATTTTCACAGGTAGAAGCATTTCGGCTTCTTTTCGTGTGACCATTACTTTCCCACGGGCAGAGTGATCTCGGAGCTCTCCATTATCAGCCAAAAGTAAACTTTGTACTCGTTCACGGATTTTTTTTGTCTGAACTTTCCCTAAAGCTATCAGCTCATTAAGGGAATCTTTGATAAAAATCCCTTCAGGCAAAAACATATTTGCAAAAAAACCTTCCTGATCCAAAATACTCAGATCTACAATTTTGTCTCCAATAGCAATTCCAATTCTGGAGCTGAGTTTCTTATTCTTGAAAACGCCGAACGGAAGATTATAAATCGAGAAATCGGAATTTTTAGGTACTTCCACCCAAGAATTCAGGGTGGGGATTGGGCTATCGCTCATGTTCAAAAATTATTGAGCTCGCAAATTTAACCCGATTGAGGGAAATCAAAAATCGAATTACCAAATGGTTTGAAAATCTCACTTTAAGGATTGTCAGATGACCGGTGTTCTGTGCCAGTTAAAGAAAAAAAGAGAAGAGGAATAAAGACCTAAGACCAATGATCCTGATCTACGCGAGATTTTTACCCCAGAGCTGGTAATTGGCACTCATCTCAAAAAACACAAACTTTTCCTGCTGCTGAACTTTGCGATCTGCGGTAAAAAAAGTGTAAAGGTGCTGGAGCTAAACCTTGATTGTTGATTTGGGACAGAAAAAGAAAAAAATCCCAATAGACCATTTGTAAAAAATAAAAACTAAAATAAGTCAGGCTTCTTATCTTGAAATTCTAAATCCAACCCAAATGAACACATATTATAAAATTCTACTTGCCATTTTTCTTTTGGCAACTGCTCCAAAGGCTTTTTCCCAAGAAAAACCGATTTTGGTACAGCTGGAAGAAGTAGCAATCGTTGACCAAAAAGTAATGATGCCGATGCGTGACGGCATCCGCCTGGCTACAGACATCTACCGTCCCAAAGGAGATCAACCAGTCCCTGTGGTTTTTTCCCGCACTCCCTACAATTTCAACACCTACGGCAATGGAGAAATGAATACCCGAACGCTACAGACTGCAATGGAATGGGTAAAAAAAGGGTATGCTTACGTGGTACAAAATGAGAGAGGCAGATTTTTTTCCGAAGGAGAATGGGATATTCTCGGCACACCGCTGACGGATAGTTATGATGCCTTTGAGTGGATGTCTAAGCAAGCCTGGAGCAATGGAAAAATTGGACTTTTGGGTTGTTCTTCCACTGCTGAGTGGCAAATGGCTGCGGCCTCTCTAGAGCATCCGGCATTAGCAGCACTCGTTCCTCAGGGATATGGTGCAGGGGTAGGTCGTATTGGAAATTTTAATGAGCAAGGCAACTGGTACCGAGGTGGTGCAGGGCAGATGCTTTTCACCTCGTGGCTTTACAGTACGCAGCATGACCCGATGGCGCCAAAGCTTCAAGCCGGAATTGAGC
Source organism: Algoriphagus sp. (assembly GCF_046296635.1). GTDB lineage: Bacteria > Bacteroidota > Bacteroidia > Cytophagales > Cyclobacteriaceae > Algoriphagus. The sequence goes on along the minus strand of NZ_JBKBKZ010000019.1, from coordinate 16,809 downwards.
AAAAGGATTTATTAAGACTTCAGCGATTCTATGATATGGCTCCTGAGTATCCACGAGTCGATTGGAAAGAAGGCTTGGCTCATTTACCGGTGATGGATATTATCAAAGCCGCCAATGGCCCTATGGGTGTCTATGAAGAAATGATCACCCGTAAACCGAACGATCCGAAATGGTTTCAAGGGGGTCTGTATCATGACGACATGAAATTTGACAAGCCTTCCATGTGGTTTGTTTCTTGGTACGATGTTTCTTCCTCGCCAAATATTGCCTTGTATAATCACGCTCGACAAAATGCGGTCAGCCAAATGTCTCGTGACAATCAATATCTAATCATTGCTCCTTTACTTCACTGCTCCTATACTCGAGCTACTGAAAATACCATAATCGGAGAGCGAAGTGTGGGAGATGCAAGGTGGAACTACGATGAGGTAATCACTGCATGGTTTGATCTTTGGCTTAAAGGAAAAGATGAAAAAGGTACCATCGCCAAAATGCCAAAAGTGACATACTACACCATGGGCAGCAACAAATGGCAAACATCTGATGTGTGGCCTCCATCTGAAGCAGTGATGACCCCGTTCTTTTTGGATTCCGAAGGAAAAGCCAACACCAGAAACGGAAATGGTAAACTTATAGCAAAGGCACCTCGAAAAGCCAATAAAGACACCTTCAAATACGACCCGATGAATCCGGTTAATTCCTATGGCGGCAATGTTTGTTGTACAGGAAATGCTGTCGTCGGAGGTTCCTTTGACCAAAGTGAAATGGAGCTGAGAGACGATATTCTAGTCTATACCTCAGAGCCTTTGAAAGAAGGCGTGGAAGTGTCCGGATTTATTGAAAGTTACCTTTACCTCTCTTCCAATGTGAAAGACACTGATGTCACCATCAAATTGATCGATGTATATCCTGACGGTAAAGCATACAACCTTGACGAAACGATTCAGCGGGTACGTTATCGAGAAGGCTATGACAAGGAAGTCTGGATGGAGAACGAAAAGGTTTACGAAATTAAGATGACTCCTATGAGTACTTCAAACTATTTCGAAAAAGGACACAGTATCCGAATTGAAGTCAGCAGTTCCAACTTCCCTAGATTCGACAGAAATATGAATACCGGTGGAAATAATTACGATGAAACAACGGGAAAAATTGCTACCAACTCCATTCATCATGGAAGAAAAATGGAAAGTAGAATTGTATTGCCGATGATTAAGAAATAAGAGAGGGAAGACGGGAGACAGAAGACCGAAGACGAGAACAAACTACCACTCAATTTCCCAATTCAATTTTGGGGGATAAATCCCAGAAAAAGGGGGTTTTAAAAATTCTAAAAGTTGAAATTTAAATTTGTTCATTACAAAAAGGGAAGCTTCGTAAGTTTCCCTTTTACTACTTTATAAGTGCCCTAGGGAATTGAGATAAAAGAAACTTATTATGATAAAAAAAATATTTTTAAACGAATTTATTATTCTGTTTTTAATTATTCTCAATGCAGTAATAATATTTATAAGTGGATTTGATCTTGGAGAAAAGAATAACTACACACTTTCATTAATTGATAATGGTGTTACGATTGTTTTTCTTCTTGAATTAGCGGTAAAAATAAACCATTTTGGAAAGTCATATTTTAACACTAATTGGAACAGATTTGACTTTTTATTAATTTTACTATCCATACCTGCATTAATAGCATTTATACTAGGTACCGATATTTTTGATTTCAGTTTTATTCTAGTTTTTCGAGTAATGAGGGTTTTTAAATCATTTAGATTCCTAAAATTCATTCCAGGTATAGATCATTTAATTAGGGGAATTCAAAGAGCATTAAAGGCCTCTATAATAGTGATGTTTGGGTTTATGATATACATTTTTATTGTCGGTATATTTTCTTTCTATTTATTTAAAGAAATAACACCCGAATATTTTGAAAATCCGATGATTTCACTTTATTCCATTTTCAAAATATTTACAATAGAAGGCTGGTTTGAAATCCCAGAACAAGTCACAAGTAATCTCTCACCAATCAAATCGTTTTTTACATATATCTACTTCATTTTTGTGGTCTTGAGTGGAGGGATCTTAGGGCTATCACTCGTAAACTCAATATTTGTTGATGCGATGGTAAGTGATAACAATGATGAACTCGAAATTAAAATGGAAAATTTAGAACAAAAAATTGATAAAATTTTAAATAAACTAAACAAATAAAATAGAACTGTTTAAGTCAATTATTATATTTTTCTATTTACTAAGCGCCTTGACAATTCGTTCAGAATTAATAATTACATCTCTAAAAAGTACATGCGGAAATACCTGATACTTTGAGTTCTTGAATGCGTCATGAATTTTGAGCAATGAAGAGGCGGTTAAAAGCGACAAATTCATTTCCAAATCCATCTCGCAGTCCATTACAAAATCATCACTAAACTCAGGCGAAACCAAAAGTATTTTTACTATTCTCAAATTGTTTTTTAGTGCAACATTTTGATAAGATTTTAATTGACGAGAAACAGTGCTGAATTTATTATAACCACTTTCTTTGCTAGTTTTACATTCAATAATTATGATTTCGTTATTCCCTAAGTTTATGAGTATATCCATCATATCCTTATTTGTATTAATAGAATTCTTCAGTTGATCATCCACATTTAGGCCAAGACCTTTGAAAATTACTTTTGTAAGCTCTTCAAACTTCAGTCCTAATTCGCTTTCTCTTATTTCAATCCCATTTTCTTTAAGCAAATTATAGTTTCTATACCCTACATTTTCATAATTCTCTAAATAAAGATTTTCTGTATCCTTATAATGCTCCAGAATATTCAAGATATCATCTCCACGGTGCTTAACTCCGTTTTCTTTTTTAAACTTATCTAGATCAGTTTTTTCCAATAAGTCTAGAATATCTCTTGGCTTAATATTAAAATTTAGCAAAAAATCTGCTTTCAATACATAATCCTCTTGAAATTGAAATTGGGATTTGATTTGTTTATTTAAACCAGGAACTGATTTATTTAATTCTGTAAGTAGCTTTTCATATCCATCGATTGATATTCCAACTTTTTCATCTTTTTCAATTCCTTCAAAAAAATTAACAAGGCTATCAATCTTTTCTTGCAATGTACTTCCTCTTAAGTTTGGGATTTGCAACCCATTCTCACAAAGCTCATTCAAAGTCTTTTTCTTTTCAGTCAATGAACTACCCTCCTTGTATATATCATTCAAAAGAAGTTCAGTAAATGACACACCCTCTTTAATAATTTCTTCTATTTTTTGGGAATAAGTAATTTTCCTATCAATGTTGTGTTTCTTGGCAATTAGGTTAATCACTGGCTCTCTCAATAGCTTTAGAGTTCGCCTATAATATTTATCTGCAACATCTTTCTTTCGAATTTTCCTAAGAACACGAACTACTTCGTCCGCAATAAAAATCAAATTTTCTTTTTTAGAATAAAAAACAACACCAATATTCTTCAATTGAGTTATTACATCATTTATTTCTAATTTTTTAACTGGTATTATGGAATAATTAATGAGCTTAACCTCCTCTTGAGAGAGTTCTAGTTCCTTTGACAAAGTCAAAATAATGGACAATTCATCTTGGGTGATTTTTGCTTCTCTATTATTTAAATGATCATTATGATAGGCCATTGACAAACAAGATTTATAAATCCTATAATCACGCTTTCGCATATCGCTCAAATCCGACTTTTCATTTTCAAATTCGAAAGCAAGTTCCTTAGTTTTGGATTTAATATTTTGGATTTCCTGCTCATACAACCGAGCAAACCAATCAAGCTTCATAATACAATTACCGTCCCGAGTTATAATATCTATTAAAATATCCAACTGAGAAGAAACCTCTTGAAACTCAACCATGAGTTGCTCCCTAAATTCCTTTTTTGTAAGTTCAAAAATTTTTGCAACCATTTGGTTGTCTGCAGCCTTCAACCCTCTGCTAGTGTCCAAAAGAATTTTTTCAGCGTCTTTAGCCTTCTCTTTATTCTTTGAAATTATGGTGTCAATTATTTTAATGAACGAATTTTTCTCAATTGAACTGAGTTTTTCTAAGATTCTTTCAAGTTTCATAATTTTTTAAGTTCAAATAATTAGCTGATGGCTGAATTGAGATCAAAATCGATCTCAAAAGAATTTTTAATTGAAATCAATATTTAAATTTAAAGAAAGGGATTTTGATTTAATTAAAAAATACCTAGTTAAGAATATTTTTCAATCTCCCCTCTCTATTAATCTAAAAATTCAGTAGATCCATCGTGGTGGTCGAAGAAAAACTTTTATCCTCACCAATCCCAGTTTGATCTAATAAGGTTTAAGTAACAACTCACCCCTCTACTCGTAGTTTCTTAACTGCACCTATGAAGTTCAAGGCGAGCATAACAACTGAATCGAAGTAAGCAGCTCCAACTTCCCGAGATTCGACAGAAATATGAATACGGGTGGAAATAATTACGATGAAACAACAGGCAAAATCGCCACCAACTCCATTCATCATGGAAGAAAAATGGAGAGCAGAATTGTATTGCCGATGATTAAGAAATAGAAATACTAAAAATCAGAGCAATTTAGAAGAGAGGGGGATTTTCTCCCTCTTTTTTTTTTTTTGTATAGCCCACTTTTTAAATTGATAAAATGCAATTTATCAGTCATTAACCCCTTTAAAACTTTTTTCACCTGATTTCATTAATAAAGTATACTTCGTTTGAATTTTTTTAAGAAATTAGTCTAAACCAAATATTCTTTATCCTATGTTCAAACTTTACAAAACAATCCTCTCACTTGCGTTCCTGTGGGGATCTGTGGGTTGGGCTCATGCCCAATACACTATCTCCGGAACAGTAGCTGATGAACGGACTGGAGATGCCTTAATTGGCGCCAGTATTTTGCTAAAAGGGACTACCACAGGCACGATTACCGACCTTGATGGTGGATTTTCGATCACTTTGCCCAATAATAATCCGGCAACGTTGGTATTCTCCTCGATTGGCTTTCTTACTCAAAATGTGGACGTAGCTCCAGGAGTAAGTATCCTAAATATCAAGCTAAAACAAGACGCTACCAATCTTGAAGAAGTAGTTGTAACAGGTCTTGCGACTTCTGTCAAGCGAAGTAATCTTGCCAATGCAGTTACCTCTGTTTCGGCAAGAGACCTATTAGGAACTACAACAATCCAAACAACAGACGGAGCCCTTTATGGTAAAGTACCGGGAGCAACGATTCGATCAAACGGTGGTGCTCCAGGCGGAGGTATTTCCATTCAACTTAGAGGTATCTCAAGTTTGTCAGGTGCCTCACAGCCTTTGATCATCGTAGATGGAGTGTACATCAGCAATGCTTCGCAGCGATCAGGAAGAGCTACAGTATCAGGTGCAGGAGCCAGCAACCAAGATGATAGCTCCAACCGACTTGCTGATATCAACCCTGCTGATATCGAGACGATAGAAATCCTAAAAGGTCCATCCGCCGCGGCAATCTATGGTACCCGTGCTAACGCAGGCGTAATCATTATCACAACGAAGCGAGGTCAGGAAGGAAAAACTACAGTTTCACTTTCACAGGATGTTGGTTTTGCTCAACCTCTCAGATTATTGGGAGTTGATAATTGGAGTGAACAAAAAATCAACTTCTTTTATCCAGAGTCCAGAAGACCTATTGAATTAGAACGGTTCAGAGCAGCTCAATCCAGCGGTACGTTCATTGATTATGAAGACTACTTCTACAACAATCAAGCAACTCTATTGAACACCCGGATCAATGTGAGCGGTGGAACGGATAAAACAAAATTCTTTGTCTCCGGAAATATCACAGATGAAGAGGGAACTGTTAAAAATACCGGTTTCAACCGTTACTCCATTCGTGCCAACATCGATCAAAAGATTTCAAATAGAATTAAACTTGGGGTCTCTTCAAACTACATTCGCTCGACCACTGACAGAGGATTCACCGGAAACCAAAATAACACCGGAGCATCGATCGGCTATTCTATTGCCTATGTTCCAAATTATTTTGATCTGAGAAGAAATGCAGACGGAACTTATCCAAACAACCCGTATTTTTCAGATAACCCAGTGGCGGTCACCGATAATGCGATAAACAATACCTTAGTCAATAGATTCATTCAAGCGTTCACTCTAGATATTGACTTATTGAAAACAGAGAAAAGTTTTCTGAAGGCAACATTTTCTGGAGGATTGGATTATTTGCAAAATACCTCATTGGTATATCTTCCTGAATTCTTGCAGTTTCAAAGAGCGCAGGCCAATCCTGGTGATGTTTTGAAAGGAAAACAGGAAAGTTTCAATACCAATTTCCAGGCTGCTTTGGTTTACAATTGGAATTTGGGATCTGTGAATATGAATAGCTCTGCGGGTTTGGTTCGATTGGATTTTGCAAACAATTCTTTGTTCAATCGAGGTAGAGGTTTGGTGCCTGGTCAGCAAAATTTGCAGCAAGCAGCGATCCAGGAAATCAATCAGGAATTTAGCAGTAGAATTCAGGATGCTGGAATTTTCCTTCAGCAAGAAGCAAACTGGGAGGATAAAATCATAGGAACACTAGGTGTAAGATGGGATAAATCAACACTTAACGGAACTCCGGATCAGTATTATGCATTCCCAAGAGCCTCAGTCGCATTTAACATAGCCAACTTTGATTTTTGGAATGTTGGCTTCATGAACCAATTTAAGCCAAGAATCGCTTACGGAGAAACTGCAGGACCAGTGAACTTCGGGTCCACATTTACTCCTTTGGGTGGCACGAATATCGGCGGACTTCTTGGATCAGTAGTAAGCACCCAAATCGGAAATACATTGATTTTGCCTGAAACAGCCAAAGAACTCGAATTTGGAATCGATGCAGGTTTCTTCAATAACCGATTGGCCGTAGAAGCAACCTACTACATTAAATCAACGCAGAACAACATTCAAAACCTTAACCTTTCTCCTTCTACTGGTGTAAATACAACGCCTTCCAATGAAGCAGAACTTGAAAACAAAGGGATTGAATTAGCCATCTCGGGTACTCCAATTCAGACGGCTAATTTCCGTTGGTTTAGCCGGGTAATGTACTGGAAAAATGAACTTCTAATGACCAGATTGGGAATTCCTACCTATATCGCTGGGGCTTTCGGAACTGGACTTGGCACCTTCCTTTATGCAGAAGGATTTTCTCCCACTACGATTGTAGGTTCACCGGCTGTCCCTGGAAATCCAGGTGGATTTACTTTCTGGGGCAACGCTCAACCTAAGTTCAATATGTCATTCTTTAATACAATCAGCCTACTGAAGGGACTTGAATTTTCATTCTTGGTCGATTGGAAAAAAGGCGGAGACAACATCAATCTTACCTCTTTCTTGAATGACAGTGGAGGAACCACGAAGGGTTGGTTTGATGATGATGACGGAGACGGAATTCCAAATGGACGTCAGAGACCACCTGCACCATTTAATAATGCAGGACGCTGGGTTCAGGATGCAAGTTTTGTGAAAATCAGAGAAATCGGCCTCTATTACACCATCCCTAAGACGACCATTTCCGAATGGTTTGGTTCCTCAGTTTCCAATGTCCGTGTAGGCACTTCGGTAAACAACGCCTTCCTTTTCACAAAATACGAAGGTTATGATCCTGAAACTTCCACCTTTGGGGCACAAGCTATTGCCAATAACGTGGATATAGCTCCATACCCAACACCCAGACGTGTGTTTTTCCACATAACTGTTGATTTCTAAACCGGCCTAATCATGAAAAATCTAAGAAACTATTTCGCTTCAGCATTGATTACTGCCGCAATTTTATCCAGCTGTAATCCGCTGCAACTAGACACGATAGACGATCCTAACAACCCATCGGTTGGATCTGTATCGAATAATGCCACACCTCAACAAATCCAGTTTTTGATCACGGGACTGGAGTCAAGACACCGAGGATATGTGACCAATATTTCTCAAGCTTGGAATACCTTCGGAAGAGAAGTTTGGTATTTGAATGCGTCCGATCCACGATTCCAAACCGATTGGTTGGGACAAAATGGACGTGTACCCGACAGAGCATATTTTGGCTTTGGTACTACAGGAGGGGGATCTTGGGCAGCACCTTACCAGGCGGTCAAGCAAGCTGATGTATTAATTACAGCAGCGGCAAACACCACTTTGATTCCAGAGACCTCCAAGAGTGCTGTTCGCGGTTTTGCCAAGACCATTCAAGGATTCCAGTTTATGATTCCAGCTAATTTCGTTTACCAAAATGGAATCCGTGTTGATGTCAAAGACCCATTAAATCCCGGTCCCTTTGTTCCTTATGAACAGGCTCTGGATGCAATCAAAACCATCCTTGATGAAGGAAATACGGAACTTGTCGCTGCCGGTGCTGGAAATTTCCCTTTCACATTGACAAGGGGATTTAATGGATTTAACACATTTGCAGGCTTGAGTCAAGTCAATCGGGCAATCACCGCTAGACTAAATGCCTACAGAAAAGACTGGCAAGGTGTATTGACTGCTTTGGATGCTTCGTTTATGAACTTGAATGGCAATCTCAATGCGGGCCCTTCGCATCCTTACGGTGCTGCTCCTGATATATTTAATCCGATATTTTATCTTCCAAATGCCGCAGTAAATACCATTATCGTGGTGCATCCTTCTGTGCTAAGAGATACTACTGCCGGGGATCTTCGAGTTCGTACCAAATTCCTTCGTAGAACGACTCCCGTCACTGTCACTACTGATGCAGGAGCTTTGGTAGGTACCCATCAGGATGCCAGATGGCCTACCAATACGACTTCTATTCCATTCATCAGAAATGAGGAATTGATCTTGTTGAAAGCTGAAGCTCATGCTAACCTAAATCAGACTACGCAAGCTGTAGAGGCAATAAACATCATCAGAATTGCCGCAGGTATTGGCCCTTACACGGGGGCAACTACTCAGGCAGCTCTGATCAATGAAGTTTTATATCAAAGAAGATATTCGCTTTGGGCGGAACCTTGGGGACACAGATGGATAGATGCTCGTCGCTATAACCGATTGAATGAAATTCCTACTTCTTTCGATGGAGGCACCATCTTCCCTCAATTCCCTCACCCACAGGCTGAACTTAGCTGGGATCAGTACAAGGGAAATTAATCCTTCTTTCAATTAATTTGAAAAGACCGGCGATATCGTCGGTCTTTTTTTGTTCAAGTTAGTCAACTGAGAGTTTGGAACTCAAGATTATTTTTATGAATTTTAGGAATTGAATTCCTAGATTTCATATAATGAACTACATTAACAGACTCTTAAAAGATAAAGCCACTACACTTTTGTCCAAGTTTCCATTCTTGGCGATCACAGGTCCTAGACAATCCGGAAAAACAACTTTTGCAAAACTGCTTAAACCAAACTACGACTATGTCAATTTGGAACTGCCTGAATACAGGGAATTTGCTAAATCTGATCCGTTAGCGTTTTTAAAAAGCTACCAAAAGGGTGTTATTTTGGACGAAATTCAATGGGTTCCTGAACTTTTTTCCTACCTCCAGGTGATTTCTGACGAGAAAAATAGACCAGGAGAATACATTCTTACAGGTTCGCAAAATTTCCTTCTGTCTTCCCAAATTACGCAGTCACTAGCCGGGAGAGTCGCAATGCTAAATCTTTTGCCTTTCTCTCTAAAAGAACTGGAAACTGATCTGAGTGTCAGTAAATGGGAAGACTTAGCCGTTGGAGGAGGATATCCACGTAAATATCAATTTGACATAGATCCGGCTGACTTCTATCCAAATTACATTCAGACCTATTTGGAGCGGGATGTTCGGCAGATTTTAAATATCAAAGATTTAGCAGCCTTTCAGAAATTCATTCAACTTCTCGCAGGAAGAACAGGCCAACTCTTTAACCAAAGTGGTTTTTCGAATGAATTAGGTTTGGATAATAAGACAATCAATTCTTGGCTGGGCGTACTGGAAGCATCCTTTGTTGCTTTCAGACTTCCCGCATTTTATCAAAATTTCAATAAACGAATCCTGAAAACTCCGAAGGTTTACTTCTACGACTCTGGGGTTCTCTGTAACTTATTGGGTATTAGAAAATCTAGTGACTTAAACCTACACTTCGCTCGTGGACAGGTATTTGAAAATTTAATAATCACAGAAATTATAAAAAACGAGCTAAATCATGGAAGGCAGCCATCCTGCTATTTTTGGAGGGACACAAATCAAAACGAAGTTGATCTCCTTCAGGAAAAAGAAGGAAAATTGATGGCTATTGAAATCAAAGCTTCGGAAACATTTCATTATGATTTTCTCAAAGGCCTGAAAAATTTCCAAAAAGTCGCTCCCCACGCCGAATCTAAATTGATCTACGCAGGTCAAATGCTGCAACAGCGAGACAATATCCAGATAAGCAATCTTTGGAATCTATAAAAAGGCTTGATAACCATTAAGAAATTGAGGACATTAAGGTTTTGTAATTCTCTCCAAATGCTTTGATTCACTGTGCTTAATTCTCTCAATGATCTTAATGGTTTATAAACCATTTTTGTCTTGCGTTTCCTGACGCCGGTTATCCTACTATTTACTATTAATGCTAAATGCGCTTTCAGAAAAGCAGCATAACCATGATTGGGAATTGGTATTCAAGTCCAGCTTCTGGAGAAGCAGGACAACGAAGCAAAGAATCAAATACTCTTTGCACCTTATGCGGCTTGGCGTGAATCAAAAAGGGGACACCAGAATTTTTCCTACTTAATTCTCTCAATGCCTTAATGGTTTGAAAATTCTCGTTGTCCTGCGTCTCCTGACGCCGGATATCCTACTATTTACCATTAATACTAAATGCGCTTTCGGAAAAGCAGCATAACCAGGACTGGGAATTGGTATTCAAGTCCAGCTTCTGGAGAAGCAGGACAACGGAGGAATCTTTTGAGTCAAATAGACTAATCTTTAATTTTAACCATTAAGAAAATTAAGGGCATTTAGTTTAAGAAATCCTCAGCGCTCAATTTCCAAAGCATAGCTTGACTCAGCTTTCTAAATTCTCTCAATGAACTTAATGGTTAAATGCCATTTTCTTTCCACCCATTCCGATTCCATAAAGGCCTTTTGGCCTTTTTCCCCTATTTTTGCAGCTTCGAAAAAACCCCCGAGTATGTCTATTGCCAGCAAATACGAACCGGCAGCCGCCGAAGCCAAATGGTACGCTTACTGGATGGAGCACAAGCTTTTCTCCTCCAAGATTGACCATAGCAAGGAACCGTACACCATCGTCATTCCTCCGCCTAACGTCACCGGCGTGCTCCACATGGGCCATATGCTGAACAATACCATCCAAGATGTCCTCATCCGTCGCGCCAGAATGCAAGGAAAAAATGCGCTTTGGGTTCCTGGAACTGACCACGCTTCCATCGCCACGGAAACCAAAGTAGTCAACATGCTCAAGGACATGGGAATAGACAAAAAGTCTATTTCCCGTGAGGAATTCCTGAAGTATGCCTGGGAATGGAAAGAAAAATACGGGGGAATTATCCTCGAACAGCTCAAAAAACTGGGTGCTTCCTGCGACTGGGACCGGACTGCATTCACCATGGATCCCGGACTCAGCGATGCCGTACTTTCTGTATTTGTGGATTTGCATAAAAAAGGAAAAATCTACCGTGGCATCCGCATGGTCAACTGGGATCCAAAAGGTCAAACTGCCCTTTCGGACGACGAAGTGATTATGAAAGAAATCGCTTCGAAACTCTATTACATCAAATACAAAATCGAAGGATCCGAAGATCAATTCCTGACCATCGCCACGACTCGCCCTGAAACGATCATGGCCGATGTAGCAATCTGCATCAATCCAAACGATCCCCGATTCACACACCTCAAAGGAAAACGCGCCATCATTCCACTGATCAATCGAGCTATTCCGATCATCGAGGATGAATACGTGGACATGGAATTTGGTACGGGTTGCCTGAAAGTGACTCCAGCACACGATATCAATGACTACGAACTCGGAGTAAAACATAAACTGGAAGTCATCGACATCCTGAATGACAACGGAACGCTGAATGAAAAAGCGCAAATCCTGGTCGGTGAAGATCGATTTGTGGCCCGAAAGATGATTGCGAAACGCCTGAAAGAAGCTGATCAACTGGAGAAAATCGAGGATTACAAATCCAACGTCGGTCACTCCGAGCGAACTGATGCAGTGATCGAGCCGAAGCTTTCGCTGCAGTGGTTCCTCAAAATGGAGGACATCACCAAGCCAGCTTTGAGTTCGGTGATGGATGATGTGATTCAACTCTATCCGCCAAAATTCAAGAACATGTACCGCTCTTGGATGGAGAACGTGCGTGATTGGTGCATCTCTCGCCAACTTTGGTGGGGACATCGAATTCCTGCTTTCTATCTTCCAAATGGTGAATATGCAGTTGCAAAAACGGCAGAAGAAGCATTGGCCCAGGCCAATTCACAATTCGGCACAAATTACACACTTGCCGACCTCAAGCAGGACGAAGATGTCTTGGATACTTGGTTTAGCTCTTGGCTGTGGCCGATTTCGGTTTTTGATACGGATGTATTTACCACCGATAAGCCGAATGAAGAACTGAAATACTACTACCCTACCAATGATTTGGTGACAGCACCGGAAATTTTATTCTTCTGGGTGGCTCGAATGATCATAGCTGGTTATGAATACACGGGTGAAAAGCCCTTCAGAAACGTCTACCTTACAGGAATTGTACGTGATAAGCTCGGTCGAAAAATGTCCAAATCCTTGGGCAATTCCCCCGATCCCCTGGAACTGATTGCTCAGTACGGTGCGGATGGCGTGAGAACGGGGATGCTTTTCTCCTCCCCTGCGGGAAATGATTTGCCTTACGATGACAAGCTAGTAGAGCAAGGAAGAAACTTCTCCAACAAAATCTGGAATGCTTTCCGTCTGGTCAAAGGCTGGGAAATCGATCCAAGCCTGTACGGATCTGCCAATGCTTCCAGCATCGAATGGTTCGAAAGCAGATTCAACCAAGCGCTGACAGAAATAAATGAGCATTTCGAGAAATTCAGAATTTCCGATGCCTTAATGGCGACTTACAAGTTGGTGTGGGATGACTTCTGCTCTTGGTATCTGGAGATGATCAAGCCTGCTTATCAGCATCCGATCGATCAGGTGACTTATGACCAAACGATTCGGATTTTTGAGAAGATTCTCAAGATCCTCCATCCATTCATGCCATTTATCACGGAGGAGCTTTGGCACCAAATCAAGGAACGATCGGTTCAAGAATCCTTAATTTTGGCCTCTTGGCCTTATACAAAAGCTTTTGACACGAAAATCATTGAGGAAGCCGCTCAGGTTTTTGAGGTGGTTTCGCAAGTAAGAAACCTCAGAGCATCAAAGGGAATGTCGCCCAAAGAAACGCTGGAATTGAGCATTAACACCAAGAATCCGGAGGTTTATGCAGGTTTTGAATCTGTATTGACCAAGCTGGCAAACTTGTCTTCCTTAAGCTTCGCCGAAAAGGTTGAAAATGCGATGAGTTTCGTGGTGAAAGCCGATGAATGCTTTGTGCCAATGGGTGATTCCATCAATGTGGAAGAGGAAAAAGCCAATCTCAAAAAGGAAATCGAATACACTCAAGGATTCTTAGCTTCTGTCATGAAAAAGCTCAGCAATGAGCGGTTTGTGGCGGGTGCCCCCGTCCAAGTTCTAGAAATGGAGCGTAAAAAGCAGGCCGATGCTGAAGCTAAGATTAAGACTTTGGAGGAGAGTTTGGCGAAGTTGGGTTAAGGGTTAATTGTTAAGGGTTAATTGGTTAAGGGTTAATTGGTTAAGGGCTAATTGGTTAAGGGTTAATTGTTAAGGGTTTAGGGTTCCCGCCTCGGCGGGCAAGCGACTGAGCCTGGTGGTTGTATTTTTTATTTTGTACTTTTTGTTGAATCGTTGAACTGGATAACTGTTGAACTGGGACTGAACACTGAACACTGAACACTGAAAAACGAATGATGAATGGTTAATTGGTCAACGGTGGACAGAACACTCTTACTACTTACGTCTTACTACTAACTACTTACATTTTTTTCTCTTGTTTCTTGGCTCCAATGTTAATGAGGTTGATTCTTTTGGGAACTTGCTGGATAAAACTTTAACTTAACTCTATGAATACGGATTCGCTGGCACCAAAGGCTCAAAAATTTTTCAAAAGCTCTCCTACAACTCGAGCATGCAGTTAAGCTTTCGGAAGAAAGAAACCTTTCTGACTTAGAAGAACAGGGATTGATTCAAGCTTTCGAATTCACACACGAGCTAGCTTGGAATGTGCTCAAAGATTATTTTGCAAATCAAGGAAATCCCGAAATTACTGGTTCCAGAGATGCGAAAAGGGAAGCTTTTCGTCAAGGGATTATTAAGGACGGAGACGCTTGGATGGAAATGATTAAAAGCCGAAATCAATCCTCTCACACTTACAATCAAGAAATTGCTGAGGATATTTCCTTAAAAATTACATCAAGCTATTTTATGTTTTTCAAGGATTTAGAAAATAAAATGTTGGAATTCAAAAATATACAGAATGAATAATTTTGGTTTGAAAAATGAAGTTGTCGAAAAAATCAGAAATGTGCTTGATCTGTTTCCATCAATTAAAAAGTGTATAATTTATGGATCCCGTGCCATAGGAAATTACCGATACAATTCAGACATTGATCTTACCCTTGTTGGAGAAAACATTACTTTTTCTGAGCTTTTGAAAATCGAAAATGAACTTGATGATTTGCTTCTTCCCTACCAAATAGACCTTTCAATTCTAAAAAAGATCGACAACAAAGACCTCATAGACCATATCAACAGAGTGGGAAAAGTCTTTTTTGAAAGAAAAAAGACTCCTCAATTATTCTTTGAATAAAAAATGTTCTCAGGAATTTCTATGATTATTAGAAAATTCGTTTGATTAATATATATAAAAAAAGGCTAACCCATTTTGGATTAGCCTTTTTTCATTTTACCTGTATTAGATACTACAAGAGTGGTTTGCCGCCTCTTCTGATATCAGACTGTCTATCGCCTCGATGATCCTGCTCCAGGAAACCGTCGCCAGATTGTCTGTCTTGGATTGTGTTTCGTTCCGAACCAAATGTGTCTCCCCCATTAAAAAAAGACCTGTTCATATGATCATACCGTCCATTCAGGCTTCGGGTCTTTTCGCTGTAATAGGAACGCATAGAATGTAGGAATTCAGACTGCGGGCCTGAAGGCCAGTTGTCATTATCGAATCCGGGAGCATTTTCTAAGGTCTCTTTGGTTTCCTTTACAATTACAATGTCTTCCTGCGCTGTGTTGAATTCAAAGGATTCAAAAGGTAAGGCCAAAAGTTTAGATCCAAGATTTAAAAATCCCTCGTCAATTTTAAGTACTACATAATCAATTTTGCCGGACGAAGTATTGAACATCAATTCCTTGATCGAACCGACTGATTCATCACTTGGAGTTTTCACCTTGCAAGAAGATGCTGTGGAGCTACTGATTTGAGCATCTTGTGAGATAGTCATAATGGATGTGGATTTAGTGAATAATTTATTTGATTCACTTAGACCCAGATGCGTGCCACCCAAAAAATCATGGTTTGAAGCAAAATAACTTGGTTTGAATTTTTCCCCATGGTAGAACACTTCCACAGTTCGTGGTGGGAAATGCCCTTTCGAATTAGAAAAGGTTGTTTGAAGTTAGAGGGTCATCACCAGGACGATATTAGACTTTTAAGAAATTCCATCTTTGACTTAAACCTTCGAGGTTCTTTAAAACCTCAAAGGTTATTTTTACAACTCCCTGATCTTAATCTCCTTAAAAATCACACCCTGCCCTTCACTTTGCAATCCGATGTAGCCAGACTTCAATGGTGTTCCATCAATTTTGATCTCAGGATCAAAACGATTGGCTACTCCACCGCCGATTTGAGGGAAGCTGTAAGTCAAAACAGTGTCACCATTGACTAAATGATGAACAATGGAATCTCCATAGACTATCAGTTCCGCCTTCACCCACTCATCCCATTTGAAAGTTGGAGAGGAGGAATTAATACAGTGCCTATCATCTATTTTTCCATTGTAAACCACGTCAGTTCCCGGAGAACACATATTTCCGGTAGGTCGGGAGACTCCTTCTTTCTCCTCAGCAAGCATCTGATATTCAACAGAAATCGGCCAATCCTGTTCCTTCAAAATCGACTCGGGAGACTGCGAATGAAACATCAAACCGGAATTGCGATAGGTGTAGCTCGCAGCATCTTTCAGCCATTGGTCTGTGAATCGGTATTCCCAACTCAAGTGAAAAGATGAAAATGGCTTTTCATAAAACAGATGACCATATCGCTCTTCGAAAGGTCCATACTCATCATAGTTCACCAAAATAGCCCCATCACTTACCTTGAAAGTATTTGCATAATTTTCTCCTACCTCATGGTGATGAATTTTTGGAATCCAACCAGTTAGATCTTCTCCGTTAAAAAGTACTTGCCATTCGGACTCTATAGGTCCGATAAGGATCGCCTCCTTCTCGGCTTTTTGGCACGATAAGATGAGAATTAAAGGAAAGAGAAAAAGAGAAAATTTCATAATGAGGGATATTTTTAATAATGGTCTCTGTTAAATAGACCTACCAGGTGTTTAAAAACCTGGTAGGTCTGCTGATTTATTCTGAATTTAAATCCTGACCATGCCAATCAGGGTTCCTAAATTCTTTTTAATCAATAAATTATATGGATATACGCAATTCTGCCAGTAGCCAAATTCTATTTAGTTTCACCTCGACTTCGCTCGGTGTCCGTTAGTTT
>NZ_JBKBKZ010000018.1:0-106618 GCF_046296635.1 Algoriphagus sp. | reverse complement strand
AAATGCGGCTGCGCCGCATTTCCCTCCCCTCCTTGTAATTATCCAAGATTCGGTGGCCGAGCGAAGTCGAGGTCATTTTGTTAAAAGGAAATACTGGTAAGAAAGCGGATATACATTTTTTCAAATCTGCATATCCGCTATACTTCCAGTAGGTGAATTTTTCTTTGTTTATTGGTTGGGTGATTCGGCTACGCTCAGCACAAGTGACCGAAGACCGAATACCTAAGAAGGCTTCAAATTAGGTTTTATTTTCAACCATGGGTAAATCATAAAAATAAAGTACTTCTTTTTCACTGGGTTTTAGAGCCAAAATTCCCTACTTTTTAGGCTCAATTGCTTTGAACCCAATCTATCTCAATCAACTATATGAACAGACGGATCGCCCTGAGGCATCTCGCCCTGATTTCTGGAGGACTCGTGTTGATTCCTTCCTGCGACTTCAGCAGCGATGATATTCTAGCCGCCTATCAAAATCTAAAAGTAACCGCTTCTCAAAAAAATCTGCTGGGGGCGATTTCAGATACGATCATCCCCGCCGGAGAAATTAAAGGAGCACTCAATCTGGAAGTTCCCGATTTCATTTTGGTCATGGTCAATGATTGCTTCACAAAAGAAAATCAAGAAAAATTCACTGCCGGACTTTTGGCATTTCCGAATTATGTTCAAAAGACTTCAGGCAAGAAATATGAAGCACTTTCGACTAAGGAAAAGGAGGAATTGATCCTCACTGGAACCAAACTCGAAGGGGATGATACAGCGGAAGGCAAAGAAAGAGCAAATATTTCCTACTTCTTAAATTCTACTAAGCGCTTCACCATCCAAGGCTACATGGCCTCCGAATACATCCAAACCGAGATAATTCCTTATTCCCTCATTCCTGGCGAGTACAATGGTGCTGTCCTGATCTCTGACCTCCAAAAACCACGCATCAATGGCTAATCTGAATATCCGTAGTAGACAAGAACGAACATACCAAGCCATTGTCATCGGTTCAGGAATAAGCGGAGCTTGGGCTGCAAAGGAACTTTGTGACCTAGGTGTTAAAACCCTGATGATCGAGCGCGGGAAAAACGTTGAGCATATCAAAGATTATCCAACGACCAACAAGCTTCCCTACGAATTCGAACATCGGGGACAGATTCCGCAAAGCATCCAAGATGAAAATCCGGTAGTCAGTCGATGCTACGCCTTTCGAGAAGATGCCATGCACTTTTTCGTCAAAGACACCGAGCATCCTTATGTACAGGAGAAGCCCTTTGACTGGATCAGAGGATACCAAGTAGGAGGAAAATCTCTGCTTTGGGCCAGACAAGTACAGCGTTGGTCTGACTTTGATTTTGAAGGCCCGGCTCGTGATGGATTTGCTGTGGACTGGCCGATTCGATACAAAGACATCGAAAAATGGTACAGTCATGTTGAGAAATTCGCTGGCGTTTCGGGCAACAAAGACGGCCTTCCAAATCTACCGGATGGAGAATTTCTGCCTGGATACGAATTGAATGTGGTGGAAAAATATTTTGCGGAGCAACTGAAAAAAAACTACGGAAATGAGCGTCACATGATCTCTTCCCGATGCGCGCATATCAATGGCAATTTGGATTTCTTTGCGCAGCAAGGAAGGGCAAAATGTCAAAACAGAAATCTTTGCCAGCGCGGTTGTCCGTTTGGAGGTTATTTCAGTTCAAATTCATCGACCATTCCTTGGGCTTTGAAAACTGGTAATCTTACCATGAGACCTGATGCGGTGGTGCATTCGATCATTTATGATGAGGAAAAAGGAAAAGCCACCGGAGTGCGAATCGTTGATCGCCTGACCAAGGAGACCGAAGAATTCTATGCAGACGTCATCTTCCTTAACGCTGCAGCACTCAATTCCAATTTGGTTTTGATGAATTCTTCCTCCAACCGTTTCCCCAATGGATTGGGAAATGACAGTGGCGTTCTTGGGAAATACGTAGCATTCCATAACTATCGAGCGGGAGTTTCAGCCGAGCATGAAGGACATTCGGAATACACCACCTCAGGTGGCCGTCCGACAAGCGGGTATTTCCCGAGATTCCGAAATGTGTACAAACAAGAAACTGATTTCCTGAGAGGCTACGCTGCTGGATTTTCAGCGGGAAGAGGCGTCCGAACCAATTCTGACGGAGTGGGAATGGAATTGAAAAACAACTTGCTCAATCCAAGCGAATATGGACTCTGGAATGTGGGTTCGCACATGATGGGTGAGACTATACCAAAAGAAAGCAATTACGTTGCCTTGGATCCAACGCAGGTGGATGAGTGGGGAATTCCTCAACTCAAAATCAGCGTAGAATACGACGAAAACGATGAGAAGATGATCAAGGATTATATCGAGCAGATGTCTGAGATGTTTACCAAAGCCGGATTTACCAATATCCGAACTCGTGACGACAACCGAGCTCCTGGACTGGATATTCATGAAATGGGTGGCGTACGAATGGGCAAAGACCCAAAAACATCCATGCTCAATTCAAATCATCAGCTTCATGCAGTTCCCAATGTCTACGTGACTGATGGAGCGTCAATGACTTCAACTGCAACTCAAAATCCGTCACTAACCTATATGGCATTTGCAGCGAGAGCGGCACATCATGCGGTGGCGGAAAGCAAGAAGTGAAGTTAGAAATCTAAAGTCAGAAGTCTGAAAAAGGGCCCAAGTCGAGAGATTTGGGCTTTTTTAATGTAAAAAAGTAATTGTATCTCTTGACTTTTTAAAAAATCTTTTCGATACTTCTTTCAAGTTTTCAACAACTAAATCTCTTTTTTTATGAAAAACACTTTTGCCCCCCCCCCAAGTACAAAAATCTAGGTAGATTAGGATTCTTAAGTTTTCTTGCTCTTTTGATCACTATGAATATCCTAATGACCTCATGTGTCGAAGAACCAGAATCACCCAAAATTGAGGTCGGTGAAAATGGACAACTTGCCAAAATAAAATCTTGGTTTGAAGAAAACAAAACCAACCTAAGACTCCCCGAACGGGGATCAAACTTTCGGTCAGAGTCTCAGGGACTGATATTGCCATTTTTTGAAAAAGAGCCCGACTGGGATAAGTTTCACCATTACTATTTTCCTGACGGAAGGGAAGTTTTTGAGATTTCACTGGAGAATGCCACCAAATATTTTTTAACCAGTATGATTGACAGCTTTCCAGATCGCAATCCAGCTGATGTTGTGATTCAGAATATTATGTTTGTCAAGCATCCCACAGCTGAGCGATTTGACCCTTTGATTGCGAGGTACTATCCAGACAATAATTTGTCAGTCTCCTCCTTTCAGGAGATTAGCTATGATGGAATTCCCTATGACTGGTCTGGAATGGTGGATATTTGGACTTATGACGAGCGGCATTTTATCGGATTTATTTTTCAAAAAGGCGAGTTGACTAGTCATTTCAGATATGGCCAATCCAACAGAGAAAATTCCAGAATTCAATCAGATTGCCGAGAAATAACGAGAGAAGTCACCTACACTACGGTTGATCCTGATGGGATAGTAACAGTTCATGCCAGTACAATCAAACTTACCCATTGCTCTGGATCTGGTGGCTATACTCCCGAAGGAGGTCAAGGAACAGGTGATGGCGGAGAATATCACGACTATCAAAGGCCCCCTTGCTGTGACGACCCTGTGCCAGTGCCTTCAAGAGATTTGCCTACTTATGATCCACCAAAGATACCTTCACCTGAGACTATAATCAATCAGCTAAGCAACCCCTGCGCTATTAACATCTTCAAGGGTTTGTCAAAAAACGCTCAAGATCTTACCAGTCTTCATGGTTTAGGTGCGTTGGATATTTTTCCCGGAATGCTGGATCTGTTTAAACAAAGTGGAAGGTTTGATTACCGAATCCAAAATGGCCACACCGATGGTGCAAATGCAGTAACTGAAAGGATCAATGGAATCAATACCATCACGCTTAGCAATGACTATCTCCTTAAAGCTACTTCGCTTAGTGTGGCCAGAACTATTTTTCATGAAACGGTACATGCCTTCTTGTTGGAGCACACTTACAATATGGATTTGAGGTACAATTACAATACTTTCAATTTATTGATCCGTTATTTTGAAAAATATGATCAAAATTGGAATGGTACTCATCATGCTGCGATGAGTGATTTTATTCTTGGTATGGCGGTATCACTGTATAATTGGGACAAGAAATCCGGACCGACTGGTGGTACTTTGGGTTTTGATTATTACTACAAAATGGCATTTGGTGGGTTGGTCAACCCTAACAATCCTACCCAATTGATTGACGAAGCAAAACCGTTTATTCCACCTGGAAGCAGCTGGGCAGATATCGAGAAAATTTTAATTAATGAAGCAACTGGAACTAATCAAGCAAATGGGACGAAGTGTAATTAATTGGTTTTTTATTCCGGTGACGATCTTATTGCCCCTGATAGCAGGGGCTCAAGATAAAAAGGGCCTGTCTCGAGAGCAATATCAGGTAATAGAAGATGCCTTTAAAAATTCAGGAAAGGATCATACCCGGATTTTCTTTCAGACCATTGATTATAAATCATGGGTTCATCTTCTCTATGGAACCTATTACCGGGAAAAGCGAGGAATAGCCCTATGTTCTTTTGATAACACCAAATTAGAAGGAGCAATTGATCAACTGATCTATCATGTGAAGAATATTAGGGTAAAAGAGATCAACAAGAATAAACTTGGAAAAAGGTTCGTTTTTATTGATGACTTGACGGAATACCCTTATCTGTCAATCACCGAACCGATTATTATAGGAGAATATTCCTTTATTTTGTTCAAACATTTAAACTCTGAAAGCCTAAGTGTTCAAAAAAAGAATGGTAAAGGGGATTGGATTTTTGAATGCGCAATTCCACTTTATGTAGTATTTGTTGACTAGTGAAAAAAAGCCATCTCTTTTGGGATGGCTTTTTTATACATCTGATTTTGAAGTTCGATTGAATTAGCAAGACCCAAACAGAAATATTTCATTTTATTTTAGTATGGCTGTCTCGCTTTACAATTGGGATAAAAAGTCAGGACCAACCGGAGGTACTTTGGGTTTTGATTATTACTACAAAATTGCTTTTGGAGGACTTGTAAAAAATAGTGACCCGACTCAGCTTATTGACGAGGCCAAGCAATTTCTTCCCCCAGGTACTAGCTGGTCCGAAATCGACAGAATTTTACAAAATGAAGCCAATGGAAACTATCAAGCATATGGAGAAAAGTGCAATTAAAATAAAATTGACCGTATTGATTCTATTTGTTTTTTCATCAGGGATGACCTTCAGTCAGTCAATAAAAGAATTGGCAATGGAACAGTATGAAATTTAGGAGAGTACTTACATAGAAGCAAACGAAGAAACTATTCAAATTTTATTTTCAGACTTTGGAATTTGAACCGTGGATGAATTTACTCTGGGATGATGATTATCTTTCAGAAATAGGAATCGGATTGTGTTCCTTCAGCGACGAAGAGTTGAAGGCCTCATTCCAGTTGCTCAGAGGTTTTGTGAGAGATCTAGAGAAAAAATAATCAATTCAAAACATCTTGAGAAAAAGTTTAGACTTACCAAAACCAAAAAATGTTCGCTTTTTTTCAGAAGCTATAATTGTAGGTAGGTACTCTTTTCAATTCGTAAGGAATTCGAATAACAAAAGTGTCCATGTACAAAAGAAAGATAAAGATGGAAATTGGAATTATGAGTGCGGAGTTCCTCTCCAATTTGAATTGCATTAATTGATTAAATTATGAGCCATCCCAAAATTGGGATGGCTTTTTTTATTTAACCAATTTAAAAGTTCGACTGAAGATGATGCCACAATTGATCTTTCCTTTTCCGTGACATCAGCGCATTATGCGGTGGCAGAAAACAAAAAGTAAAGTGAGAAAGCTGAAAAAAAATGGCCCAAGTCGTGAGATTTGGGCTTTTTTTACTCCCCGGTTAAGAATTTCCGCAGGGAGACCTGCTTAATTCCTTCAAAAGTATTTCCTTCAAAGTCGTCTAAGGTGATGACCAGTTTTGGATAGTTGTCATCAATCAGCTGAAGGTTGCCAAATTCCCGCTGAATAGTGGAAGGCTCTTTGATGGAGAGTGCTACTTGGATATAAAGGGTTTCCCCATTTTTTTTGCAAATAAAATTCACTTCTTTATCGCCCAAGACACCAACCTTGACTTCATAACCTGAAATCAGGAGTTGGTTGTGGACGGCATTCTCTATGATTTTTCCGAGATCTTCCGGCCGGTATCCCCATAGGCCATGTCTGATCCCAAGGTTTTCGAAATAGTATTTATCTCCGATCTCAAAAAGACGCTTTCCCACCAAATCGTAGCGAGGCACCTGATGAATCAAAAAAGCGTTAGTCAGGTACGAAATGTATGCCTGAACCTGATTAGGAGCCATCTTGACTTGCTGGGATTTCAGAAATGCCGAAATCTTATTGGCGGAGAACAAACTTCCGGTGTAGCTTGCCAGGAAAAGGACTAACTTTTCTAAAAAGACGGTGTTTCGGATTGAGTTTCTGTTTACAACATCCCGATATAGGATCGTGGTGTATATGTTTTTTAAATACTCAAAAGCTACCGCATCGGTCAATTCCAAATGTCTGAGGTAGGGCAGTCCACCGTATTTGAGAAACTTTTCCAATGCGCTGTCCTCATTTTCCAAACCATGAAATCTTAAAAACTCAAGAAAAGAAAGGCTATATACTTTGATTTCAATCACCCTACCGCTCAGAAAACCAGCAATATCGCCGGAAAGGAGATTGGCATTGCTTCCGGTGCAATAGATATCAAGCTCATCGTCCAAAATCAAGGATCTTAGCGCAATTTGAAAATTGTCTATATCCTGAATTTCATCGATAAAGACATAATTGAGCATTCCTGACTTTTTTTGATCTTTAATAAATTGGTGCAGTTTCTCAGCGTTTGTCAAAAAAGCAAAATCCAGGTCTTCTTTGTTGATGTAAATGATCGGGGCTTCTGGTGATTCAGCTTGGATTTTTTGAATCAATTGATACAAAATATAGCTTTTACCTACTCTGCGTTGTCCGGTAAATACCTTAATGAGAGATTTCCCCATGAAGGGAATCACTCGATTTAAATACTGAGGACGCTCAAAAATATCTTCTGGAATACGCATTCTAGCTACTTATCTTACTCCAAAGCTATACAAAATTGTAATCGTAATTACAAAATGTGAAGATTTAATCAAAAATTATACTCATAATTATAACTTTTACATTCATCCATTTAAATGGCCATTTCCCCAAATCAATATTTCCGTTGGATAACAAGAATTAAGTTAGAAATCTAAATTCTGAAGTCTGAAAAGGACTCATTCGAAGGTTTTGGGCTTTTTTTAAACCTGTTGCAAGTAATCTTTTGAATCAAATCTTCCGATCCAGCCAAGCCAAAAAACCTACCCAAATCAGGAACTTAACAGCCAAACCTATCGAAAAATAGAAAATCCAATCCTGCGGTTCTGCATTTGGAAATAGCCAAAGTAAATCGGAGTCGATATCAATATTCCATCCTGAAAACATTCCCTCTGAAGCCAAATAGGCCATATAACCACTTGCTAAGGCTAGGATCACCAGAATTACCTGACCAATTTTTAAGACAGTTTTTCCGAGCATTAGGCCAGGATCGGTATAGGATACAGTGGGATTCATAAGTGTCAGATTTTCTTCAATTTACAGAAAATCAAAAAAGGAATCCATATCTGAGTTTCTTTTTTGGTTCAAAGAAAATTAAATATCACTATACGCTTTTCTGCCAGTAGGCGAATATTCCACAGGCTAGTGGCTGGAAGACGGGAGACCGAAGACGGAAGAGGCTCGGTCACTATTTCCTGAAATCCAACCATTACGAAACTTTATACCTAAATTCAGGCTTTCTTCGGTCTCCCGTCTTCGGTCTTCCAACCAAATTTTTTAAGATAATGCCCATACCAAAAACAGATATTAATTATTTCCTTCCATCACCTCAGCCATTTTCTGAAACGCTTTTTTGATCTCCCTGATCTGCGTGTTGCGTGATTGCTCCAAATCACGTTTATCCAGATTTTTAGCAATTTGAAATTGCTCGAAAATACCGGAAAACTCAACCGCATAATTGTTTCCTTCTACGCCCCAAGTACCGAGGTAAGCATTCAACTTTTCGACTTTCAAACCCACATGAGGAACTGCATAACTCATGGCAGTAATTGCCCCATGAAGACTTGTACCAGCATAGCACTTCGACTCACCAATCAAATACATGATGTCCCATATCGTATCCGCATCAAAATACCTGTAAGGACAAGTCAAACGGTTACCAAGATCTTTTAGGGCCACATCATCATCATGATCCAAAGCTTTCCCGATCGGACAAAGGCAAATACTTGTCTTTCCTTCGGAATAGATTCGATCCACTTCGGTGGCAATGATATCCAACTTACCATTAGTGGTCTTTTTGTTGATTTGGACAAAGACATACTCCCCTCGGTTTTCGGACACAAATGCTTTTACCTCAGAACTGACGTTTTGTTCAAGCCAGGACAATGGATAAAACTCCGACATCAAAATGGCCGAATCAGGAAACAAATCAACTTTCATTCCTTCCTGCGCTAAATTCGATAAGGTAATTCTATCCCTCACAGCAAAGTAATCGGCCTTTTTAAGCTTGTTCTTCAAGAAATAATATTTTACAAAAACCTTGGCACTCAATCCCGATCCACCCAAGGAATTGAGAATAATGGAATTCACTCCCTTGAAATCTTTTTTGTCAAAAACAAAAGGAAGCTCGGTTCGCCCTTTCAAGATTTTTTGAGCAAATCGATTTAGATTAAAAAATTTGGAGATTCGGATATGTCTTTTGTTGATTTTCTGAAATAGCGGATTCAAAGCAGCATACAGTGAATTCCAAGTCACTCCCAAAGCCTCACCGCCCGCGATGATGACATTTACCTTTTCATCAGGATTATCACACTTCTGATAGAATTCCTGTAAGCCCTCAGTCGGTAAACCTCCAACTTCGGATAAATCCGACTTGACCAATCCAAAAAACTCAAACTCGGCATATATGCCTTGCGAAACCAGTTGTTTTTCTATTACAAGCGGAAACAAAAGGTCACCGTAGTTATAGCGGTCAAAAGCTCCAATTATTAATATCTTCATCTGTTTATAATTTGATTTTTAAGGCTAGACCTGCTTTCGGAGTAGGTGCATTGTAATTATTCCTCTGTTCGTCGTTTCTCTTTTTTTCATACGCGCAACCATATTCAAAGAGTGAAGCGAATAACCTCAGTGACCTTGAAAAAGGCAAGTTGAGCCAGTAATTTCTGAAGTAAAGGTTAAGGTCAAATCTTTGAAACATCTTTTCTCTGAAATCCCTGCTTGCGATTGGCAGGTCTGTGATAAAAAACCTTTGCGCTTCTTCGTGTCCTTTGCGGTGAAAAAAAGTACTTGATTTATTTTAGACCAATACCTTTAACAGGAACTGTTTTTGAATGAATTATTAGCGATAAACCAATTTAGTTTGTCTTTTTGACAATGACTTTACAAATTCTATTCTAGATTTCTCCAATGAATAGTTTATACATCCTGTAAAGCCTTGCGAATAATCTTTAAACAATGAGTAATCAACAGGCTGCAAAGCGTATTTTTTCCGGGACGGTCTGGGGTATTTTAGCCAAAATCCTTGATGCCGCAGCCAAGTTTGTGACCATCCCACTGCTCGTTGGATATTACGGGAAAGCTGATTACGGATTGATCGCCCTTGCTTTTTCCTTGAATGCCTATTTGCGTCTGATGGATTTGGGAATGAATGTGGGCTCTGTTCGCTTCCTGGCAATTTGGGAAAATGCGAAAGACTGGACCAGCATCTCTCGGGCTTCCCGATCCAGTGTCATGTTTTATGGAGCCATTGGATTGATCAATTCGATGATTTTCATCTGGATGGGCAATTATGGGCAAGAACTTTTCAACTTGTCCGCCGAACAAATCCCGATCTATCGGGTGATGATGTACATTCTGGCTGCCAGTACAATTCTCAACTGGCTTTCCAACGTCATCATCCAGTTACTCAGCGCCAAGGATGAATTGGGCTATGTCAATCGGGTTAACGTAATCAGTAGCGTCCTAAACTTCCTCGTTGCATTGGTCGCCATCAATCTCCAATGGTCTTTGCCGGTTTATTTTGTCTTTTACACGCTTTCCACCCTCATTCCAATCCCATTCAATATTTATAAACTTCGGGTTTTTCCAATTGCTTTAAAAAACCTATTAGGTCCAAAATGGGACGGCAAAATATTCAAAGAAATCTTAGGATACAGTTCTGCTATATTTCTGATGGGGCTTTTTCAACTCACAGCCAATGAACTCCGGCCGATTCTTCTAGCCAGATATGCTAGCGGAATTGATGTTTTGACTGACTATCGGGTCATCCAGACTATCGCGATGCTCGTGATCTCCTTTGGAACTGTATTTCTTCAAGTTTTACTTCCGGCTGCATCCAAAGTTTATGCGGAGAAAAATCAGGAGAAAATGGAGAAAATGGTCTTCGAGGCAACTCGGTTTATCTCCATGTTTCTGACTGCGGTCGTCTTTGTGCTGGTACTGAATTCTGACACCATTTTGTTACTGTATATGGGTGAGGAATACCTTCACCTGACTATCTGGCTAAATATCTGGCTTTTCACAGTACTTCTTAACATGCATAATACTCCCGTTGCGAGCTTGGTTTTATCTTCTGGTAAGACGCGTTTTTTGATCTATTCTTCCGCAGTTGCTTGCATCGTGTCCTTACCAATCACTCTCTTTCTAGCGCCGTCTTATGATGTTGGGGCAGCAGTAATGGGATACTTTGTTTACATGATGATTCAGATTGGGTTTTTCTATGTGTATTATATCCCGAAGGTCTTAAAGCTAAATAGCAAGCGGATTTTCTTTGGAGCTTTTGGTCCGGCTGTATTGTGGGGCTTGGTGGCATTTGGGATAGCTTACTTGGCCAAAAACTTGCTCAAGGATGTTCAGGGTCTTGTATTAATTCTACTTGTTTCAGCTGTGTTTGTCATTCTTTTCGGATTTTTCCTCCGAGTTTTCGTAGTTAAGGGAGTAGATATCAGTCGATTCAAAAAACTCTTGAAAAAGCCAGTTCCCTCCCCTTTTCCATCAGGCAATGATTAAATTTTCTATTTGTATTCCAGCATATAAGAGTAAATACCTCAAAGAATGTATCGATAGTATTCTCGTTCAAACAATTCCTGATTTCGAATTAATTATTCTTAATGACTGCTCCCCCGAACCTGTAAAGGAAATAATTGCCGCTGTGGATGACCAAAGAATCCGGTATTTTGAAAATGAAAAAAATGTAGGACCTGTGAATTTGGTTGACAATTGGAACAAATGTCTCAATTACGCAATTGGGGAGTTTGTCATCATAATGGGGGATGATGACATACTTGCTCCACACTATTTGGAAGAATTTCTAAGTCTGATTTCCACTTTTCCAGACTTGGAAGTTTACCACTGCAGAAGTCTGATCATCGATGACTTTGGCAATGAAGTCATGCTCACACCGTCTTTGCCACGCTTCGAACATGTTTATGATTCGATTTGGCATCGACTTCATCAGCTTCGATCAAATTATATTTCAGATTATGTTTATCGAACTGAAACTTTACGAAGTCGAGGAGGATTTTTCAAACTTCCACTGGCATGGGGTTCCGATGATATCACTGCATTTATCGCTAGTGCTGAAAAGGGAATAGCACACAGCAATGAGCCGGTTTTTCATTATCGAAGCAACAGACTCTCCATCACTTCCACAGGTCGCGATCAGGACAAAATGGAGGCAGACCTCGGATATGCAGACTGGCTAAAAACATTTCTGAAAAATAATCCTCCAAAAAAATCAGACGAAGTAGTCTACACCCATTTGTCAAGAAATCTGGAGCATTATATAAGACTGCGCAAAATCTACACGATGATGGTTTCCATGAGATCAAATCGCTTCAGTAAATTAATGATGTGGATCAAGGGTCGTGAAAAATTCAGTTTATCCCTTGGGACCATCTTTGTCGCATTTTTGAAGAGTTTTAGGTAACCCAAATACAACATCCAAGCACGGAATGAACGTCATTTTTAACCCCTCGGAAAACAAGGAAAACAAGTACATCGACATGCTAGTCAATGCACTGAAAACTGCTGGTTACGAAGTAGTTCCGCTCGATGGATTATTATCAAGTTGGAAACATTTTAAAAGCATCCAACTCGTCCACTTAAACTGGTTTGAAAATCTGGATGAAAGCAGTAAGGGAGCTACGCTTAAAAGTTTTTTTCGAAAACTGATAGCACTCATTGCCATACGACTTGGCAATAAAAAGCTGGTTTGGACCATGCACAATCGGATTTCCCATGAAAAGAAGTCAGGAAAATGGAGCAATATCCTCAGCTCTTTACTCATTCGCTGGGCGGATTCGATAGTGATCCACAGTGAAGAATCACGTGTAAGATTGAGTGAAATATCTCCAATCTTTCTGAGCAAAGTCGTACATATTCCTCACCCGGACTTCATTGGAATCTATGGACCAATTCTTCCTAGCGCTGCGCATGAACTGGAAAATCCAATTAAACTGGTTTTTATTGGAGCGATCAAGCCATATAAAAACATTGAGTTGCTTATTCGCTTAGCTCGGAAATTTCCGGACTCCATTGACATTTCCATCATGGGTAATCCAAATACACCAGAATACAAAAATGAAATTCAAGAGCTGGGAAAAGGACTTCCGAATCTTCATCTGAAATTTGAGTTTATCCAAGACGAAGAATTACCTGAAATTTTGGCAAATTCAGACTTGGTCATTCTTCCTTACAATCTGGAAAGCAGTCTGAATTCAGGGACTGTGATTTTGGCTTTCTCCTATCAAAAAACTGTCATTTGCCCTAAAATCGGCACTATCAATGACTTTGGAAAGGTTAATTCAGCTATCTTCTCCTATGATTACTCCACGGCTGAGGAACATTTTGAGAAACTTGTTGACCGCATAAATCTGGCCCTCGAACTTAGGAAAACCAATCCATTGATTTTTGAAGAAATGGGCCAAGCGATGTTTTCAATGGTTCAGGAACAAAACGATAAAGCGATTGCCGGTCAAAAACTCGTTGCACTCTATTCTAAACTTCTCGGTGGTCAACCCGGCGGAAAAGCTTAAATTTTACATGAATGAAATCGAGCCATATGAAAGCAAAACAAAATGTAGGAAAGAAATCTATTTTTCAAAAATGTAATGACAATTTGAAAGTTTGAAACATAGTTCTTGTCACTCTGAGCGAAGTCGAAGAGTCCTCGACTCCGCTCGGACTGACACATCATTCTGCTCTGATAGGAAGCTAATCAAACCTACGACATGCATCTGACCTTTAAAATTTTAACCGATGAAAATCCTCTACATCAATTCTTTATACAGCCCCATGATCGAAGGGGGAGCGGAAATTTCTCTGAAATTGATCGTGGAAGGATTGAAATCAAGGGGTCACGAGGTGGTTGTGGTAAGTTTAAGTCCTGATCTTGGGTTGAAAGAAGATAGTGTTGACGAGGTAAAAGTCTATCGAGCAGGCCTGATAAACAGTTATTGGCCATATGCCAAAGAGAAGCCTGGCAAACTTTCACGATTGGGTTGGCATGTCACTGATCGGATAAATACCGAAATGGGAAAAGTGGTAAAAGAAATTTTGGAACTGGAAAAACCCGACATCGTATCCTGTCACAACCTTGCCGGCTGGTCAGTCAGCGCTTGGGATGCAATTCATGCATCCAGAATTCCAATCGTCCAAGTGCTTCATGACCTGTATTTGCTGTGTCCAAACAGTAACATGTTCAAGGGAAATTTACCCTGTATAAATCAGTGTACTTCCTGTAAACTTCTCCGACTTACCCATCCTAATAAGTCAAAAAAAGTGAATGCGGTAGTCGGGATCAGTCAGAATATTTTGACACGATTTACAACTGCGGGATATTTTAAAAAGTCCGGGAAATATGTGATCTACAATACCCGGGCAGTTGAAGCACCAGCGATTAAACCCATAAGACAAAAAGATCAAAAACTTATCATTGGCTATCTAGGCACGCTTTCTTCGATCAAAGGAATTGAATGGCTAATCGATCAATTTAAAACACTTGGATTTCCTGCCAATCTCTTAATTGCTGGCAAGGGGGAAGTAAAATTTGAAAATAAACTGAAAAAAGCGGCAAAAGGACATTCTATTGAATTTCTCGGCTATCAAAATTCACAGGAATTCTTTTCAAAAATCGATGTGCTGGTAGTTCCTTCCCTTTGGCAGGAACCGCTTGGAATGGTAGCCATCGAAGCCTTGGCCAATCACATTCCCGTGATTGCCAATAAAGCCGGAGGATTACAGGAGACGGTCCAAGATCGAGTGAATGGACTTTTTTGCTATGCCCATCGGCCTGAATCTCTTGGAGAGGCATTGACCAAGCTTTACTTAGAACCTGAACACTACAATGAAATGAGCGCTGTAGCGCGAAAGTCAGTCGAAGATATTTTGAGTACAGCTAGAATGATATCGGAATATGAAACCGTATTGAATCAAACCCTTCTAAAATCCATTTGATTCTGCACGGAACATGACTGAATTAAACCCAAAATCTCGCTTCAGCATCCTTCAAACGTGGCAGGGCATGGGTTTGGGAGAATTATTGTTTTTGATATCGATTGTATCTGTATTCTTTCCGGTAAAAATCTATCCTGCGTTCTTCTTAATCTCCAGCATTCAATTCTACAGAGAATCGCCAAAAATTAAACTGGAAATCTGGAGCATTGCTTTGCTTGTTTTTAGTGTCTATGCTTCGCTGAGTTTTGCATTCACTTTTGAAGGGGACACATTTACTTCGGTCAATTTGGCCAAGCTTCTGATCAACTTTTGCTTTTTGTTCTTTTCAATTCATTGGCTAAGAGGCCGAGACAATTCCCTGCTTTTGACACGTTTGGAACTGGTACTGATCGTTGCCTTCGTTCTGGTATTGATCCAACTTCTAGTTTATCATGAAGCGATGAATTTCCGATTGATCACCGGAAGTTCCTCTTCGGGTCAAGCCAGTTCACTGTATAATAAATCGCTGTATTTCTGGGGATTAGATGACAAAAACATGTTTGGAGCACGGATTGCTCTACTCGGTTTTATTTTGATTTGCATTCCGATTGTGGCTAGAGATGCCGTCTCGGTTTTAAGGGTTTTGATAGTTTTTGGAATTGCTTTTTTAAGTCTTTCAAGAACACCACTTATCGCCTTGTTGATTGGTGTTTTCCTCCTTTTCTGGATGGTGGCTTCCAAAAATTGGCGAATAGTTCTGATTATCGGAGTACTTATTTGCCTTCCTTTCCTACTGGGTAAGGTCATCCGGGTTGATAATCTAACCGCTTCTAATGATGGAATGGGAATTCGGCTGGTCTATTGGAAGGCATTTTTCCTGCATTTCACAGAAATTTCTCCGCTCGGAAATGGCTTTTTGAGTGCACCGGAGTTCTTAAGCAAATACGCCGATTTTTACAGAGGTGAACCTCATATACACAACACTTTTCTGTCCGCATACCTTGAATTGGGCATCGTCGGATTGCTGTCTTTCATCAGTTTTCTGTGGTTTTTCTTCAAAGAAAGTGCGGCTAAGTTTTCCAATCTCGCATTCCAATTTCTGTTATTTCTGCCTCTGCTTTCGATTATGATGATCCTCTATTCAGGCTATGACAATGATGTGGTCTTGTATTTGATTCTGATGTTCCTTCTGGCGAATGTTCGACCAATTGATTTCAAAAAACTGAAAGTTACCCTATGAATAATCCAACCCATGTAATTGTAGACCCCAGGTGGGCTGGAAACACCGGAATCGGCAGATTGTACAAGGAGGTTTTGAATCAAGCGCCAATCAATACTACTTGCTCATTTATCAAAAGTGACATGAAAGTGAGTAATCCACTTTCACCACTCATGCTGGGAATTCAGGCCAATGATTCAGGGGCGGATGTGTTTTATAGTCCATCTTTTATGCCTCCGGCACGTTGCAAAATTCCCTTCATTTTTACGGTTCATGATCTGATGCACCTTTTCTATTATTCCGGCTTTCATAAATTTTATTACAAAAAGGTCATCGCCAACTTGGCTCAAAAAGCAAAAAAAATAATCACTGTATCTCAATACAGCAAACTACAGCTGGAGGAATTATTAGGAATCCCAGGTTCACTGATTGAGGTGATTTACAATGGAGTGGATCGAAGTTTTTTCGAAAATGAGGAATCGTACTTCTCAGAAAGACCCTATTTTCTCTTTGTGGGAAATAGGAGAAAAAACAAAAATATCCCTGCGATGCTGACAGCTTTTGCTCAGGCAAAAATCCCAAAGGAATTCATTTTTGCACTGTCGGGTGATGAAGATGTAGAGCTTGCTTCATTGATCAGTGCACTTCAAATCTCAGACAGAGTGAAGTTTTTGGGTTTCATTCCGGAGGAAGATCTGCCTAAAATCTACCATGGCGCTCATGCCACGATGTTTGTTTCGCTCATGGAAGGTTTCGGTCTGCCAGTCATCGAATCCATGGCTTCGGGCACTCCTGTTTTGACATCATCGGTCAGTTCATTGCCTGAGATTGCGGGAAATGCGGCTTTATGTGTGGATCCAAGTAATACTTCTGCCATTATAGCTGGATTAGAAAGATTGGTCAATGACAATGATTTCTACCTTCAATGTGTAAGCAGGGGAATGGAAAGAGCCCAGCAATTTTCATGGGAAACCACAGCGGACCAAACGTGGAAGACAATTCTTTCCTAAGAGTTTATTAAAAGTAGAATACAATGAAATTTTCAATCCTTACGAGTTGTTTTTTATTGATTTCAGCCTTTTGCTTTTGCCAATCTCCTTTTGCGGAAAAGAAGGGAATTCTGAATATTATCGATTTTGGAATCACTGAAGATGGGCAATCTGATCATACCGAAGCAATTCAAAAAGTAATCGATAACGCCAAGGAAGGTGAAACAGTTTACATACCCGAAGGCACTTTTCTGGTCAGGACCCTCTTTCTCAAAACAGGTGTCAACATACTTTCTGATGGAATATTGAAGCAGCATTCAGCGGCTAAAACCGGAGATTTTTCTCTTGAAAAGCAAAACTCTCCTAATCCCCTCCTCCTGGGAAAGGGAGTAAACAGCATTCATATTTCACTAAATACAAAATCTATAAATGAGGCAATTGTCCTCAACAGTTCCCAAAAAATCACAATTCAGAACAGCAACCTAAAAGGCGATTCCTCCAAACTTCTCTCTTATCCGGGAATCTCCATTTTTCAGTGCAGTGAAATATCCATCATTTCAAGTAAGGTATCCGGCTTTGGGATGCCTAGAAAAGAAACGCACAAATATCAGCCCGGAACCGGGATCAGAATCATGACCAGCAATACGATTTCAGTTCGGGATTCTGAGATTTTTGAAAATGGGGAAAATGGAATATTCATTCACGGTAGCCGGAAAATTGAAGCCATCAACAATGTCATTCACTACAATGGTATGTCTGCGATACAAGTTGCTTTTGGCAATACCGGCAAAGAGGCTGACTACAGATTTTCCGGAAATGTCATGGATCAAAACGCCGCTGATGCAATTGATATCAACAACCGTTCATTGCAAAAATTAAAAGATATTGATTGTATAATAGATGATAACATCAGCTGCTATAATGGTTTTGTAAACGGGGAATCCACTCTGGATGGATCTGGGATCGGGACATTGATCAATGTTTCAAACGTCATTCTTTACAAGAATATTGCAGTGAAAAACAACCGTCCAGCGATCTATGTGGAGAGCTGCGATTTGATTTTAGTAAAGGAAAACCAAGCGGATAACCAAGTAGAAGTTGTTTTGGATTTGGGAGAAATGTTAATCGATTCAAATCAGTTTAGCAGTGTGAACCTTATTGCAAACGTAAATGCTGAAAAACTTACCCTTAGAAATAATCAATTCGGTTCGCTTTCCCTCCCCAATGGAATTTCGGTCAAGGAATTTGTAATCGAAAATAACACCATCAAGAATGCCTCTCTTAATTTCAATTTGACCGAAGGAAATATCAAGCTTTTGGGAAACACGATAAAGAGTGCACAGCCTTCAGGCGCTATTCTATTGGTGAATGTTTCATCGGCACTTTTGAAGGAAAATGAAATTGAAAGTTTGGGTGGAATAGCGGTAGCTATCCGAAAAACTGCTTCTCCAGTCGAATTAATCAAAAACACAATAAGCTCCGTTCAGGCATGTGTCAAGGAAGAAGGTTCATACAATCTATTGCTTAAAGGAAATAGCTTTACTGCAATTCAAGGAGCGGAAGAAAGCCACACCGTCGTCAGCAACTATCCCAGTAAACTTCGACTTGAAAATAATGAACACCACGGAATTTCTGACCAAGATGCCATCCTCATGGTAGGAACAGGAACTGCTTCAGTGAAAAATGAGCGAATGATTTCTGGGAGATCTAATTTTGGGAAAGTGAAAATCGACGACTAATCGGCTATGAGCATAGATCCAGCGATGAAAGTCTACCTCTTTATTCCAACCTTGAATCCAGGGATTCTTTGGTCTACAGTGATTGTGTCAATAAAATCCCAAACTTACCCAATCGATAAGGTAATCATCATTGATTCTGGATCTACTGATGGGACACTGGAGCAAACAATCGCTGAAGATTTCCAGCTTATTACCATCTACAAGGCGGATTTTGATCATGGCGGTACTCGTCAAATGGCGGTATCCCAATTTTCTGATGCGGATATCTATTTGTTTATGACGCAGGATGCGATTTTAGCAAGTGCCGATGCCATTGAACTGATGGTAAATACTTTTGCAAAAAATCCCAAAATAGGTATGGCCTATGGTCGACAACTCCCGCACATAGGAGCAAAAATCCTCGAATCGCATGCTAGGCTTTTCAATTATCCTCCACAGTCTCAAACCAGAAGTATAAAGGACGCACCAAAATATAAGATAAAGACCATTTCGTGTTCCAATTCTTACGCCGCTTATCGAAGAGAGGCATTTGAGGAAGCAGGAGGATTCCCATCAGGGACCATTTTAGGCGAAGATGTCCTGATTGCCGGTTCAATGCTTTTGAAGGGATGGGCGATGCGATATTTGGCAGAATCTTGCGTGTATCATTCTCACGATTACAGTGCCAAGGAAGAATTCAAACGGTACTTTGATATTGGTGTATTTCACGCAGACAATCCTTGGATTTTTGAAAATTTTGGACGTGCTGAATCTGAAGGTTTGAAATATTTAAAATCAGAGTTTCGCTATGTTATTTCTAAAAATCCGTTCGTTTTACCAAAATCAATTTCTTCACTCCTAGCCAAATGGCTCGGTTATAAGCTTGGTATGTGGCACAGGATTTTTTCAAATTCCTTTAAGAAGTCAATCTCGATGCATAAAGGCTATTGGAAAAGTGTGTAGTTTATCCACACTTTGTTAAAATAGAATTGTGGAATAACTCCACAATTCTATGGATTGACTCAATCAACTACCTTATTTAGATTTTTTAACCATTAATCCTGCCCGATCTACTGGATTTTTGATCACTATTTAAAATTTTCCGGTTATGGGCATTCAAATTGAATAAAAGGAGATACAGCCAACTATTATTTAACCATTACTACTATGATTACTGGAAACCAACATCAAGAGGTAATATTCAACGGCTACCAAAATAGCGCGTTTTTACCAGATATATTTTCATTCGAACGATTCAATACCGGTTCTATTTCTCAAAATATCGCGGACAAAATAGATTTGAGTACCCGCTTCGCCAAAAGATCCTTCGATATCTTATTCTCTGCGTCTGTCATCATTTGTGGGTTGCCAGTGTTTATGTTGCTGATAGCGATCACCAAATTAACCTCAAATGGCCCGGCATTCTACAAACAAGAGCGTATCGGAAGAAACGGAAAGCCCTTCAATATTTACAAATTCAGAAGCATGATTGTGGATTCAGAAGTGAATGGACCTCAATTGACTACCGATGATGATCCGCGGATTACCAAATGGGGAAACTTCATGAGAAAAACCCATCTTGACGAACTTCCACAATTTTGGAACGTGCTTGTTGGTGATATGTCTGTCGTAGGGCCAAGACCTGAGCGGGAATATTTTATCAAGCAAATTGTAAAGAAGGCACCTGCATATAAAAGTTTACTTTCTCTCAAGCCGGGTATCACTTCTATAGGCCAAGTCGATTATGGATATGCAGAAAATGTAGAAGAAATGTGCGAACGAATGACTTTGGATCTGGATTATTTGGAAGAAGTTAACCTTGCAAAAGATCTATCCATCATCGTCAAAACAGTCGGTACCATGATTTATGGGAAGGGAAAGTAACCTTCACTTTATCTCCTTTAGATAACTCAAGATGCAGATTCGCATTCTTGAGTTTTTTTTGCGTGTAGACCATACACGTTTCCATTTAGAATTTGGCTTTGATGCTGAATTTTCGGCAACCCTCTATTTTTAAACCCACATAGTCATATAGTAAAATGTGTGTATCCGTAATCCTGCACGTTCTCAATTAAAAATTGGGTTTGATGGTGAATTTGGGAAACTCCCCCTTTTTAAAGGGGGCAAGGGGGATTTAAATCAAAAATTTCTCCCGGATTCTACTACTTACGTGCAACATTCTGAATAATCCTACAATAAAACATAGAGAAGTGGCTTTGGACCGCCAAAAGCTATGGGCATCTAAAATCTATGTGACGCTATGTACCTATGTGGTGAATCAATTTTGGAATGCAACTGGAAGGATTCTTTTTAGGTTCTACCACGAATTTTAAGGTGATCCAATAGACTAAACTAAAAAAGGAACCCATTTCTGAGTTCCTTTTTTGAGTTTTTAACCGAGCAAGAATTAGCTTCTTGGTCTGATTTTCTCCTTGATACGAGCAGCTTTACCCTGACGTCCTCTAAGGTAGTATAGACGAGCTCTTCTTACTTTACCTTCTCTTAGCAAGTCGATTTGCTCGATAGCTGGGGAAATGATAGGAAAGATACGCTCTACACCGATACCGTTAGATATTTTACGTACAGTGAAAGTTTCACCGTTTGTATTCGGGTTTTTTCTTTGGATCACAGTTCCCTGAAACTGCTGGATACGCTCCTTGTTACCTTCTTTGATTCGTACGTGTACGTTGATGGTATCACCGGCTTTGAAAGAAGGGAACTTGGCTCTCGCCTCGCTGTATTCCGCTTCTACAATTTTCATTAGTTCGCTCATAGCTCTATATTTTATGCTTTCGCAGTTTGCCACCGCAGTGGCTTAAATGAATTACTTTTTTAAATCTTGTCTCGCCTACTCCCAACCGGTGCCTTGTAGCAGATCTGGTCGTTTTTCCTTGGTTCGGCGAACCGATGCTTCAAATCTCCACTCGCTTATTTTGGCCTCGTGCCCTGAAAGCAAAACTTCCGGAACTCCGATACCCTTGAACTCCGCTGGTCTAGTGTACACCGGTGGTGCCAATAGCCCATCTTGAAAGGAATCCGTCAAAGCAGAGGTCTCGTCATTCAATACTCCCGGGATCAATCGAATAATAGCATCAGCAACTACTGCTGCGGCCAATTCTCCTCCCGAAAGGACGAAATCTCCGATGCTGATCTCTTTGGTGATAAACAAATCTCTCACCCGCTGATCCACTCCTTTATAGTGACCGCAAAGGATCAGGAGGTTTCCAACTTGCGAAAGTCCATTTGCCATGGATTGATCAAAGGTGTCTCCATCGGGGGTCATGTAGATGATTTCATCGTACGTTCTTTCCTTCTGAAGTGCCTCGATGCATCGAGCGATTGGCTCAACCATCATGACCATTCCGGCTCCACCACCAAAGGCATAGTCATCGACTTGCTTTTGTTTGCCAGTGGCATAATCTCTCAAATTGTGAATTCGAACGCTCGCCAGTCCTTTTTCTTCTGCTCTTTTCAGAATAGAATGTGAAAAAGGCCCTTCGAGCAAGCCCGGCACCACAGAGATAATGTCAATGTGCATGGATTTAGTCTTCCAGATAAATTTCAAGTAAGCCGTCGGGTAGCTGGCAGAAAACTTTCTTTGCTGCCTTGTCCACTTTGAGAATAATGCCGTCCTGAATAGGTATCAGAACTTCTTTTCCCTGATGGGTCACTCCGAGGAGATCCTGTGTCTCCAGATCATATACGATCTGCACAGGCCCGATCAGTCCTCTAGTCTCGTCAAAGACTTCAAAACCAATCAATTCGTGAAAGTAATACTGATCCTCTTCCAGTTCTTGAAGCTCTGTAAGCGGAAGATAAACTTCCGAACCTACTAGCCCTTCTACTTGGTCGATGGTGTTCAAATCCTCAAACTTGGCCAGTGCCTTGTTTCCGGGTTGAAGCACAAAATGCTCCAGGAAAAAAGGGATTAATCTGCCTTTCTGTTCGAGAAATAGATGCTTGAGGTCTTCATAATCCTCAGGATAATCTACATCCAGCATCACGTTTACTTCACCACGAAGTCCATGAACTTTGGCTACATAGCCTAATTGAAAGCACTGCTCCTTGTTCATGGGGAGAATTTATTATGCTTTAGGCTCTTCGCCTTCTGCAGATGCTTCAGGAGCAACTTCTTCAGAAGCTACTTCAGCCTCAGTTTCAGCTACAATTTCCTCAGCAGCAGCTACAGGAGCAGGGTTGTTTGCGGCTTCAGCAGCTGCAAGCAATGCCTTTTGCTCATCTTCTTTTGCCTGCTTGGCATCAATTCGAGCTTGATTTTTGGCAGTTTCAGCGGCAAGTGCCTTAGAACGAGCATCTGCTTTTGCAGTAGCCAGTTTGTCGGATTTGTCAGCGATTTTAGAGTCCTTCTCGCCCAACCAAGCATTGAATTTGTCGTCTGCTTGTTCTTGAGTGATGGCACCTTTCAATACACCAATCTGAAGGTGTTTCTTCAGCATGATACCTCTGTAAGAAAGCATTGCTTTCACGGTATCAGTTGGCTGAGCTCCATTCAACAACCAGGTAAGAGCGCGCTCATTGTTGATGTTGATGGAAGCGGGGTTTGTGTTCGGGTTGTAAGTTCCGATTTTTTCGATGAAGCGTCCATCTCGTGGAGCTCTAGCATCAGCTACAACGACGTCATAGATGGCTTGTTTCTTTCTGCCTCGACGTGCTAATCTGATTTTTACAGACATAATTGTTTAGATTAAGTGATTGGATGGATCTCGTCCACCCTAAATTTGGAGTGCAAAGATAGCTTAAATGATTGGAAAGCCACAAGTTGAGTTCAGAATATTTGCCAGAAAGTTCAGATTTACTTTATCTTGCGGATCTGTTCAATTCTTGGGCTTGTATTTACTTGCTTGTGGGTAGGGTTCAACGGATAGAACAGGCGTTTCCTAAACTTTGAAATTTGCTTTGGTCTCCAAAAGGGAGATTCTTTATTTATGGTCCCGTAGTTCAATGGATAGAATAGAAGTTTCCTAAACTTTAGATATGGGTTCGATTCCCGTCGGGACTACTAACTTTTGATCAAATCAACTATGTATTATGCATACGTGCTCAAAAGCAAAAACTTTGAATACTTTTACAAAGGTCATTGTAGCGACCTGATTAAGAGGTTGGAACAACATAATTCTGGGATGACAGTTTCAATTCGTCCATATATCCCTTTTGAGGTTGTTTATTTTGAAGAATTTGAGAGTTTGAATGAGGCCATCAAACGAGAGAAATATTTCAAATCATCTCGGGGAAGAAAATTTTTAAAACAAAAATTGATGCCGTAGTTCAACGCTCGCCCGGCTGACGCCAGTCGGACGGGGATAGAACAAGCGTTTCCTAAACGCTAGATCCAAGTTCGATTCTTGGCGGGGCTACTTAAAACCAAAAAAGCCGCCCATTGGAGCAGCTTTTTTGGTTTTTAAGAACTTCAAAAACTTACTTCAATCCACCGATCATATCCTCCGGCTTCACCCATTCGTCGAATTGCTCTGAGGTAAGTAAGTTTAAAGCTATTGCAGCTTCTCTCAAGCTTGTTCCTTCTTTATGTGCTTTTTTGGCAATTGCGGCTGCATTTTCATAACCAATATACGGATTCAAAGCAGTCACCAGCATCAATGAATTCTCCAAGTGACGCTGAATCATCGATGTATTTGGTTCGATGCCGATCGCACAGTTGTCATTAAATGAGACACATGCATCTCCTATTAATCGGGCAGACTGTAGGAAGTTAGCAGCGATCAGTGGCTTGAACACATTGAGCTCGAAATGGCCTAGCGAACCACCGATTGAAATTGCTACATCATTACCCATCACTTGCGCAGCCACCATCGTAATCGCTTCTACTTGCGTTGGATTGACTTTGCCTGGCATAATAGAAGATCCCGGTTCGTTCTCAGGAATCAGAATTTCACCGATTCCTGATCTAGGCCCTGAAGAAAGCATTCTGATGTCATTAGCGATTTTCATCAGAGAAACTGCCAATTGCTTTATTGCTCCATGAGATTCTACCATGGCATCATGGGCAGCCAAAGCTTCAAACTTATTAGGTGCAGTGACAAAAGGATGCCCTGAAAGTTCCGCAATCTTCTTAGCCACCAGTTCAGAATAACCCTGCGGTGTGTTAAGTCCTGTACCTACGGCAGTTCCGCCCAAGGCCAATTCCGATAGGTGAGAAAGCGTATTTTTCAATGCTCTCAATCCATGGTCTAGCTGAGCGACATAACCGCTAAACTCTTGTCCGAGAGTAAGTGGAGTCGCATCCATAAAGTGGGTACGTCCGATTTTTACGACACTTTTGAAAGCTTCTGCTTTTTCAGCCAAGGTATCTCTCAGCTTCTGAACACCGGGAATGGTGTTTTCCATCACCATCTGATATGCCGCAATGTGCATAGCAGTCGGATAGGTATCATTGGAGGACTGAGACTTATTTACATCGTCATTAGGGTGGATTTTCTTTTTGGCATCTTCCAAA
The DNA here is from genome assembly GCF_046296635.1 of Algoriphagus sp. Classification (GTDB taxonomy): domain Bacteria; phylum Bacteroidota; class Bacteroidia; order Cytophagales; family Cyclobacteriaceae; genus Algoriphagus. The sequence goes on along the minus strand of NZ_JBKBKZ010000018.1, from coordinate 81,621 downwards.
GAACCACCTAAGAGCACATGTGCTCGGTAAGCAATCACCTCATTTGAGTTCATATTGGATTGGGTACCCGAACCAGTCTGCCAAATCACAAGCGGAAACTGATCATCATGTTTTCCGGCAGTGATTTCATCACAAACGGTAGCAATGATATCTGCTTTATCCTGATCCAAAACGCCAAGTTCAGCATTGGTCAATGCAGCTGCCTTTTTCAAAATCGCAAAAGCCTTGATAATTTCGATCGGCATGCGGTTTTTTTCACCACCGATTTTGAAGTTGTTGATTGAGCGTTGGGTCTGTGCACCCCAGTATTTGTCTGCTGGAACCTCCACAGGCCCCATGGTATCTTTTTCGATTCGGATTGACATATTATTTGGTGTTTGGGTTTTTAATTTAAGTCGCAAAGTTAAGGTCAAAAGGCCTTTTAGCCTAAAAACCAGAACTTATTCCTTACCCTTCATTTCAAAATTGATCAGCTCATGGAAAACTTCCCTGGAGGATTTTACTTGTCTGTGAAAAAAGAAAATCCCTAATACGTAATTTAAAATGGCCAGTCCCAAACAAATAAATCCATACAGATAATTGTTTATTGGACCAAAGTAAAAGGCTGAAAATGCAAGCAGAATGATACTCCAAAAAGCAAGAAAAAAAACAGCTCCGGGAAATAGCCTATAGCGCATGAAAATGATACTTCCTCTAGGAGTGGACTCCACTTCTCCTGTGATCAAAGGTAAAAAGGTGTCTCCTCTATTGATGGCTTTGGATATTCTAAATCCTTCTTGCCCAATCATACCATTGAATTTGATCTTGGAATTTTGTTGAGTCCTGGGATCCAAAAAATTTACTTCTCGAGTCACACGGATCAAGTGACCCAATATTTCCTTTTTGGAAAGGGCGCTGACAAGTGTTTCGCTATGGTAGGGAAGAAGATTCAAAATTGTTATTTCATCTGTTTATAATTTGATTTTAAGTAGTCAGATGGAATGCCCTAGATAATAATTCCCTTTGATGAAATAATTTTTTTGGTCATTTCACTGCAATACAGGAGATTTCAACATTCACATTTTTTGGAAGCCTACTTATCTCAACTGTTTCTCTGGCCGGAGGGTTTAACTTAAAGTACTGTCCATAAGCTTCATTGATGGTGCCAAATTGCCCCATATCGAGGATAAAAATGGTGCATTTGACCACATCTGCAAAAGAAAAACCAGCTGCACGTAGTACTGCCTCCATATTTTTCATCACTGCATGCGTCTCTTCTGTTATGTTTTCATTAATCAATTCGCCTGTCTCGGGATCCAAGGCAATTTGACCTGAGATGTACAGCGTATTTCCCGCCAAAACCGCTTGGGAATAAGGACCAATCGGTGCTGGTGCTTCGGGGGTGAAGATTATTTGGATGGGCATGTTTGGTAAAATTGAGTTGTTAATTGTAAAGAGTAAATGGTAATTGATTATTGACCAGTGATCATTGATAATTGGAAATTGGTCATTGATAATTGTTATTTCAGATTTCTGACTTCAGCCTTCTGACTTATTTCTGCAAACTGTGACTGATTACTGATCACTGAAACTTCCCGAAATACTGAGTTACCTCTTTTAGCTTTCTGACTTCAGCCTTCTGACTTTCTGCCAACTGTGACTGACCACTGATCACTGCAAACTGCCTACTTCATCTTTGCTTCATTCCAATACACATCCATTTCAGCGAGGGTCATTTCACTCAGGTTTTTTCCTGCTGATTTTGCAGCATTTTCAAGGTATTGAAAGCGCTTGATGAATTTTAGATTTGTTCGTTCCAGGGCTTCTTCTGGGTCTATTTCGATGAATCTGGCATAGTTGATCAGTGAGAAAAGCAAATCCCCAAATTCAGCCGTAGCTTTCTCTTTATCGATTTCTGAATCATTTAGTACATTAAATTCTGCTTTGAATTCCTGCATCTCTTCTTCTACTTTTTCCCAAACCTGATGCTTTTCTTCCCAATCGAATCCAACGCCACGGGCTTTTTCCTGGATTCTCATGGCTTTAATCAAGGCTGGCAATGACTTGGGCACTCCACCCAAGACAGACACGTTTCCTTTTTCTTTCAACTTGATTTTCTCCCAATTTTGACTCACGGTTTCAGCATCGTTTGCTTCCACATCACCATAAATATGAGGATGCCGACGGATTAATTTTTCACAAAGTGTGTGAATTAAAGTCGCCATATCGAAAGTGCCTTCTTCGGAACCAATTTTGGCATAAAACACGATGTGGAGCAAAATATCTCCCAGTTCCTTTTTTATTTCTTCAGGATTTCCTTCCAGAATCGCATCTGAAAGTTCGAAAGTTTCTTCGATCGTCAAATGCCTCAAGCTCTCTGTGGTCTGCTTTTTGTCCCATGGACACTTAGCACGAAGCTCATCCATAATAGTCAACAATCTATCGAAAGCTGCGAGTTGCTCGGCTCGGGTACTCAAATTTGACATGTCTTGGGAAACTAAGCTGGAATTGTGAACGTTTCGAAGTAAAGCTCTAAATTTGCGCAAATTTATCCGTTATGACAACAGTATTCATCACCGTAGGCTTTGTGGCATTATTCTTCATTCTGATGTCTGTGAGACTAATTTTCCTCAAAAACGGTGAGTTCAAAGGTACATGTGCTTCCCAAAATCCCTACCTCAATAAAGACGGAGGAACTTGTGGCTACTGTGGCAAAACAGTGGATTCCAACAGTGCCTGTGGCAATCCTGACAATGAGGTAGACAAGGTTATGGCCAAATTCAAATAAAATCTGATCCTGTCGCAAACGGGATTTTTTAGCTATTCACTTTTAATTAAAATAACAAACTACTGTGTCGCTTATCAAATCTATATCAGGAATAAGAGGAACCATCGGAGGTAAAGCCGGAGAAGGTCTCACTCCTGTTGACGTTGTAAAATTTACAGCAGCTTATGGTGCTTGGGTAATCGAAAAAACCAGCAACCCAAAAGTTGTCATCGGTAGGGACGCAAGAATTTCTGGAGACATGATTTCCCGATTGGTTTCAGCCACCCTTCAGGGTATGGGTATTCATGTTATTGATCTTGGCCTTAGCACCACACCGACAGTTGAACTTGCAGTTCCTTGGGAAAATGCCGGAGGAGGAATAATCCTGACTGCAAGTCATAATCCGATGCAGTGGAATGCTTTGAAACTTCTCAATTCAGAAGGGGAATTTATCTCTGACGAGGAAGGTAAAACCATTTTGGAAAAAGCTGACAATGAGTCTTTCTCATTTGCAGAGGTTAAAAAACTCGGAAGCTATACTCAAATTGACGATTACATAGACCGTCACATTCAGCATGTGTTGGATCTGGAATTAGTGGATGTTAAAGCTATCAAAGCCAGGAATTTTAAAATTGTGGTGGATGGTGTCAACTCAACAGGTGGAATTGCCATTCCAAAATTGCTACGAGCATTGGGTGTCACCGAGATCGAAGAAATGTACTGTACTCCTGATGGACATTTCCCTCACAATCCTGAACCGCTACCTGAAAACCTTCGCGATATCTCCAAAAAATTGGAAAAGGGAAGTTTTGACCTTGGAATCGTAGTTGATCCGGATGTGGATCGTTTGGCCTTTGTCAACGAGGACGGGTCTATGTTTGGTGAAGAATATACACTTGTGGCAGTTGCTGATTATGTTTTGAGCAAAACTCCGGGAAATACAGTTTCAAACCTTTCTTCCACTCGAGCCCTTCGTGATGTGACAGAGAAAAGAGGTGGGAAATACACCGCTGCTGCTGTGGGCGAAGTGAATGTCGTCAATCAAATGAAAGCTGTGAATGCAGTCATTGGTGGAGAAGGAAACGGGGGAATCATCTATCCCGCTTCTCACAATGGACGCGATGCTCTAGTTGGTGTGGCGTTATTTCTGACTCACTTGGCAAACTTCGGTAAGTCAATCTCCATGTTGAGAGCGACCTATCCCAACTACCATATTTCAAAAAACAAAATTGAACTCACTCCTCAGATCAATGTAGATAAGATCCTTATGGAAATTAAGGATAAATACAAAAAACACCCGATCAATGATATCGATGGAGTGAAAATCGACTTTGAAAAAGAGTGGGTTCACTTGAGGAAATCCAATACTGAACCGATAATTAGAATTTACTCTGAGTCAGAATCGGAAGCGACAGCCGAGCATTTGGCAAAGAAAATCATGCAGGACATCAAAGAAGTGGTTAGTGCTTCCTTGATTTAACCTTCAAAATTTATCACCCCAGCCCAAGTATGATGAAAGTTTATTTTGATAATGCCGCTACCACAGCAATGGACGATCGGGTGATCGAATCTATGCTTCCTTTTATGAGATCTCATTATGGCAATCCTTCCTCGGTCCACAGTCATGGTCGGGAAGTGAGGAGTGCCATTGAGAAATCCAGAAAAAAGGTGGCGGAGCTACTCAATGCCAGTCCTTCGGAGATTTTTTTTACCTCAGGAGGAACAGAAGCAGATAACACAGCCTTGGTATGTGGAATCGAAAGTCATGGAATCACTCACGCCATCACTTCACCGATCGAGCACCATGCAGTCCTTCATACCTTGGAAGTCTTGGCAAAAAAAGGAGTTGTAAAACTTAGTCTACTTGATGTCAATGACAAAGGGGAAATTGAGCTGAGTCAACTGGAAGAATTGCTAGAGACAAATCCCAAAACTCTGGTTTCTCTGATGCATGCCAACAATGAAATCGGAAACCTGAATGATCTGGAAAGAATCGGAGGATTGACTAAAGAATACGGTGCTTTTTTTCATTCTGATACGGTTCAGACAGTTGGGCATTTTGTTCACGATCTGAAAAACCTTCCTGTCGACGCCATAGTAGCCGGAGGTCACAAATTTCATGGACCTAAAGGATCAGGTTTTCTTTTTGTAAGAAAAGACAAAAAAATCCACCCATTCATCCATGGTGGTGCACAAGAGCGAAATATGCGAGGTGGAACGGAGAATGTAATCGGAATCATCGGAATCGCAAAAGCTTTGGAACTCGCATATGAAGATATGGCCGGACACCGAACTCAAATTGAAAGAATCAAAAAGCATTTTATTGAAAAACTGTATCAGGAAATCCCTGGCGTGGAATTCAATGGACTTTCTGAAGATTTAGCCAATAGCTTGTACACTGTCTTGAATGTCAGTCTACCTCCTTCAGATTCGAACCGCGGTATGCTCCTCTTCAATTTGGATTTGGAAGGAATCTCAGCCTCCGGTGGATCCGCTTGCAGTTCGGGTGCTACAGTGGGATCCCATGTGCTGAGAGCGCTGAATCATAATCCTGAGCGCGATTCAGTAAGGTTCTCTTTCAGTAGGTTTAATACCGTAGAGGAAGTTGATTTTGCTGTCGGAAAGCTAAAGGAGCTTTATACAGTGGAAGCATAAAAGAAGGACTATTCCATAATGCTGCTTGTCACATTGAGTAGGGAAATCGCTGATTTACTTTTTTTTAACCGCAAAGCGCCTCGAACGCAAATGTTCTCGCAAAGGAAAAATTTTTACCACAGAGTTCTCTGAGAGAAAAGTTTCGTGAAGTCAGCGAGTAAAAAGAACTTCATTCAATCAGTGCACTTTATACCTTTTTTGAGGCCACAGAGTATGCGCTTCACTTAAATATCTATAAGATTCTATCACATTATAATCGAAAAAAATCTGTGATAATCTGCGAATTTTTCTGCGTTAATCTGCGGGAAATTTTTAAAGAGCGTACAATTAGATATTACTTAATTCGCCGGCTTGTAACCTATGGCGTAGGGCGTCCAGATCTCATAGATCGGAGCACCAGTCGAACTTAAGCCACTGTGGTGCCATTCTCCATCGATCACCTCAAAATCAAACCCAAGACTAGCGCCTACGCGGCTATTATCCCTTGAAAAGAAGGTGATATTTTCGATATACTTTCCATTTACAGCGGAATATGTTCCTCCGCCTGTACCAGAAAATTCCTTGGTTTCGGAATTAAATGCAATCCATTGGAATCGGCCCCCGCTCAGAATTTTAACAGTTCTGCGAGCACCGGGAGTCGAACGGGAAATTTGATCATCCCGCTTTCTTCCGGTGATCACCCAGTTGCCAGTAAGATCATCATTCGCATCCGATATTCTTTCCCAAGTCTCGACCAACATCCCATTATTTGTATTCGCGGACAGGACCAATTTCTTTCCATCTAATTCAATTTTAAAAGGAGTAGTAGTACCAATCTGAAGTGGATTTAAAGTAAAAAAATCGAGCGTCTCAGAATATTTCCCATCCTCGAATTTATAAGGCCCTCCACCTGCACCGATGAAGGCGTTGTCAGCGACATTCTTCACCCCAAAGGCAAAATAATCATCTTGGTAAATCTTAATGTACTCTTGGTCTTTAACTTCATTACCATTTTGGCTTACCAATTTCCAAGAACCATCAAGACTTTGACCGCTGACAAAACCGGCCAGAAACAGGAGAGGGAGTATCAAGAATTTTGTCATAGTTATTTGGATTAATTGCAATTAATTTCAAAAGCTGAGCCAAAATAATGAATTCCAAACTTTTGTTGGCAATTTGAAGAAATCAAAATATAGAAAAGGTTTATGAAGGATTACGAACTAGGGAACTCGATTTCAGACATTTTTGAAATGTTGCCTGAAAAACGAATTAAAAAAGTGATGCTTGGCAATCGTGAAATCGGAATCGTAAGAGTTGGAGATAAAGTCTATGGCTTTCATGCATTTTGCCCACACCGAGGAGCGTCCTTAATCTCAGGTAGTGTCAATCTTAGTGAGGAGATCATCTGCCCTTTGCATCAATATCGATTCGATCTCAAAACAGGACAATGCAGATCAAGTGATTGTTCGGACCTTCAGACCATTCCTTGTCAACTGACAGAAAAAGGATTGAAAATTACAATACCCTAAATATCAATGAAGTTTTGCTCCATTAGGAACTGATCGTTCTACTGATGCCAAGACAATTCCACCTTCCTTGGAGGTAAAGCCTGTTACCAAGACTTCTGACATAAAATCAGCAATCTGACGGGGTTCAAAATTGCAAACACACAGTACCTGTCGTCCAATCAAATCTTCAGGCAAATACAAATCCCTCACTTGAGCAGAGGATTTCTTTACTCCTATCTCAGATCCGAGGTCAATCCAAATTTTATATGCCGGTTTACGGGCCTTCTCAAATACTTCAGCCTGAATAATAGTACCAACCCTCAGATCTATTTTGGAAAAATCTTCCATGTCAATCGTTTGCATAGCCAATTTTTTTCTTAATTTTAGGTACCTTTTTCTAATCCCCGAGTTATTTCACAATTAATTAATTGAAAGTAATGTTGAAATTTTCAAGATTTCATTTCGGTAAAGCATTTATTCTGACCTTATCAGTTTTGAGTATGGCTTTATTTTCAATAGATGCTTCTGCTCAATCAGAAAATGAAAAAGTTTTGGAAGTCAATGCAAAAAACAATGACCGTGTAATTTTAGAGGATCTAACTGTCATTCAGGATACTAATTCTCAAAAAACCATTATTTCCAAAACAACTGTAACTCAAAAATCTCCTATTAATACTTTAAAGAAAGAATCAATCAATGGAGAGATAATTTCCGAGAAAGAGGCAAAACGAAATGAATCGCCTTCGACACTCTCCTTCAATATTTTTCTTTACATCGTTGATAAATTCAAAGCAGATTAATCGAAAACATAATGAAACTAAAAAAGAGGCTTAAAGCCTCTTTTTTTATTGTCAGGATTCTTGAAGAAATTTTTCCAAGTCATTCAGACTTAATTTCCCTTCGTAGTATGCTCTACCAAATACGGCAGCTTTCATCCCCATATCTCGCAGCTTTTTGAAATCGTCTATTCCTCTCACTCCACCTGATGCAGCAATATGAATAGTAGGAAACCTTTCCATGATTTCCTTATACAATTCAAAATTTGGGCCTTCCATCACTCCATCACGAGTGACATCAGAACATTTGAGGTATTTTAAACCTCGGTCATAGAAAAATTCGATATGATCAAAAAGATCGATTTCCGTCTTTTTGAGCCAGCCTTTAATTTTTATTTTATGATCAGCTGGATTTGTATCAGCTGCCAGATTTATCTTTTCTCTTCCATAGGAAAGGATAAACTGAGCAAAGCGCTCGGGATGATTTGCGGCTGCGGAAGCAATGGTGATAGTTCTGGCTCCAAATTCAAAACACTTAATAACATCTCCATCGGTAGAAATTCCCCCCGTATAATCTACCAAAAGGTCAGTATACCCTGCTATTGCTTCTAGTATATGATAATTTTTAGGCTCACCTCGTCTTGCACCGTCCAGGTCCACTAGATGAAGTCGTTTGATACCAATTCCTTCAAAGGTTTGAGCAATTCCGAGGGGATCATTGGAAATAACTTCTTGAGTTGAAAAATCACCTCTTTTCAACCGGACACATTTACCATCTATTATCCAAATGGAGGGTATTATTTCAAACATGGGCTTTTTAATTCGTCAGGATTATAAATATTTATGCAAAAGATTGCCCTTTAAATATACTACTGACAAGCTGGATAAAAAGGGGAAAAAGCCAAAACTTTACATTTTCATAAAAAAATGGTTTGATTCAATACAACTGTTATAAAAAAATCGTGAATTTCTATCTTTGAATCAAAATTCCAACTCTACCTCCACTGCCGGATGCCCAGATTGATTTCCCGTCATAAGAGGCTTTTACAGTGTGATATCCAGTTGAGGAAAAGTTCGCCCAATGATTGCCCATATCTGCAGAATAGTCAGACCCAGATGGCCCTACGGCAACAAAAAGTCCCGTCTCTGAATCATAAGTCAAACCAGACCGATATCCCAAAGGAGCTACGGAAGGAATCTGAAAAGATTTACCAGAATATTTAAAAGCGTTTTTCTCTCTTAATTCAAGTTTAGTATAATCTCCACCAACACAGAAAATTCCATTTTCTGACTCCGCTATGGCAAAAATACCTTGAGAAGCCTCTCCTTGGAGGATCGGGGTTTTTACCTTTTCCCAATTTTTTGAAGTAAAATCATAAAAATGAAGGTTTGAGACCAGCCCTCCTGTTCCAAAAATCAAGCTGTTTTCAGTAGTTATCATTGAAGACCCACTCGCTGCGAAAGCAGCTTCACCTTCTTCTGCAAGAGGCAAATTCTCCAAAGACTTCCAGCTTTTACCTCCATCTAACGCCTCTAAAATCATCCAAAACCCGTCAACCGGATCACCGATCACATACCCTCTTTCTTCGTCAAAAAAAGCCATCCCGTCAAAAAAAGCCAACGGGCCTTCCTGATGAACTTTTTCCCAAGATTTACCTCCATTTTCGGTTCTGAAAATTACCGCAGGCTGCCCAGCTGATGCTGCTACCGCTATATTTTCATCAAAAGCATGTATCGATCGGAAATCAACTGTATCCAGACCTTCAATCACGCCATGATCCCAAGATTTTCCCCCGTCGGTTGTTCGCAGCCATGTTCCTCCACTGCCACTTGCCCAACATACTTGGTCCGAAACGGGTGAAAGCCCCCTTAGGGAGGCTTTCACAGGTGTAACAAATTCTTTCCAGTGGTGATCCTGAGCTTGACACATACCCGCCAAAAACAACCCAATGATCCCAAGAAATTTCATCATCATACTACATCCACTTTTCTATATGCTTCGATTAGGGCCTTTTCACCATCAACTCCCGGTAAAGCATTACCGTGTTCCATTCCCAAAACACCCGTAAACCCTTTGGAATGAAGGTATTTGCAAACATTTCCATAATGGATCTCACCTGTTCCCGGCTCTTTTCGACCTGGATTGTCCCCAATCTGAATGTAGGCGATCTCACTCCAAGTCTTCTCCATCGTTGCAATTAGATTCCCCTCGTTTCGCTGCATGTGATAGATGTCGTAAAGAATTTTGCAACTCGGGCTACCCACGGCTTTGCAAATCATATACGTCTGATCAGCATGTCGAAGAAAGAGGTCAGGGTTATCACTCAAAGGCTCCAAGACCATGATCAAACCCGATGGCTCAATAATATCTGCTGCACGCTTCATAGCTTCGATCACGTTACCAGTCTGGACTCCCATCGGTAGATTTCGCTCGAAGTATCCAGGAACCACCGTGGCCCATTTGGCACCAACCCGTTTGGCCACTTCCACTGACTCCCGGCAGGTTTTTAGGAAAACATCCAGAAACTCCTGCTTTCCCGTGGTCAAAGATACTTTCCAGTTATCCCCTCCATCAATCACAAAAACGCCCATTCGCATCCCGAGATCATTCAATGTCTTACCTATCAATTCTTGTTCGGCTACCGATCTTTTCAGCATGCCATTATCTTCCAAAGACCGGAACCCTTGGTCTGCCATGAATTTCAATTCATCAATTAGTCCACCGGGGGCGGAATTTTTAAACATTCCAAAATGGGGGGCAAAGTCCATTTTAAAAGTAGGTTCATGCGCCTTTTCGCCTGCAAATGCAGGAATACTCATAGCTCCGGCGCTTCCTAAAATGGCACTTCCAAGTCCCATTCGTTTGATAAATCCTCTTCTTTCCATAGTTTATACTACTTTAGTTTTTCCTGGAATTGCATGTGGATAATAGCCATCTGCCCCCGGAAGGAGTTTTGGCATAGCGTCCCAAGCCAATTTATCAGGGAACAAGTCAATCGAACCGTTCAATGCCTCATCCCAAGTCAGAACTTTGCCGGAGTAAGTCGCATAGCGGCCCATAATTGCGGTCATGGTAGATTTGGCTGCATTCTCAGCATCGGCGAATTTATATTCGCCTTTCACCAAGGTTGCCCAAAGCTCGTCATGCTCGGTTTGGTAAGGATTTGGCTGATTTTCCCGATCGTGGGTATAGATTGGATTTCCTTTCCAGTCGGTCATCACGCCGTGATTGCCTGCACTCAGGAATACTTTTCCTTTGGTGCCTTGGAATGTCTCATCCACGCGATTGGCTGCACCGGGGAAGTGGCGACATTCTGAGTGAATCACAGATCCATCCGCATAGGTGAATGTCAATACATGGTGATCAAAGATTTCCCCGTGATCCTTTCCTGTTCGGACTGCTCGACCTCCGGTTCCCTCCGCTTTTACCGGATAGGCATTTTTAGCCCAGTTGGCTATGTCAATATTGTGGACATGCTGCTCCACGATATGATCTCCGCAAAGCCAGTTGAAGTAATACCAATTTCGCATTTGGTATTCCATTTCGGATTGTTCAGGCTTTCGTTCTCTTACCCAAACGCCCCCATCATTCCAATATACCTGACCTCCGACGATCTCGCCGAGATCACCGTTGTGTACTCGCTTCATGACTTCTCGGTAATTATTCTGGTAGTGACGCTGAAGTCCTACGACAACGTTTAGCTTTTTAGCTTTTGCCACTTCAGCAGCAGCCAACACCTTACGGATACCGGCAGCGTCAGTTGCCATCGGCTTTTCTGCAAAAATCTGCTTGCCTTGGTTTACTGCCTCTTCAAAGTGGGATGGGCGAAAACCCGGAGGTGCTGCCAGAATTACTACATCCGCTTCAGCAATTGCTTTTTTGTACCCATCAAAACCTACAAATCTTTTTTCCTTAGGAACATTCACTTTGTCAGCCCCGTGTTTTTCAAAAATAGCCTTGTAGCTGCTTTCCACGCGATCTTCAAACGCATCCGCCATCGCCACCAATTTAATTGGATGGCCTGTGGCAAAAGCCTGAAAAACTGCACCTGTTCCCCGACCGCCACAGCCAATGACTGCAAGCTTGAGTTCATTTGCCGGAGCTGCATAAGCTCCCGGAACGATAAAAGATGGAGCCAAGATCCCTCCTGTGACCATGGCAGAGGTCTTTATAAAGTCCCTTCTGGAATTGAAATTTTTCATAATTATGGTTATTTAGGGTTGTTAATAATCAGCAATAGGTTCTTGATTGTAATAGGCTTGAATTTCTTCAGGAGCAGGTGGAATGAGCGGCCTGACGATTCGCAATCCAATAAATGGAGCTTCGGGAAACCACCACTGACTCTTTGGTATCTGAGGATCGATTCGCTTCCAAGTAGGATCAGAAATATTACGAAAAGCTGATCCAATTTCATCTTCAGGAGTCTTGAAGCTCCCTCCACGTACTACATGAGGATAAAGTTGGTCGGCTGGATTTAAGGGGTTATCCCTTCTGGACCTGGAATAAAAATCAGCCTCGTACAGGTCCATAGTCCATTCCTGCACATTTCCATAAATATCATAGAGACCCCAAGCATTCGGTTTTTTCTGTCCAACAGGCTGTGTTCCGACTTGGCTGTTTGCTTTTGTCCATGCGTATTCTGAAAGCTTTGATGCGTCATTTCCGAAGAAAAATCGCTCTTTAGATCCAGCACGAGCAGCATATTCCCACTCCGCTTCGGTAGGAATTCGATAGAAAATCCCTGTTTTAAGATAAAGCCAGTGGCAATATTGAAGGGCTCCGTATTGGGTCATTCCCACAGCAGGTTTGCCATCTTTACCCATCCCAAAGGTCATATCCAAATAGGGCAAACTTGGCCTAGTCAAACCATCAACTCGCTCCTCCAATCCTCCTTCAGTCATGGATTCCTCAAAGTGTTTGTCCAGAAAAAGCTCGAAAGCATCCCAAGTCACCTCATGAATTCCCATCCAGAAAGCGTCCACCTTAACTTCATGTGGTGGGTTTTGATCCGGAAATTTTGGGTCATTTGATCCCATGAGGAACGATCCGGCTGGAATTGGAGTGAGGTCAAAAGTAACCTCAGTTCCGGGGATTTTTTGAGTATAAGCCTCAAACACGGGGCTTTCATTTAACTGAAAACTCATGATAATTAGGCCGGAAGCCACTAGATACTTTTTCATCATTATGCTGGGGGCAATTACAAATTCAATTTACTGTATTCTACCGCTATTGACTTGATTGTTTTGATAAATGGCTCTTAAATATCTGAATTCCATCGTCTTTTACATAGAAAAGCAAATATTCTCCTATCACTTCAATTTTCCTTATTTCACCTCTCAAAGAAAGTCCGGAAAGGGGAGATGAAATTGCAGTGAATTCACCTTTTCCGTTTCCTAGCAAAACCGTACCATGATTGGCGTCAAACCTTCCAAATTTTAGTTTTGTATCAAATAGGTTTCCACCAAAAATCAAATCCTTATTTCCATCTCCATCTATATCGATGCTTGAAGATGCAAAAACAGGAGAAAACTGGGCTTGAATTGGGATCTCTTTCGATTGAAATTTTCCGCTTAGATCCATTACAAAATAGCTGGATTCCAATCGGTTGATAAAAATTGACCGACTGTCCTGCCTTTCTTCAGCGGTAAAAAGATTATCCATTTTCACTTCCGAAAAGCTTTTGAAATCCAGATACCTTTTCTTCAAAAACAAGACTTGCCCAAGTACTTCATCTCGGCTGGCAGAAGGATATTTTTCACCTTGGATGTAAGAGGACAAAATCGCATCCATCGAACCATTCTCATCAAAATCCTTGTAAAGCAATTCCATAGGCTGGGTATCACTTGCAAAAAGCTGTGAGTTTTTGCCATGATTTCCGACAAACAACTCAGGTTTGCCATCGCCGTCCCAATCGCCTATCAGCAGATCGGACCAAAAACCGACCTGTGACATTTGGAAATAATCTGAGGTGACATTTTTCCAAGTATTGCCCGATTTGGAAAAAATAGAAATCGGCATCGCATCTCCTATCACGATCAATTCCATTTGGCCATCTCCATTGAGATCCGCCCAATCCGAATCGGTAATCATTCCTAAATTCTTAAATTCCGGAGCTAAAACAGTTGTTTGGTCAGTGAACTTGCCTCTGCCATCTCCAATCCAAATCCTTGCACCGGGTGAGGTCGGATACTGACCTGGTATCACTCGCCCTCCAACGAAAACATCCGTAATTCCGTCACCATTGAAATCTCCTGCAGTCAATGAACCCGTTGGAAATGCTTCATTTGGAAGCGCGTTTGGAGAAAGGGTAAACTTGCCTTTCCCGTCATTCAGGTATAAGCGATCCTGAAGTTCCGGCTCTCCGTTGAAAAACTGGTGCATCCCTCCACTTGCCACCAAGAGGTCTGGAAATCCATCTCCATTTGCATCGAAACTCAAGGCATCGGTATCTTCAGAAATCGCAGCTGACACAAAGGCGGCAGAATCCGGCCTTCCAAATTGCCCATAGCTTTGACCAAAAATTATTCTTGCACTAATTCCTGCGCCTCCACCAATAAATATATCTGGTTTCCCATCGCCATTGAGGTCCTCTACAAGCATCGCTTTACCGTTGCCAGAAATTCCAAAACTCAGAAGAGGCTGGCGCTTGAAGTCATTTACTTTCTGAGATTTTGGCAAATCTATCTTCCCAATTCGAGTTAATAGAAGCTTGTTTTTAGCAGGTTGGGAAGTCTTGCTTGAAGTGGCCTCTATTTGAGCTATTTCATGAGATTGATTTGCAGCGGCTTCTTGTATTTTTGACACTTTTCCACCCGGCCAATGCACATGAATTGAATCAGCCTTTGATTTTTCACCCAATCCAAAAACCATTTTCGGAGAAACAGAAGACTGAAAACCCCGGTAAATATTTTGCTCCTGGACCTGAATATTCCCTTCTAAAAAGACTTTCACCAGTGCTCCTTGGCCAATAGAGTTTTGCCCCTCTCCTTTAAGCTCAATTTTCAGAAAATTACCTTTTCCTTTTTGCACCGCAAGGTTTTCATAGACGAAGGCCGGGGAATTGATATTGTTGATAATTAGGTCCAAGTCACCATCATTGTCCAAATCTGCATAAGCTGCTCCGTTGCTATTGCCGTTTTGGGTAAGTCCCCAAGTTGTACTTACATTTTCAAATGTCAGGTCTCCCTTATTTCGAAAAGTGTAATTTTTCAAATTGGACGAACTCATGGACTTAACCAAATTGAGCAAGTCTTCCCGCTTCAATTGGCCTCCTGCTGTACGGACATAATTATCCATGTACTTCAAGAAATCCTGATTATTGTAATCTCTCAAGTAGCCATTGGTGACATACAAATCTTTCCAACCATCGAGATCAAAATCTGAAAATAGCGCTGACCAACTCCAATCTGTGTTGGAAATCCCGGCCAGTTGACCTACTTCCTGAAATGTCCCATCACCGACATTGATATGCAACATATTACGCATGTATTGGTAGTAGAATCCTCGATCGAGATTCAGTTGAAACATCTCAAAATTATCCGGCGAGAGGAGCAACTTTTGCCGAAGGTTATCCTCAGGCAGCATGTCCAGTGTGAAAATATCCAGCAAGCCGTCATTGTTGATATCTGCAATATCATTGCCCATTGAAAAATGAGAAACGTGGTTCAGCATAGACTGGATTTCATCCTTGAATTTTCCGTTTTTCTGATTGATATATAAGTAATCAGGCATGGTGTAGTCATTGCCGATGTATATATCCGGCCATCCGTCTCCGTTGATATCGGCTACTGAAACACCCAAGCCATAGGAAAGACTTGAACTGGAGATCCCGGCTTTTTCGGTGACCTCTACAAATTTTCCATTACGATTCTCGAAAAGCTGGGAACCTGCTTCGTGCTTTTCCTTGAGAAGGCTCTTGGTGAGAGTAGCGTCTTGATTTTGAATCGATTTGGTATTGTGATTCAGAAGAAAAAGATCCAAGTCCCCATCTAAGTCATAATCAAAAAACGCTGCAGAGGTAGTAGTGGCTTCTGAGGCAATTCCATATTTTTCAGCCATTTCTTTGAACTGAGGAATTCCTTCTGCATTATTTCCCTGATTGACAAAAAGCTCATTTTTCCTTTTCTCAGGCAATAATGCACCCGAGTGACAGAGGTAAATATCCAATTTTCCATCGCCATCGATGTCTACTAGGACTACGCCGGTTTTCCATGGTCCAGGTCTGCCAGTAGCTCCGGAGGCCTGAGTAATATCTTTGAATTTGAGATTACCTTCATTGAGGTAAAGTTGATTTTGGCCCACATTGGCTGAAAAATAAATGTCATCCAATCCATCTTGATTGAGATCCCCGACAGCGACACCTCCACCATTATAGAGGTATTCATACATGAGAACATTTAGGTTGAGGTTTTCCTCGATGGGATTTGAAAAGGTAATGCCAGTGGTCTCAGAACTGAGTAACTGGAACATTGGATCTGAAGGAGCAGATTCTTGGACAGGATTCTCTTTTTCAGCCTGCTCACAGGAAAAAATCAGCCAAGAAAAGAGGATTAAACTGAAGGGTAATTGAAGGGTCTTCATATAAATAATGTCTGAGCTACCTCCTAAGAAGTAGCTCAGACAAGTTAAGAAGGATTTTTAGTATCCCGGATTTTGAACAAGAAGCTTGTTCCTGTTCATTTCGTCGCGATGGATAGGCAGGAAATACATTTTGTCTAACCATTGACGGTTTTCTTTACCTGGATCCATTTCGATCACTCGGTATACATAATTGTAAATCTCCGGATCATACCGATAGGTACTCAGGGTTTTACCCGGTTTAAGTGTTCCGGTGATGTTGATTCCGTTGGCCTTTCTTGAAAACATGGTAGGGGCAATCATCCATCTACGGACATCGTGAAAGCGTTGTTCTTCATATGCCAGTTCAATCCTTCGCTCGTTTCTATAGCGTTCCTTCAGTGCTTCACCGGTTTCAGTCACAGCAGGTTGGCCCACTCTAAACCTGATCTGATTAAGCCATGCCCTTGCTTCAGCTTCCTGACCCAATTCAATAGAGGCCTCCACATAATTCAAGACCACCTCGGTATATCTCAACACCGGCCAAGGTATTTCCTGCCAGGAAGTTTGATCTATGACAGCAGGATTTGGATCAATGAATTTACGGAAGTAATAACCGGTATAGCTACCATTCCAATCTTCAATCGGGCTGCTTCTGGTATCCAATCCTGGATGATTTACTATCCCACCGGAGGCATTGGTCACTTGATAAGAACCCGTCTGGATTTGACCCAATGGATCACGGGGCTGATTTGCCGTGGAACGAGGCTTCCACTGTGCACCATCATACAGAACAGAGGCATAGAATCGCGCATCTCTGTTATTGTATGGAGCACTCGCGTGCTGAGGATTGGTCCATGAAAACTTAGTACCATCCATCATTTCATAATCATCAATGAGAGATTGAACCGGAGTATTTCCTGCCCAGTTATTATATCCATTTGGTCCATTGAACAAGCCTTGTCTTCCTCCACCTTCAGCTTTTAGATTGATAAAATAACGGCCTAAAAGAATTTCTCTTTCCCCGCCATTCCTTGCCATGGAATTATTTATATAGTTTGTTATTCCCTGAGCATGTGCCACAGGAGCACTCAATCCCATTTGGTTTCCGGTGGTAATATCCAAGACAGCCTTTGCTGCAGCCTGGGCTTTTTGCCATCTTTCTTGTCTATTTCCGGAAGGATAAGCAATCAGTGATATATTAGAAAAGGCTCCAATAGTCGAAGATTTTGCTTTTGCAGTAGGACCGTCACGCAGATCACTTGCCGCATAGAGCAATACTCTTGATTTCAGCGCCAATGCTGCTGCCTGAGTTGCTCTTCCGCGAATTGCAGATTTTCCCAATAAGAGCACTGCTGACTCATCTAGATCTTTGACAATGAAATTCACACATTCTTCAAAGGTATTTCTTGCTGCTTCAAAAGTTTCAGAATTAAGAGTATAGGGCTCCGAAACAATTGGAAATCCTCCATAATACCGAAGTAACTGATGCGAATAATAAGCGCGCAGGAATTTAGCATCTCCAATCAAACGATCTGTGGTAGCCCCTTTAATAGGGAATTTTGGATCGGTCAATTTTGCAATTGCTAGATTTGCTGCCCGGCTTCTGAGGTACATATTTTGCCAGGAAAGTGTACCATTTACCCATCCAATATCGGCAGGATTGGACCGAGCCTCTGTAATTGTAGTGATACCTCGGCCAGGGTGTGTGAACATGGCCTCATCACTAAGGGAAGCCAGCATCTGTTCATCAAAGCCGCCATTACCAAAGCCTTGATAAATTCCAAGGACAAAAGCTTCTGCAAGTGCTATGTCGCTCCAAACGCTGGTTTCATCGACTTCTCCCAATGGTTTGGTGTCGAGAAAGTCGTCGTTACAAGCAGTAAATGTGAAACAAGCCACAAGCAGAAAAGCCAAATATTTATTTATTCTTTTCATAATTGACAAAATTTAGAAAGTGACATTAAGACCTGCATTGATTACTCTTGCTTGCGGATAGTATTGGCCGGTGGCACTTACCGTCTCCGGATCGTAAACTTTTAATTTATCCCAAGTGAGTAGGTTCAGGCCGTTTAGGTAGAGTCTAAGGTCTTTGACTCCGATTCTATCCACAAGATTTGAAGGAAGATTGTATCCCAATTCCACGTTTTTCAAACGGATGTAATCGGAACTTCTAAACCAATATGTGTTTCCCCCGGAGAAATACTGATCACTTCTATTGGCAATTCTTGGATGCACACTGCTTGGATTATCGATGGTCCATCTGTTCTCATAGATATCCAGCAGGAAGTTGCCTATGTTTCCGGATTCACCTGCACTTACATATTGTCTGGCACCCGCAGCACCTTGAAAGAGTAGGGATAAATCAAAACCTTTGAAGGCCATGTTTAAAGTCATACCCCCCTGGAACAGCGGAATGTCATTGTTGTCCATTCTCACCCGATCCTTATCCGTGATTGCCCCGTCGCCGTCGATATCCTTGTATTTCATATCACCTGGCCGCAGGTTATTAGTGATTGCTGAGTAATTTAGTGGATTACTACTGATGTCTTCCTGTGTGGCAAACACACCGTCATATTGGTACACCAAGAAAGTATTCATGGGTTTACCGGTAGATCGCTGCCATTCTGGAGCTCCTGGAGCTTCATCCCAGAAGAGGATTTTATTTTTGGCATAGCCCCCGTTTACACCCACAGAGAATTTAATGTCACCGATGTTTCCTCGGTAGCCTAGATTGATATCATAGCCCTTGTTTTCTACTTCACCTATATTTTCAGCAGGAAGGATCAAACCGGTACTTTGGGGTACTGATGCATTTTTCTGCCAAAGGATATTAGTTCTTTTATTGTAGAATAAGTCAACTTCGAAGAATACCTTTCCCTGAAAGAGTTGACCTTCAAAACCCAAGTTAGAATTATTGGCAATTTCCCAAGTGATCAAAGGATTCGGAACACGTCTTTCAAATAGTGTTTTTTGCTCGGTATTGTTAAAAATGTGTGAGCTGAAGCCATAGGTGGATAGAAACTGATATTCCTGAAGTTGACCGCCAAAGAAAATCTGGTCATTTCCTAGCTGACCCCAGGAACCTCTGATTTTAAAGAAGTCCACGGTCTTGCCTATTGAATTTTTCCAGAAGCTCTCTTCCGACACAACCCAGCCTGCCATCACACCGGGAAAGAAACCATATCTGGTTTCTTTAGGAAAGATATAAGAACCGTCATATCTCCAAAGGAATTCCAAAAGGTATTTCTCTTTGTAGTTGTAAGCCATACGACCAAAATAATTTAATCGAGCTCGCTCAAAAGCACCTCCATTATTGTTTCGCTCCAAATCGCCGCCGGCAAACATTTGATCAATGGCCGTGGAGATGAAATATCTTCTGAAAGCACTAAAGTTGTTGCCATCAACAGTCTCCTTGTTGAAACCTGCGAGGAAATTGACGGTATGGTTTTTATTGAAAGTCCTGTCATAATTCACGACAGTACCCAAAAGAATATTTAATTGATTGAAATTTTGCTCAGTCAAACTAGGATCAGCCGGTCCTCTTTTACTTGGAACCAATTTCGGAGTTACACCATCCGCCTCAAAGCCCTGACCAAGTTGATATAGTGTCCATGGAACTTGCCATACTTTATTAAATTGCATTGTTTTATCAACAGCAGCCGTTCCTGTCACTTTTAATCCCTCAACACCCGGGATTTTGATTTCAAGATTTGCGTTGGTTTGGAAATAATCTCGCACATCACGGTTATATCCTATCTGATCAGTTGTGATTACTACAGGGTTTTCGCCGTTTTCGATGTCAGGTCCTGGAAGTCCATTAGGCCAAAAAGCGGGCTGATTAGGCTTTCCTCTCATTTGCATACGGAAAATTGTTGCAGCTGTCCTTGGTGGATTAAAACGGAACTCCTCACGTCCCATAATGCCCAAGCTCAATTTTACAAACTTGTTTATGTTGGCATCTAAGTTCATCCGGATATCATATTGTTTGTATCCCGTGGCTGATTGCTTGTAATAGCCATCCTGATTCTGATAACCTATTGAAGTCAAATATTTGACATTCTCGTTTCCTCCAGTTAACTGGATATTATATCTTGACTGAGGCGACCAGGTTTTCAATGTTTCCTTATACCAATCGGTGTTGGGATAAAACCAGGGATCTGATCCGTTTCTGTATAATTCCAATTCGCTGGGCTTGTATGGAGCATTTCTTATCTGCCCATTTGGTCTTGTGAATGATCCTGTGGTTTTAAAGGCCTGATTAGCAGCCGCCCATTCAGAAACAGGTAATCCATAAATGTTTAGGTCATTCAACATTTCCGCATATTGGGCCGCATCGGCCAAAGCCGGAATGACGGTGGGTTGTGCCCAACCCTGATTCACTTGGAAGGTCAATTCAGGTTTTCCTGATATACCTCTTTTTGTAGTAACAAGAATTACCCCATTCGCCGCTCTTGAACCATAGATGGCCGCAGATGCATCCTTCAATACCGAAATACTTTCGATATCGTTTGGATTGAGGCGATCCAATCCTCCCGCACGGGCAGGAATTCCGTCAATGACAATCAAGGCATCATTGTTCCCCAAGGTGTTAGATCCCCTGATCCTGATTGCCGAACCATCATTTCCCGGCTGTCCGCTTCGATTGACTGCGACAACACCCGCCATACGGCCTGCAATAGAATTTGACAGGTTCACGGCCGGTGATTTGGCAAGTTCCATGCCTTTTACAGATGCAACTGAGCCAGTGATGGTCTCCTTCTTCTGCTCACCATAACCCACCACTATCACTTCTGCCAGTGATTTCATGTCTGGACCTAGTGTGATGTTAAGCTGAGTTTGGGATCCAACAACAACTTCCTGCGTTGAAAAACCAATAAAAGAAAACACTAATATAGACTGGTCAGAATTCACAGCGATTCTAAACCTTCCATCCACATCAGTGACTGTACCGGAAGTGGTACCTTTTACAAGGATGGAAACCCCCGGAAGCGGGAGATTATCCTCACCGGAAACAACAACACCAGACACCTCCTTGGTCTGGGCCTGTGTGGTACCTATATAAAATAGGCACATCAAAAATGTAAGGCACAATAGCCTGACATGAGTAGAGATTTTCATAGGCAAGTTTGGGTTAATGAAAATTATACTACAATGTCTGCCTTATTTTCAGCTTATAACCAACTGTTTAATATTAAAAACTGACTGTTTTCTGCTGTTTTTTTAAGCCGTTTTTTGCGTTCTTGCCCGTAAAAGGGAGTGTTTTATAAAAAATATTTAAAACAATCTTAAATTAGTTATATGAATATAAATTTTTCTCTATTTGATCTTAAAGATATCTAACTTCTAAATTGCTCATAACAAGCTGGAGATATGGAAATTCCTAAAACCTTTTTACCACTTCCTTTTTTGGAATTCTGATCGACCACATTCCTCTCAAATCTCCGACCTTATGACCCGTAGCTTTATCCTGAGGATACAGTTCATTCAATTTTTTTTGAGTCTCTTCATTGAGTTCTTTACCCGATTCTCCATGGCAGCTTAGACAAAATCCTCCAGGAATAACAATGGCCTTGGTGTATAAATAAACTTCTCCATTTTCAAATTTTTGGATATTTGGATCACTTTTATTGCCATTCTCGGCATTGTATTCATAAGCTTCAAGAATCTGGCTTTCCTCCTCCGTAGGCTGGTCTGCGGGATTTCGATAGCGATTGGAAGCGCGGCGAATTTCAACCCCATATTTTTGACTTACTTCAGCAAGGATTGGAAGTGCTTGTACATTACAATACTCAATAGCTCCTAGGACACCCTTCTCAGTTACTGCATTCTGAAGACTAGAAATCAACTGATTTTGAGCCTCATTTGAAATAGAATCTCCCCAAACCATCGCAGCATCCAAAATCTCAACCTCGGTCAAGCGCTTCACTTTCATCGATTGATTTACTTGCTCGAATGTTTCTCTCGAAACCCGCTCTTGAGGCCCACAGGCCACAAAAAAAGTGGAAGCAACAACTGAAATGACTATCTTTTTCATAAACCTTTAAATTATACCTTAAATTTATCAAGCATTTTAAAAATCTTCTTCATGTCGCTTAATTAACGTAAAACTCCAAAAGGTTTACATTGTATTATAAAAAAGAAGACGAAACTCCATCTTTAGGAAGATTATTTGCAAATACGATGAAAAAACTTTTATCCTTATTCTTTCTCCTATTTTTCCTTTCAGCAACTGCGTGGACACAGACTTGGTCCAGAATGCAGAGTTGGGGAGTCGATCTGGAATCGGTTCATTGGATAGATGACCAACGAGGCGTTGCAGTTGGGGAACGATTGATCATTAAAACACTCGATGGGGGAACTACCTGGGAGGAAGTACTGCAGAAATTTGAAAATCATTTATTTGATGTTGACTTTATAGATAAAAACAGAGGTGTGGCAGTTGGCGAAAAGGGAACTATTTACACCACCTCAAATGGCGGCCTCACCTGGGAAAGTAAAACTTCAGGTTCTCAAAATGACCTGTTAAGTGTAGCAAATACATTCGAGTCTCAACTGATTGCAGTCGGAAAGAACGGAGAAATTCTTCATTCCTATGATGCTGGAAATTCTTGGTCAAAAATACCGAGTGGAACTAACCTACGATTAAATAATATCACCGCAGTCAACGAAAACACGATTTTTATTGCGGGAGACGAAGGAAGGGTAATAAAATCTTTTGATATGGGATCTACTTGGACTACTTCCATTGTAAGTCCTCCAAACAATCTATTTGGAATTGTTTTTTCAAACGAAATGACGGGTTATGCAGTGGGTGAAAAAGGCGCTTTTTATAAAACTACGAACGGTGGACAAACCTGGGCTTCTGTAAATTCAAATACTACAAAAACATTGAGAAAAGTAGCTTTCAGTCCTGTAGACATACGAGTGATTGTAGCTGTGGGAGATTCCGCAGCCATGGTCAGGACCGTGAACTCCGGAGCTACCTTTGGAACATTAAATCTTGGAGCAACTAATTTCAGAAATCTTAAAAGCATCGGGTTTAAGCCGAATTTAGGACAGGCATCTTCTATAGGTCAAGATGGCTATATGATAAACTCCACAAATTCAGGAGCGAGTTGGGCTCAAAAATTTGCCGGAATCCGAAACAACTTCACCTCAGTGGATTTCAAAAATCTAACTACTGGATTCATTTCAGGAGAAAATGGGGCCTTATTTGTCACTTCAAATGGCGCTGCAACTTTGGTAAGTCGGCCTATTCCCGAATCTGTCAAAATTCAAACAATAGATTTCTGGAATACCGCTTTTGGATATACAAGTTCAGCAGAAGGAAAAATTTATCGGACGGGAAATTCCGGGACCACATGGGTTCCGGTCTTCTTACCGGTAAATCGGACACTTTCAGGCTTTTACTTGTTCGCCCCTTCAGTAGTATATGCAGCTGGAAATAATGGCTACATCACCCGATCAACAGATTCTGGCGTGACATGGGATCAAACGATCAGATCCAACACTGCAGCCAACTTAAAAGATATTGTATTTTTCGATTTTGCGGTCGGCTTTGCAATGGGCGACAATGGTCAGATAAGTTGGAGTTTTGGGGGAACAGAGTGGGAGAATATCCCAAAAGTGACTTCATCCAATCTAAATGCACTTGCCAAGCTAGATACTACACGAGCCCTCATCGTCGGAGACGGTGGAATCATCCTAAAAACTGAGGATAAAGCCAGAAATTGGCGAATCATCCAATCAGGAACAACTAAAAATCTAAACTCTATTGCGTTTTTTGGCCAAAATATAGGATTCATTGCCGGAGACGAAGGACTTGCTTTGGTCACTTTGGATGGGGGAGAAACTTGGATTCAATCTCCATCAGGAACAACTCGAAATTTCTCTGGCGTTAGTCCAGGAACTGATTCAAGGGCATATTTTGTAGGAGAAGATGGAACTATCCTCTCTTACACCTGTACACCTCCAGTAGGAACGCTTGGAGAAATCTCCGGAAATCCACAATCCTGTGTTTCCAATGAGATCTATAGGGTGACAGAAATGCCCATTTCCGGCTCGGAAATTATTTGGAGAGTGGATGGAGGAGAAATTATTTCCGGCCAAGGCACGAATCAGATCGAGGTGAAATGGACCATTCCGGGCAGAAATGCTGTGCTGGTCAGCCGCTCTAATTTTTGCGGGAGCGGACAAACCTCCGCATTGGAAGTAAATGTAAAATCACTGCCAACAAACAATATGCTTATTTCTGGCGAAGGAATCGGATGCGTGAATAATATCAGCACCTATTCATTGCCCAATCTTGAAGGAACAACTTACAAATGGACAGTCATAGGCGGAGAAATATCCTCAGGACAGGGGACGAATAAGATTGAAGTCAAATGGGATCAAGCAGGCGATCAACTTATCTCTGTGACTCAGGAAAATCGATGTGGTCCTTCAGACCCTATTTTAAAAGTTGTAAAAGTCACGGCCGCACCCAATCAGCCATCGGCAATTTCGGGACAAGCTCAAACAGCACTTGGTGAACAATACTATGAAATAGCAGGACTGCCTGGACTCGATTACAGGTGGACCATTTCAGGTGGAGGGAGAATTATTTCAGGACAAGGCACCAAACGAGTATTGGTCAACTGGGATGCTGAAGGAGACTTTCAGCTTACAGTGGAAGCTCAAAACGAATGTGGATTTGGGCCAAAACAGAATCTTGCAGTCAATGTGAATATCATCACTGCACTCGAGCCTTCAGTCGCGAATACCTTAAAGATCTATCCTAATCCAAGTTATGGCACATTGACACTGAGCTCTCCAAACCTAGACGCTTGGAGTAGTCTCGTTATTTTTAACGCAATGGGGCAATTGATTGAAAACAGGAACATTTCGATTGGTCAATCAGAAATATTCCTAAATGGGCTTCCTCGGGGATTAATACTAATACAGCTTCAGGGAAAAAATGGGGTGTTGACAAGGAAAGTCCTCGTCAAGTGATTTCTTTGCTGACAGTATTGAGGATTAAAATATAGATCAAAAAAAAGACGAAGATTATTCTTCGTCTTTGATCATGACATATTGGAAAATATCCCCAACTCTGCCTCTTTTTATAAATGATTTTTTCAGGATTGCTTCCGGGATGAATCCGGCTTTTTCCAATACATTCATCGACTCGCCATTGAAGTCATAGACTTGAGCGTAAATCCGTTGAATGTCGAATTTTTCAAAAATGTATTTCGTGTAAAGCTTAACAGCCTCTGAAGCAATTCCTTTACCCCAAAAAGGCTCTCCAACCCAGAAACCTAACTCCATGTTAGTTCTAAGCTCATCTTTCCCTCGTTCTGAACCGATTGAGCCAGCCAACTTCCCCTCAAATTCAATGGCGAAATTTTGTGGGGGATTGAATTTCTGATTGTGCTCTATCCAATGTCTTGCATCATGAATGGTATAAGGCTGAGGATAGCTATCTCTCAGATTCATGGCGATTTTAGGATTATTGGCAAGCGGATAAAGCTGATGAAAGTGGGAGTCATTCCAAGTGACTAGGTTTACTTCTTTTTCTCCAGTTATAATCATAAAAGTACTTGGGTTATTCTTCCGCTGGTTATTTGTTTGTTCAATATAACTTCTTAATTCAATCCTTCAAAGTCTATTCCACTTACTCAATTCCTCCAGCTTTCATTTTTTCCAGATTTTCGGCCAAGCGGAGTGCAGATATGAATTCTTCAATGTTTCCATCCATTACATCAGGGAGATTGTAGACTGTTTTGTTGATTCTATGGTCTGTGACGCGGGATTGAGAGTAGTTGTAGGTCCTGATCTTGTCTGATCGATCCCCACTTCCCACCATGGATTTTCGTTGAGCTCCGACTGCATCATTATGCTTGGTCAGCTCAATTTCATAAAGTCTAGACCTCAAGACCTTGAGTGCTTTCTCAAAGTTTTTAATCTGGGATTTTTCGTCTTGACAAGTCACCACCAAGCCGGAAGGGGCGTGAGTTAATCGTACTGCAGAATACGTCGTATTTACTGATTGCCCTCCAGGTCCAGAGGAACAATAGGTGTCTTTTCGAATATCGTTCATGTCCAGTTGCACCTCAACCTCATCCATTTCGGGTAAAACTGCCACAGATGCGGCAGAAGTATGCACCCTTCCTTGGGAT
The DNA here is from genome assembly GCF_046296635.1 of Algoriphagus sp. GTDB lineage: Bacteria > Bacteroidota > Bacteroidia > Cytophagales > Cyclobacteriaceae > Algoriphagus. Next base: position 55,240 of record NZ_JBKBKZ010000018.1, on the reverse strand, counting down.
TCAGTAGCAGGCACGCGCTGCACTCGATGTACACCTGATTCATATTTCAGCATTCCATACACATCCGCTCCGGAGACGGTAGCGATGATTTCTTTATATCCACCTGCCGAACCGAAAGTCAAATCGAGAACTGTCAATTTCCATCCCTGCATTTCGCAAAACCGCTCATACATCCGAAACAAGTCTCCTGCAAATATTGACGCTTCATCACCACCTGCACCTCCACGAATTTCAAGAATGCAGTCTTTCGAGTCGTTTGGATCTTTGGGAATCAACATCTGCTTCACTTCCTCTTCAAGCACATCTTTTCGCTCTCTGAGGTAGTCCAGTTCAGCTTTAGCCATTTCCCGAAACTCTGGGTCTTTTTCTTTATCCAAGATTTCTTTGGAGCTATCGATATTTTGTAGGACTAGCTTATACTCATCGTAGGCCACGACGATTTTTTCAAGGTCTTTGTATTCTTTGGAGAGCTTAGTGTATTTGCTCATATCGGACATGGAGTCCGGCATGATGATCAGTTGACCTACTTCTTCGAAACGGTCTTTGAGGGCTTGTAATTTGTCCAGCATGGGTTTTATTCGCTGCGCAAAAGTAAGGAATTTATCGGGCTTGATTCAGATTGAATCTAAGTGGTTGATCCAAAATAGCAGAAGCCTTCAATTGTTTGGAGACAAATGGGCAAAATGCTAAGTTTGATTAAAAGTAGTAGCAGCTTCCAAGTAATTTAAAGAGTCCGGAAAGGTGTTATACAACGTATGGAATCCAATCATTAACTCAATTAAAATGAAAGTAATAGTTGAAATATCAGACAATGAGGCGACTTTCGGAATGAAAGTTCTAAAAAGCTTGGCCTTTATAAAAAAAGCAAAACCTATGTCGGTTTCTGCCGCTAAACTTTGGGATGAACTCAAAGAATCTGCTGAAGAAGTGCGCCTACATAAGCAAGGAAAGCTTAAGTTAAAATCAGCCAAAGACCTTTTGGATGAATTATAGGATCATTGCTACCCACCGTTTTGAAAAAGAAATCAAACGACTGGCAAAAAAATTCCCTTCACTTAAAAGTGAGTTTTCCCTGCTATTAACCGAAATTGAGGAAAACCCAAAAACAGGAATTTTTATCGGGAACAGTTGTTATAAATTTCGTTTGGCAATTGGATCAAAAGGTAAGGGAAAAAGAAATGGAGCAAGGGTAGTCACACACCTGTACTTGACAACTGAAACAGTCTATTTGTTAACCATCTACGATAAAGGAGAAAAATCAGATATAAAACCCAAGGAACTGAAAGAGATGATTGAAAACTTGGAACTAGATGATTGAAAACTTGGAACTAGATGATTAGAAGCTTCATCTTTTATCTTTAACCATTTTTTTATCTCCCAAAATGAGTTTTCTTTTTTCTTATACGCTTCATAACCTAAAGGTTATTCCAAATCCTCCAGGACAGAACTGGTAATTCGGGCCAAAAAAACCAAAAGCCCGAAGTGATTTTCGGGCTTTTGAATATAAGATAAAACTAAGTTATTCGACAGTTACAGATTTGGCCAAGTTTCTCGGCTGATCCACGTTGCATCCTCTCAGCACAGCGATATGATAGGATAGCAATTGCAACGGAACTACCGCAACCAAAGGAACAAATGCTTCTTCTACCGCAGGAATCTCGATTACGTGATCCGCCATGGCCTTCACTTGTGTATCACCTTCGGTAACCACTGCAATAACTTTGCCTTTTCGGGCTTTCACTTCCTGGATATTGCTCACTACTTTTTCATAGGAGCTATCTTGAGTAGCAATGAATATAACAGGCATCGCTTCGTCAATCAATGCAATAGGACCGTGCTTCATCTCTGCAGCAGGATAACCCTCCGCATGGATGTAGGAAATTTCTTTCAACTTCAAGGCTCCTTCCAATGCCACCGGAAAATTATAACCTCTACCCAAATAAAGGGCATTGGTTACATCTTTGTATTCCGCAGCAATTCGCTTAATCTGCTCATTTGTAAGAAGTGCCTTTTCAACTTTAGCTGGAATCGCTTCCAGTTCATTCAAAAGCTGGACGTATCGACTTTCAGGCAATGTCCCGCGCTGATAGCCCAACTTCATGGCCATCATGGCTAATACTGAAATCTGAGCAGTAAATGCTTTTGTGGAGGCTACACCAATCTCCGGTCCGGCGTGGGTATAAGAACCTGCATGGGTGGCACGAGGAATAGACGAACCTACTACATTACACACCCCAAAGATTGTTGCTCCCTTGGATTTCGCCAGTTCGATGGCTGCCAGCGTATCTGCTGTTTCACCGGATTGAGAAATAGCGATCACAAAATCTTTTTCGCTAATGACTGGATTTCTATATCTGAATTCCGAAGCATATTCTACTTCTACTGGGACTCTGGCAAATTCTTCAAAAAGATATTCTGCTACCAAGCCAGCATGCCAAGAGGTTCCGCAGGCAGTAATGATAATTCGCTCGGCATTCTGAAATTTATTCATATAATCCCGAAGACCACCAAGTACCAAACGGCCGGATTTGGCATCCAGTCGCCCTCTGAGGCAATCCGCAATAGACTTAGGTTGCTCGTAGATCTCCTTAAGCATGAAGTGCTCATATCCACCCTTTTCGATCGCTTCCAGCTCCATTTCGAGCTGATTGATGTATGGGTTGGTTTCTACATTTTCGATTGTCTTGATTTGCAGCTTTCCATCTCTAATTACCGCTATCTCAAAGTCGTCTAAGTAAATCACTTTATTGGTATACTCAATTATCGGAGTAGCATCTGATGCCAGAAAATACTCATCTTCACCAACTCCGATTACCAATGGTGATCCCTTCCTCGCTGCTATCAGTGTATCAGGTTCTTCCTTGTTGATCAAAACAATGGCATAAGCCCCGACTACCTTATGAAGTGCAAGGCGGAGAGCTTCCTCCAGTGTGCAATGATTGTTGATATAGATGTCTTCAATGAATTTTACAAAGACCTCTGTATCAGTATCACTGTCAAAAGTGTATCCTTTTTGAAGCAGGTCTTGTTTTAATACTTCATAGTTTTCAATAATCCCATTATGGATCATTGCAAACTTCTCCGAAGCAGAGTAATGTGGGTGAGCATTGACATCGTTAGGTTCGCCATGAGTGGCCCAACGGGTGTGACCGATCCCAATTTTGGATTTTACCTCACCGTTGGATTCCAGATATTTCTCCAACTCGGACACTTTCCCTTTCTTCTTATAAATACTGAGGCCTTGCTGATCCAAAAGAGCTACTCCTGCTGAATCATAACCTCTGTACTCTAATCTTTTGAGGCCTTTAATGATGATAGGCAAAGCTTGCTGATGCCCAACGTACGCGACAATTCCACACATATTTAAAAATTCTTGAAAGGTTGAATAAACTTCCGCAAAGAAACACCTTTCATGCCAAAAAAAATAATCCACTTCCTTAAAAACGGGAAGTGGATTATCTGTACTTATTCGAAATCGATATCGCTACCTGGATTTGGAGTAAATCACCTGTACATTGATTTTATTTTGATTCACCTTAAATTGGCGAAGTGACCGCTTGAAATCATCCCTTTCTGTCTGAGGCGTGTTGCCGTAAAGCAACCAGTCTTGCCGCTGCAATTGTCCTCTGAAAATTGCATTGACATGGGAAGTAATTCGGGTTTGAAATTTCTTTGTTGCAGGATCATAACTTAAGATAGCAGCAGAAAGAAAAATATTGTTTGGAACCTTGTTTCCATTCTGATCAAAAATAACCTGAGGCTGCCCATCTGTCTGAACATACAGCGGCGCCCCATTTATTGAACTGGTCAAGGGCTTATTTTCCCTATTTACATAGACCATCACCATTCCTGTGATGGGATTATTGTTTACATCTTGTGATTCGATTTCTCCAATCGAAAGCACAACCTGATTGAAAATTACACCAGATAAAGTGTCAAGAAATGCATCAATCGGACTGGTATCAACCCTTATGGCCATAGCCAATGTGGACTTCATTCCTACAATTGAACCAACATCATAAGACTTTCCACTTTCGGTAACAACTCCGGTAGGAGTTCCTGTCCTGTTGGATTTTATTCCGTTGAAGCTTCTAGAAGAAAAGGTATTGACATTAAATCGCTTTGAAACAGTATCACCTTCATAATGATAAAACACTGCAATCCCTGTATTTCCACCCAAATCTACACCTATGGTAGTATTGTCACCTGTTCTTGATTTAATTGCGAAACCCGGAAAATATTGCCTGAACGTAAATAGGTTTTCAAATTCACTCGCGCGACCTACTTTTAGCTTACCAAAAAACTCTTCTTGAAATTCTTTTATGATAGGAAGCCGCAAAATCGTATCCTTTTCCTCATTAAATGTGAAATTAATGGAAGCAAAGGGATTTTCTTCAAATGAAAGCGCATCAAAGTTGTAGTACAATGTGTCTAATAGTGGTTCGGTAAGCCGATGAACAGTGTACCGTTTAGGTCGATCCAAATTAGATCCATTAACACTGACCACTTCCATATTAAAAAACATGGAGTCCAAAATAGCTGAGGCTAAAGGTTTTTCGGCTGCGCCATCAAAAAACATCCTAGAATATCCGATGCTTTCAGTCTTTCCGAAAAATTCATCTTCCTCATTCCCAACAATCAGAAGTCCAGAATTTACAGTATTAAAGGAATCCAACAACACCACTTGGGCATTGAGATTGAAATCCTTGTAAAACACCCCAATTTGGTTGTTTCCAGGCGCAAGCTCTAGCCCGACTGTTGCCGGATCGCTGCAAGAACTGATAAGAAGAATGGAAAGGAATGCGGAAATCGCCAGTTTACCCGGCAAGGCTATTATAGATGCCGAAAAGCTCATCATGAGCTTGCTGCTCTTCTTCGATACTAATTTCAAACTGTTTGTCTTTTGAGAAATCCTCGATGAGTTGGTTTAATTCTGCTGACATTCCGCTGCCTTTTACCACGAGATCGGCGTATTCCATTCCGATCTTGATGAAGCCTGCGAAGTCTTTGCTTTTCAAAGATGCCAAAATAGTGTCATCGATATCCACCATCTTAACCTTGTTTAACAAATCATCGCCAAAGGTATGGGAAAATCCATTGTTATAGATCGCAAAGACAGTTTTCGTGTCTTTAAAAAGTGGCTCATTTTTGTAAGTAGTTTTCAAATACATCGGAATCAATGAAGTCATCCAATCATTGCAATGCACGATATCAGGTGCCCATCCGAGTTTTTTGACCGTCTCAATCACTCCCTTGCAGAAGAAAATTGCGCGCTCGTCATTGTCTTCGTAAAACTTCAACTGCTTATCATGAAACACATGCTTTCGCTGAAAGTAGTCCTCATTGTCAATGAAATAAACCTGAAGCTTGGCATTGGGAATAGACGCTACTTTGATGATCAAAGGCTTCTCTTCTTCACCTACTGCAATATTGATTCCTGACAATCTTACGACCTCGTGGAGTCTGTTTTTGCGTTCGTTGATCAACCCAAATTTTGGTACTAAAATACGGATTTCCATACCACGCTCTTGCATCGCTTGAGGAAGAGATCGGAGGAAATTTGCTACTTCAGAAGTTTGTAAGAATGGGTTGATTTCACTTGCAACGTAGAGGATACGTAGTTTGGACATGCTAAAGGGATTTAATGAACGTGATAAACAACGGCACAAAGATAAATAAAAAAAGACTAAAAGCATTGTAATTCTGGATATTAATATAGTTTTGCCCCAATTAGCCGAAATCATACCCCAGCGTGAAGCTAATCCGCCAATCAGCCGAATGGAACCCCTTCTGGCTCAATCACCTTCGAAATAATCAGCAAATCGGACTCGTCCCCACAATGGGTGCACTCCATGATGGGCACCTGGATTTGGTCTCCAAATCCCGCTCAAGCTGCGGTGTGACCATCGTTTCGATTTTTGTCAATCCTACTCAATTCAATAACCTTGAGGATTTTCAGAAATATCCCAACACCTTGGACCAAGATCTGAAAAGATTGGAGCAAGCTGGGGTGGAATATGTTTTTTTGCCTTCTGTTGAAGAGATCTATCCTACTCCTACTCAATTGAAATTTGACTTTGGGGAACTCGAGCATGTATTGGAAGGCAAATTCCGTCCCGGTCACTTTAATGGAGTAGGCGTAGTCGTATCCAAGCTTTTTCACCTTATCCGTCCGCATATTGCTTTTTTTGGCCAAAAGGACCTTCAGCAAGTCGCAATCATCAAGCGATTGGTCAATGATCTTTCCTTCGATCTCAAACTGGAGGTAGTTCCCACTCGTCGGGAATCCGATGGATTGGCTATGTCATCCAGAAATCTTCGTCTTAATAAAGAAGATAGGGAAAAGGCCCTGATCTTATTCAATTGCTTAACTACCGCCAAAGCCGAACTTTTTGCAGGTAAAAATTGGTTGGAAACCCAGCGAAAGATTGAATTGGAATTTCAAAGTGATCCTACTGCAAAACTGGAGTATTTTGATCTGATACATCCCGACACCTTTGAGACCTACACTACATTTGATCCCTCACAAAAATCGTCAATATGTGTGGCAGCCTTTATAGGCGACATCCGTTTGATAGACAACATGCCGATTATTTCTTAATCTTGCGGCCGAAAAACTAAACCAATGATTATCCAAGTCTTAAAATCCAAAATACACCGGGTGAAAATCACCCAGGCTGAACTACACTACGTAGGTTCCATCACTATCGATGAGGATCTACTCGATGCAGCCAATCTGATCGAGAATGAAAAGGTCCAAGTCGTGAATGTAAACAACGGCGAGCGATTGGAAACCTATGTAATTAAAGGAGAAAGAGGCAGCGGGCAAGTTTGCCTCAACGGTCCAGCTGCAAGAAAAGCTGCTGTGGGCGATATCGTCATTATCATTTCCTATGCAGGAATGGAACATGAAGAAGCCAAAAGTTACAAGCCTGTGCTTATATTTCCTGATGAGAGAAACAAGCTAATCTAATGATCCATGCAAAGGTCAAACAAGGAATCCAGGTTACAATTTCGCTAGCAGTTGCCGTCTGGATTTTTTGGTTTTTATATAAGGATATTGAATTGGCCAACTTGCTTGAGCAAGTGAGATCCTCCAATTGGCTTTGGATATTTTCTTCTCTTGCTATTTCGCTATTAGGCTTCTGGATCAGAGGCTGGCGATGGGCCCTTTTGATCCAAGGCGATGAAGGAAAGCCGGTGACTGCTAATCGGGCTTATCATGCCGTCATGGTTGGCTATCTAGCCAATTTATTGGTACCCAGGGCCGGAGAAGTGGCGCGCTGCGGAGTATTATCCAGAACGAATGGCATATCGGTTGGCCAACTTATAGGTACCGTAATTTTGGAGCGAAGCATCGATTTGCTATTCCTGATCAGCACGATCCTTTTGGCATTTAGTCTGGAGAATAAGCTCTTTTTGGCCTTAGCAGGGGATTTGATTGACATCAGAAGTCTCAGCGCATCGCTGCTAAACAACCTTCCCATCTTTCTGGGAGGGCTAGTGATCTTTATAATTTTCCTATACCTCGTATTCAAGAGATTTAGGAATCATGGCATTATCAACAAGCTCCAAAATTTTGGACGTCAACTCCTAACCGGGGTTAAAAGTATTTCCACATTGAAGAACCCACTCGGGTTTTGGGCCAGCTCAGTTGTAATCTGGATAATATATTTCTTGACCATGTATCTGGTATCCTTAGGAATCCAAAGTACTGCCAACTTGACACCCGGGGAGGTGCTGTTGGTGATGGTAATGGGAAGTATTGGCATGATAGCCCCTGTTCAAGGGGGAATCGGTACCTTCCATGCACTCGTGGCCTATATTTTGATTCAATTTGGCGTGTCGGAAGGCGATGGGAAAATCTTTGCAGCGATCATCCACGGAACCCAGGTTATTATGATTATGATCGTCGGACTGATTAGTTGGATTGTAATGATGAGAATCCCTGCTTGGAATAAACCCGACACACAGTAACTTCGTATCCACACCCAGTTAAACCCTAAAACAATGATTATTCTAATCGTTATCGTAGTTGTCTTTGCAGGACTTGGATTCTTTGTCAGCAGCAAGCTGAAAAGTAAATTCAAAAAATATTCACAAACTCCACTTCAGGCCAACCTTTCAGGAGCTGAAATCGCCAAGCTTATGCTGGCCGACAGTAATATTCATGATGTACAGGTGGTCTGTGTAGAAGGTCAACTCACCGATCACTACAATCCGATGAACAAGACGGTGAACTTATCCCCTGATGTATTCTATGGTCGAAATGCCGCAGCAACAGCTGTATCCGCTCACGAATGCGGTCACGCAGTGCAGCATGCCACTTCCTATGCATGGTTGAAGATGAGATCAGCACTAGTTCCAATTCAAAACATTTCCGGCAAGCTTCTGAATATTGTACTGATTGCTTCCCTATTTGGTGGATTTGCCCTAGGTCTTCCGTATGAATTCGTTGGGTATATCGTAGTCGGTGCATATTCAATCATGACTATGTTCACATTGGTGACTTTGCCAGTAGAATTTGACGCTTCTAACCGAGCATTAGCTTGGGTGCAAACTCGAAACATTGTCAACAAATCAGAATACGCGATGTCAAAAGACGCCTTGCATTGGGCTGCAATGACTTATGTAGTGGCGGCCTTAGCCTCATTGGCAACATTGGCTTACTACATCTTTGTATTCTTTGGCAATCGGGATTGATCCAGATCAAAATAAAATTCTGAAAGGGGCAAGTTTTTGCCCCTTTTCTTTTTTAGGGCTATATTTTCGGTTTGAAATACAACCCGAAATTATTCTAACCTTATGAATTTTCAATTGACTGAAGAGCATCTGGCAGTACAGGAAGCGGCACGAGAATTTGCTCAATCAGAACTACTTCCTGAAGTCATCGAGCGCGATACTGAAGCAAGATTTCCCCATGAACAAATCGAAAAAATGGGCGAATTGGGCTTTATGGGAATGATGGTAGACCCAAAATACAATGGCGGCGGAATGGATACCATTTCTTATTGTATCGCTATGGAAGAGATATCCAAAATTGATGCATCAGCTTCAGTGTCTATGTCAGTTAACAATTCCTTAGTATGCTGGGGATTGGAAAAGTACGGCTCTGAAGCTCAAAAGCAAAAGTATCTGACACGCTTGGCAAGCGGTGAAATATTGGGTGCATTTTGCCTTTCTGAACCAGAAGCTGGTTCCGATGCAACATCACAGAAAACCAGTGCTGAACTCAAAGGAGACCATTATATCCTGAATGGTACCAAAAATTGGATAACCAATGGTTCAACTGCCAGTGTCTATTTGGTAATCGCCCAAACAGATGCTTCAAAGGCACACAAAGGTATTTCTGTTTTTATTGTAGAGAAAGATTGGGAAGGGTTTGTCGTTGGAAAAAAGGAGGATAAACTCGGAATTCGGGGATCCGACACGCACTCCTTGATGTTTACGGATGTCATAGTACCCGTAGAAAACAGAATCGGTGAAGAGGGATTTGGATTCACTTTTGCAATGGAAACACTAAACGGCGGAAGAATTGGAATCGCTGCTCAGGCACTTGGAATTGCATCAGGAGCTTATGAAATGTCACTTGCTTACTCCAAAGAGCGAAAAACCTTTGGCAAACCAATCAGCGAGCATCAAGCAATTCAATTTAAGCTTGCAGACATGGCCACTCAAATCGAAACCGCAAGACTATTAGTCCATAAGGCAGCTTGGCTAAAGGATCAGGGAGAAGACTACACCTTGGCTTCAGCTATGGCCAAAGTCTATGCATCCGAGGTGGCTATGAATGTATCAGTGGAAGCTGTCCAAGTCCATGGAGGATATGGATATGTCAAAGAATATCATGTAGAAAGACTCATGCGAGACGCCAAAATCACTCAGATTTATGAAGGAACTTCTGAAATCCAAAGAATCGTCATTTCGAGAAAAATATTAAAATAAGAGGTTCAATCTTTTTTCAAGGGGGTATAATTACAATTAATTATGCCCTTTTTTTATTTTCCATCGGTCAATTACAAAATATTCCTGTTTTTAAGTTGGAAAAATTATATTTTTGTCGGGTATCTTTTATCTTTTTGCTATGGACTATTATAACAAAGTCATCGAATCCGTACACGTTAGATTTTTGAAAGGAAACAACTTCAAAATCGAAAAGCCAGTATCTGTATCCAACTACGTCGAAAACGAAAATAGCCTGATCCTACTTTATCATGGCTCTTTGAAATTTGGAGAGGATCAAGAACATGTCAATGAAGGTGAGGTTTTGTTTCTTCCAAAAGGACAAAAAACCCAAATCACATTTGGCGCAGGTACCAAGAAAAATGAGCTGAATATGGAGCAGTTTGTAGATTCCAAGCGAAAATATCTTCAAAGCCTCAGCTTCAGAGAAATCAAAACCACTGAAGAGGATTGTATTTCTTTGATTCAATTTGAATCCAAGGTATTTGACGTGGTGAATTTTTTCAACTCATTGGATATTCCTCCATTCATCATTCGATTCAATGATCGTGTAGCCTCTTTGGTGGAGGATCTGATCAAGGAACTTGAAGGCACTAACGTGGGAAAAGAACGCTCACTCAAAGCTCAGACCGAAGTCTTGGTGATTGAACTCTTGAGACACATATTGAAAAACAGACTTTTTACAGAAGAACTCTCTACCAATTCGACTTATTTCAAAGACCCAAGGTTGATTGATCTTTTTAACTTCATCAAAGCAAATATCGGTGGTGATCTATCAAACAAGGTATTGGCTCAAGTTGCAAATGTCTCCGAGGATTATGTTGGGCAATACTTCAAAATGCTCACAGGAATCAATCCTCAGGATTACATCGAATACCAGCGCATGGAGGCGGCGGTGGTTCTGCTACGTACTTCCAAGAAATCTATTCGAGACATTGGCAAAGATGTAGGCTACAAGGATACCGCCTATTTTTGCCGTCGATTTAAGATGATGTATGGTGTTCCTGCCGGAAAAATGCGAAGGAGAGATTCACTAATTAATGCTCAATGAGTGGTTGTAAACCTGCTTAATTTTCAAGACCTCGGACAAAAATCCGGGGTCTTTTTCTATGGTATTCCCGATCACCACCAAGTCCGCTCCAGCCTCAAAAGCTGACCTTACCTTTTCTGAATTTGTCAGTCCTCCACCCACAATTACCGGACATTTAGTTGCTTTTTTGACTGTGGAAATTACAGCTGGACTCACTGGATAAGTTGCGCCGCTACCAGCATCAAGGAAAAAGAAACGCATACCGAGAAATTTTCCTGCCAGAGCGGTAGCTTTTACCAATTCCGGATTATCATTGGAGAGGGGTAAAGTTTGGCTGGCAGCATGTACACTGAGAAGCTCTCCGTTATTGACCAGAATGTAGCCTGTTGGCAAAACTTCCAATCGAAATTTTTTAATTGAAGTTGCAGCTTGAACTTGATGAGAAATCAAATATTCCGGGTTTCTGCCCGATATCAGCGACATAAAAAATATAGCGTCTGCCTTATTGGATAACTGAAGATAGGATCCTGGAAAAATACAAACGGGTATTGACCCGGCTATTTTTTTTAAAGATTGAATCGTCTTTTCAAAGGTCTCAAAAGAAAAACCACTTCCACCTACCAGAATAAGATCCAAACCCGAATCTTTAACCCAGCCAAATTGATTGAAGTCGTTTTCCTTTTCGGGATCTACAAGCCATGCAATTCCTTTATGGCGAGTTTTTGAAAGATTTTTAATGATTTTACTGACCTCTTTCACCTTCTTCATTTTCTTCTGCTGCAGGAGAAAATAGTGAGTCATATATTCTGTCTTTTGCCAATGCGAGTCCCAATATTATAAGCCTTTGTGTGAATCCGGGCCAGAAAGTTGACTTGTTGGATTTCGTCAATCGGTCTTTAATATCGTCACTGAGAAGACCTTCTCTTTCTAAGAGATCCAATGCCTTATCGGTGGATTTAGCCTTTTTCTTACTTGCCACTTTCACTATCCCGTAGGTCAATAATGCACCTACTGCTACGACTGCACCCAATTTCAACCACTCTTCAGAGTCTTTTTTAAACAATTCCAATTGCTTAGCCAAAGTCTGCTGCAATTCTTCTGATTTCCTTTCAAGTTCGTTATTCATTGTCTTCTTCTATTCGTTTCTTTTTAAAATTTAATATAAAATTCTTCAGCGCTAACTCTATTCTTCCATGAAAATTAAGTGGCTCCTTCGTGAGATACATCACCAAGACTGCCAAAAAATAAATCAATGCTACAATCAAAAAACCCAAATAGGGTGTTTTGGTTAATTGACTCAAATAGAAGGCCAAGGATATAGACAGGAACAAGAATACTAATAACAACAAGATGACCATGACCATCATCAGTACAACACGTGACAGTATCCTTACAAATTCATCTTGTAAATCTTGCTTGAGAAGCCCAACTCGGGTTTCTATAATTCCTTTTACGGTATGAATGATTTCGGTTATTTTAAACATAATGTAAGGGGTTTTTAGCCCAATTTTTCCATTTTTCTTGATCGAATATACTTGAAAACTCCCCCGCAAAAAAATCAAACAGCATCGCCCGATTCTGCACTTTAATATGATTACAATTTTTTTTCAATAGCCATACCTGCCTGCCGGCAGGCAGGTGGAATCTCGCTAGGTCGATAATCATCTCAGCCTGTGACTTTTTAGTCATGCTCGATTTCATGTGTTTATAATTTTTTCTTTATGGCCACATGGAATCTTGCATGGTTTATAATCATCTCAGCCTGTGACTTTTTAGTCATGCTCGATTTCATAAAATTTAAACCTTAAAACCAACTCCAACGCCATCAAAATCGCCTGATTGACTGGGTACTGACTAGCCAAAGATTGATCCACATCTGCCAATCGAGTATAATAAGCTGTAGCTGTAGGAATCTCCAGATCTGAATTGATTCGGGATGCGGCGATTTCAAAAGCTTCTTTTTTTTCCGCTTTCAGGATTTTACAAGTAATGAGTTCGTTTTTCCCATATTTATTCCTACGGGAAGAGGCCCCAAAAAGTCTGCATATCAGACCTCTATTTGAATAGTTTCCACAAAATCCCTTGGTAGGGTCAGTTTGCTGTGACCGATAAACTATGCAATTTCCCAATTGATCTTGAAGTGCTAATTGATTTGCTATTTCTTCAGCAATTCCTTTTTCATACAGGTCAAAAGCCAATGGTAAAAATTCCAAAGGTGAGGCTGGAATTTCTGGGTTTGCGCAACAAAATCCGCAACCGGAAACACAGCCCATCCCTGCCTCGGAATGAAATTGCCGAGACTCTTCTTCCAAGTCTTGAAAGAGTTGTCTCACCGCTTCGGATTTTTCAAATAAATTCATTCTTAAATTATTCAGAAAGCAAAAGTACTGGAAGAAAACCTGATAAAATTCTTTCCTTCCTGCATTTTTTCCCTTTGATTATCAGTAATTTAAAATTCAAAGCACAGAAGACACCACCATTTAACGATCAGAATCGTTTTTTTGAACAACTAAAACGAAGTAACATGAGCAATTTGGAAGACAACAAAGCCGAAGAAAAAATCCGGCGAGCCTTCAAAGAACGAGACTGGAGTGAAATCAGAAGTGAAGATTCCTGGGCGATTTTTAAAGTCATGTCTGAATTTGTAGAAGGCTATGGGAAGCTCGCCAAAATCGGGCCTTGCGTCTCAATATTTGGATCTGCACGAACTCCGAGAGATCATGAATATTACAAAATGGCTGAAGAAATTGCCGCCAAACTTGTCCGCCACGGATATGGTGTGATCACTGGCGGTGGACCGGGTATAATGGAGGCCGGAAACAAAGGTGCTTACTCTGAGGGAGGAAAGTCAGTAGGGTTAAATATTGTCCTTCCTTTTGAGCAATTCAACAATATTTATATCGATAGAGACAAGTTGTTGACCTTCGACTATTTCTTTGTCCGTAAGGTAATGTTTATGCGTTATGCCCAAGGGTTCGTTGTTTTACCCGGTGGATTTGGGACGCTCGACGAATTATTTGAAGCCCTCACTTTAATCCAAACCAACAAAATCGGCAGATTCCCCATTGTCCTAGTTGGCAAATCTTATTGGGGAGGATTAGTGGATTGGATCAAAAAAACACTTTTGGCAGAAAATAATTACATCAAAGAAGAAGATCTCGATCTGTTCTCCGTAGTTGACGATGCAACTGAAGCTGTCAAGGTGATCGATGACTTCTATAACAAATATGTATTGAGTCCAAACTTCTAGACAGATTTGAAATCATCCTATAAAACAAAAGCCATCGAAATGATGGCTTTTGTTTTATTATCTCTAGGACGAGGTTTATCCTACTTTCAGTCTCAATTCTCCTTGTCTTTTCACCACTTTCAATTCAAAGTATTGATTGATGAATGCTTTGCAGTGATTTTCTGCCCACTCTGCTCTCGATTCGGTATCATATAGCAAGGTCATTCTAAGCATCGTTTTGACGTATTGTTCGTGTTGGCCGAGCTCTTTTAACCAGGAAATAAAGCAGGCTTCCCATTCTTCCTTAAACTTGTCAAAGTGAGAACGACCATCAAAAAGTAACTCCAGTTGATTATCTCGATTTTTAAATCGATAGATCCCGCAAAGTTGTCTGTAGATCATTTGAACTCTGTCTTTGGGAAATTCAAACGTATCCAGAATCTTGGCGTAAGTCTGATCCATCAATTGTAGAGGATTGTATAAATAAGTGTAAGACCGCTTCAATTCATAGACCATTTGATCCATCAATTCTTCCTCCAAAACAAATTGGGCTTGCCTTAGGATGTAGTTTTTGTCTAAAGGAAAAAGCTTGTCTATCATACAATGATCAGGGTCCTTACAAAGGTACAATTTATCTTCTTTAAATCAGAAGGACTGCACTGGAATTAACATAAAAACGAAACTCTAAACATAATTAGCATAGAGCTTTAGAAATTTTAACTCCTTGAATTCAACGCTGGACAATGTCACCAATCCGCGGGTCTTCTAGCTTGATATGACGACATTTGATCCAATAAATCCACAGGATCGTCAGAGATGATCAGCATCTCCTCCTGCTCTGGATACAGAAATCCTTCTTCCATAGCATGGTTCAAAAAATCGATAAGCCTGTTGTAATATCCATTTACATTATACAAGGCAAGAGGTTTTTGGATATAATGAAGCTGATTCAGAGTCATGATTTCAAAAAGTTCCTCCAGTGTCCCAATTCCTCCTGGCATCGCTATAAAACCATCTCCACGCTCTGCCATAAGCCACTTTCTGTCTCGCATGGTCTCCACGATAATGAGTTCGGTACAACCTGTATGCGCCACTTCCCGATCGACCAATTTTTGAGGGATGATTCCAAGAACTTCCTTGCCTGCTGCGAGCATCTCATCCGCGATGACCCCCATCAAGCCAACTCTCCCTGCCCCATACACCAGTGAATGATCTCGCTTGATCATTTCCTGTACCAATGAACGTGCACCCGCCTCATAAACTCCACTATTTCCTTTCTTTGAGCCGCAGTAAATTGTGATTTTCTTCATGCCCGAAAATAAGTGATTTTCAAATTTCTCTGCAACCTTTGCATGTTGGTCTAAATTCTTCCAAACACTCAACTTCTCCATGAAAATCTGCTTTGCCACAAACAACATCAAGAAAATAGAAGAAGTAAAAGCTGCCTTGGGTAGTGATTTTGAGATTGTCTCGCTTCAGGATATTGGATGCTATGAAGAACTCCCAGAAACAGGAAATACGCTTGACCATAATGCTTTCCAAAAGGCCCGTTATGTCAAGTCTAATTACGGAGTCGATTGTTTTGCAGATGACACGGGTCTGGAAGTGGATGCGCTAGACGGAGCTCCCGGTGTCTATTCAGGCAGATTCGCCGGTGAACCCAGAAGTGACGAACGGAATATTGAATTGCTTTTGAATAAAATGAAGGGGAAAAGCGACCGAAAAGCAAAATTCAGAACAGTCATAGCCTTGATTCTTGATGGAAAGGAATATGCATTTGAAGGATCTGCCGAAGGAAAAATTTTAGCTGAAAAAGTAGGTTCCGGTGGTTTTGGATATGATCCGCTTTTTAAGCCTTCAGGATACGATCGGACTTTTGCGGAATTGAGCATTGCAGAAAAAAATGAGATCAGTCATCGTGGAAAAGCGGTGAAAGCCCTCATTTCATTTCTTAACAATAGAAAATTCTGAGTTCAAACCTAAAATGCCTTAACTTTGGCTTCAATGAAAAAACCATTTATCGTCGGGATCACAGGAGGTTCAGCCTCTGGAAAAACATTATTTCTGGAGCGGTTACTTAGCAGTTTTGAACCCGAGGAAGTTTGCCTGATTTCGCAGGACAATTACTATAAGCCACGTCATCAGCAGCCGATAGATTCTCAGGGAGTTCATAATTTTGATACGCCGCACAGCATCGACTTTGAACAGTATGCGGCTGACATTCGCAAAATACAGAATGGCGAAACAGTCCTTCGTGAAGAGTACACGTTTAACAATGCTGCAAAAACACCAAAAATGCTAACTTTTTCATCGGCGCCTGTGGTTGTAGTAGAGGGGATTTTTGTGCTTTATTACCCGGAATTGTCCGACCTCCTTGACTTGAAAATTTTCATTGACGCAAAAGATCATATCAAATTGAAGCGAAGAATTATTCGGGATAAAGTGGAGCGCGGCTATGATCTCGATGATGTATTATATCGATATGAAATGCACGTGATGCCCACCTATGAGAAATACATCAAACCATTCAAGAATGAAGCGGACCTGATCGTGCCCAATAATTCCAATTTCGATATGGCTTTGGACGTCGTCCGAACTTATCTCCGATCCAAATCAGGTAAATGATTCAAAAAAAGCAAGGCAAAAGGCTTGATTTTCAAATATTGTCTATATTTGCCTCGCATGAAAAACAGGACAATCCATAACAGTCTTTTCCAGCAGCGGTTCACGCTGTTAATGGCATTGCTGTTTTGCCTGTTTATTTCCAGTGTGGAATATATCCCTCAGGACGGAGATACTCACAAAACTGAACAGTCCACTGGGAATCAAAATCAGTCCTTCATAAGCGTAGCTGTAGATGCAGTGGTACCATTTGTACTTCACGTTGCAGATACTGTACTGATTCTTATTTATCAGATTTTCAGTTTCGAATTAAAAATTCCAAGCCTTCAGGCAGTTTCCGCTTTCTACCCTAATCAATTGGTAGAAATTCTTTTTGAGCGGATCATCTCGACCAAAGGTCCCTGATATTCCATTTCACTTTTTAATTATTCCCGCTAAACCTACTTCAGGTTAAGCATTCAATTGTATTCCCTAATCAATTTAAATAACTAACCCTTATGCAAAACAAAGGCATAATTGTGTTTTTGACAGTGCTTGTTACAGTTTTATGTCTGTACTATTTGTCATTTACATTAGTATCAAATGGTGTTCAGAAAAAAGCTGAAGCTTTTGCAACAGACACCTCTGGCAATATCGACTTTGCCAAAAAAAGAGCCTATCTGGACTCCGTCTGGAGAGAGCCTGTTTACAAATTCCTCGGAGGCAGTTTCACTTATCAGGAAATCAAGGAAACCGAACTTGGACTAGGACTCGATCTTCAGGGCGGTATGCACGTGACATTGGAGGTTTCTCCGGTTGAAATCGTGAAAGGACTTGCAGGAAATCCAAAGGATGAAGGATTCAACAAATCTGTTGCTGAGGCGCGTGAAGAAGCGAAAACTTCCAATACCCGATATGTAGACCTCTTCTACACTGCTTTTCAAAAAAACAACCCGGGAAAAAAGCTTAGCAACATTTTCGCAACTGCAGCTAACCGAGGAAGAATTTCATTGGAGAGCTCTGATAAAGAGATCCTGGATATAATCAACACTGAAGTAGAAAATGCAATCGGACGTTCGTTCAACATCCTAAGAACTCGTATTGACCGATTTGGTACTTCTCAGCCAAATATCCAGCGAATTTCAGGCTCAGGTAGAATACAGATCGAACTTCCGGGTGTAGACAACCAAGAGCGTGTGAGAAATATGCTACAGGGTGTAGCCAAACTCCAATTCTGGGAAGTGTTGGAATTGAACGAGTATGGTGGAGCTCTCGAAACTATCAATACCACATGGGTAGCTGATCAAAAAGCTACTCCAGCTTCAGTTGACACCACATCTCAGGATCTTTCATCCGAAGATTCGTTGAGAAATGCGCTGGAAAAACAACTGCAACAACTTGATCCGGCCAATAATGCAAATAATGTTTCGCCGATAATCAGCTTATTAAAAGGAAATGGCTTGGTTTACGATGTACGTGATACCATCACCATCAACAGAATTATTAAAAATGAGCGCTACAAGTCTTTCCTACCAAGAGACCTCAAATTACTGTGGGGAGTAAAACCAGTCAAAGCAACAGATGGTAGTGAATTGCTGGAGCTCTATGGAATCAAAACTACACGTGGAAGTGACCAAGCACCACTTGAAGGCGATGTAGTAACAGATGCAAGACAGACTCTTGACCAGACTTCCCGTCCAGCTGTATCCATGCAGATGAATGCCGAAGGTGCAAGAAAATGGAGAAAGCTAACCAGCGAAAACATTGGCAGAAGAATCGCCGTCGTTTTGGATGATTATGTGTACACTGCTCCTGTGGTAAATGGAGAAATTCCAACCGGTCAGTCTGAAATTTCGGGAAATTTCAACATTCAGGAAGCCCAGGATTTGGCAAATATCCTGAAATCGGGATCACTTCCTGCACCAACTCAGATCGTCGAAGAAAGTATCGTAGGACCTACACTTGGTAAGGAAGCTATTCGTCAAGGTGCATTCTCTATGATTGCCGGTCTTACCTTGGTAGTCTTATTTATGATTGCTTATTATGCCAAAGGCGGTTTGGTTGCCATTGCTGCATTGGTGTTTAACATCTTCTTCATTCTCGGTATCCTTGCGCAATTGGGCACGGCCTTGACTTTACCGGGTATTGCAGGTATTGTATTGACCATCGGTATGTCGATTGATGCGAACGTGTTGATTTTTGAGCGAATCAAAGAAGAACTCCGAAACGGAGTCGGACTTATGGCCTCAATCAATGCAGGTTATAGCAAAGCATTCTCTGCGATTTTAGATGGTAACGTGACCACATTCCTAACAGGTGCAATCTTGTTTGCATTGGGCCAAGGACCGGTTAAAGGATTCGCCATCGTATTGATGATCGGTATTGCTTGTTCTTTCTTCTCTTCGGTATTCATCACCCGAGTGATTGTGTCTTGGATGACCTCAAAAGGTGACAAGAGCAACATCAACTTTACCGCTCCTTTTGCAAAAAATGCACTTTCTGGTTTGAATATCGACTTCATGGGCAAGCGTAAAGTGGCATATATTATTTCCACTTCTATTATAGTAATCGGACTTGGAATCGCTGCGATCAACGGTTTGAAATTCGGGGTGGATTTCACCGGTGGACGTTCTTATATCGTAGCATTTGACGAGCCAGTAGTTTCTTCAGATCTGAAAACTGGACTTGACAGTGAATTTGACGGCTCGGTAGAAGTAAAAACCTATGGCTCAAACAATACACTGAAAGTCACCACTTCTTATTTGATTAATGAAGATGACGATGCATCCAATAAGGAAGTAGAGTCCAAAGTAAAAGAGGGAATTTCGAAAGTGACCGGATTTACTTTTGTCGAAAATGCTGAACAGATCGGAGCAAGTCAGTTTTCAATCACCGGATCTTCCAAAGTAGGTGCAACAGTGGCTGATGACATCAAAGCCTCTTCAGGGAAAGCTATGATCGTAGCCTTAATTGTTATTTTCCTTTACATTCTCCTAAGGTTCCGCAAGTGGCAGTTCTCACTAGCATCTATTGTGGCATTGGTTCACGATACGTTGTTTGTGATTGCGGCATTTGCTATTGCCAGTGCTTTCGGAGCGACATTCGAGATTGATCAGGTGTTCATCGCAGCGGTATTGACTGTGATCGGTTACTCGATAAACGATACCGTGATTGTATTTGACCGTATCCGTGAAAACATCGAAAACCGAGGTACAAACAAACTGGTGAAAGTATTCAATGATTCGATCAACCAAACTTTGGGAAGAACATTGATTACATCATTCACTACACTGATTGTGGTGCTTGTATTGTTGATTTTCGGAGGTGAAATTTTGAGAGGATTCTCTTTTGCACTCTTCATTGGTATCCTCGTTGGTACATATTCTTCAGTCTACATCGCCACTCCGATTGTGGTGGATTTGATGAAACGAGAAATTGAAAACGAGGTAGCACAAGTCGCAAAAGAAGGTAAGAAAATAGCTTAAAACTTTCTATAAAATCTAAGGAAAAGGAGCGGGAGAAATCTCGCTCCTTTTTTCTTGTCTCGTACCGTTAAAATCTAGTATCTTTTGAAACAAATAAAATTTTTCACTAACGATCTTAAATATTACGACAAATGAAAATCAGTAAGCAAGACTTCGATCAGATGAAAGCGAAGTATGACAAGGAAGTCAAAAAAGGGAAACCCGGAAAAGGGAAAAAAGGAGACATTGATAATCAGACAGACTGGTTATTTTTCGATAGAAAAACGCTAGAGGAAATCTTGGCCGATCCTAAAGCAGGAGGAATTAAATTTTACCTCACCGAATACACAGAGGAAGTTGCAAAAAAGCTATATCCTGAAAATCCCGATGAGTACGTAGGCAGAGTAAATATTGTCATGACCGCTTCTTCGGAAAGTGGAAAAATCGAGATTTTAGGCGAAACCGAAGAGCCGACATATTACAACAAAGCGCAAATTTGCCCGCCTTATTGCCAATAGTTACCTCAAATGGATCAATTTACCTTTGATTTATTTTTTGATCGAATTGGCTATTACCATATCCTTTTAGGAAGTTTTGCAGTGGTAGGCATCCTGGGATATTCCATTCTTTCCAAAAAGCAAAAAAGAATTGAGGCCGTTCAACTGTCACTTATAATTGTGGTTATTGTTGCTTTCTACGAAATACTAGCAGCGGTTTTAATCTCTCAGAAATTAGTAAACCAATGGGTATATAATCTATTCAATGTTCATATTACTGCTATTTTATTTTTTCTATTAATCCGGAGTTTTCTTAAAAAGAAGAGTCACAAAAAGATGGTCAATTTATTAATTATACTTTTTCTTCTGATTTCTGTTTTTTTGCATCTCTGCGGAACTGCTCAAATTAATGACACGGGGGAATATCTTTCATTTCTTAATTCAGTTATGGTCCTAATCTGCTGTGGTTTGTATTTTTTTGAATTAATTACACTTGATGAGTTTTTGGAAATAAATCCATTAAGAGAATTTAGCTTTTGGGTAACCACTGTTATTTTATTTTACATTTCTTCGTCTTTCATGATCTATATTTCATATAAATATCTTTATACCAATCATTTAGATATTTTTTATATGGTAATAGAAATCCCGAAGAATATGGCAATACTGTGCAATCTGCTGCTTTGCTTGGGCATATACTCACTCGTGATTAAAAATAAATTTCAACACGAAATCATTCATGTCTGAACAGGAAAGTCAATTTCTTTTAATTCTTTTTGGGGGGATATTCTTTGCTTTCCTAATGTCAGTTTTTGTGGTTGCAATGGTATTCATCCATCGCCAAAGACAAGTTCAAAATCGGCAAAAACTCGATCAGATACGAGTTGAACATGAAAAGACCCTGCTCAACGTAGAAAATGAAATCCAGCAGGAAACACTGACACATATCGGACGTGAGCTTCATGATAACATCGGACAGCTGCTTTCTCTGGCCAAGCTCAATCTTCACTCTCAAAAACCTGAAAAGCAAGCTGAAGGCAAGGAATATATCAATCAAATCATCAAAGAAGTCCGAGCGCTCTCGAAGACTCTGAATCTGGATTGGGTGGAATCCATTTCACTGGATGAATTTATTCAACAGCAGTTGGAAAAAATCAAATCAACCGGCTATTGTGAAACTTCCTTGAGCTCGGATGGATCTTTTCTGGAATTGAAAAAAGACCAAAAACTTGTCCTCATTCGAGTCATCCAAGAATCCCTAAACAATGCCATCAAACATGCGCATCCCGAATTAATAATCATTCAGATCTCTAGCAATCAAGCTTTCAGAAAAATCGAAATCATAGACGATGGAGCTGGATTTGATATCACTCAACAAACCTCAGGGAGCGGGATGTTCAACTTAAAAAAGCGAATGGAAACTATTAATGGTTCATTTAATCTGACATCTGTCGTCGGAAAAGGCACACATATCACTTTAGAGTTGCCTTTTTGAATTAAGTCCTTTAACTTCCAAAATCCTTAGTAATTCCCTCTCCCCCTTTTAATTTAACTGCTTTCCTAAAAATGATTCGAATCGCGCTTGCCGATGACCATAAATTATTTGCTAAAGGACTGGAAGGACTCATAGAAGAGCATGAGGGATTTTTGGTAACCGGGCTTTTCCCCAATGGAAAAGAACTGCTTGAGTATTTGGATACTGAGGTTGTTGATATTGTCCTGACTGACCTCAACATGCCAATAGTCGACGGATTCGGTGTACTTCGCCATTGTAAAAAGCACCATCCTGAGTTAAAGGTGATCGTCTTGTCTATGTATGACGAGGAAAAAATTTTTAGAGAGTGTATACAGCTTGGGGCAAATGCTTTCATCTTAAAAGATGCCGATCCTGATGAACTCATCTTCACGATCAACGAAGTAAATGAAGGTAGATATGTAGTGGACTTTAATCGGGTAATCCAACAGGCTGATGTAACTCCTTTTTTTGATGCTTTTCGGGAAAAATACAGGCTTTCGAGACGCGAAACCCAAATCTTGAAAATGATCAGTACAGGATTGCTTAATCGTGAAATCGCCGAAACACTGAGCCTAAGCATTCAAACCATAGAAACTCATCGTAAAAATATTCACCTTAAGCTGCAAGTCACCTCAAGAGTAGAATTACTGAAAAAGGTGAGTGAGATGCATCTTTAAATTTTTCCATTTATGAATAATCCTATTCGTACTGCGCTAGTTGGCTATGGTTCCGTTGCCGAAAAAATGCACGCCCCCTTGATCTCAGTTTGTCCTGACTTGGATTTTGTGGCTGTTGTGGAGCGAAACGGCAATAGATGTGAGGAGAAATTCCCCAATGTGATGACAGTTCGAAGCTTGGACGAGCTGCTGTCAGGGGACTTTGCTGACCTTATCTGTATCACCACTCCGAATGAGTTTCACTTTCCTATGGCAAAGCAATGCCTGTTGGCGGGAAAGCATGTCGTGGTGGATAAGCCTGTCACGATCTATTCCCATGAGGCTGTAGAATTAGATCAAATTGCCAAGGAAAAAAATTTGATTTGTAGTGTTTTTCATAACCGTCGATATGACGGTGATTTCCGAACCCTGCAAAAGCTTGTTGCTGAGAAAACCCTCGGAGAATTGGTCTATTTGGAATCTCATTTCGATCGCTTTCGCCCAGTGGTTTCTGAAAACTGGCGAGAAAAAGACGTCCCCGGCAATGGAATCACTTTCGATCTCGGATCACATTTGATTGATCAAGTGGTTTTACTTTTTGGAAAGCCTGAATCCATTTTTGCAGACATCCAAAAACAACGGAAAAACGCAATTGCAGACGATTATTTTGACATTTCGCTTTTCTATGAAGGTTTCAAAGCTCGAGTCACTGCCGGTGTTTTGGTGAATGTGCCGACACCGAAATTTTTGCTTTTGGGAGAAAAAGGAAGTTATCAAAAGTTCTTTCTCGATGTGCAGGAGCAGGCTTTCAAAGATGGGAGAATTCCCGAAGGAAAGAATTGGGGGGTAGATCCTGAAGAAAGATGGGGAAAGCTTTATCTCGAAAATGAGACTGTTCCTTTGCAAACTGTAAATGGCGATTACCGGATTTTTTATCAAAATGTCGCAGATGCAATTCTGAAAGACGTGCCCCTTCAAGTGACTTTGCCTCAGACTATATCCGTGTTGAAGATCATCGAATCGGCCTTCAAAAGTGCCAAAGAAGGAAGAAAAGTGTCCCAATCAGAAGGCGGTTGGTAAGAATTTTGGCTTGGACTTTGTCTAGGTGGAAATTCAACCAACTCTTGATAAAATGAAAAAATTAATCTTCTTCTCGATCCTAATGATGGGTCTGGTTTCTATTGCTGAAGCCCAAGTAAGTGCCGGTATCAACTTTCAAAACACCCGAACTTTTATCACTATAGGAACCGATCCTGACAAGGAGTTTTTCGGCGAAGCTCGCTTAGGTTTAGGTCGGGCCATAGGCTTGGAATTAATGGGCGCTTATAATTTTGTCAGAAAATCTGATGTCAATGCCTATGTGGGAGTGGGTCTTGGCCTTTTTGATCATTATTACAACAGAAGAGACCGATACTACAACGGAACCTATTTGGTGATCCCTTTTGGCGTTTTGATCAAACCACTGGACAATAAGAATTTTGGGTTTTTGATCGAAGCAGCACCGGTCTTCTATGATGAATATGGTAGCTACCTCCGGGGAGGAGTAGGAGTCAAATACACGTTTAGGTAAAAAAATAGAATGGAAGACAGTAGACGGGAGACCGAAGAGGACGGAATTAAAATTTTGTCCCTATTTCCACTCTTGGTCTCAATTATTGGCTAAGAAACGAATATGCAATTAGACACAAGCCATATTATGAAGAAAGCCTCCGAAATTGACTTTCGGAGGCTTATTCATTTATAGATAAATGGTCATCCCAAAGCAGGGATTTATTAAAAATCCTACTCTAAACTCTTTAAATTCAGCAGGCAGGTCCTGAGCATTTAATGACAGCAACAAAAGTGGTAAAATTAATAAAAATCGTTGATTCATCTTAGGGTGAGTTAGTTTTGGAATAAAAGAATCAACGAGAATTGTACTTGTTAGTTTTAAGATAGATCAATTTTATTGTAAAACCTCCTTGCCTTTTTTAATACCTTTTTCCCCTCTGACATTCCGAGAATCTTAAAAACCCTGGTTTGATTCACCTCTAGCAAGCAAGAAATCGGTTCAAATCAATTTGTTTCCTTATTTTTGCGGCCTATGGCAAAGACAGAAACTCCGGGCGAAAACGCTCAATTGAAAGATATTATTTCCCATGCTAAAGAGTATGGTTTTGTGTACCCAAGTTCTGAAATCTATGACGGCTTGCAGGCTGTCTATGATTATGGCGCTTATGGAGTAGAATTGAAAAATAACCTGAAGCGACTTTGGTGGGAATCCATGACTCGCGTGCAGGACAATATCGTCGGGATTGATGCCTCCATTTTTATGCATCCGACCACTTGGAAGGCTTCCGGTCACGTGGACTCTTTCAACGATCCAATGATCGACAACAAGGACAGCAAAAAGCGCTACCGGGCCGATGTCTTAGTAGAAGAGCATGCTGCCAAACTTGAAAAAGAAGGTCAAGAAGAAAAAGGCAAGTCCTTGACTGTTGCTTTGGCAAGAATGCTGGAAGCTGAAGACCTTGACGGAGTCCGTGACTTGATCACCAACGCAGGCATCAAATGCCCGATCAGCGGCACTTCTAACTGGACGGACGTGCGCCAGTTCAATCTGATGTTTTCCACGCAAGTGGGTTCTGTGGCAGAAGATTCCTCCACCATTTATTTGCGTCCTGAGACTGCACAGGGCATTTTTGTCAACTTCCTTAATGTGCAGAAAACGGCTCGGATGAAAGTTCCTTTCGGCATTGCGCAGATCGGAAAAGCCTTCAGAAATGAAATCGTCGCTCGTCAGTTCATCTTCAGAATGAGGGAATTTGAGCAAATGGAAATGCAGTTTTTCATTCGCCCTGGTACAGAAATTGACTGGTACGCCTTCTGGGCAGAAACTCGAATGAAATGGCATTTGGCTTTGGGTACGCCTGCGGCAAAGCTTAAAAAACACGATCACGAAAAACTCGCTCACTATGCAAATGCAGCAATGGACATTGAGTTTGAATTCCCTTTTGGCTTCAAAGAAGTGGAAGGTATCCACTCCAGAACAGATTTTGACCTGAAAAGCCATCAGGAATTCTCCAGAAAGAAGCAGCAATACTTTGATCCGGAAATCAATCAGAATTATATCCCGTATGTGATCGAAACTTCCATCGGAGCAGATCGCTTGTTCCTTTTGACTCTTTGCAATGCTTACACAGAGGAAAGTTCAGCCGAAAAAAGCCGAACATATTTGAAGTTCCATCCTGCGATTGCACCAGTTAAAGCTGCCATTCTCCCAATCGTGAAAAAGGACGGACTTCCGGAGAAAGCGAAGGAAATCGTGGAATTGCTGAAATATGATTTCAACATTATTTATGAAGATGCGGCTTCGATCGGTAAACGTTATGCACGACAGGATTTGATCGGAACGCCTTTCTGTATTGCTGTCGATCATCAGACTTTAGAAGACAATACCGTCACTATCCGTCATCGCGACACGACCGAACAGGAACGTGTTTCGATCTCCGAACTTCACGGCAGAATCGCCGAGGCGACAAGCTTTAGAAGGATATTTGAGAAACTGTGATGTCGGGTGTCGGATGATCGATGACCGATGTAAAAAGCCGTCAGATTGATTTCTGGCGGCTTTTTTCAAGGACGATTGCCCCGTCTTGAGAATTGAACATTGACCATTGGTTATTGCTCTTTTGTCACTCGCGTCAACCGTCTTGATACTTATATCTAGCGTCTTGATACTTCTAAAAATCAATCTTCCCCTTTTCCTCCCCTTTTCCCAAAAGCAAACTTCGAGGAGACTTGGATTGGCTGTAAACATGGACGATGTTCTGCTGTCCGTTAAAATCATTGAGTAAGATGGTGCTTTTGACTTCGACAGAATTGGGGATTTCAGTTTGGGAGGATTCGAGGTAAAACCAAGCTGCATCTTCTTCGATTTCAAACCCAAGATAAGTTAAAGTCAAAGCTTTTCCATTGACCACGACTTGATTATGCTTTAGCAAATATTCCTTGAGTTGGCCTTCCAGCTTTGGCTTATCTTTTGGATTGAGAAAATCCACTTTTTCCTTGAATTCATTACCCAAAGCCACTTCCAGGTCATCCCAAAAAATCTTCTGGGCGATCTCCATCTTTTTTGATTCCGGATTATAGCGCATTTCAGTCAGACTGATGAAAAAGGGATGGAAAACAGATGTCCAAACAAAGAGAATCACGGATAAGGAAAGTTGCTGCATTTGTCAGGGCTTTGCGCCTTTTGTGGGAATTTACCTGTATTTTCGCCGCAATTTAGTTCTTTCGCAGTAGCTTTTCCTAAATATGGGTTCATTTCAATTGTATTTCAAACTCGGATTACAGCATATTCTGGACTTTCAGGGTTTTGATCATATCCTTTTCGTGTTGGCGCTTTGCGCAGTCTATGTGGCCAGAGACTGGAAAAAAATACTGATTCTTATCACGGCTTTTACCATCGGTCATTCGCTTACCTTGGCCTTGGCAACATTTAATGTCATCCAAGTTCGCTCTGAGGTCATCGAATTTTTGATTCCTGTGACGATTGCATTTACCGCTGTGGCTACCCTATTCAAGCCCAAGCCAAGCACGGGACGCGGGATACAGCTCAATTACCTTTTTGCCGTTTTCTTTGGGTTGATCCATGGATTGGGCTTTTCCAATTACCTTAAAGCATTACTGGGAAAAGAAACCAGCATCTGGCAACCGCTTCTTTCATTCAACATCGGTCTGGAAGTAGGTCAAATTGTGATTGTCGCTTCCTACCTGCTTTTGACAACTTTGGTGAATTTAGCGGGAGTCAATCGGAAAGAATGGACCTTAGTAGTGTCGGCTTTTGTCTTAGGGGTAGCCTGCATGCTGATGCTTGAAACCAAATTTTGGTAAAAATTTACCGTCAAAAACAGAATACTTTTCTGTTTCACTTCCAATTCGTTTATTAGGAATCTAATTATGCTTTGATATTATGATTAAAAAATTACTTGCAATCACAGCTTTCACCCTGTTGGGAATTTCTCCTTTGCTAGCTCAAGAATCTGAGCAAAATCATGCAGTCCGATTTGAGCAACTGGGCCCCATGCTTCGCACACCAAACGTGTACCGAACCGCTTCAGGAGCTCCGGGTCACATGTATTGGCAGCAGCAAGCCAATTACGTGATCAATGTAGAACTCAACGACGACAATCAGTCCATCAAAGGATCTGAAACTGTCACCTACATCAACAATTCTCCGGATCAGTTGACCTACCTCTGGATTCAGCTGGATCAAAACAACAGAAGCAAGGATTCCGACGCACCAAAAGTGACCGAATCAAGCCTAAATTCACGAATGAGCCTTCGACAGCTGGAAGGAATTCTGTGGCACTCCGATGATTATGATCTGAAAATCGCTTCCATCAAAGATGCCTCAGGCAATCCCTTGAATATCGCCATCAACAAAACCATGATGCGAGTAGATCTTCCTCAGCCTTTGAAGGCAGGAGAAAGCTTTAGCTTTTCCATCGATTGGAGCTTCAATATTCACGATAGGATGGGCTTTATCGGCGGACGTCCAGGTTATGAGTTTTTCCCAAAAGACGGAAACTACCTCTACACCATGGCGGAGTGGTTCCCAAGATTGGCGGTTTATTCCGACTATCAAGGCTGGCAAAACAAGCAATTTCTGGGTTCGGGCGAATTTGCCTTGACCTTTGGGAATTATGAAGTTCGCATCACCGTGCCTGCCGATCACATGGTCGGAGCGACTGGAGTGCTTCAGAATCCTGAAGAAGTACTTTCCTCCACCGAACTCAACCGATGGAATAAAGCAAAGCAGACTTACGATGAGCCGGTGATCATCCGAACTCAAGCTGAAGCTGAATCTTTGGAGAAAAAGAAAGCTTCCGGCAAAAAGACTTGGATCTACAAAGCTGAAAATGTCCGAGACTTTGCCTGGACTTCATCTCGAAAATTCATCTGGGATGCTATGGCAGTGAAGCAAGGCGGAAAAGACGTAATGGCAATGTCTTACTATGGCAAAGAAGGCAATCCACTTTGGGAGCAATATTCCACCAAAGTTGTAGCGCACACTATCAAATCTTACTCAGCACACACCTTTGATTATCCTTATCCAACTGCTATCTCAGTAGAAGCAAGCAACGGAATGGAATACCCGATGATATGCTTCAACTATGGTCGTCCGGACGAGGATGGGACCTACTCTGAAGCTGTTAAATACGGCATGATCGGAGTAATCATCCACGAGGTAGGTCACAACTTCTTCCCGATGATCGTCAACTCGGATGAAAGACAGTGGACTTGGATGGACGAAGGATTGAACACCTTTATGCAATTTATGGCAGAGCAGGAATGGGACAGAAATTATCCTTCACGACGTGGAGCAGCACACAAGATTGTGCCTTACATGAGAAGTGAAAAGAACACACTTGAGCCGATCATGACCAATTCGGAAAACATCATTCAGTTTGGTCCTAATGCGTATGCTAAGCCAGCTACTGCGTTGAATATCCTTCGGGAAACTGTCATGGGTCGTGAGCTTTTTGACTATGCCTTCAAGGAATATGCGAGAAGATGGATGTTTAAACACCCAACTCCGGATGATCTGTTCAGAACGATGGAAGACGCTTCGGCTGTGGATTTGGATTGGTTCTGGAGAGGCTGGTTTTACGGAACTGATCCTGTAGACATCTCATTAGAAAATGTCACTTGGTTCAAACTGGATAACAGACCACCTGCTGCAAGAAAAGCTGAGGCGAAAGCTGCTTTTGATCGTGAGGAAAGTTATGTGAGCCGTGAATTCAACAAAACGGATGTGCCTCAGACTGTATTGGAAGCAGATCCCAAAACCCGTGACTTCTACAATAGCTACAATCCGTTCACTGTCACTCCGGAAGATGAGGATACTTACAAGAAGTTTGTGGCAAGTCTGAGCGAGAAAGAAAAAGCCGTCTTTAATAGTAACATGAATTTCTATGAGATGACGTTCAAAAATGTCGGTGGATTGGTAATGCCATTAATTATTGAATTCCACTTTGCGGACGGCACTTCCGAAATCGAGCGAATCCCTGCCGAAATTTGGAGAAAAAATGAGATGCAAGTGACCAAGGTTTTTGCGAAGCAAAAAGAAGTCGTGCGCTTCGTACTTGATCCCAAGCGAGAAACTGCCGATATCGACGAAAGTAACAACTACTGGCCGAGACAATATCAGCCTAGCCGCTTCGAAATGTTTAAAGGCGCAGGTGGAGCTAGAGGGGTTTCGACCGGAGACAATCCGATGAAGAAGGCGAATAAAAAGTAGGAAGAGGGATGCTTCGACTTCCCGCCACGGCGTGCAAGCTGCTCAGCACAGGGACGGAAGACCGAAGAATCTAAGGAATTAGCTTTCAGAGTGATTCAATTGACTCAAGTAATTTAAAATTCAAGCCCCGTGGGAAATTCCTTCGGGGCTTTTTTGGGGCTTTAGACCTGGCAGGTTTCCAAAACCTGCCAGGTCTGAATTTTGAAATTCCCTAAAATCCAACCCTAATCCACAGACGGAAAATATCTCGCACTATTTTGGATTAAATTGACATTTCTTAGTAGCAATCAACCCTAAAAACCTATTGCCATGAAAACAAAAAACCTAATTCCAATTTCTTTACTGTTCCTATTTGCCTTTGTGACGGCTACCTCTTTTGCTCAGGGCAAAAGGGATTTTTACGAGCTTCGAACTTACCATATCGAAAATGCAAGTCAGGAAAGTCAGCTGGACACCTACCTTGAAAAAGCACTTTTGCCTGCACTTCACAGAAATGGCGTCGCAAAAGTTGGAGTTTTCAAACCTGTCGCCTCGCAGCCCGATGCGGGGAAAAAAGTTTACCTCTTCATCCCGTATTCTTCCATGAAAGCCTATTCGAAGATGGAGGGAAAGCTTAGCAAAGACCAAACCTATCAGACTGCAGGCTCGGCCTACATCAACGCTCCTCACGACAATCCTCCCTACAAGCGAATCGAAACTGCTTTTATGCAAGCTTTTACTGGGCAACCTCGGTTTACCGAGTCAAAAGTGACCGGACCAAAGAAAGACAGAGTGTATGAATTGAGAAGCTACGAGAGTCAAACGGAGCGACTTTACAAGCAAAAAGTCAAGATGTTTAATTCCGGTGAAATGGATATTTTCACCAAGTTGGATTTTAATCCGGTATTCTACGGAGAAGTGATGGCTGGAGCAAATATGCCAAACTTGATGTATATGACCACTTTTACCAATATGGAATCACGGGATGCGCATTGGAAAGCATTCGGCACCGATCCAGACTGGGACAGAATGAAAGTAATGCCTGAGTACCAAAATATCATGAACCGAAACGATCAGCGGCTTCTTTATCCCACTGATTATTCAGATTTCTAAAACACTAAGGCCGCCGATTGTTGGCCTTTTTTCTTTTGATAATTGTTAGAAATAATGAATCTGTTTTAATTGTTGTTCGTATATTCACGAACATTTTAAAATGTATTTAAATGCCAACTCTTCTTAAAACAGATTATTTCACAGCCGAGCAAGAGCAAACGGCTCGTTTTGCGAAAGCCCTAGGACATCCGGTGCGAATAGCCATCTTGGAATTGCTCAATTCTCAGGCCTGCTGCTTTCACGGCGACATGGCAAATGAGCTTCCCATCGCTAAGTCCACCTTGTCTCAGCATCTGAATGAACTTAAGGATGCAGGACTCATTCAAGGTAATATCACGCCTCCTACAACCAGATATTGTATCAATCGCGAGAATTTCAACCTCGCCAAAATTTTACTTAACAAAATCCTGAAATAATTTTTTGAACATTATGTTCGTAGTATTGCGAACTACGAATGAATGTTCGTGCATTTACGAATCAATTTAAATTATCAAAATAAATGACCCAGATAAAAGTATTAGGACCGGGATGCCCCAAGTGTAAAACCACCTACAGCAATGTGCTCGAAGCACTAAAATTGACCAACATAGAGGCCAACGTTGAAAAAATTGAAGACATCGAAGAGATGATGAAATACAATATCCTCACCACTCCAGTGCTGATGATTGATGACCAAATCAAAGTCAAAGGAAGGATAGCTCAAGTAAGTGAAATCGTTGCATTCTTAAAATAATAAATCCATGGAAAATCAAACTTTAGTAAAAGAAATTTGCCCAACTACAACCCAAGGATGGGTAGCAAATGGTGCCTTGGTAGTCGATGTTCGTGAAAAGGACGAAGTTGAAGAATTGGCCTATGATGTTCCATCTTTTCTCAACATTCCACTAAGCGAATTTGAAGACCGTTATACCGAAATACCAAAAGACCGAGAAGTCGTCATGGTCTGTAGAGGTGGCGGAAGAAGCCTGAGAGCAGCAGGATTCCTGATCAATCATGGATACAATTCAGAAAAAGTGGTCAATATGAAATTGGGTATTATCAGGTGGGTAGAAAAAGGCTTTCCTACCAAAGGAAATCAAGCTGTAGTAGCCTCCCAAGGATCGGGCTGCTGTGGAACTCCAGCACCGGCCCAGTCATCGGTTCAATCTTCATGCTGCGGAAGCAGTTCAAAAGCAGAAGAAAGTAAGTGCTGTTAACCAATTCTTACAAATAAAATGAATAATGTGAATCCCTTCCCCAGAAAAAACATTCCTGCCTATCTCACTGTGATGTCGACCATGATAGGTGTCAGTATCCTCCTATGGGTAGTTTACGTGCGAGTTAAAACTGGTGGTTTTGAAACTTCATTCTTTTCAGAATTTTCCACCGAATTAATCTTCTCAGTTCTCATGGTGATGAGTGGCATGATGATCATGTTCATCGCCTCTCTAATCAACTTAAGGAAAATGAAAAAAGGTTGGGAACAGATGGCTCAAGGCCAAAAAAATATAAGAATACCTGAGGTTTGGTGCCCAGTTCTAACCTCTGCCAAGGAAGCTGCTGTGCAATTTGCCGTGAAGGCAACCTCAAAAAGTACAAAATAATGTTTGATTGGATTCAACACTTTGCGGATTGGCTAATCTATTCCGTCTTCGGAATTGGTGCAGAAACCCATTTGGGTACAGCCCTGAATTTCTTCGTGTATGACACGCTGAAAATTCTCATTCTTCTGTTTGTGATCGTCTTTTTGATGGGGATAGTGAATGCTTACTTGCCTATCGAAAAACTCAAAGACTTTCTTAATCGCAGGAAACTTTACGGACTGGAGTACCTCTTTTCTTCGATTTTCGGTGCGATTACTCCCTTTTGTTCTTGCTCTTCAGTTCCCTTGTTTATTGGTTTCGTTCAGGGCGGAATTCCTCTTGGAGTAACATTTGCCTTCCTAATCACTTCACCCCTTGTAAACGAGGTAGCGATTGCCATGTTTATTGGGATGTTTGGATTAAAAGCTACCCTCATCTATGCTGGTTCAGGGATTCTTTTGGGGACGATCGGAGGTTGGCTTTTAAGCAAATTCAATTTGGAACCCTTGCTTTCGGATTGGGTCAAAAAAATCTTGGCAAACAAGATGGAACAAGGGGAGTACGAAGAAGAACATTTAACATTTCGTCAGCGCTTACCAGACATTACTCGAGCTGCATGGGAAATTGTAAGAGGAGTAGTCATCTATGTCATCATCGGTATTGCCATTGGTGCGGCCATGCACGGTTACGTCCCTGAAAACTTCTTTGGTCAGTACTTAGGAGGTGGACAATGGTGGACCGTACCCATTGCAGTAATATTTGCAGTACCCATGTATGCCAATGCAGCGGGTATTGTGCCAGTCATTCAAGTATTCGTGGCAAAAGGAGTTCCCCTTGGTACCGCCATAGCGTTCATGATGGGGACTGTGGGTTTATCCATTCCTGAAGCCACTTTGCTGAAAAAAGTCATGTCCTTAAAATTAATTGTAATCTATTTCGGTGTTGTCACACTATTTATTATTTTTTCAGGCTATGTTTTCAATATTCTACTGTGAGTAATTACAAAGGGCTCTTAACAAACAGTTAAAAATATTAGCAAGTCAGAAGCTGTAAAAACTTTAACACAGGATAAAAGTATTGATAAAGGTCGGCAAAAGTCGACCTCCTTTTTTTAAAGTTTATTTTGAAGCAATCTTAAAATCCCTTCAAACATCCCTACTCCCGTTTCAATCAATTCATCCGGGAAATCATAGGTTCCTTCATGCAATTGAGGACAATTTTCTCCCGAACCCAATCCAAACAAGAACGAAGGACAAACTTGAGAAAAAAGTCCAAAGTCTTCAGACCAACGGAAAGGTTCGGGTTTTTCGACTAAGCTAATTCCAAGGTTTTGAACCGTATTTTCCACCAACTTATAAAGCTTTGGATCATTGAAAGAGACGGCAAACTGCTCCACAAAGCTGAAGTCAATTTGCAATCGCTCTGATTCAGCTATCGTTTGGGCTTTAGCTTTCACTTTTTCGATTAATACATCCAAATCCTGCTGGTCAAATGCACGCAAGGTCATACTCAGACTTGCCTTTCCAGCGCTAGTTCCAAAAGCCAAACTTCCCAACTCAGCGTGAATTAATGTCAGCAAGGCAAATCCTTCTGCCTGTTTTGGTAATTGAGGCAATTCTTGGATGAGCTTGGCTAACGCTTGGGCAGGATTGATTCCAGCATCAGGATGGGCAGAGTGCGAAGTTTTTCCTTTCAGATAAATTGTCATTCCGGTGCTTCCAGCTGCGAATGTCCCGGTTCGCATCACGATCTGATGCAATGGATAACCCGGAAGATTGTGCAGCGCAAATGCAAAATCAGGTTTGATTTGCTCAAATCTTGGATCAGCGATAACAGCTTGTGCACCATCACCTGTTTCTTCTGCAGGTTGAAAAAGAAGGACGACTTCGCCCGATTCAGGACGGTTTTGAGCTAGCTTTTCTCCCAGTCCGCAGATGATTGCCATGTGCCCATCATGCCCGCAAAGATGTCCTTTTCCCGGAATTTTACTTTGGTAGGGACTCTCTTTGAGATCCTCAATCGGCAAAGCATCCAATTCACAACGGAAAAGAATCCGCATTCCCGGCTTTTCCCCTTTGAAGACGAAAGCCAAGCCTGTACCTCCCAATTTTTCAAATACCTGATCTGGTTTTAATGGATCGAAGAATTCCAGAATCCGTTGAGCAGTTTGGCTTTCTTCCAAAGCTACTTCAGGGAATTGATGGAGGGTATGTCGGAGTTGGATAAGGTTATTCATGGGATTCATCTTTTGCTAACCCTCCAAGGGCTTAAAGTCCCTTGGAGGGTTTGGTTTTAGGATTGTAAATTTACCTGATACCGCACACTTCGCCCGCCACCTTCTGCTACGAAAATCCCTAAGTCACGCAGGTGCTGAAGGTCTCGGGTTGCAGTAGCTTTAGACGCTTCGGTGAGCGACATATATTTTTTAGCGTTCATGCCGCCTTCAAATCCATCCGGACCTTCATCCAGCATTCGATTAAGTGCTTTCAATTCTCGCTCGTTCAATTCCTTGCTAAAGGAATCAAAAAGCTTGGTCTTTTGAAGTGAAAACTCAATCAGTTCCTCCACTTTTTCCTGAGCTTTCATCACCACATCAGCAAAATACAGCAACCAAGAATCTACTTGAAGACTTTGCTGGGCTTGTTTGAGTTGATCGTAATAGAGCTGCCGCTGGGCCTCGATGACTTGGGACAAACTAATCAAAATCGGCTGATCTACTCCTTGATGCAGCGCTTTTTCGGCCAAAGCCCGACCTATCCGGCCATTTCCATCTTCGAAAGGGTGAATACTTTCGAAATACAAATGAACCAATGCAGATCGCAAAATCGGATTTAGTATCGCCTTTTCTACTTCTGGTGCCGTGGAATTGAACCAGGAGATAAATCGGTCCATTTCATTTTTTACTCGCTCAGAAGGTGGTGCTTCAAAATGGACGATTTCTTTTCCCAAAGCACCCGAAACGACTTGCATTGGCTCGGTTCCCTTTCGCCATTCACCTGCTTTTATATATCGATTTCCTTCCATCAGCATCTCATGCCAAGAGAAAAGCATCGTTTCGCTGAGTGGGGCCTTCCAAGATTGGCGGACCGCGACCATCAGCTTGGCAATGCCCTTTGCTCGATGATCTTTGACTAATCGCGGTTGCTCCTCATGGATACCAAGGTTCTTTTTCAGCGAAGACATGACATCGACTCGGCTGAGAAATTCGCCTTCAATCTCCGAGGTTTTGATTGCCTCGGACAAGAGGATATCCACGAGAAGTTGGTCTTTCTTCTCTTCTGTAATTCCGGAATATCGTCCACTTGATTTCCCCGATTTCAGCAGAAACTTGAGTTGGACATCCTCGATTATTCCGGGTGTAAACTCAAATTCCGGCCAGCCTTCCTGTTGCCAATTGTAGCTCATGAGCCGATTAGATTTCTTATTCGGCTCAAATATAGGGAAATTATGAGCCGATTAAATATATATTCGGCTCATAATATTAAAAAATATGAGCCGATTAGGATTGCTAATCGGCTCATTAACTTAAAGTATTAAATTTAAAGCTGTCCCGAACCAAAGCGGAAACCCATCCAAAGTCCGCCCGCCATCAATACCAAAGCGAGGAAGATTAGAAGTAGCAGTACATTAAGTGGCATTTCCCAGTCCACGTCTCCTATTTTGAATTTGATAGGCTTTTTCCAATCCATGAAGGTATTTACGATTTAAGAGTTACGATTTACGGCGTCTAGATAGGTTTGTATGCGTTTTACCCTAGTCAACTTAACAACTTTCAAACTTAGACTCCTAATAATTATTGGGTTTTAGAGTTCAGATAAATTTACCGAGCAGATTAAAAAAGCTTTAGCTTTTTTAACTTTGTGTCCTCAGAGAGGATTGATTCGGCTAAAACCCTTGAGGTTCGTTAAGAAAATGATACTGTCTTTTATCTCTTCCTTTGTGCAACCTTTGCGGTTAAAAAAAAGTGGCAAAAGGTAGGTTAAAATTGAAGTTTAAGCTTCTAAAACACCAGCCCCTTTTGTAAATCTCTTACTTAGGGGGTCACCCCTTACTTCTTCAACATCGCTTTCCAGCCCCTTTCCTCAATTTCTGCGGCGGATTCTTCGACTTTTTCGTAAAGGCCGGTTTTGAAGGCATCCATCTTTTTCCCAACTTCTAAATCAAAGGCTCCTACAATGGAGGCGGCCAAGATCCCGGCATTTTTACCTCCATTCAAGGCAACTGTCGCCACGGGAATCCCACTTGGCATCTGCAAAATGGACAGGATGCTATCCCAACCATCGATAGAATTTGAGCTTTTCACAGGAACTCCAATCACTGGCAAACTGGTCAAGGAAGCGACCATTCCCGGAAGATGCGCTGCACCACCGGCACCTGCTACGATGACTTTGATTCCTCGCTCACGGGCTGATTGCGCATAGTCAATCATTCGCTGTGGAGTGCGATGTGCAGATACCACCGTCAGTTCGTATGCTATACCGATTTCCTCTAAAAACTGCGCCGCTTCGGCCATGACAGGAAGATCGGATTGACTTCCCATGATTATTCCTACCTGTGGGTTCATGGAGTAGATTTGATTTTGATAAGTTCTTTGATTCGATTGGCTTTGGACTTGAGGCTGTCAAGATCTTCGTCGAGAATAGTCACATGACCCATTTTTCGAAACGGCTTTGTGAGCTTTTTTCCATACAAGTGAATATACACTCCTTTTTGTGCAAGAGCCTCTTCTTTTCCCTCCACGATTGCAGGACCAGAAAAACCGTCTTCACCAAGCAAATTAATCATGGCAGCAGGACATCTCAAACTTGGATCTCCTAATGGCCAATTCATCACTGAGCGCAGATGCTGCTCAAACTGAGAGGTAAAGTTGGCTTCAATCGTATGGTGCCCGCTGTTGTGTGGACGTGGAGCTATTTCGTTTACTAGGACTTCACCGGATTTGGTGACAAAAAGTTCGACAGCGAGGAGGCCGACCATATCCAATTTCAAAATGACATCTTTAGCGATTTCTTGAGCTTTGGCTTCAACCTCTGTAGAAATTTCAGCTGGCGCAAAGAGGAATTCGACCAAGTTGGCAGTCGGATGAAAGGCACACTCTACTGCAGGATAAGCGATCAAGTCACCGTTTTCATTGCGGGCTACGGTCACGGCAATTTCTTTATTGAAATCGATGAGTTTTTCCAAAAGACCAGGAGCATCAAAGGCTTTTTCCAAATCTGCTTCCGACCTCAAAATCTGGACTCCACGACCATCATAGCCTTCTTTTCCGAGCTTATTTACAGCGGGTAAAAAGTCCTTTTTGGCAATAACATCCGCCTTATTTTCAGTCAAAATAAAATCAGCAGTGGGAATCCCATGCTGCTGATAGAATTGCTTTTGCTCCCGCTTGTCTTGAATTAGTTTGAGAATATGAGGCTGTGGAAATACTTTTTTCCCTTCATCGGCCAACTTTTGCAATGCATCGGTATTGACGGCCTCAATCTCTACTGTGATCACGTCACAATTTTTCCCAAAGGCATAAACCGTATCAAAATCCTTAAGTGAACCCACCTCAAAATGCTGCGCAATATCCTTGCAGGGTGCATTTGGGTCGGGATCGAGGATATGAATATCTTGATTGTAATTGATGGCAGACTGTATGAGCATACGACCCAACTGTCCGCCTCCTAAAACTCCGAGAATCTGGTTTTGTATTGCTTTGGCCATAGAGAGACCAAAATTAACAGATTCTCAGAGAATGAAGCATGGTTTTCCAGAGTAGGCGGTATTTATCCTAGACGGTTCTTCCACTGATCAGACGAAGAATAACCGAGATGACAGCTAGGACTAATAGAATGTGGATTAGTCCTCCAACACTATAAAAGAAAACACCCAACAACCATCCGATGACTAAAATAACGGCGATTAAATAAAGTAGTGAGTTCATGGATTTTTGATTTAAGTAAACAATTGATTTTCTTCAAATCATTCAATCAAAATGCCAATCCGGACTATCTGAGGAATTTTATCCCCATCAATTCCATCAATTTATGGGCATTGAAGCTTGGACAGGGTCCTTTTTTGATTTTGTAGTCAAAGTCAATTGACTTGTCCAAAATCTCAGAATGGAAAGAAAAATTGTGGACTTTATCCACACTTTGTTCCAATTCCGACAATTCAATGTCATGCGTACTGATAATGCCAAAGCCTCTGGTTTGGAGAATTTGCCTGATTAAAGCTTCCGAACCGGAAATCCGATCCTGAGTATTTGTCCCTTTTAGAATTTCATCCAAAAGAAAAAATAAAGCCTCTCCTGATTCTAAACGCTCAATTAAATTGTGGATCCGGCTAAGTTCCGCATAAAAGGAACTGACGCTCTCTCCTAAGTTATCTGAATTGCGCATACTGGTATACAACTGAATCGGGCCCAAAGTCAGACTCAATCCAAACGGACTGAGGCCCAAATTGGCCAAGACGCAATTAATTCCCAGCGTTCTCAGGAAAGTAGTTTTGCCACTCATATTTGACCCTGTCAAAATCACCAGTCGATTTGCTTCATCAAATTCAATGGAATTGGGAATTGCAGTTCTTGGTAAAATAAGAGGATGAGACAGTTCTTGGGCGGAAAGGGAGAGCTCGGTAGACCACTCTACTTTTCCATTCCCCTCAAGTTGAGATTCAAATGCTCCTAGAGAGACCCAAATCTCCCATTTTTCCAGGTTTTCGGGTAAATGACTAAGTGATGAACCGACCTTTTTCTTCCATTTGGATAATTGGATAAAAAGGTAAAAGTCTGTCCAAAAAAGGATATTGATCAGTATATAGATCAAATTCTTTCGATTTTGAGTCCAAAGCCCGAGTCGGTCTAACTGTTTCAACTTCTGTGAGGCCGTTACATCTTTTCCAAAAAAGTCCTTTTCAATCTGTAAAGTGGAGCAATTGAAGGTTTCTTTCTCAATTTGTTTGGATCTGAGACCATAGGATTTAAGTGTGGTAGCCGATGGGATGGAGTCAGCTGCATTTTTCAAAGGGACAAAAACACGACTCAAAAACCCAAGGCCGAATAAAATCCAGAGCCCTATAAACGCCTCGGGAATCACGCCAACATAAACCAGGATAAACATCGCAATAGCACCAAGTGGCCCAAAAAAAGCTAAAATCAAATTAAGCACAGAATTCTTTTCCTTCTGTTCAAGCCATTTGATCCAAAATTCATAAGGTTTTTCTTCCTTTTGAAAGGCCAAACCTATGGCTTCCATGGAATCAAGGAATTCCTTCTTTTTCGAAAGTTCAGCAACTGCTTCCGAGCGAGATTTCGATGATTCTGGAACGAATGGACTTTTGATCAAGTCCGCCAATCGCTTTTTTCCATTTACTGAGGTGGTATGATTCAGCAATTGGAAAAGCGAATGATCCCCAAAAATATCCAGATCTCCCGAGAAAGGATGGTGTTTATCAGAAAACTCAGCACCCGAATCCAATTTCTCCAAGGTCCTATTTTTCCTTAACGCCTTATTTTCACTGATTTTAATCAAGGCCAAATAGATCTGCTCCTGATCTTTGAGTGTATTGGTTTTCTGAATCAGGTGGATAAAAACCGCAAGTGCTAAAGCTGTAAGTATATGCCAAAACGGGTTTTCTGAAACTCCTAAAACAAATAATGCTCCTGTTCCAAAGAACGTGATTAACCTATAAATACTTAGGGTGGAGGCTT
Source organism: Algoriphagus sp. (assembly GCF_046296635.1). Taxonomy (GTDB): domain Bacteria; phylum Bacteroidota; class Bacteroidia; order Cytophagales; family Cyclobacteriaceae; genus Algoriphagus. The sequence goes on along the minus strand of NZ_JBKBKZ010000018.1, from coordinate 14,652 downwards.
GGCTTTGGAGGGTTTTGAGCTTTTCGGTGACCTGCTCGGTCTGGAAATCAAAATCAATCATGGCCAAAGATAACTATTGTAGGCTTGAAGAAAATTGATTTATATTTGCAATATTGTTGCATTTAAAATATCCATGTTTAGCAAACGAAAAGCACGATTTAATTCAAAAAGGCAGGCTTCCCAGGTATGCTATTGTCTCCTCATCATAGGTATTCTGACATCTTTTCAAATGCCACCTGAAAGGCTCTGGGAGCTTTTTTCTACGACCAAATTCACTGAAAAATATAATCGAACTCACGGATTATATTTCTATTACCCGAATTTCAATGCACAACTCAAAGGATTGGAAGGCAAACCCGTGGAACTTCAGGGATTCTACATTCCACTGGATTTGAAGCAGAACACCACCATCATCTTGTCAAAATACCCCATGGCCGAGTGCTTTTTCTGTGGGGGGTCCGGACCTGAAAGCGTGGCTATGGCACACTTAAAAGTCCCTCCTTCACGAAAACTCAAAATGGATCAAATCATCAAGGTGCGGGGAATACTACAACTCAATGCTGACGATGTCGAAGAAATGACATTCATTCTCAAAAATGCAGAAATAATCAATTAATCTATGGCAAATAAACTTCCGGTCACGGTACTTAGTGGCTTTTTAGGTGCGGGGAAAACCACCCTGCTCAATCACATTTTGAACAACAAAGAAGGGCTGAAAGTAGCTGTGATCGTCAATGATATGGGTGAAATCAATATTGATGCTCAGATCATTGCCCAAGGCAATACCCTTTCGAAGACTGAAGAAAAACTGGTGGAAATGAGTAATGGCTGCATCTGCTGCACGCTACGGGAAGACCTGATGCTCGAAATCGAAAAGCTCGCTTTGGAAAATCGCTTCGACTACCTCTTGATCGAAAGTTCAGGGATTTCTGAACCGCTACCGGTTGCGCAGACCTTTAGCTTCATTGACGAAGAAAAAGGCATCAACCTATCTAAATTCAGTCGATTAGACACCTTGGTGACCGTAGTAGATGCATTGAATTTTCCAAAAGATTTTGGAAGCGCTGAGACTGTATTCTCAAAAGGAATGAATGAGGACGAAGAGGATCAACGGTCGATCGTCAATCTCCTGACCGATCAAATTGAATTTGCAAATGTAATTTTACTTAATAAAACCGACCTGGTCAGCGAAACCCAAGCAGGTGAGTTAAGAGCCATTTTACAAAAACTAAATCCAAAAGCAAAAATAATCTACTCGGATCATGGCAAAATTGCACCTGAATTAATCCTAAATTCTGGGCTTTATGATGCAGAGGAACTGGAGGGCACTGATGCCTGGCAGGAAGAACTCCTAAAAGAGCATACGCCGGAGACTGAAGAATACGGAATTTCAAGTTTTGTATTTAGGGATCGTAAACCATTTCATCCACAGCGATTTTGGAAATATATTAATGAATCTTGGCCGGCGAGTATAATCCGAAGTAAAGGGCTTTTTTACATAGCTTCCCGAAAAAATGAAGCCATTTCTTGGTCTCAGGCTGGAGGAAGTCTCAAGGCAGATCCTGTTGGAGTTTGGTGGGCTTCGATGACTTTTAAGCAGAGAAGCCAATATGCTTCATTCATAGAAAACCAAAAGCACATCGAAAGTAAATGGGATAGGCTTTTCGGCGATCGAATGAATGAGTTGGTTTTAATAGGTCAATATCCAGATCAGGAACAAATCCAAAAAGAACTTGAATCTTGCCTTCTCACCAATCAAGAACTCAATTTATATTTTGAGGGCAAACCCTTTAAAGACAATTGGCCGTTCTAAGGGTAAAAGAGAACAAATGAACAAAAAACCAAAACCTGAAAAACCCATTGAAGAAGAATGGGATTTAAGCGAAGGAATGGGGATTTTACCATCTGATATTTCTTTCACTCAAAATATTGGATGTGTAGGTGGAAAGCCCAAAAAACCTATGATAGCGAAGCCCAAATCAGAAAATTAATTTTAGATTTACCTGATTTTTAAACGCTTAAATTTTATGAACAAACAATTTTCTATTCCATCGCTAGCTTTTTTGGCACTCATCCTTCTCGCACAGTTCTCTTGTTCAGATGATACAGATCCTACCAAGAATGAACCGAGTTTGGCAGTAGTTGAAGATGAATTTAAAATAAATGCCGCCTTCGAAGATTTGGACTTTCTCACTTTAGATGTACTCCAAAGAAGTGGCTTGGGGGCACGAACCCAAGCATCTGCTGACCTCTGTGCCAATGCAACAGTGACCCACAATGAAAATACCAGAAAAATTACTGTCGACTTCGGTACTGGATGCACGAGTCCCAACGGTGTAATTCGAAAAGGGAAAATACTTTTATCCTACACTGGGTCTAATTTTCTTTTTCCAGGAACTTCTATTGTCACCACTTTTGAAGGTTATGAGGTGAACGGTCTGAAGATTCAAGGAATTCGTACGATTACTAATGCTGGAATAAATCTGCTTACCAGTAGGGTCACCTTAAATGTGAAGATTGAAAACGGTCTTATCACTTGGCCGGACAATTCAAAAGTGACCTATAACAGTACTCAAGTCCGTCAGGCCACTTTGGGTAGTGCTGGGTACGATGTGTCGGTTACCGGAACAGCTTCAGGAAAAAGTAGAGGTGGTGTTGACTATACAGCCGCTGTAATCGAACCGCTGATCATTAAAGAAGTTTGTGCCCGAACCGGTGTGTTTATTCCAAGTTCCGGTGTCTTGGCATTTACCTATCAAAACTTTACAGTCACGGCTAACTACGGAATCGGCACTTGCGACAAAGTCGTCGAAATTACCTATCCAGGTGGTTCAAAAGAAATCACACTCGATTAACTAACAAAAAATTTCAAATGAAGCGGCTATCTTTCGAGATAGCCGTTTTTGTTTAACTATGGAAAGAAAATTAATCAACGGATACGAGCATGTCCGGTATCAAAGACCTGAAATTTCTGAGAATGAATTGATTAAAAATTCGGAAGAGTTTTATCAGCAAATGAATACTCGCAGGACGGTTCGGGAATTTGATACCCGTGATATTCCACTGGAAGTACTGGAAAATATCATCCGAACCGCCGGCACAGCTCCATCAGGCGCACATAAACAACCCTGGACTTTTTGTTTGATCTCCAATCCTGATATCAAAAAACAAATTCGTCAAGCTGCCGAGGAAGAAGAAAAAATATCCTATTCTCAACGAATGCCAGAGGACTGGAAAGCCGATTTAAGGCCTCTAGGCACAGATTGGGAAAAGCCATTTTTGGAGGACGCTCCTTATTTAATAATTGTTTTCAAGCAATCTTTTGGTACAGAGAAAGGAGAAAAAGTACAACATTACTATGTGTCTGAGTCAGTCGGCATTGCCTGCGGGTTTTTGATTGCAGCAATTCATCAAGCAGGACTCGTCACAGTCACTCACACACCAAGTCCGATGAATTTCTTGAGTAAAATATTGGGACGGCCAGTAAATGAGAAGCCCTTTCTTCTTTTGCCAGTTGGCTATCCAAGGCAAATAACCTACGTGCCTGATATTCACAGGAAAAGTTTAGAAGAAATAGAAGTGAAATATTAAACATTAATGAAGTCAAGAAGTCTAAAATCCGTAAATTCCAAATAATTTAAACTCAACTACCATGAAATCAGCTCCTTTAAACCCGATTAAGGTATTGGCAATTGTCGGCTTATTCCTTTTTGCTTCTTGCGAAAAAGAAGATGCCATGCCTTCAGCTCAATTTAATGAAACTGAGGAGACTTCCCAGGAAGTAGATTTGAATTCGGTGATGGAAGATGTCGATGAGGTAACCTTGTCTGGGTTTCAGCGAAGCGGATTCGCAAACAGAACCCTGGTATCCATGGAAGAGGATCTTTGTGAAAAGGTCAACATCGAATGGTTTCCAAATTTAAAAAAGATGATCATTGACTTTGGAGCCGGATGTACCAGTCCTCGGGGTGTCACTAGAAAAGGCAAAATGATAGTTACCTATACCGGAAGATATTGGACCCCGGGATCTGTAATCACCACAACTTTTGAAAATTTCTATGTTAATGACAGGAAAATTGAAGGCATCCGAGTTGTGAAAAACGAAGGCTTCAATGAAAGGGAAAAATTCTTTTCTTTTAGAATTACAATGGAAAGAGGAAAAATTACCTGGCCTGATAGAACCTTCAGAACTGTTGAATCCAGGCACGTAAGGCACATTTTTCTACCAAACGGAGATCGGGGAATTGTATATAAAGTTTTGGGAGGAAGCAAAGGAAAGAACAGGATGGGAAATGATTACCTCATTGAGATCAAATCCCCATTGATATACATGGAGCGATGCATTCGTTCAGGAATCAGAGTTCCAAGTGCTGGAATATTATCCTTGAAAATTCCATCACGTGAAGAAATGATCATTGATTTCGGTAGAGAAGTTTGCAATATGGAAGTAACTATAACCCGTGGCGGCGAGACCAAAACTATCACATTGCCCAGATCCTAAAATAAAAAAGGCTGTCTCAAAAAGAAGTCCATTGTCAGCCTGACACTTTGACTCCACTCAATGTGACAAGAGGCGAAGGTAATTTCTATGCAATTGGACTATATTTCTATTTCGTTTAATGTGAAATTTGGCACATATGAGACAGCCTTTTTTTTATTCTTTCTTCACCTAATGAACCGGTTAGCGCAAAGTCTTCAGTCCTGCCTCACCGTCAGGCGAGGTTCTGCCACGAAGCGAAGCGCCTCTGTGACCTTAAAAAAGGCCAATTGAGCTGAAAAGGTAAAAAGTCCAATCCAAAAGGCTTGATCCTTAAAGCCATTTTCTCAGAGTGCTCTGTGGTGAAATTTCTTTGCGCTCCTTTGCGAACCCTACCTACCGTCAGGCAGGTTTGTGGCAAAAAACAAATTCTAGCCACACTACTACCGCTTTCTCCTACTCTTCTTTTACGTGATGAAGAACACGCTGAGGGAATGGTATTTCGATTTCATTCTGATCAAAAGCTTCCTTGATTTTTTCCATGGTATCCCAGTAGACAGGCCACACATGTTCTCGATTAGCCCATGCTCGAACAACAAGATCTAAGGAACTGTCCCCAAAATTGTTTAGCCAAACCACAGGCGCTGGTTCGGCATGTACCCGATCATCATTTTTCAAAATTTCAAAAATAACTGCTCTGGCTTTTTTGATATCTGTATCATATGATACCCCTACATTGATGTCAACTCTTCGTGTAGGTTGAGAGGAAATATTCACCACATCAGAATTGGCCAAGCTTCCGTTTGGGATCACCACTTCCTTATTATCAAATGTAAACATGTGAGTATATAGAATATCAATTTTGGAAACAGAGCCTGTGTGTCCCTTCCCAGTAATCACATCGCCAACTTTAAAGGGCTTGAACAGCAATATCAAGACACCACCGGCAAAATTGGACAGAGATCCCTGCAATGCCAGACCAATTGCCAAACCAGCAGCTCCCAAAATTGCCAAAAACGAAGCCATTGGCACCCCTAATATCGTTGCCAAGCCAATAAACAATGACACAAAAAGCAAGGCTTTGACTAAACCAATCAGAAAGGTGTTTAAAGAAGGGTTTGAATCTCTTTTCTCAAGAATTATTCCGAAACCTTTAATGAATTTATTGATGATAAACTTAGCGATGAAGTAAAAAAGTAGGGCATAAATGAGAGTAGGGATAATTTTGTAAGCTAGTGCTATCCCTTGTTCTAAAAGTGAATTAACGGCTTCAGGAGACAATTCCATAGTTTTTAAATTAAGGTTAATATTTAAAACAAGACCAAAACTTGCCATCTAAATGCCCAAAACCAACTGATTTGATAATTATTTATTCCAGCTACTTCTAATATCCGCTTCAGGTCTGCCTTTCTAAAACTTCTCAGAACAGAGAGTGAGGCATCATTTTGGACCATGGGAGATTTACTGAAAAGCTTGGTCAGAATCCTTATACTGTGAAAAGCAAACCAATGACGATGCAGATCATTGATCACAAAACCAAGGGATGCTTTCTCCCTAAAAGCTCGGAATAGACCCCCCAACTCCCCGTCAGTAAAGTGATGAGTAAAGAGCGTGCAAGTGATGATATCCACCTTTTCCTTGGAAAATTCCGGTTCAAATACATTCTGAACCTGCCAGTGGACATTGGTCACATCATTAAGTCTAACCTTAGCTAGCTCGATAATGTTCCTGTTTGCATCAATTCCCACAAAATCCACTTGCCTATTTTTGGATTGTGACCAGTCATTCATGATTCGAATCATGTCACCTCCACCGCAACCGATATCCGCAATTCTGTAGGAATATTGTGGGCGATGCGACATGATTTTATTCAATCCATTGGTCGTCACATGATTTCCACCCAGCCAATGATTGATAGTTTTCAGTTCACGAAGCGTTTGGGCGAGTTCTTCCCCTGAACACTCAAGGTCGTCCATGAGCTCTTTTTCCTCACTTCGCTTCGCAAATTTGCTCATTGCTTAATCAAATGCATAGTTTCTAAAGTTAAGCCAGGTCCGAATCCCATTGAAAGAATTTCTCCATGCACCAAAGGGTCTTTAATCATTCGCTCAAGCACAAAAAGAATTGTCGCTGAAGACATATTGCCAAACTGACGAAGAACTTCCCCTGCATGAAAATTGACTTCGGGTGCCAGTCCGAAGGCCTCCTGCACTTTTTGAAGGATTTGCTTTCCTCCGGGATGAATGGCGAAATTTTGAATTTGGCTAAGCCCAAATTTTCGTTCAAATGCATCTTTTAGCTCATTGATCCCTTTGTCCAAAAGCGCAGGAATATATTTGCTGAGTTTCATTTCAAATCCAAAGTCTCCGATTCCCCAAGCCATGTCGTGTTCACCTTCTCGAAGTACTTGGCTGAGATAGGAGTTTATCTTTAAGCCTTTATCTGAATTCATAATCAAGGCTGCAGCGGCCCCGTCACCAAAAAGCGAATTAGCAAGGATATTATCATCTGAATATTCCTTTTGGAAATGTAGGGTGCAGAGTTCTACAGATACCACCAAAACCTTGGCTTCAGGCTCAGCTCTAACGATTTTATCGGCAAGCTTAAGACCTGTAAATGCTGCATAGCATCCCATAAAATGAATACAATAGCGCTCGACATCATCCCCAAGTCCGAGTTTTTCCATCAGTTGAAGCTCCACTCCCGGAGCCACCATTCCCGTACAGGACACTAATATCAAATGGGTCAGGGACTTGGCATTCTCGCCGACTTGTTCCAAACAGGAGATGGAAGCATTAGCAGCAAGATTAGGAGCAGTCTGCTGGAACACCTCCATCCTGGCCTTGGTCCCAGGAAAGGGAATAAGTTGCTGATTTTTGGGAAAAAAAGTAAAGTCTTCCACTTGAAGTTTATCAAAATCATCAATGACACTATGTCTGAAATCAATTCCTGACATCCGGTAAAAAAAACCCAACTTTCGGCTATCGGATTCGTCCAGCTGATGAGCCAGCTTCATAAATCGGGCAATTTCTGCCTGGGGGATTGGGGCTCCGGGATTGGAAAGCCCAATGCTGACTATACTGGAATTCATGAAATTAAGTTAAGCGATTATTTCTAAATTTGAAGTTAATAGATACAACCATCCTGCCAAGAGAAGGTTAATTAAACAAATAAAATCCATGATAACCCTATCTAGTATTCGCCATTTGCGCATCCCATTTTCACTTTTTTTGATGCCCGTTTTTCTTTTCGCACTCGCACTTACCCCAAACCTTAATGAAGGTCGACTCCTGTTGGTTTTTCTGGCACTTCACTTATTCCTTTACCCTAGTAGCAATGGATACAATAGCTTCTTTGATCGGGATGAAGAAAGCATCGGCGGATTAAAGCACCCTCCGAAAGTGACTCCAGATCTTTATTGGCTTTCGATGGTTTTTTTACTCATTGCATTGATACTTGGGGCAAAAATCAGCTGGTCTTTTGCCAGTATGCTTTTGGTGTATGCGCTGGTAAGCATGGCATATTCTCATCCCAAAATTCGTATAAAAAAGTACGCTTGGGCTAGTTGGTTTATTGCAGGGTTTTTTCAGGGGTACTTTACTTTTGCGCTTGCCTATGCAGGGATAAGCGATTTGGGATGGGACGTGATTTTCAGACCTCACGTAATTATTCCCGGACTATTGACCAGCATGATGCTGTGGGGGAACTATCCCCTCACTCAGGTTTATCAACATCAGGAAGACTCCAAAAGAGGGGATCATACGCTGAGTATCAAGTTGGGAATAAAAGGGACTTTTCTCTTTTCAACCCTATTTTTTGCACTTACTGGAGCACTGTTTTTCTGGTACTTTCTGGATAGAAATCAAACTCCAATAGTTTGGGTTTACCTCAGTGCGATGGCACCTATCCTACTTTTCTTCCTGATTTGGTTCAGATTTGTCTTGCACAATCCAGAGAAGCACGCTTCCTATTCTTGGACTATGGGGATGAATACCATTTCAGCGTTGGCTTTGAACGCTTTCTTCATTTACTATTTCCTTGAAAACACTCAAGTGTTGCAGGTCTTTGGGAATTGATCAAAAAGGCCTACCATGTGTGCTTTTGATGATTTGCTTCGCAAAAAAAGGAACGTGATCGATTAGGTTTCGAGCTAAAACCGATGCGCCACCAGAACCAAATAGCCGCTGCACATTTCTCCCTACCCAAAGTCGTTGTCGGAATTCCTTTATCCAAGCATTTGTATAGGCAGATTCGACTTCATTTCGGTTCTTTTGAGCTATAATCGATTCGGCAGCCAACTTCCCCGAGTGGATAGCCATCGCCATTCCGTTTCCACAAAGTGGAGTAATGAGTCCCGCTGCGTCTCCAGCCATCAGAATGTGATTTTCAACCGGCTCTTTTCGCTCAAAGTTAATCTCATTGATCACTTCAGGTTTTTCAAAAAGGAATTCACTCTCCTGAAAAATTCGTTTCAAAATGGGGTTTTTCCATAAAACTTGGCGTTCCATTTCCTCCACAGACCCAAACTTCCTGAGCTGATCTCGACTTCCCAAATAACATAAATTGAATTTCCCTTCTTCGATCGCATTGATACCACAGTACCCGCCATGGAAATTATACAGAGCAACTGTATCCCTTGCAAAATCTGTATTAATGTGATACTTCACACCGATGTATGGACTCCGTTGCTCAATGAAGGATCGCTTGAGGGACTTGTCAAGCTTACTTCGCTTTCCAAAAGCCCCGATGACAAAACCTCCCCGGATTACAGTATGATCAGAAAGGCTAATTGAAAAAGAGTTTGATTTTTCGTCAAAATTCACATCCGATACTTGTGTTCCCTCCCTTACTTCAACTCCAGCTTTTTGTGCTTCGCCTACCAACCATGCATCTAATGCAAACCTACTTATACCAAATCCCCCAAGATCTAATGGGGTTTGGACAGTTTTCCCTCCAGTATCACTAAACTCAAACTGAGTAATCTTGGGCAAATCTAAAAACTCCGGATAAAGCTGTTCTCTTTTCAAAAAATCCAACACTTCATTGGAAATATACTCTCCACAAACCCTGTGAAATGGAAATGTTTTTTTCTCGAGCAGCACTATGCTTTTGCCTTTCCGCGCCAGAAGGATAGAAGAAATGAGTCCTGCTAGTCCACCACCGATTACAATAATTAGATTTTCTGTTCCCTTCAAGTGCCTTTGATTTGATGATTCAACCGCTTATAAAAAAATAAGTTTCAACGCCGTCATATCCCATTGTTTGGAAGTTACTTTAATTCTAGAAATCAACTTAATATATTATGCATTACACCTTACCCAAATTACTGAGGAGAACCGCCTTTGTCATTGGAGTAATGGGATCTCTGTTCTACGCAGAGGACTCATTTGCCCAAAAGAAAAAGAAAAAAGGTCAAGAAACTCCGGCCGCTGCACCCACACCAAGACCAGCAGCAACTCCTGCAAATGGTCCTAAACCTTACAAAGAGGTCATCACTGCCAAAGCAAAAACCAAAGATGGACTGTTCAAAGTTCATGCTATAGAAGATAAATACTTCTACGAAATTCCGGATTCACTTCTGGGTCGCGACATGTTATTGGTCGTAAGAATCGCCAAAACAGCGGACGGGCTTGGCTATGGTGGTGAAAACACCAATAACTTGATGGTCCGTTGGGAGAAAAACAATGACGACATCCTCCTCAAAGTTGTCTCTGTAAACAATTACGCTGCGGACTCACTGCCAATTTCAATGGCCGTGAAAGCTTCTAACTTGGAGCCAATTCTTCAGAAATTCGCCATCAAATCCAGAGCAACAGATTCTACCGGGACCGTCATTGAGGTCACCGATTTGTTCAATAAAGATAATCAAGCCCTTGGCTTACAGCGAAACAGAAGGACTGAGTATAAGGTGTCCAGACTTGACACCGACCGATCCTACATCGTGACTGTCAATCCCTATCCGATTAACATCGAAGCTCGATATGTGCTTACTTATGCTGCCACTGATCCCCCTTCCAACAGTGCCACAGGCCTAATCACATTGGAAATGAACGCTTCCATGTTACTTCTTCCCAAGGAACCTATGAAGCAGCGTTTGGCAGATCGACGAGTAGGTTGGTTTGCAAGATCCTATGTTGACTATGGTGCTGATGAGCAGCGAGCAACTTCCCGTCGCTATTTGGACCGTTGGAGACTGGAAGTAAAGCCAGAGGACATGGAGAAGTTTAAGCGAGGAGAATTGGTAGAACCTGTCAAACCAATCGTTTATTATATCGATCCGGCTACACCGGCGAAGTGGGTACCTTACCTGAAACAAGGTGTGGAAGATTGGCAGAAAGCCTTTGAAGCAGCAGGTTTCAAGAATGCAATTCTTGCTAAAGACGCACCGACTGCCGAAGAAGATCCGACTTGGAGCCCGGAAGATGCACGATTCTCAGTAATCAGATATTTTGCCTCAGACATTCAGAATGCTTACGGACCTCACGTTTCGGATCCAAGATCAGGTGAAATTCTTGAGTCGGATATCGGGTGGTACCACAACGTGATGAACTTGTTGAGAAACTGGTTTTTCATCCAAACGGCAGCAATCAACCCAGACGCTAGAGGTGTAAATTTCAGTGATGAGGTCATGGGCCGATTGATCCGTTTTGTGTCTGCTCATGAAGTAGGTCATACGTTAGGTCTCCCACACAATTTCGCTTCTTCAGTTGCTTACCCGGTAGAGAAGCTTCGTGACCCAGCATTCACCAAAGAATTTGGTACCGCACCTTCCATTATGGACTATGCGAGATTCAACTACATCGCCCAGCCAGAGGATAAGGGTGTAAGCTTGATGCCTGATGTAGGACCTTATGACAAATATGCCATCATGTGGGGATACCGTCCGATTCCGGAGGCTGCCACTCCTGAAGATGAACGTCCTATTTTGGATAAGTGGATCTTGGACAAAAAAGGTGATCCTGTCTACAGATATGGTCGTCAAGGCAACAACTATGATCCAACTACTCAATCTGAAGACTTGGGTGACAATGCGATGAAAGCTTCCGAATACGGAATTAAAAACTTACAGCGCATTATGCCAAACCTAATGGAATGGACAGCTGAAGAAAACAAACCATTTAAGGACTATGCTGATCTTTCAGAAATGTACGGTCAGGTCATTGGTCAATTTAACCGTTATATGGGGCATGTAAGAACCAATGTGGGCGGTGTCTCTGAAGTATATAAGTCAGTGGGTCAGGATGAAGCAGTCTATACGCACACTTCTAAGGAGATGCAAAAATCTGCCGTTGATTTCATCAACAAGCAGTTGTTTGCAACGCCTACGTGGTTGATGGATGATAAAATCATTTCCCGTATTGGTGATTTCGGTGCCTTGGAAAGAATCCGTGGTATCCAAGTGACCTCGCTTAATGGAATCCTGGATTGGGGTCGATTGGGCCGTGTGATCGAGAATGAAGCAATCAACGGAAATGATGCCTACAAAATGACTGAATTGTTTGATGATTTGAGAAAAGGCATTTGGACCGAACTTGCAGCCGGCAGAACGATCGATGTACACCGTAGATCTCTTCAGCGCGCGCATATTGAGCGACTTGAATTATTGCTTACTGGAAATGAACCTAATCTGCCTGCCCAGTTTAGGGCTTTTGTTGGGCCCCAAATCAATGTGTCTCAGTCTGACATCAGACCAATGGCAAGAGGCGAATTGAAAACACTTCAAAGCCAAGTAAGAGGTGCAATTGGACGAACTTCCGACCGAATGTCAAAACTCCACCTAGAGGATGTGTTGGCACGAATTGAGAAAATTCTCTCCGAAGAATCCGGAAAATAAACACTTAAAAGGCGCTGAATTCGGCGCCTTTTTTTTCACTTCCGTTTTTTGAGTTAATTTGACCTTCCAAAGAAAAGTCATGCTTAGCCCACTAACCATACTCCAGTCACATAAGCTCAGGATTACTGACTGCAGACTGGATATCATTCAGGAGTTTCTTGCTAAAAATGTCGCCCTTTCCCATTCTGACCTTGAGGATACACTCAATCAGCAATTTGATCGAGTAACAATTTATCGGACGCTGAAAACCTTTTTGGACAAAGATCTCATTCACAAGGTCCTGGATGATAGTGGAGCGACTAAATACGCCCTCTGTGCGCATGGAGAATCAGAGCATCACCACAATCACGAGCATGTTCACTTCAAATGTGAAACATGTGGTGAAACCACTTGCCTTGAGGATATCACGCTTCCCCAAGTCAAATTACCTGCAGGCTTCATAAAAAAGGAAATGAACCTTCTTGTACAGGGAGTTTGCGAAAAATGCCATTAATAATCTATCGGCTCAGGTTTTCTTGATTTTTGAGGAGAATCTGATGGCCAAATTACCCCGGGAGGCAAGTCGATTTTAGGAGGAGTAAAATTCTCAATCCCTCCATCTCCATCATCATTACTACTATTTCCCCTTCTCAGCGAATTCTTCGTCATCGTAGCAACGAAATAAATCAGGATGACATAAGCCACACCACACATAAAGAGATCTATGACAAGACTGTTCATGGCTAAAAATTTTGAGATAAGTTAATCGAATACAGGTTTAAAATCAATCGATTAATACTTTTGTTTAATATGAATATAATTTTTTCTTAAAGTCTTTCTTCCTGATAGCTCTCAGGCCTTTTGGTAGGATTCTACATGGGATTATATAATTTCCACCCTTCGTCGTGCAATGGTCATGCCTGTCTGCCAAAGGCCGACTCGATTCAGTACTCCTGTCGAATTTATGATTTTTTTCGACTTGCTTAATCACTTGGATAGGTGGATATTTGCGCTTTCAAATTCGTAACCGATGATTATCAAAACTAAAAAATACCAACTAGCCACTGGAACATACATCAAAATGGGTCTGAAATCCATCCTTAAAGAACAGTGGTGGGTCATCCTAATTGCCCTCGCCATCTGTTTAGGTTATTTATGGATTGCTTCAATTTGGTGGTTTATAGGTGCCGTGATTGCTTACGGACTGTATGTGCTTTTCTGGACTATCCAATTCACCGGAGTCACTCAAATGGAACAGAACAAAGCAATATTCCAAAAAATGGCCTACGAAATCGACAGCCGACAGATCCTTATGAAAATCAACGTACGGGAGGGAATGCCCATCCAATGGAACATGATCAAACGAGTAGAATTGACCAAAGATGCGTTTGTACTTTACCTGTCAAAGGCCCAATTTATTCATCTACCTTTCCGAATTTTTAATAGCGAAAATGACAAGAAATTCATGGAAACAATTCTTAAGCGAAAGGAACTAATTTAACATAAAAAAGCCCTCTGAACAAAATTCAGAGGGCTTTTTTATGACATTCCGAAATTACATTTTTGGAAGAATCACAGTGTCGATCACGTGAACCACACCATTGCTCGCCTCGATATCGGCGGTAGTTACTGTAGCATTGTCAATCATTGCTTTTCCATTAGCCAAAGTGACTGTGATTTCAGAACCCTGTACAGTCTTGGCTTTCTGACCATTCTTTAGATCAGAAGACATTACCTTACCCGGAACGACATGGTAAGTCAACACTGCTACCAATTGCGCTTTGTTTTCAGGCTTCAATAAATTTTCAACAGTTCCTGCCGGCAACTTGGCAAATGCCTCATTAGTTGGAGCAAATACTGTAAATGGTCCGTCACCTTTCAACACGTCTACTAAGTCACCTGCTTGTACAGCAGCAACGAGTGTAGACAAGAATTCTGTGGCAACTGCCAAGTCAACGATGTCTGCTTCGACTTCGTGAACGTTGGTTGATTTGGGAGTGAATGCTGATGCGAAGAAAATCGTCATCACCATCAGGATAGAAAGTACTTTTTGCATGGTAGAAATATTTTTGGTTTATGGTAGACGAACAGCCTGTTTTAAGTAATTGTTTTTCAAAAACTTGTTAAGAATCTTCAATGGAGGATATCAGGTAGATACGGTTGAGATTTTGTGTAAAAGGAAGGCCTCGACTTGGTTCGACCTACTCTCCAACCTATGCTCGGCACCCATTTGTTTCATTTAAAAATTATGTAAATGCGAAATCTTACCAGTAGTTAAATTATAATCTGATTATCCGCTTCTTTGCCAGTAGATCAAAATGGCCTCGACTTTGCTCGGCCACCGGATTTCGGTTTATTAAAG
>NZ_JBKBKZ010000017.1:69245-109427 GCF_046296635.1 Algoriphagus sp. | reverse complement strand
TTCTGGAAATGGCTCGTTCTTTCCAACTTGCACTATCATCTTCCATAGGTCGAATAATTTAGACAAGGGAATATAAAAAAATGGGGTGAAGAATATATATATTTTATTTAAATATTTTACACCCCACCTGCCAGGTTTTGGAAACCTGGCAGGTCTTGCGCCTGAATCTTGCTTCTCAAGGCATCAAAAGCATTGTTACAAAGATTGATCACTACTCTCGTAAAGTCCTCTTTGATCAGTGGGACATCGCCCAATTCAGGATCTAGATCTAGTTCTATATCCACATCGACCGGATTCTTCCCTGCCCGCATCCCGTGAAAGCTCAGGTTGACATATTCTTTGATCAAAGCATTCAGATCAGTAGGTTCCATTTTCCCTGATCCGCCTCTGGAATGCTGTAGCATAGATGTTACAATGCCATTTGCTCTACTTCCATGTTCATGTATTTTCTTCAAGTTTCCTTTTATATCCTCCAAAATCTCATCCTCAATTTCATCAGCCTCCGTCTTGAGTCTTGTATCTTGTGTCTTGTGTCTTGAATCTAGTATCTCCTCAATCATCTCAATCGATACCTCCGAGAAGTTATTCACAAAGTTCAGCGGGTTCTTGATCTCATGGGCGATGCCGGCTGTAAGCTGACCGAGGGAGGCGAGTTTTTCCTGCTGCACGAGCTGATCCTGAGTGGCTTTGAGTTTCTCCATGGAATTTTTCAGTAAGTCATATGACTTATTCAATTCTGCCGTTCTTGCCAAAACCTCTTTTTCCAGCTCTTCTTTTTTACTTTCTACCATTCTCTGTTTCTCTGATGCCAGCCTTTCATTTTCTTCGAGCTGATTTTTGAGCCAGTGATTGGTTGAAGCAATATTTTTAGCAAGATAGATGGAGTAACCGATCGGAATAAAAATGAAACTCAATCTGGTTAAGATCTCGTTTTCAAACCATAAAACAGAGATGTCAAATGATATATATAATGTACGTGGTATGATTAATATGAAGTAAATAACCAAAGTAAAAATGATGACATTATACTCTTTCAGTTTTTTAGTTAAACTGTCGAATGAAAAAAGAATAATGGCCGCGATTGTAGACAGGTAGATAAATGGTATTAATAAAGGGCGTGACTGATGCGGATCTGAAAAGACAAAATAGATAAGTGCTATACCGGCAATGGTAAAAGAGACGGGAATCCAGTTAATTTTCCGCCGGGTAACAATGAAAACAAAATAGATATTAGTGATGCCAACAAGAGAAACAGAAACCCCTTCAATTATAAGAAACTTTGTAAAAAGGTCCGGATTTAATGTCAACCCCGTTGAGAGTGTTGCAGCGCTCAATAGGACGAAGGATAAAAGTAACAGGGAAAACGCGAAGTTTGCTTTTTCTGAAGGGTAGTAGACAAAAAGTATGAAGTGCAGGAAAGCAAAAGCAAGGAGCATTCCCACCAAAAAGAAAGAGATTTGACGATTATTCCTGGTTTTGTTAACAAAAGAGCGGTATTGATCTAAAGAAGTTTCCGTTAGCCCTAATCTTAGCAGCGGTCCAATCGGAGCTTTATCCCATGCTTTTTGGTAGTTGTGATTTGAGTAGCGGATGGCGATGAAATGAAGATCACTTTCCCCGAAGGAAAAGGTAATGGGCTCAAACTGACCGATGGGTTCTTCGGTTTTAACATTCGTACCCACACGGCCGGCAGAACCTGCCCGTTCACCATTCACATATACTTCCAAAGCTCCGTATATCCTGCCCCACAGCGCAACTTCTTTGTTGTACATGGATGAGTCAATCCGGATAACGCCTGCAAACCATCCGATTCCATCCCACTCATCAGGAACCTGCCCCGCCCACATCCCAAGTGAAGCCGGTATCCATGCGCCTGAAAATGTACTGTCGGCTGCAAGGGCAGGATCATCGCCCGGATGATAATACCATCCATGCTTGTCAAATAAAGTAATAATTGCAGCTTCCCCCATTCCCTCGCTTTCAAGAGTTACAATCGGTGTAACATCCTTTTGAATAAAAGGAGCTAGAAACAATAATATTAGAGTTATTTTAGAACTTATGATATTCATAGGTTTAAGAGCTATGAGTTGTATTTATAGTTTTTCTTGATGGCATTTCGATAAAAATACACGTAAAATCAGAAGTGGAATTGATTTTAATATCTCCCCCATGCGCCTTCACTATATCATGGGTAATACTCAGCCCAAGTCCCGTTCCTTCAGTCCCTTTTTTGGTAGTAAAGAAAGGCTGCAGGATTTTGTCCTTGATGTCGTCTGGGATGCCTGGGCCGTTGTCCTCAAAAGCTATCCGGATTTGGTTTTTTTCGGTTTTGGTGCGGACTGTTAATTTGGGTTGGTAGTCCTTTAGACCTGCCAGGTTTTGGAAACCTGGCAGGTCTTGCGCCTGAATCTTGCTTCTCAAGGCATCAAAAGCATTATTACACAAATTAATCACCACCCTCGTAAAATCCTCTTTAATCAGGGACACCATGCCCAAATCAGGATCCAGATCAAAGACAATATCAACGCCGATCGGATTCTTCCCTGCCCGCATCCCGTGAAAACTCAGGTTGACATATTCTTTTATCAAAGCATTGAGGTCAGTAGGTTCCATTTTCCCGGATCCGCCTCTGGAATGCTGAAGCATAGATGTCACAATGCCATTTGCTCTACTTCCATGTTCGTGTATCTTCCTCAGATTCGCTTTTATATCTTCAAGAATCTCATCTTCCAGCTCCTCTCTTTCATCTCGTTTCTCGCTTCTCGCCTCTCGCTTCTCGCCTCTTGCTTCTAATACCTCCTCAATCATCTCCATCGACACCTCCGAAAAATTATTCACAAAATTCAGCGGATTTTTGATCTCGTGGGCAATTCCGGCGGTAAGTTGACCGAGTGAGGCGAGTTTTTCCTGTTGGACAAGTTGGGCCTGGGTGGCTTTTAAATTATCCAGTGTTTTTTCCAATACCTTATTGGCCGCCTGTTTTTGGCGGTTGTTACGGTACATCAGGAACGCCACCACCGCAATCGTGAACAGCACACCCATCAGAATGGTCATCCTGAGTCGGGCCTGACTTCTCGCCTGAGCTTCCTCAAGATCCCTGAGCCTGAGTTGTTCGGCAAACTGCAGGTCGCTGGCCCGTCGTATCTGGTTTTCTTTCTGCAGGGTTTCCGAAGCAGCCTGTGACAGTCTCAGAAAATAATATGCATTATCCGTGTCGTTCAACTGCTCATACAATTTGGAGAGCATGAGGCCAACGTCACTGATAACGGCCAGGTTTCGTATCGAATCGGCGGCCTCGTAACTGTTCAGGGCGTTGTCCAAGGCGCGGGTGGTATCGCCGGTCAACTGATTGAGCCGGGCTAGTTCATAATACGCAATCGCAAGGTGCCTGAAGTTATTAACTTCCCTGCTTATGGCAATTGCCTCCAAATAATATTTCTCAGCGCTATCAAAGTTATTTAGGCTCTTATGCGCTCTTCCCATACGAGAGAGATCATTACCCCGATACTTCATGAAACCAACTTTTTCGGACTTTTCAAGTCCAATACTGAGATACATCATGGCAGAATCGGGATATTCTTCGATATATGATTCTGCCAGATTGCCATACATGAATGAGGCAATAGCATCGTCTCCAGCCTTATCTATTATTTCAATGGCTTTTCGATAGAGGGGCCTTTGCTCAGAGATGTTGCTGATCCACGTGTATAGTTGCGCCCGGTGAAAATAAGTCAGGGCGAGCTCGGTTAACCGGGCTTGTTCAGGGGTGCCTGCGAGAGAAAGCCTGTCAGGTTCCCACACCTTCCGTTCGGTGGAGGTATCCATAAACAGCGTAAGGGCCTGCGTATTATATGAGAATGACTCGGAATAACTCCCCTGAAGATATGTGAGATATCCAAGCCTTCTAAGTGCATCCCCTTCCCACAA
This sequence comes from Algoriphagus sp., assembly GCF_046296635.1. Classification (GTDB taxonomy): domain Bacteria; phylum Bacteroidota; class Bacteroidia; order Cytophagales; family Cyclobacteriaceae; genus Algoriphagus. Next base: position 105,500 of record NZ_JBKBKZ010000017.1, on the reverse strand, counting down.
ACGCTCTCCCAAGCTCTGGGCCAGTTGCAACTGCGTATTCACAAAATACATGGTTGTGTCTGGGTCGACATCAGTGTAAAAGAGACCCAATTCCCGGGCCAAGCCCATGCGGAGTCGACCGGAGGTTTCGGTAGAAAAACGGAGGAGCAGGCTATCAATCTGATTTTCGGAAGGACCGTTGATATAAGCACGTTGCTGCGCCAGTGATTCGTCTGCGATCAGGATCATCACAAAGGCAAGCAAGGCTGTTTTAATCGGGAGCGAAACTATTTTTTTCATGATGTTTAGTGGCTTCATGACTTTTTTTAAAGATTTTTTATCCAAATATGATTCATGCATCATTTGTAATTAAGCCAGATGAAAAACACGGTTGATCCGGGTTGGGAAGTAATCTCCAATTCACCCCCATGCGCTTTCACAATATCATGGGTAATGCTTAGCCCAAGTCCAGTTCCTTCTGTTCCTTTTTTGGTAGTGAAGAAAGGCTGCAGGATTTTGTCTTTGATCTCCTCGGGGATGCCAGGACCGTTGTCCTCAAACGATATCCGGATTTGGTCTTTTTCGGATTTGGTGCGGACAGTTAGCTGGGGTTGGTAGACTCCCAACCCTCCAAGGGTTTCGAACCCTTGGAGGGTTTTCTGCCGCATCGCGTCAAAAGCATTATTACACAAATTGATAATCACTCGGATAAAATCCTCTTTGATGATCGGAACATCGGCAATACCAGGATCCAAATCAAAGCTGATTTCAACATCGATGGGATTCTTCCCTGCCCGCATCCCATGAAAACTTAGGTTGACATATTCTTTGACCAAAGCATTTAGATCTGTAGGGTCGATTTTGCCCGAACCTCCGCGGGAATGCTGAAGCATGGAAGACACTATGCTATTGGCGCGGGTTCCGTGGTCGTGTACTTTCAGAAGATTGGACTTGATGTCTACCAGAATTTCGTCAACCAAAGTCTCGTTTCTTGCTTCTTGACTCTTGCCTCTCTCCTCAATTGCTTCATCTACAAGCTCTATTGATACTTCAGAGAAATTATTCACAAAATTCAGCGGATTTTTGATCTCGTGGGCGATGCCGGCGGTGAGTTGGCCGAGAGAGGCGAGTTTTTCTTGTTGAATGAGTTGGGATTGGGTGGATTTGAGTTCGCTCATGGCCGATTCGATTTCTGATTTTGCCTTATCGAGTTTTTCAAAATCCTCGTATCGGGCATAGGCGATGGAAAATGCTTTTGCGAGAGACGTTACTAATTCTAATTCCCTTTCATCCAAAGGGCTAATAGCCCCCACATAGAGCATCCCTTGGGTAAAAGGAACAAAATGCAAATCGAGCGACTCCGGAGGTACTGCTGCTCCTTGATAAGTCCTGCTGTCCTGGATCTGATCTTGTTGCATCATGATGTTGATCCATTGGACGAAGTCCTCTTTGTTCCAGTGCTGCCTGTAAACTTCACCTTTTCGCCAAGCTTCTACTGTGCCCTGAGTGAGTACGCTTGCATTATAGTGGAGCCTTAACACTCCAAGCGAATTACCCTCAGGAGAGGAAAGGTAGGCGTTGATTAATTCTTGTTTTTCATCAATAATAAAGACCCCACAGCGGATAAATGGCACCCCCAAAATGGTCAGTTCTTTGAAAATCAGCGGCGTGATTCTGTCAAGGTCATCAGCATTGCGCATGGATGAAATGTCAGCGCGAACACGGTCCAAAGAAGCCTGTCGCATGGCAGTCCTAGCGCTGGCTTGGGCCATTTGCAAATCCCTGAAACGGGTATAGGCAAAGGAAAATACTGCCGTGGCTCTTTTTAAAAGTTCCCAACTTTCTGAGGAAATCTCTCCGGGAGCAGCGGCACCGATGTAGCCATTGGAAAATTTGTACAAATGATAGGTACGATCGGGAATAGTTTCTCCATAAAAATTGCTGGTCCCAAACAGGTCGGATTTTTCTTCACAATATCGGATCCATTCTATCCTTCCCTCACCCTGCATCAGGATGGAAGTTTGTTTTGCTTTGGACCGGTAAAATTCATCCATCTTTCGGCCCACCCAGGTATCCTGAAGGTCAATAACCATTTGGTCTGTTATCGCTTTGTCAGGGTTATCCGGATTCTTGATGGTAAACCAACATTGTGTCAATCCGCTGCTTTCATCATGGATGTAGATAGAGCTGGTTTCCAATTCCTCTACGCCCAATGCACCCATTTCTTCCCGTAGCAGTTGGGCCACTTCAATCAACTCATCGGGACTTTGCATCGCCAATGACCTTGACCGAACTTTTTCCAAGGCATTTTCAATTTGCGCTTCCCGAGCCTGAGCTTCAGCTTTTTTCAGATCCAGAAAACGGGTGTAGGTTTGGTCAAAAACATTGGTAAAACGTTTGAAAATTGCATGGGATTCGGGCACCTTTTCATAGGTGATGAACAAAATAAATCCCTGGGTGAATTTGCAGAGGTGGTTGATCTGATAAGTGGGCAGTGAAAGCCCAAGCCTGTCAATTTCGTCAAAAGTGGGCTTCAGGTCCGGGAAGGATTTCATGTATCCATAGTGCTCCTCCAAGGCTTTACCGCCAAGTTCCTGAACAAACATCGTATTATCACTCAGGACGAATTCACCCATTTCATCGAATGAATTTTCTCCCCATAAGCGAAGCTGAAATGGCGTTTGCAGGGTTCCCTCACTACTCATGCAGCAGGTAGCTGATTTTTTATCCTCAGCGAGAATATTATACCCACAGCTCCATGCATGGATTCCTATCGCTCTCACTTCAGTAAAAAGGAGATTTGCTACCTCGGGAAGTTCCTCACTACTTTGCATACCCATGGTGCGGGAACGTACACGCTCCAAAGCCGCTTCTATCTTTGCTTCGTGGGCTTGGGCTTCGGCTTTTTGAAGATCATTGAATCGTCTGTAGGTTAAACTAAGCACGGAACTGAATCTGCGGAAGATTTGCAATTCATCTTCAGGCACCTCATTATTTGTTACTACATAAAACGACCCTTCATTGAACATCGGGAAATAAAAATGCAGTTCATCACCTCCTTTGTTTTCTGGTATGGCCACCTGGTTGGTGATGTACTGATAGTATTCTTTAATTTCATTTCCACGCAAAACATGACTGTATTCTTTCTGTTTCAGCCAATGTTCATACGTGTTTTCCAGAAGTGCATGTCCCTGCATATCGATTTTCCCTTCCACATTATAGGTCACCCCTTCCGGGGATTTGCTTGCGGTGGACATTTCGGCGATCGTGTTCTCCTTATTGAGCAATCCTGCGCCACATCGCACAATAGTCGAATCCATCAGTTCATCTAGTTGCTCGAAGTACACCTGGATTGTACTGCGTAAATCTTCAGAATGATGCATGGCCATGGCTTGTGCTCTCACACGCTCCAAAGCTGTTTCAATTTTCGCTTCACGTGCCTGGGCTTCGGCCTTTTGGAGATCAAGGAAGCGGGTGTAGGTCTGTTCGAAAACTTTACCGAGTCGCTTAAAAATGTCATGGGCTTCCGGTACTGGTTCATAGGTAATGAACATCACGCTAACTTTGGCGCCGAATACAAAATGTTCATACTCGTGGGACGGGAGGAGCCCATCATTCAGCATTATTTCATATTCTTTCTCATCAACCCCGCCAAGTGCCATGTGCAATTGTTTGATCTTTTCTCCCTCCACATACAGGACTTCAAATTCGACCCCGCTTTTCCTGGCTTTCCTGACATCTTTTAAAGCCTCAGCTTTTTGCGTGTCTACGATATTAGGCCCATAAAATTCTCCATTAAGACTAATATAGTCCACGTAGGAGTTATTGTCTTCGCTCCATACATTAAAGCCGACGCTCCATGTTTTAATACCCAAGGCACTGACCTGATTAAATAATAGACCTGCAACATCTGTCAATTCATCGCTGCGCTGCATCGCCATGGTTCGTGATCGGACTTTTTCCAATGCGTTTTCGATCTGTGCTTCCCTTGCCTGTGCTTCTGCTCTTTGGAGATCTAGAAAGCGGGTGTAGGTTTGTTCGAAAACTTTACCGAGCCGCTTAAAAATATCATGGGCTTCCGGCACGGGTTCATAGGTAATGAACATCACGCTAACTTTGGCACCAAACACAAAATGTTCATACTGCTGAGACGGGAGGAGCCCATCCTTCACCATTATATCATACTCTTTCTCATCAATCCCGCTAATTGCCAGGTATAATTCTTTGATCTTTTCACCCTCAACAAACAGGACTTCAAATTCGACCCCGCTTTTCCTGGCATTACTGAGTTCCTTTAATGCCTCAGCCTTTTCTGTGTGCACGGTATTAGGCCCAAAAATTTCACCATTAAGACTTAAATAGTCCACGTAGGAGTTATTGTCTTCGCTCCATACATTAAAGCCAGCGGTCCATGTTTTAATACCCAAGGCACTGACCTGATTGAATAACAGACCTGCAACATCTGTCAATTCATCGCTGCGCTGCATCGCCATGGTTCGTGATCGGACTTTCTCCAATGCATTTTCGATCTGCGCTTCCCTTGCCTGTTCCTCCGCTTTTTGAATATCAAGGAAGCGGGTATAAGTCTGTTCAAAGACTTTGGCGAAGCGTTTGAAAATATCATGTGATTCATAGGCAGGTTCATAGGTGATGAAGAGGACATACCCATATTTGAAAAATGCCACATGGTCAATCTGCGAGGTCGGAAACGGGATTCCGGCAGCTTTCATCTGAAGCAATTGTTCTCCTACTCCGGGCAAGCTGCACAGGTATTCATAATGCGCAGGACAGACTTCCTCCCCGATTTCATTTACCAAAAAAGTCTCTCCTCTTTGACCAGCTTCAAAATACCTCAGAAATACTCCTTCCCGTGGAGTTCTGTATTTAGGAAAAGTACCCTGACCATTGCTTCCCCATTCCACTGATCCTCTAGGGTCATCATCGTAAATGTTAAATGCACAAAACCAGCTTTCCATACCCAAAGTCTGCACCTGCCTGACCAACTCCATCGAAATATCTGCCAATTCTTCACTGCGGTGCATGGCAAGGCTTCGTGCCCGCACCCTTTCCAGTGCCAACTGAATCTCTGCTTCCCGTGCTTGGGCTTCTGCTTTTTGGAGATCAATAAATCGCTGGTACACGTTACCGAACTCATGGGCAATCCTATGGGTAATCTCCTTTTCTTCATCGGAAGGCGGTCCTGTAGCGCTGTATCCTAAGTAACCATATTTAAAAGTTCCCTCAACAATATATTGACCATTTGGGAAGTCCTCAGGTAGAGGGCGTTCGTCTTCCGGTAGTTTGGCCAATATTTCTTTTAAAATTTCGACTATTTCAGGAATCTTGTCGTAGGGAACAAAGACTACATCTACATCATTTGGCTGGCCTGATTTAAAGTCCTCTACTTTTTGTTTCCAAAAAGGTGATGCATCAAGATCTACTTCCTGCGTTGCAATTAAGGTTGCCCCATTTTTTCCAGTTAATCGTAAAATGCTACGATTGTTATCAATATCTAAAAAAGATAGTTGACTGGCTACAGGTCGTAGATTGAGTACATGAAATTGCTCAAACACAACCGTAAGGAAATCACTGAGTTCATCGCTGTGGAGCATGGACATTGCCTTTGCTCGGATCCGTTCAAGCGACAATTGGATCTGCGCTTCCCGTGCTTGGGCTTCTGCTTTTTGGAGATCGAGGAAGCGCTGGTATACATTGCCAAACTCATTTGCAATACGTCTTATTATTTCCTTTTCCTCTTCGGATGGCGGTCCGCTTGCGGCATAACCTAAGTAACCATATTTACAATATCCATCAATGATGTATTCACCATTCGGGTAGTCTTCCGGTAGGGGTCGTTCATCTTCCGGCAGTTTTTCCAGTATTTCATTAAAAATTTCTGCTATCTCTGGAAGGTTTTCGTAAGGAATATAGAGCACATCCACATCGTTGGGATGGCCAGATTTCCAGTTTTCTACCTTTTGCTTCCATACAGGTGAAGCATCGAGGTCTATTTCCTGTGAGGCAATCAACGTTGCTCCTTTTTTGCCTGTCATCCGGAAAGTGCTTCGGTTATTTTCAATATCGAAAAGAGAGAGAATGCAGTTTACGGGGCGTAGGTCGAGCACCTCAAATTGCTCAAACAGGACCGTAAGGAAATCACTGAGCTCATCACTGTGGAGCATGGACATTGCCTTTGCTCGGATCCGTTCAAGCGACAATTGAATCTGCGCTTCACGAGCTTGTGATTCTGCTTTTTGCAGATCAAGGAAACGTTGGTATACATTGCCAAACTCATTGGCAATTCGTCGGGTAATCTCCTTTTCCTCGTCTGATGGCGGCCTGCTTGCGCTATAGCCTAAGTAACCATATCTACAATATCCATCAATAACATATAGACCATCCGGGAAGTCTTCTGGAAGAGGGCGATCCTCCTTTGGAAGTTTGCTCAATAATTCTTCAAAAATTTCATTTATTACCTGATGGTTTTCGTACGGGACATACAATACATCCACATCATTGGGATGTCCGGCTTTCCAATCCTCTTTCCTTTTTTCCCATAGCGGTGAGGCATCCAGATCTATTTCTTGAGTGGCAATTAAAGCTGCCCCCCTTTTACCAGTAATGCGGAAAATATTTCGATTATTTTCAATATCCAGAAAATTTAGGTGGCAGTTAACGGGGTTTAAATTGAGTACATTAAATTGCCCAAACAGGACCGTAAGGAAATCACTGAGCTCATCGCTGTGTTGCATGGCCATGGCCTTTGCTCGGATCCGCTCGAGTGACAACTGAATTTGTGCTTCACGGGCTTGAGCTTCGGCTTTTTGTAGATCAAGAAAACGAGTATATGCCTGATCGAATACCCGCGCAAAACGCTTGATGATATCAATTTCATTTTCGGCTAATACCTTCCCTTCAAAATCATTGACATTAAACACTGCATTCTTAACCGCCACCATGGAAATGGTATAGGTGGTGCTATCGAATATCATGCGCTTGATATCTTCGGGCAGATGCCTGAATTCATCCGTATGTTCAATTACATACTCGTAGAAGGAATCTTTTTCTTCTTTTGAATAATGGCCCACAAAATATTCCAATTGCTTTTCAATGGCGCCGTATAAATCTTTCGGTACCGGATTATCAAAGTAAGGGAGACGATAATTAGTGATGACCAGGCCAGCATCATTTTGACCGCAGACAAAAGCATTTAAATCTTTTGAAGCATCAATATGTGTGGCGATGCCAACGGCAGTAAAGGGGATTTGCAGGACTTTTAATTTTTCGAAAAGAACAGAGACCACTTCTTTTAGCTCACCACTTTTATGCATGGCTAAGGACCGGGAACGGACTTTTTCCAGTGCCGCTTCTATCTGCGCTTCCCTTGCCTGTGCTTCTGCTTTTTGTAGATCTTCAAAACGCTTGTAAGCCAAATCAAAAGCACCCGCCATTTTTTTGAGAATGGATTCAATTTCAGGATCTGGCGTATCCAACAAGTCTAGATTCATCCTGCCATTGTTCAATGGTACAGTTGGATGATAGGCCTTCTTTAGTTGAGTAGAACTGAAGAACTCTTCAGCTTCGTCCGCATGCTTAGATTGATTGTTATCACGCAGCCATTGAAGGGTGTGTTTGAAATCAGAGTCTTTCTGAATCACTACAAAGTAGTCCGCCTCATTTTCCCATATCCTTCTCATAAAGAAATCACGATGGGTATCTTCGAGACGGAAACGAATGTCAAGCGGCAGATGCAAGCCATCATCTTCGATTTCAAGGGAGGTTAAATCCCAAACCCGGCACATGCCATCTGGTTCCTTAAGATGGATGGTAGCCGCAGCTACATTGGGGATGTCGAGACCCATAATTTCATCCTTCAGCTTGTGCACAACTTGCAGTATTTCTTCGGACTTAAACATCGCCAATGCCCTTGCCCTTACTCGTTCTACAGCAAGGTTGACTTGTGCTTCGCGGGCTTGTGCTTCCGCTTTTTGGAGGTCGAGGAAGCGGGTGTAAGATTGGTCAAAAACATTTCCAAACCGTTTCAGTATAAAATTTTGTTGATTAGGAAAGGGAACACCAGCATAATTAACAAGCATTAATGTGATATTTTTCGTCAGCACAGTGGACCTTGCCATCCCTTTTCTGGTCAGTAAAAATTTTTTATCATCTTCAGTTAAGTTGCTTTGGGAGTTATAGACGGTGTGCTGCAGCCATTCCTGGTTTTCTTCTGTAGACATGACATCTGCAAGGAAGTCAATACCATTTTTCCGGGCATCGATAATCCTAGTTACTGATGGAGTATCGAGATAAGGAGCCTTTATTAAAAAAGGTTTTGTTTTGCCCGGAGTAGCCAACCAGAAAATAATATCACTTTGTTCGTTATTGCTGCTGAAACTTACATTGTGAAACCTGAATTGTAGTTGCTGCAATTGCTCTGACACGACCATAATTACGTCTTCTAATTCATCACTTGTACGCATGGCCAGAGACCGGGAACGAATTCGTTCTAAAGCCCCTTCAATCTGTGCTTCCCTCGCCTGGGCTTCGGCTTTTTGTAGATCTAGGAAGCGGGTATAAGTTTGGTCGAAAACTTTTGAAAAGCGTTGGAAAATGGCATGTGATTGAGGAACCGGCTTATAGGTAATGAAGAGGAGGAATCCATGCTTGAAAAAAGCAATATGGTCATACTGCGACTCGGGCAAAGAGGCACCGGAAGCCACAATTTCACGAAGTGCATCACCCATGACCGGAATAGTCATCAGGTAATCATAGTGGACTTTACAATCATCGCCTAAGAATTCTTCCACATGGAACGTTTCTCCGGCTTTGCCTTTTTCGTAAAACTTCAAGAAGAAATTTTCTCTGGGAGTTTTGTAAAATGGCAAAGACCCCTCACGGCTGCTAAACCATTCATAGTCACCCTCAGGATCATCTGCATAAATATGAAAAGCACAGCCCCAGGTTTCAATACCCAATTCGCGGACTTGCCGGTCCAAAACTTCTGAAGCTTCGGTCAGCTCGTCTGAGTGCTGCATGGCCATGGTCCTTGCCCTTACCCGTTCGAGCGCCAACTCGATTTCTGCCTCACGAGCTTGACCTTCTGCTCTTACTAAATCCAAATACCGCCGGTAAGTTTGTTCAAACAGAGCACTGAACCGCTTGGTAATGTGAATTAATTCGGGTTGGAATTCACGGGGACTGAATGCATAAAAAAATCCATGCTCGAATATGAAACAGTGTTGTATTTCTTTTTTGGGTAATTTTTCTATCGGTATTTGAATTTTATAGTCAGGAGCATTATTGAGCATTTGGTAATAGGTCAGCAAATCTTCCCCTTCCAATACATACTTGTGAAATGGAACCTGCTCTTTCCAGGCCTTGCGGGCACTTTTCAGCATGGGGTGGGAGGCCATATCGATGTTTCCGATATGCATGTTGATTTCCTCTCCGGTCTTGCGAGCTGTCCAAAGTTGATTGTTTTCGTTCTCATGATTTAAGATTCCAATCCCAAATCGGGTCCCTTCATCCACTCCCAAGGCAGTGAGCTCACTTAACATCTTGACGACACATTTCCCCACGTCCTCGCTGCTGTGCATGGCCATGGTCTGAGCTCTGACCCTTTCCAGCGCAGCTTCAATCTGAGCTTCCCTGACTTGAGCCTCCGCTTTTTGGAGATCAAGGAAGCGGGTGTAGGATTGTTCGAATACATTGCCAAAACGAGTAATGATTTTGTTTTCTTCTTCGGTGTACGGCGCAGATGCGTAGTTTGCCAGAATAAGGATAATATTGGGGTTTATGGAGATTGATCTGGCCATTCCCCTACGCATAATATATTCATTTATCTCTTCCGAAAAGATTTGAGACCCACCATATTTGAGCAAATGCGCGTGCCATTTCCTGTTATCCTTCCGGCTGAGGATGTCGGTATAAAAATGAACTCCATCCTGTTGCGCTTTTTTTAAACCCGTAAAGACGGATAAATTGGCAAAGGGAACATTGAACCGCACGGGATTCATCCCCTTTAGCGAAGACCAAAATTTATAATCCTGGTCAATTTCGTTGTTCGCAAAACTAACGTGGTTAAATCTGAAACCAAGCTGATGCAATTGCTCAGAAACCACTGTGATTACATCCAACAACTCTTCACTTTTGTGCATGGCCATGCTCCTGCTGCGCACGCGCTCCAATGCTGCTTCTATCTGAGCTTCCCTTGCTTGGGCTTCAGCTTTTTCAATATCCCGAAACCGCTGGTAAGCCAAGGAAAACACCTGATGAAATCGCTTGAACAAAGTCAAAACATCGTCAGCCATTGGCTGATATAAAGTCAGTCCCAGTCCTCCTTCGCCAATGGACAAAAAGCAATAATCCAATTCGGTGGCTTTATCCAAAAATGGATCAGGAAAATGGTTTTCTTCTTTTCTGTGTGAGCGAAAGTCTTCGAGTTCCTGACCGCTTAGATTACCGATGAAATACCCGTCCCGTGAGGCCAGCATCTGCTTGACCATACCATGCTCAACCGGACTTTTGAGGTATTCGGTTTTTTCAATAGTGGTTTTGTCATAAGGAGTAAAATACTGGTAACAGAGGTATTGACCTATCTTTTCGTCTATAATCGCGATTTGTACATTTCGGATTTTTGCTACACCAAACTGTTGCAGCTGATCCGAAATAGCTCGGCATACATCAAGCATGTCCTCGGGGGTTTTCATGCCCATGGCCACAGCTCGCACTTTCTCAAGTGCAGCCTCTATGGCCAATTCCCGGTTTTTATTTTCCAGTTCGGCAGTGCGGCGCTTGACCGCATCCCTGAGTTCGATGTTTTCTTTACTGATTTTCTCCAAAGCCAAAGTTTCTCCTTCCTGCACGCGCATATCGGGAAGTGAACCATGCTGCTGAGTCACTTTCCAACCTGATTCAGTTTTCCTAAGAAATGTGGATATCCTGATCTTAGAATAAAAATTCCAATTCTGGTTGTCGGCCGGCAGGCCTTGCCTGCCGGCAGGCAGGTCCGGATCCACAAGGACATAGATATCGCATAGCTCATTTACAAGCATCATTTGATCTATTGGAACGATATCGATTTGCCTGTTACGCATCTCTACTTTTCCGACTAATTCATGCAGTTGGGCTTTCAAAAATTCGATTCCATCCGCTTTGGAATGGCAAACCTCCGTTTCAGACGTTCCGATCATTTCAAACCTGTCATCCAAAGTGGAGGCAAAGGTTTCCAAGTCTCCTTCGGTGTAACTGTCCCAGTAGGTTTCGTAAACTTTTCGTGCGGCTGCAATTTTACTTTGAAGTGAATTCATGAATACTAATTTGTAATCGGTAAAAAGATGATCATTTCGGTGCCTTCTCCCTCAGTGCTTTTGACCCGGAGATCACCACCATGTGACTTGACGATGTCATAGCTGAGACTTAGTCCCAATCCTGTCCCGCTTCCTGTGGGTTTGGTGGTAAAGAATGGCTGGAAGATTTTGTCTTTGATTGCCTTTGGAATTCCGCTTCCATTGTCTTTGATACAAAGCTCCACTCCTCCGGGACTTCCTTCCAGCTCCACCAAACGGGTAAGGACAGAGACTTTGGGCTTGTAAGATGAAGAGCCATTTTCAAAGGATTTTCGGCTTCTTTCCGAACAAGCACTTCGACTACGCTCAGCACAGGCATAAAAGGCATTATTAATTAAATTCAGAATGACGCGTCCCACATCCTGAGCAACCACATTTACTAGGGGTAGATTTGGGTCCAATTCAGTATCGAAGTCAGCGCTAAAACTGTTATCCTTTGCCCGCAGGCCATGGTAACTTAAGCGCAAAAACTCATCCGCTAAGGCATTGAGGTCAGTTGGTTTTTTATCGCTTGTAGTTCCCCGGCTATGCTCGAGCATTCCTTTCACGATGGAATCTGCCCGCTTTCCGTGATGTTTTATTTTACCTAGATTCTCTTTCAAATCTTTCGAGATTGCTTTGGCTTCCGCCAGATCACCTTTTTCCAGCTCTTCATTCATTTCATCGACAAGTTCCTCACTGACTTCTGAGAAGTTGTTTACAAAGTTTAATGGGTTTTGGATTTCGTGAGCAATGCCAGCTGTGAGTTCACCAAGCGAGGCCATTTTTTCAGATTGGATCAGTTGAGATTGAGTTGCCTTTAGGTCGTCAATCGATTTTTTAAGCTGTTGAGTACGATGACTGACTTTTTCCTCGAGAATTCGGTTTTCTTTTTTCAAGTACTGTGACCTCACGTAGGCGATTGCATAAGTCAAACCTCCAAACAGTATTGCAAAAAGTAGATAGGCCCACCAAGTCTGCCACCAAGGAGGCATTATGGTGAAACTTAATGATTCGGGTTCACTCCAAACTCCATTAAATCCCCGCGTTGTAACACGAAAAGTGTACTTTCCAGGTAAGAGGTTATAATAAATCCGCGAGGCAGGCTTTGGACTTACAGCGGACCATTCTTCATCTGCACCCTCAAGAATGTATCGGTAGACAATCTGATCGCGGCCTTGAGCAGCTTGATTGACAAAGGAATAGTTGAAGGAATTTTGGTTGTAGGGGAGCTTTAGTCCAATGGGTAAATGAAATCCCGGGCTAATGCTGTCCCACAGGATTTTGTTTTTGGCTAGGTAGGTGGAATCTGATGGAAGGCTCTGCTTTGTCCAACCTGTTGAAAAATCACTTTGCCAAAGGGTATCGCCCTCCTGGAGTTGAGATTGATAAAATTCCGGTTTAAGAAAAACCGGATTTTGATCCATGATATTCATCCCCTTGATATGGACGATTGGTGCTAGACTATCTGTCCAAGGATCTTGATGATTGACAACTAAAATAGGAGCAGCACCCCACCAAGCAGAACCTGTCGAGGTGACAAAAGAGGTAGCTTGGTTGTGATCATTGTAGGGGATTCCTGATGATTTACCATAATTAGAAAATCGCCAGGTTTGATCAGCTGAATTTTTATCAGGTCGATCCACGACAATAATCCCATTTTCCGAGCCGACATGAATTCTGCCCTTGCTTTCGTTCAGATCATAAAGTGAGGGCGGATTCATCCCGGTTTTTCCAGAGACATGAGTGATAGTTTTTTCCTCGGGATTAAAAATTGATATTCCTACATCACCTCCGAAGATAATCTCACCTGCTGAAGTCTCGAAAAGCATGGAATTGTAATCCGTCATCAATCCCGTGCTTTTATTGATAGTCCGCATTGACTCCCCTTTGGGATCAAATAAATGAACGCCCGAATCGGTGCAAACCCAGATTTGACCACTTCTATCCTTCTTGATGACAAATGCTATATCGGAGGACAAACCAAGTGATTCATTGAGGTTTTTGAGCGTGTTTACCTTTGGATCAAAAACAAATATTCCGTTGCCTGAACCCATCCAGATTTTGCCATCACCGGTTTTTATCCCGGTGAAAATGGTCGTGATTCCGATTGCGGCCTGAGTATTGTAAAAAGTGGCAGTATTGTTTTTAAGATCTATAAAGGAGAAGCCTCTAGCCATTCCGACAAAAAGCTGATCATCTCCGATATTATAGATTTGACGGAAATTATTTATCGGAGGACCTCCGGGAAATTGAAGTAAATAAAGCCGTTCTTTTTTGGGGTCATAAATATTGATCCCTCGATAAGTTCCGAGCCAGATTCTTCCCTTTGAATCTTCATGGATTCCCCAGACATCATTGCTTTCAAGCCCGTTTTCAACCGTGAAATAGTCTGAGAGCATTCCTTTAGGATTAATCTGCAGAATACCCACCTTATCCGTCCCGAGCCAGATGGTTCCGTCATTTCCCACCATGGAGGAAGAGGGGAAATTAAAATCACGAGTAGCAGCCCGTGTGACCAGCTTTTTCACCAAGTCTTTTTCTTGGTCAAAAATCCTAACGGTATCATCCGATATCAACCAAAGACGTTTCTTTTCATCCAGAAGTGTCTCAGCATTGCGACCATAAAATCCTTGCTCGGGGCCAAGATGGTGTATGGTCTTTTTTTCTGGATTGACGTAAAATGAACCGGGTGAAAAAGCCGAAATCCACATATTTCCAAGTGGATCTTCGGTAATCTTATAAGCCGACTGAATAAAAATGCCCTCTTGTTCACCGAAAAATCGGATGGATTTTTGGGCAGCGTCCATGACTGCAATTCTTCGTCCTAAACCTATCCAAAGATTTCCTTTGGAATCTTTATCAATACCGAAAGTCACAGGGTTTGCAGCTACAGTTTCTAGCTTAACCTCAGAAATGAGCCTTTTATCAAGATCCAACAGGTAAAGTCCAGTATTTACACCCCAAAGTTTCCCTTGATCGTCTAGCTCCATTCGGAAATATCCTTTTTCCGTCTGAAAATGCTCCACTAACCCCAGGGTGATATCGAGACGATAGACACCTGTCACCATCCCGGATATGAGCAGTCTGCCTTCCTGGTCAAAGATCAACTTGGATAAGGTTTCAATAGCCCCGGTTTCGGATCTTCCAAAGAAATTGTAGTTCAAAAACTCCGAACCGTCATACTTGGTCAGACCTCGATCAGTTGTAATCCAAACGCTACCATAAGGATCGGTGGCCATTGTATATACTTTATTCCCAAGCAAGCCTTCCGTTTGACCTAGGCGCACCATAGCCGAAGTTCCTCCTTGCCAAACGGAAGGAGCTGAACCTGCCGTGACAATCGGTGAAGGCAGTAAAAACTTCTTGACCGGAATGGGCTTCCCTTCGATGGAATCCAAATCAAATGAAATGGTTTCAAGTTTGTCCCAATCAAATGAGGTGGTTTTCGCAGGGGTCTTCAGGGGCTTGAATTCATTGGCAGAAAAGGGTTTGGATGGGAGACTTTCCACATTGAAATTGAATTTGACTCCTTTGGGAACACTGTCCGTAGGGTAAATTTTCCAATTGACTGGTTCTGGGTCAGGTAGCTCGAAAGGAAGAGTTTTGGGAACTTCGAATCCTGATGGATTGTCGGGAAATGGTACGGCGGATTCCTGAGTACATGAAGAAAATCCCAGACCTACCAAAAAAAAGAAATTAAGCGCACTGAATGCATTAGAAGGTATTCTCATTGGTGTATTGTTTTAACAGAGCTTGCTTTAAATCAAAAATTGGAATCATCCGTGCTGATTATTTTCTCCAATTTCCTTCGCAGGATAGCGTAACAATCCTATTTTTCGACCAAAGGAGGGAGTTTGGTATTCCTTCAGATCAAGTAAGTTTTATTAGAGGTAGAAAAATAGTGGCAACCTCAATTTAGGATAAGTTTTTGAAATCAAGCAGGTTTACCTAATTCAATACAGAATTAATGCTTTTTGAAAGTAGTATTTTGATTTACATTAAAATCAGATCAAGCGGGCTTTGGAATGGTGATCGTAAACCTGGTCCATTCACCCACTACAGTGCTGATGTCCAGTGAACCGTTGTGCGCTTTGATGATATCATGAGTAATAGAAAGGCCGAGTCCGGTACCTTCTGTTCCTTTTTTGGTGGTGAAAAATGGCATCAACAATTTATCCCTGATATCGTCCGGAACTCCGGGTCCATTGTCCTCCACTTCGATGATGATTTTATCTCCGAGGTTTTTGGTATAGACTTTCAAAATGGCTTTGTATTCCGGACCGACTTTGGTGATTTTATCCCGCATCGCATCAAATGCATTTTTGGTCAGATTGAGAATTACCCGGCTGAAATCTTCTGTGTTTAGCGGAATTTTAGGTAACGTATCATCCAAATCATAGACTAGATCCACATTGATTGGATTCTTGTTGGCACGCATACCGTGGAATGAAAGGTTGACATATTCCTTGATCACCTCGTTGACATCTCCGGGTTCCATTGAACCGCTACCACCTCTTGAGTGCATGAGCATGGATTTGACAATACCATCCGCCCGGCCACCGTGGTGCTTGATTTTAGTCAGGTTGATTTTGATGTCTCCTAGTAGATCCTTGACGTTTTCCAAGGCCTCATTTGGTTCCACTTTCTCCAACTCTTCCTCTACCTCCTCCAAAAATTCCAGACTTAGTCCGGAGAAGTTATTGACAAAGTTGAGTGGGTTTTTGATCTCATGGGCAATTCCTGCTGTCAATTGACCAAGTGAAGCAAGTTTTTCCTGCTGGATAAGTTGGGCTTGAGTGGATTTTAGATTCTCATGAGCCGATTCGAGTTTGGTATAGGCTTTTTCGATCTCTCTTGCTTGCTCAAGTTCGCGTTCTCTGGCTCGATCCTTTTCTTGTTTGATAGCCTTGTTTCGCTGATAACGGTGGATTGGATAAGCGAAAGAAAGGAAAATCAAAGTATAGATAACATAAGCCCACCAAGTTCGGTAGATGGGAGGGAGAACTTTGAAAGAGTATGCCAAAGGCTCAGTCCATTCTCCGGCAGGACCTTCCAGGGAACCTGTAAATCTTGCTTTGACCAAAAAGGTGTATTCTCCTTCATGAATATTACCAAAAGTGGCACTGGTCTTTTTCAACACGGGACTCCACTCCTCGTCGTATCCTTCCAAAATATATTGATACTCCACCAAATAGGGTTTGGCGAGTTCATTGGAGCCAAAGTCAATGTTAATGTGATTGTGTTTGTAGGGCAAAATCAGACCCTGAGGAATGGGATAGAATGGAGTGGTCTCCTTAAATTTTATCCCTTTAAACCGCTCACGAATAGATTCGCGATCATCAGGCGTTAATTCCTGTCCAAAAAGGTTTTGCTCAGAAGATGTTTTGTAGTTGCCATTTTCATTATCGAGAAGGGTCTCCCATGAAATTTCTTCTTCATTTAGCCGGAGCTGTTTAATAAAGATTTGAGGTTTCTCTTTATTTCTAATCAAAGCACTATAATCAAACCTTACCAAAGCAGTTTTGTTGGAGCCCGTGCCTGCCCACAAAATCCCTTTGCTGTCTTGATACATCCCATTTTGTCCGTCCGTAAGATCTTTGACCGGATAGCCGGTATTGGAATTGAATACTTCTAAGTTTTCCAGAGAAAATTCAGAAATAACGGAATATGGTGAATTAAAAACGGCAATTCCTAAATTGGTTCCGACAGCTATCTTTCCATTGGTCATTGGTACGATCTGCAAAATCCCATTGTCGGGAAGTCCATGCTCCGTTCTAAAAGTGAAGAAGGGATTTTGCTGAAGTTTTTTGTTTTCAGTTATGGCATTTCGAATGGAATCCGGCAGGACACTCAAACCATTGCCTGTCCCAATCCAAAGATTTCCTTGTTTGTCTTTGGCCAGACTTAGTATAGCATTATCTGCCAATCCTTGTTCTGTGTTGAGATTGGTGAATTTTTGTCCATCAAAAAAACTCAGTCCCCCATCTAAAGTCGCAATCCAAATCCCTTTATTTTCTTCAGTCAAAATCCTATTAACAGAGTAACCTGCCAGTCCCTGTTCCGGTCCGAAGTTGGTAAAACTAGTGCCGTTGAATTTGCTTATTCCATTTTCAGTTCCGAGCCAAAGATTTCCATTTAAATCTTTTACTGATGCAAAGATATCATCTGAAGGTAGCCCTTGAGCAGTGGTATAAGTGGTAAAAGTTTTTCCATCAAATTTGGAAAGTCCTCGTCCTGCGGTTCCTATCCAAATGTCCCCATTTTGATCCTCTGCCATGGAATAAATAAAATCTCCTCCTAATCCTTGAGAAATCGAATAGGTCGTAAATCCTAGCCCATCAAAAACACTTACTCCACCACTTGTACCAAACCACAAGTTTCCATTACGGTCTTCCAGCGTACTCATGACGATATTGCCACCCAAGCCCTGATTTACGGTGAAGCTCGTGAATGGACTTCCATCAAATCTGGAGATTCCTCCTCCATCTGTTCCAAACCATAATTTTCCGGATTTATCGCTGGCAATGGCAAATATGCTATTGGCTGGCATTCCTTGATCACGGGTATAGGTAGTAAACTTCGCTCCATCAAATCTACTCGTGCCACTTCCTGTACCAAACCAAAGATTACCGTTGGAATCTTTAAATATGGCTCTGACAATATTATCTGCAAGTCCGTCTTTGGTTGTAAAATTTTGGAATCCTACGCCATCAAATCGACTAATTCCGCTACCTATAGTTCCGATCCAAAGCGATCCATCAGAATCTAAAGCAAAACTTCTCACCCGATTTCCCGCCAATCCATCTGCTTCAGTAAAATTTGTAAAAGTCTTGCCATCATACTTGCTCATTCCTCCTCCATTGGTTCCAAAATAAAGGTTACCCATAGGATCCTTGATTGCAGCTATTACAAAATTATCCGCCAAACCCTCTTCTGTGGTGTAATTAGTAAAGGTCGTTCCGTCAAATTTGCTGATCCCACCTCCACCAGTTCCAAACCACAAATTGCCGGAGTCATCTTCTGTGATACCAAAGACAACATCATTCGCTAGACCGTCAGCTGTGGTGTAGTTTTCAAATGAATACCCATTGAAGCGACTGATTCCCGATATGGTTCCTATCCAAATATTCCCCTTACTATCTTCCATCATGATTCGGACAGTATTTCCAATCAAACCCTGGGAAGTAGTGTAGTTAGTAAAATCGCTTCCATCGTATCGGCTGACTCCTCCTCCATTAGTTCCGAACCAAAGATGGCCTCTACTGTCTAAAATTGCCGTATTTATAGCATCCAACGCAAGACCATCGTCGGTAGAAAATGTTTTAAACTGAGATAACCCCCCTTCACCAAGGAGGTAAGGATTTCCTTGGAAATTAGTAACAGTTTCGCCGATTTCGTTTCTCAGTACGAGCAAGTCTTTTTTGCTCGGTGCCAAAAGTGGAAAGGTTTCGCTTTCACCACTTTCATTCTGAAATGTGTAGGTTCCTCCATCTCGCTGAGGGACTTGAATTACACGAGGGGCAGGAAATTCACTCAAGTCAAAAGACTTTGGCTTAAGAGAATCTGATAGGTTTGCTAGATCGATTATCTCTGGTGGGGAAAAGGAAAGCTGATCCTGAGTGCCGTCAAGTTTTTCTTCCTTGGCACAGGAAAATAACAAAAAAGCAAGTCCCAATAGGGACAGGGTATGTTTCATTCTGTTTTTCAAAATAAAATCCAGTGAAAAGGAGTTTTTTTGAGCCTTTTCAAAAATCTGGAAAAAGATAGCCATTTAATAAATGCAAAAAAATGCTTTTGAACTTAGGATAAAAGTCTGGGACCTTAAATTCTGCGTTATCTGGGGGATTTTAGGAGATAATCCCTTTCTTTTTTACCATTTTTTCAAGCCCAAAAGCTTTTCGCCCAGTTCGGTCAAAGAGGCTTGTGGGTACCGAGTCTGCTCCCAGTTTCTTGGATCCCCGGGGAATGCATAGCCATCAGGAGCGATTCGGTTTTTCCAGGAATTGATTCTCCAATCCACAATCGCTTGATCTTGTTCTTGTGCCGGAACCATGGCTAGATATTGGGCGATTCGTACTTTGTCCTCAGAGCGATTTGGACGAATTCCGTGGGGAAGAGAGCTATTGAAAATCAAAAGATCACCAGCCTCCATTTTTACTTTTACCAGTTTATCTTCTAATCCCGTGATGTCGGGCTGGAATCGATTTCTATCTTCAGGCTGTGTCAGTTTCCATTGGTCATAGTTCCGAAAAAGCCACGGAATGCACTGAAATCCTCCCATATTTTCATCCGTCTGATCGGCTAGTGCAAGGACTCCCTGTACATTTTGAGGTTTTGTCTCAGGGTCATAATCCCAATGAATAAATCCTTTGTATTCGAATCCAGGACGAATCGGGAAATTAAGATTAGCCCGATCTATGCTGACCCATAACTTTTCAGTTCCCCAGATATCCACAAATGCATCATAGACTCGTTGAGTTTGTCGGTTGTCCCAAAGCCGCTGATTATTGTACACTTCCACCATTCCGGTACCTGCCAATTCTTTCATCTGCATTTCAGCGCGGGGAGCAGTGTACCAGGTACTTTTGTCTTCAGGATCTTTCTCTTCGAATTCCCATAGGAATGCTGCAGTCTTCGAAGCTTGTTCTGCCGAAACGGCATTTTTGATCACTACATAACCGTTATTTTTCCAAAACTCCCACTTCTCCATACTGAGAACTCGAAGCGAATCAGGCGTTGCTTCCACTTTCAATTTGATATCCTGCACTACCGACGTGCTGGGATTTCCGGGGATTGCTTTTGATTCCTTTTGTATTGAAGGAGTTGTGGCCATGGTCATGTTTGTCTTCATCATAATCAGCTGATCAAGGAGTTATGCTACAATTTAACAAAACAAAATCTTGTTCAACAGAAATCTATACTCGAACCTAATCTTATGTTACTTTTTTTTACCGCAAAGTACACGAAGGCACGCAAAGAAATTTCACCACAGAGTACGCAGAGAAAAGGAGAATTTATTGGGTCAAAGTTTTTGAGAACCGCATTCCTGTTTGGCGTTTCAAGCCTTTTTCAAGGCCACGGAGAATGCTTCGACAAGCTCAGCAACCGAAGCTTTTTGGATTTACCGCAGAGAACGCAAAGGTTCGCAAAGATATTTTACCACAGGAGACCGAAGTGATTTGGCTAAAGCCGGAAGCAGAAGTGATTTTTCAAACCTCCAGCTGAAGCTGGAGAGAATTTATGGGTGCCAGAAAACCGTACTCATGAATAGGAATGCGGCTTTAGCCCATTCCTCCGAGAACTATTATCTCAATCGGGCTTTAGCCAAATTTTTACTTGCAAATAAGGGCTATCTCTATTTTTAATGGCTATTTAAAAAGAATAACTCAATTTATATCAAAGATAAATTGCCTTAAAATTGGTTCTTGGCAGGATTATTAAAATCAGATTTAGTTATTTTCAATCTGCGAGCATCCGCGACCTTTTCGGCGTGAATCTGCGGGAGACAATTAAAAAAAAAAAACCGGCCACTTTTCAGCAGCCGGCTTTCAAACATGGTCCTTTAGATTTTACTGCCCAACCATAAAGATCGCATTGCTCAAAACGAGTTTTCCACTTTCCCAGAATCCTCTGAAAATCGGGTTATCCACAAAATAGACGATCTGACCTCGGCCTTGTCTTTCCGCGCCGATGGCAAGGGATCCACCCATTTTGGATTTGATTTTGTAACCGATGTATCCTGTGCGGTAAGAATCATTGGCAGCGATAATTCCCGCGTTTGCTCCGCCGCTGAGGTATGCAAATCGATTGGAATTGTTTTTAAGCGTGTAGAATTTTCCACCTGTTCCATATCCTAGCGGATGCGTTTCATCCATTTTCACTTCATAGATGGCTCCCGCCGTTCCTGAGGAAATACCCAATCGCTCCATTTCTGCAAATGGTTCGAGGCGTTCCTTTTTAGCAAGTTCTTCTGCTGCTTTTTCCGCTGCCTTTTTCTCATCTTCTGTGTCAAAGTTCTTCAGCGCAAAGCCTTCCTTATTTGCAAAAAGATTTAATGCCGCATCCATTGCAATCAGTTTCCCACCTGCTTTCACCCAATCGGTAACTTTTTGTTGGCCTGCGCTAGTAATAGCCGAACCAAAGGTCGAAGGCATGATGATCACATCATACTTGCTGAGGTCATAACTTCCCATAGATCCTGCATCCAAGGTGCTGAGTGGATAATTGAGATCCTTCTCAAAGAAGTGCCATATTTCACCAAAACTTAAGGAGGATGTTCCTTGCCCACCGACCAAAGCAACTTTTGGAGCTTTGATTACTCGGATATTTGGCGAACCAAAATCCTTTCCTTTGTCCACATAACCGGTTTGTGTTGTTGCCAAAGCAACTCCAAACTGGTTGGCGGTTTCAGTTACTTTTTTGTCAAAATTTGGGATATATTCATTTCCACCTTTGGTGATGATCAATGAACCTGCAGAATAGCTTTTGCCTTCCACTTCAAAAGGATACTCGGCATACTTCACCCGGATTTTTTGATTAAGCAAAGCTGACAGAAATGCTGCATCGCGTGTCCCTTGCCAGTTGACGAGATAGGCCACGGGAGTATCGCCACTCTGATTAGGAGCAAATGTTTGTTTTGCATATTCACCGGATGCATCAAGTCTCGTTTCCAGTGCATAGGCTTTAAGTCCGTAAGCATAAGGCATAGCCCAGCTGGTGATGTCGTAAGTAATGGAGTCATTTAGAACTGGGTTTGGCTCGAAAAGTACTTGGGCCAAAACTCCTTTGGGCTGGTAGGCACTAATAATGATGTCTTTTTCGGAGGTTGCAAATGACACCCCTGATTTTCCGCTTTCGTATTCGAAACCTTTCAAGCCGGATTTAGCACCGGCTTTTCCATACTTGATTCCGTTTTTATCCATTAGCTCCAGTAGTTTAGCTACTTGTGAAGGATTGCTTTCACCCTTGATCACGAAGCTTTTGTATTTTCCTTTTGGGTTGCTGGAGTTGTTTTTGAAATAATTGGCAAATTCGGTGACCAATCTTTTCGAATTTTGGCTGGTCACCTCCGCTGCGGACATAGCAGCAGTGTAGTGACCCTCAATTCGGCTTTTCAAAGTCACGGTGTCGCCTACAGAATTATAACCACCGATGCCTGCTCTTCCACTTCCACCTTGCTCGATGGTCATTCCGATAGCTCCGTTGTACATCGGATAGGAATCTCCATAAGAAGGATAAAGGATATCAAATCGCTCTTTGGTAAAGTAGAATCGACCCATTTGATCGAAGTATTTTGCCGTGTTCCTGCCGAAAATATCCTGAAACTCATGCTGAAAAGGAGTCAGCTGCTCGTGCAAAGGCTCTGCAGCCGGTGCCATGTAGAATGGATTGTCAATTCCCTGCTCATGAAAATCCAAATGAAGCTGTGGCATCCACTGCTGATAAATTTTCAATCGCTGCTGAGATTCTACCTGTACTTGCCAAGCCCAATCTCGGTTTAAGTCGAAGAAGTAGTGATTGGCACGTCCTCCAGGCCAAGGTTCATTGTGCTCCATTGATTGCAGATCAGGCTGTAGCGTGGTATTCATTTTTTGGTTGTACCAGTTGGAGTAGCGGTCTCGACCATCTGGATTGATGCAGGGATCGATGATTACGATCTGGTTTTTGAGCCATTCTTGAGATTTGGCATTGTTTGGATCTGCCAAAGTGTAGAATGAGGAAATTGCCGCTTCCATGCCGACCGATTCATTTCCGTGCACATTGAATGACATCCAGTTGATCGGAATTTCTGTGCTTGGAGTTCCTTCCATCAAACCTGCACGCTTGAGGTTGTCGGTACGGATTTGTTCCAGTTTGGCCATGTTTTCAGGGCTGGAGAGGATCGCAATGATCAGCGGACGCTTTTCGTTGGTCTCTCCGTATTGGATCAGTTTGATATTTGGGTTTTGCGAAGCGACATACTCAAAGTAGTCGACCATGCGATGGTGGGGTGTAAATCGGTCTCCGGGTTTGTAGCCTAGAAACTGCTCGGGGGATTTGAGCTGTGCGTTTGCTCCGAAGCATACCAGAAATGCCAGAGCAATTGATAGTAAAATCTTGTTCATGTAGAAGATGCTGTTTCAGAGGGGAAGATAAGGTCTTTTGGGATTTTAGAGTGTTACCTTCTGGAGAAAAAGAGGTCGCAAATAATTTTCAAGATCTGCTAAATTCAATCAATTCTTCAAAATGCCCTTGATCTGCTTGTTTTAATGCATTGAGATAGGTTTTCCTTGGGTCACATTCTTTTGAAAGATTGCCTGAGCCCCAAGAGAATACAGGCAATCCATAAAGTTTTTCGATAATTAGATCTGCATATAAGCGGCTGTGCCGTCCGTTACCATTTGAAAAACAATGAATAGAAACTAGCCGGTGCTTAATCCTTATTGCAAATTCATTGGGTGGAAAGGATTTGTTTACATACCAATAGTTTGCATCATCCAGTAGGTATTTTATTTGTCCAGGAATCTCCCAATGATGGATTCCTATATTTTTTTCTGTTTTTCTATATTTCCCCGCCCATTTCCAAACTTGGCCATACATTCGTTTATGTAAATTCAATATAAACCTGTCTGTCAATAATTTTTCGGACTTAATGGATTTATGAAGTGTCCAAAAAATGGCTTGTTCTATATTCAGCTGTTCAAATTCGTTTAGATCACCTACGGTTGAAATGCTCTTGATCAAAAGGCCTTCTTTTTCCGCCTCCTTTAGAGGCGTTTGTCCGTCTTCGAAATCCAAAATCAATCCCATAATGCCTTTGGCAAGGTTTTTCGAAACTCATCCGTTCTTTCATCTATTGATTTTCGAATTCGTTCACTGGAATTTTCCTGATCTTCCAACTTCATCGAATTAGAGGTTCTATTCACAATTTTTTCCGCAAGTTCTCTGGCTTTGGTTTCGATATACAAATCCAGAGATCCAGTTTTTGGAACAAAACCATAAACCAGTTCCATATCAAGTTTATTGGCAATTTCTTTTAGACTCTTAAGTGTAATTGCACCCTCAGCTTCTCTTTTTTCCATGTCAGTAACTCCCTGTCGACTGACATTCAGTTTATTAGCAAGTTGTTGTGCTGAGATGCCAAGTGCTTTTCGAATAGAGTTAATCCAGCCTGAAGTTGGGATGGATGAAGAAAAACCTGAAAGAAAATTCATTTTTCTTTCCAATTGCTCAAACAAAAGCTGTTTAGTTTTCATAAATGTCAAGTAATAGCTTTACAAATATAATTAAATGTAAAGCTATTACTTGACAAAAAACTAAAAAAGTCAAGTGATAGCTTGACTTTTTGGCAGATTTTCTCTGGAATGGTGCTTAAAGAATTATGAAAAGACTTACTCAACCGCCTTCACCGTCACTTCTATATTTCCTTTTGTGGCTTTGGAATACAGGCAATGCTCATGGGCAAGATCTGCCAATTGTTGTGCATGATCTAAAGAATCTGCCTGGGGAATTTTAACTTCAATGTCGACTCCCAGTCCAAAGCTATTTGGGCCGTAATGACCTAAATTGACTTTTACTTTTATTTCAGAATCTCTCAAACTTGTTTTTCCTGAAACTGAGGCTAGAGTACCTCCAAAACATGCTGCATAACCAGCAGCGAAAAGTTGTTCCGGATTGGTCTTCCCGCCTTCACCGCCGATTTCTTTTGGCATTGCCACTTCAAAGTCAAGGATTCCGTCGTCTGTTTTTACATGACCCTTTCTTCCGCCTGTATTTACTGCCACAGCAGTGTAGTCCACAATCAATTTTTCCATCCTAGGATATTATTTTGTTAGTTTTTCCAATAGGGTTTCCATAGTAGGCAGTAGTTTTTGGACTTCTTTGCCTAGTTCGGTTTCCAATTGATTTTCTAACAATGCGACTGCGGTCAAGGTTTTGGACTGAAGTGATTTTCCTGGGTAAGTCAAGTGAATGGTCACCGTTCTTTCGTCTGCCTCACCACGTTTTCGTTTGAGCAGATTCTGACTTTCCAGTTTTTTCAAAAGTGGAGTTAGCGTGCCAGAATCAAGATTCAGCTTTTTGCCTAATTCATGGACTTTCAACCCGTCTTCTTCCCAAAGAATTGCTAGCACCAGAAATTGTGGATAAGTCAGTCCAAAATCATTCAGTGTGAGCTGAATTTTTTGAATCAAGAGCCTCGAACTTGAATACATCAAGCGAGAAAGTGCGATTGTAGGAAATTCCGGATTAGTCATAAATCAAAATTAGGATTGGATACAATCTACTTGTTTCCAATCCTAAATGCAAGTATGCAGTCTCAGTTTTCAGTGGTCAGTATTCCCCGAAAACCCCTAGTTAAAATTTGTAATTATGTGTAAACGATATTTTGCCTATAGATGAATTTATCAAAGGTTAGGGGCTAGATGGTTTTGCTACGCTAAACACAAGTGACGGGCGACCGATGCTTCGACTCCCGCCACGGCGGGCAAGCTACTCAGAATATTCGACCGAAGAGGGCCTGAGAATCAGATTATGAGCTTTAATTCCAGAAGAATCCCTCGTAAATCGTAATTCAAAATTCGTAAATCCTAGTAGTATCGTCCAATCATCGGATGATCGACAATCGCTTTCTTCAAGGCCTGAGCATCAATAGTTCCCGGCACGCGATAAGCTACTTTTCCTCCAGGTTCGATCAAAAGAGTAATCGGCAAACTTCCATCCCAATCCGAACCAACGACTTTGATCACCTCATATTTATCATTGGTGTCCATGATGTAATTAGGAAGGGCTGATTCTTTTCCTTTCAAGAATTTCAAAGCTTTATCAGCTTGATCCGGAGTATCCATACTTACAGAAACAAACTGAAAATCTCGTTGTCCATACATCCGCTGAATAGTCACAAACTCCGGATATTCAATGATACACGGTCCACACCATGTCGCCCAGAAATTAACCAAAAGCAACTCATCGGTGTCATTTTTCAACAAATCAGCCAAACCTGCAGGCGAAAGCTTTTCAATTGTTACTTCCTTTTCGGCCCAGTCTTTATTGGTTTTAATGGTATACTCATTTTTCCAAGCCCATTTCATCGAGCACCCAAAAGCTGGGGTTTGAGCAGATTCTGATGGAAGGGCTTCTCCCTTCAAAGTAGCTTCAATTGCAGCACGAAGATCTTCTGAGTTTCCTGTTCCGGGTTTCTCAGAGGCATCGATCCTTCCTGAGTAGGTGAGCTTTCTGTTTTTGTCAAAAACAAAAACATGAGGAGTTGCCGTCGGGCCATAAGCCAAAGAGAATTCATGCGTGTCTCCGTCATAGAGGTATGGGAAATTATACCCTTTATCCACAGCGCGGATTTTCATTTCTTCATAGTAATCTCCTAAGTCAGTGTAGCCTAATTCTTCCGGCAAAACAGCAATAGGGCTGTTGGAAGAGATAGCGATGATGGACACCGATTTTCCTTTATACTCTTTTACAAGATCAATGTATCTGTCCTCATAGGCCTGAGCTGTGGGACAATGATTACAAGTGAAATTGACCACAAAGACATCCGAATTTGCGTAATCTTCAAGCGTATGGAATTTGCCATCCACATCCGGGAGATTAAATGGAGGTGCCTGAGCTCCGATTGCTAGTTTGGCGATGGGTTGTTCAGATACAACCTGCGGATTTGGAACAAAGGACTCAGTTCTTTCAGCTTCTTTTTCTGTGTTTTTCCCACATTGGAAAAACAGCAAGGATGTGGAAAAGTAAGCAGCAAAGAGAATTGTTTTTCGAACAGGAGAGTGCATGGGAAATGTGGATAAGTTTGAATTAAGTCAGCTTATAACCATTTTGATAAGTGTAGTGAAGCTTGGTATTTGCTTCCCAGTCATCTTTGAATACCTGTGCAATCGGATCCCATTTCAGGGATTTTCCTAGTTCGGCTGCAATGTTTCCGATAGTACAAACAGTACAGGTACTATGGCCGACTTCTACTGGAACAATAGGATCTTTTCTTTTTCTTATGGAATCAATAAAGTCAATGTGATGCGCTCCAAAGCTGAAGTTTTCAGGCTCTTTTCCGATTTCCAGGCCTTTAATGGAAGTATCGTAATTACCTCTTGAAACCTTAATCCATCCTTTTTCACCGATGTACTTTACTCCTTGCCTTCCCTCATCAAACGTAGTTATCAACATTTCAACTCCATCTGCATAGCGATAGGTGAGAGGCTTATCTCCTGCTCCAGGAATTACTTCGACAGGACCATTTCGATCCATGCTGAGCCCCCACTGTGCTACATCGATCATGTGTGCGCCCCAATCGGTCATTAGTCCACCTCCGGTTTCCTTGTACCAGCGCCAAGCTCCCCAAGCTGCTTCATTTTTCTCAGGATTAAGCGAAATGCCAGGATTTAGCAGATCATTGAAGTGCAATTTGGGAATTGGCCCAAGCCATTTTTCCCAATTCAATCCTGCCGGAACAGTTTCAACGGCTAAGTCATATGGCTTTGGATGGGGATTGTCTCCTACATGGACGAGAACTTGGGAGATTTTTCCCAGTCTTCCTTTTTGAACATGCATGGCGGCAGTTTGAAAATTGACTGCAGCTCGCTGCATACTTCCTACGGCGAGAACGATACCATTTGATCGAACTGCTTTTACCAATTCCTGCCCTTCGTGGATTGTAAATGTCAGTGGTTTTTCGAGGTAGATGTCTTTTTTGGCTTTGCAGGCATCGATTGCCATGATCGCATGCCAATGATCTGGAGTGGCGATCACTACTGCATCGACATCAGGATTTGCCAGCATTTCGCGATAGTCTTCATAGAGCTTTGGAGCTACATAAGCCTTGCCTGCTTCAGTCATGTTTTTTTGCACACGCAGAGCAAATCGCTCCCGCTTGATTGCATATACATCCGCACCTGCGACGACTTCCACGCCGGGGATTTTCATGAAGTTATTTAGCAGGCCCATCGCTTGTCTACCTACGCCGATGAATCCTAATCGGACTCTTTCATTTGCGATATTGAATAAGGGTGATGCGGAACCCGCAAATCCAAGATTGGGTATCAGTCCAAGTCCTGCGGTGGTGAGGAGGCTGGCTCCAAGGAATTTTCTTCTGGAAAATGAGGATTTACTCATAATAGGTTTTTTGGGTTTTTGACTTTCAAGATATAATCGGAATAAATTAGGCTTTTTTGAAAGGGTAGGAAAGTTTTCGAGGTCTTATTTGATCAAAACCTCATCCAAGAAGATTAATGGTGGTTTTTAGCCTGAAAATGAGATTTGAGCTGAACTCTTTTACTTGATTCTTTGATTAACTTGATAGATATTTTCTATTAAAATGACAATTCAACAACTTGAGTACCTAATTGCGGTCGATAAACAGCGGCATTTTGGACATGCAGCAGAATCTTGTTTTGTGACACAACCCACCCTGAGTGCGCAGCTCAGTAAGCTGGAAAGAGAACTCGGTGTAATACTTTTTGACCGAAGTAAAATGCCCGTGATTCCCACTGAAATTGGTGTGCAAATCATTGATCAGGCAAAAAAAGTAGTGTCAGAGAGTAAAGGAATCATGGAATTGGTGGCTCAATTGAAAGGTGATATTTCAGGCACAATCAAGCTGGCAATTATTCCAACCTTAGCACCCTACCTCCTACATCTTTTCATCAGGAAGTTTTTGGAAAAGTATCCAAATGTGAAGCTCGAGGTTCAAGAAATGATCACTGAAGAAATCGTCAAAAAACTTAAAAATGACGAATTGGATTTGGGAATTATCGTGACTCCTCTCGACGAGACGGGCATTGTGGAGAAACCAATGTTTTATGAAAAGTTTTATATCTACCTATCTAAAGACCATCCTCTACTTAAAGAAAAGGAAATCCGTGGGGATCAGTTAAAATCAGAAGAACTGTGGATCTTGCAGCAGGGGCATTGCTTCCGCGATCAGGTGATTAGCTTTTGTGACCAAAGCATGGCAGGACATAAAAACTTCCATTACGAAAGCGGTTCCTTGGAGGGGTTAAGAAATATGGTCAATCGCTATCAAGGCGTCACATTACTTCCTGAATTGGCTACGCATGGACTTTCAGAAGAAGAAAAAAGCCGCCTCAGACCTTTTTCCGGAGCAGCCCCAATCCGAGAAGTGAGTATCATTTTAAATCGAAGCTTTCTGAAGCAAAAACTTGTGGAGCTACTTTACAAGGAAATCACAGAGGCCATTCCGCACGAGATGACTTCCAAAGCTCATGGGAAAATTGTGCGATTTAAGTAAGGTTATTTTTTCTTTAAAATATACTGATCTGCCAAATCACCCTCTATTCGCTTGCCCGCTTGATCCAAGTACCAAAGTTGATTTTCCCCAACCTTAAATTTACCCGGATAATCACCAATCAGTCCCTCAAGAGTGACATTGGAACCAGCCTGATCCCAAGAAAAATTGCCGGTAAAGATTTCTTCCCGAGCATCATTTAAGCCAAGGTAATTGGTCTTCATTTCAAAAGTCCCATCTGATTTAAGAGTAACCCAAGTTTCAATTCCTTCGCAGCTTGCGCAGGGTAGGGTGTTGAAATAGGTGCCTGCCCAGTCTAAAGATGTCTGAGAATTATCACCGGTGGGAAGTATTCTTTCTTCCAATACGGGTTGGGAAGTTTCAAAAGAATTTGTCTCAGATGGTTTGGTGCAGGAAAATTGTAATGCTATAAAGCTCAAGAAAAGTAAAAAGGAATTTTTCATTCGGGGTGGAGGTCTAGTAAATTCAAATTTAGTTAAATTTTGAAAATACTTTTAGCGATTGGGAATACTTCCTGAAACTGTCCGCGTGCAAACCAAAAACCTTGATGTCGATTTGATTAAGAACTTGATCCTGCAATTTTTGATAAGCCAAAAGATCTGTTGTTGCTTCTTCTTCTCGACCGAGTTGACGATGAATTTGTGAGCGTAATTCCAAGCTTTTGGAATCATATGGATTTTCCTTGACCAATCGATCAGCAATCATAAGAGCCTTATCAGGTTTGCCTTTCTGGATGAGATTAATTGCTGATTTGATTTGATCTTCTTTACTACTACTTCCCTCTTTTATCATGATAAAATTATAGACCAAAAGGTAGGTTCCTCCCACTTTTCGGTCCTCGAGCATACTGGATGTCCATAAATCCCGCATCGATTCCACAGCATTCAATACTTGATCGTCAAATATGGAGCTGCTTTTTTTTCCAAATTGATTTCTTTCAGACTTCCTTTTTCATCGATAGAAAGTGCTATTGCCACCACTCCTTCTTTTTTCACCCGAAGAGCTTCGATTGGATATTTAATTTGTCTTGTAATTAATGCTTCCCATTGTTTTAATCCGGAATCCTGAGATTGAGAAAAGAGCGGTTGAAGGGCTCCAATGAAAACAAATAAAAGTAGTGATACGCGTTTGAAATTAGTCATAGCCGCAAATTAACTCTTCCAGTTCTTCACAAACAAGTATTTCCTGGTAAATGGAGTAACCAAATTGGTTTTTGCTGCTGTTACACCCCAAACTGTGTCAGGTGATGATTCAAATGCTTGTAAAATAAGTTATTCCACTCTTGAGCGGTCATAGGGCCAAAGGAAAGGGATTCTTTGCCTTCAAAATGATCCCGACCAAGGTCTCTGGTATGTTCGAGGTAGGTAATTAATTTGGCTTTTTCGTCTTCGAAATTCTTACGGTCTGCTATAATGAACACGGGGGCAGTTCGGGAATTTTTTGGATAAGGAACTTCATTTACCACCCCTTTTTTCACGAAAGCTTTCAGCAAAAACCGCATTACCGCATTTGGCTTTGGATGCTTATTGGTAAATGCCATTTCATAGGCGATGGAACAGTGAGCAAGCATTTGATCTACTGTCATTTTACCCCAAAGGGCAGGGGACTCAGACTTCAATTGGTTAATTCTACTGATAAGCTCTGATGTGATGAGTGGATCAAAGATGTTGTTCATGGCTTTCAAAGGTTAGGAATGGGAAGTTAAGAAAACAGTTAAAAAATTTAGAAATTTTTTTAATATAAAATAGTTTATAAAATAAACCTATTTATATTTGGCTCGTTGATCACTTACAAAAACAAATCAATGGAAAAAGAACTCAACAGTAAAGAATCCTTGGCCTTGATCACCTCAATGATTCAGGAAGCCAAAAAAGAAGCTGCCGGGGATGGCAGCTTTCAGCTGCTCCTCTGGGGCTGGGTAGTTGCTTTGTGCAACTTAGGACATTTTATTTTGGCAAAAGTCGGGTTTGATCGACCCTATTTTATCTGGTTGTTGATCATTCCTGCGATCATTTGGAGTTTTGCGCATGAATGGAACAACAGGAAAAAAGCCAGAATCAAAACCCATTTAGACCAGTTTCTTGGTCAATTATGGATTGGGGTTTTTGTAGCGATATGTATCGTTCTTTCATTTATGTCGGTTCTTGATTTTCGGCACAATCCTATCATTCTACTTTTGGCGGCAATCGGTGTTTATGCTACCGGTTCTATCGTTAGTGTAAAAATCCTTCGAGCAGGAGGAATGATCTTGGCAATCGGAGCTATAATTGCCTTCTTGTTGCCAGTTAATGATCAGTATTTGGCTGCTGGTATTTCTATGATCTTGGGCTATTTAGTTCCAGGATATTATTTGAAAAATCAAAAACTGTGAGCGCATTTAAACTCCTCGATCCACTTCTTCATTCACAACTTAGACTAGCAATCATGTCATTATTGATTGGGCTGGAAGCTGCGGAGTTTACTTTTCTGAAAGAAAAAACCGAGTCCACAGCCGGAAACCTCAGTGTACAACTCGACAAACTTGAGAAGGCGGGATATATCAAGATCGAAAAGTCCTTTCGAGATAAGCGTCCGCTTACTACCTGTAGAATTACTTCCAACGGAGTAAAAGCCTTTGAAGACTACGTGGAGAATCTTAAAAACTATATTTCTTAAAAAAATTTGTCATTTAAGTTTATAATATAAACCAATTTATACCATGAAAAGACTAATTAAAATTTCGACCCTTTTTGTTTTGCTTGTTTCATTTCAGATTCCTGCTTGGACTCAAGTTTCCTATGAACTAAATCTCGAAAATCAATACAAAATGGCCTCTCTTGCCTTTCTCGAAGGAAATTGGAAAGGAAGTGGCTGGATGATGGGAGAGGATCGAACTCGTCAAAATTTCGAGCAGGAAGAATTCATCGAAATGAAATTGAGTGGGACGGTACTCCAAATGGAAGGAATCGGATCAGCTGAGGGAAAAGTTGTTCACCATGCCTTGGCTTTGATCCAACCTAAAGAGGAGGATGGAAAATTTGAGTTTACATCCTTTCTCCAAAGCGGAATGAAAGGAACCTATCCAGCTCTAGTGGAGGATGGCAAGCTGATCTGGCATCCTACTGCTCAAGTGCGCTATATCATTCAAATCAACGACCAAGGGCAATGGCATGAAACCGGAGAATACAATGTGGGTAACGCTTGGTTCAAGTTTTTTGAAATGACTTTGGATAAAGTTGAGTAACCCTGGGTCTATGCTTCAGTGCTCAATCTGAGTATGAGCCTGAAGGCTGTTTATTACAAAATGTAAGTGTACAGGATGCAAATGAACAACTGGGTTTTCATCAGACTGTCCCAGAGGGACATTTGGTAGGAAAAATGTGAATCAAAGCTTTTGGCTGCGTTCCATCGGAACGCTTGGTAAATTTTACCAAACGTTCCTACGGAACGAATAGGCCTTAATTTGACTTCTTTTCTATAGACCTGACGTTCCTCTGGAACGGGCTGATTGAGGATATCGAGTATTAAAGATTTTAGGAAAAGGATGTTGAGAAAAGGTTTATATCCAATTAGGCTGTCTCATAAGTGCTGTTTGTCACATTGAGCGAAGTCGAAATGCGGTTCTATTAGCTGCAAATGGCCTTCGACTCCGCTCAGGCTGACACCATCGGTCCTTTTGAGAAAGCCTCTTTTGTTTTAGTCTAAAATTATCCTTTCCGATTTCGGGTATTTAACTTCATATTGAAACGATAATTTTTGCTGAGCTCCTGGCGCAAGAGTAACTTCCCAAGTAACTATTCCCGTTTGCGTGTCCAGGTTTCCTCTGCTTAATTCTCCTGGAGTGACGACAATATTTGAATTTATGGACACAGGAATTTGATCTTTAACGAACAAAGTCACTGGTTGAGATTTATTGTTTTTCAAAGTGATTTCATAGCCCCGACTTTCGGTGATGTTGGAGCCGATGGTTCGTTTTTTGGAGAATTGATCTACTTTTTCCCGCTGCATCACGATGGATCGATCCCTACCCATAGACACTTGGAGTGTGTCCAGAAGGGCAGTTGCATTCAGAATTGACCTCCCGACAAAACCATCTTCGAAATACAAATTACTTTCCCCTTCGAGCAAACTGTATTGATTCCATTCCGCTATTTCAGCAATCAGGAAGGCATCTTTGTCCAGTTTTGGAATGGCTATGTAACGATAGGTTGCCGGAATATCGTAAGCTTTCAGGTCGACTAGTGTCCGCTCTCCATTGGTTTTAATGGAGTAGGGCTCGGCTACTTCGATCTCAACCGTAGTTTGATTTTCTACAAAAGTGGTTAGTAGCGGCGCTGAATCCAGGGAGTTTGCCCCTCTGATCCTTACTGTTGTGCCTGTAGCTTCCATTCTCTTTTCCCGAGCACTAAAACCAGCCACAACGACTTCCTCGAGCATTTGTGTATCTGGAATTAAACTTACACTCACATTTGATCTGCCTTGAATTCCCACTTCTTGAGCAGCAAATCCAATAAAAGAAAAGACTAAACTCTGTGCATTGTTTGGTAAGGTTAGTGAATATCTTCCTTCCCTATCTGTGGAAGTGCCAATGGTTGTCCCTTTCACTAAAACAGTTGCCCCAGGAATTGCACGTCCTTGTTCATCTAAAACTACTCCACTTACTGTGCCCGGTGTTTGAGGAACTGAAAACTTATTAACTGTGGTAAATCGGGCATAATTCAATTCCCATTTGTCCAAGTTGGGAGATTGTCCGCTTTGATTGGGATTGGCATTTGAGAATCTCAGCTTAACGTTTTTCCAGTCCACACCTGTATTTTGATAGACTTCGGCTTTGTAGTTGAGTTGGAGCGGTTCGTTTATGTTTTTGACACGGACATCATACTTAGGATACCAACCGGCATTGGCGACAAGGTAATTGACTTGAAAAGTGGCGTTGCCTGGTGCAGGAGCTTTAATCCGAATTCTAATCTCAGAAGTAGACTTATTTTGACTTTCCTGCATCGCGCTGATTTGATTTCGGAGTTGCTGCATCTTCGTTTCTCCCTCAGTCATTTCAGCTTTTATTTTGAGTTCTTCGTTGGTGATTTTGGTCAGTTCAATGTCGAAAAATTCCAATGCTGCTCGCAACTCGGCCATGGTCGGACCGCTTTGGCTTCCTCCCAGATCCTTATTGGCAGCAAGAACACTGGCTTTTGTAGCTAGGACTTGAAGTCGATTTTGTGACAATGTCTGGCTTTTTCGAATCACCTCAATTTGGGCTTCAAGAGCTTTTACCTTTTCTCCGACTTCTTTTTCGCTGAGGAAATCGAGTCGCTTATTCACTGCCTGAATGATGAAATTCCCTTGACCTTTGACTTGAATGCTTTTTTCATCAAGGTATGGCGAAAGCCCTTTAAGCAGAATAACAGATTCTCCTGCGGGAATTTGCCCATTAGCATTTTCAAATACCTGAGCGCTGGAAAGGAAGAGGGTGACATCTTTGATTTGGCTAGTCAGTGTTGTTTCCTTGAGATCTTGAGAAAATGCCTGAAAGCTCAAAAACAAGGTTAGAAATAAGAGAAGCAGCTTTTGCATAGTTGTAGGTTTAGTTGAAGAAAGAACGAATTTTTTCATCAAAAGGCAACAGCGGTATTTAAAAAATAAAGCAAAAATCGAATTAATGGCACGCCTTCCAATTTGGAATGTTAGTTTTGCCGAATGAAAATTTGGCAAGATTTACTTGGACATCCCTGCCTGACGGTAGGCAGGGGTCATCCGACATCCAGCCTACATTTTCTATCATATTTACCCTAGTTGATTTCGATTCTTAAATGAATATACCTTAACCATCATGACTCTTTTTCAAAGTATCATCATTGCCATTATTGAGGGCCTGACTGAATTTTTACCGATTTCCTCTACAGGACACATGATTTTGGCCTCAGCTGCCATGGGAATTCATGAAGACGAGTTTGTTAAAACCTTCGAAGTTTTCATTCAGTTGGGGGCAATTTTGGCCATTGCGCTGATGTATATTAAGCGATTTTTCAAAAGTTTTGACATCTATCTAAAGCTACTTGCTGCATTTATACCCACAGCGATAGTCGGGCTTTTGGCATATCCCTATATCAAAGCCTATTTATTCAACCCTATTGTGGTATCTGTTTCCTTGATTTTGGGTGGAATTGTATTGATTCTAATCGATAAAAAGGTAGTCAACCAGAAGTCGGACTTGGCAGAGGTTGAGGATATGACTTACAAAAGCGCATTTTTCATTGGGCTTTTTCAGTGTCTTTCCATGGTACCGGGAACTTCCCGAGCAGCAGCGACAATTATCGGCGGAGTTTTCAATGGGCTTGACAAGAAGCAGGCTACGGAATTTTCCTTCCTTTTGGCGGTGCCAACGATGATGGCGGCCGGTGGATATGATTTGCTTAAGTCAGAATTGGTATTCACGAGTGAGCAAATCATGATGTTAGCGGTAGGATTTTTTGTGGCATTTGTTGCTGCTTGGGTTGCTGTGAAGTTGTTTTTGAAATACGTTTCTAACCATGGATTTACAGCATTTGGCTGGTACCGGATCGCTCTGGGGATCTTATTTTTGATCTTTATGTGGGGTACGGATTTGGGGTAAATGGTTTTTCTCTCATAGATGACACAGATTTTCACAGATTTTTTAAAACCATTAAGGAAATTTAGGGCATTAAGTTTTAGGGTTTGAGTTGAGTTGGTGAT
>NZ_JBKBKZ010000017.1:0-67686 GCF_046296635.1 Algoriphagus sp. | reverse complement strand
AGATTTTCACAGATTTTTTAAAACCATTAAGGAAATTTAGGGCATTAAGTTTTAGGGTTTGAGTTGAGTTGGTGATTTCAAACTCTTAATTTTCTTAAGTCATTAATGGTTGAATTTTTTGGAAAAAAGTCAGTTTAGGTTTTGAGCTTAGGCAATGGGTTTATTCTCTCTCAGATGACACAGATTTTCACAGATTTTTTAAAACCATTAAGGAAATTTAGGGCATTAAGTTTTAGGGTTTGAGTTGAGTTGGTGATTTCAGACTCTTAATTTTCTTAATGCCTTAATGGTTGAATTTTTTTTGGAAAAAAGTCAGTTTAGGTTTTGAGCTTAGGCAATGGGTTTATTCTCTCTCAGATGAAACAGATTTTCACAGATTTTTTAAAACCATTAAGGAAATTTAGGGCATTAAGTTTTAGGGTTTGAGTTGAGTTGGTGATTTCAGACTCTTAATTTTCTTAATGCCTTAATGGTTGAATTTTTTTCTTGGGAAAAAGTCAGTTTAGGTTTTGAGTTTAATCCCTGGTTTCGAAGAAATGATTGTTGACCATTAAATAATAATTGTCAAATAGAATTTACAAAACAAGGATAAAAATGTAAAATAAAATTTACAATAAGCGTATATTTGTGTAAACTTAAGTTTACAATGGAAAAGCTTTTTCTTTTATCTCAGCGCAAAGCCCAAGAAACTAAGCTGGACTTTCAGCGATTTCTTCTGGATAAAATCGATTGGAATGATCGATTGATCGGAATTTTGGGGGCTAGGGGTTCTGGCAAAACAACTCTTCTGCTACAACATCTCAAAAAAGATCTGCCCATAGATGGCTCGGCGGCTTACGTTTCTTTGGATGATTTTTATTTCACAGAAAATAGTCTCCTTGATTTTTCAGAAGAATTTCATCTTCGGGGCGGAAAAGTTCTGTTACTTGATGAGATTCATCGCTATCCGACTTGGTCCCGCGAACTTAAATTGGTTTATGATAACTTTCCAAGTTTAAAGGCGGTGTTCACATCATCATCGATATTGGAGATATATAAAGGAGAGGCGGATTTGAGCCGCAGGCTGGTGAGCTATAACTTGCCAGAACTATCACTTCGTGAGTTTATTCAGTTGGAAAAAGGAATCCAACTTCCAACCGTGAATTTTTCTGATATTTTAAAAAATCATGTCTCAATCGCCTCCGAGATTTTGGATCAGGTACCACCAATTCCTGAATTCTTAGCATATCAGAAATTCGGTGCCTATCCTTTTTTCAAAGAGGGGAAAGAAAAGTTTTACGAAAAACTAAAGCGAACTGTCCAGTTGACCATCGAGCTGGATCTGAATGCCGTGGAAAATCTGGATTACGACACCATTTTCAAACTGAAAAGACTCATTCGAATGATCAGCACATCAGTACCGTTCACTCCTAATGTTTCCGAGCTCAGCAGAAAGACCGGCATTTCCAGGCCTACTTTGCTGAGAGCCTTAGATTTGTTGGAGCGAGCTAATATTATTCAGTCTTTGCACAAACCAAATGTGGGAATCGGTGCCTTGACCAAACCCGAAAAAATTTACCTTGCCAATACCAACCTGCTTTATGCCTTAGCGGAGGATAATGTAAACACAGGAACGATCAGAGAAACTTTTTTTGCCAATCAAGTCAAGCAAATAGGTACAGTCAACCTTGCTGCAAAGGTAGATTTTTTGGTCGATGAAAGATGGACTTTTGAGGTTGGTGGAAAAAACAAAACCAGTTCACAAATCAAAGATTTACCCGACGCTTTTTTGGTTAAAGATGATATCGAAATTGGTGTAAAAAATACGATCCCACTTTGGCTCTTTGGGTTTTTGTATTGAGAAGGTTTTGGCTTGAAAGATTTCTTAAATTGTTTAGCACTCTTTTCCCATATGATTAGCAATCTGACCAAGTTCTTCTCGTAATTTTTGGTCAGGAACCTATTCATTTGATAATGCTAAGACATTGATCAGGGAGATGTAATAGTTTGTTAAATCTGAAACTTTTGAAATCTGGAATGGTTTTTATAAATGTTGTTTAGAGAAATTTTCTATTTAACTTAATACCAACTTTTATATCAATGGAAAAGCTTGAAAAAATAAAATTCAAATACATATTCAAGGACGATTACAATCCTAAATATATAAATGGAGCTTTCGGGGGTATAAGTCCACAAGGCGAGATTGTAATTAACTTTTATTTGGAGAGGGTCGCCCTACCTCGGTCTCAAACATATGCTTTTAACCAAGGAATGGTATTGAACGAAATTACCGAGGAAAGGGAGCCTGGTGACCATGAAACAAGTATTGTTCGATTTGTTGAAAATGGGATTGTTCTTGACCTTGCACATGCAGAAGATATTCATCGATGGCTGGGTGATCACATAAAAAATTTAAAATCCAATCTTAAGAAAAATGGCTGCATTACTTGAATTCGAAACTAGCACTACCTCAAGTCAAGCAAGTCAGAGATTTGCAAGCCAAAATATTTGGGCTACGACTTCGCTTGTTAGGCCAAATCAAGATTCAAAATTTTTGAGAATACTTCATTCTAATGATTCTTCCCATATTGGTCATGATTTAAGAGCCAATCTTGAAAAATTAGATTCCTTAAAAAATTTAGAGGCTAACTGGAACGGAAACAATGCAGAACCTTTTTCAGAATTTTTAATTGACAAAGCGAAGTCAGTTTTGTTAACATTAAAAGAACAGCCAGAAGTGTTTCCTACTGCAAGAAAAAGTATTCAATTCGAATATGAAATGGAGAATGGTGATTACTTAGAAATCGAAATCTTTGAGGATTTTGCTAAATTTTTTCAAGTAGTAGGTGACACAGAATTCTCAGATGAACTAGATGTTTCTAAAATTTTTTCTAAGGTTAGCGAATTTTATGGAGAAGGATTTTATCAAAGATGAAGAATTACTTTATAGGGCTATAAAGCCTTTTCCCAATTGGTGGAAAGAAAAGGAAAATAGACCAAGTTCTGCAGCTTTTAAAGATTCTAGAGGGGTCTCCGTTGATAGAGATGCTGGAAGGCCTGAATCACAAATTATCAGCAGGATCAATAGCAGATTTGAGATACAGGCTATTGTGAAAGTGAAGGCGTCTTTTTGTAGGGAAATAGAGGCAAATCCTTTACCCAGACCGATAATAGGAATTCCTGAGCATGCCGAAATTCACCGAACTGAAACTATTATTGAGTTAACTGACTCTCAAGCTAGAAACCTTGCTAAGAACTGCATAATCGCAATTTTATAAAACATAAAAAAGCCCCACAAAATTTGAAGGGCTTTTGACTTTAAAATTTTTACTTCTTGGTATCTAACTGATTGCTATTCTTCACGTATTTCTCAAGCCAAGTATCCATTTCCCAAAGGGTATGAAGGATAGATTCTTTGGCAGCATAGCCATGACTTTCATGAGGAAGGAAAACCAATCTTGTTGTCACACCATGCCCTTTCAAGGCATTGTAATATCGCTCTGACTGGATCGGAAATGTCCCGGAATTGTTGTCGGCTTCTCCATGAATCAGGAGAATTGGAGTTTCCACTTTATGGGCATAAGAGAATGGAGACATGTTGAAATATACCTCAGGTGCTTCCCAGTAAGTTCGCTGCTCGTATTGGAATCCAAATGGAGTCAAAGTCCGGTTATAAGCACCGCTTCGAGCAATTCCTGCTGCAAACAGATTGGTGTGTGAAAGCAAATTCGCGGTCATAAATGCGCCATAGGAATGGCCCCCAACTCCGATTCTTCTTCGATCCCCAACTCCCATTCCCACGATATGGTCGATAGCAGCTTCAGCATTTGAAACTAATTGCTCGATAAAGTAATCGTTCGGTTCTTCCTCCCCTTCACCAACAATCGGCATTTCGGTTTGATCCATGATGGCATAGCCTCGAGTGACCCAATAGATCGGTGACCCCCAGCTGAGACGAGTGAAGGCATATTTGGAGCCTCTTACCTGAGCTGCTATTTCCGCAGATTTATATTCCCGAGGATAGGCCCACATCAATACCGGTAGTGTTCCGTCTTTCTCAGGATTATAATTGGCAGGGGTATAGACCACCGCAGAAAGATTAAGTCCATCTTTTCTTTTATAAGTAACCAGTTGCTTCTTAATACCTTTGATGGATTCATAAGGATGTGCAAAGTTGGTTACTTGTAGCGGAGCGATCCTTTTTTTGGTATTTATTAACCAATAGTTCGGCTGAATTTCAGTGCTTTCTTTTAACGTAATAAACTCAGTACCTTCCTCGTCAAGTACTTTTACTACTCGCTCGTAATAAGGAGCCTCCGATCTCCAGAGGATTTTTTCGGCTTTGGTTTTGGTGTCAAAAGTGGCTAGATATGGCATACTTCCCTCTGATGATCCCCCTTCGCTTGTCATGAATACCAAATCACCTTTGCGAAGAAGTACACGCTGTCCTAATTCATTTTCGGTGAATACTGGATTTCCTGGATCATTGTATATATCATCCGAAGATCGGTCGATAAATACTTTCGGGGCCTGTTTTGGGTTGGAAGGGTTGATTACCGATTTTCGGTCCATTCGAGTTCTAGACCATCTTTCGGAGAAGATAGCAAAGTTATCGTCCGACCAAGCAATGCCGCCAAATCGATATGCGGTGCTGGCTAGCTTTTGTTTTTGTCCAGCAAAAGGTGCTTTTAGGGTGTATATGATTTCTCGCTCTGCGATTTCTACTTTGGCATCTCCACCGTCCTGTGCTTCGACCCAATATAAGGTGGCAGGATGATCTGCTCTCCAGTTGATATTTCGAGGACCGGCAACCGTTGCATCGAAGCCTGTAGGACGATTTTCATCCAATGGGATTTGAGCTAATGGTTTCACTTTCTGTCCTGTTTTGGACCAAATCTCCACCTCATAAGGAAAACGGGAAGCAGGAACTAAGTATGAAAATGGCTTTTTGATAGTTTCGATAAGCAGATAAGCTCCGTCCGGAGAAAGATCCATTGACTTAATCATTCCTGATGGACCGATTGGTTTCTGAGTGCCATTAAGATTGACCAGCATAAGTTGGGAATCCATGAAATAAGCAAAGAGTGCTTCATCGTGAGGATTGGCCAGTAAATCCTGGTAGGTTCTACTTGGCGCAGCATCTCCCGAAGTTTCCTGAATGATTGGTCCAGCAGGTGCGGCAGGTGCTTTTGGAATTACTCCTCTTGAGGGATTGACAGCTTTTATCAAGATTTCATTTTCAGGTGTCCAAATCAGGCCTCCTCCGAGGATTTCATTCAAAATGGTATCGGTAAGTTTCCGGGCTCTATAAGTCGAAAGATCTACCACCCATAGGCTGATTCCATTTGATTCAGTCTGTGTGAATGCTACATACTTATCATCCTTGGACCGCAAAAATCCATTCATTTTGGGATTATCGGGAAGTCCGGTGATTTGGATTTCCTCACCACCTTTGGTCATTTTGATTTTGAGATTTTCTACGCTTCCACTTCTGCTTGGACCAGATGTAGCAGGGTTTATTCTCAATCCTGCGATTCGAAGTTCTTCTTGAGCCAAATCCTCAATAGAAGGGTTGCCTGCCCGTTCCAGAAGCATCATCCAATCTCCATTTTTGCTGAAAACTACCGAGGGAGTGCTTGGCGCATTGACCAAATCTGAAATGGCTTTGGGCGGAGTCTGATAGGTGGTTTGGGCAAAATTGGAACCTAGACCTACTCCTAGAAAAGCAAGGGCTAAAATTGATTTTGTTAATTTTCTATTCATGTTGATTTGGGTTAATTCCTTTCCAAAATACATTTGAATTCAAGAAGTCTCGGCCTGAAATACGTCAATGGTAAAAATAAGTCCCAAGTGCAGGCTCTTTTATTGACTTTTGGAGAGGCTTAAAACAAAAAAAGCCCGGCTTTTTCAGCCGGGCTCATAGATGTTTTACGTTTTTTTACTTTCCTTTTTCTCCGATAGAGATCATCGCACATCTGAAACCAATATGGTTGGTAGCAGAATCTTGATGCATGAATCTTCTAGTTCCCGGAGCTAGCCAATAAGCTACATCCTTCCATGAACCTCCTTTGTAGACCCTGATTTCGTCAGTAAATAATGAAGTCTCATAATTTTCCTGCTCATCATATACCCCATCTCTTCTCAATGGGTTGAGGTCATCCGAATCTTGGAAAGTCATTGGTCGGTAAACGTCATACACCCACTCATTCATGTTTCCAGCCATGTGATAGAGTCCAAAATCATTCGGAGCCATGTCGTAAACGTTGGTAGGAAGTATTTCTCCGTCATTTCTTTGATTACCAGAGATACCTGCGTAGTCACCACGACCACGTTTGAAGTTGGCTAGGAAGTCACCTTGCTTTCCTTTACGCTTCACATTGTAAGGGTTTCTTAGACCGCGACCATCCCATGGATAAATACGACCATATTCCTGATTTTCATCCAAATACTGAGTACCAATCATAGCCTTAGCAGCATATTCCCATTCAGCCTCGTTAGGAAGCCTGAAATCAGCCATGGCTACTCCCCGTTCGATCAATTGTTGTTTGGTGAATGTGGAGTCAATTCCTCTTTCTTTTCTTACTATTTCTTGTACAAATTCAGTTCTCCATTTTCCATAGACATTTGCCTGTGTCCAAGAAACCCCAGCAACTGGATAAAAGTTGAAACCGGGGAATCTGAAATAATAGGATTGATAAAGATCATTGAAGGACATGGCGCTTGTCCAAACTGCCTCGGAAGGCTCAAGTTTTAAAAGTGAATCTGCACTCACTTTTTTCTTCATGTAAAATAGAAATTCACGGTAATCATTATTGGTGATTTCTGTCTCATCCATGTAGAAATTAGCAATGGAAACAGTTCGCTCCAAGTTG
This sequence comes from Algoriphagus sp., assembly GCF_046296635.1. Classification (GTDB taxonomy): domain Bacteria; phylum Bacteroidota; class Bacteroidia; order Cytophagales; family Cyclobacteriaceae; genus Algoriphagus. The sequence continues at coordinate 60,835 of NZ_JBKBKZ010000017.1, read as the reverse complement.
TCGCGAAATGCCATCACGTCCTCTTCCTGAGAACCTAAGACAGTTCTACCGCCTTGAATAAATTTCAAGTTGGGACCAGGAATCTGTTCAGCGCGCTTGGAAACAAAAAAGTTTGTAGAATCATTTTCTTCAAATGAAAACGAGCCTCCTGTGGTTGCGCTTTTCTTTCCAGGCTTGCTGGCAGTTCTTCGGCCATATCCTGGAGTTTTGTTACAAGAGGATAATATAGTGGCAGAAACAAGCACAATAGCTGTTACCCACATTCCCCAAGATTTGTTATTAAGACTCATATTGTAAAGTTTTGGTCTATTTCAGAATGCTAATATAGATGCAATGGAATGTACTTCCAATGATTTTCAATTTTCAAGGATTATCAAAACCGCTTCAAATGAACTGATAGAGGCAGATACTACAAAATCGATAATCGAAAATGCAATATTTATGCCAGTTAAATTTTAATAATTTTCTTACAAATTCATTTCGGAAAGTACTTTTTGAGCCTTTTGGATAGTCGGCACTCCCTCAAATGTTATTATCAAACGGTTCTTGTGTTCTTTTATTTTGCAGAGCTTGGAATGAACCTGAGCAAACTGCATAATTTTTCCAAAAACAACAGAAGAATAGAAGTCATCTCTATTTGAAGGCAAAAGATAACACTTCATTTGCCTTCCTTTCAAGACAAGCTTCTCAATTCCAAGCTTTTCTGCCAGCCAACGTAAACGAACTGTCTCCATTAAGTCACTGACTGCCTTTGGGAATGGCCCAAAACGATCTTGGAGCATGAGTGAAAACTTTTCTAATTCTTCTTCATTTTTGATCCCATCCAACTTCGAATATAGGCCCAATCGCTCACTGATATTGGTGACGTATTCTTCCGGAATGAGTAGTTCCAAATCAGTCTCTATCGTGCAGTCTTGGACTAGCACTTTGACTTTTGCTACGAGATCGGTTTCGAAAAGGGCTGCAAACTCATTTTCCTTCAATTCCTGCACTGCCTCATCCAGGATTTTGTGATACATCTCAAAACCCAAATCTGTGATAAAACCACTTTGCTCTGCACCCAGCAAATTTCCTGCACCACGAATGTCAAGATCTTTCATGGCTACTTTGAAGCCATCTCCCAAATCTGAAAACTCTTCCAAAGTCTGAAGTCGCTTTCTCGCTTCCGCCGTCAGCCCTGACATTGGGGTAGTCAAAAGAAAACAAAACGCTTTTTTATTGCTTCTTCCCACCCTTCCTCTCATCTGATGAAGATCGCTCAAACCAAACATGTGTGCCCGATTGATGATGATCGTATTGGCATTGGGGATGTCCAGACCTGACTCTATTATATTGGTAGAAACTAAGACATCGTATTCATGATTAATAAAATCGACCATGACCTTTTCCAGCTTTTTCCCATCCATCTGTCCATGCGCACCAATCACTCGAGCGTCCGGCACCAACTTCATAATCAAATTTGCAATGCTGTCGATTTCCCCCACCCGGTTGTGAACAAAGAAGACTTGTCCGCCACGCCTTAGCTCATAAGCCACGGCATCCCGGATTACTTCCTCCTGAAATGTCTGAACTTCCGTAGTTACGGGTTGCCTGTTCGGTGGAGGAGTTGCAATCACTGACAGATCCCTTGCGCCCATAAGGGAGAAGTGTAAGGTTCTTGGAATCGGAGTTGCAGTCAAGGTCAATACGTCGACGTTTACCCGAAGATTTTTGAGCTGATCTTTTGTTTTGACTCCAAACTTCTGCTCCTCATCGATTATCAATAGGCCGAGATCCCGGAAAACAATGTCTTTGTTGACAATCTTGTGTGTACCGACTAGAATGTCGATTTCTCCGGTCTTAACTTGAGAAATGATCTCCTTGATTTCTTTTGCAGAACGAAACCGGTTGATGTATTCCACTTTTACTGGCAAATTTTCCAATCGCTCACTGAACGTATGGAAATGCTGCATGGCCAAAATGGTAGTGGGAACCAAGATTGCCACTTGCTTTCGATCATTGACGGCCTTAAAGGCCGCACGGATGGCAACTTCTGTTTTTCCAAAACCCACATCTCCACATACCAACCGATCCATAGGATATGACTTTTCCATGTCTGATTTGACATCGAAAGTGGCCAAAGCCTGATCTGGAGTATCCTCATAAATAAAGGAGGATTCCAACTCCACCTGTAAAACAGAATCTCTTGAAAACGCAAAACCAGGAGCAGTCCTTCGCTTGGCATACAGGTTTATCAAGTCCTTGGCGATGTCTTTGACTTGCTTTTTGACCCGGGATTTCTTGTTGTCCCACTCTGGCGAACCAAGTTTTGACATGGACGGAACTTGACCTTCCTGCCCTGAATATTTAGAAATCTTGTGAAGGGAATGAATGTTGACATACAGCAAGTCATCGTCTCTAAAAATCAAACGGACGGCTTCCTGCATTTTGCCACCTACATCCACTCTTTCCAAGCCTGCAAAGCGACCAACTCCATAATCTATGTGAACAATATAATCGCCCGGATGTAGTGATTTGAGTTCTTTAATCGTGAGAGCTTTGGACTTGCTGGCTTTTGCCCGCGATTTGTATCGGTGAAAACGCTCGAATAGCTGATGGTCCGTGTAGCATACGATTTTAGACTGCTTGTCCACAAACCCCTCTCTTAATCCCAAAAGCATGGGTTGGACCTGAAGTGTAGGATCCAATTCATGGAAAATTCCCAGCAATCGATCGATTTGCTTATCATTTTCCGCAGTAATCATATTGGTGAAACCCTGTTTTTCGTTTTCGGCAAAATTGGTGACAATCAATCCAAAGTTCTTATTGAATGAGGGTTGAGGTTGACTTTCCCAAATTACTTTTTGCTCGGTTTTCAGATAAAATTGTCGGCCAAATTCAACGGTAGAAAAACCCTCGATTGTTGCTGCAAAGTCAATCCCTCTATCAAATAAATCGGTGGGCTTGAGAAGGAGGTTTTCAGTATTGGATCGGGATACAATCTGTGTAAATGCTTGTTCGGCTTTGTGAAAAGATTCATCCATCACATCCGAGGTCAATTGAAAATCCTTGAGCCAAATGATGGATTTTTCCGGCAGGAAGCCTAAAAATGACTGCCTGACCTCCTGCAGGAGTTTGGTCTGAACGTTTGGAATTAAGGAGATTAACTCAACCGTTGCGATAGAAAGTTGTGTTTCAGGATCGAAGGTTCGGATGCTTTCGATTTCTTTTCCAAAAAGTTCTAATCGATAGGGATGCTCATTGCTGTATGAAAAAACATCCAGAATTCCACCTCGAATGGCAAATTGCCCGGGTTCATACACAAAGTCGGTCCGCTCAAAATCGTAGCTCGCCAAAATTTCTGAGACAAACTCCATGTCCACTGATTCGCCGACTCGTGCAGTGAACGTGTTTTCCACGAGCGAACGCTTGTTAATTACTTTTTCGTAAAGTGCCTCAGGATAGGTGATCACGATTCGAGATTCTCCTTTGCTCTCCAAAATCTGATTCATGATTTCAGCCCGCATCAGGACATTGGCATTGTCCACTTCGTCATATTGATAAGGGCGCTTAAAGCTCCCCGGAAAAATCATATGCTGCTCCGTTTGAAGCAGATTTTGTAAATCTGAATTGAAATACGCCGCTTCCTCCTTATCCTGAGCAATAATCAGGTGAAAGCCTCCGTTTTTTTCAAAAAATGAAGCCAAAAGAATCATGTCCAAACTCCCTGATAGCCCTCGAAGTTGCATTTTGAACTTTTCGGAGGATGCAAGCTGAAGGGCAAGCGTCTGAAAAATGGGGTCGGATTGATAAATAGTGAGAAAGGACTGACGATCCAAAGCAGGAAAGGTTAGGAGAAAATTGCGAAGGCCAAATTTAGGTTATTCTGACCTTTTTCGGGCTAATACTGGTGTATTTGATAAATTTCTGAACCAAGCATCAATCAAAATGTTTTCCTGTAAATGAATCGTACCAAAGAACCTCAAACCTGGTTTCAGCGGGTGGAAAATCTCCATCCCTATGAGACAATGCTCTATTTAGGCATGTTTGGAAGCGGACTGATTTTTTTGTTTTTGGCGGTGGCGTTCATTTCTTCAGGATTGAATCAATTGGAAGGGTTAAATCAAAGGATTCCCGTAGCATTTTTGATTTCCACATTTCTGCTTATTGTTTCAGGATATACAGCTGCCAAAATGAGACTTTACTATCAGGAAGAGAATATCCCAAAGCTCGAAAGCTCTTTAAGAAATACCTTCATGTTGGGGTTAATATTTACTATTCTACAATTCGCTGGATGGAGGGAACTCACAGATATGGGAATTAATTTTACAGGCCTACCAAGTGGAAGTTTCCTTTACTTACTCTCCGGCATTCACATTTTCCATTTGCTTGGGGCGATGATTTTTGCGCTTATTCTTTTAATTCAGCTTCGCAAAACACAGGAAGACGGGGTTCGAAAGTTAATCTTAGTCACTAATCCTTTTGAAAAAATGCGGATCCGCCTTTTTACTCTATATTGGCACTTTATGGATGCCATCTGGTTGGTTTTGTTTTTTCTATTTGTCCTTAGCTTTTGATGCAAATCCATCTCGAAACTCATGTTGAACAAGGATATCTGGATGTCAAAGCCGGATTCAATGAAACGCTTTTCACTAAACTGAGCCCACCATTTCCTCCAGTCAAATTACTTCGCTTCGATGGTTCAGAAAAAGGTGATCTGGTCACGCTGGAACTGAATTTCATTTTTTTCAAACAAAAATGGACGAGTGAGATCATTGAAGACAATACCACTGACCTAGAGTTTTACTTTATAGATGAAGGTGTGGAGCTACCCTTTTTTCTTAAAAAATGGAAACACAAGCATCGGATTATTTCTTCAGGAATAGGATCAATAATCAGGGATGAAATCGAATATGAAGCACCATTCGGGATTTTGACTTATTTACTCTATCCGGCTTTATGGCTTCAGTTTGCTTTTAGAAAGCCGATTTATAAACGAATTTTCAGAAGGTCTGAAGTGGGCTGAGGTTTTCACAGTTTTCAATTCGACAGTCACCATATAAGACGAGAGAGTGACTGGTGATTTTTGATTGGAACTCTCTACCCATCGACTCTTTAATCTCGTTTATTTTTGGGTCTGAGAACTCACGGATTTTTTGACATTGGTTGCAGACATGATGATCATGATGCTTATATGTGAGGGCTTGTTCATAAAGTGCCACTTTGTCTTTGAATTGATGCTTGACCGCCAAGCTACTTTCCACGAGTAGATCGAGGGTATTGTAAATGGTCGCTCGGCTGATGGTGTAGCCTTTATTCCTCATTTTGAGAAAAAGCCCTTCTACATCAATATGCTCATCTTCGGGGAGAATATATAGCTCGTCGAGGACGGAAAATCGCTCAGGAGTTTTCCTGTTACCCTGTTTGAGCAGGAAGTTTTCGAAAATTTTTTTTGCTTTCTCGATTAGCGCTGTATCCGCCATGTAGGTTTTGTGGTTAATTATTAAAGATGAGGTATTAGGTTATTTTTGTCAAATGATATAGAGTGTAGTAAGTTAATTTGGTTTCAGTCTAAATTAGGTAGAATAATTCATTGAATTATTTCAACATTTAAACAAGCAAATAGAGGTTAAGGTAGTAGAAGGCTATTAAAAATCTAATTAACTTCTAATAATGATCGCCCCAACCCAAATGATCTTTAGAAAACTAATTCTTCTGCCGATTTTATTTTTTCTTACCATTGACTTTGCAAAGGGTCAAGTTCCGGGCTTCTTTATGAAAGAAGAGGCTAGAAAGGTAAGGATCCCATTTTATAGTTCTAATAGTTTAATAATTCTTCCCGTTAGGATCAACGGCAATGAACCTATTAATTTTCTCATTGATACAGGAGTTCGTTCTAACATCCTTTTTAGCAAGACTCTCGGAGATGTATTGGATTTGGAATATACCCGAAGGCTGAGCATTGCCGGAGCTGACGGCTCCACAGTAATCATGGCTCAGGTGTCACCAATCAATACGCTAGACCTAGGTCTTATTGAAGGAAAAATGCAAAGTCTATTGGTATTAGAGGAAGATTTCTTCGAGTTGGAATCAGTGATTGGGGTTCCTGTTTATGGTATTATTGGCTACGAATTTTTCAAGTTTAATCCCGTCAAGATCCATTATGATGGAGCCTTCATAGACTTTTATAAATCAAACTCCTTAAAATGGAAGCCTCCTTTTTATCGAAAGTTTGACATCTCACTAGAGGAAAACAAGTCCTATATTAAGGCTAAGATTAATCAAAAGCGAGGACCAACCATCACCGCTAAGTTATTGATAGATACAGGGGCAAATCACGGGCTCTTGCTTAATCAAGAGACATCAGATGACATCAGAATGCCTCCCGTGTTTATTGAATCGCAGCTAGGGCAATCCCTAGGAGGTGTGCTTTACGGGTATATCGGCAGGGTAAACACCCTCAAATTGAGAGGGCTAAATATGAAAGAAGTTCTCACCTCCTATCCTGACATGAATACCTTCAGTGAAATCATTGTAGCTACAGGAAGGCAAGGAAGTTTGGGGTCTGAGGTGCTTGGAAGGACTCGTTTACTACTGGATTATCCAAGAAAAAAAGCCTACATCAGGAAAGGGGAAAATTTTTATGCACCATTCGAATTTGACATGAGTGGGCTGATTGTGAAAAAAATCCCCACCGATGAAAACCGATTTTATGTAAGTGAAGTCCGTTTGAATTCTCCTGCTTATAAAACGGGTATTTTGCCCTATGATGAAATTTTGAAAGTCAATAAGATTCCGGTTTTTCTTTGGGAGCTCTCTGATGTTTTCAAGCTCTTTCGGTCAGAAGAAGGCAAGGAAGTTCAGTTAGAAATGAGACGCTATCAGGGTGATGATCTTACTAACTATAGCGACTATAAGGTTAGCATTTATCTCAAAAAGCAGATATAAATAATCCTTTCACAAGAGATAATTTGGATAACTTTGCATCCAGATTTAAACACACTTGATGAAAATCCGTGTAACCACTCGTTTTTAAACACAACCTTTGAACTATGAAAAAATTCCTTATCCCTGTTGCAATTATTGCTGTTTTGGGTATCTATCTATACACCAAAGCAGTTGGGAGTTACAACCAATTTGTTCAGTCAGAAGAGCAAGTTAACGGACAGTGGGCTGAAGTCGAAACTCAATACCAGCGTCGTGCTGACCTCATTCCCAATCTAGTAGCCACTGTAAAAGGCTATGCGGATTTCGAACAAGAGACGCTTACCGGCGTTATTGAAGCTCGCTCGAAAGCCACTTCTATGACGATCGATCCGACAAACTTGACTCCTGAAAATCTTGCACAGTTTCAACAAGCGCAGGACCAACTTTCAGGTGCTTTGAGCCGATTACTCGTGACAGTAGAACGATATCCCGATCTTAAGGCTAATCAAAACTTTCTGGAGCTTCAGGCACAACTGGAAGGAACTGAAAATCGGATTGCTGTAGCCAGAAGAAACTTCAATGAATCCGTAGTGGCATACAATGCGAGCATCCGAACTTTTCCAAACAATATTTTTGCGGGCTGGTACGGATTTGAAATAAAAGGAACATTCAAGGCTTCCGAAGGAGCTCAAAATGCACCAACAGTTCAATTTTAATTATGGCTGAAAAATTATTTTCTCCGGAGGAAAAGGCTCAGATCACAGCTGCGATTCAGTCTGCTGAGACCCGTACCTCTGGAGAAATTCAGGTTCACATCGAAAATCATTGCAAAGGTGACGTACTGGATCGTGCAGCGGAGGTTTTTGAAACCTTAAAAATGTACCAAACCAAAGACCGAAATGGAGTATTGTTTTACTTGGCGGTTTTGGATCACAAATTTGCAATTCTTGGTGATGCAGGAATCAATGCTGTGGTTCCCAAAGACTTTTGGGTGAGTACGAAAGACGCAATGACCGCTCTTTTTCGAGAAGGAAAATTTACGCAAGGGCTCATCGCAGGAATACATCAAGCCGGAGATCAACTGGGAGCTCATTTCCCATTTGACCAAAAGGGTGATCAAAACGAACTTTCTGATGAAATATCTTTTGGCTAAACAGCCACCTTTCCTGTTATTTTTTGTCCTGTTATTCGGGCAGATACATGCACAGGATTTTCCTACAATACCTAATCCACCACGCCTGGTGACAGACTTTACCGGAACGCTTTCGGCAGATGAAGTCGCTCGTTTGGAACAAAAGCTGGTGGCATACAATGACAGTACTTCTACACAGATCGCCATCGTGATGATGCGATCCACGGGAGAATATGAGATTGCTGATTATTCTCAGCGTCTAGGTGAGAATTGGGGAATAGGAAGCTCAAAGGATAATGGTATTCTGATTTTGGCTGCGATGGATGACCGGAAAGTCTTTATCGCAACAGGTCGGGGAATGGAGGGTGTCGTGCCCGATGCGTTGGCCAAAAGAATAGTCACGAATTTGATCACTCCAAATTTCAAAATGGAATCCTATTATCAGGGATTGGATCAGGCAACTGACATGATTTTCAAATTGGCCTCCGGAGAGTACAAAGCAGAAGACGTGCAATCAGACGGGGACCATGGAGGTGCCTTCTTCCTATTGCTGCTTTTCTTTTTCGTTTTTGTTATCCTTCCTTTGATCAAAAACAGAAAAGACAACGATAACCATATGGGAGGAAAAGGTGGAGGGATTGACCTTTGGACCACCATCATGTTAGCTAATATGCTAAGGGGTGGCGGTGGAGGTAAGTTTGGTGATTTTTCTTCCGGTCGTGGATCATTTGGAGGAGGCTTCGGAGGGGGCGGCGGAGGATTTGGCGGCTTCGGTGGTGGATCCTTTGGAGGTGGTGGTGCAGGCGGAAGCTGGTAACTTCTAATGGTAACAATAGAACATTAAAAGCACTTCATAAGAGGTGCTTTTTTGCTTTCTCGCCTTTCAAAAACACTATTGATTAATTCATGCCCTTAATAAAACTTGCTTTTTAAGTGGGCATGCGATAATTTGTTGATATCTGATACGTTAAGGTTAGGTTCCATTTTTAAACTAAAAGACAATGAGGCATATCTTAGTCATCTTGCTTGGTTTAATTTTCTTGTCGGGTTGTGAAGAGACCGGAGCTCCTATATCTGACCCTCTCACCCTGGAGGAGCAACTCAGGGATGTGATGCAAATGCCTTTGGCTACGGGTACGGGGAAGGTGGTAAGGTCGATTAGCTATTGCTGTGATCCCAAAAGACCCTTCATTACTCTAGATTTTTATTATCCAGTTGGAGGTGAATTTAGTTACCGCATTCAAAAAGGTGCCGATGGAGATACTTTGGAGATCTCGTTGCAGAGATATGAGAACGAAAAACTGCGGTACATCCATTCCTTCAGGTATCGAAGTGGGATGTTACCAGAGTGGATGAACACAGCTGATTATATCTATGATTCGGAAGGGAAGTTGATAGAGAGGTATGCTACATCAGCAGAAAAACCACGCTATCTGGCAGTAACTTACCGATATGATGAAAAAGGAAGATTGATTAGTATGGAGACTTCTGCTGGAAATGGTGTAGAGTCACAGAATTTTGCCTATGACCAACAAGACAGAATCGCGCGTGAATGGAGTGCTATCAAAACTGATAAAGAAGTTGAGCTCAACTTCATGTTTTATCGCTATGAGGCCGATCTATTGGTGGCGAAAGAGGCGAGCCAAAATGGAAGGTTAGAGGGTCCAAGACAGGATTGGTATCGATATGTCTACGACCAGAAGGGAAGGCTCATCGCACAGTTTGAGTTTGATCCCTACTTTTCCTTTCAGCAAAAAAACTACGCTGAGTTTTTTTATGAGTAGATAAAGGAAAATTCTTAAAAATTGGTCCAAAAGTCGCTTCGTGAAATTTGACAAAAAGCAAAAACCACCTCCTTACAAAATAAAAAAAGCGCTTCTCGGAGCGCTTTTTTTATGAATCTTGCCTAAAGTAAAATTATTAAAGAACTCTTTCCGATTGAGAAAAGTAGAAGTTTCCTTCGATTGCCGCATTCTCATCTGAGTCAGATCCGTGAACAGCGTTAGCTTCGATTGATGTAGCAAAAATCTTTCTGATGGTACCTTCTGCTGCATTTGCAGGATTGGTAGCTCCGATCAAAGTGCGAAAATCTTCCACTGCATTATCTTTCTCCAGAATCGCTGCAATGATCGGTCCTGAAGACATATACCTGCATAGGTCTGCGTAGAAGGGTCTTTCTTTATGCACTTCATAAAATTTACCCGCCAAATCAGGAGTCAACTGGGTAGCTTTCATGGCCACAATTTTGAAGCCTGCCTCTTCGATCATTTTTAGGATAGCCCCTGAGTTTCCAGCCTCAAATGCGTCCGGCTTGATCATCGTGAATGTTCTGTTACTTGCCATGGGATGTTGTTTTATCTTGGTTTAATTTGGCCGCAAAAATAAGGGTTTTCCCAGCATATTCCTGCGTACTTTCTGAAATTCTGGGCTATTCCTCTAATTTTCAGATAAATGAGTTCTTTGGGATTTCTGGAAAATTTGCAGACATTTGCAGGCTACTAAGGCCAGAAGTGCTGCTGAAATAATATTAATGGAAGCTTTAGACTCGTTTAAAAAAGAACTTTCCGCACCTAAGAAAATATTCATCACAACTCATGTCAAGCCTGATGCAGATGCATTGGGTTCGTCTTTGGGTTTGGCGAATTACCTGCTCAAAAAAGGACACGAAGTCACCGTAGTGACTCCATCCGATTATCCCTCTTTCCTAACTTGGATGAAAGGGAATGAATCCGTGCTGGACTTCAGTAACCCCAAAGACACAGAATTAGCAACCCAGAAATTGAAGGAAGCTGATATGATCTTTTGCCTTGATTTCTCCGTGCTCGGCAGGGTCAATGAGTTGGGTGAGATGATTCGAAAGTCCAATGCCTTCGTTGTGAATATTGACCATCACCAAGAACCTGAGGATTTTGCGGACTTTAGGTATTGGAGCACCATGGCGGCCGCAACCTGCGAATTGATTTACGAACTGATTGTGGAATTGGGCGATAAGGATGAAATAGATAAAGATATCGCTGATTGCCTTTATTCAGGTATTATGACCGATACGGGAGGATTCCGTCATCCTAATACTACCAAGAATGTTCACCTAGTCGTTGCGGAATTGATCGATAAAGGGGCCGATTGCTCCCAGATCTCCAACTGGATCTATGATTCCAACTCAGTCAACCGACTTAAATTTATTGGATTTGCGATCACAAGAAGATTAGTAGTCCGGGAGGATTTGCATACTGCCTACTTTGTAATCAGCAAAAAAGATCTTAAAAAATATCAAAGCCAAACAGGGGACACCGAAGGATTGGTCAATTATGCCTTATCTTTGGACGGAATTGATATCGCAGCCTTATTTTCAGAGCGGGAAGACGGAATAAAAATATCCTTCCGATCCAGCAGCGATGTAGCAATAAATAAATTTGCTACGTCCTACTTCAACGGAGGTGGACATAAAAATGCTGCCGGAGGAAAATCTGACGCAAGCCTGAAAGAAACCGTTGATCTATTTGAATCCCTTGTTGAAAAATGCCAGGATGAGCTGTTTCCTTCTGAGACAGTCACCGCAGGATAATTCAGGCACAAAAACATTAATCAGAAAATTCACCAATCGTTTATGCAAAACACAAAAAGCCTAATGGCAATCCTCGTTCTGATGTTTGGAGCGAGCACTATTTCTTCATGTCAGAAGAAAAAAGTCACTGAAAAGGACGGAATCGAGTACTCATACATCAAAGAAGGAAAAGAAAAAGCTCCTAACGGAGATTTCCTTCTTTATAACTTAGAAATCACCACTGCCAGTGATTCGGTTATTTACAGCACGATCGATCAGCCATTCCCAGGTTACCTAATGGCGAATGATACCCTTTCTCCACAAAATGGAATGGATGAAATTTTCCTGACTCTAAGAAAAGGGGACTCAATCAATTTTAAGTCTACTGCAAAAATTATTTTCAACGGTAACCATCCTCCCTTCTTGAAAGAAGACGATGTGGTTAAAGTGAAATTGGGAGCATTTGATGTCAAAACTGACTCTGCCATGCAGGTATATTACCAAGAAGTCATGATGGCTGAGCAAACGAAAAGCATCGAAAGAGCGAAAGTTCTTGTAGTGGAAGAAGCAAAAACTATCGAGGCTTATGCAACTGAAAAAGGTTTGAATGTACAGAAGACTGAAAACGGTCTTTATTATGTAATCGAAAAAGAAGGAACAGGCGAGGCAACTACCCCAGGCACTACCATGTATGTGAACTATGCCGGTTATTTGCTTAACGGGACTTTGTTTGATACTTCTTGGCCGGAGATTGCGAAGACAAATGGAATCTTCAACGAAGGACGTCCTTATGAACCACTATCTGTCAATGTAGGTATGGGCCAAGTAATCCCAGGATGGGACGAAGGTCTGATGTTACTGAAGAAAGGATCCAAGGCAAAATTCCTGATCCCTTCACCTTTGGCTTATGGCGAGGCAGGAGCAGGAGCAATGATTCCGGCAAACTCAATTTTAATCTTTGACGTAGAAGTAACCGACGTACAGAAATAAGATTTCTGAGTAAAGTTTAAACTAAACCAGAACATATGAACTTCCGATTGATCGTATTTGCAGCTTTTCTTCTTGGTACAGTTTCTTGCATAGACCAAGATCAAACGCAAGAGGTAATCTTAGTGCAAAATAAAGAAGCGATTGAAAAATACCTCCTTGAGAAACCTATCACTAGTGTGAAGGAATATAAGGAGGAGGAAGAAGGGTTTTATATGTTCTGGCAAGTTGCTAGGGATTCTACTGCATTAAGTGTGGTAAGAGGTGATACTGTACGGGTTAATTATACTGGGAGGCTTCTGAGTGATCAAGTATTTGACACCTCAATTGAACAAGTAGCCAAGGATAACGGTATTTTTAACAGCACGCGAAAATATGAGCCGCTTAAATTTCGTCCCGGATTCAACTTTGCGATTGTAGGCTTTGAATTTGCTATTTCTCTCATGAGAGAGGGTGAAAAAGCTACAGTTATCTTCCCCTCTAGGTTGGGTTACGGTACTTCATCGAGTGGCCCGGTACCAGCTAACGCTCCATTGATTTTTGAACTTGATTTGATAAAAGTGACCAAAGTGCCACAAAATTAACCATGATTAAAAGACTCATACCGATTTTGTTTTTGCTGGGCATATTTTCCATGATTGCCTGCGAACCCAATAATCCATTCGATACCGGTCCGGCGTACGATGTAGCAGCAAATCTTAAAATTGACAGTGTCAAGATTGTGGCTTTTTTAGATACTGCAAAAATTGACAGTATCTATCGGATTCATGATCGAAGTGGTGTGGTGATAATTGTGCAGGAAGAGGGTGTAGGCACAAGGCCAACTCCTAATACCATTGTCTACACAAATTATATTGGATCACTGATGAAGGATGGGGCTGTATTTGACACGTCTCTTGAAACAATCGCAAAAGCCAACGATATATTTGTCGAAAATAGAGTTTACGGTCCTTTTAGCTTCGGTTTAAGGACCAATAGTGTAATTGAAGGCTGGGATATTGGATTTAGTAGACTTAGACCGAGGTCAAAGGCAATCTTTGTAATTCCTTCACCTCGTGCATATCGTGATCAGAAGAATAATGATCGAATTCCGGAAAATTCGATATTACTATTTAAGGTTGACTTCCTTGGTATAGATTAAAGAAATCAGGGGCTTAGGCCCTTTTTTTATGGATTCTTGGGAAGATTGCAGGTACGTCTTGTTGATAGGTTCGGTAGCTATCTCCAAAAAATGAGATAAGATTTTTTTCCTCGAAGTAAATTCCAATGGGTAAATAGACGATAAGACAGCCCAAATGGATCAAGGCTCCGATCGTACCTGAAACCACAAAATATCCAAGAAATATCCCCAACAATCCCAAATACAGCGGATGCCTGATTTGGGAATAAATTCCTGAAATGATTAATTCTGGAACTTCCTTCTCTGTTCTTTTGGGGCGCCAGCCTAGAAACGAAACCAGCGATATTTGCTTTAAAGACCGTAAAAGGACAATTACTCCTGCAGTCGCTATCATGTAGCCCGCATATTGGCTGAATTTACCAGGCACAAACACGACTTCCACTGGAAGAAAAATCGCTTGAACCAGAATGCCCACAAAAAGAACGCTGGCTAAAATGGAATAGAATAATCTATACCACTTGTAGCTATTTGGCCATTTTGACTCCAAAATTATTTTTAACTTGGAAGCAGCAAGTGCTGTGTGGAGAAAGTAGAATAGTCCCCAACTAAGGACCATCAATAGATTTGTCATTTGTGAGATTTTAAACCCGGTTTACCAGAATTTTTATGAACATCGGAATAATCCGTGAAGGAAAAAACCCACCTGACAGGCGAGTGCCTTTTTGCCCGGATCAATTAAAAAGTTTGAACGAGCGATTGGGAGACCAATTGACCTTTGTAATCGAGTCAAGTCCACATCGTAGTTATTCAGACCAAGAATATGTCGAAGCAGGAATTGAAGTCTCGGATGATATTTCTGATAGCGATGTATTTTTCGGAGTGAAAGAAGTTCCCGTCTCAGAGTTAATAGCTGATAAGACTTATTTCTTTTTTTCACATACCATTAAAAAACAACGCTATAACAAGGCCTTACTTCGTGCGATCCTGGATAAGAATATCCGCTTAATCGACTACGAAGTACTCAAAGATGACAATGGAAATCGCGTAGTAGCTTTTGGTCGATGGGCGGGAATTGTAGGAGCTTATAATGCCTTCTGGACCTATGGGAAAAAGACAGCTTTGTATGATATTAAGCGTGCCTCCGAGTGTAAAGATCTTACGGAACTGAAAAGTGAATTAAAGAACGTTCAACTTCCTCCGATCAAAATTGTGGTAACTGGTTCCGGTAGAGTTGGGAATGGGGTAAAAGAAATCCTTGAAGCTTTGAATATTCCTGAAGTGGAGACGCATGAATTCCTTCATTTATATTTCGAAGAGCCGATTTTCACTGTCCTTAAATCGGCTGATTACAATCGAAGAAAGGCTGATGGAGGATACGACCGTGAGGAATTTTATTCCTCCCCTGAGAAGTATGAAAGTCACTTTCTCAAGTTTGCCGAAGCTGGGGAAATGCTAATTGCAGCGGCCTATTGGGATCCCGAAGCGCCGCGATTATTTAAGATAGAGGACATCAACTCGCCTGACTTTTCACTTTCTGTAATAGCTGATGTGACCTGTGATATTGGTGGTTCGATTCCTACTACACTTAGGGCCTCCAATATTTTAGACCCGGTGTATGATGTAGAGCGTGAGCGGGGAATAGAAATCCCTGCTTTTGGAAGTCAAACCAGTATCTCAGTGATGGCGATAGATAATTTACCATGTGAACTTCCGAGAGAATCCTCCCGTGCATTTGGTCAGATGCTGGAGCAATGGGTGATTCCTGCGCTAATGGAAGAGAATTCACCAATTTTGGAGCGGGCAACTGTGGCAAGGGATGGTGATTTGACCTTGGAGTTTATGTATTTGAAGGATTTTGTTGATTCTGAAGGATAAGAAAAATGAAAAATTTAAACCGTTTTTTAGAATCGACCTTATTGCGTCCAACTATGACCGACCGAGAGGTTGATCTATTGATTAAGGATGCGATTGAAGAGCAATTCATTGGGGTATGCGTACCTCCTTTTTGGGTCAAAAAAGCCAAACGAGACTTGAAAATGGAGGATATTCAGGTAGTGACGGTAATTGGCTTTCCATTTGGTTTTGAAGATACTGCGACCAAAATTGCTGAGACAAAAGAAGCCATTCTGAATGGTGCTGATGAATTGGATTTGGTATGGTCGCAGACAGCTTTTCATTCCGGCATGAACTGGCCTAAAATCGAAATTGCTCAATTGGCAAAAATCTGTCATTCGGAAGAAAGAATTCTCAAAGTGATCATTGAAACAGCCTATCTGACTCCTGATCAGATACGTGAGGCCTGTCTAATCTGCCAAGATGCCGGAGCAGATTTTGTCAAAACATCCACAGGATATGCCCCGACAGGAGCCAAAGCGGACGATATCCGTCTAATGAGGGAAACGCTTTCCTCATCTCTAGGCATCAAAGCAAGTGGGGGAATTAAGACCTTGGATTTTGCTCTTGAGCTGATTAGGGCGGGCGCAGATCGAATTGGAACCAGTTCAGCCAAGTCAATCATGGAATCCAATCGTTCATTGCGCTAAGGCTATTCCCGACTGAAATAAATCAGTAAGAAAGGAATGATGAAGAAAGTCAAGAGGATGTAAGCAAAGCCGAAAAATCGATTCCGCACTGAGGTGTCTCCCATAAAGTCAGCAAGTTTAATGGGGATTTGACGTATTTCCGGGAAAGGCAAAAATATCAATGCTCCAATAAAATTGAAGAGTACATGGGCAATGGCTAAAGCAATCGCCGCTTCAGTTTTATACATGGATGCAATAACAGCAGTGATAGTCGTACCGATATTAGCTCCGATAATAAAAGGAAAAGACTTTGCCAGACTTACTTTTCGATTTGCGACTAATGGAACTACCAGACAAGTCGTCACAGTGCTGGATTGAACAGCCGCTGTGAAGAATATTCCATAGATGAAGGATACCCCGGAATTTTTGAAAATGATCTTACTGATATCCTGAAAGGTGTCGAGTACAAAGTTTTTGTAAACAGAAGTAGTCATGACTTTGATGGAAAAAAACACAAGGAAAATGGCAACGAGAGTTGATAGAAATGGGATGTTTATATTTTCAACAATCCATTCGGTAGTTCCCCTTGTGAAGATCCTGTTGTATTCAAAGTTCTCTGTCACGTTCTCGTTGGACACGAAGAGTTTGGCTAACTTTTCTGACGTTTTTGACAAGAAATTGAAATAAAGTTCCAGGGGAAATAAAATGATCACATTCAAAATATTGAAAATATCATGTGAGATTCCAGACGAAAGTGCTCTTTTGAATTCTTTTCTCTTTGTGATGAAAGTAAAAGAAACAAGGGTTGAAGTCAGTGTGGTACCGATGTTTGCACCTAGTACCATGGGCACAGCCTGCTGTAAAGTCATGTTGCCGGAGGCTACGATTGCTACAATACTCGCAGTGACAGTAGAGCTGCTTTGAACTAGCGCAGTGACAAGCAATCCTACAAAAAGACTGATGAAGGGATTTCGAGTGGCTTGAATGATGTCCCGAGCGACATCATTATTGAGACGGCCCATTGCTACCGTGAGCAAGTCGATTGCAAAAATGAAGAGCAAGAGAGAAAAAAACACGATCAGATAGTTTCTGACTTTGTCTCCGGTCGATTTTTCTTTTACAAGTTCTTCCATTCAAATTTTAGCATAACCTTAGTTCAAAGGTTTATGAGTTCAATGATTGATTTATATTTTTTTTAAAAATCTAAGATTTGCGTGTCAAAGTTGAAATTTTTTACGTGTTGTTTGACAAAAGCCTAAAAGAAAATGGAAAGTTCTGTCAAGCGCTATTTTGAATATTAGGTTTTGGTTAGCTCTATCTTACATCATCCATTGTAAGGAAGGATTGATATAGCTAAAATCTCCTACTCTGTTTCCCTCATTTCCGAAAAAATGTCTTTTACCTTGCACATAGTGAAGCCCAAGTTTTAGTCGGTTTCTATTCAACATCCAATTCAATCCGCCTGCCCATTCTTCATGCAAATTTGCATTTGTCCAGGAGTTAAGTCCAGCGTCAAGGAATTGATTGTCGGGTGTAGTAGCAGTTCGCATCAGAGAAAACTGTAAGATTTGGAATTTTTGCAGTGCAATATTCCAAGCCCCTTTGATGACATAGGAGTTGTCCATGGAGGACCTAATATTCCCTTTAATTGGTGTTTCTCTGTAAAGCCACATATACTCCCCAAGTAAATCCAAGGGGCCATAATTTAGCTGGGCATCAATTCCATAGACCATATTGTTTTGAAACAAGTCGGTTTTACTTTGATAGGTGACATTGGCTCCAAGACTTAATCCTTTTCTCTCCAAAAATCCGGATTGGGAATAAACCAGACCATAGGTTTCAAATTCCGGGTCTCCAATCATCCATACCCCTCTGGCGGTCAGGAGTGGAGACCAAACAAGCCCTTCACCTCTAATTGCCGGATGATTGGTGTCAAAAAAACCAAGATCGTACAAAAAGCTATGGGTTTTACCTCTTTTGAATCCTCCGAAATTTATCCCGGTTTCTCGTCCAATTGCTCTTCCTACCATGTGGACTCTCGGATGAAAACTGGGCTGACCCTTCTCTTGAGAAATATTAAAGGCTGAAGTGTAGATCGACTCTTTGCCCGCTCGTGGCCTAAAGTATCCAAGCGTCAAATTGAAAAGTGGGTGGAACCTATAGGTAAAAAAAGCATCTCGAATCGAGAAAGTCAGATTGTCATTCGGGTTTGGACCACCTGCTGAAGCACTCAAAGTGTCCTTACCAATACCGTCATAAGTAAAACCCACATAGAATAACGCTTTGCTATTGAGTTGTCCTCCTAGTCCAAATCGAGCGCGTCGGATATAGGTGTCTAATCTGGAAGGTGCTTGCTCATACACTGACTTTAAGGTCACTACATTCCAAACCTGGAAATACTGTAAAACATCAACAAAGGCACTGTCACTGAGCACTGCTCTGGCTCTCCAGTTAGGTATATCTTGAGCACTTAATGAAATTGAATTTGTAAAGAGGAAAAGGGAAATTTTTAAATACTGTACTCTTTTCACGGTAATTTTCTGATTGAGCAAATTTTCGATTTTTTGACAAATCCAAATGGGTTATTGGAATTGACGCAAATATTGAATGTTATCCTCTGAAATTTGACCTTAAGAATAAGATTTCCTCTTAGTTAACAATTAATTAATACTAGAAGCGAATATCTTATTTAATTTTGTCGCCGTTCCTCCACCAGCCTAATTATGGCCCCAAAAAAAGCAATTGACCAAAACATCAATCAGGAAAAACTCTCGAGAAAGACTTATTCCCTTTTTGATTTTACCAAAAGTGAGCGTCCGTTTCTGATTGTAGTATGTATTCTCATTTCAATTGCAGGGCTAATCACACCATACACTTATGCTGCAATGTGGTTTGGCTTTGTTTTAGCCGCTTATTCGGCTATTGCAAATGACAGTATTCAAACGATAGGTACGTTCATCGCTTCAAATAATAAAAGGCCTTGGTATATCCTTTGGCTTTTTATGGGATTGATTTGGGTCGGAACTGTGACTTATAGTTGGTTTACAAATGCGGGAGATGTGACTTTTCAACGCTTGAATGTTCCTGGACTAGAAAAAGCTCCGGAGAGTTTTGTGTTTTTACAACTCGCTGCTCCAATTGTTCTTTTGGTGATGACAAGACTCAGAATGCCGGTGTCCACCACTTTTTTATTATTGAATGTCTTTACTTATAAAGCGGGAACAATTGTGGACGTAATGTTCAAGAGCTTTTTTGGATATATTCTGGCATTCACCCTTGCCATGATTGTATGGTTTTCCTTAGAGCGTTTTGTTAAAAATTACCTCAAAGGCGAAGCTTCTCCTTATTGGGTTTATTTTCAGTGGGTCACATCCGGCATCCTGTGGTCTGTATGGATCATGCAGGATGCAGCAAATATTGCAGTGTTTTTACCTCGCCAACTTGATGTCATTGAACTTGTTGTTTACGCAGGATTTGTGTTTACGGGACTGGGATTTTTGTTTTACATGAAAGGCGACAAAATTCAGGTGATTGTAGATGAAAAATCTAATGTCACTGACGTTCGTGCGGCAACTATTGTGGATTTGGTTTATGCCGTCATTTTGTTCTATTTCAAGATGTACAATAACGTGCCGATGAGCACTACTTGGGTGTTCATCGGATTGTTGGCTGGACGTGAATTGGCCATAGCTTTAGGAAAGCATGGTAAAGCGAAAAAGCGCAATGCTTGGTTGGTTAGGGCCTTTAGATTGGGCAGAAAAGATTTTTTCAAAGCTACTGTTGGTTTGTTGGTCTCTCTTATTTTGGCCATCATAATCAATAAAGGAGTACGGGATGAGATTTTTGCTTTCTTCCAATAACGAATCGAATTTGGAGCTCTATACGCACGAATATTTCATGAACGAGGCTTTGAAACAAGCCAAAATCGCCTTCGAAGAAGGTGAGATACCTGTGGGTGCAGTAGTTGTGTCCAAAAACAAAATCATAGGAAGGGCATATAACCAAACCGAGCGGCTCAATGATGTGACTGCCCATGCAGAAATGCTCGCCATTACTGCTGCTGCGAATACACTCGGGGCCAAGTACCTTACTGATTGTAGACTCTATGTGACTTTGGAACCCTGCCCCATGTGTGCAGGAGCATTGTATTGGTCTCAGATCAGTGAATTGTATTTTGGAGCTTCGGACCCCAAAAGAGGTTTCAGGCAAAGTAATCCTGCCATGCTTCATCCCAAGACTCTGGTTTTTTCTGGAATTTTAGCTAAAGAGTCGGAAAGTTTGGTTTTGGAATTTTTCAAAAGATTGCGCGAGTAAGGCTTTTTTTAGCTTTGGAGAACCTTTTTTCGAGTGGAGCGGTTGACAAATCACAGTTTAACAACTCATTTAAATAAAATTCTTTAACTCAAAACTAACATAATATGGCTTTTACACTTCCCAATCTACCTTATGCTTTTGATGCCTTGGAGCCTCATATTGATGCTCGAACAATGGAAATTCACCATGGAAAGCACCACAACGGTTATGTAACCAACCTGAACAATGCCGTAGCCGGTACTAATCTGGAAGGTAAGTCTCTCGAAGAACTGATGAAAGTAGCTGGCTCAAATGCCGCAGTCAGAAACAACGGCGGAGGACATTTTAATCATAGTCTTTTTTGGAACATCCTCTCTCCATCCGGTGGAGGTGAACCTCAGGGCGATCTTGCAAGCGCCATCAATGCTAAGTTTCTTAATTTTGATTCTTTCAAAGAGACCTTCAACAAAGCTGCCGCAACAAGATTTGGATCTGGCTGGGCTTGGCTGATCGTAACTACTTCCGGACAGCTCGAGGTGGTCTCTTCCGCTAATCAGGACAATCCATTGATGGATGTCGCCGAAATCAAAGGAACACCACTTCTAGGCCTTGATGTGTGGGAACATGCTTATTATCTAAACTACCAAAACAGAAGACCTGATTATGTAGCCGCTTTCTGGAATTTGGTCAACTGGGAAGAGGTAAGCAAGCGTTTTGCGGCTGCCAAATAAGGCAAATCCTTAGGTTAAGAAATAAGATCCCCGAGCATCTGTTCGGGGATTTTTTTGTCCTAAACCGAAGAATATACTGTTCGGAATTGATACATTCAAATTTTTGAAAAATAAAAAAAAATGCCTTTCTGGCTGTTTTGAGCAGATTCAGAGGCTTGGCACTTCATTTTCCTATAGAGTGGCATATCGAATTGACTAAGCCAACTATTTCAAAATGAAAACATCTACCTTTCTTTTTCTATCCATGCTTATTTATTTTCTGGGGATAAGCAATCTAGCCGCCACACCTAAGGAGGTCGCTAAAATATCCGGAAAAATCACCGACCAAAAAGGTGAACCAGTACCCTATGCCAACGTAGCTCTTGTCCTTTTGGACGGCACGTTGGTAGATGGTGCAGTCTCAGATGAGAACGGAGCTTTCCTTATTGAATCAACCAAAACAGCCAAGGTAAAATTGATAGTATCTTCCATTGGTTATGCGGCTTTTTCCACTGATCCCTTCGATCTTATTCCAGGGATAAATAAGGATTTTGGAACACTTAAGATTTCGGATGAAATGACCGGACTGGATGAAGTGACCGTCAAAGCCTCCCGTCCCGAGATAATAATTGAAGCTGACAAGACGATCATCAATATTGAAGGAACTGTCATGGCCGAGGGCTCGAATGCCCTGGACGTAGTAGGCAGATCTCCAGGGATATTTGTAGATCAGGATGGCAATATCAATTTGAACGGCCGCACTGGTGCTACTGTAATGATCAATGATCGACCCACCTATATGAGTTCAACTGATCTGGCCAATTTCCTGCGATCCATGCCTGCTGACAACATCAAAAGTATAGAAGTGATCAATAATCCATCAGCGCGATTTGATGCGGAGGGTTCTGCCGGTGTGATCAATATTATTTTGAAAAAGAATAATGTGGACGGGGTTTTTGGAAATATTCAGGTAGGAGGTCAATATAATGGGCAATTCGCACCTAATGCCGGAATGACGCTGAATGTAAAGAAGGGGAAATTGTCCTCTACCGGTACAGTCAACTATAATGAATTTGCACAATTCAATGATATTGACATCAATCGAAATTTTACTCTTGAGCAAGGAATATCCAATTTCAATCAGAATTCCAGAATCACTTCCCGTTATAAAACACCCTCATTCAACGGTTCGGCAAACTATGAATTAAACAAAAATCAAAACTTAGGATTGAACGTGCAGGCCTCTACTTCCACAGATGTTAATTCCAGTTTGTCAGAAACAGTAATTACTAACCCCAGACAGCAATTCAATAATTTTCTTGAGTCTTTGAATGATTCTAAAGGGCGTAGAGATCGCCTGTTTACCAACTTGCACTATGATGCCAAACTGGATACGCTCGGAAGCAAAATTTCCGCGGATGTAGATTTTACAATCATGGCCTCCGAAAGTTCCTCACTACTGGACAACAGGTATTGGGCAGAAAATAATGATCCAGGTTTAGCTAATACCGATAAAATTCGGACGCTGAATGATATGTATTACACCATTTTTACCGCAAAGGTGGACTTCACCAAAGCTCTGAAAGGTGGAAAAACATTCGAGTCAGGCCTGAAAGGAAGCTGGGTAGAGTCTGACAATGATCTGGATTTGAGTAGAGCTCAAAATGAAGGGCCTTTTGAACAAGATCCTAATTCGAACAGGTTTGTCTACAATGAAAATGTTCTCGCTGCATATGCGTCTTTGAAGGGCTCATTCAATCCTAAGCTAAGCTATCAGGCAGGGTTGAGAGGAGAATATTCCGATATCATCGGTAACTCGGTCACGCTAAACGAGGTGAACAAACAGAACTATTTCAATCTGTTTCCAAGCGTATTTGTGCAGCACAAAGTGAGCGATAACTATCAAGTAGTGTATAATGCCAACCGAAGGATAACCCGTCCAAATTACAGGCTGCTCAATCCCTTTATCTACTACATTGATCCCCTGACCTCAGAGCAAGGCAACCCGAATCTACAGCCGCAATATTCGACCAACTTTGATATGAATCACGTGGTCAAGGGGGTCTATCAATTTACCCTAGGTTACAGTATCACTGAGAATGCCTTTATGCAGGTGTTTTCACAAAATCAGGAGGATCGGACCACTACTACTTTCACAGACAATTTTGAGCAAACTCGGAACGCCAATTTCCGAGCTATTGTCCCTGTGGAGATCAAAAAGTGGTGGAATACATCGAACATGATACAGGTGAACTATAATCAGTTCCAAACTCAGATTGGAGAGAATTTCCTGGATGTAGAACAAGTGTCTTATATGGCTCGGACGCAGCAAAATTTCACCTTGCCAAAAGGATTTAGAATGGAAGTAATGGGCATGTATCTCGGGCCACAGATCTGGGGTCAAGGTAGAATTGGTGGATTTGGGTGGGTGGATGCCGGCGTGACTAAGTCAGTAATGAAAGACAAACTTTCCATCTCAGTCAACGGAACGGATCTTTTCCGTAGCCAAGTCATCAAAGCTAATGTTCAGTTTGCGGATATTGACACGAGCTTCCGACAGTATAGAAGTAATCAGGGAGTAAGGTTCACCCTGAGATACAACTTTGCCAAAGGGGAAAGTTTCCGAGTCAAATCTAACACCGGAAGCTCCGAAGAGCGAAATAGATTGGATTAAATCTCAAACCTTCCCATTTTTGGGAAGGTTTTTTTATTTAACAATTGACAAAATGAAGACATTATCAGCCACAATCCTATTTTTCCTTGCAACTGCGATTTCCACGTGTTTTGCCCAAAATCAGGATTTTTCAAAGCTTAATCAATTCCTTGATTCCCTGGAAAAGCATGATAAATTCATGGGGACAGTGCTTTTGGCAACTGAAGGTAAACCTGTTTTCGAAAGAGCCTTGGGATATGCAGATTATGATGCTCAAATCAAAGCAACCACCGAAACTCACTACCGGATCGGATCAATTTCCAAGATGTTTACAACGGTGCTGGTATTGAAAGCAGTGGAAGCCGGAAAGCTCAAACTCGATCAGAAATTGGCTGATTTCTATCCACAGATCAAAAACGCGGAAAAGATTACACTGAGTATGCTACTTCAGCATCGAAGTGGAATTCATAATTTCACCAACAATCCGGATTATTTCAGCTACAACACCAAACCCATTTCAGAGAATGATCTGGTGGAAATCATTGTAAAAGGGGGTAGTAGCTTTGATCCAGATACTAAGGCAGACTACAGCAATTCCAACTTTGTTTTGTTGACTTATATTTTAGAGCAGGTTAATGAAAAGTCTTTTCCTAAGATTTTGGAAGAACAAATTGTAAAACCAATGAATTTGGAAAGTACTTCTGTTTTCGCGGCAAGTGATCCCAGTAAGGGAGAAAGTTATTCTTACAATTACAAAGAAAAATGGGTTAAAGATGTCGAAACTGACCCGAGCATACCGCTCGGTGCAGGGGCAATTGCTTCTGACGCCAAAGATTTGAATCGCTTCATTTATGCTTTATTTTCTGGGAAGCTGATTTCTGAAGAGAACCTTAAAAGAATGATGGAGATGAAGGATGGCTACGGACGAGGAATGTTTTCCTATCCTTTCTATGAACGAAAAAGCTACGGTCATTCGGGAGGTGTCGATGGTTTCCGGTCATTCTTAGCTTATTTTCCTGAGGATAAGGTGACGATTTCTGTACTTTCCAATGGATTGAATTATGACAACAATGAAATTTTGTTAGCCATGTTGAATTCTTATTTCGAGAAAGATTTCACCATTCCAAACTTTAAGACGCTGGCATTGAGTGCTGAAGATTTGGAGAATTATGAGGGAGAGTATGCCTCAGATCAAATTCCACTGAAGCTGATTTTTGAGCGTGAAGGAAATAAGTTAATCGCCAAGCCAAGTGGTCAGGCAGCCACAGCACTCGAGCCAACTGCACCTCACACCTTTGAATTCAAGCAGGCTGGGGCGATTTTTATCTTTGATCCTGAAAAAAGCGAGGTTACGCTGAAGCAAGGAGGGATGACTTTTCTCTTTAAGAAGCAGTAGTGTATTTGAAGAGCTAGTTAAAATTTAATTTTCTTTAAATGAACTTAAATAATAATCTGAGTTCTCATGATGACTAAAATTTGGATTTGTCGAATTTTCCAAAGAAATTTTTTTAAATTAATAATTAGAGTCATATAATAACCATTTTTCGCAATGCAGATTTTTGATAAAAAGATTAAGGAGATTTTAACTGACAACTTAAAAAGGTTGGAGACTTATTTTAATTCGGATGTGGTTTTTTATTTTGGTGAAATTCATCCTTCATATGAAAAACTATTTAGGGACTTTATTGAAAGTTTAAAGGTTGACGAGGAGGAAGATCCGAGAGACAGATTAACAATTATTTTGAATACTCCAGGAGGGAGTGCGGAAACAGTTGAGAAAATGGTAGAAATTATTCGATACCATTATAAGGAAGTTTATTTTGTAGTACCGGATTATGCTATGTCGGCTGGAACAATTTTTTGTATGTCTGGAGATAAAATTTTTATGGATTATTCTTCTTCTCTTGGTCCAATTGACCCGCAGGTTTTTAACGGAACAACATATGTTCCAGCCTTAGGTTACCTTGACAAGGTAAATGAATTATTAGCCAAGGCCCAGGCAGGAACTATTTCTCAGGCAGAGTTTTTGATTTTGCAAAATCAAGATTTAGCAATGCTTAGAAGTTATGAACAAGCAAAAGAATTGACTATTACCTTACTTAAGAAATGGTTGGTAGATTTCAAGTTTCAAGATTGGGAATGCCACAGAACTGATCCCGAAAAAATAGGAAATATGGTGACCCAAGATGAAAAGGAAATGAGAGCTCAAGAAATTGCCGATAAATTGGGAGATAATAAAATCTGGCATTCTCATGGAAGAATGATTAATATCACAACTTTAAAGAGAATTTTAAGGTTAGAAATAGAGGATTATTCCGAAAATGAAAATTTAAGACCCCTTATCAGAAATTACAATGATTTCCTAACTGAATTCATTGCGAGAAATGGATTCAAAGTATTTTTACACAATAGAAATTATTTCTAAAATGGAAACCCTAGCAGAAAAAATTCAAAAAGAATCAGAAAAAATGGAAACGGTATTAAAGGACGATACCCATTTCAAGGAATTAAAGGATTTCTATGAGAAAATACGAAAGTTGGGATTAAACTCACCTATTGGATATTCAATTCCTCCATTAGACACGATTGGTAAAAGACTTTATCAAAAGGACGTAGTTGATCATTTGAAGTGATACAAGAAAATCAAAACACCGGTGAAAGCCGGTTTTTTTTGGTCCTTGATTTCCAGTTTAACTTCCACTTCAGCTTTTACTGTACCACGGAGATTTGCGATATTTTTCAATTTGGCTACCAATCGTACTTCGCTATCCACAGTCACGGCCTGGGCAAACCTCAGATTTTCGATGCCATAGTTGATCATCATTTTGAGGTTTTCTACCCGGACGATTTGCTCCCAAAGGTGGGGGACAATACTCAGCGTCAGATAACCATGAGCAATCGTGTTTCCGAAGGCACCTTCTACCTTTGCCCGCTCAGGATCAGTATGAATCCATTGGTGATCGTGTGTCGCATCGGCAAAAAGGTTGATTTGGGTCTGGGTAATTTTGAAAAATTCCGAAGTGCCAAGCTCCTTTCCATTATGCTTTTCAAACTCTTCAAAACTGCCGATTACTGTTGGGGTCATTGTTAATTTGGATTTGGTAAAAGATCAAAATAGCAGAGATTATTTCTTAAAAACAAAACAGAGTCTTAACCTTGAATTCAATTTTAAGCGGGTTAATGACAAAAAAAGTTTAATGAAATTATATTTTTAAAAATAATTTATAGGTGATGTAATGAATAAAAACTAATCTCCTATTTTGCTCAAAATTCACCGCAATTCAATGTTTAAAGTCCTTTTGGGAATTTTTCTGATTTCTGAGTTTGTGATGTTCAAAGACACCGTCTCAATTCAAAAAGAAGTTCCTTTCTATTCAACTCTTGCTCAAAGGAAGACTTTAACGGTCAAAGCAGATTTTACCTATACACTTGTCGATGAGCGGAAGCTTACCATTACTTCGGCAGATGGGCTTAATCATGCTTCCACCGCACTTCCTTACGATAAACTAAATGAAATTAAGAGTTTTGAGCTGGAAATAAAGGATGGTCTTACTGGAAAATCACTCAAGAAAGCAAGACTGAAAGATATGGGCGATAGGCCTTACATTTCAAATGTTTCTGTATTTGAAGATGTAAGATATAAATACTACGATGTCACTGCGGTCAAATATCCTGTTGAAGTGACGATCCGGTCGGAGGTATCTTCTAAGTCCAATTTTTTCCTTCCCAGTTGGTCACCAGTGCCTCATATCAATCAAAAAGTAAAAGAATCTACCTATACTGTGATCTATCCGGCCGACTTGGGAGTGAAGTATAAGGAGATCAGTTTATCAGGTGAAAAAACTCAATCAGAAGTAAGTGGTATTTCCACAATCACCTGGTCAGAACAAAATATAGCTGCTCAAGGGAAGCCTGCGGATTCAAAATTACTTTTGGCACCGATCAAATTTGCCCTAGGTCAATATCAAGGTCAAATGAATAACTGGTCGGAACTTGCCTCTTGGCAAAATGAACTAAATAAAGGTAGAGATTCCCTCCCTGATGATTTCAAGGCAAGGCTTCATGAAATGGTAGTCGGAGTGGATGAACCTTACGAAAAGGTAAAAATCCTATATACCTTCCTTCAGAAAAATTTCAGGTATGTAAGTATTCAATTGGGAATCGGAGGCTGGCAATCCATGACAGCTACGGATGTGGTCAAGAATGCTTACGGAGACTGTAAGGCACTCACTAACCTGATGAAAGCAATGTTGGCGACCGTGGGAATTCCGTCAAATTATACACTCGTCCGTGCTGGTTCAGATGCCAAAGCTATTGAGACAGAATTTTCAGCACTCCAATTCAACCATGTGATCCTACAAGTTCCGACAGATTCGAATCCCATCTGGCTGGAATGTACCTCCAACCTGCTTCCGGCAGGATTTCTGGGAGACTTCACGAGTGATAGATATGTATTGGTGACCAAAGAGGGCGGTGGATATCTGACAAAAACCCCCACTTATGATACGGAGGAATGGAATCTAATTCAGTCGCAGTCAAGAGTAATCATTGATCCGCAGGGGAATGCTACAATCAGCGCTAAACAACAATTATTCGGGAATTTTTCACAAGGAATGAGCTACATCAAGAATAACCTTGACGAACGTCAACAACGGGACTTCCTCAATAGAAATTCGGCGATTTCAGGATTGATTGTCCAGAATTACAACATTGATATCCTGAATCAGGACTCACTCCCCAAGTCTGAAATCAACTATGAAGGGGTGGTTCAGAAATTTTCCCAATCCACAGCGAAAAGAGTGGTTTTGAAATCATTTTTGGGAAAATTGGGGCCCAGTCATTTGGAGAACAAATCCCTCAAGCAAGTGGACGAGTATGAAATTGAGCTCCCCAAAGCTTGGCAACCCGAAGGAAATTTCCCGGAGGTGATTCTGAATGAAGAAAACCTGAGCGGATTTTTATCCATCATACTTGAAGGAAAAACCCTGAAAGTACGTCGTGAAATTAGTCTCCAACTTTCAGAAAAACCGGAAAAGGATCAAGAAACTGAGCTGTTAAAAAAAATCAACACGGCCTTTGACCGCACGATCCTTTTCACAAAATCAACATTAAGTAATTTATCCACTTATGAATAAGTTATCATTTATTTTCTGCACGATTTTTTTTCCCTTGCTTGTGGTTGCGCAAACACCCAAGATGGGTGGATTTACCCAAAATGAAATTGATCTAAAGGAGGTGAGTTACGAGCCAGGGGCATCTGCAGCTTATTTGGTAGCATCTGCTGACTCTCGCTTTTTCAGCTCCATTCTCGAAACCAATTATTTCTATCGAATTAAAATTCTGACTGATGCAGGCAAAGAAAATGCGGATATCCTGATCAAATATTTTGCAGGCACTACCAATGTAGAAGTGGTCAATGGAATCAAGGCTCAGATTACCAATTTTGAAAATGGTGTTCCTGTGGTAACTACCCTAGGAAAGGAAAGTATTTTTCAGGTGGATCTTGGAAATGGCTATAAGGAATACAGAATTTCTTTTCCAAATGTTCAGGTAGGTTCCATACTTGAATATTCTTACAAGAAGGCAGATAAAAACATTGAGTTTCTGGATGGTTGGTCCTTTCAACGAACTATTCCGGTGCTTTTTTCTAAATATCAGATCACGATGATTCCACAGCTGGAATACAAAATGATAGGGCAGGGAGATAACTTCTTTCATAGATTAGTGAAAAACGCGGATAATGGCACTTATAGCTGGACTCTTAGGGATCTCCATTCGCTCAAGGGAGAGCCCTATATGAAGAATTACCAGGATTATGTGGATCGGGTGGAGTTTCAACTTTCCAAATATCAACGTGCTACTACCACCTCCGGACCTGAATGGACAGATTTTTTAAATACTTGGGAAAAGCTTGGAGATGAGTTGATTGAATATTATTCTGGAAAAGGATTTTATCGAACCAATCCACTGGAACGAGAAGTTTTATCATTGGATCTTAGTAAGGGATCACAGAAAGAAAAAGCTGAAGTGGCATATTACTATGTGAGAGATAATTTTATCAATGAAGGGGCGGATTGGATCTATACCAAACAAACACTTCCCCAATTACTCAAATCAAAAAAAGGAGCGCCAGGCGAGCTTATTTTAGCCTATATGGGTATACTCAAGTCCCAGGGGATAGAATGCAATCCAGTACTGATTGGGAGTAAAGGATACGGTAGAAGTGAGATAGTGTCATTTCCTTTTTTAAATCAATTTGATGAAATTCTACTTCTTACTAAGCTTGACGGAAAGCTTCAGTTTTTGGACTTGAGTGATCCACTAGCTCCATTTGGCTATGTGGATTTGGATAAGCATGTGAAAGCAGGACTTTTTCTGGAAAAGAATGCCAGTAGACTTATCCCAATAGACATCAAGCACAGTTCAAATAAACTGGTTTTTTCCAACATAAAGCTTGACACGGAGTCCGGAGATTTGATCATCGACAATACCATCCGAACTTATTTTTATCAAGGCTTAGCCACAGCGCGTCAGGTGCACATTCTTGAGAAAAATAATAAACCGCTTAAGGATATGTTCGGTGAAAATTACACAGCCTATGAAATCCGAAATGTGAGTGTAGATGATCAACTGAAAGAGAAGAATATCGTCAATATAAATTTTCAGTCAGTTTTGAAAAATGCTGCTGAAATGGATTTGATCGTTTTCAATCCGATTCAGATTTCTGAGTTTTCTTCAAATCCATTTACTCAGGATTTTCGAGTATTTCCGATTGATTTTGAATATGCGTTCAATGAAACATATACGGCAAATTTAATCATCCCGGAAGGCTATGAACTCGATGACTACCCCACCAATGAATCCATCACAATCGCTGGTTCACCCCTTGGATTTACCTATTCGACTGAAGAGCTCGGATCTATTTTTAAAATAACTGCAAGATTGGAAATCAAAAATCCATTGATATTGCCGAATAGTTATGGTGACTTAAAGTTTTTCATGGAAAGTGTGGCTTCAAAACTTGCTGCCCCGGTTATTTTAAAAAAAACCGTAACCCCTTAGTATCTGTCTTAAATAGTAATGGAAAAATATATTCATGGGTTCAACTCTCAGGAGCAGCAGAGGTTAATTGATCAAGCAGGTTTTTTGGCACCGCTCATTTATCCGACAGTAGATTTTTCGGGATGCAATAAACTTCTTGAGATAGGTAGCGGTGTCGGTGCCCAGACGGGCGTGTTGTTGGGGCTGTATCCTGAGTTGAAGATCACTTCGGTAGATTTTTCTGAAGCGCAATTGGCGAAGGCTCAGGAAAACCTGAAAGACAATTCTGACCGGGTTACATTTGTTCATCAAAATGCTGAAAAGCTAGTTTTAGGTGAAGAATTCGATTCAGCATTTATTTGTTGGGCCCTTGAGCATATGACCGATCCTCTGCAGGTGCTCCGCCGAGTAAGGGAACATCTTTTACCTAGCGCAAAAATTCACATCACAGAAGTCTTTAATTCTACATTTTATTGTAGACCAAAATCTCCTGCCATGGATTTTTACTATCAAAAATACAATGAACAGCAATTAAGTTTTGGTGGGAATCCAGATGTAGGCAGTCAATTGGGCAATTTACTTTTTCATGCAGGGTTTAAGGAAATTCAACTTCTGCGTAATGGATTTCATCTCGACCAAAGTAATCGGGCTGAACTCAAGAGATTTATAGATTTTTGGAAGATTCTCATGAAAAGTGTGGCCCCGGGACTTTTGGAGTCTGGTTCAGTCACCCAAAATGACATTGATCAGATGGAATTTGAACTGGATCGAATTCTAGAAGATGAAAATGCAGTTTTTTTCTACCAATTTGTGCAGGCAAAAGCAACGGTATAGAAACGCATGAGGATAGTAAGCTTAATTTGGAGAATATTTTGGAAATCTGCTCTTTGGTTTTTTGGGCTTACTATCGGTCTTGTGATTATATATCGATTTATACCCGTTCCCATCACTCCGTTGATGGTCATACGGGTTTTTGAACAGGCATTTGACTCAGAAAAAGAAGTTAGATTGTATAAAGACTGGGTTTCTATTTCTGAAATTTCTAAAAATGCCCCGCAAGCTGTGATAGCTGCTGAGGATCAAAAATTTCTGGACCATAATGGCTTTGATGTTGAAGCAATGAAAAAAGCCTGGGAAAACAACAAAAAAGGCAAGCGAATAAAGGGCGCAAGTACTATTACGCAGCAGACAGTGAAGAATGTGTTTCTTTGGCCCAGTCGGAGTTACATCAGAAAAGGCCTGGAAGCTTACTTTACAGTTTTGGTGGAGTTCTTTTGGTCTAAAGAACGCATTGTCGAGGTGTATCTCAATGTGATCGAAATGGGTGATGGCATCTATGGAATTGAAGCAGCGGCGCAAACATTCTATAAAAAGCCTGCATCGAAGCTAAATCGGAATGAGGCGGCAATGATTGCCGCAGTTTTGCCAAATCCCCGGAGGTGGAAGCCTTCCAATCCCACAGCTTACATTCGAGGAAGGCAAACATGGATTTTGAGACAAATGAATAATCTTGAACCAGTTGGGTTTGGTGTTTGATTTTATTGAATTTTACATATTAAAATAGTATAAAATCAATATTGCATTGATTAAGCTTTTAATTTTTATCCGTTAAATATTATTGCTTTAAGATTGCGGGATTTAATTCCAAATTTTATTTTAAAATTAAAGGTTTGCTGCTGAAAATTTGGTGATAAATGAATTGGAATTTTGGTGTGGGAAAAGGCCTTTAAAATGCTGTATTCGAAGTTTAAAAAACGCAAGAGAAATTTATCCACATTTCCGATTATTTATCCACACCTGCAAACTTTGACTTTACAAATTGTTGAAAATCAATTAAATAAACCTATTATTCTAAATTCGATTTTGTGGATAATAATAGGTAACTGCAAGAAAATCAAGATGAAATATAGGCCAATACGTGGATAATTCGGTGATCCAAATTTTCTTCTATTTTGGGCTTAATCCTGCTTTTGACGAATCAGTCTTTTTCGATAGGTATTGAATATTCGAGACTTGGAAACAAAGCCCAAATACCTTCCATCTTCCACTACAGGAAGATTCCATGCACCGGATCTTTCAAATTTATCCATTGCTAATTGCATATTTTCAGTAACCAATAGGATTTCTGGGGGGCTATGCATCAATTGTCCTACCAATACTGTTTCCTGCTTTTCAGTGTCAAACATTATATCTCTAAAATCATCGAGTGTAATAATCCCCCTTAGTAACTGATTTTCATCTACCACTGGAAAAATATTTCTCTTTGAGATTTTTACCAGATCAATCAGGTTTTTGAGTTGCGCATTGGGATGGATAGGAAGCAAATCCCGCTCAATTACTTGAGAAATATCAATGGCGTCCAACAGCTCTTGATCTTTTGTCTCTGGGAGAAGTTTGCCCTGATCTTTGAGTTGAAGTTTGTACAAACTGTCTTTCTGAAAATAAGTAGTAGTAGTATAAGCAATCGCCGAAACAAACATCAAAGGGACAAAAAGCTCGTATCCTCCCGTAATTTCTGCAATTAAGAATATGGCGGACAAGGGCGCATGTTGGACTCCCGCCATAAGTCCGCACATCGCAACGAGCGTAAAGTGTGCCATTGGTAATGGAATATGGAATCCCAGCATATTTTTGGAGTAAGCAAAAAGAAATCCTACAATTCCCCCAACATAAAGGGAAGGAGCGAAAATCCCTCCACTACCACCCGATCCGATAGTCACAGCAGAAGCAATTGGCTTGACTAATACAATGAGTCCTAAGAAAATGATAATCATTATTGGGTTTTCAATAGTGGAAAAAAATGGACTTTTATCCAGAATCTGACCTGAATTGCCGTCGATGAGCATATTGAGTGTTCCATATCCCTCTCCATAAATGGGAGGGAAAAGAAATACCATAATTCCCAATATTGCCCCCCCGTACATCGTTCGCATCCATTGATCGCCGATGTCATCCATGATTTTTTCCGTAGCTCTCACCATTCTACTAAAATAGAGGGAGACAAGCCCACAGATAATCCCCAGCAAAAGGTAATAGGGCATGTGAGCTGCGATAAAGGATTCCTTTAAATCGAAATTAAAGAGTGACTCATCACCAATCAGGATCATGGAAGTAAGCGAGCCCATCACAGAGGCTATCAATAGAGGAATGAAGCTGGCAGTACTGATCTCTAATAAGATTACTTCTATAGCAAAAATAACCGCTCCGATAGGCGCTCCAAATATTGCAGAAATAGCCCCGGCTGCTCCGCAGCCAATCAACAAGGTTCTCTTTTTTGCATTTAGGTGCATCAGGAGACCCACATTTGATCCAATGGCTGATCCTGTCATCACCATCGGAGCTTCCAAGCCGACCGATCCGCCAAATCCAACCGTTAGGGCTGAAGTAATCACCCTACTGTAAATTTTGACTCGTGGGATGATGCTGGCTTTTTTAGAAATATTAAAAAGCACATCAGGAATTCCATGTCCACCAATATCCTTTAAAATATATCTCCCGATCAAATAGGCAGACGAAATCCCAATAAGGGGATAAATGATGTACATGAAATTGGCATACTCGGTATAAAAATCATCCGTAAGGAATTTTTGAATGGCGTGAACCGCCGTGATCAAAGTGACCGCTGCCAAACCAGAAAACACTCCGATCAAACCACTCAGGATAAGTATGAAAGCCTGATTGCTGAGGTGTCGAAGCCTCCAGATTAAAAATTTTGTGATTAGATCATTCTTTGGCAAAACAAGTGAAATTAAAGACTGGGTTAATTACTTCAGGTTTAAGCTACTTCTCATTTTCATTGTATAAATCCTTATCAAGTGCAAGGACACATTTTAAGACCAGATTAACAGCGTTGATGTAAAACTCAGGTTGGATATTTTTAAATTCATCTGAGGGCTTGTGATAGTCCACGTGATCCTCCACACCGAAATAGAGGTGTGGGATTTTCTTGTCAAAAAAAGCACCGTGGTCGGAAGATTTTGTCCAATCTTCCCTTCCTGTACCAGGTACATCGTGACCCAGTTTTAAAATTGGGTTAGATCCTGCGGATGCTCTTTCCAATATAGGCCTGAATTGAGGATTATGATAGGTTCCGGATGCATAAAGTTCATTTTTATCACTTCGGGAGAGCATATCCATATTTACATTCAGGAGAATCTGCTCCAAAGGATATGGGAAATCATCTACCAACGCTTTCGCTCCCCTTAGCCCCATTTCTTCAGCATCCAATGCAACAAACATCATGCTGTGAAGGGGCCTGTTTTTAGAGAAATATTCAGCTAGCACCATCAAAGCCGCAGTACCAGAGGCATTGTCATCAGCCCCATTGTAGATTGAGTCACCATTGGCGTCGGCCCTTCCAGTCCCCACGTGATCGTAGTGCGCTGTGACTACAATGACTTTTCTCGAACTGCTTCCAGGAATGAAAGCCACGAGATTTGCCGCATCCTCATATTTTTTCAAATGATTGGTGAAGGAAAAAAATTGGATGAAATCCGGATAAAGCGCCTCCACATTTTCATACCCGGTCAATTCATCGAGAATATATTTCCGAGCAGCCAAACTTCCCTCACTCAGTGGCTTTCTTCCGGCTAATTCGTCGGAAGAGAGGTATTCAATGTGCTTCAATAGCTTTTTTGAATCTATACTTTGGGAAAAAGAAAGACTTGAATAAATCGAGCAAAGAAGTAAAAAGATGATTTTTTTCAATTTTAAATGTATCTGGTGATCCATAAATCGTTATGTATATTCGTAAAAATACTAGCCTTATTGTCACCGCTATTGAAATTGATGAAATATATCTGTTTTGGGCTCCTTTTTTTAAGCTCAATTAACTTCGTTTTGGCTCAGGGAGGAATTCCGGAGAGTTTTTTTGATGGCAAATCTGTCGTTTTGGTTTCCACTGATCCGGCATCCAGACCTGTTTTGAGTTGGCAGCAGCTTGCCGACAGTGTCCACATTCATTTAATCGAGGCCGGTGCTGATCCTGTCGCCTATTTTGAACTGGAACAGGTCATTCTTTCTGAGGCGCGACAGGCAGATTTTGCCAAGGCCTTTTTGATGCGGCAGGTAAAGAATGTCATTTTGGTTTCAAGAAAAAAGGAAAGTCTCAGCATACACATTGGGCCATTTAGTGGAGATGGCAAAATTGTAAACACCACCGCACTTTTTGGGGTCACAGGAAAAGACTGGAACGAAGCAGGTTCGCTTTTGGCGCAGTCCGGAAAGTCTACGCGTTCAAAAAATTTATTGGTAATTGATGTGGCAGAATTTCCTCGCATTAGCAGTCAAGAAACAGCACAGTCTGAACAAAAATTCTTCCCAAGGAACCCACTCAACTTGGAGGTGTTCAAATTGGGGATTCCTTTGGAAGGGTCATCAGCCGAGACTGGTGCGCTTAGTTATTTTAGGTATGATTTACTTGGAAAGTCTCAGGAGGCAATTTTAGCTGAACAAGCAGCTCAAAAAACACAGATTCAGGGAATTTTCGAGAATCTTTATCCTCATCAAATTGAATGGTTAACCGAGGCCAAAACAAATCAGGAACTGGTTCGAGACCGTGTACAATTTCTGTTGGTCAAAGTGGAGGGTAGGCAAACAGACCTCATGCAGAGTATGGGACTTGCTCCAATAGGTGGGGAAGAAGGATCCAAAACCGTGGTGAAATACTATATCAAATTGATCGTGAGAGACGAATTGTATATCGGACCAGAGTGGGATGCCGCTACAGATTGGAAGGTAGCATTGACCAACTTCCTGAATAATCTGAAAAAATAAAACCTCCCGGAGGAGGTTTAGCACTTGACTTAAGGTTGGGGTGATTATAACAACTTTTACTTCAAGAGATGATTAAATGCAATTTTTTGTCAATGAAGACTGATATTTTATAAATGAAGAAATAATATTCTAAAAATCCAATTTCATCTATAAAATTTTTAAAACCCATTCTGTTTCTTGAATTTTTTCAAGAATAACTTTTCCTTAGAACAGATTTTCATTCAAAAAAGGGATGAGCGCCAAAATAATCGCCTGACGGTAATACTCATTTCTGTCCACGATTCCATTTGTCAAAAGCCCAACTGAGCCTCCCTGCTGCTTGGAGTTTTCTTGTGAGAACACTGCATCGTCGGCTGCTCCCAGTTCCATTCCTTCTTTTACTAGTTTTGCAACAGCATTTGGAATGTAAAAAGTACCGGTTTTGGATTGGCTTGATTTACCATCTTTATCAAGTATATAAATCCATGCAAAAGCAAACATTCCACGCTCATCCTCATCCAATCCTCCTTCTATTCCTACCCAATAATTTGCTTCCGGAAATACCTCCATGGAATTCTGGGCCCTGTTTTTTGCACCCAATAGCGTCTCCTGATCTCCCAATGGCTGTTCTGAGACACCAGAGGCAGCATTAATTCCCTCCACCAAAAAACTTTTGTTGAAAGCTCTGGTGAAGGCATCTTCGGTGCAGGAGATTTTAACCGGATTCTTGCTTCCTACCAAAACAAGGAGTTTGTCTGAGGGCTGGAAATTTTGTCTTCTTTTGAAATTCATAAAAAAAAGCTAGGCAAGACCTAAGCCATGTTAGTAAATACTTGGTTGACATCATCGTCTTCTTCCAGACGATCGATAAGTTTGTGGATAATATCTTCTTGTTCTTCGGTGAGTTCAGTCAAAGTGGTCGGGAATCTCTGAAAATCTGCCGAAATCACTTCAATACCTTGGTCTTCTAATGCTTTTTGCATGGAGCCAAAATCTTCAAATTCGGTATAAGCAAAGATTTCACCCTCGTTTTCTGCAATCTCGGTTAGTCCAAAGTCGATGAGTTCTAGTTCTAATTCATCCAAATCATGATCAGCCTTATCAAAGCGAAATACAGCTTTTCTGTCAAACATAAAGCTTACTGAGCCTGAAGTCCCCATTGCTCCGCCCGCTTTTGAAAAGTAGGAACGCACGTTAGCGACTGTACGATTTGTATTATCCGTTGAAGTTTCTACTATAAACGCTATTCCAAATGGGCCATAACCTTCATATACGATCTCCTCATAGTCTTTCTCGTCCTTGTTGGATGCACGTTTGATCGCAGCTTCGATTCGATCCTTTGGCATTTGGGCACCCTTGGCATTTTGTATTACAGTGCGGAGTTTTGCATTGCTGTTTGGGTCAGGACCACCGGCTTTGACTGCCATCACAATTTCTTTCCCCAGTCTGGTAAAGACTTTGGACATTTTGTCCCAACGCTTGAACTTTCGTTCTTTTCGGAATTCAAATGCTCTTCCCATGGATTTGATTTATTAGAGGTGGGCAAAATTAGCAATTCTTTTCACTTAGCCGAATGGCTTCTTTTTTTCTCAGATTGGGTAACTTTTTGGAAATCCTATGTTCGACACTCCCTTGACTTCGTATAAGATAAAAACCTAATTCCCATGAACCACTTTGCCAATCAACCGATTCCTAACCTTCCAAAGCTCAATCTTCCCAAAATAGTAGTAGTAGGCGGAGGGTTTGCGGGCCTCAAACTTGCCAGAGAACTTAGAAATAGTGCTTTTCAGATCATTCTCCTGGATAAAAACAATTACCACCAATTTCAACCACTTTTTTATCAAGTAGCTACTGCTGGGTTGGAACCAAGTGCTATTTCATTTCCGCTTCGCAAAATTTTCCATAGTACTCCCAACGTCAGTTTCAGAATGGGAGAGGCATTGAAAGTAGATCAGAAAGCCAAGCGGCTCTACACGGATATCGGGCACATTGACTATGATTTTTTGGTGTTGGCTATGGGAGCAGACACCAATTACTTTGGAGCTAAGAATATCGAGTATTATTCTTCTCCGATGAAAACTGTTTCGGAGGCACTTTACATTCGGAATAAAATTATCTCCAATTATGAGCGTGCGATTACAATCGCAAATGTCGAAGATCGAAAATCGCTCATGAATGTGGTCATCGTTGGCGGAGGACCAACTGGAGTAGAACTCGCGGGAGCGATGGCGGAATTGAGGAATAATGTATTCCCGAAAGATTATCCAGAGCTTAGCTTTAAAAACATGAAAGTAGTCCTGATCGAAGCAGGACCGAGTCTCCTATCTTCGATGTCGCCCGAAGCGCAAGCACATAGTCTGGACTATTTGAAAAAGCTTGGGGTAGACGTGATGCTGAGTACCATGGTCCAGGATTACAACGGAAAGCAGGTTTTGCTTAATGGAAAAGAGCCAATTGAAACCCAAACGTTGCTCTGGGCTGCAGGTATTAAGCCTAATCGGATCGACGGCTTTGATTCCAGCCAATATGCAGGAAATGGCAGAATGCTTGTCAATGAATTCAACCAGCTAGTTGATACTGAAGGAGTATTTGTCCTAGGCGATCAATGCCTCTTACCAGGGGGAAATTTCCCTAAAGGCCACCCCCAAGTTGCTCAAGTTGCAATCCAACAAGCCAAGAATCTTTCTAAAAATCTCTTTCGACAGGTAAAAGGTCAGGATTTGATACCTTTTCAATACAAAGATCTGGGATCTATGGCCACAGTAGGTAGAAAATTGGCCGTGGTAGATTTACCGTTTTTTAAATTTCAGGGCTTTCTGGCTTGGATGACCTGGCTTTTTGTGCACCTGATGGCGATTCTTGGAGTGAAAAATAAACTATTCATCTTTCTGAATTGGAGTTGGAACTACCTCAGCTTTGACCCAAGCTTGAGACTTCTGATCAAACCCAAATATGTGAGAGCTTCTGAACGGAAGGAGTTGATTGAGGAATAATTGGCTTTAAGATTCATTAACATCCCATTTTAATGAGCTGTTAAACTAGGGTTGAGTTCTTAGGTCTAACCTTCGAAACTAAACTAAAACAGGTATGAAAATGTGGATCATTGGAGCAGCTTTGTTGGTATTTACCAGCTTGCAAGTGAACGCTCAACAGGGAAAAAGAGAACAAACCAGTCCTGAGGAAAGAGCTCAAAAAGCGACTGAAAAAATGGCAACGGAGCTTCAACTTTCTGAACAACAAAAATCCCAGCTTTTGAAATTAAATCTGGAGCAGGCTAAAAAGAGACAGGCTGAAATGGAAAGAGAAA
The DNA here is from genome assembly GCF_046296635.1 of Algoriphagus sp. GTDB lineage: Bacteria > Bacteroidota > Bacteroidia > Cytophagales > Cyclobacteriaceae > Algoriphagus. The sequence continues at coordinate 20,866 of NZ_JBKBKZ010000017.1, read as the reverse complement.
AAGAATTAAGAGCGGCTAGATCCGGGGAAATGAAAGCCCATCAGGAAAAAGTAAATGAGATCCTTACCGAGGAGCAGCGTACCAAATGGGAGGAAATCAAACAAGAGCAGCGTGGGAAACGAAGACCGGGAGGCGAGGTTCACCAGAAAGGTAATATGCCTCGACAAAGACGTGGAGGAAACTAAACCAAATGAAGAAAGCCACCCAAAAGGTGGCTTTCTATATCGCAGGTGGTTCAACTAAACAGGGTGCTATTGGTAGGTCAGGGCAAACCCAGAGGGAATAGCCTTGACATTATCCCGCGACTTGCTCATCTACCTGATAGAAGGATTCGTCCTTCATAGGCAGGGAAGAAGTACCCATGAGGTATTCATCCACTTTTACCGCAGTTTCTCTCCCTTCTGAGATTGCCCACACAACTAGGGACTGCCCACGTCGCATATCGCCAGCTAGGAAAACTTTTGGATTGGTACTTTGATAGTTTTTTGATTTAGGAAGGCTGTTTTCCATTGTTTCAGCTCCAAAAGCTTGTAATAGGCCATTTTGAGCTGGACCTGAATAGCCAATTGCAATGAATGCAAGATCACAGGGTACAGTTCGTTCTGTACCTGGCATTTCCTCAAAAGTCATTCGGCCTCCATTTTCTTTCCATTCAATATCTACTAAGGTCAAACCAGTTACTTCTCCAGCATCATTTCCTGTGAATTCTTTGGTCAGGATAGAGAAAATTCGTTCCGCACCTTCTTCGTGTGAACTGGAAGTTTTGAGAGTCATAGGCCATTCAGGCCAAGGATTCAAGAAATTCCGTTGTTTTGGAGGCTTTGGCAAAAGCTCGAGTTGAGTAATAGATACTGCCCCGTGTCGGTTGGAAGTTCCAATACAATCGCTTCCTGTATCTCCTCCTCCGATGACAATGACATGTTTTCCCTCCGCAGAAATTGGATTATTAGCAAGCTCTCCACCAATTACCTGATTTTGTTTGCCCAGAAATTCCATCGCGAAATGAACGCCTTTGTAATTGTCCCCTTTGATATTCAAGGCTCTTGGATGTGCCGCTCCGGTAGACAAAACTACGGCATCGAATGTCTTTAGAATTTCCTCAGTGTGAATGGTTTGCCCGATCTCTGTATTGGTGGCGAAAATCACTCCTTCCTCTTGCATCAAAGCAACTCGGCGGTCGATGACCCACTTTTCAAGTTTGAAATCAGGAATACCGTATCGGAGTAATCCCCCGACTTTTGCATCTTTTTCAAAAAGCGTAACCTCATGACCCGCTTGATTAAGCTGATCTGCAGCAGCAAGTCCTGCTGGACCGGACCCGATTACTGCAACTTTCTTTCCTGTCCGATTCTTCGGTGGATTAGCTTTAATTAGACCAAGATCGTAAGCTTTCTCAGCAATATTTTTCTCGATTAGTTCGATGGCGACCGGATCTTTATTAATTCCTAAGACACAACTCGCTTCGCAAGGAGCAGGACAAATTCTGCCTGTGAACTCCGGGAAATTATTTGTGCTTCGCAAAATGCTGATGGCTTGTCCCCACTCCTGATTGTAAACCGCATCGTTGAATTCCGGGATTACGTTTCCAAGTGGACAACCATTATGACAAAACGGAACTCCGCAATCCATGCATCGTGCAGCTTGCTCATTTAGTTTTTCGCCCGAAAAAGGCTCGTATATTTCTCTGTAGTCATTGACTCGCTCTCTTGGATCTCGACTGACAGGTGTTTCTCTTTTAAATTGAATAAATCCTTCTTTCGCTCCCATCTTACACCAGTGATTTTGCTTGTTCTTGTGATCTTTTTACCAAAACGGCCTTATAATCCTTAGGAATGACTTTGATAAAGAGTTCTTTCGCTTTGTCCCAATCTTCCAAGAATCGTTGACCTAGTCTGCTGTTGGTCAATTTGACATGTCGCTTGAGATAGCCTTTGATTGTGACAAAGTCATCTTCTTCAAGAATGTCAATATCTACCATCTCCGTATTTATTTCGGTGATGTAGTCCTTGAGAACATAAGCGATACCACCACTCATCCCTGCAGCGAAGTTTCGGCCGATTTCTCCCAGATTGATCATCAATCCCCCGGTCATGTATTCACAACCGTGATCTCCGATTCCTTCGATCACCGTTTTTACTCCTGAATTTCTTACACAGAATCGTTCGCCACCTTTGCCATTGATATAGGCTTCACCTGAAGTAGCGCCATAGAAGGCCACATTACCGATGATAATATTTTCCTCCGGAGCAAAACGGGCATTTCGACTAGGATACACGATCAGTTTTCCACCCGATAGCCCCTTTCCAAAATAGTCATTTGCTTCTCCTTCCAGTTCGAAATTCACACCTTTGGCAAGGAAACCTCCGAATGTCTGACCTGCAGAGCCCGTGAATTTGAATTGAATCGTATCTTCAGGCAATCCCTGTCCCCCATAGATTTTAGAAATCTCATTGGAAAGCATGGCGCCCACTGAGCGGTCTATATTTTTGATTTGGAAACTTCCGGTAACTGGTATCGCTTGCTCCAAGGCAGGGGTAGCTGTTTTAATTAACTGCCTGTCCAGCACTTTTTTCAGTTCAAACTCCTGATCGATTTGTTTATGAATACCCACGTGATCAGGAACTTCCACTTTGTGGAAAATTGGAGAAAGATCGACTTTATCCCACTTCCAATGATTTAAATGGCCGGTTGACTGGAGTACTTGGCTTTGTCCGACCATTTCATCTACGGTTCGGAATCCCAGTGAAGCCATGATTTCCCGTAAGTCCTGAACCAAAAACCTGAAGTAGTTCACGACATGGTCCGGATCTCCAGTGAATAGCTTCCGCAATTCAGGATCCTGAGTTGCGATGCCTACCGGACAGGTGTTCAGATGACACTTTCTCATCATGATGCAACCCTCAACCACCAGTGCTCCTGTCGCGATGCCCCACTCCTCAGCACCTAGAAGGGTAGCTATTGCTAGATCTCGTCCAGTTCTAAGCTGTCCGTCAGTTTGAAGGACTACTCGACTTCTGAGGTTGTTTTTTACTAAGGTTTGATGCGCTTCCGAAAGACCAAGCTCCCATGGAAGCCCTGCGTGACGGATGGAACTCAAGGGTGAAGCACCAGTTCCGCCATCAGCACCTGAAATTAGAATGACATCAGCTGCGGCTTTTGCCACTCCTGCTGCTACTGTGCCAACTCCAGCCTGAGAGACAAGCTTGACGTTGATTCTAGCCTTTCGATTCGCATTTTTCAAGTCGAAAATCAACTGAGCCAAATCTTCGATAGAATAGATGTCGTGATGTGGAGGCGGAGAAATCAATCCAACTCCAGGTGTTGAATGCCTTACTCTTCCGATCCACTCATCTACTTTGTGACCTGGCAGCTGCCCACCTTCTCCCGGTTTTGCACCTTGGGCCATTTTGATTTGAAGTTCCGATGCATTGGTTAAGTAATGGCTCGTGACACCAAATCGGCCTGAGGCCACTTGCTTGATCGCTGATCGTTCCCAATCGCCATTTGGTTTTTTGTCATAGCGGATCTCATCCTCTCCACCCTCTCCGGAATTACTTTTTGCACCGATACGGTTCATGGCAATTGCAAGTGTGCTATGGGCTTCGTGAGAGATTGAACCAAATGACATCGCTCCAGTAGCAAAGCGGCGCATGATGTTCTCTGCTGGCTCTACTTCTTCAATGGGGACACTGATTCGTTTTTTGAATTCAAACAGACCTCTCAACGTCAAGGCATCTTTGGTCTGTTCGTTAATTTTTGCAGCGAACTTTTTATAGAGCTCAAAATCACCCAATCGGGTGGATTTTTGAAGAAGGTGGATGGTTTCAGGATTAAACATGTGTTTTTCCCCTCTTCTTTTCCACTGATATACTCCCCCTGTTTCCAGAATTGGACTGTGGGTCTCATACGCGGCATGATGTCGAATCAAAACCTCTTCAGCTAGATCATCAAATGATACACCACTGATTCTGGAAATCGTTCCCTTGAAGCAACGGTCAATAACTTCAGGTCCCAATCCAAGTGCTTCGAAAATCTGTGCACCTTGATACGATTGAAGTGTAGAAATACCCATTTTCGAAAGAACTTTCAGAAGTCCTTTGCCGATGGCATCCTGATAATTTTCAAATAAAGTTTTTTGGTCCTTAACTTTTTTCAATTGGCCTTTATCAAACATTTCCAACAAGGATTCCAAAGCCAGATATGGATTGATAGCGGAAACTCCATAGCCGATAGCTAAGGCAAAATGATGGACTTCCCGGATATCTGCTGATTCCAGAACAAGTCCTGCACGAGTCCTGATTTTTTTAATAATCAAATGCTGGTGTACCGCACCGATAGCCAAAAGCGATGGAATGGGTGCTAATTCCTCAGAACTTTTTCTATCAGAAATGATCAGGATATTTTTTCCTGCGTGAATGGCTTCTTCGGCTTCCTCGCAAAGTTTGTCCAAAGCTTCAAGTAATCTGCCGGGCTTATGGTCTGCTACAAAATGTCCGTAGAGCTTTTTAGTCCGATAACCCAAATGTTCCATTCGGGTGATTTTCTCCAGATCCTCGTTCAAGAGAACCGGTTGTGAAATGTGAATTTGCTTCGTGTGCTTTGGACTTTCCTCAAGAATGTTGTGCCCTTCTCCGATTCTTGTGAAAAGCGACATAACCAATCGCTCGCGAATCGGGTCGATTGGAGGGTTACTTACCTGAGCGAATAGTTGCTTAAAATAATTCGAGATATGCTGACTTTGCTTAGAAAGCACCGCTAAAGGGGTGTCTGCGCCCATGGAACCAATGGCTTCGTAGCCCGTGTCTCCCATGGGACCAAGAATTACTTTTTGCTCCTCAGAAGTGTAGCCAAATACTGTTTGGCATTTTTTGATATTTTCTGTTGAGTAAGGGTGAGATAACTCCTCTGGATCCGGTACAAATCGGAGCTTTGTTCGCTGCTCATTGACCCACTTCTCGTAAGGCTGTCGTCTGCAGATTTCACCTTTTACTTCTTCATCAAAAAGCACTCGACCTTTCTCAAGGTCTGCCCAAAGCATCTTTCCTGGGCTTATTCTTCCTTTTTCTGTAATGGTAGCTTCTCGAATAGGCAATGCGCCTGCTTCTGAGGAAAGAACCAGTCGATTGTCTTTTGTAATAAAATAGCGAAGAGGACGGAGTCCATTTCTGTCCAAAGTTGCACCTACTGATTTTCCATCGGTGAAAAGTAAGGCAGCGGGACCATCCCAAGGCTCTACCAAAGATGCATGAAACTTATAAAAGGCTTTTCTTTCTCGATCCATCACCTGATTATCCTGCCAAGCTTCCGGTACCAGCATCATCATGGCATGAGGAAGAGATCTACCGCTAAGGGTAAGCAGTTCCACCATTGCATCCAAATTAGCAGAATCTGAATTCAACTTATTCGTAATAGGCATCAACTTGGCCAATTCTTCATCACTGAAGAGATTAGATTTCATCAAGGCCTCTTTTGATTTCATTTTATTCAAGTTGCCTCGAATGGTATTGATCTCACCATTATGAGAAAGGAAGCGGAACGGCTGTGCGAGTCTCCAATTAGGAAATGTATTCGTAGAAAATCTTGAATGGACAATTGCGAATGCCGATTCAATTCTCGGGTTTTGCAGGTCTTTGTAAAAAGCCAACACTTGATCAGTTCTGAGTTGACCTTTGTATACAAGTGTCAGGCTACTCAAGCTTGCAAAATAAAAGGCATGATTGACACCGGGAATTTTTGAATTGATTTCCGATGTAGCAAAGTTTCTGAGGACATAAAGTTTCCTTTCCAGTTCAATTCCAGTCAGCCCCTTTTTATGGCTGACAAAAAGCTGCTCTATATTAGGCATTACCTCTAATGCGCCTGATCCTGGGATAGTCTCATCGACAGGCACCTGACGATACCCGATCAGATTAAAATCCATTTCCTCAATCAATTGATTGAGCAATTCTTTGGATCGATGATAAAGCTGTTTATTCTTAGGAAAGAAAGTCATTCCCACGCCATAAAACCCTGGCCCAGGTAGATTGATTTCTGTGCGTGCTGTTACGTCTTTGAGGAACTGATGCGGGACTTGAATAGAAATACCGGCACCGTCACCGGTTTTGGGATCTGAACCCCTTCCGCCACGGTGCTCCATATTACTAAGCATATATAAGGCATCGCTGATTGTCTCATGAGTTGGAATATTACTCAAGTCGACCACCGCACCAATACCGCAGGAGTCATGCTCAAACTCCGATCGATATAAACCTTCTTGCATTTTCAATTGATTTAATAGGTTCAAAATTTCCAAAAAGTACAAAAAAAAATTCTTTTGTTAAAATTAAGGCAAAGAACCGACCTTAATAATGAAGTATTATTGATAAAATCTGAGTTTATTGTATTTTCAGCAAAACTGATTTCAGCATTAAAAGTTTGAATAATTATTAATAATCTTGTGCTACAATGATGTTTTATCTAAAAAATTAAACCACTTTTTTATAAAAAAGTGTAAAATGACAGAAAATGGGTTTTCAAAAAAAAAAGTGATTTTTTTCTAAGATTTTTATTTTAGAAAATTCAGAAGGGGATGATACAACTTGTATATTTTTTTTAAAAGCAGAATAATATTTTGATTTTAATATATATTTCAAAATATAATAAAAAATAAAATTTAGTCTGTAAATGGAGCTGCGCTATCCTTTTCTCCATTATTGAGGTGGACTTTGACTTTTTTGATTTTGCGGGCATCCACTGCTAAAACGGTAAACTCAAAATCTTCAAATTGAATCTTTGTTCCATTTTTTGGAAGCTTGGAATTTAACTCAAGAAGCAGTCCTCCGAGCGACTCACTTTCGCCTTTTACTTCTTCGAAAACCTGTGAATCCAATTCCAGTTTTTTACAAAAGTCATTAAGTGAGACCTTGCCTTCAAAAATGAATGTATCGGAGTCAATTTCCTGGAAGAAGATATCATTTGTGTCATCAAATTCATCGTTGATTTCTCCGATGATTTCTTCGATCAGATCTTCTAATGTCACCAAACCAGAAGTTCCTCCATATTCATCAACTACAATAGCCATGTGCACCCGCATTTTTTGGAAGTCTTTGAGGAGCGCATCCACCTTTTTGGTTTCTGGCACGAAAAAGCTTTTACGGATGAGGTCTTTCCATGCGAAATCTTCATCCTTTTCAATGAAAGGAAGAAGGTCCTTGATATAGAGTACTCCAGAGATATTGTCAATTGTCTCCTCAAAAACCGGAATTCTTGAGTAGCCGCTCTTATTTATCTTATCCATTAATTCATGGAAGTCTATTTCACCATCGACTGCAGTGATGTCCATTCTGCTTCGCATCACTTGTTTTACGGTCAGTGTTCCAAAATTTACGATTCCTTTTAGAATGTCTTTTTCTTCCTCTGGAGTATCCTCAGTAGTTAATTCCAGTGCTTGATTGAGTTGGTCAACAGAAAGTGAGTATCCTTTTTGTTCCACACGTTTTTCGATGAGATTGCTGAACACCATTAAAAACCAAGATATAGGCATCAAAATGGAGGAGAAAAAACTGAGAATTGGTGCTAAAGTGAGGGCAAATGGGATTCTTGCCTGATTTGCATAAACTTTTGGGACGATTTCTCCAAAGAAGACAATCGCAAAAGTTATACCCACTGTTTGTACCAAAATCACGATAATTCCGGTGGCATTCATACCGAATAGTGACCAAGCAACAAACGTTGTCAGGGTGACCATACCGATGTTGATCAGGTTATTTAAAATGAGAATGGTACTGAGGAGTTTTTTTGGATTGGCAAGAAGCTTTGCCACCTGTTTGCCTTTTTTTGGTTCCGACTCTTGAATTGAGGCGATTTCTTCATTAGTGAGCGAAAAAAATGCGACTTCTGAGCCTGATGCCAAGGCAGACCCTATCAACAGAATAACCAATATTAATCCATTGAAAAAGAAATAACTAAATGTTGGCTCGGTAATCTGAGCAAGCAGATAGTAACTCGGGTAGGGGTCGTCCATGTAGGCGAAAAGATGTTCGATGCAAAAATAAGCAATTCCCCTGAAAATCAACTTCAGGGGAATCAAGTATCAATTAAAATGGCAAATCATCATCGGTATCATCTATAACCAAATCCGGGGCAGAGTTTGACCCTGTACTCGCAGTTTGTGCAGTTTGTGGTTTAGGATTTGCTGCTGGCGAAGCTGTAGCTTGGGGGCCTCCGCCCATGCCTTCAGGCTTTCCCCCGAGCATGGTGAAATTAAGCACACGAATTCTTGTCCTCCTTCTCGGTTGATTGTTTTCATCCGTCCATTTCTCTGTGCGGATTTTTCCCTCTACAAATAGCTGACTTCCTTTTTTTAAATATTGCTCCACGACTTTTGCTTGAGCACCCCAAACCTCCAAATCATGCCATTCAGTCTGATCTACTCGGTTACCACTCTTATCCTTGTAAGATTCTGTTGTCGCTAAGCTAAAATTTGCAACAACATTGTCTCCTTCAAGGTACTTCACTTCGGGATCTGCTCCGAGATTCCCTACCAGAATTACTTTGTTTACTCCTGCCATAGTTATATGTGTTTAGGTTGAAAAATTGAAAGCTATGAAGTTACTCAAATCCCTTGATCGTTCAAAAAATTTACGATCAATTTGGGTTTGGCTAAACTCTCAATTTCATTTTCAGAAACTAAGAAATAGCCCTCTTCTTCACACCATTGTGTTAATTCAAGGTACTTTTCAGTTGGAATATCAAGTTTAGAAAAACTTGCATTAAGTTTTTGGTGCGACAAAATATGTCGGTAATTTTTGGGAATAGACTGAGGTTTTTCAGAAGTGGGCAAAGAAAGTCCTTGAAAGCTTATTCCGTTATTTTCTTCCAATGGAAAATCATGAAGGCCTTCCCAGATATCTCCAGCTTTGCGCTTATTCCAAACATAGTCTTGACCACACTGTATGACATAGTAGTGGAGGTTTCGCTCTCGAACTTTGGTTTTATTGATTTTTACTGGTAATTCTTTCACAAGGCCTTTTTGAAATGCAAAGCAGGAAGATTTGAGTGGACAAATTTCACAATCTGGATTTTTGGGAACGCACAACCTTGCTCCAAAATCCATCATCGCTTGATTGAACTCTCCGGGATTTGACTGGGGAATAAGTTCATCAGCAAGGGTTTCGAACTGCTTTTTAGCTTTTCCAGTGGCGATGTCGGTCTCGATTCCAAAATATCGGGCCAGTACCCTGAATACATTTCCATCAACTACCGCTTTGGCTTCTCCGTAGGCAAAACTTGCGATGGCTGAGGCCGTGTAGCTTCCTACTCCTTTTAATAATAGTAAATCTTGATAGTTGTCAGGGAAGTTTCCCCCAAGCTCATACCAGATGTATTTTGCACAGCTGTGCAGATTTCTGGCACGACTGTAATAGCCCAATCCCTGCCAAAGCCGTAATACATCGGACTCGGGGGCCAGTGCCAAATCCTTTACAGCCGGATAAGTCTCAGAAAATGCATAATAGTAAGGTAACCCTTGGGCAACACGAGTCTGCTGAAGTATGATTTCTGAGAGCCAAATTTTATAAGGATCTTTGATGCCTCTCCAGGGAAGTTCTCTTGGATTGGCCCGATACCAAGAAATTATTTGAGTGGAAAAGACCTGATTTTCAGCGGTTTTATGATTCATTTGGGGTAAATATCTCTAATACAAATCAAGGTAATTTTTTTGAATATGTTTTTTAATTGACTTGCTTCTCGTACATTTGCAGTCCCAAAAACACTTGGTTAATAGGTTGTTAAGCTTATTTCGTAATTTCTAAATTAAAAACACTGTGACAAAAGCAGAAGTAATCACCAAGATTTCAGACAAAACTGGAATCCAGAAAGATGATGTTACACAAGCCATTGAGGCATTCTTCAAGGTAGTGAAGGATTCTATGGCTGACGGAGAAAACATTTACGTGAGAGGTTTTGGCAGCTTTATCAATAAGAAAAGAGCTAAAAAAATCGCCCGTAACATCTCTAAAAACACAGCCATTGTTATTGATGAGCACTATATTCCGGCTTTCAAGCCTTCAAAAGTGTTTATAGAGAAGATCAAAAATAGCAAGAAGATTAAAGAATTGGCTCCTCAAGACTAAGTCCGAGGCTAATTTGACATGAAATCGAGCATGAAGCAAGTTCTATCGAGGAATGTCCCGATATCTTTCGGGAGGGTGCCTCATGCGAGATTCCATCTGACCTTTGAAAAACAAGTTATTATCAGATGAAAAAATCTCAGCTCATTCTCATTGTATTAGGAATAGTAATCATCTCGGGATTGTATGCTTTGCCAAAAGTTGTCGTAGACAATAAAGCAGGCACCACTGCCGTAGAAGACCCTATGACAGCGGAGAACTCTTCTCCGAATGTTTCCGAATTGCATGCGAATGAGCTTTCTTCCGACAATCAATCTCAAGCTGATCAGTTGAAGTCCACTTTGACTGCCTCTGGAGAGCCGTCTGAAAGAATTGATGCTGCTAAAACGCTAGCCTCAATTTATCAAAATGGTGGAATGTTTGACAGTGCTGCTTATTTCTTAGGAAAGGCAGTTGAACTGAAATCCACAGACTTGTTGTTGATCGAAGAAGCAGGTAAGGCTTACTATGAAGCATTTTCATTCGCTTTGGATAAAGCCAAAGTGGAAGATCTTGCTGAAAAGACGAGAACCTACCTAAATCAGGTTTTGGATAAAGATCCAAGCCGATTGGATTTGAAAACCAAAGTGGCGATGACTTATGTATCTTCGGCCAATCCTATGCAAGGGATCACGATGATGAGAGAAATTCTCGAAGCGGATCCACAAAATGAGGATGGGTTGTTCAACATGGGAATTCTGTCCATGCAATCTGGACAGTATAAAAGAGCCGCTGAGCGATTTGAGGAATTGGTAAAGTACCACCCGGACAATCTTCAGGGTCAATTTTATTTGGCAGTGAGCTACTTTGAGTCCAAAGAAAAGAACAAAGCAAAAGCTCAGTTTGAGGAAGTAAAGAAAATGACCCAGGACCCAATGATTCTGGAAAGTGTTCAGAGCTACCTTGACCGACTTTAAAAAATCAATAGTATAAACCTTAAATTCTAAAAACTATGCCTTGCGGTAAGAAAAGAAAGAGACATAAGATCGCTACGCACAAGCGTAAGAAGAGACTTAGAAAAAACAGACATAAGAAGAAGTAATACACTTCTTCTTTTCCTGTTTTTAGTAAAACAACACGTTCATTTACATTATATAAGACCAAATTTTGAGTACGGAATTGTTAATCGATTCTGCTCAAAACGGAAGTCGGATTGCCCTGCTGCATGATAAGCAACTGGTAGAGCTTCATTCCGAAGGGATGGACAATCAGTTTAAAGTAGGTGACATTTACCTAGGAACGGTAAGAAAGATTGTCAATGGTCTCAATGCTGCGTTTATTGACGTAGGCTATGAGAAGGACGCCTTTCTTCATTACCAAGACTTAGGCCCAAATGTCAACTCGATGTTGAAGTTCACCAAAATGGTGCGCAACAACAACTACAACAATTATCTGCTGAAAGGCTTCGAAAACGATCCTGAGATAGACAAAATCGGTAAAATCGAAAAAGTCCTATCCAAGACCAATCAAGTATTGGTGCAAGTCGTCAAAGAACCCATTTCTACAAAAGGACCCCGACTATCCTGTGAGCTCTCTCTGCCCGGTCGCTTTCTGGTGCTCGTACCTTTCTCCGATACAGTCAATGTATCCAAGAAAATCCGAAGCAACGACGAGCGAAAAAGGCTTCTTAGACTCATCAATTCTATCAAACCTGCCAACTTCGGAGTAATCATCCGTACTGTGGCCGAAGGTCAATCCGTGACGGAACTTGACAAAGACCTTCGAAACCTTCTCGATACGTGGGAAGAAGGAATGAAGAAATTGTTGAAGGCTAAGAGCCGGGACAAAATCATCGGAGAGATGAGCATGGCTTCCTCTTTAATCAGGGACCTGCTCAACGAATCATTCGACGCAATCACCGTAGAAGAAGAATCAACTTACGATCAGATCAGATCCTACATCAGGTCAATTGTCCCTGAAAAAGAAAAAATTGTAAAGCTTTACAACGGTAAAGTTAAGCTCTTTGAAAGTTTTGGAATCGAAAAGCAAATCAAAAGCTTGTTTGGACAGACGGTGAGCTTACCTCAGGGTGGCTATGTCATTATTGAACACACCGAAGCACTACACGTCATCGACGTCAACAGTGGCAACAAGTCCAATCAAGAAAGTGACCAAGAATCAACAGCGTTGAAAACCAACATGGTCGCTGCTAAAGAAATTGCCAGACAACTCCGCCTCCGCGATATGGGAGGAATCATCGTCGTAGACTTCATCGATATGAAGAAGGCTGATAATAAAAAAGCCATCTATGAAGTGATGATGCAGGAGATGAAACTAGATAGGTCCAAGCATACTGTATTGCCGCTGAGCAAATTTGGGCTCATGCAGATCACCCGACAGCGGGTAAGACCGGAAGTCAATATTGTGACCAAGGAGACTTGCCCGGCTTGCAACGGAACTGGTAAGATTCAGGCTTCGATCCTGATTGCCGACAAGTTGGAGCATGACCTAGCACACATTGCCACCATCCAAAACGTGGCTAAAATACAAATTGGGCTGCACCCCTATCTGCACGCATACTTCACCCAAGGCCTGATTAGCCAGCGGATGAGGTGGTTTTTCAAGTATTACAAATGGATAAAACTGATCAAAGATTCTTCGCTACCCGTGACGGAATACAGATTTCTAGATGAATCTGGTGAAGAAATCGAACTACAACTAGTAAAAAGCGAGACTGAATAAGTCTCGTTTTTTTTATGGGTTGATTTTTGAAAAATCTAAAACAGCATAAGAGACCAAATCATCTGTAGTTCTTGTATGAAGCTGGACAACATAACCTTTAGGCGTATTAAAGCCGTATGATCCCATTTCATTGGTATTGAAAAACAATTCAGCTTCTCTAGAAAAATCTGGGTTCAACACTAACAACTTGTATTTTTTCTGATCAGGATTTTCAAGAGTAGGACCTTTGATTCTTACTGTCCTCAATATTTTTTTAGAATGGGTATCAATGTCAAGCGCTTCGTATTTGCTGCTTTCGTGATTGGGATTGAAAACGGTATATTCTCCCTGCTGAGAAGTTTTTCCTTTTAAAAATTGGAGTTTCTCTAACGTTCCGGCATAATGCCAAGTTTGCTTTCCGTCTTTTATTTGAAGCAGAGAATCTGAAATTGAAAAGGATACTAAGTGCTCATTGGTATTGATATTTAGTGTGTGACTAAATAGACCCAACTGATCGTCATCTGTATATTGAAGAACATCCTTTGGATATCGGAAATAGAAATGGTCAAATAGTTCTTTTTTGGTATCGAAGATAATTCCCCATTTTTCGTATTCAGCAAAGCTTTCCTTAAAGACAAATGGCACATCAGTGAAATATAACTTGTCTCCTGATTTCCGGATTTTATTAAATAGATAAGTCGAAAAATTGTGATACAATCTCTCAGTAGGTATTTCAGGAAATTTCCATCTCTGAATTACAGTGCCATTAAAATCAGCCTTAATCAATTCTTTCTGCTGGGAAAGGAAATAGATTGAATTCGTGTCAATAAAATTCCCAGTGACAAATCCACCTATTCCGTTTGGTCCTTCCCGTTCAAAGGACTGAGTCTTGATTAATTTTCCATCCGGAAAGCTATAGAATAGCAATCTTCTTTCTCGAAAAGTCATTAATACCGAACCGGAGTCAGTTTCAAAATAGGTAAAATCGCTTCCTAATTCTTTTGTCAGGGTATCCTTTTCAAGATACAGCGTATCTACAATCAGTACGGATAGATCTAGTTCCTTAATTTCAACTGGTTTCCGCGATTGGCTGCAAGAAATTGCAATAATAGTTAATGAGAGATAGAAGAGTCGATTCATCCTGGTTTTTTTCAACTAAGAAAGGAAAAAAACAGGTTAGTCCAAATCTTTCACTAGGTAAAAAGTCCCCAACCATCGTCGTACTTATCTGCAGGATCAAAGCTTTTGACCCAAGCCACAAACAATACCTTGAACTCTTCAATTGCTTCTCTAAGTAAGTTCAAATGTTCCTCGGCATGAGTTTCCTCCATGGCAAGTTGGTAGGTCATGGAGTGAAGGTGGCGAGCATGGACTTTCATGATGGTGGCATTTTCCATTTTAAGGATATAGTCATTTACACCCTCAGCACCGGCAAATTTGGCACTCATAATCATGGCGTCCTCCATCATCATTCCACCATAGAGTTCTTTTCGGGCTTCATCTAAGCTGCCAACAAGCGCATGTGTGAGCGATACAATTTCCTTCGCTTTCTTCATTAATGGATGAGAGTAAATTTGATCCCGTTGTGCTTTAGGATCAAATTCACTCTCGTCATCTTCTTCCTCATTTTCTTCAAAATCGTCCCACATCGAAAAGTCAAGTTAAAAAAAACTGAATTTTGTTTAAAATGGAAGCTTGTCTTCTTCGCTTTCGGAGTAGAAGGTATCGACCTCCGGCATTGCTGAAGGAGCCCCACCACCTGCAGTTCGATCTACTTTATAGGCTTTGACTTCTGTATACCAGCGACCATTATATTCTCGGCTTTCTACATCGATTCCCAGCGTAACCTGTTCACCCACTTTCAATCCAAATTGGTCAATTTTATCTCCCCAAAGTGACACACATACTTTCTTTGGGTACTGTCCACCAGTTTCGAGGATAAATTCCTGCTTTCTCCAAGCATTTCCTGTTTTTGAATTTCCTCCTACTTCAGGCAGTTGGCTTATTATTTTTCCGCTTAAATCCATGCTAATTTTATCTTGATAATATTACGAAGATAGGAATTGGAGGGGATTTTTTGGGTTGTTTGGTGAGTAAAAAGAGTTAAGAATTGTGTGTTATTAAATGTTTTCTGGCATGGACATTGGCTATGCGAGGTTTGCGGAGAGATTTCATTAAAATAAAAGTTTGCGAAATGACCTTTTTCAAAACTTCCTCTCGAATTTTATCAGATGCTTGACATGTATTCTAAAAACGTCTTAGATTGGATGCCTTGAACAGAATACACAATTGATTTCACCTTTTTATTTCTTTCACACTTAACCGATACTATGGCTTAGACTTCTACGTTGTTTATAAACCAACTTAAAATGAATAAGCGAATAGGTCCGCAGGACAGCGAGTTGATAGCTCAGTATCGTAATGGCAGCGAAGCTGCTTTTGATCTTTTGGTAGATCGATACCAAAGTAAAGTTTTTACCACAATTTATCTGATCGTTAAGGATCAGTATGTAGCAGAGGATTTGCTCCAGGACGTATTTGTGAAAGTCGTTCAGACAATCCATTCAGACCGGTATAGTGAGGAGGGGAAATTTCAGCCTTGGTTGATGCGCATTGCGCATAACTTAGCCATTGACTATTTCCGTAAGTCCAAGCGCTATCCTACCATTCTGATGGAAGATGGATCAAATCTGTTCAATTCTCTGATGTTTGCCGAAGCTTCTGTCGAGGATCATCGTGTGAAAGAGGAGACGCTAGAAATGGTAAAGAAACTGATCGAGGAGCTTCCCGAAGCTCAAAAAGAAGTATTGGTCATGCGGCATTATCTGGACATGAGTTTTCAGGAGATTGCCGATCAGACTGGAGTCAGTATAAATACCGCCTTGGGGAGAATGCGATACGCGCTGATCCACCTAAGGAAGAAAATGAAACAACTAAACTTTGCCTATGATAAAATCATTTACCCCAAATGACCTGGTACGGTACATCTACCAGGAAATGCCCGAGGTAGAACAAGAACTCTTAATGCAAGCCTTGCATAGCGAACAATCCCTGATGCAAGAATACGTGGAGATGCTGAGCATGATAGAGCAATTGAACCAGATTCGTCTGCAACCTTCGGAGAAAGTAGTAAACGCCATCAAATCAATGGCGCATTCTACGGGACTTCAAAAAGTCTGAAAATTATTGGTAACCCTGACAAACGTCGGGGTTTTTTCATTTAAAATTTGCCTATAAATTCCTTAGCCTCCCGAAGTGAGGCAGTATATGTTTCGGAGGTAAATCCATGGCCTTGACCCTGGACAAGCGTGAACTTATGCCTAACGTCAGCACTTTTTAGCTTTTGTTCCAGAAGTTGACTTTGGCTAATTGGAACTACGGTGTCCAGGTTGCCATGAAAAAAAATTGTCGGGACGTCTTTGGAATCAATATGGCTCGTCGGACTAGAGGCTAAATATGCGGCCCTAGCCGTGCTTGGTGTTCCTCCAAGGAGGGCCGTTAGTCCCAATGAGGTGAAATTACTAAAAGGGAAAAGCTCTATTAAATCGGTTGGTGGAAAGAATACTACCGCTGCCTTAATGTCTGAGGTGTTGTTTTTATAAGCGTGCAGTAAGGCCAAATGACCCCCTGCACTGGCTCCTGAGATAATGAAATCATCCGAAATATTCCAGGTCGGTAATTTGCTTTCGATAAAGTTGAATGCAGAAATAATATCCTGTTCCTGATCTGGAATCCCATTCCTTCCTGTCGCAAAATCATAAAGTCTGTAGTTAAGGGAGACGAAGGCATAGCCCGGGAATTCCTTTTCCAAGATGGGTTTTACCTGCAAAAACTCACTTTTGTCTCCGTCAATCCAACCACCCCCGTGTATATATATAAGGAGTGGAGTATCGGATTGCGTCCTGCCTGCAGGCAAATAAACATCCATTTTTTGTCTTAAATCAGACCCATAAGATTCGTCGAGGATATCCCTCGCCGCCAAGAAAGGTTCTGAACCAGGGTCCGTAGAGCATGCTGAGAAAAATAGAACTAAAGCAAAACCAAAGATTGGCAAAAGTTTAAATACATGTTTTTCCATTGTTAAAACCATTTGATTAGGGATTGGATGATTTTTTTGGCTTTGATCCCATAGGGAGGTCTAAGCAGCGTGACATTATTTATTCCAACTCGCTGTTTGAGCACTCCTTTTTCATGACTGAATGCCAAAAATCCTGCATGGCCATGCGCTTTTCCCATTCCGCTGTTATTTACTCCTCCAAAGGGTAAATTGTTATGAAGAAAATGTATAATACAATCGTTGATTACTACATTTCCGGAACTCGTTTCTTCAATCACCTTTTTGGAATTACGGGTATCACTTCCAAAGTAGTAAAGTGCGAGTGGCTTGGGTTTAGAATTGATTAATGCAATGACATCATCGATTTTAGAAAAAGTCAAAATGGGTAAAATGGGTCCAAAAATTTCTTCTTGGAACACGTCCATTTCTTTTGCAATATTTGACAAAAGTGTAGGTTCGAAGTAGCATGTGGATTTTTCCGTTTTTCCTCCAAATTCAAGGGTGGCACCCTTTGAAACTGCATCTTCCAAATAGCCACTAAGTCTATTGAAATGACGTGGTCCAATAATTCTTGCGTAATCCGGTGACTTTTCTATTCCTTTAAACCCGGAATCGTAGAACTTTTGGAGAAAGCCCTTCAATTCCATAATCAAACGATCTTTCTGTGACTCATGGACCAATATATAATCAGGTGCTATGCAAGTTTGCCCACAATTGACAAATTTCCCCCAGATTAATTTCCCTGCGGCATCATTCAGGTCAGCGGATTCATCGATGATTGCAGGAGATTTTCCTCCGAGCTCCAATGTGATTGACGTGAGGTGTTCTGCCGCAGCTTTCATGACTATTTTACCCACCGCCGGGCTTCCGGTGAAGAATATATGATCAAATGGGAGCTTGAGAAGTTCCTGAGACACCTCTACTTCACCCAAAAAAACAGATACCTCCTCAGGTGGAAAAACAGCTTTCACCATTTTTTCGATCAAAGTGGAAGTGGAAGGGGAGAATTCTGAAGGTTTGATCATCGCAGGACATCCTGCAGCAATTGCCGAAACCAAAGGACCGACTGTGAGATTGAAAGGAAAATTCCAAGGTGAAATGATTAAGGCAGTTCCTTTCGGCTCAAAATAAATTTTTCCACTAGTACCAATCATTGACAATGGTGTACTGATGCCCTGAGGTTTCATCCAGCTTTTCAGATTCTTCAGCGTGTGATTTATTTCGGAGGTTACGGGAAAGATCTCACTTAGATCCACCTCTGAGGCTGGTTTTTTGAAATCCTCCCAAAGCGCTTGACGTATTTGATCCTGATTTTCTTTGATCCAGTTCCGGAGTTTAATCAGTCGGGCAGAGCGTTCCTCTAAGGTTGATGATCTCCAACGAAGGGAAGTTTTCTGCTGCTTGGAAAAAATAGTTGAAAAATCAAATTTGGGGGATTCAGTGGAAATTATTTCTAGCATGAGCTCATGTTTCAGTTAAACAAATATTACAATTGTAAATTTTTATGTTTGAATTCTATAGTACGAAATATTTAATAATAAGGGTTTTAATAAAATGAAATGCTTATGATCCGTACATACGGGATTTTACAGTGGAATGATTTTTCGGAGCATTTCACCTGCCTGCCGACAGGTATGGCCTTTCAAAATAAATTATAAGCAGAGGAAATTTGCCCAATGGCAAAAATCACATTTCCATTTATTTAAAAAATCAGGGACCTCGGGTTAAATGAGAAAAAAAATCCCCAACTGTAAATCTTCAAAGTTCATACCATAAAAAAAATTTATTCCTTAATTTTGTTTAACAGATACCTAAAAATTATTCCACAAAAAGAATAATATTCTCAAAAAAAAGTATTTCAAATAAAAAAAAATGCATTATAAATCGAAAATTTTTCAAAAATGGTTTGGATATGAAAAACAATTAAGTGTATTTTTACAGCAAATATGATGTAGTGAGAGTAAAACCGTCCTGAAATACTTCTACGTTAATCCAATCTTAATTGGGTTTTTCAAATGAATCAGATTTGAAGGAGAGAGAATAAAAAGAGAAAAGTATAGAAAAACGTTTACGAACTCGAAAAATTTAAATTTTAATAATATGGCCAGGTCATTCAATTGCCAGATCAATCCTAGAAAATTTGGGATTTTTCAAATCAAATTTTTAAGAAATTTCAGTGAAGGATTATTTTTTGTTTTGATGCTTCTGTTTCTTGGTAGTATAAATACCGCCCAAGCTCAAAACCAATCCGAGAACTTACCTGCTGGGACACTCATTATTCCGATGGACAATCTTCATCAGAATGGTACTCTAGCCACCAGTAGTTCATTTAACGTTAGGGCTTATGGTCTTGCGGTACGTCTCCTACACGCCGATATACCACTCGTTTGGATTATTGATAATACAAAAAGTAAAGATGGTATAGATTTTAGTGCCAATGCACGCCTGCGCTACCCAACCATTGGCAGTCATGCTAATAGGGATTTTAGGTCTGGGCCGATTGCAATCTTTCCGGGGTTTGAAGCCCAGGCTCAGATTGTAATTGATAGTTTTAATGCACTGACAGGGACTAAAGTCAATGTTTATGAATTGCAATCCGAAACAACGGTAAAGGTAGCACAGATTTTAACACACAAGCCGAAGGTGGCTCTTTTGAATGATGGAAATCAGACTAGTATTCATGAAGATATTTTCAAAGCAGCAGGGTTACAAATAAGTACACATTACCAACTAACTACTGCTGATAATCTATCTGGAAATTCCTGCTTTACAGTTGCAACTGAACCTCATTCTGAATTCAATGATGCAAGCAAGGTTACAAAGGTCAGGAACTTCGTGTTGGATGGGGGGAATTTTTTGGCTCAATGTGCTGGCGTTCGTTCTTACCAAGGATTTGTCACCGGTAGAATTTTTGCCACCAATGGGTTTATTGATGAAACTAAATTTACCGATTTTGTTTATGACAATCATTTTGAGCCTTTTGCCCAATTTCAGGGACTTTTGGCTACTCAAGGAGGATCACTTCGGGATATGGGTTTTACTACTGATCCTGTTGGTGGGACAAAGATTGTTTCTTCGCTAGCTAAACCAAATCAATATAGATCATATGTCGCCAGAGCAAGTGGCGTTACTTCCACAAAAGGCGGATTTATCCACTTTCTTGGGGGTCATGAATATTCAGGCACAGGCATTACTGCTATTAATGGTCAGCGTTTATTGTTAAATGCAGTCCTAAGATCGGCTGAGCGCCCTCCGATTTGTAATTTGGTCGTCCCCGAGCCATCTATTGAAATCGTAAAGACTTCAAACAAGGAAGTTTACGATTTTAACGAAGTTGTTACATACACCTTTACAGTAAAGAATACTGGGAATGTAGTTCTTAGTAATGTTACAGTAACCGATCCTTTGGTCGGATTGTCAGCGATTACGCCATCCACTATACCAAGCTTGGCGGCAGGAGCTACTGCTACATTTACCGCAAATTATACCATTTCCCAAGCGGATGTAAATGCGGGAAGTGTTACAAATACAGCTTCAGTTTCAGGAAAACCTCAAGTAGGACCGGAAGTAACAGCTTCCGATATAAAGACGGTGACTGTTACGCAGACCCCTGCCTTGACCATCGACAAGAACATCACGGCAGGCGGCACGTACTCTGCGGTGAACGATGTGGTGAGCTACGAGTATGTGATCACCAACAGTGGCAATGTGGAATTGGCAGGACCGTTTGCGGTTGCTGATGACAGGATTGCGAACATTCCTTCAGGCACAGGTCCATTGGCACCGGGTGCGAGTGTGACCGTAACGGCGACCTACACCATTAGCCAGGCGGATCTGAATGCGGGCAGCGTGACCAACACGGCCTCTGCCAGCACGACCTATAAGAACGAGACGGTGACCTCGAATACCGACACGGAGACTGCGACTGCGGATCAGCGTGCGGCGTTGACCATCGCCAAGAACATCACGTCAGGGGGCACGTACGCTGCGGTGAACGATG
>NZ_JBKBKZ010000016.1:0-109598 GCF_046296635.1 Algoriphagus sp. | reverse complement strand
AAACTAACGGACACCGAGCGAAGCCGAGGTGAAACTAAATAGAATTTGGCTACTGGCAGAATTGCGTATATCCATATTAACTTTTACCCAGAATGACAATGATGGGAATTTAAATCAAATCAAAAATTCCAATCGAATGGCGGATCAATTCTAGCACCAAAGACAGTTCGGCAATCATCGGGTATTACTCCCGGCACTTGCCTGAAATTCAGGTCGGATTTATTGATATAGATCCTCCTTGAAGATTCACCTGCTGCCATGAAATACCCCAAAACGACTTCGTCCGGATCATCCAAACTGATCATATTTCCCCGGATAGTAGCAGGAGGTGGGTCAAAGATAGATCCGCTGATATCTGCCTGCTGCTTGACAAGACGAAGAAACCGATAGGCATCTTGAGAAATTGCATATTGCTTTAGGTCAGTTCTGAACCTATTTACAAATCGAAGCCCATTGTCTTCTATAAATGCAGCAGGAATACGTGTTGTAAGGCCATTGAAATTATCATCCTGAGCAATAAATAGACTTTGATTTCCTGTTACCTCTGTCTTGTAGCAAATGGCACAGCAATCTTTTGGTGCCAGAGTTCTGGTCTCTCTGATGAAAAAGAGTTCAGGACTTGTCTCCAGGACATGGACACTTGTTCCGAGCCTCCAGAAGTAAAAGTTATTTTGATCGGCTGGATCTTTGATTTCACTTATTAACTGTACTCCAGACCTTGGGTTAGTTTCACCTTCAACAGGGATGGTGACTGTTTTTACCTCGATATTTTCAATCCTCGGAACAGATTCTACACGTTCGGGCAAGGAAGTATAAACTTTTCCCTCTACAGTCTGAATTTGTAAAGTATACGACTTCCCAATTTCGGCCCTAAAACCAGCCGGCGTGAAATAACTTCCCCTTGAGTCTACTCCTTCTGTCAAAAAAGTAATCCGTCCTTCGTTGTCACGAACCACTACAGTGGCACCGGTGATCGGCCGGATTAACCCTTCAAACATACTTCCATAAGTAGCACTTCTGCTGAGGGTAATTGCATGTGGTCCAGGACCGGAATGAATAAGTCCTTCCACTGTCAACAATTGCTGACCCTCCGGCACCTCCACTTTGTATGGATCAATACATGCCGTCATCAAAAGAAGGATGATATAAAACAGTCTCTTTAGCATCCTATTAAAATTTAATTGCATAACTCAAGCTTGGAAGTGGCACACCTAAGATTGCCAAACGAAGTGCTTGAGGTGGAGCACCTTCGGCATCATCAAAGAAGATGGAGAAAGGATTCTTTCTTCCATAGACATTCAAGACAGAAAAGGTCCAATCCCCATCGAAGAATCGACCTTTCCCTTTTAATTTAAAATTTACTGCAAGATCCAAGCGATGAAAATCCGGGATTCTTTGCTGATTTCTCGAATCAAAGTAGGCCAGATTTATTCCTGAATAATCAAATTTCGCCTCTGGGAAAGTCACCGGACGCCCTGTGCTATAAGCGAAAGTGGCAGAAAAAGAGGTGTTGGTACTTACCTTATAATTTCCTATCAGTGTTAGATCATGTGGCTTGTCAAAGTTAGATGCATACCACTCGCCGTTATTGATGTTTTCCTCTTCGAAGGCAGTAATTACTCTTCGAAGTGATCGGGAGTAAGTGTAAGAAATCCAGCCAGTCAATCTTCCCAGATTCTTTTTCACATACAACTCCACACCGTATGCCTTTCCTTCTGCTGGAATGAGCTCAGTTTCCAAGTGGTTTTGCATGATCAAAGTCGCCCCATCCTTATATTCTACCACATTTTGGAGGTCTTTGTAGTAAACTTCAATAGATGTTTCGAAGATATTTCCTTTGAAATTATTGTAAAATCCGAGCGAATACTGATCTGCAATCTGTGGTTTCAGGAAGTTATCACTCAACTTCCAGACATCCGTCGGAGCAATTGTCGCCGTGTTGGATATTAAATGGATAAACTGGTACATTTTATTGTAACCGACTTTGATCGAGCTCGCTTTATTTAATGAGTAGCGAAAAGATGCCCTTGGTCCGAGTCCGTCATAAGTTTGGATGGTTTCCCCATCCCCGTAATTGGTCTCACTGATTGCACTTCCATCGGAGATGGGTTTATTTTCCCTGTATTGTCGGACTACACGAGGGCCGAGGTATCGGTAGGTGTCATAGCGGAGACCATAGGAAAAACCGAATTTTTCTCCCAACTCAAACTCGTGTTGAAAGTGAATGGCGGCCTCTTGGCCAAGTTCATCCTGAACTTTCTGAGGCAGAATCTCTTGCTGCACTCCTGTGGGTGTGAGCTCACCGGGTTGGATTTTAACTTGCTTAAATTCTCCCCCGAAAATGACTTTGTTGTTCTCGCTGAAATTATAACCAAGAAATAATTTTCCGCCTAAATCCTGTATACCGGAATTGATTTCAAAATCATTGAGCCCGCTTTGGTTGAAAATTCCATAATCGTAAATAGAATAATACCCCAGCGCTTCAAGGCTTAATTTGGAGCTTAGCCTACTTTTCCACTGAAGAGAATGTGCGGTATTGTTCCAGGAAATTGTCGTATCCGAAGCAAAAGCAAAATCATCATAGCTGGTATAATAGCTATAGGTAAACTCATTGTTTTCGGAAATTGGAGCACTGATGATCAAATTACCATCATAAAAATTGGCCTGGGAACTATTCACCGTTGGATTACTCAGTGAATTGAGAAACCAATTGATATAGGAGATTCTGAATCCACCTAAAATGGACACTTTATCCTTTATCAGAGGCCCATTTAGGGAGAGTTTCCCTGAATAATTACTTAGCATCAAGTCCCCGCCCCATTTATTCACACTGCCAACTTTAGGCAGAATATCTAATATCGCTGAACTTCTTCCCCCATATCTTGCAGGCACTACCGCTTTGTATAGGGTGACGTCATTGACCACATCGGCATTGAAGGCTGTGAACAAACCAAACATGTGAGAAGGATTGTAAATCGGTGCTCCTGCAAATTGGATGAGGTTTTGGTCCACCCCTCCACCTCGGACATTGAGTCCTGAGGATGCTTCACCCACTTGACTTACACCCGGAAGTGTGGCTAAAGATCGTACTATGTCTATTTCTCCCAGAAATGGAGGCAGCTCCCGAATCGTATTCATATTCAAGGTAATCGCTCCCATATCGGTGGATCGGATGTTTTTTTCAGGGTCTCTCCCGAAAATCACCACATCATCCAACTGAAAATCTTCCTGAATCATCCGAATGGACATTCTGCCGTCACCTACCGCTGTGATAGGATAATCGATGGTTTCGTAACCCACATACCTGAATTGAATCGTGTATTCAGCTCTGTCTAGCGTAAGTTCAAAACTACCGTTGTTATCCGTGATTTTCGTGATGTCCAGTTCGGGCACTGTCACTGTGGCACCAACTAAAGCATCACCGGTGATCGCATCTATAATCCGTCCCGAAACTTTGATCCCTTTCAGTTGGCCAATATCTCTGCCAACGACTTCTCGCTTGGAGGGAGCCGTAGTCTGTGACCAAGCTGCCTGACCTATCAAAAAAAGAGACAAGAGTAAAAATTTTTTCATAGGCTTAGAATTAAATTCCATTGGGATCAAATCTGTAAAATTCCATAGGTAGTGTTCCAGCTATGGGTTCTTCTGGTGCACGGAGAATGTAGATCTGGCCATTGAAGGTAAAATGGGCAGAATTGATACTTTGTGGAAAGCCCGGAATAAAATTCTTTGCCTTCCAGGTGCGGGTAGTCATGTCAAGTTCCCATAGTTGCTCAACACGTCTGTATAAACCGACGTAAACTTTATTATTTATTACTTGAGCCATTCCATAGCCTTCTCCTAATGATCCGGGATAAGGGATAAAAATTTTCCATTCGTCTTTGTTAGGATCGAATTCCCAGATTCTATTGTCGGCTGCCACAAAGTAAGCCTTGTTTTGAAAAACAAACCAAGCAAGATTATTGGTGAGATTGATTGGTGCAGAGCCTCTGGAAGCCCAAGATTGAGTGGATGGATTGTATGCGCTGACCTCTCGTGCACCTATTCCAGTACCTCCGGCAAGAAATAGCAAACCATTTACTTCAAATGCCAATGAATTAAAGCTGATTGTCGGCAAGTCGGGCAGCCTACTGAAGGTGCTCCCCTCAATTTGCCAAAAGTCCCTCTTATACTCAAAAACATCGCGTGTTACCTCAACAGCCCCACCTCCTAGGAAATTAGAAGTTGCAAATGCTCCTTCCCTACCTTCTCCCGGAAAATCTACTTGTGCCCAAGTGTTGGTATTTGGATCATACCGCTGAAATCCTTGGTAATATCCTGCCCCGAGTCTTAATGCGCCCAAACCTACATGAAAACCTGATTGGTTTTGAAAAAATACATTATCGTAGATTCTTAGCCCTCCTGGAAACTGTCCAAGTAGGGTGTATTTTCCTGATTGGTATTCAAAGGACTGGGGGAATTCAAATACCGTATCTTGAATTTGCACCCTAATTTTCACAATTGGCTCCCCCTTGGGTTCCGGTATTCGGACTCTCAAGCGGGATTCAAATGAATTTTGTAAAACCGTTGCTTCCTGAGTTCCAAAAAACACTCGAGTCCCTACAGGGAAGTTCCTGCCTGTAATTAAAATTTCCTGGCCAACATTAGCAAAGGTTGGGCTATAAGTTTCGAAAATTGGGTTGAGCGTTTTGATTGTGATGGCATCGCCAACCAAATCTGTACCTCCCACCGTAGCAAATGCCCTAAGGAAATAGGGTTGATTTATTTTGAGACCTTCAGTTTCCCCTATGAACCTTCCCGGCCCTTCTTTCCCTCCCAAAGAAATAATGATAGGGGCGCTGAAATTTTCGCTTGTGGAAATTTGAAATCCGTGATCTGAGGCCGAAATAGGCTGGTTGGTGATCAGTCTTCCTAAAACACGAACCTTATCCCCGCTTAAAAAAATAACTTCTTCGGTGGCGACCACTGTAGTACCTTCTTCTTCCTGGGTACAGGACCATAAGGCCATTAGTAATAAAAATACGCCCAGTGACAATAAACTTCGCATGAAAATAGAATAACAGTTTCGGTCAAAAATATAAAAAAGCAAGTGGAATTCAATTGGGTAAAAAAAATGAACTGATTTTTTATTAAAAATCTCTGTGACAGATCAGGCAATTGGTCAATATCCTATCAAAAACCCTGAAAGAAGGTTCTTATATGAACCCGAATAATCGAAATTTTCATCTTTCAATGCTATTTGGATTTCATTTTTAGCCCCCTTTCCAAAAGTAAACTCACAAACTTCTCTATGGATGGGCTTTTTTTCAGAATCTCTAATTCCAATAGTCTGACGGAGGCATAATCCCGATTTTTCGGCAATGACTTCTACAAATTTCATTTGTCGGGGTGGAAGAATAACCCAAAAAGCCCCTGATTCTGCTAATAACTCTCTGCATTTTTTGATTAGCTCTTCGAAAGACAATTCATCTGTATGAAGCGCTTTATTTCTTTTCGGGTCTTGAGACTTTAGATGGTCGGGGAAAAACGGGGGGTTACTGACTATCAGATCATATTTTTCAGATTCAGGGAAATCTTGAAGCTTCCCATGAATCAGTAGAAGTCTTGAAGCAAATTGACTCTCCCTGAAGTTTTCATCAGCTTGGCTGGCAGCATCTTCATCAATTTCGATGGCTGTGACTTTAGCCTTAGGAAACCGTTGTGCCAGCATTAAGGCAATCACTCCGGTACCTGTCCCGATGTCTAGAATATGTGTCGGATTTTCAGCATTTATTAAAGCCCCAAGCATTACTGCGTCAGTGCTTATCTTCATTGCACAGCGATCTTGGTATACCCGGAATTGCTGAAATTGAAACCAGGAATTCCCCATCAATTTCGGGCTTTACTAAAGAATTTACTACGAAATCTCCCTCGGTCTTCCATTGGATTGAGTTCATCTTCAGAGACTCGCTTGACACTCTCTATCGTATAGAATGCTTTTTCATCCACTTCTTTTACCTTAGAAATGAATTCTTGAAGTATATCTCGCTTCATGACAGTGAAAAGGAGATTTACTTTTCCAAAACGGCCCTCTCCACCAACATTCGTAAATCTGTAATTTCTATTTTTCATGAATTCCAGCAATTCCGGAAGTGGTTCGGGTGTAATCACACGAACCAGAACTCTCCCAATTGCCAACTTTTCTTCGAGCGTCATTCCCACATAGGTACCTGTGGCAAACCCACCCGCATAGGCAATGTAAGAGAGGGGATTATCGACATTTTGAAAAATCTGCCCAATAGCAAGCAACCAAATCATTGCTTCAAAAAAGCCCAGAATTGGCACGATATTCTTCTTCCCATTCATCATAAACATGATTCGAAGGGTATTGATCGACACATCTCCAATTCGCGCTACAAAGATCAAAAGAGGCATCAGAACGTAATTGAGCAGGTTTTCGGAGATACCGAAGGAATGAAGCAGGTCTTGCATAATAGGGTAAATTCTTGCGCAAAAGTACCGCTTTTCTTTGGCTTGGAATGTGAAAAAAACTGAAATGGGCTTGATCAGATCTTTCGATTCCTCCCCGCAGGCAATCCAAAAACGATAAACTGGACTGTCATCAGCAAAAGAAACCAGATCAGAAAATTCCAGTTGTCAAACAAATCCAGTGAGATACCAAAAATCAATGGCCCCAAAGCCGCCAAAATATATCCAGCGGATTGGACCATTCCGGAAAGTTTTGCGGTGGTCAAATCCTCCGCAGTTCTAAGAGAGATCAGCGTATAGGCAATACTCAAACTTGCCCCACTGCCTATTCCTATGACGGTCAAAGCAGCAAAAGCAATCCCTTCATTATGGATAAATAGTGCGCTATAGCCGACGAGATATGCGATGCCAACGATCAGAATGACATTGGATTGCTCCTTCAGCTTGATCAAGATATTCGGCACAAAGAACGTCCCGATCAGCGAAATCAGCTGCATATAAGACAAGGCAATTCCAGCTTTGACAGGACTCATTCCTCTAGCTATCAGCATATCAGGAAGCCAAGTCACCATGGTAAAATACATCACCGACTGGGCACCCATAAAGAGCGTGATTTGCCAGGCTAATTTAGATTTCCAGACGGTTTTTGCCGCGAGCAAATCGCCCTGATGACCGACATTCCGACTGCTCATCTGAGGAATCCACACGACCAGAGCTAAGGCCATCAAAACCACCCAAGAAGCCAGCGAACCTCTCCATCCCAGTCCCAAATCGACCGCAAGTGGCACACTGATACCCGATGCCACTGCTGCGAAAAGTGACATTCCTGTGGATAGAATAGCAGTCATCAATCCGATTTTGGTTGGTAATCTTGCTTTGAAGAAAGGGATCATCAAAACATTCGCAATCACGATTCCAATACCAGTCAGGGCAGTTCCCAAATAAAGGAGTTCGATCCCTCCCAAAACCCTCACCACTACACCGATGGCCAAGAGCAGAATTCCCAGAAAGATCGCTTTTCCATGCCCAAGTCTTTTTCCGATGCTTGGTGCAAAAAGAGAAAACACCGCAAAAGTCAAGAGTGAAAGTGTGGTGAGGAATCCTGCAAGCCCATTTGAAATCTCCAGATCTTCCCGAATAAAAGGAATGAGCGGACCAACGGAAGCGATGGAAGTCCTCAGGTTGATCGAAATCAGGATGATTCCAAGAATTAAAAATCCTTGGCTATTGGATTTGGACATTAAAGAATTACGATTTTTGGTTTACGATTTACGTCGCCAAAGTTATGCTGCTTCTCCAGAAGCTTCATAGTTGGAAATTAATTTTTTAGCAGCCGCCGATAAGTGCCCAGATAATCTTTGTAAAACCAAAACCGCATGATCCTGCTTTCGGAAAAGCAGACATTAAAGAATTACGATTTTTGATTTACGATTTACGGCATTTTTTCGAACCGCAATCGCATTTACGAATTACGATTTTTGATTTACGCCATTTTTTCTAACATCATTCTCTTATTTTAAAAAGTTAAAGCTTAGGATTTGGCCTCAAAAGTTCAATAATCCCTCGTAAATCGTAATTCGTAGATCGCAATTAACCTTAGGCCTGGAAACCATTCCAAATCTTCTAGGATTCCAGCTAAAATTGATGTTTGAATTAGACGCAATGTCGTATATCGTATATCTTAAATCAAAATTATCATGCCGACAACTTTTATAAATAGGAGCTAACCTCATTTCAAGTTAACTTCTACTCTCCACCAAATCCTTCACACATTCCACCCAGGTATCGTTTGAATTTAAGCTGGGAACCAAATCCCAATGCTCTCCACCCAATTCTTCGAATTGTTCTTTGTATTCTTCGCCCACTTCCACTGTCGTCTCTAGGCAATCAGCTACGAATGCCGGCGAGAAAACGAGTACTTTTTTTACTCCTTCCTGTGCCAATTCTTTGATCGTATCTTCAGTGTAGGGCTTAATCCAAGGATCTTTGCCAAGCCTGGATTGGAAGCAGGTCATTACCTTATCTTCCGGTAAACCAAGCTTCGCAGCAACTAATCGAGTGGTCTGAAAACACTGCGCTCGATAGCAGAATTGATTTTTTAGACCATATTTATTACAGCAGGCGCCAAGCTGACAGTAGCTTTCGACACTTCCCTTTCGAATTTGCCGTTCAGGAAGTCCATGATAGGAGAATAGAAATTTATCATAGTCATGCTTCTTCATCGCTTCTTTGCCGAGCTCCGTCCAAGCCTCTAGAAAAAGTGGGTGATCGATGTAATTACTCACAAAGGTGATCTCCGGAATAATCTGCCAAGTTCGGGCGATTTCCATGACTCGATCGATGACAGAGCCATTTGTAGCAGAAGCGTATTGAGGGAAGAGTGGAAGCACAATGATTTTTTTGACTTTTGCTTTCATCAGTTCTGCCAGGCCCTTTTCAATACTGGGATTCTGATAGCGCATGGCCATAGCAACGAGGTATTTCTCAGGGTCCAGCTTCTTGATCAGCTTTTCTTTGAGATCTTGGGTGTGAAAAAGCAAAGGTGAACCGCGGTCAGTCCATAGTTTACGGTATTCACCTGCCGACTTTGGTGCTCGAAAAGGTGCAATGATCAGATTGACAAGCATCCAGCGAGGAATAAAAGGGAAATCTATCACCCGTCCGTCCATCAAAAATTCCCGAAGGTACTTCCTCACATCTCCCGTTTTGGTGCTATCCGGAGTTCCTAAGTTGACTAGAAGGACGCCAACTTTAGCTGCATTTTTCAACATTAATCAGGTGTTTTTTGCATTGAGAAGCGTAAAATTAGCCCCTTTGTTTGATTATTGATGATTGAAGTTTTCTAAGTCCAATAATCAAATCAAGAAAAAACCGCCTATTCTGGCGGTTTAGATCTTTAAGTTGCGCCCTTTTTTCGAAGAGCCCATTTCATCAATGGACCGGAAGTCATCGAGGTGACGAGTGCCATCACGACTAAAGCAACAAAAAGCTTTTCATCGATCAGCCCATTTTCCAAAGCTATCAAGCCCAGAATAATTTCCATTGCACCTCGGGCATTCATCCCAAAACCAACAGCCATAGCTTCTCTCATTGGATAGCCTGATCTTAAAGCACCATATCCGCTTCCCACGATTTTACCGGCAAAGGAAATGATGATGATTACCAGAACCAGCCAGATATCGAAGTTGGTGAAGAAGTTGATTTTCAAACCAATGGAGACAAAGAAAAGCGGGGCAAAAATATTGTTGATAAACTGATGGATGATTTCTTTGGCTTTCTCCGAAAGGTGATCCGAATCGCCAAGAGCAACACCAAAAAGGAATGCTCCAAAAATCGCATGAATACCGAGCCATTCAGTGAATGCAGCCAAAAGAAAGCAAAAAGAAATGGAAAGGGATAACAAACCACCTGGCCAGGCTAATTTTTTATTGATCCAAGGAAGAACTCGATTCAATAGTCCTTTGCCTAAAGTCAGCATGAATATGGTGAAAAGCAGGGTGATTCCAATTGTGCTCATTAGGGAGAGGTTTCCGCTTTTTCCCATAAAAGATAAAATCACGGAGAAAATCAACCAACCAATAATATCATTGACCATCGCTCCTGCCACGATGACCATCCCCATTTTTGTCTTGAACAGGTCCATGTCCATCAATATCCGTACGACCACGGGCAAAGCTGTAATTGACATTGCCGTACCCATAAAGAGGGAGAACAATAGCTTGGTCCCCTCTGCCAGTCCAAAAAAGGAAGGGAAGAAATAAGGAATGACAAAACCCAAAACAAACGGAACAAAAAGCCCGAGTAAACTGATGTTAAGTGCTGATTTTCCCTGAGAAAACACCAAGTGAAGTTCCACTTCCAGACCAGCAATGAATAGCAAAAGGATCACTGCCATTTGCACGATCCCATCAAGCGCCAAATTTGCCGAGGGATTACTTTGGAATAAATATTCGAAAAAATCGGGGGTGATCATTCCCAAGATCGTAGGACCAAGGACGATCCCTGCTATAATTTCCCCTACTACGGCAGGTTGTTTAAATTTCTGGGCTATTTCCGCAAAAATTCGTGCAGAAAGCAGCATGGCGGCTAGTTGCAGAAGTAGGTTGATAACTTCTTTATGTGCTAAGCTTTCCATTTCCTACTTTACAATTAAAAGATTGCAGGGAAGCTCAGAAAGGATTTCTTCCAAATCATGTGGGAATATGCGATCAATAAAACTATGACCATTTTCATTTCCCATGATCAACAGATCAGCATTGATTGATTCGCAGTATCGAGCAAGTTCAACCGCCCATTTTCCAGCAGTTACTTTGATGTTAATCTTGAGCCCACTTTGATCTAATCCATCCAAAATATCCTGTACATATTTAATTTCTTCCTGGACTAATTTTTTCCGGGTAGTAGAGACTTCATCTTCAGAGCCTTCCCCTGCTGTTGCCATTTGAAGCCCATAGAGCTTAATTTCATTCAAAATATGAATTTGGGATGCCTCTTCCACTTGACAGAATTTCAATCCTTTTTCTATTACTGTAGGAGTGACTTCTAGTTGGGTTCCATTAATGACAACTTTGGAAAAACGGGTGGTTTCAATTTTAGGATCTATCAAAGTCAACACAGAACAGGGCGATTTTCGGATCACTTTTCTTGCTATGGAACCGAGATAGTAGGTAAATAGTCCTTCTTTTTTAAGTGCCCCTAATACCAACAAGTTTACGTTCTCTTCCTCGCAGGTTTTTAAAATTATTTTTGCAGGCTTCCCCTCTTTCCAGATAGTTTTAATTCTTTCTAGATCTGAACAATGCCGCTCGAGGATTTCAGCGAGTTTGGATTCCAATTCAGGTGTCTTTACCCCCACATGAATGAGCACTAGCTCTCCCTGAAATATTCCAATAAGTCTACGTGCTTCAGCAATAAGAGCCTCCATCCTTGGGGAAAATGCAATGGCGAGCGCAACTTTAGAGTACATAGTAGTTTGATTAGTTTTTCTGAAATCGAGCTTGCTTTAGGCAGATAGGCATGCACCAAAGGAATGGTTGGAAGCCATGCATGATTCCAATTGACAATTAAAGAACAATTATATTCTGATGAAATAAGACAATTTTAATCACAACACAAACCATTATTTGAACATGCGCCACTTATCCTTGGCCATATCCGCTTGAGGCTGATTTCTTTTTTCTGAAAAATCCCTGCCTGATTTGTTGCCATTTTTGCCTAAACTTCCATTGAATTATTGATTCTTGTATTCAGAAATAACCCGAAACTAATTTCCCTATGAGAAAATTATTACTCACCGGTCTGTTGCTGGGGAGCTTGATATGCGGCGACACCTTCGCTCAGTCAGACTACCCCACACTCAGTCAGGTCACCCAAAGACTCCAAAAACTCGGAAGCAATGCTTCTGTGGAGTTAAAATCACTCACAAAAACCGACGGAGGCAAAGATATCTAT
This sequence comes from Algoriphagus sp., assembly GCF_046296635.1. Lineage (GTDB taxonomy): Bacteria > Bacteroidota > Bacteroidia > Cytophagales > Cyclobacteriaceae > Algoriphagus. The sequence continues at coordinate 97,679 of NZ_JBKBKZ010000016.1, read as the reverse complement.
GTCCTCAAAGTCGGAACAGGCAAAAAAGATGAAAAACCGGCAATTGCAGTGGTCGGAGGAGTCGAAGGCTTTCACGTACTCAGCGTGGAGCTCGCGCTTCAGTTTGCTGAAAAGTTAGTATCTGAAAACAGTGAAGTGCTGGAAAAAACGACCTTTTACATTTTTCCAAACATGTCTCCGGATGCTTATGAGCAGTATCATGCAGCGCTAAAGTATGAGCGAAGAGGAAATGCCGTTCCCATGGATCACGATCGGGATGGTAAGATGGGCGAAAGTGGATACTCAGATCTCAATGGGGATGGAATGATCACGTGGATGCGAGTAGAAGATCAGATGGGGGACTGGATGGTATCCAAAGACGATGAACGTGTGCTGGTAAAAGCGGATCGCTCAAAGGGAGAATCCGGAAAATACCGAGTTTACAAAGAAAGCAAAGACGATGATAAGGACGGGAAATTTGCTGAGGATCTGAAAGAAGGAATCGCCTTCAATAGATCATTGACATACAAATTTCCGGTATTTGAGCCTTTGGCAGGAGATATTGCAGTTTCTCAAAAGGAGAGCAGAGCATTGCTTGACTATCTCTTTGAGCAATGGAACATCTTCGCTTTTGTAACTTTCTCTCCTGCAAATAATCTCAGCACTCCGCTGAAATACAATGCCGGCGATGCCAAAAAGCGAGTTGTTACTTCCATTTTGGAAAAAGATCAGGCGATAAACGCCATGGTTTCCGGTATCTATAATGAGACTGTAAGCCAAAAAGCTTTTCAGCAAACCAATCAGGGAACTGACGGTGATTTCTTTCAGTGGGCCTATTTCCACTTTGCAAGATTGAGCTTCAGTACTCCGGGTTACTGGACTCCTGAGTTTAAGGGCCAAACCAACGCAGAAGCAAACTATCTGGCTTGGGCAGACTCCTTGGGTTGGGATTCATTCGTCCCTTGGACTGAGGTGAAGCATCCTGATTTTCCAAATCAAAAAGTTGAAGTCGGTGGAATCAAGCCATTCGTAATGGTCAATCCTCCTTTCGAAAAAGTGGGTGAAATCGCTGCTGAGCATACTGCTTTTATCTTGAAATTAGCAGAAATGCAACCCAAGCTGGAATTCCACAACCTGAAAACAGAATCTTTAGGAAATGGATTGATCAGAGTTACCGTGGACTTATTCAATAATTCCCCGCTTCCTACTCATTCTGAAATGGGGGCAAGATCACGCTGGCTGAGAAAAATCAGGATAGATATGGATGCAACTTCTGACAAGCTTGTTTCGGGAGACAAAATCAAACTAGTGGATTCGATGGATGCCTTTGGGAAATCGACCCTGAGCTGGATCGTCCGTGGTTCCGGGAATGTTACAATCAAGGCCGGTGCTGCTCACACTGGATTTGCTACTCAAACCATTAAACTCTAAGCCATGTATACTCTAAAAACAACAAAACTAATCGTTGCCTTGGCTTTGAGTGCAATATGTCTGAGCTCATTCAATGTCACAGCACAACAGGAAAATTATTTCCGTGCCATCGGATCACCTCATAAGCCAAAGGTAGAAATTGCCTGGAATCGGTATTACAGTGCAGAGGGACTTTGGGACTGGATGAAAAAAATTGCCGCGGCGCATCCAAACCTTGCCAAAATTGAATCAATCGGAAAATCCTACGAAGGGAGAGATATTCTGACGCTGACAATCACTGACTTTTCTACAGGAAAAGATACTGACAAACCGGCCATGTGGATTGATGGAAATATCCACTCCAATGAGATTCAGGGGGGCGAGTTTTCACTCTATGTTGCTTGGTATCTAACTGAAATGCATGTGGATACGAAGTTTATCCAGGAATTGCTTCGGGATAAAACGTTCTACATCACGCCAACAATTAATCCAGACGCTAGAAATAATTTCTTCAAGGAGCCAAACACGGCCAATTCACCAAGATCAGGTATGATCGTGTTGGATAATGACGGCGACGGAGTGGCTGGAGAAGATATGATGAATGATCTGGATGGGGATGGTCATATTACCATGATGATCCGCAAATCTCCAACTGGACGATTTATCAAAGATCCTCTGGATCCGAGAAAATTGATGGCAGTAGGCCCTGATCAGGTTGGTACCTACGAAATGCTGGGGCAAGAAGGCATGGACAATGATGGGGACGGAGAAGTCAATGAGGATGGTGTTGGATATTATGATCCAAACCGTGATTGGGGCTGGAACTGGCAGCCGGATTACATTCAGCGAGGCGCAATGCGCTATCCGTTTACTCTGCCCGAGAATCGTGCCGTGATGGAGTTCGTGATGAAGCATCCAAACATCGCCGGAGCACAAAGCTTCCATAATTCAGGAGGGATGATTCTTCGTGGACCTGGAGCTGAGGAAGACTTGAATACCTACAATAGAGAGGACATCCGAATCTATGATGCGATCGGAAAAAAAGGCGAAGAAATGATCCCTGGCTATCGCTATTTGACTGTTTATAAAGATTTGTATTCAGTATTCGGAGGCGAATTGGATTGGTTCTATGGTAATCGAGGGATCTTCACTTACACTAATGAACTGATGGTTTCCTACCTCTATTTTAACAAAGAAGCCGGTCGAGGCAATCAGGACGAGCAACTCAAAGTAGATCACTTGTTGACTTTCGGGGATGCATTTGTACCATTCAAGGAATATAACCATCCGCAATTTGGCATTGTAGAGATCGGTGGATTCAAGAAGAACTTTGGGCGTGCACATCCGGGATTCTTGCTGGAGCAGGATGCACATCGTAACTCAGCTTTCACAATCTACCATGCGTATCACACTCCAAAACTATCCGTGATGGATGTGAAAGAAGAAGATATCGGAGGAGGATTGAAAGCGATCACGGCGACCATTTTCAATGAGCGAATGATGCCAACTCACGCCAGTCAGGACTTGAAATACAAAATCGAGCGACCTGACTATGTTACTATCACGGGAGCGAAAGTGGTTGCAGGCTTTGTCGTAGAAGATGAAGACATGAAGAAATTCAAAGAGCAAAAATCCTCACCTGAAAAAATGGCAGTGGAAAATATCCCGGGAATGGGCGCTGTGAAAGTGAAATGGATCGTGTCTTCTGCTTCCAATTATAGCATCACCGTTGATTCTGCCAAAGGCGGAAAAGCGAGCTGGAAGAAGTAATTAGATTTCCTCGATATGAGCAATTCTGGGGTTAAACGAATAATTATTTGAAAAAAGGTTGGAAGACAGGAGACGGGAGACAGAAGAGATCCTGAACATTAATTTTAGTCCAATTTCCTAAATTGGTTTTCATTTAATTGAAAAGAGCAAGTTTAAAACTTCCCTCAAAATTTCCAGAATCCCGCTGAATCAAAACGGCGGGATTTTTTTTGGTTTTTGAGGTGTTTAGACATGCTACAATTCATTCAATTACAGCCAGAACCGAATTTTAAAAGGCAATTATGGCTGCGATTAAATTTATTTACAGCCAATTTTTGATATTTTGCTATAATTTTGGCTCAAAAATATTTATTTTACAGCCAGTTTTAATGATTAATTATTATTTTTGGCTGCAATTAAAAAAATTATGGATAATCTGACTATAATAGGGAGAAAAAGAGAGCGAATAAGACTTCAGAAATTGCTGACAAGCAGAAAGTCTGAATTCCTCGCAGTTTTCGGCCGAAGGCGCATTGGTAAGACTTACCTGATCAAGAAATATTTCAATTATCAGTTTGACTTTTTCATTACCGGAATGGCCAATGCTACCACCGTACAGCAGCTTTTTAACTTTGATACAGAATTAAGTCGGCAGTCCCACTTGGTATTCGATACTCCATCAGAAAACTGGCTTCAGGCTTTCCAAAGACTTCGGCAACATTTTGAGGAGAGAAAGTCAGAAGAAAAATTGGTCATTTTTATCGATGAATTACCTTGGATGGATACGCATGGATCTGATTTCATTATTGCATTGGAACATTTTTGGAACGCATGGGCCACTCATCGTGAGGATATTTTCCTGATCGTATGTGGATCGGCTGCGTCCTGGATGCTTGAGGAAGTAATCAATAGCACCGGAGGACTCCATAACCGTGTGACGGCACAAATGAAAATTGAGCCATTTACATTGGCAGAAACAGAGGAGCTGCTAAAATCCAAAAACTGCGAACTTGATCGGTATCAGCTTATTCAGTTATACATGTGTTTGGGTGGAATTCCATATTACTTAGACGCCATCGAACCAGGGAAGAGTGCGGCACAGAATATTCAGGATTTATTTTTTGAAAAAGGAGGATTGCTTCGACAGGAATTTCACAACCTGTACAGAGCACTCTTTAAGCGTCATGAGATCTATGAAAAAGTGGTCGAGGTACTTTCCTCCAAAACCTATGGCATGGCGAGAAATGAAATTATCCAAAATTCGAAAATTCAATCGGGAGGGACATTGAGCAAAGTCCTGATTGATTTGGAGGAAAGCGGATTCATAGCGTCCTATTCTTCCTTGGATGGGAAGCAGAAAAACACCATTTATCGTCTCTCCGATTACTTTTCTGCTTTTTATTTCCGCTTTCTACAGCATCCTCAATCCAACAATTGGCTGCAATTGATCGATCAGCCAACACATCGGGCTTGGCAGGGTTTTACCTTTGAACAAGTGTGTTTAGATCATATTTTGCAAGTTAAAAAAGCCTTGGGAATCAGCGGAATTCAAGCGGAGCATGCGGCTTGGAGGGGCATATTAGAAGACAAAGGAGCCCAAATTGATATACTGATCGACCGCCGTGACCATGTAATTAATCTATGTGAATGCAAATTTCATTTGGACACATTTACTATCAATAAGTCTTACGCAGATTCACTTAGGTCAAAAATCACAGTTTTCAAAGAGGTTTCTAAAACGAAAAAAGCGGTCCATCTAACCTTTGTCAGCACTTATGGCCTACACCGAAATCAATACAGCGATATGCTGGTGAATAACGAAGTGACGATGGATGCCTTTTTTGAAACTGTTTGATATTTAAATTATCTGTTTATCCGGTTTGTTAAAATTTGGCGAATTTTATCCTTGTTGCGGGTCGGAAGCCTGCCTACCGGCAAAGGCAGGTCCGATGTCCGATGTCCGATGAATCCAAAGTCAAGTGCTTCTAAGGATTTTCTATTGGTAATTTAATCTAGTAGTAAGATTGCGGATAATTAGATTAATTTCAATGGTTTACAACTAAAGTCGGACATGGAACAAAGCAATCAAGTAGTCTGGATTACAGGTGCCTCCTCAGGACTAGGACGAGGTATGGCGCTGGAATATGCCTCCCAAAGTGCAACAGTAGCTGTTTCAGCTCGGAGAATGGACTTGTTGGAGGAAGTTGTTGAAGAAATCGAAGCAAAAGGAGGAAAAGCCAAAGCTTATCATTGCGATGTAATGAGCAGTCAAAGTATCGAAGATTGTGTAGATAAAATCATCCAAGATTTTGGCAAGTTAGATGTAGCAATTGCCAATGCTGGAAATGGTGTTATGGGAAAAATAGAGGAGTTGACAGAAGCGGACTGGAAACGTCAGTTTGCAGTGAACGTGACAGGATTGGCATTAACCTGCAAATTTGCTTTGCCACACCTCCGCAAAACAAAAGGGAGACTAGCCCTAATAGGAAGTGTTGCCGCCTATATTCCAAACCCGGGAACTAGCCCTTACGGAGCCTCAAAATCGGCTGTTCATAACATCGGAGAGTCCCTGCAAATGGAATTGAAAGGAAGTGGGGTTTCCTGTACGATAATTCATCCAGGAATGGTTGAAAGTAACATCACCAGAGTTGATAATGAAGGGAATTTCCATCCTGGCAGACAGGATCCTCGCCCGGCAAAATTGATGTGGACTACAAAAAAAGCTTCGGAAGTGATGGTAAAGGCTATTGAGAGAAGAAAAAAGGTATTTATCTTCACTGGACACGGAAAATTCATTGTTTTTCTTGCAAAATATTTCCCAAGTCTAGGGAGAATGATAAAAGAAAAAATGTCACCTAGGTAATTGATGATGGTGAGGTATACTTTGTTGTTTTGGTTATTGATTAGTTCAGTTTGCTGTTCTTTTTCTCAAGAAAAACCGCAAGTGCTGATTACCTATTATTCCCAATCCGGCAATACTGAAAAACTTGCTCAAGAAGTTGCTAAAGGAGCAAAATCAATAGAAAATGTTGAAGTCAAACTTTTATCCATTGACCAAGTAAAAGAAAGTGACCTCTTGGATGCTTCTGCCATTATTGTAGGTTCGCCGGTCTATAATGCCAATGTTGCACCAGCCGTTCTGGAGTTTATCAATTCATGGCCGTTTGAGGATAGACCTTTGAAAAATAAGATTGGGGCGGCATTTTCAACGGGTGGAGGAATTTCGATAGGAGAGGAATTGGTCATGCTGAACATTCTCCATTCCATGCTGATTCAGGGGATGATCGTAGTCGGAGGTGAAGAAACTGAAGCTGGATTTGGAGCGTCTGCAGTGACCGGAGAAGGACCTTTTGATGGAGGAGAGATGAATGAATTATTTCTGAAAAAGGGTTTTGGGCTTGGAAGTCGAGTGGCGAAGTTGGTGGCCAAGTTTCCCGCAGATTAAATTAGTTCGGGAATTGTAAGGAGTTTATTAAACCTATTATTTTTCTTAGAATGTTTTTTTTAGGATGTGATACATTGAAGGGAACCAAAAATTAGTAGGTGTTTTGGTGGATTGCGATGTTTTGCTGTTTTTTAATAAATTGGATAATCGTTTGATATTCAACAGGAAATAGGCAATGAATAAACCCTATAAAATTTCTGCAAAATTTTTACCGATATGGCTTTTAGTCCCATTACCAATATTTGTCTTTACTCCTGATAGTGGAGTTTTTTTCAGTTTTATAAAAAATGAAATCCCCAGAATATGGACAGATGAAGCTCTGAAGGATTGGGAACTTCCAAATTCTAACCCGGAGTTTTCGGCCCAGCCAGTTTCAGAAGAGTTTTATTATGCACTTCCTGAGCGGGTGATTTATAAAACTTACCCAGTCTATCACCCGGATTTTGAGCCCGAGGGATATTGGGATTGGTTGCATGAGCAGGAAGCCGAAATTGTCTTTGACCCAAGTAAATTGAAATCTGAGGAGGATTGGATCAAAGCCGGAGAATTGATTTTTGATTATCCCATAGATACTTTGGGTGCGGTCATAGGAACTGAACATGTGAGAGATCGGGAATTTTATTCCTCAACCAATATGCCCACCACTCCTGAGGGTGTAATACCCTTCGCTCAATGGGTAGTAGCTGGCAAGGGCAAAGTTTACCTTGGAAATTTGTCCTGTGCAATGTGTCATACCCGTGTGATGGAGGATGGAAGTTTGATAGCCGATTTGATCCAAAAAATCTCATGGGTTCTTTTTTAAAAGGGAAAGTCCGACCCACCAGCATTGATACCGGAATCAGTCTTCGGGATCGGCATTTGCAGGGACGACAGTACTTCCAGACCGCTTCCTATCCTGAGATCATTTTAGAATCCAAGCGTATTCAATCGAAGGGCAAAAATGCATACGAAGGAGTATTTGACTTGACGATAAAGGACATCCGAAAAGAGATGCTAATTCCGTTTACAGCAATTAAAAATGGAAATGGGTATTTTTTCAAGGGGAGCTTTAGTCTGGATCGTCTTGAATTTGGGATTGGAGAAAAAAGCTTAGTGCTCGGCGACGAAGTGGTGGTTTGGATAGAGTTTCAGGAAATGAAATGACCAGTTCTACAATGAAAGCCAATCAACCTCATAATTCTTCCTTTTTCAAAATCATGTCCTGGATATTTCTAGGCCTGGTTTTCCTTGGTTTTGCGCCAAGCTTTTACTTAAAATTTTTGGTGGAAGATCAGCCTTTTTATCCCAAAGGACTTCCATATCCCTATATTCTTCACGGATTCATCCTCACCTGTTGGTATGTTTTTTTGGTCTTACAGACTACTTTAATCCAAAACAGAAGCCTCAGACTTCACCGGAAATTTGGTATTTTGGGCGCCTTTTGTGCCTTTTTAGTTTTGATTTCTACCTTCTGGGTGATCAGTCTATTTCCAGCTCGAATGGCTGAATTGGCAAATGATCTAGGGAAAACAGTCGAGGAAGTGGAGCCCGGACTTTCAGGGATTCTCTGGCTTGACTTTTTTATGAGTTTGTTATTTGTGGGATTTGTTGGACTTGGGATTTCAGAGCGGAATAAACCGGAGGCTCATAAGCGATTGATGTTTTTTTCGGGATTAGTATTTCTTTTTGCAGCAGTATTCAGAGTCGGTGGGATTGTAGGATTTCTAACTGGTATTAATACCGGTCCAATTTTAGGACTCGTAATACTTTTACTGATTTCTACCTCCATACTTTTTTATGACAAAAGAAGGTTTGGAAAGGTCCATTTACTGACTTGGTTTTGTTTTGGAATCTATTGGCTCGCCATCATTGCCAGTTTTATTTTGGGAGAGTCTGAATCAACAAAAACACTCATTCTTCAATTATTTTGAATGATTTTTATTCATCAATCAACTCCTATCTCAGAAGGGATGATTTTTTTTCTTGAAAAGTTCTAGTAACTTTTAGACTATTGAAAATCGTTTTTTTATATCCCAGTATCAACGCAAACCAAAAAATTCAAATGGAAGAGACAGAAATCAACAAGGAACTTTTGACCAAAACATGGAGTGGATCAAGTGTCAGTGAGCGGGAAGGACAGGCGTGGGACAAGAAAAAGGAAATGGATTTTACCTACACCAACATCGATAAGTTTATCAGATATAGTTTGGGCGAAAATCCAGTATTCAGTAATGCCATGTATCTCGGAGATTTTTCAATTTCTCTGGAAGAAGCGCAACGAAGAAAGCATGAATTTGTCACCAAAGCTTTGGACATAACTCAAGGAAGTCGGGTGTTGGATTTAGGCTGCGGCTGGGGAGGCTGGCTCAAATACCTAAAGGACGTCGTGGGTGCAGAAGGAATCGGAGTAAATCTATCCGATGGACAAGTCAATGCCTGTCGGCAGAATGGATTGACAGCCTACATTAAAGACGCCAGATATGTCAAGCCGGAGGATTATGGAACCTTCGATGCCGTGACTGCTTTTGGGAGCTTCGAGCATGTGGCATCTGTAAAAGACTATCTCGATGGTAGACAGGATGAAGTCTACGAGGACTACTTCCGGCATGTGTACAACTTGCTCAAACCGGGCGGCAAATTTTACATGCAAACCATGACTTTTGAAAAGAATATGATGCCTTTTGATCAAATTGACATCAATGCGCCAAAAGATTCCAACAGCTATTTCATGGCACTTTTGCTGAAGCATAATCCGGATTCATGGATTCCTTATGGATATGAACACGTCGTGCGCACTGCAAGTACATATTTCAAAAACACCTACTACAGTGACGGTAGACTGGATTATGTCAATACCAATAGGGAATGGACAAAGCGCTTCTACAAATTCAGTTTGAAAAAATACCTGTGGTTTGCCTCCTTGGTTCCTAAATTATTCACCGACAAAGAATTTAGACATCAATTAGCTATTTTGAGAGTTCGCCCAAATCGAGTTTGCTTTGAACGAGAGATTATGGGGCATGCTAGATTGGTCTTCGAGAAACTTTAAATTTGACTTTAGCATTAAAAAAACACCCCGGCAGAATCAGATTCAGTCGGGGTGTTTCTGTTTTCAAACCAGTTTGATCCTCGGTCAATTTCAAGGAAGAATCGGATTTTATGCCTAGTAGTTTTTCAAAAACTCAATCAATCGATCAAATTCCTCGTCAGTGATGGCCGGAAAATTTGCAATCCGAAAACTGGTAGGCTTCAAAGGGCCATATCCACCACCTAGTTGCATTCCTTCTTTCTCAGCTGCTTTCTTTACCGCCGAGATCAATTCCTCCGAACCAGCAACAGCCATAACAGTTGTGCTTCTGGTTTGATCATTGTCGACCAACATTCTGAATTTTGCAGATTGAGCGATGGTGTTTTCCAACTTTCGCATCTGCGATCTAAGTCTTGCATCGATATGCTGGATTTCTTCCAAATCCTTCAAAACTCGATTCAAAAGATAAATTCCCAAGACATTTGGCGTGTAGTGTGTCTGGAAGCCTGCAGCGTTTTCCAGCATGAAATTGAGGCTGTTGTATCTACCTTTTTCACCTTTTCTCTGAGTTTTTCCTATCGCTTTAGGAGAAACTATCAATACTCCCAAACCAGCCGGAAGACCAAAACATTTCTGCACGGAAGCATACCAAATATCTGCCAGTTTAAAATCAAGCTCAATTCCTCCCATACTGGAAGTAGTATCGACTGCGATCATTTTTTCCGGAAATTTCTTTCCGATGACTTCGATGACAGACATCGGAACTTGAGAGGCATTTGCTGTTTCATTTTGGGTAATCGCAATGAGATCAAACTCCTCATTGATCTCCAAACTTGACACATCAATGGCCTGATTTGCTTCAAGCTTCAGAGCAGTAGTTCCCGGATTGATATGCTTGGCGTAGTCTAGCCACTTTTTTCCAAAAGAACCTGAATAAATATGAAAACTTGCCTGCTCGACGATCGACTGAGAGATGATTTCCCAACTCTCGGTCGCAGATGAGGTAAAAAGCAACTTGTAATCATCCGGCATGTGCAGCTTCTCACGCATGAGCTGCCCAGTCTCCTGATAGAGCTGCATGAATGCACCGCTGCGGTGATTTGCACTGAGGATCCCTTGATTGTAGGCGTCTTGCAAATATTGAGGGAGTGCGTCATAGACTTTGGACGGTCCCGGAGCAAATGTGATCATAGGTCTGGAGAATTGAGAAAATATAGGACACCAAGTTCGTAGCCTTTCAGGCCGAGGCCTGAAATCATTCCCACACAAGATTTGGAAATGATGCTTTTGTGACGAAACTCCTCGCGCTTGTAAATGTTGGAAATATGAACCTCAAGTGCAGGGGTGGTGACTCCTGAAATCGCATCCGAAATCGCCACTGATGTGTGCGTATAACCTCCTGCATTAAGCAGAATAGCATCAAAAGTGAATCCAACCTCGTGGATTTTGTTGATCATTTCGCCTTCTACATTGCTCTGAAAATAATGAAGTTCGACTTGAGGAAAGCGCTTTTTCAGATTTTCAAAGTAGTCCTCGAAGGATTCGCTCCCGTAGATTTCGGGTTCCCGCTTTCCGAGTAGATTCAGATTTGGGCCGTTGATGATTTGAATTTTCAAAATTGAGAGGTTTAAGGGCTTTGATTCAAAGTTAATTAGTCCCGCTGAGTAAGAAAAATTTAAAATTTCGCTTCTCTAATTCTGAATAGATATGCCAATGTAAATTCCAAATTGGTGGAGTTCATGTCGAATATTCTATCCTGAGACTCCGGATTGGTAAAATCATAAGCAAATCTGACTTCGCCGGCAATCGTACTTTTCCCAAAAAGCTTTGAAATCCCCGCCCCCGCAGTCATGCCATACATCAACTTATTTGGTCTATCACCTGCCGCACCATAGGTTGGGAGCTCGCGTGGATTTACTCCCGAAAATTGTCTGCTGACATCTTTAGCCTGAAGCAAATACCCTAGGTGCGGTCCGAATTTAATCTGAAAACGTCCAGACCTTCCGGCAAAAAAACTAGCCAATAAGGGAGTTTTGAGATATGTAAATTCGGTCTGATTCAGCTCCACATCTTCATTAAACTGCCGGAAACCAATGGTAAGCTGTTGGATATTGAGTTCGATTCCTGCATTTTTTGAATTGAAATACTCCGCGACAAAGGAAAATGTCGGTGAGCCGATCCCATCTACAGATCTGCTGCGATTTGAAGATGTAGCCTGATAACTATAGGTGGAAGTGGCATATCCTCCTCTGATTCCCACACTGAGCTGAGCGAATGCTCCAAGAGGTAAAGTGAGTAAGAACAGGAAGATTAAGTTTTTTCGCATGCTCAAAATTAAAGGAATTCAGTCCAAATGACCTATTTCTGATTGAGGATAAAGGTTCCGACTATGATTTCTCCATCAATTCCAAGCCCTCTGACTTCAACTACTACAGGTCCCTCCGAATCATTGGTATAAAAGGAAAAGGTTAAGGTTCCTTTTTCATCAGCAATCAAAAACGGATTCCAGTACAATGTTTGGCGGTCATCCTTCTCGACGGGTTCGGTGATTTGTTCGTAATCCACCGGAATGAAATTCCCGGAAGGCTGATATCCCTCAACCAGATATTCTTTAAGTCCAGGCCCACTCATCAATGCATCCAAGCCTTGATAAAGATTATCCTTAAGATAAACTGCTATGATTCCATTTCTTCCCTGATCGCCTAGCATTGGAGCTATACGGGTCACTACTTCTACCCGATCGATATCGAATGGATTGATACTTCTCAAGTTGTCCGCCGCAGTCGCCCCACCTGCTGCTCCCATGATTGCACCATTCACCATTACAAGAGGTTCCATACTTCCACCAGCGGAAACAGCTCCTCCCCGAATTCGGATTGATTGCTGCCCTGTCGCACCGACCAAAGTCACTCGCATACTGGGAACATTTCCCACCAGACTATTCACCAGATCGGTATTACTTCCTGTTTTGGTCAGATCTGCTCCAGTCACCACAAAGTCCGGATTGCCATAAATAGCTTGTCTGCCATTAGCATTTTTCGCTTTGGTCTCTTCTGCTTTTTGGGGCACTGCTTCTTCCAGTTCTCTAATTCGGATGGGATTAGCAAGTGTGATCAATTTTGGAAAATATGCCTCGGCTGGTAGTGCAACAGGTGCTTTTAACGGTTTAGAGATGTCGATTTTCAAGGGTTTACCTTTTTTATCCGAAGCGGAAAAAGCCAATTTCATCGGACCATAGTATTCCAATTCGTCTAGAACGAAGGTTCCGTCATTACCGGATTCCATATCAATCATTCCCTGGAAATCATTTACAAAAGCAGTAACTGAAGCAGAAGTTCCTTTGCCTTTTTCATCGGTAACTGAACCAGCGAGATTCAAACTTTTCTCAATCGGATAGGAAAAACGATCCAATCCCAATGTTTCGGAAACTCCTTTAAGATCGAGGACCTTTTCCATTTCCAAAGTTCTCTTGACAGGAACCAATTGCCTTGCATCCCAAACCCCAACCGAAAGATTAGCTGGTATGGCTTGCCCTTTGAGATCGCTTACATTAAGAGTAACGGTCACTTTCTCTCTCGGTCCAAATTGCGATTTATCAGCTCGAATCACAACTCCCTGATTTTTCCAAGAGCTAACAGCCTCCTCAGGAGCAATCCTTTTGTATGGATCAAGAATACTTAATGGCTGAAGAAAATATTGATTGGGACCATAATTTCGCATCCAGTTGGTGTAGGCTCGGATATAATATTTTTCTCCTGATAGGGAATCCGGTAAATAAAAATCTCCGACCACTACCCCGTCCCGAATCTGGAATTTTTTCTCAATCACAATGTCCCGCTCTCCACTGATCAATTCGACATGCAGCACTTTGCTTAGCTCATCACGCAAATATTGATTCCCGTAAGCAAAATACCCTTTGAAATAGACTTGGTCCCCTGCGTAATAATAGGGTTTGTCGGTATGCAAGTAGACTTTTTCCTGGTAATTTTTGGCGGTTTTGGCCAGATCCTGTAGCTGAATGGCCTTGGTGGCATTGTAATCCAAGGGCAGCAAATTGGAGATTCGCTTTCTGTCCATGTCTCCGGAGAATACCAAATCCTGAGGATTTAGGACCATTCCATTTTCACGAACTCGGACCTTTCCACCATTTACTTCCAACCAAGAAATAGGATAAGGTGCATCCTTATAAGTATTTGCTTGCGCAAAGCCTTTTTGATAGTGGATTTCTATCCGGCCTTTGAGATTGATGAAATATTGACCCGCAGGACTGGTCGGAGTTACAAGTGGATCAGCTTTGTACACTACAACAGAATTTCCCAATTCATTGGCGAAAATATCGCTTCGCATATTTTTACTGGCGGACCCTCCTGCCTTGTCGCCATAGAGGTAAAATCCTTCCCGTTCCTGAGTTCCACTGAGAATCGCCCGAAACATATTCATTGGAGACTTGCGATAGACATCGGCTCGATTTTTATCCCATGTTGATTTTTGAGTCACGGAATTCGGAGTCAATTCCTCAAACCTCGCTGCACCGACAATTCGATAATTTGTGGGTGAGTCAAAAAACTCATTCAGGTTAAAGGTGATTTTGTAACCCAAATACTGATTTTCAATTTCAATTGGAAGATCAGCTTTTGCGATAAATGCCCCTTTCTCTGATCCAGTGGGAAAATCTATAACCCAAGGATTCAGAATCTGAGTTTTCGCTGCTGCATCATCGGTTCCAATGAAGAGGTTCTGGAATTTCCGCAGGTCTCGTTCCCATGTTTTGTCCCTAGAGGCTTTTATTTCCACATCACTCAATTCAGTGGCAAATGGCTTCATCGAAAGATTCACCGTCAGATTACCTCCTGCATTAAGAGTTACTTTTCGTGTCTCTGCCACGTAGCCCATAAAGGAAAAACCAAGCTCCAAAGGTCCGGGCTCGAGATTCGACAGGACGAATTTCCCATCCATATCGGTGACGGTAGAAATCGTTGTGTTATTGATGAAAACATTGCAAAATGGAAGGGTTTCACCAGTATCGGCATCTTTGACAAGGCCAGAAATTGATCCTGTCTGAGCTAAAACCAGATCGGCAAAACCAAAAAAGATAAAGACTACAAAAAGGGCCTTTTTACACATAACAGTCAGAGTTGGCTTAGTTAACACAAATAATCATTTTTTCAGTCAATTTCCACTTTGAGATGGATCATTGAGCAGGAATGTCCCAAAGATTGGCTCCCCGAGATCTGTAATACCTCTAATTTCAATCCAAATTGGTCCAGTCTTCTCATTTAATTGAAATTCAATCTGCCGGGACATTCGGGATTCCTCTGCTACAAGTATTGGATTCCAATAAAGTGTAGGCTTGTGCTCGGTAAGAAAAGGAAATTCAGCCCTTGATTTTTCAAGCTCTTCAAAAGTTTGAATTTGAGGAAAGCCATTCAATTTGAAAATCGTATAGTTGTTCATATTGGCTTCCATAGCTTTACTTCGATCCAACCCGGTTTTTAGAATGATAGAAATAATTCCGTTTCTTCCTAAGTCGCCATATTGAGGAACCAGTCTTCGGATGATTTCTACCCGTTTTATGGAGAAAACGTCAAGATTGCTTATCGCATCAAATGCAGTCTGCCCACCACCTCCTGCGAATGTCGTCCCTCCACTAGGAGAATTGACTGGCGCACCATTGATCAAAACCAATGGCTCTCCACCTCTGAATCGAATAGCGGGAGGAGTACCATAGATCGTCATTCCAGGAACTTGACCTGACAAAGCATATAGAAATTGAATCGTTGTCCCATTTAGAAAAAGATCTTCTGTGTTCACTACATTATCCGGCTGACCATAAATCATCGGCCCGATAGAAGTCTCTCGTCTATCCTCAATTACTGCTTCCTCCATCAAGATCTCTCCCATCTCCAAATCTCGAAGTGGCTGAATAGTTGGTGATGGTTTAATCCCTCTGGGAACAATTGCCGGAAAATCAAAAGATTCGGTAACCAGTTGAGCTGGATAGTTTTTGATTTCCAAACTAACATTTCTCAATGGCCGAGCATCTCGATCAGTGGCTTGAAGGGCGATTTCGAAAGTGCCATCAAAATTGGAGGAAGGTAGTTCAAAACTACCGGATTTGTCTGTTCCCAGCGATCTGACATCGGTATAACCATCAATGAAAGCTTTTAAATTTCCATTCACCGGCTCTCCTCCACCATTCAGCAACTGCCCTTGAAGTGAAAACCCATTTTCAGGTTTCCATTTAAAATCTTTTATTGAAGACTTTGCACTTTTTGGCTGAAAACTCTCCTTCATGCTTTTCACCTCTGAAATAGCTACAGCTTGATTCAGGTCCAAAACCGTCACGGATAAGTTTGCATTCACAGGATTGCCAGCAGCATTACTTGCCATGATATTGAGCTTAACTTTTTCCCCTCCTTTATAAACTTGCTTATCTGAAAACACACCGACCCCAACGGCTTTCTGCTGAATTTCGGAAGCTTCAGGCTGAAACTGATGACCCAGAATTTGAATGGGTTGATAAAAATCTGCATCGGAATAATTCTGCCCCCAAGCGGTGTAGGCGCGAAGAATGAAATTGCCAGGATCTTGACTATCCGGAAGCTCCAAATGTCCAAAAGAAACTCCTCCATCAATTTTAAAAATTCGATGCATCCATAAATAACCCGTACTGTCCAAGAGCTCCACGTGCAGCACCTTGCTCAAGTCCTCCGCCATCAGCGGATTTCCATAGTTTAGGTAGGCTTTGAAATAAAGATTTTCACCCGGCCAATAGTGCTTCCGATCCGTATGGATGAAAATTCGTTCCTGCATCGTCTCTGCAGTCTTTTCCAGATTAGCCAGTTTGATCAGCTTTTCTGCGTTGAAATTTGCAGGCAATCCAAAGATCGGATTCATCTCCAAAAATGCCCCACCTAACACCAAATCTTCAGAGCTTACCGGCGCCCCATTAAATTTGACTTCGAGCTTTTCCCCTTTATAATTCAATTCTCCTTTCTTTCCTTCTGGAAGATTTACTGACAAGGGCTTCGTAAAGCTCAAAAGATAATCTCCCGAATTATTTGCAAAAGACACTTCAGGATTAGGATCTGTGTCAAAATTCTCCGCAGCACCTGTCATCAATTCAGAGATATACTTTTGCGGGGATCGGGCATAGATTTTCATTCGTTCCTGACGCCAAAGTGGCAATTGTCCACCGTCGCTTGGCAATTCAAAATAGCTGTAGGTTGCCTGAATTTTATCCGATGATCCTAAAATGAACGGCTTGAAATAAGTTGAAACCAAATAGCCGGATTCATTATTGGAAAAGAAAATCGGACCGACGGAGTGAACTCGAAGGTTTTTGTCTTTTAACCTTTCGAAAATTAATTTGTCCGGATTAAGCAGAGCTATTTCCCGCTTTTTGAAATCAGATCCGACAAAGGCTTCCATCACTTGATCCATGACTTTGGTCTGTTGTCCTTTGGAGAGTTTTTCTCCACTTGGATCCAGTTCATTAGTCTGAGCAAGCTTGACTTCGACATTCTTTTGAATACCTGTTTTTAGCAAAATAGTCTCGCGATGTGATTTCCAACCAAATCCCCAAACTTGGACTTCCCATTTGCCATCCGGAATACTTGAAATCAAGAAGTTGCCAAGCGAATCCGAAAACGCCTGAAACGTGGTGTTTGGGATGAAAATATGCACATCCTCCAGCGGTTGCCCGGTGATTTGGTCTGTGACTTTCCCAGCAATTCGGGAAGTTTGTCCAAATAGAAATATTGTATGAAAAAAGAATAGGAGTGAAAAAGTTAGTCTTGATCTCATTTTTTTAAGGTTATAGAATACTTCCTCAAGTATATAAAAAAAGCTCCAATCTGGAGCTCTTAGTTTTATTTTTTAACATTCGGACGACTATTCCTCTTTCTTCAAATCGTCCCGATCCTTTAGTTTTTTGTCCTCCACATTTTTATTGAGAAACTCATTGATCTTATCAATGGGAAAACTGGAAGAAATTTCCCCGAAAGAATTGATTTCCATTTTGAAACCTTTCAGTTCGTCATGAACTCGAGGCTCCTCTTCTTTTTTCTTTTTCTTTGCCATGTTATGCTACGACTATCAATGTGCTTAACGCAAATCGGATTCTTTTGGCCACTTCGGCACTTCCCAAGATAGCAAAAACCACCATCAAATCGGGTCCCGCCCCCGAACCGGTGACAGCCAAGCGAACCGCCTGCATCACTTTTCCAAGTTTAATTCCTTCCGCTTCCGCTGTGCTTTCCAACAAGATTTTTGCAGAAATTGCATCAAATTCACCATTAAAGCTATCCAAGGCTGTTGCATAAGCACTTAGTACTTTTGCAGCATCGGAGTTCCACTTTTTAGAAGCTATTTCCTGATCAAAATCGGAAGGGGCTGTAATGATAAATTTACTTTCCTTCCACAGGTCTGCCGGGAAAGTCACACGCTCTTTCATCAAATTGACGATCGCTTCTGCCTTATCTGTCGAAACATCGGCTCCATCTGCTTTTGCATTAGCGATAAAATAGTTCATCAATTCGGCTGTGGACTTTGTTTTCAAATATTGCTCATTGTACCACTTGGCCTTGGCGATATCGAATTTCGTCCCCGACTTTCCGATTCGATCCACGGAGAAAGCTTCCACCAATTCTTCGAGTGTGAAAAGCTCTCGTTCGTCTCCGGGATTCCAACCTAGGAATACCAGGAAATTCAAGAAAGCATCCGGCAAATAGCCTTGCTCACGGAATCCAGATGACTTTTCTCCTGTAAATGGATCTGTCCAATTCAAAGGAAAAACAGGAAATCCCAACTTATCACCGTCTCGCTTGGAGAGCTTTCCATTTCCGTCAGGCTTCAGCAAAAGCGGCAAATGCGCAAACTGAGGCATGGTATCTTCCCATCCAAAATATCTATATAGCAATACGTGAAGCGGTGCGGATGGAAGCCACTCTTCGCCACGGATCACGTGGGTAATTTTCATCAAATAATCGTCCACAATATTGGCCAAGTGATACGTCGGCATCCCATCGGACTTCATCAAGACCTTATCATCCAGCGTACTGGAATTCACCATCACCCAGCCTCGGATCATGTCGTTCAGACGAACGTCCTCATTGCGAGGGATTTTAATACGGATTACATAAGGTTCACCGGAAATCAATCGAGTCTTCACCTCATCTTCAGAAAGCGTGAGGGAGTTTTTCATCTGAGTTCGGGTGATGCTGTTGTATTGCGGCTGCACAACACGAGCGGCAGTCAGTCGCTCACGCATCGCTTCAAGCTCTTCAGAAGTATCGAAGGCATAATAAGCGTGGCCTTTTTTGACCAAGTCGAGCGCATACTGCATATACATAGGCTTTCGCTCAGACTGACGATAAGGACCGCAGTCACCGGGATTCCATGGACTTTCCACCGGAGAAATTCCAAGCCATTCCAAGGATTCTTTGATGTAATCTTCTGCTCCAGGTACGAAGCGCGTCTGATCGGTATCTTCGATGCGGAGGAGAAACTTTCCTCCCATTTTTTTGGCAAAAAGGTAATTGTAAAGGGCGGTGCGTACGCCGCCGATATGCAATGCTCCGGTAGGAGATGGAGCAAATCGTACGCGAACTTCTCTGTTCATGGATGTCGTTTTCTCTGCTAAAAACCCGCAAATCCGGGTTTTGGTTTGGCAAAATCAAGGGGCAAAGATAGGGAAATGTTCCTGAAAGGGGGATGGAATGGGTGATATAGAAAAGTAGATGTCCTGAACTTTTGAGAAAATGAATTGCTAAAGTCGAAAGTACGCAGTGATTTTTTCAAGCCTCCAGCTTCAGTTATAGGGAATTTATAGGTAAAACTACGAAATCCCCTCTTCATGAATAGGAATGCGGCTTTAGCCCATTCCTTCGAAAATTATAAGTTGAGTCGGGCTTTAGCCAAATTACATTTTCAAAGAAGCGGAAATTTGCTTTTACAGATTCAAGATAGATTTGAGGATCTTTCTGACCACTATCGCCAATCAGGCTAAATCCAAAAAGTGAAATCCTTCCAAGATTATTCCTTGAGTTTGCAACCCTAAATGAGTAAACCTCTTAAAAAATACAGTTGATCAACGGCTCAATTTTTGTATTTTTGATTACTATGACTGTTATAATAGACAAATCCAACTCCAAAGACACCTCTAAAATACTTAAAGAGAAATTGAAGAAATCTCCAAAAGGGGGAAATCTCACTAAGCATTTCGGGAAATTGAAACGAAAAATTGATGGACTAAAATATCAACTTTCAGTCAGAGAAAATGAAGATTGACTTTATCGCCGATACAAACTTTCTAATTTATCTTCATGAAGGGAATAGCATAATAGAGCCATTTTTAGAATACAATTTCGGTGTTTCCTTTATTTCAGAAATCGAGTTGCTTGGACATCAGGGCATTTCAAAACAAGAGGAAACAAAGCTTAAATCACTTTTAAATGACTGTTTCCAAATTGAATGGAGCTCAAAAATAAAAGACAAGACCATTCAACTGAAAAGGAAGTATAAAATTAAACTGCCAGATGCTATTATTGCTTCCACAAGTTTGATATATGAGATTCCTTTAGTTACTGCCGATAAAGGTTTTTCAAAAATAACCGAGCTCGATTTAGTACTCATCGAAGTGTAAGCCAACAATAGAAAGGAATTTCACGTCCCCTTCTCATCCTCCACCTTCTGATCTTTAATTTTTTCCGTATCACTTGGCAATATCCAACCTTTAGAAAGTGCATGTGCAGCCGCTTCTGTAGTGTCTTTCACCAAAATCAGCTCGACTCCCTCGATTAAATATTCTGAAGCTAACTCAGGAAGGTCAGACCCAGAAACATCCCGAATATAGACTGCTAAGATTCGTGTAGGGTGGGTTTTTACCGATTCAAGATAAATCTGAGGATCCTTCTGACCGCTATCCCCAATTAGGATGAAAGACAAGTCCTGAAACACGTCCAAAATATGATTGATTTGCTTGAGCTTGTGGTCCTCATGACTTCCGGCGATAAACTGATCTCTTGACAATCCAATATCCCGAAGCATCAGAGGACCTTTTGGGATGTCATGCGCATCCAAAAACTCCATGAGAAAATCATATATGTTCCATGGACTACTGGAGACATAAAAAATCGGGTTGCTCAATATTTCATCACGCCCCTTTCGCAGTGCTTCGTAGAATTCGGATACTCCTGCAAAAGGAATCCGAGTGTGTGCATTTTGAGTAAAAGTCACTTTCAGCATTTCCCACATTCGCATCGCACCGGTGATCAAGATCGTGTCATCGATGTCTGAGATAATCCCATAATCTGGATTAGCGACTGGAAAGTAAACTTCCCCAATAGCATTTACCTCGGTAGCTCGTCCAAGAAGATCGTGAAGTAATCGCAGCCGGATGGGTTGCCAACCTTCAATCAATTCTATATCTTCCAATGAAAGTATGATCTCAAAATACCCCTCTTCGTCAGTGGTGACTTTGATAGTTTTCCCTTCAAATTCTGCCTCCACTTCCACTCCGGGAAAGACGATCGTGAGAAAGCGTTTTCTCATTTTCTGGAAGTTCCTCCAAAATCGATCCTCGGCAGCCGAAGGCTGAATGGCTCTATCCGCTAAAACTCTTCCTGCCATGTACAGCTCCTTTCCGTTGCCATACCCTGCATAAGGTTGGATCAGCACTTTTTTCACAAATCCAACTTTCACCCAAACCCAAAGTTTGAGCTTGGAAACTTGCCTCTTGGCAAAGTAAAGGATAGGAAGGATTCGAAATCTTGAAAAGATGGGAGATGGCATGCGGTAAAGATTTGAAATTTTTGGGCAATTAATAAGCTAAATCTTTATCAAAGCCTGTGTTTATGGGTATTAAAACGGCAACTTCCCCAAATCCACATTTCCGCCGGAAAGGATAACTCCGACTTTTTTCCCAGCGAATCGATCTTTATTCGCTAACAAAGCTGCCAAAGGAACCGCACAGGAAGGCTCAATCACTATCTTCATTCGCTCATAGATCAATCGCATGGCTTCAATGGTTTGCGGATCAGTTGCGAGCAGAATGTCATCCACATACTTTCTAATCAATTCAAAATTGAGTTTCCCCAGCGAAGTAAGCAATCCATCAGCAATCGTATTTGGACCTGTTTGAGGGATTATTTCTCCTGCATGAAATGATCTATAAGCATCATCAGCACCAGCTGGTTCTCCTGCGATTACTTTTATTTCAGGATTCAAATAATGTGCTGTCAACGCTGTTCCTCCAAGAAGCCCCCCACCGCCAACAGGAGCCATAATTATTTCTAGATCGGGTTGATCTTCCAATAATTCTAGGGCGCAAGTGGCTTGACCTTCGATTACATCCATAAAATCATAAGGAGGGATAAACGTAGCGCCGGTTCGCTCCACGACCGCTTCAAGTGTTGTTTCACGAGCTTTGAGATTGGGTTCGCACTCGATGATTTCTCCACCATAACCTTTGACCGCTTTCTTTTTGATCTCGGGGGCATTTGAAGGCATGACAATGTAAGAGGGAATTCCCGCCACACTTGCAGCACGTGCGAGGGCTGCGGCATGATTACCCGAACTGTGAGTCGCTACTCCTTTGGCACGCTGCTCAGGGGTGAGTTTCATGACGGCATTGGCAGCTCCACGGGCTTTGAAAGCTCCTACTTTCTGAAAGTTTTCGCATTTGAAAAAGATCTCACAACCTGCGATCTCATTGATTGCAGTAGAGGTGAGAATCGGTGTTTGGTGGATAAAAGGCTGAATGCGGTCATGGGCCGCTTGGATGTCGGAGAGAGTAGGGAAATTCATGATTCAAAGATAGGCTGCGAGAAATACAATAGAAATATACCTCCCTACGGTCGGTGAAATAAATTGAGATAGGCTGCGCGAAATACTATGGAAATAAACTACGCGAGATATACTTCGTGAGATAGGCTTCGCGAGATAATTATTTCCCGCTGATTTGCGCTGATTCAAATCGCTGAATTGCGCAGATTTATTAGGCTTTGAAAAATCTGTGAGAATCTGCGTCTTTTTCTGTGTAGAACTTGCCTGACGGCAGTCAGGTCTGCGGGAAACCAAAATTATATATGTCAAAATATTACTCAATTCCAATCGTCCAAATAGAAAGGAAATATACTGCCTGAATTTTCTTACCCGCTTCTACCATCAAAGTTTTTTGATTTCTGAAAAACTCCCTTCGTGATTCGGCTCAAAAAGAATTGAAAATCGATAAAATACGGCTCATTTTTGTTTTGATTTGAGCCGTATTTCTATGTAAATTGAGCCGATTCTGCGGTAAGCAATCGAGTATGAAAGAAACACAAAGAGAAATATTATCCATCATTCAGGACTCAAAAAAAGTCTCACGGCAGGAAATAAGTAATAAGGTTTCCTTTGATTCAAGTCCTGCCACCCTCAAAAGGTTAATTCAAGGCCTTTTGGATGAAGATTGGATTATTACTGAGGGAAAAGGAAAAGCAACCGTTTATCTTTCTTCTCCAAAGTTGGAAATCAATTTTCCAATTGACCTGGAACCATACTTTCAAAAAGAACAGGATGATCGGATTATCAAAAAGCAATTCGATTTTGAGGTGTTTGAGAAGTTGGCCAAAATTCAAATTTTTAATCAAGCTGAAGTTAGTACTCTGGAGGAAATCCATGAATCGTTCAAGAAAAGTGTTGCTGATTTGTCTCCGACTGAATACCAAAAAGAAATGGAGCGTTTGGCGATTGACTTGAGCTGGAAATCCTCCCAAATTGAGGGTAACACTTATTCTTTACTAGAGACGGAGATTCTCTTAAAAGAAAAGAAAACAGCTTCTGGCAAGACTAAGGATGAAGCAACTATGCTACTCAATCACAAGGAAGCGATTGACTTCTTGGTTTTGCAAAAGGACTATTCCGAGCAAGTTTCCGTCAGGGTTATAGAAGATTTGCATAGCATTTTGGTCAAAGAACTCGGAATCGGAAAAAATATCCGAAGAAGGCGAGTCGGAATTACAGGAACAAATTACCAGCCTTTGGATAATGAATTTCAGATCCGCGAGGCTTTAGAAGAAACCTGTCAGCTTATCAATTCATCTAAATCCGGATACGAAAAAGCTTTTCTTGGACTTTTATTAATCTCCTATATTCAGCCATTTGCGGATGGAAATAAGCGGACAGCTAGGATTCTCTCGAATGCAATTCTTTTGGCAAATGATTTTTGCCCTATATCCTTTAGAACGGTCGATCCACTTGACTACAAGAAGGCCATGCTTGTATTTTATGAACAGACCAACTTAAGTCCAATGAAAAAGATATTTATTGAACAAGCTGAGTTTGCTGTGAAGACTTATTTTTGATAAAGGGCTTCTATTACCTGGTGAGGGTTGTTGGTGGTTATTGAAAAGCTTCGGGAAATACAATTGAAATATACTTCGTGAGATACGTTGTGCGAAATACAATAGAAATATGCTGCTCGAAATAAAGTTGAAATACACTTCGCTGCGCTCCGTGAAATAGGGCCAAATTAAAGATTCAGAGCTTGAATCAGTTCAAAAACCCTGAAAAAATAGGCAAATACGGCTCATTTTTACTTTGATTTGAGCCGTTTTCTGCACCAATGTGAGCCGAGTGCTTACTATTTCACCCGACGAAGTCGGGTTTATTTCTAATGTATTTCAACAGTATTTCATTTTAATCTTTCCACCGAAAACTCTTCTCATCTATCGCCCGCATGGTACACAGAATCCCATCTAGATGATCATACTCATGCTGAATCAATTCTGAAATCGCACCTTCCACGGTCCAAGTCTGCTTTTCCCAGTTTTCATCCCGGTATTCCAAAGTCAGGGATTGGTGACGCTTCACATTGACCAATAGGTTTGGAAAGCTCATGCAGTCATCCCAAAGCTCGAATTTTTCATCGCTCAGATTCTTCAATTCGGGATTCAAAATGATGTATGGCCGATCCAAATTCAGGTAAAACATCCGCTTCATGATCCCCAACTGAGGAGCGGCGATTCCCCTTCCAAACCCGTAAACTAGTCGGATATCTTCCATGGCTTCATGAAGTTGTTGGGTCCATTCTGGTACAAGCTGAAGATCTGTTTTAAGTACAGGTTCGCAGACTTCATAGAGTCTTGGGTCTCCTAGTTTGAGGATATCGTGTATGGTCTTCATTTCACCTAATTAGTTAGCAATCCATACCCTACATAAGGTATTTTTCGAGGTTTTCGTATTTTTTTTGAGCAATTAGTTGGATAATAATAATAATAATAATAATATGTTCGAGACAGTTAGTCAAGTGACTTACCGCTCTTCTCAAGAGCTTATGTTTTCTTTTATTTCAAAAAAATCATGAAAAAATTAATTTTAGGGATCGGGTTACTCGCTTTGACCCTTGCAAGCACAGTGCCCGCAAGTGCCATTTGTCGAAACCCAGATGGGACTATCCATGTGGAAAATGGAATGGTATTCTCAGCAAACAATTTTGATGGATCTTGCTCGAATTGTGATTATACTTGTTCGATGCCTATTTTGTCAGGAGGATTTTAAATTTATTGGTTCTGCTAATTAAGAATGGCAGAACCTTTTTTTCTATTTATAAAATTATTAAATGAAAATCTTCAAAATAAAAATTAGTATTTATCTTTTATTTTTTGTGTTACTAGCAGCTTGTAAAGAAAGTAAAACTACTTTACTGGAGCAAATTAAACCCTTTAAGATTGGAGAGAGTAATCTAGTTCTTGACGATACTACATCCATCGATTTTATGAGAATTTCTTATGTTGAACAAGGTGAGAATGAATACCTACTTCATCAAAATGAATTCAAAAAAGTAATTCAAGTTTTTGATTTAAATACAGGTTTTGTAAACCATGAAATCCAATATCCATTTGAACAGCCATTGGGAATTAAAGTGGTACAAGGAATCACTGCTATCAGTTTAGATTCAATTTTTATTTTCATGCCCATGTCTATCAGAGGAAGCATTTTGATAAACAGACAGGGAGAAATAATCAATCGATACATGCCCTCAAAAGAAGAGAATCTGGAAAAATCATTAATCAATCATGTTTCTTTCGGTGCCATGTCTACAATGCTAGAAAAGGGAAATTTACGATTTATCCAGCTGCCATTATTTGAAGTTACAAATCCTGCAAATATTAATGAGGATTTCAAATTTGAGGTTTTGTACAATCTTGAATCTAATGAGATTTTTAAAGAATCTAGTTCTGGTTTTCCAGAGTTTTATCAAAACAAAATTTGGCCAAGTCAAGACATATCCATTGCAAGAACAATTGATAAATATGGAAGGGTCGTTTATTCTTGGCGATTTTTACATTCTCTCATAGTAGAAAAAGATGGTATTGTGGAGGAAAAACTTGCAAAAAGTGATTTTATTGATGAGGAATTTACCCCGTTTAGTATGATTCCTGATAAGGATCAGAATATGGAAAAAATAATTCAAACCGCAAAATATTATGGTGTTTACTATGATAAATATCGAGATCTATTTTATCGAACAGTACAACATTCAGGAATCTATAACAAGAATGAGATTCCTAAGGAAATGGATGGAGTAAGAAATTTTTCAGTAATTGTTTTAGACAGTGACTTCAATAAAATTAAAGAAATAACCTTTCCCGGTGGTATTTATAATATTTACAGAGCATTCGTAGGTAAGCGAGGATTTTATCTTCCTAAGAACAATGTGATGAATCCTGACTTAGTAGAAAATATACTATCCATAGATATATTTGATTTTACAGCAAATGATTAAATTCATTATATTTTTCTTTTTGATTTTGGCATCATTTACTGGCTCAAAAAGTAAACTTGAATTATATAGTCAAGAGATCGGTTTTGATGCCAGCAAAGCTACTTTACTCATAAGTTTCGAGAATTGTAGTTACTGTTTTAATGAATATCAAGAGACAGTCAAAGAAATAAACAAGAAAATATTTAATGTGGTGATCATATCATCTCAGCTCAAAAAAGCCTCACTTTTTGCAACCTTGAACCAACAATCAATATTTGTGGATAGGGAGAAGTTGGCAATCAAAATGGAATTAATCGAATCTCTACCAATTATTC
This sequence comes from Algoriphagus sp., assembly GCF_046296635.1. Taxonomy (GTDB): domain Bacteria; phylum Bacteroidota; class Bacteroidia; order Cytophagales; family Cyclobacteriaceae; genus Algoriphagus. The sequence continues at coordinate 71,007 of NZ_JBKBKZ010000016.1, read as the reverse complement.
TCCTTCCCAACGGTGAACGTATTGAAGTATTTTCACCAAACCAATTGTCAAGCTATGCCAAAACTTATATGCCTTAAATTATATTTGAACTATTCAGCTTTTTGCCTGCTATTGCTATCTTGTTCAAAGTCAGAAATTGAAATCAAAAAATTAAATTTAGGATTTGAAGTCTCTTTATCTCCCTATGCGACGGTTACAGACATGGAGATTGGAAATGACAATATTTTTCTGTTGACCAATAAACATGAAATTTTGATATACGATCATGAGGGGGGTTTATTATTTGACACGCTTTTCGCCTCCCCACGACTTTATCCCAATGGGGCTGTAGAGGTTTATTTGAACAACTCCTTTAACTCAATTTTCTATTTTGAAAATGCTTTATATTCACTAGGAGTAAACCCAAGTGATATGTATCGTTTTGATCTGAAGACTAAAAAGTTTTCGAAAAAACAAATTGAGCTCTCCGAAAGTGGAATGCACACTATCATGAGTACAAATTACAACGAACTAATTGTCAGTTTTAGGAATCCGCAAAAAGGCATTTTTCAAATATTTAAAATTGATTTTCCCGAAATGAAATCTAGCCTTCTTTCAGAGGTGACTCAAACTACCGGATCTAAGACCACTTTTTCTTCTTTTACTTATCAGGATGAGCTATATCTGATTGATGGAAGGGGCGAAGGCCTTTTACAATTTGAACATGACCGTTTTTCAAAGGTTCGAGGAAATTTCTTTTTAGATTCGATTTTATTCAAGGGAGAATTGAAAGGAATTCAAAATCTAACTGAGTATGCTAGTTTGGAACCCTGGGAGCAAAATCAATATCAACCTGACAGAATTTTGTCTGGACTGAAGGTTAATGAAAAGGAATTCTTTTTTCTTGTCAAAATCCTTAATCGAACAGATCCCGATACTCGAGAGTCTGAAATGATTTTATTCAAGCAAACCGGAGATGAATTATCGAGAAAAACCTTGGTTGAATTTCAATTCGCCAAACTTGATCAAGAAACCAAATCTTTTTTAGGATTCAATGAAGCAAATCGTGCCATTGTAATATCAAATCTGGATAGTTTGGTAAATTCCGACTAATGGAATTTCGGCGTTTTTTTCTCTTAATCGATCTAATTAAAATTGCCCAAATCATTAGTTGCGTATGATTCGGCTCAAAGCATCCAAAATACTTCCAAATACGGCTCAATTCCTCTCGAATATGAGCCTATTTTCTGAGAAATTCATCCGAATGTAAATCGATCCTCGTATTTCATTTCACCAGACGAAGTCGAGTTTATTTCTATGTATTTCTACTGTATTTCCTTTTAATCTTTCCACCGAAAACTCTTCTCATCTATCGGCCGCATCGTACACAGAATCCCATCAAGATGATCATATTCATGCTGAATCAATTCCGAAATCGGGCCTTCCACGGTCCAAGTCTCCTTTTTCCAGTTTTCATCCCGGTATTCCAAAGTCAGCGATTGGTGACGTTTTATATTGACTAGGAGATTTGGAAAACTCATGCAGTCATCCCACAGCTCGAATTTTTCATCGCTTAAGTTTTTCAACTCTGGGTTTAGAATGATGTAAGGCTGATCCAAATTCAAGTAAAACATCCGCTTCATGATCCCCAACTGAGGAGCGGCAATCCCCCTTCCAAACCCATAAACTTTTCGGATATCTTCCATGGCTTCATGAAGTTGTTGGGTCCATTCTGGTACAAGCTGAAGATCTGTTTCAAGTATAGGTTCGCAGACTTCGTATAGTCTTGGATCTCCGAGTTTGAGGATATCGTGTATGGTTTTCATTTCACCTAATTAGTTAGCAATTCATACCCTACATAGGGTATTTTTCGAGGTTTTCGTATTTTTTTTGAGCAATTAGTTGGATAATAATAATAATAATAATATGTTCGAGACAGTTAGTCGGGTGACTAACTGCTCTTGGCCAAGAGGTATTCCGTTATTTTCAAAAAAATAAAACTATGAAATCGAGCATGACGAGAGCGTCACACACTGGGATGATTATCCACCATGCGAGATTCCATGTGACAATTCAAAATCAAATTATAAACACATGAAAAAGTTAATTTTAAGTGGTGCTGTCTTTATGATTTCTATTGCCTGCTTCGCCATTGAGGGTTATGAAATGAAAGATGAGACTTGCTCTAATGGAAATAGTGTTAAAATGTGCCGATATGTACCAGATGCAGATTGCTCTATCATGGAGCAGACATTATGCGATGATCCTGGAGTTGGAGGCTGATCATTAATTCACTTTTACCTGACCAAACTAAGCTCTAATGAAAAAAGGGGCCATTTGGTCAGGTGTTATGCATCCGTATTTATGAAAAAAATTTTACTTGTAAGTCTCGCTGTGACATCCATGGGATGTTCAGATTTGGAAACCGAAAAACTTAAAATTTCTGTCAACTTAGAAAATTCAGAAACAGGTAAATTTTCGGATCTATTTTCCTCTATTGATTACTTGCTTCTGGACATGGGGGAAAATGAAGTTTTAGTCAGACCGTATCATATCGACTTTTCATCTGATAAAATAATCGTCGAAGATAGAGACCTTGCTAATATTCACATTTTTGACCGGACTGGTAAGCTCCAATCTTCTATAAAGTCATCTGACTCTGGGGGTCCCAATTCAATCAAGCAAACGGAATATATCCAAGTAGTAGAAGATAAAATTTATGTCAGTGATATTCCTCTAAAGAAGATTATAACCTTCAATTTATATGGAAATTTTATTGAAGAGAAAAAAGAACAAACATTTTTTGACGCATTTCATTATTTCGGAAAAGAGCGAGTATTATTTCTGGGCTTGAAAAATAACCCTAATCAAAAACTGTTTATCCGCGAAACACTTGCCGATAATGACACTTCGGCTCTCTATAAATTTCCAATAGCCTACGATTGGATGGGGATCGGTTCAAAGGATGGTTTTATGAAAGATGAGTTCAGCAAGAGTGTATTTTTCAATATTCCTTATAGCTACGAAATCGTGGAATTTAATGAGAAAGGGGAAATCTCAAATAACTTTGAATTTGACTTTGGCCGTTTTGGTTTAGGCCATAATGATAGATATCGCCAAGCAGAGGCTAGAAATCTTGATAAATATCTCGGTGAGAATGGACTCATTAATAACATCAGTTCTTTTTTCCCGATGAAGGATAGTTTTTTTATGTATTTGTATCAAAATAGCGCTGAGGGTAAACCAACTCATCATTTCTTACTTTTTGATCGTGATCTGAAGCTAAGATATCAATCCATCAATCCTAAAAATGACTTTGATGGTATGGTAATGGGTATTCCATGGACGTTTCATGACAATAAAATTTATGTGATCTTGAATTCAGTCAGTTTTTACAACAAGTACATTGAACTGTACGCAGGTCAGAAAATTTCAATTACCCCTGGAAGCATCCATGAGTTTTTTCAAAAAAATAAAGAAAAGTTAAAGGACGATCAAACTGTTTTAGTGTCTTTGACACTAAAGGATTCGCTATAGTCTTTAAAAAATATTCCACACGAAATACCTTGGCTTTAGCCATATCTCCAAAATATCTGCGCAGCTATCTTGAATTTTATCCTTTCCACCGAAAACTCTTCTCATCTATCGCCCTCATGGTACACAGAATCCCATCTAGATGATCATACTCATGCTGAATCAATTCCGAAATCGGGCCTTCCACGGTCCAAGTCTGCTTTTTCCAGTTTTCATCCCGGTATTGCAAAGTCAGCGATTGGTGACGTTTTACATTGACTAGGAGATTTGGAAAACTCATGCAGTCATCCCAAAGCCCGAATTTTTCATCGCTCAGATTCTTCAATTCGGGATTCAAAATGATGTAAGGCCGATCCAGATTCAGGTAAAACATTCGCTTCATAATCCCCAACTGAGGTGCGGCGATTCCCCTTCCAAACCCGTAAACTCGTCGGATATCTTCCATGGCTTCATGGAGTTGTTGGGTCCATTCTGGAACCTGAGAAAGATCAGTTTCAAGAACTGATTCACAGACTTCGTATAGTCTTGGGTCTCCCAGTTTGAGGATGTCGTGGATGGTTTTCATTTGACCTAATAAGTTAGCAATCCATACCCTATATAGGGTATTTTTGGGCATTTTAGTGTTTTTTTGCTCAAAAATTTGGCAAATAATAATAATAATAATATGTTCGGAACAATTAGTCGGGTGACTAATCGCTCTTGGACAAGAGGTAACCATTATTTTAAATTACAAAATCATGAAAAGGTTAATCTTAGGAGTTTCAGCATTGGGGACCATGTTCCTTTTCTTTGCTTCAACTTCAAGCGTTAAAGCTAGTGAAACCTATAGAATTGAAACTATCGATTGTGAAGGAGGAGGTTCTGTATATAGATGCAGATTTGATGGAACTGAAGCTTGTGATGTATCCGGTCAAAAATTTTGTGATGAAGTTGGAGGAATTGGATAAAAAAAGCGGCCTTAAATAGGCCGCTAACTAATTTTTATATCAAAATGTCGAAAATTAAAGTACTCACTTATATTGTATTTCTCTTTCTCTTATCTTGTAAAAACTCTTCGGAAAAACAAAATCATTTTAAGAACGCAAACATCATAATTGATCTTGATAATTCTTCAGATGGTAAATTATCCGAATTTTTCAGCCGAATAAATTATACACTAATCGATAGTGAGGAATCAAATCCTTTGGTAGAATCCTATAAAACTGTAGTGACTAAAAATTCGATTTTTATTCAAGACTTTTTCAATAGCTATGTACACCAATTTGATAGAGATGGAAATCCTCGAAATATAATCAAATCAACCGGAGAAGGTCCAAAAGAATATCAACAGCTTGATCATTTCCAAGTTGTAGACGACACACTATATATTTTGGATAGAAGTCTAAGAAAAATATTAACTTATAATTCCGAGATGCAGGTAGTCAATGAAAAACCCATACCTGTTAATGCGTCGATTTTTCATAAACATGATAATCGAATGTTGTTTTTTATGAATAATGAAAATGATAATTCAAATCATAACTTCTTACTATTCCAAGAAGATGACTTAATAGAAAAATCTATTGAAATTAGGCCTGGGTTTGAAAAATTTAAGCATGGTTCTAAAAATGGACTGAGCCCAGATTTCAATTCAGGTTATATTTTCCCTATTCCTTTTAGTCAAGATGTGGCCTTTTTTCACAAAGATTTAAGTTTTCACAAGAAAGTAACATTTGATTTCGGACGCTATTCAGTTAAGGAATCAGATTTTATTCGCCTACATAATTCCGGAAGGTCGGATTACTATGATTTTATAAAAGAAAATAACCTTGTTGAAAATATTTCCATCTTTACTAAACTTGGAAATTATTACTTTATGTCTATTTACCAAACAAATAAAAAATTGCACTTTATTTTTCTAGATAAGAATATGGAAATCATAAGTCAAGTTAATAATTTTGACAATGATATTGATTTAATGAAAATTAGAAATGTCCCATGGACTGTATTTGAAAAAAACTTGACTTTTAAAATAAATTCAATAGACTTTTATAATGACTATTTAGCGAAATTTTCTGGCAAGAATGTGACTATTGAAACAGGAAGTATCCATGAGTTTTTTCAAAAAAATCAAGGAAAATTAAAAGACGATCAAACTGTTTTAGTGTCTTTGACACTAAAGGATTCGCTATAGTCTTTAAAAAAATATTCCACACGAAATACCTTGGCTTTAGCCATATCTCCAAAATATCTGCGCAGCTATCTTGAATTTTATCCTTTCCACCGAAAACTCTTCTCATCAATCGCCCGCATGGTACACAGAATCCCGTCCAAATGATCATACTCATGCTGAATCAATTCCGAAATCGGGCCTTCCACGGTCCAAGTCTGCTTTTTCCAGTTTTCATCCCGGTATTGCAAAGTCAGCGATTGGTGACGTTTTATATTGACTAGGAGATTTGGAAAACTCATGCAATCATCCCACAGCTCGAATTTTTCAGAGCTCAAGTTTTTCAACTCTGGGTTCAAAATGATGTACGGCCGATCCAAATTCAGGTAAAACATCCGCTTCATGATCCCCAACTGAGGAGCGGCGATTCCCCTTCCAAACCCGTAAACCCGTCGGATATCTTCCATGGCTTCATGAAGTTGTTGGGTCCATTCTGGTACAAGCTGAAGATCTGTTTTAAGTACAGGTTCGCAGACTTCATAGAGTCTTGGGTCTCCTAGTTTGAGGATATCGTGTATGGTCTTCATTTCACCTAATTAGTTAGCAATCCATACCCTATATAGGGTATTTTTCGAGGTTTTCGTATTTTTTTTGAGTAATTAGTTGGATAATAATAATAATAATAATATGTTCGATACAGTTAGTTAGGTGACTAACTGCTCTTGGCCAAGAGGTATTCCGTTATTTTCAAAATTTTAAAACTATGAAAAAGTTAATTTTAGGTTTTTCTTAATTTAGCCTGATGTTTGGGGCTATATCCATCTCCAGCGCTAATGCAGCTTGCTTTGAGGCTTACTACCCGACAGCGATATGTGAGACGCAAGGGTGGGAAAATTGTGTTAATCAAACATGTCCGCCACCGCCTTGTGAGGCGGATGATTCTTGCGAACCAGAGGTTGGCGATTAATTTAAAAAAGGGGTAAAAGAATCTTACCCCTTTTCATTTAATTTTACCATTAGTTTAGTGGAACATATAAATAAGCGCTGCTAAAATTGAAAATATGCACATTTTAAGTAGAAATTTTTCTTTGATTTCCAAAGTCTTATGAAGCATAAATCACATGTGTTAAAACCTAAGCATTATGTTCTTCATTTTAATTCTTGGTAGAGCCTTTAATTATATCTAATATATTAATTATGAAAACGTTTAATTTCCTTGTTTTGATCTTCCTCCTATCTGTATCTTGTAACATTGCAGATAGAAAAAATAATTCCTTCACGCTAATCCCCAGTCAATCAATTCTTTCATTCCCTATTGACTCCACTACCTCAAATATCAGCACGGGACTTGTCAGCTTTGAAAATTATCTCATTAATGTAAATTGGAAGGTTAACTCTCTTCAGTTTTATGGAATACAGTCTCAGAAACTTGAAAAAGAAATATTTTTTCCTTACGAAGGACCACAGGGAGTAGGCGCCCTATTCGGTATTCAAGTCAAAAGCCTTGACAGTATTTTTTTATATCCTCAAATTTCTAATTTAATTACTTTGACAGATTTTAATGGCAAAATTAACAACCGAATTGAGTATAAAAATCCATATATATATACTAATGCATTTGTCCACAACACATATTTTTTAAGTCCTCCTTTGATAAGGAATAATAAATTGTTGGTCAAAACTCATATACAAGGAAACTATAAGGCAATGACTGAGGAAAAATTGAAAATTTCTAAGATGGCATATAGCATAGATTTAACTAATGGAAACATTGAGCTTGGTAAATTAAATTACCCTGAAGGATATCTGAGTAAAGGCTTAAAGCATTTTGAGCCTAGTTTGGTATTTCAGCCCGATTTCACCGTCTTTTCACTTTTTGGAGATCACCGAGTATTCAAGCAAAACCAAGATGGGACTTTAGAGATCTTTGATGGACAAAGCCAATTTTTAGATGAGTCTCTTCCTTTATTCCCGGTAGCTGGAGAGCGCCTTGACACACAAAAGTATCTTACAGCCTCCTCGCGATATGAATCGTTAGTTTATGATCCTTTCAGAGAAGTATATTATCGATTTGCCTATCCAACTTTGGCTATCAAGACGGAAGAAGACCTTAGCCTACTTCGAGAAAACCCAGGCCCTTTTGTAATTCAGGTATTTGACAATGAATTAAAAATGTTGACCGAAAGCTATTTTGAAGGTGGGATCTATTTCCCAAACAATTCTTTCATAACCAAAGAAGGTTTGTATATCTCCATCAATAATCCCGAAAACCGCAATGCCCATGAAGATTTATTCCAATTTGAGAGAATAGATTTAGCAGAGTTAGATTAATATCTAGGCTCAAACAAGAAAAAAACAAAAGCACGTCTAGAAAAAAAGTAAGATTTGAGCCGTTTAAATATGTAATCTAAGCCGGACAAGGCAAGAATATTGAATTACACATTTTTGCCTGCTTTCTTTCCCTTACTTTTGCGCCATGAATTACCTTTCAGTTGAGAATCTCAGTAAGGCTTTCGGGGAACGGAAGCTTTTTTCAAATATATCCTTCGGCATCTCCCAAGGTCAAAAAATTGCTCTCGTCGGCATCAACGGCGCAGGAAAGTCCACCCTGATGAAAATCATCATGGGTCAGGAGATCGCTGACACCGGTGAAGTAGGTAAAAATCAGTCTGTAAAAATCGCTTACGTCCATCAAAACCCGGTTTTTGAAGGTTCGCTTACTATCTACCAAACCATCTTTGACCAAAGTAACAGTGAAATCCTGAAGGTAATTGAGGACTATCACAAGGCGTTATTGGATTCAGAGCGTGGGATTGACAACTCGGATAAGATGTCTGATCTTTTTGAGAAAATGGATGCGTTTCAGGCTTGGGATTTTGAATATCAGGTGAAGGAAGTGCTCGGAAAACTCGGATTGCATGACACGGATTTACCTGTTGGCACCCTGTCAGGAGGACAGCGAAAGCGAGTGGCTTTGGCGAAAGCTATCCTCGAGAAACCTGATTTGCTTTTGCTTGACGAACCAACCAACCACTTGGATTTGGAGACGATCGAGTGGTTGGAGGATTATTTGGCAAAAGCCAACCTTTCACTTTTCATGGTGACACACGACCGTTACTTTCTGGAGAAAGTGACCAATGAAATCCTCGAACTCGATCAGGGCAAAATGCACCGATATCAAGGTAACTACGGTTACTTTTTGGACAAGAAAGCCGACCGGATGCAAAACGAAGACATCGAACTCGAAAAAGCCAAGAGCCTTTACAAAAAGGAATTGGACTGGATTCGTCGTCAACCCAAAGCCCGTGGCACCAAGGCCAAATACCGTGTGGAAGCATTTGAGGAAACCAAAGAAAAAGCCTTCAACAAGCGAGAAGAGCGGGATATTGAGCTTACAGTCTCCACACAAAGACTTGGAAATAAGATTTTGGAAATCGACAAAATTTCAAAAGCTTACGGAGAAAAGACCCTTGTCAAGGACTTTTCATACGTCTTCAGAAAGAAAGATCGAGTTGGAATCGTTGGGCCAAACGGTGCGGGAAAGACGACTTTTCTCCAAATGATCACTGGTTTGAATCAACCTGATTCAGGTAAAATCTCCGTGGGTCAAACGACGGCTTATGGCTATTACCGTCAGGAAGAAGATCGATTTGATGAGGAAAAGCGACTGATTGATGTGGTAAAAGAAGTGGCAGAAATTGTGACTTTGGACAAAGGTCAGACGATCACCGTGAGCCAGTTCTTGACTCAGTTTGGATTTCCACCAAAGCAGCAATTCACTCCAATCGCCAAAATGAGCGGTGGGGAGCGTAGACGTCTCCAGCTACTAATGGTTCTAATCAAGAATCCTAATTTCCTGATCCTCGATGAACCTACGAATGATCTGGATTTGATGACTTTAAATATCCTGGAGGAATTCTTGGATACTTTCCCCGGCTGTCTGATCATCGTGTCTCACGACAGATATTTTATGGATCGCTTGGTTGAGCATTTATTTGTGTTTGAGGGTGAAGGGGTAATTCGGGATTTCCCGGGGAATTATACTGATTTCAGGGAATGGGAGAAAGAGACTGAAAATAGTATCAAGAATCAAGACACAAGTATCAAGATTCCTCTAACCAAAAGCGAGATAAACGAGACAAGAATTGAGAAGTCCGAAAGTGCATCAAAGGTAAAAGCGAGCTATAAACAAAAGCAGGAATTCAAGGCTGTGACGGAGACCATGGCAAAACTGGAAGCTGAAAAGTCCAAATTGTCAGATGAAATATCGGCCGGAATTTCTGATGTCAATCAGTTGATGACCAAATCCAACCGCCTTCAAGCCATCGACAAAGAACTCGAAGAATTGGAATTGGCGTGGTTGGAATTGAGTGAATTGGAGGGGGTAGAGGATTGACTTCTTTCTCGCAAAGGCGCTGAAGCCGCAAAGAACAAAAAAAGCTTTGCTTCTTCCCGGCTTTGCGAGATTTTATTGAAACGATATTGGAATTGAAGAAGATAACTTTTTGATCTCTTTCGCGCTAAGGTGCTGAGGTGCTAAGAATAGAAAAAGCTTTGCGTCTTCCCGTCTTTGCGAGATTGTAAAGTGATCCGGGAGAGATCGCCCAGTGATTTCCTTCTCGCTAAGGCGCTGAGCATTAAAGAACAAAGAAGGCTTTGCGTCTTCCCGTCTTTGCGAGATTTTTTTAAGGTTTTACAGATTGTTTACAACTCTGGTAATCCCATCTTTTATTAATGCTTCATTGAAATTAATTAGTAGACCTAATTTTAGATCAGTCAGTTTTATATAAGTCAGGACTTGTTTTTTGTGGACAGGCTCTATTTTTGAGACAGATTTTATTTCAATTAAAACAGAATCTTCCACGATTAGGTCTGCTCTAAAACCTTGTTTCATTTCGATATCTTCCCAAATTATAGGAATTGGATATTGGCGTTTCACGTTGTAGCCCTGTTGACACAATTCATAATATAGAACTTCTTCATACACTGATTCAAGTAATCCGGGCCCTAATTTAACATGAATGTGAAAACAGGTATCAACAATGATTTTGGAGAGGTAATTTTCCATGATTTAAAAAATAATGGTGTTAAAAAACTGATTATGATTATCAAATAAATTTTAATCACTATTCAAATTAGAAATTCCTATCCCTTTTTTCAAACTCTTCCCTTTAAAAAATCCTGCCTCAATTCCTCCGGAAACTTCTCTATCGCATACCTCAATGCCGTTCGGGGCATGGTCTTGTAATGAGTTTTTAGGAATTGTAATTCGACTTCAAAATTACGTTTTCCAATCTCTCTCAACATCCAACCAACGGCTTTGTGCATTAGGTCATGAGGATGATTTTTGAGTTTTGCAGCCAATTTTAAAGTATCGGCAAAATTGTCTTTTTTGATCCAATACAGGCTGCTAATCATCGCAACTCGCTGCGTCCAAAGATTTCCTGAGGTGGCCAATTCATAGAAAAGGGATTTGTCTTTCTCATGATAAAAGGCTCCCAAAATCTGATAACAGGAGCTGTCCACCAAGTCCCAATTATTTATAAAATGGAGATGATCGAGGTAAAAATCGACGATTTCCTTTTGTTCTGATTCGGATTCCAATTTTTCAAAACTATAAACCAGGATCATCAAAGCGGTCAATCGAACTTCGTGAAAGGGGTAGTTGAGCAGTTCCGAAACTTCATCCAGGGATATTTCCCGGTAATATGTTTTTGCGATTTTTCGCTGCTCGGGCACAATTACTCCCAAAAACTGATCTCCTTCCCCGTAGCCACCTGGAAAAGCTTTGAAGAAACCAAGGCAGAAGGTGGCTCTTTTGGAGGATGCCGATTTTTTTAATTTTTGAAAAATTAGATTAGTAGTACCAGACATAGCCAAAAATAAAAATCAATTCAATCATTCGACAGACTTTTCAGTTCATTTCCAGTATTGACACTATATAAATATCCGTTTATTAATATCTTTAAGCATGAGTAAGTGGAGTACCATTCCTTTTTTTCTAATCTTTTTAGTCGCTGTTTTTGTCGAGGGATTTTCGCAAAAAAGAGATAGCCTCGAAATCATTCTCAAGCGTGACAATCTTTCAAATACAGATGAATTAAAAACCTTGGAAGCACTTTATGGTGAGATTCCTGGGGAAGATTCCATTTCTGGCGTGTACTTAAGAAGAGTTTTAGAGATAGTTAGAGCTCAGAAAGACCCAGAAAAATTCACAAAATGGGCAATTGCGTTTTATGGTTCCTATGCTCCAGGGACAAATTCCTATCGTGAGAAAATCCAAGTTCTTTTGGATGCGGCTCAATACGAATCTCAAATCACAGACGCTCGCCTCCGGGGAAATTTATACCTTAAATTAGGAGGGGCTTATTTCAATCAGTACGCCTATGATTCTGCTATTTATTATTACACTCAGTCGATCAAAAGATTTGGAGAAAAAGATTCCATTTACATAGCTGATGCAAAGTTCTTCACCGGACAAGCCCATGATTATCAAGGCAATTTACTCCAAGCTATGGAGAGCTATCAGCAAGCTAGGAATATCTATGAAAGCCTCGGAGACCAAGAATATGTAAATTTTGTGCTTGGAGGAATGGCGATTTTATTTAGTCGATATGGGATTCATTTAGAGGCTTTTGAGATTAGACAAAAGCTAATCACATACCATCTGGAAAATGGACAAAAATATGAAGCGGCTATTCAACTGTATAATCAGGCAGAGGATTATAGGAAGCAAGGCAAAATTGAAGAACAGTATGAGTTGTTTCAGAAAATTGAAGAAATGTTGCCATTTGGTCCAGAACGCAACTATTTTAAGGCGATGTTTTTCCTTTCCTTGTCCAATTATTTTGGTACAATTGGCAATTTGAAAGATCAGCTAGAATACTTTAATAAAGCCAAGCCATTTTTTGCGGATTTACCGGTATTCCAAATAAGAAACCCAAACATTCTCTATTCAGAAGCTTTAATTCAAAAAAATCTGAATAATCTCGGCGAAGCAACAAAACTTGCTGAACAACTTTTAGACTTCGCTATCGAATCTCAGGATTTGGATCATATCCTGCGTGGCTATGAGCTTTTAGCTATTACTTATTCAGGGCTGGGACGCGATAGAGAAGGTTTTCAAGTTCTTCAGAATTTAAACCAATTCAAGGATTCGATAAATTCGGCTAACCAATCCACCACTTTTGCATATTATCAGACCCTCTACGAGACGGAGAAAAAAGAACGGGAAATCCTTAATAAAACACAAGAACTCGAGGAAAGTAAGGCAAAATCAGCCGCAAAAACGCGCTGGTTTTTGGCCATAATCGTATTTTTAATTGCGGCAACAGTTGGAGCCTTTCTTTGGAAAAGCCTGAGGCAAACCAAAAAAGAAAAATCACTGCAGGAAACCTATTCCCGACAATTGCTCACAAGTCAAGAGGAAGAGCGGCTAAGGATTTCAAAGGATCTGCATGACGGACTGGGGCAAAGTCTGCTTCTGATCAAAAACCGGGTTGCCCTCCGACAGGATGAGAGCACCGGACAACTGCTCGATTCAGCGATATCGGAACTCAGAGCGATCGCCCGTTCCCTGCACCCCATGCAACTGGAGAAACTTGGGCTTGCTAAAGCCACCGAACAATTACTTGAGCAGATAGACAGAGAAACCGACTTATTTGTGAGTTCTGAAATTGAGGATATCAAAGGCAAATTCAATAAAGAACAGGAACTACATCTTTACCGTATCCTTCAGGAATGCTTAAACAATGTCTTAAAACATGCGGAAGCTTCAGCGATACGTGTAAATCTTAACGAAACCGACAATAAAATCAAACTGACCATCGAAGATAATGGCAAAGGTTTTGATTTTTCGGAGCGCTATCAGGACTTCCACAGTCTTGGTCTCAAGACCCTGAAAGAACGTACAGCAGCCATTCAGGGAGTTATGAAAGTAAGCAGTGAAAAAGGAAAAGGAAGTCAATTTAAATTCACAATTCATGTCTGATTCACCGACTGTTATTATCGCCGATGATCATCCCATTTTACTCAAGGGGCTTAGTGATTTTTTGGAAGACTTGGGTATTAAAGTCCTTGAAACTGCATCCAACGGTAAATTTCTTCTGGATTTGGTAAAAAAACTTCAACCGGATATTGTTCTGATGGACTTAGAAATGCCTGAAATGACAGGTTTGGAAGTGGCAGAAGAAATGAATATTCTAGGATTGAATTCAAAGAAAATTTTGCTTACGCTTCATAAAGAACTATATATCCTTCAAAAAGCAAAAGACCTTCAGTTCTCTGGCTATATCCTCAAGGAATTTGCTCTAACTGAACTTTCAACAGCGATAGAATTGATCAAAAAAGGAGGCAGTTATTTCAGTGAAAAAATCTGGGAAGCCGGGAAAAATCAAAATAGCTACCCAAGTTTTGAGCCCCTCACTCCTTCGGAAATTAAAATCCTTAGATTGGTTGCTGATGGGCTTTCAACGAGAGACATTGCGGAAAAACTATTTATCTCAGAGCGAACTGTTGATAAGCACCGGAGTAATATGATTTCGAAGCTAGATCTGGAAAAAAAGCATAATTCGCTCCTTCTTTGGGCTCAACGAAATCGTGAAATAATAAGTTAAACTTCATTTTTTATATTTTGAAGTTTAAAAATACGTATTTCTACGTATAGAGAGCTTCTCGTTAAAGACCTAACTTTAAACTGTTATTCAACCAATTTTTAAAAATGAAGATTTCGTCGCTTAGTGGTTCCTTTAAAATTATACAAACTGTAAAAAATCAAGATGAGCTTCTAGTAATAGGCACATGGACTGATTTAGTTAAAATTTTCGACAGCAGAAGGACATTCTGCATAGACAAAAAAGAGGGTACCTTTGGGATTTACCTTTGCAAACAAGAATGCCTTGAGCTTATGACCTATCTTGTTCAACATATCGATTACAGTGAATGGGAAGACTTTAAGCTGGAAAGCCCAAACTATCCGATGAAATATCAGCCGAGGTTTTTAGTTTAAAAAAGTTACTGAATAAGTCCAACCGCCTTTAAGCTATCTAACTCGAGGAATTGAAATTTCCTTGGTTAGAATTAAATGAATTGGATGGGATTGAATAAAAGTGAAATACAGTGAAAATTCTGTAGAAATAAGCCTTCCTTCGTCAGGCGAAAAAATAATTAGGGTTTCACAGGTGATTGGAGGTTTGTCCATTTTGGTGAGCCAAATCTTTGAGTAAACATTACCCGCAACCCAAGAACCTATATTTCAACAATTTTTCACGGAGCGAAGCGGAGTTTATTTCAACTGTGTATCTAAATTTCCTACTTTTCAAAATTCTGCTCAGTCAACAAACTCATTTTGTGAATGTGTCAAGCGCAAGTTGAATCAATCGATCTACGGTTTTTTCAGCCTCAGAATCAAACTTTTTCAAAGGTCTGTTCGCCACAATGGCATTCAAACTCAGCATTTGATGCCCAAGCAATTCACCCATTGCATAATATCCTGATGTCTCCATTTCGAAGTTGGTCAGTCTTTTTCCTTCAAAACGTAAAGCTGAAAGACGCTCGATCATTTGATCAAATCGAGGCTTTAATCGTACCTCTCGACCCTGAGGAGCATAGAAACCAGGGCAAGTCAAGGTTACTCCTTTGATAAAATCTTTATCCAATTTTCCCAGGAGTTGGGATGATGCAGCTGCTTGATAGGGTATAAATGAGAGTCCTAACTCTGACTGAACAGCTTTAGCTAGACTTTGATCTCCCCTCAATTCCGGATAGTAAACCATCAAGGTATCCATTCCAATTCCAATCTCAGATGCAAGCAAAGTCCCCACAGGTAAATCCTCCTGCATACTTCCCGAGGTTCCGATTCGGATGATTTGAAGGCTGGTTTTCTCGGCTTTTATTTCATGACTTTCCAAATCTACATTGACGAGCGCATCAAGCTCGGTCATCAGGATCTCAATATTGTCCGTCCCCATACCGGTACTCATGACTGTAACTCGCTGCCCATTTTTCCAACCTGTGTGTGTGACAAATTCCCGCTTATTTGTCTTGAAATCGATCTGATCAAAGAATTTGGAAACTAAAGGCACCCGATCCGGATCGCCCACAGTAAAAACAGTTGAAGCCAGATGTTCTGGCTTCAAGTGCAGGTGGTAAATGCTCCCGTCAGGGTTGATGATCAGTTCGGACTCAGGAATTCTTCGATTCTCCATGGATTTTTTGGGTTAGCTCTTTACTTGGCTTTCGCTGAAGTCCTTTGTAAGGATTATAGCCATTGGTGTTTTTTTGATAGTAGCCGGAGCCGTCGTAAGGACGTTTCTCCGGATTTTCCTTGCACTCAACAGAACAGGCGCCATCCAATTCCCAACCGCATTTTTCGCAGATCGCAAGATGCTCATTGCAAGTTGGGTTGGCGCAATTGACCATGCGGTCAGAGGCTGTACCGCAGACGTGACAGGCAGAAATAATCGTTGGGTTGACTTTGTTAACTTCGACAGCGATTCGATTGTCAAAGACGTAGCATTTCCCTTCGAAATCCTCGCCTCCGGCTTCCATTCCATATTTGATGATACCACCGTGAAGCTGATAAACGTCTTCGAAACCTTGTTCCAAAAGAAATGCAGAGGCTTTTTCGCACTTGATTCCACCCGTGCAATAGGTGAGCACTTTCTTATTTTTCAAGTGCTCCAGCTCTTTTACTTTCTCAGGGAAATCCCGGAAGTTGTCGATATCGAGCGTGATGGCATTTTTGAATCGACCTAATTCGTGCTCGTAATTGGAGCGAACATCGAGGATTACAACATCTTCCTGATCTTTTAGGGCTTTGAATTCCTCAGGAGCGAGATGCTTCCCAGTTTTCACATTTGGATCGAGGTGGCGAAGCGCAGAATGTACGATTTCAGGCTTGTACCGCACATGGATCTTGGTGAAAGCATGTTTCTCATGGTAATCGATCTTGAACTCGGTTTTTGCAAATCGCGGATCAGCCTGAATATAGGCCATGTACTTTTCGCAATCTTCAACCAATCCTGAGACGGTTCCATTCAATCCCTCATCAGAAATGATGATTCGGCCTCGGATATTGTTCTCGACGCAAAACAGGTGATGTTCTTCCCGATATTCTTCGGGATTATCAATTTTTGCGTAGCAATAGTACAGCAGGATGCTGTAGGGTTTGTTGTTTGTGTTTTCCATAACTAGTGCCCTGTTTCGGCAGGGTGTTTTTCGGGTTTATGATTTTTGATTTCAGATTTACGATGCAAATGACCGATGTTTTACTTCAGCATTCGATATTCATCATTCGATATTCATCATTCGGTGTTCATCATTCGGTGTTCGTTATTCGGTGTTCGTTATTAATTATTCTTTAAATATTAGCAGAAGAAGGAGGATCGAAGAAGCCTGATCAAATTTCTCTATTTCAAACTTTCTTCGCTTTCTGATTTCTCACTACTCACTTCTCAAACCTTCGAGGAGATTTCTCCTTCGTTCCTCATGCGAAATGACACCTCAAAGGTTACTCTGCCCCTCGTAAATCGTAAATCTAAAATCGTACTTATTTTATCTTCGCTGCCGGATTCCCAAAAACCGTTTCATTTTTTCCTACCGAGCCAATCACAACCGACCCGGCACCAACTCGGGCACCTTTACCGACAGTCACACCCGCCACAATCGTTACTCCCGAACCGATAAAAGCCCCTTCTTCGATCGTTGCCTCTGAATTGATAATCGATCCTGCCCCTATCTGCACAAAGTCGCCAATTACAGCCTTGTGATCGATGATCGCGGCCGTGTGGAAAATACAATGACTCCCCACTTTTGCGCCAGCACCAATCGTCACATTAGCATTGATGAAATTTCCGTGGCCTAAAGCGGCATCAGTTGAAATATAGGCTCGTTCGTGGATTGCGTTTACCGGTTGAACTTTCCGGTTTTCGATCAGCATTTCCACCAGAAACTTGCGGTATTTCACATCGTCAACTGCGACAAATGCCTCAGTTTTCTTTCCGATCAGTTTCAAGAAACCTTCATCTTCAGGATTTCCTAATATTGGAATATTGTTGATTTCCGTGCCATATAGACTCTGATCTTCGTCCAGCAAACCATACACGATGACTTGATTGCTATTGAAGATTTCGAGCGCGGGATGAGCGATTCCTTTTGCTCCCAGAATGATCACTGGTTTGTCCATGAATTCTATTGGTTTTGGCTTGCAAAAGTACGGGAATTGACTCGCTTGCGCAAAGCTTCATTTGGATTGGCCTTTGAGTAGGCTTTGTCCGATTTTGCAGCTCAGGCATTTTTGGGGTTGGCAGTATGTCCTGAAAAGCCCGATCATTCCTTGAGAATCGAAGGCATTTTCTGCTTTCCAACCTTTATCTCCATACTTACGGATGATGAAATTATTCTCCGCCGGAATCGTCTGCATCAGATCAAAGCAGCGCTCCTGCCACTCCTGCTGCTCGAAGTAGCGACCGTATGCAAACCATAGCGGAATCACAAAATTGATGATCAAAAGCTCCAAAGAGCTGCCTGACACACCTTTTGAAGCCACTTTTTCGGTTGGCTTACCAAAAGAATAATGATACTTCCAGTAGTCAGAAGCCGGTACCTGAAGTAGTATTTTGAAACCGGAAAACTCCCGACTGTCTTCCATCACTGCCTGCAAAAGGTTTGGTGCTTTTGAAAGGATCGCCGCCAACTGTGCTATTCGAAGTGTCGGGAAATTAGTTGGCCGAGCACCCATGAAAGTCCAATGCTGCCGAAGCATGGTCGATGTGAACCCAAATTTTTTCTGATAAAAATCATACTCGCTCTTCAGGTGAAGGACATAAGGTTCATCGGTTTTTTCGGGCAATAGACCTGCCTGACCTAGGAGCATCGCTTCCAAAGCAGAGACTTGGGTTCGGTGTTTTTGGAGGATTTTGTAGGGAACCAAAGCCGCCAATTCGCCCATCGGCTGACTGTTGATCTTGAACCCAAAACAGGTGAAAAGCCAACGGTAAGCCGTCTCCTCCCAATCTCCTTTGGTTTGCTCAAGAATGGTTAGAATCAATTGTGACTTTTCTAGCAGTCGCTCCACAAGTGCTTTTTCAAGTGAGGAAAACCGAATGATTTCAGGCACTGTGCCCAAGGCATGGGCACAGGGAAGGTCGGATTTGAAATCGAGCATTTGCTCATAATTTCTCCAGATTTCCAAATAGATTTTGCCTTTGAGCTCAATGGTTGGCAGCGGTGTTCCATCATTTCGGAGGACTTCCCGGTCATTTTCCCAAACTACATGAAGGATCACGGAATTGTAAGCCGGATCACCTCCATGGGCATGCTGCTTCCACTCTGAGGCCATCCGATGAACCTCAACATGTCCATGCAAGGAAACGCCATCCAAGACAACTGTAGCATCTCTGAAGTCCGGGCCTTCGCTTTGGTTGTGAAATCCAACCTGCATGATTTGGATTTTCTGACCATCTGTAGTCAGAAGCGATTTTTTGTCGAAGTATTGATACTTCCAGACAAGCTGTAAAAAATCTTCTTTGAAGTTCATAATTCCCAAAGACTAAAAGTTTATTGAAAATACTAACTTCAGACTGAAAATCAAGCGATTCAGTTATGAAAAAACCAACTAGGCAAATACAATTGCACAAAAAACCTCAAAAATTGGAAGTTCCGGTTCAAAAGGTCGATTCCAAAATTCCACTTTCAAAAAACGATAAGTTTTTCAAAAACCCTCAAGTAATTGCACAAGTGAAGGAAGGTATGGAAGACATCAAAGCTGGGAGAATTATTAAAGTGGAAATGCAAAATCTCGATAAATTTCTTGGTTTATGAGTGATTTACTCCTAATTACAAGAAGAAGGTTGAAATTCTTATCGAGAGCATCTCTCGAATTTTACAAGAATTCCTCCAACAACTCTTTCATCTCCACCTGAAGCTTTTGAGCTTCTTTTCTCGCCACTTTGGCAAAGTCCTTTTCGCTTGAGGCATAGATAATCCCACGACTGGAATTGACTAAAAGTCCGCAGGTTGAGTTCATTCCATATTTTGCGACCTCAGCCAAGCTTCCTCCTTGGGCACCCACTCCGGGAACTAAGAAAAAGTGATCGGGAGCAGCTTTCCGCACTTCTCCTATCAGTTCGCCACGGGTAGCGCCCACTACATACATCAGGTTTTCCGGGCTTCCCCAATCCTGACTTTTTTCCAGCACAGACTGATAAAGGGGTTTGCCTGCTTTGTCTTCGATCAGCTGAAAATCCAACGAACCCACATTTGAAGTCAGAGCCAACAGAATTACCCATTTGTTCTCAAATTCCAAAAATGGAGTCACCGAATCCTTTCCCATGTACGGTGCCACTGTGATCGAGTCGAAATTCATGGACTCAAAAAACGCCTTCGCGTAGAGTTTGGATGTATTTCCGATATCACCTCGCTTCGCGTCTGCGATGGTGAAAATATCCTTTGGGATGAGTTCAGCTACTTTTGCCAACGTCTCCCATCCTTTCGCTCCCAAGGCTTCAAAGAACGCAATATTGGGTTTATAAGCCACTGCAAAGTCTGCCGTTTCTTCAATGATTTGCTTGCAAAAGGAAAAAATCGGATCGGGCTCAGACAGTAGATGAGCTGGAATTTTCTCCAAATCCGGGTCTAAACCCACACATAAAAAGGATGATTTTTTCTGAATTTGGGAAAATAGCTCGGCTCGGGTCATGAGTTTTATTGATTTTGGCAAAGGTAGGGAAAATGGCATTTAACCATTTCCCCCTATTGATCTTATCTTTTGCAAAATCCTCACCAGCCCAATCGCATTGGCATTTTCCGACAGCGGGAATTCTTCTCTACCCGCGTAAACCAAGAATCGATGGGTAGCTTCCACATCTTCTGCAGCGATTGAAAAGCCCTTGGACAGCTTTGGACTAAGCGTTCGCTTGATCTCAATCGCCCAAAGCTGAGATCCCATCTGAACCACCAAATCTAACTCCGCCCCTGCAGAAGTTCGGTAAAAACCATAATCCGCATTCTTTGGCAAAACTGAAAGTATATGTTCAATCACCAATCCTTCCCAGCTAAATCCTGCTACTGGATGGGCAAGAAGATTATCGAGAGACCCGATTTGCAAAAGCGTGTGCACGATTCCGGAATCGCGGATATAGACTTTCGGACTTTTCACCAATCGCTTACCGACATTGCTCATCCAAGGCCGTATGGAACGGATCAATAAAAGGTCTTCCAATAACTCCACGTAGGATTTGACCGTCGGTGAACTCAGATCCAGACTCGCCCCAAACTTGGAAAAGTTGATCATTTGCCCCTGCTCATGTGCTAGCATCGTCCAGAGTCTTCTCAGGCGATTGGCTGGTACAAACTGCACAATCTGAGGAATGTCTCTTTCCAGATAAGTCGTGATGAAGTTTTGCCGCCAAGTCATGCTTGCCTTATCTGAACTCGCAAGAAAGGAATCCGGGAATCCTCCTCTCAGCCATAGCTTTTCCAGATTTTTCCCCTCGTCTCCCACTTCCAAAATGGTGAAACCAGGAAGTTCTTCGTATGCAATTCGACCCGCAAGTGATTCCGAGGATTGGCGTATCAACTCCAGAGACGCCGAACCCAAAATCAGGAATTGACAAGCTCGAAAGCCTTTTTTCCTTCTTCTGTCAATCACTCCCCGCAAGACAGGAAACATATCAGGCATCCGTTGGATTTCGTCCAAGATGATTAGTTTTCCTTCGTTAAGGTCAAAGTACTGCTCAGCTTCAGCGAGTTTAGAACGGTCGGATGGGCTTTCCAGATCCAAGTAAATGTACTCTTGATCAAAATGTTCTGCCAAGCTCTGCACAAGCGTAGTTTTCCCCACTTGCCTAGAACCTAGGATAGCAATAGCCGGAAAATCCGGCATCAGTTCTTCGAGCTTATGGAATAGTAATCGCTTAATCATCCTTGCAAATTTAAAATTTGATTTTAAATTTGCAAGGATGATTAATTAAAAAAGTATTGAATAACAGGTATTTATGATTTTTTAGTCAAATCAACTTTCACAAAGGCTCCTCCCAAGGAAACAGCCGCTGAAATCAAGAAAAATAGCAAGCTGAAAGCCACCGCAGCGGTCTCCTCAATCCCTGCATAAGTGTGGGCATAGACAAAAACCAATTCACGAGCACCAACTCCTCCAATCGTCAACGGAAGCACTGCCACGATAGACGACAGAAGAAACACCAATTGGTAGGCGAGGATATTCTCGGTTATGCCAAGAGACCTTAAAATAAACCAAGCGCAGACTAGCTGGGCAATTTGCCCGGCAAATGACCAAGCATTAGCAGGCCAGAATGAAGGCAAGAAGTCACGAAAGAAAAACTTTTGTACCAGCCAAAAAGCAGGAATTGTCAAAACCAATCCAGCTATCATCAATCCGTTCCAAAGCTGACTTTCCAGAAAATCCAATTGAATGTCAACAATTAAAAACAAACCAAAAAGCAGGAAAACGATCGCAACTAATCCTCCCAATCGATCCAACAAAGCAGATTTAATTAGCTTTTTCATCGGAGTTTTGAAGTGCTTGTTTAGTAAATAAACTTTATATCCATCGCCTCCGATACCTCCAGGAAGGAACAGGTTGTAAAACATACCGATCAGGTAAAGTCGCCAGTTTTGGCTTTCCGATAGCTTAATCCCAATGTTCTTGAAATACAGATTGAGGCGAAAAGCAGTGAACACTTTGCTCAACACAAAAAATAGAATGGCAGGAATCAGCCAAAGCCAATGAATGGATTTTGTAAGTTGGAGGAGTTGATTGGTGTCGATTTTTCGAAAAACCAGATACAACGCCAATCCTGTCAGCAGAAGCTTAAGGGCTGTTTTGAGTTGGTTTTTGAATCGGGTCAAGGGGGGTGAAGAGAGTTAAGGGTTAATAGTAAATAGTTAA
Organism: Algoriphagus sp.; assembly: GCF_046296635.1. Taxonomy (GTDB): domain Bacteria; phylum Bacteroidota; class Bacteroidia; order Cytophagales; family Cyclobacteriaceae; genus Algoriphagus. The sequence goes on along the minus strand of NZ_JBKBKZ010000016.1, from coordinate 48,439 downwards.
TTGTTAACTGTTAATTGTTAAGCGTTACCGGTTCTCGGTGCTGCTTCCGGAGAAGCAGCACAACTGGAATGTTCAATTTTCAATGAGCGACCTACTTTCAACTGCCACTGCCTACTTTTTTCAGCTTTCTGATTTTATACTTTTGATTTCCAGCCTCGCCTTCGACTCTAGTCATCCTGAGCACCTGACCAACGAGAGTTGGGAAGTACGAAGGATCAGGCTGACACTAATGCCTACTGCTAACTGTCACTGCCTACTTTTTTCAGACTTCTGATTTTACACTTTTTACTTCTTCTATTTTCCCTTGATAAATCGCCTTCACCGAGTACGTCTTTTTGTTCTGAGACTCAAAGTAAGTTCGAACGATGATCTCCGCGATGATACCTGTGGTAATCAACTGGATTCCTCCCAGAAGCAAAATGAACCCAACAATCATAATCGGACGACCCCAGATATCCTCACCCATGATTTTGATCACCAACAAATAGAAATTGATCAAAAAACCCAAGACAAGCGACATCAAGCCTAATCCTCCAAACAAGTGGATTGGTCGCTGAAAGTACTTTTGGAAAAAAAGCATCAGAATCAGATCCGCCATGACCTTGAAGGTCCTGCTTAATCCATATTTCGAAGTGCCGTGAATTCGTGGATGATGCTTTACATCTACCTCGGTCATTTTTGCACCTTGCTGCTTGGCTAAAACCGGGATAAACCGATGCAATTCACCGTAAAGTCCCATATTCTGAGCGATCTCAGCCTTATACACTCGAAGTGTACAGCCATAGTCATTGAGATAAACCTTGGTCGTATTTCGAATTACCCAGTTGGCGATTTTGCTTGGAATTTTGCGAAGGACAAAACCGTCTTTCCGCTTGGCACGACGACCAGCCACCACATCCCACTCTTCATCAATCGCCTTATTTAGCATGAAAGGAAGATCTGTCGGATCGTTTTGCAGATCGCCATCCATTGTTGCGATATATTCCCCGTTAGCCATGTCAATCCCTGCCGCCAATGCGGTCGTTTGACCAAAGTTCCGGTTGAAAATAATCAGCTTGGTTCGCTCATTTGCGTACTTTTTCACCTCTGCCACGGTACGATCCGTTGAGCCATCCTCAATTAAAATTACCTCATAATCGATCTCCGAAAGTGCAGCATAAGTAGCGTCCAAAAGCGGTTTGATATTTTCTTCTTCGTTGTAAACGGTGATAACAACGGACAAAAGTGGCTTTCTCATGGAGTAAAATTTGGTCAAAAATACCGAATAAACCTTCCTGCAGCAAAAATCAGCGAATTTGGTTTTCTGAGCAGAAGGAAATTTGGTTTGGAAAAGGGCAATAAACCTATCTTTGCGGCATGCTTGCCCAAGAGTTGCGAATCAATCCCTGGATCCTTATGATCGCCTTTGCCGTACTGGTGGGGCCATTTGCATTGAATTTTCACATGCATTATCCGGATGAGATCTATTATCGGGATGCGGCTGTCAAAATGCTGCAAAACGGTGATTACCTGACCACCTATTTGGGAAGTGGTGAGCTGCGATTTAAGAAGCCGATCTTGACATATTGGGCGGTTTTGGGCGGTTTCCAGCTCTTTGGAGTCAATGAATTTGGATCTCGAATTTTCTTTTTGCTCTCTGGAGCCATGACTGTGGGATTGACTTTTTGGTTAGGTAAAACCCTGTTTCAGAATGAAAAAATAGCGGGAATTTCAGCTTTGATTATGGCTGCAAATCCTGTTTTGATCCTTGCCTCGGGTAGATCCATTCCTGATGTTTTGCTGGTGATGACTATGACCTTGAGTGCTGTTGGTTTTGCAGGATTACTTCGGTATGGGAACGAAGCGCCAAAAAAATATTCTTGGATCATGTATTTGGGGTTGGCCTTAGCTTTTGAAGTAAAAGGCCTTCCCGCAGCCGCATTGGGAGTTTTGGGCTTGCTGTATCTATTGATGAATCCTTGGAAAAGAATTTCCTGGAAAACATTATTGAATTTTCCAGCTTTAGCGGTCAGTCTATTTATTGCGCTGTTTTGGTTTGTAGCGATGTGGAAAATTCACGGTCCAACTTACTTGGACAGCTTTCTGGAGGATCAAGTGGGAATTCGGGTTGCGTCAAGGCTTCTTCTGATTTTCCAAAATGGACTTCTTGCCTTAGTGCTGTTGATCGCCATGTTTATTCCTTGGGTGCTCTTGGTAATTCCTGCATCTAAGAATATCATTGTCAAATGCTGGAAAGAAAACGCAGCATTCTTTGGATTCGCCATTCTTTGGGGATTGGCGATTTTGGCGATGGGTGCAATGACGAGCAAGTTCTATGAACGCTATTTACTTCCTGTCGCACCTGTGCTTGCTGTTTTGTTGGCGTGGATACTGGTAAGGGGAGAATTTGAGTTGAGAAAAAATGGTTTAAAACTAGCCTCCATCCTATTTCTGTTCATTGCAGGACTTATTCTGACTGTTGGAATTTGGCTGGGGATAAAAGGAGAAACTCACTGGTCCATTTGGATTCAAATGGTCATTGCAATCATGATTTTTGGCTATTTGATTTTTTTGATCAAGAAAGAAGCAAAACTCCCCAAAGTGATTGCCTATACTTTTTTGCTGATCTTCTTTTCACTTTCCACGATCACCTATTATATTTCATTGCCACATCAAGGAACCCAAGTCAAGACTATGATCGATAATTTCGGAATCGATTCTGATTTGCCAATCGCATTTGTGGGTCATTTACACGCCGGCAGCAAAATCCGAATGAGTCTCGGCCCTGAATTCAATCTAATCGATCTACCTAATTCCGGTTGGGAAAATGAGATTAGCCAATTTCAAAATCTAATCATCGAGGACAGATTGCTCGACTCCTTAGATACTTCAGGATTTGAGGTAAGTCAGGCTTCGGTCAATTGGGATTCCAAGCAAATCCCTGAACTTTTGAAATTGTATGGGAAGTCTGAATTTAATTCCCTGCTGAATTCTAGCGGAAGAAAATATTACTTTCTAAGTCGAAAAAGTAGTATGTAATAGGATAAAAAATAAAACCCCCAGTTTCCTGAGGGTTTTGGTTAATTGCTTAAGGGTTTATTGTTTGACCAAAACTACTTTCTCTTTATATTTTTTTATTTGTCGTCTCAGACCTTCAATGGCTTCGTCTGCAGCAGCCTCAAATGAATCATCTTGATTCTTGGCAAAGAATTGCTTTCCTGGAACATTCAATTTGATTTCGACTATTTTGTTTTCATTCTTTTCGTTTTTATCGATTCTCATAAAAACCTCCCCATCAATGATTCGGTCATAGAAGGTGTCAAGTTTGTCAGCCTTTTTCTGAATGAAGTCGATCAATTTGCGATCCGCATCAAAGTGGATGGAGTGCATCTGCAGTTTCATAATGATTTGCATTTAAGTGGTTGAACAATTGATTTATTTACGCTTTGGGATGTGCCTGTTCAAACACATCCTTCAGTTTTTCCATAGAATTGTGAGTGTAAACTTGGGTTGCGGCAAGATTTGCATGCCCAAGAAGATCTTTAACGGCATTGAGGTCAGCCCCTTTATTAAGTAGGTGAGTGGCAAAGGTGTGCCGGAGCAAATGCGGGCTTCTTCGCGTATTTTGCGCAAAAAGATCCAAATAATGTCTAACGATCCGATAAATCAACATAGAATAGCCTTGCTCTCCCTTATTACTCACTATAAAGTAGGCATTCCCATCTATTTTTGAAAACCTTTCCTCAAATACTTTTTGGTACAAAATGATATTCTGTTTTAGTGATTTTGTAATCGGAATTATTCGTTCTTTTTTTCTTTTTCCTAAAACTTTTACCTGATCCTCTATCAAATTTATATCCACCCATTTAAGTCCGGTAAGCTCGGAAAGACGAACACCTGTCAGGTAGAGAAATTCCATTACCATTCGATCGCGTTGCCCTTCAAATGTAGGTTCGTAAACTCTCTCTTCCAGAACGGCCTCAATGGTCAGTTCTTGTACAAACTCAGGGAGTTTTTTCGGGTTTTTAAGTGATTTTAACTTATAAGTAGGGTCTGATGAAATAAGCCGAGATCGAAGCAAAAACTTGTAATAGGATCTCAATGTGGCGATTTTTCGATTGACGGAAGTAGTACTTAGCCCCTGTTCTACCAGGTCGATAACCCATGCACGAAGCTCAGCGTGAGTGCATTGACTTAGGTCTTTGATTTCAAAAGAAATACTGACAAAATCCTGCGCCTGCTCCAAATCAAAGCGATAGGCTATCACGGTATGCGGGCTGCTACGCTTTTCGTACTCGAGGTAATTGATAAATGAGTCAATCATCAATCAAAAGATAGCAGAAAAGCGGGAAGGTAGTTGTGAATTTATCAAAGTTTAAAAAACAAAAACGCACTTGTCTGAGGGACAAGTGCGTCTGTATTTGGAATCAAGTCTGATTACTTGGTCTCTTCGTCTCGAAGTTGTTGCTTGTAAGCAGCTTTGATGACTTGTGCTCTTCTTACGATAGAAGGCTTTGTAAATGCCTGACGGGCTCTGAGTTCGCGAACCGCACCGGTTTTATCAAACTTCTTTTTAAAACGCTTCAGCGCTTTTTCGATGGATTCGTTCTCTTTTACGTTTACAATGATCATAGTGTACACCCCCTTTCGTGGCTGCAAAGGTAAGAGAATAAATTAGAAATTGGAAGATTGTAAAATATAAAAATTAAGACGCTTCACGAGGAATATGAAAAGTAATTGTACCGTTTTTCCTTCACAAGCACACCCATTCAAACTAATAATTTACCCCCCCCTATTCATTTGACCAATCATCAGATTTTAAGCAAATTTCTTAGGTGATTTTTTGGACTTCAACTTCTGCATTCCTATTTTTAACTAAGCTAGCTTTTTAATCAATCTTTTAACTAAACAAAAAAAATGAAATGAAAAAAACGATGTTTTTAGCCTTGGCCGTACTGGGTATGGTCTTGGGTACTATCGCAGAAGCACGTGCAGCGCCATGCAATTATGTTGCATCTGATGGTTTTGGATGTCATGTTTATAATTGTCCGAGCGGATGTATTGTTTGGGTTTGTCCGAATCCAACAAATCCCGCAGGACCTCCAGGTGTTGGTGAATTTTGTGACGAATAATTAAATATGATACAGCGCTGTATTTCCATGATTCTAACAGTTCTACTGTTAGAATCATGTAACTCTGGTTTCGATCAGAAAAATGAATATGTACAATTAGAAGAATTAATTTTAATTGATTCAGTATTAATTGAAGAAAAGAAAGGGTTTTTGGCAAGACCTTCGAAAAGCACTCTATTGAATGACACCTTAATCGCTATTGAAAGTATGCAAGCTAAAGGTATATGGATAATCAATAGAAAAAATGGCAAAGAAGAAACAAGTTTATTAGATAAATCGATAATGGGCGTAAGTTTCTTTATCAGTAATTCGGATTGGTCCAATTACCCCGAGGTATATATTTTAGATGGGTTATCTTCAAATGTATATCATCTTAATCTTGAAAAAGGAAAAAATGAAACAGAGATTATAATAAATAAAATTCCTATCCAATTACCACAAGGTTTTAGTTTTAGGGTTTTTGCCGATTTATTTTGGTTTAGGGGAAACGAATTCTATATAGAACTGTCTCCGGATGGCACCCGCCAAACTTCCATTGATTTTTACAAAAAAGCAGGGAAATTTATTGGTGTGTTCGACCTAAATGGAAATTTCAAATATAGGTTTCTTGATTACCCACCCTCACTTACCAATTTGAAAGGATTTATAGAGCCTACATCTGTTTATAGTTTTGGTCGATTAAATCAAACAGAATTTGCTTTATCATTTCCGAGTGAGAGGCATTTGTTACTTATGGATAGCCAAGATACTACAGCAATAGAAAAAATCTCATTCCCAAAAAGTCAGTATTTTGAATTTGAATGGCCGTATCTTGAAGAAGAAGTAAGCCATGATATGGCTGCACCTAAATTATATCCTACTCCGCACCGTTTTGGAGAAATGATCTTTGATAAAGAGAATCTTTACCTCCAATCATTTATGAAGGACAATGTTAATTTTTCAACATTTACTCTTATGTCTCATATCATGAAGTATAATTTTGAAACCAAAACTTGGATAGAAAGTAGGAATCCGAAAAATTTCCTTGATCTAGGAAGATTTGCTGGGGTTTTAAATGACACGCTATATTTTGTAGAGGCTTCAGTTATGAATAGAAATGAAAAATACATCAAACGGGCAGTCCTCAAACCTATTGATGATTAACTCATTTTCAACTTTTCCAAAGTTTAGAACTTGGTAAAGTTCAACTGCTAAACTAAAAAAAGTCCAACCCTTGCGAGTTGGACCTTTCTTTATATAGTGGAATTGAAGTTTAGCCGATTACTTTCTCAGCCAAGACTACAATTACATTATCTTTTACTTCGACTACTCCGCCATCTACTAGGATAGACAGCTTGCCTTCTGCTGTGGTAAATGATACTGCACCTTTTGCCAAAGCAGATACGATCGGAGCGTGATTATTCAATACCTGAAATGAACCGTCAGCGCCAGGGAAACTGGCTTCGGACACTTCTCCTTGGAAAACTCGCTTCTCCGGTGTGACGATTTCTAACTTCATAGATGTTTGGTTATTGAGTTATTAGATTAGGAGTTATTGGTTTCCAAATACTTGTATCGACCAATAAGTAATAACCATTAACTAATTATCTTACTTCGGCAAGCATTTTCTCACCCTTGACAATGGCATCATCGATGCTACCTACTAGGTTGAACGCTCCTTCAGGAAGGTGATCCAACTCACCGTCCATGATCATGGTGAAGCCTTTGATGGTATCTTTGATATCAACCAATACTCCCTTCAAACCTGTAAACTGCTCCGCCACGTGGAAAGGCTGAGAAAGGAATCGCTGCACACGTCTTGCACGGTGTACGATTTGCTTATCCTCATCAGAAAGTTCCTCCATACCAAGGATAGCAATGATATCCTGAAGTTCTTTGTAACGCTGAAGGATCTCTTTCACTCGCTGTGCACATCCGTAATGCTCTTCTCCAAGGATATCAGGAGAAAGAATTCGGGATGTAGAATCCAAAGGATCCACCGCAGGATAAATTCCCAATTCGGCAATCTTACGGGAAAGTACAGTAGTTGCATCCAAGTGAGCGAAAGTCGTCGCTGGAGCCGGGTCAGTCAAATCATCCGCAGGTACATAAACTGCCTGCACAGATGTGATCGAACCGTTCTTTGTAGAAGTGATTCGCTCCTGCATGGTACCCATTTCGGTGGCCAAAGTAGGCTGGTAACCTACCGCAGATGGCATACGCCCAAGAAGTGCGGACACTTCAGAACCTGCTTGAGTAAATCGGAAGATATTGTCAATAAAGAATAGAATGTCTTTTCCCTGACCTGTGCCATCACCATCTCGGTAATATTCAGCAAGTGTCAATCCTGTCAAAGCCACTCGAGCACGCGCTCCAGGAGGCTCATTCATCTGACCGAAAACGAAGGTTGCTTTGGAGTTTTCAAGCTCCTTCAGATCAACTTTAGAAAGATCCCATCCGCCTTCAGTCTCTAAGGAGTGAACGAAGTCCTCACCGTAAGTCACGATACCAGATTCGATCATTTCCCGAAGAAGGTCATTTCCTTCACGGGTTCTTTCACCTACACCTGCAAATACGGATAGACCGGAATATGCTTTAGCGATGTTGTTGATCAATTCCTGAATTAAAACTGTTTTACCAACACCAGCACCTCCGAAAAGACCAATTTTACCACCTTTTGCATAAGGCTCGATCAAGTCAATTACTTTGATACCTGTGTAAAGTACTTCTGTAGAAGTAGAAAGGTCCTCAAATCTTGGTGCGGATCTGTGAATTGGAAGTCTTTTGCCGGCAGGAACTTGAGGAAGGCCGTCGATTGCCTCTCCTACCACGTTAAAAAGTCTTCCTTTGATAGCTTCGCCAGTGGGTACAGAGATCGGTTGACCCAAATCTCTTACCTCCATGCCACGTACCATCCCTTCGGATGCGTCCATTGCGATGGTTCTTACTCTGTCTTCGCCAAGGTGCTGCTGCACTTCCATTACGACTACCTGACCATCTTCTTTGGTCACTTCCAGTGCGTCAAGGATGTTTGGCAGTTTACCGCCTTCAAAGGAAACGTCCACCACGGGGCCGATTACCTGAGTTATCTTTCCAATATTTGCCATTTTTTGCTTGAAATGTAAAAGGGATCCGCTTTTTTAATTCGAGCGCAAAATTAAGCAGAAAAGCCTAATCCCAAAGGATATTTGGAAAATTAATCCAATATGGTTCAGCCAAATCTTAATGAGAACCGATACAAGACCCTAGGACTAATTTTCTCTCATTCTAATAATCGCTTCGCAAAAAGAAAAGCATTTGACCAATACTTGCTGCTGAGATAGTCCTCAGTCACGCCAAGTGAGGTCGATGCATGAATAAAACGGACTTCACCTCTGTTCACTTCCGTTACTATTCCTGAGTGAGTGACTTGATTTTTCCGTTTGCCGGTGGCAAAAAATAAAACGTCCCCGGTCTTTACCTGATTGACATTGACTTTTTGACCCAGTTTACTTTGGTCGGCCGATATTCGTGGAAGGTTAATGCCAATTGAATAAAAGGAATGAAAAACCAAAGCCGAGCAATCCATTCCTGCTCGGGTGGTTCCTCCATACCTATATGGCGTACCTCGATAGCTTTTGGCAGTTTCAATAACCGTAAATGCAGGATTATCTTTTGCTAGTTTCTTGGATTTACAACTTTGGGTGAAGGTAACACCCAAAATGAGAAAAATTGGAAAGAGTTTTAAAAATGCTTTTTGAATGCTCAATGGAATACTTTTATGGTTTTCCAAGTTTAAGTGGTACGATTGGTTTTATCAAGGTATAATCTCGCAATGGTGATAATAATCCTAACATGTGAGATTTGGTACTGCTCGATTTCTAAAGTGATTATCGTCACCGAAATCGCAGCCTTTCTCATTTTACCTTTGTATCATAATTCAGAAACAATAAATAGTAACTATGAATATTCAACAATTTTATGACGAAGGGTTAGCTCACGCAAGCTATGCCATTTTGAGCGAAGGGAAAGTTGCGTTGGTTGATCCAGGGCGAAATCCTCAACAATATTCAGATTTTGCGCAAGCAAATAATGCCAAAATCGTAGCGGTAATCGAAACTCACCCGCATGCTGACTTTGTGAGCTCACATTTGGAGTTTCACAAAAATGAGGATGCCACCATCTATGTGTCTAAATTGGTCGGAGCAGAATATCCACATGTAGGATTTGATGAGGGAAGTTCATTTCAATTGGGAAAAATATCCCTTCATGCTTTACACACTCCCGGTCACTCGCCGGATTCAATCAGTATTTTGCTGAAAGATGAAAATGGAAAAGACCATGCGCTATTCTCCGGTGACACGCTCTTCATCGGCGATGTAGGTCGTCCTGATTTAAGAGAAAAAGCTGGAAACATGAAAGCTCAGCGGGAGGATCTCGCTAAAATGATGTACCACACGGTTCAGGATAAATTGAAGCCTTTGGCCGATGATGTTTTGGTATTCCCGGCCCATGGTGCGGGTTCGCTTTGCGGTAAAAACCTGAGTGATGCACGTCAATCTACCATTGGGGAACAACGAGCTACCAACTGGGCTTTTAATGATTTAGAAGAAAAAACCTTCATAGACTCTTTACTTCAAGGTCAGCCTTACATTCCAAAATACTTCGGCTATGATGTCGATATGAACAAGAAAGGTGCGCCATCTTATCAGCGATCGATTTCTCAGGTGAGCATTTGGCCGGAGGGTTCCACTTTACCAGCCGATGCTTTAATAATTGATACCAGAAACAATTTAGATTTCGCAGCAGGACATATAGCCGGCGCAATCAATATTATGAATGGTGGAAAATTTGAAACCTGGCTTGGCTCGATCGTCGGCCCGGATGAGAAATTCTTCTTAGTGGCGGAATCAGCTGTAGAGTTGGAGATTTTGATTTCCAAGGCCGCAAAAATCGGCTACGAGCAATTGATCAAAGGCGCAGTAGTAAATCCAGCTGGAATGACCGAAAAGGGGAATTCATTTGATTTGGAAGCGTTCAAAGCCAATAAAGAACAGTTTACAATCATTGATATTCGGAGTAGAGATGAACATGCAACCGCACCGATTTTCGATGAAGCAATCAATATTCCGCTTCAGGAATTACGGGAAAGAGCAAAAGAGATCCCTACTTCAAAACCTGTTGTTGTGCATTGTGCCGGTGGCTACAGATCTGCCGCAGGATCAAGTATTGTTGCAGGAGAATTGAAAGAAACTGAGGTATTAGACTTCAGTGAGGCGATCAAAGAATTTCAACTGGTCGCTCATTAATAAGGGAATTAAGAAAAGTTGTAACACCCCAACCTCCGGCCAAAACCGGAGGTTTTTTGTTTTAGGTTTTCGATGAATGGTGATTTAAAGAAAATGCACAAAAAACAAAGATTCATCGATGAGCATCAAACCATTGGCTATTTTATGAATTTTATGATAAAAAAGACGAACCAATTTGTCTAAATTGAAGTCATTGTGAAGTAAAAGGAAGTGTATGAGTCGGGAAGAGTTTAGCAGTTTACCAATCCATCAAAAAATTAGAACCCTCTTTATTGAGGGTACTTTTGTGGTGGGTATCCGCTATTACAGACATAAGATTAATCTTTATTTACTTGAAGACGAATACGTCGAAGTTTTCTATAATCACAAGTTAGACAGAATCGACCGCATCGAATATTTGCAACGTGACCACAGTCGGATGAAGTTCTATCTGGATCAGATTAAATTGTAATATGGATACGCTTTTTGCCAATAGTCGAATTTTCCACAGCTTAGGGGCTGGAAGACCGGAGACGGAAGACGGAAGTTGGCCTAAATTTCAGCGTTTGAACCTATATCCACTTATCGTTTTTGATCAAATGGCAAAGTAGCGTATACACATAAATTGTAAATTGAATCATGGAAAAGCTGACCATTAATATTCTCGACAAAAAAGCCTTAAAAAAGCTTCAAGAATTAGTTAATAAGAAACTGATCGAAATCCATCGTGAACCTTCATCTCACGCTGTGGATTGGGAAAAATACAGCGGTGCCCTCCCTAAAGCACCTATCGCTGAAATAGAAAAAGAGATTGCTGAATTAAGAAATTGGGAGCAGTGATTTGGGATACCAATGCAATCATTTTTTTCCTTAGAGGTTTGCTTCCTGAGGCATCAAAAAGCTTTTTGATCAAGGAACTGAATCAAAATAAGCCTCATTTTTCAATTATCTCAGAAATTGAACTTTTGTCATGGCAACATCTTCCCGAAACAGAGTTGAAGATCATTTCTAGTTTTTTAACCAATTTTGAACGCGTAGAATTGACTGAAAAAGTCAAGATAGAAACTATAAAAATTAGGAAATCAACTGGAATAAAAGTCCCCGACGCCATAATTGCTGCATCAGCAATAAGTTTAAGAGCACCTCTGCTAACTCACAATTTAAAAGATTTTAAAAAGGTGAAAGGATTAGAATTAATTAATCCGATGGAAATCGCTTAAGGAAAAGTAGTCACTTTCCTTCCAAATTAGGATCTACTCAGATCAATTAATCAAACTTTTCAAACTCTCCCTGATAGAAATCCTCCCGATATCTAAACCGACCTACACCTTTCAAATTACCTTCCTGGACTTCAACGCTCGCATCAGAGGCTTTCATCGGCAAATCAAATTCGATCGTGACATCGATCTTACGAATGTCGTTTCCGCCCAGATCTTTAATCATTCCTTCATTAACTGCAAGAACTCGGACTTTGCCACCGCGTAGTGGGGAAAAGGCCTCTGGCAAGTATGCGAAGAATTTTTTCTGATTGGCCAGTTGGACCCTAATCTGCTCATAACTAGTGTAGCTAACATCTGAATCGGCCTTAGACTTTTCATTCAAAAAAGCAGTTAAAACTTCCTCGTAAGGATAATTAGCATTGAAGTAATCAATTACTTCTTGTCTTGGTACATTTTCTCCCAACTTAGGAGTGTTTGGGAAATTTTTTCGAGGTGATTCAATGCTTAGGCTCCATTCGAGATTTGATGTCCGAATCCCCAAACTATGGTAACCTTGATAAACCCCATTTATTCCTATTGACCCACTTCCATTTCCGGACCGAATATCAGTAATTCCAAAATTGCTTCCATCAGGCAAAGTCCCTTCAAATCCCACCTGATTAAGGAAGTTTTCTGGGTCCTCATTTTCCTGACAGGAGAAGGAAAAAATAATTAAAAGCAAAGCTGAGAGAATCTTAAATACGTTTTTCATCATAAGCGTTTTTGGTTGATAAAAGTGTTTGATTTCGAGACGGTTTGTAGATCGGTTACGCTACAAAAAAAACCGCAGAATTTTCATCCTGCGGTTTTTTTTTGATTACTTCTAGTTTTTATAGCTTTCGCTTCAAGAAATCTGTCATTTGAGTGTACAAGTGCCAAGTGGTATTTCCACCATAAATTCCATGATTTCTATTTGGGTAATAGAAAGTTTCAAACTGCTTGTCGGCGGAGATTAGGGCATTAACCAAGTCGACGGAGTTTTGGAAGTGAACATTGTCATCACCCGTGCCATGAATAAGCAGGAAATTTCCTTTGAGCATATTCACGTGTGTGATTGGACTATTGTCGTCGTATCCTGCTGCATTGAGTTGCGGAGTCTGTAGATATCGCTCGGTGTAGATCGTGTCGTAGTATCTCCAGGTAGTCACAGGCGCTACGGCAATGGCAGTTTTGAATACATCATTTCCTTTCATCAATGCAAGCGAAGACATGTATCCACCATACGACCAACCCCAAATTCCGATTCTAGCCGGATCAACGAAGGGCATTTTTGCAAAATACTTGGCTCCTTCGATCTGATCGATAGTTTCCAATTTTCCTAGATTGGCGTAGGTAGAATGCTTGAAATCACGTCCTCTTGCGCCCGTCCCTCTATTGTCAATACATGCCACAATAATACCCTCAGCTGCCAATTGCTGATGCCAAAAGTCACGAGTTCCTCCCCAAGAGTTCAACACATTCTGAGAGCCCGGACCTCCATAGACGTACATCAGCACTGGATATTTCTTATTCGGATCAAAATCTGCAGGCTTAATGATGTAGCCATTAAGCGCAGTTCCATCTACTGTCGGGAAAGTGAAGAATTCCTTTTTACCCAAAGCAAAACCTGCCAACTGATCTCTCAAAGCTTGATTGTCTTCCAAAACTGTGATCTCTTTTCCTGAAACATCATTCAGCGTGACTTTCACTGGATTGGCAGTCGTTGAATAATAATCAATGAAGAATTTATGATCCGAACTCATATTAATCGTATGAGTGCCTTTGGCTGGAGTAAGGAGCTTTTTGCCTTTTCCATCCAGATTGATCACATAGAAATTGCGCTCCAAAGGTGAAGCCTCAGTCGAGATGAAATAGAGTTTCTTCGCTTTTTCATCTATCCCAACCATGGAACTTACTTCCCATTTACCAGAAGTGATTTGACGAATCAGACTTCCGTCCAGATTGTGGTGATAGATGTGCTTGAAACCATCCTGCTCTGAGGTTCGGATAAAAGTTTTACCATCACTCAGGTATTGCAAATCATCGTTATAGTCCAAATCCACATAGGTTTTGGAAGTCTCGGAAATGATCAGCTTGCTTTCACCAGTTGTCGCATTTGCATGAAAAATATCCAATTGATTTTGCAGGCGATTCATTCGGATAAAAGCCAATTGATTTGCGTCTTTGGTCCAATAGATTCTTGGCAAATAAATATCTGTTTCTGTCCCGGAATCAACTTTTTGAATTTTTCCTGAAGGCAAATCATACACATGAATGCTCACTAGAGCGTTTTTCTCTCCGGCTTTTGGGTATTTGAATTTGTAATCCTGAGGATAAAGTGGCCCCCAAGTTTGCATGTTGAATTCAGGAACCTGTGTTTCGTCAAAGCGGATAAATGCGATTTTCTTTCCGTCAGGAGACCATTTGAAAGCCTGCGCCATGGAAAATTCTTCCTCATAAACCCAATCAGCTGCACCATTGATGACCTTGTTCCACTCTCCGTCCGTTGTGATTTGAGTTAACTTATTGTTTTTCAATTCGACCATGTACAGGTTATTCTCTTTAACAAAAGCCACTTTGTCATTGTCAGGAGAAAGGGTAGCATAGGAGATTTTCTCTCCGTTCATCAATTGCTGCTTTTGGCCGGAGGTCATATCCACAACATAAAAAACTCCCTTCGATGAACGTCGATAAATTGATTCCACATCAGTTGCGATCAAGGCTTTTGATTCGTCGGCGTTGAAGCTGTAGGAGGAAAAATTGACTCCCAATGCACGTCCATCCAACAAAACTCCGGCTTCTTGACCCGTTGCTAGGTTGATTTTAACCACAGCAGCAGCTCCGGATCTTTGCACCAAGGAGCTGTAAAACTGCCCGTCTTTCATCCAATTGATGCCATAGACGGACTTTTGGGAGAAGGTGCCTTTTTTGAAGACATCCTCCATCGTTACTTTTTTAAGACTTTGGGCTTGTAAGCCCAGAATTAGGCCTAGTGTAAAAACCAGAGTAAAGCCCTGTATTTTCCAACTTTTAATCATGCTATCATTTATTTGGGTAAAACGATTGAATTTCAGGAAGCGAATATAAATAAAGCCTTCATCGGTTCGCAACTCTTGGAGGGTTAAGAGAAAATAAGCTACTTCGTATCGTAAACTTCCCCAGCTATGAAGAAAACAATTGCCCTAGTAACCGGAGGGTTCACCGGAGAGTCAGTCATCTCACTGAAAAGTGCCGCAGTCGTCGAAAAAACCATTGACCGCCAGAAATACGATGTGTACAAAATCCTAATCTATCCGGGTGATTGGCATTATTTGAATGCAACAGGAGAAAAAATTCCGGTTGACCTAAATGACTTTAGCATAAGCTTGGGCGATGAAAAAATCACTTTTGACGGGGTGTTCAACATCCTCCATGGTTCACCGGGAGAGGACGGGAAATTGGCTGGATATTTTGACATGCTTGGGATTCCTTATACTACATGCGATCAGCTGACTTCTGCGATCACGATGAATAAGGGCTACACCAAGGCAATTGTGCAGGATATTCCTGAATTGAATGTGGCTAGATCGATTCAACTTTTTGAGAATTTGCCTGAAAATGCTTCGAAAATAGCTGCAGAATTGACTTTACCTCTTTTTATTAAACCTAATAATGGTGGAAGCTCAATTGGGATGAGCAAGGTGAAAACATGGAAGGAGCTTCCGGAAGCACTTGAAAAAGCTTTTGCTGAAGACAAGCAAGTCCTTGTAGAGGAATTCGTTTCTGGACGTGAATTTTCTATTGGAGTCTTCAAAGGCAAAGGACAAATTACCGTTTTGCCAACAACCGAAATCGTGAGCAGCAAGGAGTTTTTTGACTACGAAGCCAAATATGTCCCGGGAGTTTGTGAGGAAATTACTCCGGGTCGAATGAGCGAAGAAGAAATAAGTAGAGTTGGAAAAATCGTCACCAAAGTCTATGAAAAACTCAATTGCAAGGGAGCAGTCCGAATCGATTACTTTCTTCAAAACGAAACAGGCAAGTTCTATTTTATAGAAATCAATACTGTGCCCGGACAAACGGAGACTAGCCTGATCTCTCAACAAATTAGAGCTATTGGAATGGAGGTTAAAGAGTTTTATTCTCAGCTGATTGAAGAGATGTTTTCCTGAGAAGCGAGACAACAATTTTTGATTTCGGAAGTCGGATTTCGGATTTGCGACGAGACAATGTTTAGTGCTTTTACTTATACGAGTAAGTCTGAAGCCACTCCCAAAAATTCTCGCGGTGTATTACCTGAATAGGTTCTGGAGAATAATTTTCGATAAATGCTGAAGGTAGTTTCACCTTGGCTTTGGGATTCCACTTGAATTCATACGGATAAATTTTTCCATCAATTTCTTCTATATAGTCAATTTCTTGACCCCTTACATTTCTCCAAAAATAGACTCTGCCATAAAATCCATGATAGCTGAGCAACTTTTGGCGCTCGGAGATAAGATAATTTTCCCAAAGACTTCCAATGTCATTTCTACCTGAGATAGGAGAAAAATTCCCGATAATACTGTTGCGAATTCCATTATCAATGAAATACACTTTTCTGCTGGTGCTGATTTCTCCTCTTAGATTTCTTGAAAAAGGAGCAAGTCTTTGAATGATAAAAGCTTTTTCGAGGAGGTCCATGTAGTGCTGGACGGTTTGTTTATCTGCTTGAACCGTTTGACTCAATTCATTGTAGCTAACCTCTGAACCGACTTGCCAAGCCAAAGCTTGAAGGATTTTATTTAAAAGTTCCGGTTTTCGAATACCTTGAAAACTGAGCAAATCTTTATATAAATAGCTGCTTGCAAGATTTGTAAGTACAGGAATTTCTCTTCCCTCCGATTTAATTATTTCTGGATAGGTCCCAAAAATCAAATAATTTTCAAGAGAAGCGTGACATTTTGGAAACCCTAAGGAATTCACCAATTCAGACCAGGATAGCGGAAAAAGTTGATACTCCCATTTTCTTCCCGTCAAAGGTTCATTTATTGAATTTGCCAACTCCAAAGCGGATGAACCTGTGACCAATAACTGAACTCCTTCAAAATTATCAATTAGCAGCTTTAGCGTTAATCCAATATCCTGAATTCTCTGAGCCTCATCGATGACTACCACTTTATTATCACCCAGATAGCTCCTTAAAAAGGCAAGACTTGGGGAAACTAGTGCGTTTTGAACAGCTAGCTCGTCCCCGTTTAAGTATAAATAAGTCGATTGGAGTTGTTCCGCCAACTTTTTAATCAAAGTTGTTTTACCGACTTGTCTAGGACCTAAAAGAATAATAGCTTTT
Organism: Algoriphagus sp.; assembly: GCF_046296635.1. Classification (GTDB taxonomy): domain Bacteria; phylum Bacteroidota; class Bacteroidia; order Cytophagales; family Cyclobacteriaceae; genus Algoriphagus. The sequence goes on along the minus strand of NZ_JBKBKZ010000016.1, from coordinate 31,533 downwards.
TTAAAATCAATTCTCTGATTTAAAATATCGAATAACTCTCTTCTGATATGCATATTCAGTGATCGTAACCCCCAAATATACGTCTTTTTGGGGATTATGATCACTGATAATGCATTATTCAAGACTTTTTAGCTTTTCATTTAATCTTTTCGGATTCTGCCGATTATCCCAAATCAGAAGAATCTTTATTCGGGGCGATTGAAAAATATAAAACAAGGAAATGTTAGGATGCACTAGGATCCTTCTGATTTCGGATTTTTTGATCTTAAATCCAATGTTGGGATGATCCTGTATTATTTCAATCTTTTGATCGACCAATTCAAAAAAATTATCAACGACCTCATTATTCCAAATATTTGTCAGGAAGTCAACTGTTTCATATGATTACAATTTGATTTTTAAAGGCCATATGGAATGCCCAAAATAATCGTCCCCCTGTGTGTGAAATTTTCTCGTGGGCATTTCTTGTAAAGACTGTCTTGCAAGAGGAGTCCAAAAAATCTCAATTCTATTCATTTTTCCCCAAATACATTTCTTGTTTTTGTATGACGAATTAAGTTTTCATCTGGGGTTTGATTAGAAAGATCCAATAATTCAGATATTTCAGCAGGAAGAGCATCACCCTCTAGTTGCTTTTTCAGCTCTTCTAAACTCCCAAGCAGTTGCTCACTTTCAATTTGAACGATCCATTTTATAAGATCCTCTTTCCTTTTTTCCAGTTCCATTCCCCTAATTTAAAGATGTTTATCCATTAACTTCCTACTAACAAATATAACATCGCAGCCAAAGCACAGCCGATAATCGGACCTACGATCGGAACCCAAGAATATCCCCAGTCGGAACTCCCTTTTCCAGTGATTGGTAAAATCTGATGCATTATTCTAGGCCCCAAGTCTCGGGCAGGGTTGATCGCATAGCCTGTCGTGCCTCCAAGAGACAAGCCAATCACCCATACCAAAAGAGCAACTGGTAAGGCACCAATAGAGCCCAAGCCAATGGGAGTGCCAGTTGGGTCTTCCAGCTTTGCGCCAGCTATATAAAGAATCACCAAAATCAGGACAAATGTGCCGATAACTTCGGAAGTCAAGCTGGTACTGAAATTTCGAATCGCAGGATCAGTGCAGAAAGGTGCACGCTTGAGTAAAGGATCTTTTTCTAAATTAAAATGATCCCGGTACATCGACCAAGTCAAAAACGAACCCATCATGGCTCCTCCAAGTTGGGCCAGCATATATCCAGGAGCCAAAGCCCAGTCAAATTTTCCTACGATCCCTAGACTAATCGTAACTGCGGGATTTAAATGTGCCCCACTGTATGGTCCTGCGACTACTACTCCACAAAACACACCCAAAGCCCAAGCAGTGGTAATTGCCATCAATCCCCCTGCATGACCTTTGGTGCCAGGTAAAAGCACATTCGCTACGACTCCTGAACCCATCAATAGCAGGATTGCAGTTCCAATAAATTCCGCGATAAGTGGATGCATATTATTCTACCCAGTTTTTAGATCGTTCTACTGCTTTATGCCAAAAGTGAATCAACTTCTCCTTCTTTTCTTTAGCCATTTCCGGTTCAAAACTTCGGTCCGCTGCCCACAGCGCTTGGAGTTCATCCCGATCTTTCCAAAATCCAACTGCTAATCCTGCGAGAAATGCCGCCCCAATTGCTGTAGTTTCGATAATTTTCGGGCGTTTGATTTCACATCCCAACAAATCGGCCTGAAACTGCATCAAGAAGTTATTGGCAGTCGCACCTCCGTCAACTCGAAGTTCTTGGGTCGGTTTGCCGCTGTCTTTTTCCATGGCTTTTAAGACATCGTAGACTTGATACGCTATTGCTTCCAAAGCCGCCCGGGTCATATGAGCAATCGTTGTTCCTCGGGTAATCCCAAAAAATGCACCTCTTGCATTCTGATCCCAATGAGGTGCTCCCAAACCCGAAAGTGCAGGAACAAAATAAACCCCGTCATTATCGTCTAAACTCATGGCTAACTTTTCTGTTTCGGAGGCTTTTTTGAAAAGCTCCAATCCATCACGCAGCCACTGAACCGCAGCTCCACCAATGAAAACAGAACCTTCAAGCGCATAGTTGATTTCATCACCAATCTTCCAAGCGACAGTTGTCAACAATTGATTTTTTGACCGAACGGCTTCCTTTCCGGTGTTCATCACCAGAAAGCAACCCGTGCCATAAGTCGTTTTTGCCATACCGGGCTTTATGCACAGTTGCCCGAAAAGCGCTGCCTGTTGATCCCCGGCAACTCCTGCGATTGGAATTTTCACTCGCAAAACATCACCAGCCGTCTCACAAAACACCTCACTACAAGTCTTGACTTCCGGAAGCATGGATTTTGGAATATCGAAAAGATCCAAAAGCTTCTGATCCCATTGCTGCGAATGAATATTGAAAAGCATCGTGCGACTGGCATTGGTGATGTCAGTCAGATGAGATTGACCTTTAGTAAGTTTCCAAATCAGCCAAGAATCCACCGTTCCAAAAGCCAATTCTCCCGCTTCAGCTCGGTCACGAGCCCCTTTCACATTTTCGAGTATCCATCGAATTTTGGTTGCGGAAAAGTAGGCATCGATGATCAAACCGGTCTTTTCTGCGATCATTTCTGCATGACCTTTTTCCTTTAATTGATCACAAAAAGCCGCAGTCCTCCGATCCTGCCAGACGATCGCTTTGTGAATCGGTTTGCCTGTCTTTCGATCCCACACAATCGTTGTTTCACGTTGATTGGTGATCCCGATGGCTGCTATTTGATCCGCTCGAATATCCTTGTCGACTAAAGCCTCGATCATTACAGCCGATTGACTTGTCCAGATTTCATTTGCATCATGTTCAACCCAACCTTGGTGAGGGAAGTACTGCTTGAATTCTTTTTGGGCCACTGAGACGATTTGGCCCTGCTTATCAAAAACAATGGCTCTGGAACTGGTCGTCCCCTGATCCAAAGCCATGAGGTAGGGTTTATTTTGGGTCATGTTTTGGGTTAATGGGTTAATGGTAATTCAAGATTTATAAAATCAGCTCTTAATCAAATACTTCTCCCCCACTTTTCTAAAATCGCTCAACTCTTTTTCAATCCAGACCTCTTCTTTTCCAAGTTCGGAAGCCATCAAGTTCACCACTTTTTCCGCTGAATCCAAAGCTGCCTGAGCATCCAAAATCAGCATGCGAATTCTCCTTGAAAGCACATCTTCAATCTTCAGGGCCATCTCATTTCGTACCGCCCAAGCTACCTCAGCCATAATATTCGGAAAGTCAGGATGAACCAGTTCAGATAGACTAGGGTCTGCTTTTGCCAATTCCTGTATTAATCTGGCATCTGATCCATAAACTGCCCAGTGGCCTTTTGGAATGGACTTGGTAAATCCATGGAGCAAAATATCTTTGGACCGAGACACTTCCATAGTCAATCCTGTAATTTTTGGAAAATACTCCACGGTATCTTCTCCCATCTTGCGAAAGGTGGTCCATTTTCCTCCAGTCAGCGTCACGAGGCCACTTTCTGAAACAATGACTTTATGGGAGCGGGAGATTTCTTTGGTTTTAGTGCTGCCTTCTTTTGGTCGCGCCAATGGTCGAAGTCCCGCAAAAACCGACTTAACATCAGCCCGTGTAGGCTTCCTTGTCAAATATCCCGCTGCGGTTTCCAAAACAAAATCAATCTCCGTTTGCAAAGCCTCGGGCTCAAGTTTGGCCTTTTCCCGAAGGGTATCAGTCGTCCCAACTACCAGCTTTCCCTGCCAAGGGACTGCAAAAAGCACCCGCCCGTCTCGAGTTTTAGGAATCATTAGTGCATCTTTTCCCCCTAAAAAATCCAAATCCAAAACCAGATGAATTCCTTGACTTGGCTGAATAGTTTTTGCTGCATCAGGATTATCCATTTGAAGAACTTTGTCTGCAAAAACGCCAGTTGCATTCACTATCATTCGGGCGTTGATTGGATATTTTTTCTTGGAAATCATATCCTGGACAATCAAACCTTTCAATTTCTCTGAAGAATCTTTTTCAAGAGAAACCACTTTGGCATAATTTAAAACACAAGCCCCGGCATGGTCTGCAGTCTGAGCAATCGAAAGCGCCAAACGTGCATCATCAAACTGCCCGTCATGGTACACAATCCCTCCAAAAAGTCCTTTGGGATTGATTCCGGGCATTCGACTTATCGTTTCATCCTTTGAAATATAGCGTGAGGAACCCAAACTGAGATTGGCGGACATGTAATCATACATCTTGAGTCCGGCGCTGTATTGTATCCGCTCCCAACGGTTGTAAACTGGGATGATGAACGCTTGATTTTGGGTTAAATGAGGAGCGTTTTTGATCAACCGTCCTCGCTCTCTAAGTGCCTCCAGTACCAAAAAAACATCTCCTTGGGCGAGGTATCGGACGCCTCCATGCAGGAGTTTGGTGCTGCGGCTTGAAGTGCCTTTGGCAAAATCCGCCTTTTCAAAAAGTGCGACTGAAAGTCCTCTGGAAACTGCATCAAGGGCCACTCCAAGCCCGGAAGATCCACCGCCGATAACGGCAATGTCCCAGATTTTTTCAGTGTTTTGGAGCTGTTTTAGGTTTTCGTCTCGATTCATGGATTCCTTCACTTATGTTTTCAAGATAAAGGAATTGATTTGCGAATGAAAAAATCAGGTTAAAAATCCTTGAATTTTATTAACCTTAGGATTATAAAAAATATTTCGGAAAAAAACTTAAATTTATTTTGATATTACAAAAAAAAACAAGCTTGCCGATAAATTAAGTTTTAAACCGGTTAATATCTTTTTTCGCAGCTAAAAGCCAAGCTGCTAATTGGCTAAAATCTAATTTTATAAACATGAAATCGAGCATGACTCTGAGCGACACACAGAGGAATGATTATAATCGATGCGAGATTCCATATGACCGCTTAAAAACAATTATAATCATATGAAAACTATTAGAGTATTATTGATTGCATTTTTGACAATTGGGTCAATTTCATTTGCAAAATCTGGTCAAGTGAATTGCTATTCTGAATCTAGGGCGAAGGCTGGCGCAACATATTATGATTGCGGAGATTGTACCTCTAAGTTCAATTCTAGAGGGTTTGGAACAGCGAGTTTTTGTGAAACAGCTCCAGAAATAGGAGGTTAATGAAGAGGGTGTCAAAATGGTTTCTGATTGTTGTTTCAATAATCCTGATCGAATCCTGCACTAATCCTGAACAGGTTCGAAAAGTAAAAATTTCGGGAGAACGTGAGCAAATTCTTCAAAATGAAGTCGCAGAATTAGATGTCACCATTTTTGACACCCTAATCTTTATTCACAAATATTCAGCTGAAAGTTTTTTTTCTGTCTATTCAAAAAAGGATAATCGATTTTTAAAGGATTGGTTAAAAAATGGAAATGGCCCAGAAGAATTTTCAGCCCCGAAACTTTTCAAACAGATTAATACCAATAATTTATTTGTTTATGATGTTTTTAAAGGAGGAGTATTTAAGGTGAATAATTTCTCTAATTCTTTTTTGGAGATAGATTACTTATATGAGCTTGATCCGGCATTTGGACTAACTCAAGATATGGTACTTCAAAATGATAGTTTAATTATAGGTAATCTTGGTTATTTAAGTCCTAAACCCTTCCTCATAAAGGGCTTTGATATAAAAAATAAAAAGGAATTATTTTCTGTTCCAATCTTGGATCTCAACGAGTATGTGTCAGAAAGTGTAGCGGATTTTTATACTACTTTTTATAATTTTTTCCGCTTGAAGCCCGATGGCTCTAAATCAGTAATTGCTTTTAATTATTTTGATCGTCTATTAATTTTTGGTGAAGATTATAGTAAGGCAAAGAAGGTAGATGGTGAATTAGGGGTTAAAAAAGTAAAAATGTCAGGAGGGAAACCCCTCGACCTAGTTAATTATTATTTTGATTTAGAGGTAACAAACGATTACATTTTTGCTCTTTATTACGACCAGCCTGAATCAGAATATGGCGAGTTGATGAAACCTAGCCAAATTAAAATTTTCGACTGGGATGGTGTTTTGGTGCAAGTAATTGAGACGCCTGATTATTTGATGGGAATAAGTTATGATCAAGAGGATCAGATTTTATATGGAGTTGATCATTTTCAAGAAAAAATCCTCCAGTATGATATTTCCAACATATTAGAACTCAATGAGAATCAATAATCTTAAAACAGAATACCAATTGATTTAAAATTTAATATATACTTTCGTTTCTAGCTAAAAGTAGAGAAACACATTTTTAATAGGCAGTTTGAGTCAGCGATTAGTTGCTTAAAAATCCTTGTAAACTTTTCGCTCCACAGAGGAAGAATTGGATTCCATCTTCACTACATAAATAAACTCATATTCCAGATCTGTGAGATCGGCATACTTTTCAGACTTGCCTACAAAATTATTAGCCAATTGGCTTACCGTGTTGCTGTGGCCTACTACCAGAATATTTCCTTCCAAACTTCTGAGTTGCTTTACCAGCTCATCATGATTTGCCGGATCATAGGATTTAATCTGTATTCCCGCGTCTTCTGCAGTTGGCAAAGCAGTATTTCGAGTTCGAATGTAGTCTGTGGAAAATATATGCTTGATGTCCTGGTCTTCTAAGATTTGTGATAGTTTTTGCGCTCTGAGTCCACCGGCATAAAGTAACTCCGGATCATTACCAACAAGTTGCTTTTCTGCATGTCGGACAATGTAGATCGTTTTGGGTTGATTCGAGGAGGTACAGGCTCCCAGGATTAGGATGAAGCTGAGTAGTAGGAGAAGGTTTTTCATGATTTTTTGGAAATATGCTGCGCGAAATACAGTCGAAATATGTCCGCGAAAGCGGACGAAATAAGAGACCTGCCTTAGTGGTTAATCTTTATTTAAACCTTTAAAACGAAAGTATTTCTACAGTATTTCTACAGTATTTCTACAGTATTTCTACAGTATTTCTTTTAAAATTACCCCGAAAACGTATTATCCAAGTGCTGATCCTTCACTTTGACCTCCTCTAATTCAAGGAACTGCTCCCAAAATTCTGACTCAGGAAGTGCTGCTCGCATGTAGAGTTTTTCTTTTCTTGTAGGATGTACAAAGATCAGGTGAAAAGCATGCAGGTTAATGCTCCCATCTGGATTGGGTTTAGCAAAACCGTACTTCACATCCCCTCGGATTGGGCAACCCATCGATGCCAATTGTACTCGGATCTGATGTGGACGGCCAGAAATCGGACGAACTTCAAGAAGCCAGTGGTCATTCATAAACCCAAGAGTTTTGTAATTCAACTCGGCTTTTTGTGATCCCGGAACTTCCTTATCATGTGCCGTGACGACGTTTTTGAACTCATCTTTAGTCAGGTAATGCGTCAGTTTGCCTTGTTCCTCCCTTGGCCTTCTTTTTACAATAGCCCAATAAACTTTGTGGATATCCCGCTTGCGGAAAAGCTCCATCATTCGTTCGAGGGCTTTGGAAGTACGGGCAAAAGCGACCAATCCACTTACCGGCCTATCCAGTCGATGTACGGGGTGAAGGAACACGTCACCCGGTTTTTTATATTTTTCTGCGATGTAATCTTTGCAATAATCCGTCAAGGTTTTATCTCCGGTTTTGTCACCCTGAACCAGGATGCCGGCAGCTTTATTGACGATCAGGAGGTGGTTGTCCTCATAGACAACGGTAAATGGCTTCTTCTTCATAACAGCCCGCAATTTAGCTATTTACTTTGAAGTGAGTTGGAGAAAAAAACGGAGGCGAATGGTTTCTAACTAAGATTTAGTATAATAGCGATATATTATTCATATGCCGATGAGACCACTTTTGATTTTTATAGCGTCATTTCTGATACTTAGCTGCGAAAATTCTTCAACCAGTTCAAACGAAGAACATTCCAATTCCCAGTCCTATTATTTGGAAAAACTGGATTCTATCATTTTAAAGGATGTCATTGCGCGTGTGTTCATATTTCAGGGATTTCATGAGGGACAATATTTTTTCAGGGATATGGCTTCTTCCGATGTGTATGTATATGATGAAGAGGGAGAACTTCTGGACAAATGGAATAAAGAAGGCGATGTACCGGGGAAATTCTCAATGACTGCTTCCAATTTTTCTTTTGACAAAAAGGGGAATCTTGTGCTGTTGGACATTATGAACGGCATCAAAGTTTTAAAGAAAAATTCGGAGGTGGTTCAAGATTTTAGGATTTATCAAAATCAAGTGAGCCTTGGGGCAGCATTTTCACTATTTAATACTGAGCAATTAATTCAAAAAAATGGAAATCAATATTTGATTTATTCCTTGGATATCATCGAGGAATACGACCAAAAATACGATCCTGAATTCTTGGCTCGGCGAAAAAATCTATTGATGACAGATTTGGAAACAAATGAAACAAAAGAATACATTCAGTTTCCGGAAGGATCACATTTTCTCAACGGTAAAGTTTACTTCTTCAGAGATTTAAGACCAATTTTTCATTATGATGAAATATCAGAGCGCCTATATCTCATGTTCAAAAGCGAACCGATATTATATACTTACGATTGGTCCGGCGATAATCCTGAATTAATCGATCAGAAAAAAATTCCTTTAGAAGGTTTTCAATTATATGAAGGTTTTGAAGTGGGTGCCGTAGATATGGGTCAAATCGGGAATTACCAAATTCGTCCCTATCCCTCCGATATTCTAAATATCTCAAAGTACGGAGAAGATTTATTGATTAGCTATACTCCAACGCCTCAGGATAAATCAGGTATAGCCAGCGTAATTGAGAAACAGGCTACTGATGAGACCAAAAAAAGATTGAGAGATGAGGCTCGGATGAAAACAGTCTTACTCCGACCTAATGGAGATCTGTTAAATGTCGCGCTTCCTGAGTTGTACTATACAAGCTTTAAGGTCGATGGAAATACCATATACTGGATGAAAAAACCAGACCCAAACACAGAATCCGAAGAATTTACTCTCTATTGGGGTGAGTTGAAGGCGAAATGAAGTATAAAAAGTCAGATGACCGATGTCGGATGTCCGGTGGATTCAACATCGGACATCGGACATCAGACACCAAGCAACTGTTTTATTTCATAATCCTGCAAATGCGCATTGAGCCAGCCAGCTTCCAGTGCAGCGCCATATTTTTTGTAGAAATTAATTGCAGGTTCGTTCCAGTCCAGCACCTGCCACATCATTCCGGTACAATTTGCTTCCAGTGATTTAGCCATCACTTGGTCAAAAAGCAACTTCCCTGCCCCATTTCCCCGCTCCGACTCAGTGACCACAATGTCTTCCAGATACAATCTTTTCCCCTTCCAAGTCGAATAGCGGTAATAATAAATGGCGATACCGATGATTTCACCTGTGCTATCTTTTTCGCAGATATAGAATCCATAGACTGGATTTGGCCCAAAACCGTCTTCTTTCATCAATTCAAGCGTGTTGGTGACTTGCTCGGGGGCTTTTTCATAGAGTGCAAGTTCTTTGATCAGTTCGAGGACTCGTGGGAGATCTTCAATTTTGCCTTCGCGGAGAGAATACATAAGCGAAAAAGGGATTTGAATTTGGTAATTTCTTTTATGATAGGCTAAATTAGTCAAAACCTGATAATCCCATGTTTTTAGCCATCGATGCCGGCAACTCAAATGTCGTTTTTGCACTTTTTGATCAAAAAAGCGGAATATGGACCAACCAATTCCGACTTGAAACCAAGACTCCTAGACTGATTTCCCAGCTGAGTAAAAAAGTACCGCTGTATTTTTTGGAGCACGGAATTCATATTTCACAAATAGAAAAAATCGGCTTCAGCTCGGTGGTTCCTGAGTTGAATGCGATAATCGAGCAATTTTGCCAGAATTTTTTGGGCCAAAACCCTTACCTGATTTCTGCTGAAAGCTATCTTAACCTTCCAGTCAGATCACTCAGACCAAATGAAATTGGAAGTGATTTGATGTGTAATGTCATGGCAGCCTTTTCTCGACATCAAAAACCTGTGATTATTGTGGATTTTGGGACAGCGCTGACCTTTACAGCAGTCGATGAAAAAGGTGAAATCTTAGGCGTAAACATCGTCCCGGGGCTCAGAACCGCCATCAAAGCGCTTTTTGCCAATACATCCAAGTTGCCTGAAGTTGAGTTAAAACTTCCTGAATCTATTTTGGGCAAAAATACCATTCATGCCATACAAGCAGGAATTCTGTATGGCTACACGGGCTTAGTCAAAGGAATTATCGAAGCAATCCAAGCGGAAACAGGGTTGAAATTCACGATTATTGCAACAGGTGGTCTTGCTGCGATTTTGACCACATTGGAGAAAACTTTTGATGAAGTCGATCAAAATCTGACTTTGGAAGGACTCAGATTGATCACGATAGAGAACTCTTAGAAATTGACCTATCACTGTATATTTCTGCCTGATTATCTGCTTTCAATCCCTAACTTTGAAGCTTAAATCCACAGAAGTCAACGTGTATAAATCCCTGCTCAAGCCACTGCTTTTCCTCAAAAATCCAGAGGATGCACATCATTTCACCTTCTCGCTGATTAAATTCTTTTTTAATACACCTGTAGCAAATTTTATTGTCAGATCCACTTTTGGATTGAATGATTCAAAGTTAGAACGAGAGGTATTTGGATTGAAATTCAAAAATCCGGTGGGTTTGGCCGCAGGATTTGACAAGGACGCCAAACTCATCGACGAAATGGCAATGCTCGGTTTCGGATTTATCGAAATCGGAACCCTGACCCCAAAACCACAAGAAGGAAACCCACTTCCGCGCCTGTTCAGATTGCCTCAGGATGAAGCCCTCATTAACCGAATGGGCTTTAATAATGGTGGTGTTTTAGCTGCTGTAGAGCGATTGAAGAAAAGAAAATCTGATGTGATTGTCGGTGGAAATATTGGCAAAAACAAAGTCACTCCAAATGAAAATGCGGTGGATGACTATTTGTTTTGCCTAGAAGCTTTACATCCATACGTGGACTATTTCGTAGTGAATGTCAGCTCTCCAAACACCCCAAATCTGCGAGATTTACAGGAAAAGGAACCGCTTAAGCAACTCCTTCAGGCTGTCAAATCCGCCAATGATAAAAAGTCAAATCCTAAACCTATTCTTCTTAAAATTGCACCCGATCTCAGCAATGGACAACTCGATGATATCGTAGAAATCGTCCAGGAAACCGGAATTGACGGAGTCATTGCTACCAATACGACCATTGACCGTTCGAATCTGAGCACTCCTCAAGCTGAAGTGGAATCGATAGGAGCTGGGGGTGTCAGTGGTAAAGTCTTGGCAAAAAGAAGTACTGAGGTCATCCGATACCTGCATCAGAAATCAAATGGCGCTTTTCCTATCGTGGGAGTTGGTGGAATCTATTCCGCAGCTGATGCAATCGAAAAGTTGGAGGCCGGAGCAAGCCTTGTTCAGGTCTACTCAGGCATGGTTTATGAGGGACCGACATTGATTAAAAATATCAAAAAGGGACTTCTGGCATATTTTTCCCGCTAAGTTCTATCTAATTGGCCATTTGGCTAAAATTAAAATTGTACTTTCAAGCTTAAATGGCATCAGAAACTTCAGCTAAAAATACATTTCGCAAGAAAGCAGAAAACACTAAAAAAGCTCCTGAAAAACCAAAGGGGCCAGGTTTTTCATTTGGGAAAATTGAGTTCAAACAGTTACCTCTGACGCTTGGAATATTCCTCATTTCGGTTTCACTCTTCCTTTTTATCGCTTTTGTCAGCTACTTGATTAATGGTCCAGCCGACCAAAGTTTGGTCATGAACAATCCAGATCAAGCAGTCCGTGATGCCGCAAGGGAATCTCAAAATTGGTTGGGCTATCTGGGGGCCCATGCTTCTCATTGGCTTATATTTAGATGGTTTGGGATTGCTGCTTTTTTGATTCCTCCCTTTCTGTTTTTGATCGGCTTCAGATGGACTTTTAAATTTTCCTTGACCTCACTTACCCGATACGCTGTGTTTTCAGTATTTTTTACCGCTTGGTTAGGACTATTGCTGGGCTATATCGTCATTTTGGTAGAGGGATACTCTTATTGGAGTTTTCTATCTGGTGGATTGGGCTATGAATTGGCCAAACTTTCTAGTGAATTTCTAGGGATGGGCACCTTCATTGTCATTATTGGAGCCTTTTTGATTTTCGTGATCCTATTCTTTGGCTTGGAGCAGTTAAACTGGTTTTACATGAAAGAGTCCCTTGAAGATATCGGGGATGGATCTTCGGTTGCTGAGAAAAAAATTACTAAAAATCATCCATTCCTTACAGATGATGAATTAACAGAAGGCCTTGAAGAATTAGAGGAGGAAGAAATTGATGATGACGGTAGTGCTTGGGAAGTGAAAAGCAATTCTCAAACTACACTCGAGCCTGAACTGCCATTCGATGTGAAAGGTGATCTAGCTGAAGAGGAAGAAGATCTCTTTGAAGTTCCTCAGGTCAACCTCTTGGAGGAAGGCAAAGGAGCGAGTATCGTCAAAGAGGGTAATTTTTCCGTGAAGAAAGCCGAGGAAGAAAAGACCGCTCAAGAGGTTGAAAATCTTGATCCATACGATCCTACACTTGATTTACCCCGATACAAGTATCCTACGCTTGATCTGCTGAATGAATACGACATTAAAAAAGTGACGGTATCCATGCAGGAATTGCAGGAAAACAAGGATAAGATCGTCACTACGCTGAAAAACTTCCAGATCGGAATTCAGGGAATTCAAGCTACCATCGGACCGACAGTAACCTTGTATGAAATAGTTCCTGATCCGGGAGTGAAGATTTCAAAAATCAAAAACCTCGAAGATGACATCGCCTTGAGCTTGGCGGCTTTGGGTATTCGAATCATCGCGCCGATTCCGGGAAAAGGAACCATCGGTATTGAGGTTCCTAATAAAAACCGAGAATTAGTACCTGCTCGAGCTGTGCTTGGAACTGAAAAGTTCCTGAAATCAGATAAAGACCTACCGATTGCTTTGGGAAAAACGATCTCCAATGAGGTCTATGTGGCTGATCTTGCCAAGATGCCTCACCTCCTAATGGCTGGAGCCACAGGTCAAGGAAAGTCTGTTGGTTTGAATATGATTTTAGCGTCTTTGATTTACAAAAAGCACCCTTCTCAGTTGAAGTTTGTGCTGGTAGATCCGAAAAAAGTGGAATTAACGCTCTTTAACAAGATTGAACGTCACTTCCTAGCCAAGCTTCCTGGAGCTGAAGAAGCGATTATCACTGATACCAAAAAAGTTATTTATACCCTGAATTCGCTCTGTATCGAAATGGATAATCGGTACAATTTGCTCAAAGATGCGGGCTGCCGAAACCTAAAAGAATACAACGCCAAGTTCATCGCCCGTAAGCTCAATCCGGAAAAAGGGCATTACTTCATGCCTTACATCGTGTTGGTTATTGACGAGTTGGCTGACTTGATGATGACTGCGGGTAAAGAAATCGAAGCACCTATCGCTCGTCTTGCCCAGCTTGCACGAGCTATCGGAATTCACCTAGTAGTGGCTACGCAAAGACCTTCTGTCAACGTCATCACAGGTATCATCAAAGCCAATTTCCCAGCACGTCTTTCCTTCCGTGTTACTTCCAAAATCGACTCCAGAACCATTTTGGACGCAGGTGGAGCCGATCAACTGATTGGTCAGGGTGATATGTTGCTTTCCTTAGGGTCTGAAATGATCCGAATCCAATGCGCCTTCTTAGATACCCCGGAAGTAGATGCGATTTGCGATTGGATAGGTGAGCAAAAAGGTTACTCAGACGCTTATCTCTTGCCTGAATTTGTGGGTGAAGATGGAGATGGATCACTTTCAAGCGTAGACCTTTCAGATCGGGATCCACTTTTTGATGATGCAGCGAGATTGATTGTATTACATCAGCAGGGCAGTACTTCTTTGATTCAGCGAAAGCTAAAACTAGGCTATAACCGAGCCGGTAGAATTGTGGATCAATTGGAAGCTGCGGGAATCGTAGGGTCCTTTGAGGGATCAAAAGCCCGGGAAGTGCTGATTCAGGATGATGCTAGTTTGGAACGGTTATTGAATAGTTTGTAATAGCTGTGTTTCCAGTTCCAGCAGCTCAATTACATGAAATTCCAAACCCCGCTTTTCCTTATATTTTTCCTTCTCATTGGAAGCTTTCAAGCCTCAGCTCAGAAAGATCCCAAAGCCAAAGTCGTGCTCGACGCAATGAGTGCGAAGTATCAAAGCATGAAAGGTTTTACCGCCGGTTTTGATTACACCTATCAGGATGCAGGAGTTCCGGGTGATCGTCAATCAGGTGAGATAGCTGTAAGCGGAGAAAAATACCGTCTCAAACTTTCCGATCAGGAAATCTACAATGATGGGAAAACGGTCTGGACTTACATCCAAACTTCAACTTACAAGGAAGTGACCATCAACGATGCCACTCAAATGGAAGGTGAATTGACTCCCTCCAATATCTACAAAATGTATCAGACAGGCTTCAACTACAGACTTTTAGCAGATAAAACCTATCAAGGAAAGCTTGCAAATGTGGTAGAATTGACTGCACTGAAAGCTAATGCGCCTTTTAAGGAAGTGAAGTTGATGGTGGACAAAACCACCAAAGATCTGCTCGGCTGGGAAATGTCTGACGGACAGGGAGGAGTATTCTCCTATTCCTTCAAAAATCTAAAGGCAGCTCCAACCTTAGCAGCGGATTATTTCACTTTTGATCCTAAAAAGCATTCAGGGATTGAAGTGATTGATTTGAGATAAACTGATTTTTGATTTAAGTTTTACGATTTACGACGTATCAATCTATTTCTAAGATTCGAGAAGGAGTGAGCTTTCTAGTTTTTTTAACTCTATCAATTAATTCAACTAGTGAAATTATCGGATATTTTCACTAGTACACTAGAGTAAATATCAGCTATTTCCCCTATTTGGAAATAATTTATTCGTTTTCGGAAAAACTAGCTTCCGACATTTTTGACCGTTCCTATCCAATTTTTCACCAATTCCAATCCAAATTCCGTCAGATGTGCCTCAGGGTGATATTGGATTCCCAAGATCGGAAGTGTCTTATGTGCCATTCCCATGATTTCTCCAGACTCAGTTTCCAAAATAACCTCCAGGCAATCCGGGAGATTTCGGAGTTGGAGCGAATGATAGCGCGTGACGTTAAATTGATCCGGCAGATTTTGGGTAAAAAAATGAGTTTGGGTTTTTCTGACCAAATGGACTTTCCCATGGGTAGGAACTTGATTTTTCACCAACTCTGCACCAAAAAATTCACCAATCGCCTGATGTCCCAGACAAACACCCAACACGGGCACCTTCTGATGGTATTTCTCGAAAACTGCCATCAAATTTCCTGCATCAACTGGTATTCCCGGTCCCGGTGAGAGTATAAGTCCTTTGAAGTCGATTTTTTCAATCTCCTCCAAACTTGCATCGTTTCTGAAGATTATTAACTCTTCGCCTGTCTGCCGAATAAGATCAGCCAAAATATGACTGAAGGAATCAAAATTATCAATCAGCAGCAGCATCCTTAAACCCCTTCACAATTTCTGCAATCGTCTCTTGTAATTCCTTAATTTTTGGAACCAGAGGCTCCAGCACCCAAATCACACCCGGTGCTAATGGCTCAATGTATTGGAGATACTCGCTCTTAGCGCTCCATTCCTTTGGCATTTTTAGCTCAAATCCCAATGCAAGCCACATAAACAAACTGATGAAAAAAGCTGATTTCACGATCCCCAAAATTGCTCCGGCAATGCTGTCTACACTTCCCAACAGGATCATTTGCATCATTTTCTTGAGAAACCATCCAGCGATGTTAACAATTAGAAGTGTGATGAAAAACACGATCAAAAAAGCAATGACTGGAAATGCAAACGTGAGTTCGTCCAGTCGTTCGGCAAGTATTTTACTCACCGGATCCATAAAATAAACTCCCAAAATAATTGCCAATACAAAACCTATGAGGCCTACAATGGTCATCAATAGACCTTTTTTGTAGCCCTCATAAGCGCCTAACCCAAGTATGATCAGGATGACAATATCAATCGGTGCCAAATCAGCCGTTCAAAAGTGCTTTGACTTTATCCGCAATGGCTTTGCCATCCGCCTTGCCTGCCAGTTGCTTATTGGCCGCACCGATGACTTTACCCATTTCTTTAGCACTCACCGCGCCGGTCACATTGATGATTTCCTGAATTGCTAAAGTAAGCTCATCATCAGTCAATGCCTTTGGCAAAAACTCCTGAATCACTGCAAGTTCGGCCAATTCCACCTCAAGCAAATCAGGTCTGTTCTGCTGCTGATAAATGTCAGCTGAGTCTTTGCGCTGCTTGGCTGCCTTTGTTAAAAGTTTCATTTCATCTTCTTCGCTGAGTTCACCGGAGAATCCTCCTTTAGTTTCCTCAAGAAGAATCATGGATTTGATCGCACGCAAAGCGGTCAATCGTACCTTGTCTTTGGCAATCATGGCGGATTTAATTTCGCCTTCTACTTTCTGCTTTAAAGCCATTAGTCCTAAGTTTGTGTTATATCAATAATACGGGGTAAAAATACCTTTTTCAAAACGGATATGACTCAACTAAGTGTAAATATTAACAAGATTGCCACCCTCCGCAATGCGCGAGGAGCGGATAATCCCAACGTGGTCAAAGTAGCCTTGGACTGTGAGCGATTTGGTGCTCAGGGAATTACGGTTCACCCAAGACCTGATGAGCGCCACATTCGCTATCAGGACGCAATGGATTTAGCAAAAGCTGTGACCACAGAATTCAACATCGAAGGCTATCCTGATCAGCGTTTTATGCAATTGATCCGAGCCGTAAAACCCACTCAAGCCACCCTTGTCCCTGATCCACCGAATGCCATCACCTCCAATTCAGGCTGGGATACGATCACTCACCAAACTATGCTTCGCGAAATAGTCGCTGAATTGCATGAAATCGGAACTCGAGTTTCTATTTTCATCAATCCTGAATCAAAGTATTTTGAGCCAGCAAAACTCACCGGCACAGATCGGGTGGAATTATATACCGAACCTTATGCTGCACATTACCATCAAAATCGGGAGAAAGCCGTAAGACCCTATGTGGAAGTTGCGCACCTTGCAAAAGAATTGGGACTTGGACTGAATGCCGGACATGATCTTGACTTACATAATTTGGCTTATCTAAAGCAGCAGATTCCTTTCCTCGAAGAAGTCTCCATCGGTCACGCCTTGATCTGCGATGCATTGTATTATGGATTGGAAAATACGATTCAGATGTATCGGAGGCAGCTTGAGATTTGATTGGAAGATTGGAAAATAACTTACGGATAAAATGACCACGTAGTGGTCAAACCTCTGAATAGCCCTAGGTGAAACCTAGGGAAAAGTGCATCGGAAAAAGGAAAGGAAAACCCCGAATGGGGTTGAACTTTTTAGAATTGTTGAATTATTGTTCGACCCTTTTCAGGGTCGTGGGGATAATTAAGATATTCCGTGATCCACGGGTTTCACCCGCGGTTATTGACAAGTTCGACCCCATTTGGGGTCAATAAATTTTCCACATGAATCATTGAAAATACATTTTAATTTCCATCAATTGAAGCGGTTTACCCGTTGCGAAAAAAGGGAACAGACTGGCATAAAATAAATGACAATTATTTCTTTAAGTAAAGTCGCTTAAAATTGTGTCATAAATCGTGTTTCGTAAATCATACTTAAAATGAAGTTGAATTATAAAAAATCCGGCTCCGGCCCTCCACTCATCATCCTTCACGGCCTTTTTGGTTCCTTGGACAATTGGTTTTCCATAGCCAAGGAACTGGTGGAACACTATACTCTTTACCTTATCGATCAGCGAAATCATGGAGATTCTCCACATGCTGATGAATGGAATTACGCTGTGATGGCAGAAGACCTGAAGGAACTTTTGGATGCCGAAGGACTGGATAAAGTATTTCTAATGGGTCATTCATTGGGTGGAAAAACTGTGATGAATTTTGCTGTGAAGTATCCTGAGCGAGTGGAAAAATTGATCGTAGCGGACATTGCCCCTCGCTATTATCCGGTTCATCATGAGTCGATTTTGGAAGGATTGAATTCTCTGGACTTGAAAAAAATTCAGTCCAGGAAAGAAGCTGATGATCAGTTGTCGAAATACATTCCCGAACTCGGAGTTCGGCAGTTTTTGCTGAAAAGCTTAACTCGAGACAGTGATGGTTTTGCCTGGAAAATCAACCTTCCGGTAATCACCAAAAACATCGAAAACGTCGGGGAAGCCTTGGCTAAAGATTCAACCTTCGATGGCCCGACTCTTTTCCTCGCAGGAGCCAACTCGAACTATATCCAGCAAAAAGACCTCCCTGATTTAGCCGCCCATTTCCCTAACTATGAATTGGAATTCGTTGCAGACGCTGGCCACTGGCTACACGCCGAGCAGCCACATTCGGTGGTGGAGGAGATGAGGAAGTTTTTGGGATGAATGAAAAGGGCTGAATATCAATTTGATTTCCCCCTTTTTTTCTGCCTACTGCGACTGATCACTGCATACTGAGACTCACTTCACCCTCTTCCCGTGCTTAATCACCATATCCACATTCTGTAATAAGTTGATGTAGCGAATTACATCTCCTCGGACAGCGATGATATCAGCGTATTTCCCTTCGGAAATCGTCCCGTAATCCTTATCCACTTTCATGGCAACTGCCGGCCAATAAGTCGCAGCTTTGATCGTCAAGAGAGGATCCATTCCAAAGTGATTCACCCATACATCGAGTTCGTTCCAAGTGCTTTGACTGTGAAATTTCATCGGTATTCCACTGTCCGTACCCACTAGCATCACCACGCCACTTTCTTTCAATTGGGCAAACTTTCGATCCAAAGTCGGCTTTCTCACCGGGGTGAGTTGGAAGTAAGACATCCTTCCGGGAAAGCGAAGAGAAGCTCGAATATCCCGAATGATGGAATCCGGCAAATCCAAATGCCAAGAAGGATCATCCAGCTTCTCGGGATTGTCACGCACATATTCATAATTAAAAAGCCCCTCTACCGTCGGTGTCCAAAAGAGTGGCCCAAGGTTCATCTTTGCTGCCCGCTCTTTCAACATCAGCATGATGTCCGCTGGGTATTCAGGCGCTGAACTCAAACCCGTATGTTCAAAATTGTCCACTCCGATCTGAAGTCCGATTCGGATTTCGTCAGGTCTGTGCGAGTGGCCCACCACCATTTTTCCATATTTATGGGCTTCATCAACCACAGCTTTTGCTTCTTCCAAAGTCATCTGATCCTGATCGATCAGTTTGATAACATCGACTCCGGCATCGACGAGCTTTTTGACTTTTGCCCGGGCATCGGCTTCCCCATTCACTCCCCATCGGAATTCTTCAGTATTAGGATAGGGTGCCTTTTGGATAAAAGGTCCTGACACATAAATAGTCGGGCCGGGGATTTCACCTTTGTTGATTCGATTACGCACATTGATGCTGGCTTCCAATGGAGCACCCAAATCTCTGGCACTCGTTACTCCAGCCAAAAGCAGTTGATGCGCAGAGGAAGGCATAATCACAGATTCAAACACATTGATATACGTGCTGTCCCAGTGGGTATAGTCGCTGTGACCATTGAGCATCAGGTGCACGTGCATGTCCCAAAGTCCCGGAAGAACACTCATGCCTTCGGTAGAAATGACCTCTGCCCCGGCTGGAATAGCTAAACTTCCCACTTGCCCAATGGATTTGATCCGTTCATTTTCGATGATAATCACTGAATTCCGAATGGGTGTTCCTCCAAATCCATCGATTAATGTTCCGCCAACAAGGGCTTTTAGATTTTGGGGAAAAGAATTGAATCCTACTAAAAGGAATAGAATTAGAAGCAGAGATTTTTTCTGAGACATAGGATTAATAGAAGGGATAAACAGCGAAAAGGTAACGAATTTGGGCTTTAAATTTTAACTTTCGACTTCATTCCAAGTTCACCCAAATGCCCAAAGGAAAACTTTTCTTAATTCCCAATGTACTAGCCGATAACACGGCTCATTGGGTGATTTCGCCACAAGTACAAGATGTCATCGCCCATACCAAGATCTTTTTGGTCGAAAACCCCCGTTCTGCCCGCCGTTATATTTCCAGTTTGAAGTTGGGTGTAAATCTGGAAGAAGTTCACATGGAAGTGCTGGACAAAGGCACACCTCCTGAATCCATCAATCGACTCATGCAGCCGCTGATGAATGGAGCAGATATTGGCGTAATTTCAGAAGCAGGCT
Source organism: Algoriphagus sp. (assembly GCF_046296635.1). Classification (GTDB taxonomy): domain Bacteria; phylum Bacteroidota; class Bacteroidia; order Cytophagales; family Cyclobacteriaceae; genus Algoriphagus. The sequence continues at coordinate 11,308 of NZ_JBKBKZ010000016.1, read as the reverse complement.
GTCCCGGTATTGCCGATCCGGGAGCATTAGCGGTGGCTTATGCGCATCAAAAAGACATCCAAATCGTCCCAATCTCTGGTCCAAGTTCTATGTTTTTGGCGCTGATGGGTTCCGGTTTTTCGGGGCAGTCTTTTGCTTTTCATGGCTATTTACCCATTGATAAAAAAGAACGAGCTGCCGCTTTGAAAAAGCTGGAATCTGAATCCCTTCGGGAGCAGCGAGCCCAGATTTTCATGGAAACTCCCTTCCGAAATAATCAAATGCTGGAAGAAGTGTTGGCTACCCTTTCTGGAAATACCAAGCTATGCATTGCCAAAAATCTGACAGCGGCAGACGAATTTATCCAAACCAAGACCATCTCCGATTGGAAGAAATTTCCGATTGATCTACATAAAATTCCGACAGTATTTATCCTACAAAGTTTCTAAGCCATGTTTACCATTGACGCGCACCTTGATCTGAGTATGAATGCCTTGGAGTGGAATCGGGATCTCACCCGACCGGTCTCAGAAATCAATGCTCGGGAAAAAGGCTTGACTGACAAACCTGATCGTGGCAATGCGACTGTTTCCCTTCCTGAGCTACGCAAAGGAAACATTGGTTTGGTCGTGGCAACACAGATTGCCCGCTTTGTGGCCCCTGATAATCAACTTCCCGGATGGCACTCACCTGAGCAAGCTTGGGCACAGACCCAAGGTCAATTGGCTTGGTATCGAGCTATGATCGAAAAAGGAGAAATGGCCCAAATCCGAAATTCGAAGCAGTTGGAATCACATTTAGCTCTTTGGAATGACGGAAAAGACAATACTGAAAAGCCTGTGGGTTTTATCCTTTCGCTCGAAGGTGCTGATTCGATTGTGAATCTGGATTATTTAGAGCAAGCCTATGAAAGTGGTCTTCGGGCCTTGGGGCCGGCACATTATGGACCTGGCAGATATGCCTTCGGAACGGATTCTTCGGCACCTCTAAGTACTCAGGGGAAGGAGTTGGTTCGGAAAATGGATGAACTCGGGATTATTTTGGATGCGACACACTTGTGTGATTTGGCTTTTTGGGATGCGCTGGAGATTTATCAAGGGCCGGTGTGGGCAAGTCATAACAATTGCCGGGCTTTGGTGGATCATAATCGACAATTTTCCGACGAAATGATCAAAGCATTGGTGGATCGAGGAGCAGTGATTGGAGGGGCATTTGACACCTGGATGCTAAGTCCGGGTTGGGTTCGAGGGAAATCTACTCCGAAAGAACGAAACGTCACCATCTCCACCGTTTTGGATCACATGGATCATATTTGTCAAGTTGCAGGCAATGCAAATCACATTGGAATCGGATCGGATTTGGATGGGGCTTTTGGCACGGAGCAAAGCCCTTCAGATTTGGAAACAATTGCTGATTTACAGAAGATTCCCGAATTATTGCGTCAGCGTGGATATTCTGAATCGGATGTTGAAAAAGTCATGCATGGGAATTGGTTGAACTTTTTGAAGAAGGCTTGGAATTAATTCTTGATTTAAAAAATTCCATTTCTTAATAACATACGATGGCCTGATCCAGGAAATCCAAGGGCTCCTCCAAAATTAAATTTGAGTCTTTGACTCAGAAAACCCCAGAAATCAATTTCTGGGGTTTTTCTTTTTGTTTTTTTCAAAAAAAATAGCTGGAGTATCAATCGATTTCCTCGCAATTTTTGAATCAATTCATGGCTTTAGCGCCTAAGAAGAGCTTTTTTCAAATCGTAAACTTTGTAATTTATCCACCAGAAAGTCTGTTTCAGCTTTTTTTGGATCAACCTCAAAGTAACCCAATGCAAAAACCCAAACTCTCCTTTTCCCAAATCATCAACATGAACGTTGGCTTTTTTGGGATTCAATACAGCTTTGGCCTCCAGCAAAGTGCGGTCAACCCGATCTATGATATGCTGGGTGCTGCGCCGGATGAAATTCCCCTTTTGAACCTTGCCGGACCGATGACTGGATTGCTGATTCAACCTATCATCGGGGCACTGAGTGACAGTACTTGGAGTGATACATACGGGCGACGGAAACCCTACTTTTTCATTGGTGCTTTGATGTGCAGCATCTGTCTGTTTTTCTATCCCTTCAGCAGTACACTTTGGATGGCGGCAGGCTTGCTTTGGGTCTTGGATGCGGCGAATAATACCGCGATGGAACCTTATCGTGCTTTGATCGCAGATTCACTTCCCGAGGAGCAATATGGTCAGGGATTTTTGACCCAAAGCTTCTTCACTGGCCTGGGCATCACCCTTGCAAATCTTTCACTTTTCGTATTCCAGATTTTCTTTAAAGGAACCATTGGATCGCTTCCCATGTGGGTTTACGCTTCTTTTTTCCTTGGGACAATTTGCTCGATTACTTCGGTGTTGTGGAGCATGTCCAAAACTCCGGAATATCCTCCCTCGCCGGAAGAATTGAAATTACTCAAGGAACGGAACAAAGGAATGCCTCATCCGGCTATCCAATTCTTCCTTTCGATATTGACGACTTTAGTGGCTTATTTAGCTTTTTTCATCTTGTTGATTCCATCAATTTTTGATCGAAATCTCATCCGAAAAACCATCCATTGGGCAGAAAATAATTCCACAGCCAAGGTTCTTTTTGCTCAAAACCTCGAAATCATCGAATCCATCATCCAGATGCCATCAGTGATGTGGAAGCTGGCGCTGGTTTATCTTTTTCAGTGGTATGCACTCTTTTGCTACTGGCAAAATGCGGCAAAAAGCATCGCTCTCTCAGTGTGGGATGCCACCCCGGCGAGTGATCCGTCCAAGTATGAAGAAGCCGTGGGTTGGACAGGTTTAGTCAACGGCTGGTACAATATTGTGACCTTCCTTTCAGCTTTTTTTCTCGTGGGTTGGGCGAGGAAAATCGGCCCAAAAAAAGTCCATTTCTTCTGTCTCATTATGGCTGGTGTGGGTTTGATCATTTTCCCGATGATCGAAAATAAGTACCTGCTATTTGCCCCGATGACTGGTTTTGGCGTGGCATGGGCGAGTATGATGGGCATTCCCTATTTACTTGTTGTCAATGAAATTCCAAAGGAGCGCTATGGTGTGTATATGGGAATCATCAACATGATGATTGTGATTCCGATGATTTTGCAGACGTTGAGCTTTGGCTTCATTTCCAAGACCTTCCTTCAAAATGATGCTGGACAGGCGATCACTTTCGCCGGAGTTCTCTTGTTGATCGCCGCTGCCGCTACCCTCAGAATCCAAGAAAAGCAAGTCAATCCTGAAATTGCTTCGATTTCGGGAGGACATTAATCAATAATTCAACTGAGACCTAGCAGGTTTTCAAAACCTGCCAGGTCTAGTTTCAGCAGGACATTAATCAAATACTCAACCCATATCACCTCACGGTATGACCACCGAATCTCTACTTCACCAAAAAACCCAAGAACTCATTTCTGCTGCCGGGCTGGATGAAACGAAAAAAGACAAGGGTTTTGTGGAGCGTCTTTATCCCCGTTTACCTCTGATTCATCGCCTTTTTACAGAAATTTACGCGTCTCACCCGGACGCTGAAAACCAGTTTTTCCAGTTTATTGAAAGCTTGATCATGGGATACAAGGCAAGAGAAAAAGCGCTTAGAATACGTGACGCAGAGAAAGCCAAGAAGGGCATTTGGTTTCTCAGCAACGAACTGGCAGGAATGAGCTTGTACGTGGATCGATTTGCCGGAAATCTAAAATCCATGCCCGAAAAGCTTCCCTATTTGGAGGAGTTAGGAGTAAATTTTCTTCACATCATGCCTATTTTCGAAAGTCCGGAAGGCGAAAGTGACGGTGGATATGCGGTGTCGGATTTCAGAAAAGTGGACGAACGATTCGGGACTTTGGAAGATTTGATTTCCCTTCGGAAAAAAATGCATGCCACAGGCATGTACCTCATGCTGGATATCGTACTCAATCATACCTCGCATCATCACGATTGGGCCAAAAAGGCAAAAGCAGGCAATAAGGGCTACCAAGACTTCTTTTATACCTATGACAATCGCTGGATTCCAAATGAATTTGACGCGACTATGCCTGACATTTTCCCCGAAAGCTCTCCGGGCAATTTCACCTGGAATGAGGAAATGGGAAAATGGGTGATGACCGTTTTTCATTCGTACCAGTGGGACCTCAACTACACTAATCCTGTTGTCTTTCGGGAAATGTTGGAAAATATCCTCTTCTATGGAAATCTTGGAGTGGATTTACTTCGGATCGATGCCCCTGCATTTATATGGAAAAAGACGGGAACTGCCTCACAGAATCTGCCGGAGGCACATGCTTTGCTTCAATTGATCAAGCAATGTGTGCAAGTGGCAACACCGGGCATGGCAATCCTCGGCGAAGCAATCGTCGCTCCCAAAGAGATCATAAAGTATTTCGGAACAGGGGAATTTATCGCTCAGGAATGTGATTTTGCCTACAATGCCACGCAAATGGCGCTTCAGTGGGATATGCTTGCCTCAGGTGAAACCCAAATCATGCTCAATGCCCAGCATGAAATTTTGAAAAAACCATACGGGACATCTTGGATCACCTACACACGATGCCATGATGATATTGGCTTGGGATACGATGATTACATGATCTCGCAGGCAGGAAAGGAGCCTTATCAGCATCGAAAGTTTTTGAAAGAGTATTATTCATTCTCCGACAATCAATGGATGAGTCCGGCTCGGGGTGCACTTTTTTCCTCCAATCCTAAAACTGGAGATGCGCGAATCAGTGGCACGCTTGCTTCACTCTGTGGATTGGAAAAAGCGCTTATTGAAAATGACGAGTTTTCTATCGATCTGAGCATTCGGAAAATTCTGATGATGCAGGCTCATTCCATCTTCTTGGGAGGTTTGCCGATGCTTTTCTATGGGGATGAAATCGGCTACACCAATGACTACAGCTACCAAAATGATCCCAGTAAAAGCTATGACAACCGATGGATGCATCGCCCAATTATTGATTGGGAAAAAGTAGCGCGATCCAAAAAAGAAGGGACCGTAGAAAACCAAATATTTTCAGGGATTAAAAAATTACTATCCATCAGAAAGGAGAAAGCACTTTTCAGCGATTTATCCAACATTTCCTGGCTCAGTCCCCACAATATCCATATAGCCGGCTTGGTGCGAAGGATGGGAAATGACCGAATCTATTGCCTCTATAATTTCAGCGATCAAGCTGCCTACTTGACCTGGTATGCATTCCGTGAGCAAGGGGAAGGATCTGAATTTCTCAAAGATTTATGGTCAGGAGAGGAATTTAAAATTGGTTTAGATCAGGAATATTTGATAATTAAGCCTTATGGGTTTGTGATTTTGGAGCCAAAGTAATATGGTAGAAACTTTTTGGAAATTCACTTTTGTGATGAATCTCTGATTACCAATTCCGTTTTCATTTCTAAAAGTTCCTCCTCCCCGAGTTCATGTTTTTTGATCAATTTGATCAAAATTTCCGCAGCCTCTTGCCCCATTTGAAAGCCATGCTGATCTACCGAACTGAGGCTTGGAGAAATATATTCTGAAAGCATCCAATTGCTAAAGCCCATCAAACCAACTTTCCCCGGCACTTCGTGACCTACTGATTTCAGGTATTTCATTGCTCCCAAAGCAACCAAGTCGGTGATGCAAAAAATTGCATCAGGCTGATTTGGGCTTTCCATCAATTCCTTGGTGAAGTCAAATCCTTCTGCTTCCACGATTTCCCAGCAGTTTTTGACCCATTCCTCTCTAAACTCCAAGCCATGGTCTTCCAGAGCTTTTTTATAACCTAGGAATCTTCCTTCAGCATTTTTTACTTCCAGTCTTCCACTCAGGTGGGCAATTTTTCGATAGCCATTTTGGATTAAATTTTTGACCGCTTGATAAGCTCCATTGAAGTCATCCACCACCACTTTAGGAGAAAGGATATGATCCGTGATTTTATCAAACTGGACTACAGGCTTCCCTTCATCCAAAAAGTCCTGGAGATGATCAGCCTCAAAAGTTTCATTAGAAACAGAAATTAATAATCCATCCACTCCTATTCCAAGCAAAGTTCGGCAAGCGAAAATTTCTCCGCTTTTTAAATCCTCGGACTGTGAAACCAAGACATGATATCCATGTTTTTTGGCAGTCTCTATAACTCCTGAGATGGTTGTAGAAAAAAAATGGTGAACAATGTGAGGAACTACCAAGCCAATCAGCGAGGTGCGATTTTTTCGAAAATTAACTGCTAGGGTATTAGGGACGTAGTTATGCTTCTCTGCATATTCCTTGACCTGCCTTACAGTATCATCAGAAATAGAATGGTAGCCATTAAGCGCTCTGGAAACCGTCGAGGGCGAAATATTAAGTGCTAACGCAATATCTTTTAAAGTAACTCTTCGCTTTTCCGACATGTACAGGATAGTTTGGGTTTTATAAGTTATTTCATTTAAATAGAGTTAGCAATTCCACTGATAAAAAGACTAAGAAAAAAATCAATGAATTCACTGATTTTTAGGTTCTGATCCATTTTTAAAAAAAGTCTATATTTAGCTGTATCTGATTCTAGAGTACAAACCAACAAAAACCCAAACACATGAAACCTATTGTCCAAATCTCACTGGATCTAACCAACATTGATGAAGCACTGGAAACGGCTGCTTTGGCACTCCGTGCTGGGGTGGATTGGCTCGAGGCTGGCACACCACTCATTTTGGCCGAAGGCCTGCATGGCGTGAGAAAACTTCGTGAAGCTTTTCCCGGAATTCCCATCGTTGCCGACCTCAAAACCATGGATGGCGGCTATCTCGAAGCTGAGATGATGGCTAAAGCTGGAGCCACTCACGTCGTGGTCATGGCCCGAGCACATGCCGAGACCATCAAGTGTGTGGTCAAGGCCGGGAAAGATTTCGGAGTGGAAGTCATGGGCGATAATATGATCTGCCCCGACATGGTGGAAGCAGCGAAATTTTTGGAAGATCTGGGTTGCGACTACGTCATTCACCATATCGGATACGATGAGCGAAGGGGAATCGCCGCTGCCGGGCATCGAATGCCAAGTCCACTGGATCAGCTTCGGGAAGTGGTGAAAGCAGTGAATATACCTGTTCAGGCTGTAGGAGGGCTTTCTCTAGAGCAAGCAATCAAATGCCCTCAATACGGTTCGCCACTTGTGGTTTTGGGCGCGCCATTGACTATTGATGCGGATTCCTTCAAAACGGCAGAAGGAAATCTCGAAGAATCACTTCGAATGATCTGTGCGGCTATTCACGCTCAAGAAACTATTTTTCCATCCAAATCCTAAGCCATGTCCAGCACCAAAATACCTGCAGTAGTAAATTACTCAGAGCAAAAGCATTCCGTCGAAATCCGAGAAATTCCAGTTCCCGAAATCGGTGAAGAATACATTTTACTTGAAGTGGAAAATGTCGGCGTCTGCGGAAGTGATCTCCATCAGTGGACTTCAGATCATAGTTGGCCGGTGAATTATCCTGTGGTCTTGGGCCATGAATTTGGCGGAAGAATCGCTGCAATTGGAGATCGAGTTTCTGGTTGGAAAGTTGGTGATCGGGTCGTCTCTGAGACAGCAGCTGTGATTGATACCCAAAATCCCATGAGCAAAGTTGGGCTCTACAATCTTGATCCTACCCGAAAAGGCTTTGGCTATGGGGTAAATGGAGCGATGACACGATTTGTCCGAGTCCCCGCTCGTTGTCTCCATTCCGTTCCGGAGAATCTTTCCTTCGAAGAAGCCTGCCTCACCGAACCTTGTTGTGTCGCTTTCAATGCGCTGGTTGGAAATTCTCATATCAAACCAGGTGATCGGGTCATCGTAATTGGTCCTGGAACCATCGGTATTCTCTGTGCCGCAGTAGCCAGACTTTGCGGAGCTGAAGTAGCAATTTTAGGACTGGAAGGAGACAAAGGAAGATTGGAGATCGCTCGAATAGCTTATGGTTGCGAATCGTTGATTGGAGAAGATGCTGCAGAAGCTTGGGCCAAAAAGCGCGATGGATTAGGCGCAGACTTAGTCGTGGATGCAGCGGGTCACAGTATTACATTGAAAATTGCCATGAAACTGGTTCGTCAAAACGGTCAAATCACAAAGGTGGGTTGGGGACCTCAGCCCTTGAATTTTTCAATCGATCCGATCGTCCAAAAAAATGTGCGACTTCAGGGAAGTTTCAGTCACAACTGGCCAGTTTGGGAACGTGTGATTGCCCTCTTGGCAAGCGGAGCCTTAAATGTCAAACCTATCATCGGAGGCGTTTGGCCCATCACGGAGTGGCATGAAGCATTTGAAAAAATGCATAGTGGGCAAATCGTGAAGGCAGTTCTAAAACCTATCTGATATGCGGCTCAAAGATAAAGTTATCATCGTCACAGGAAGCACGACAGGAATCGGCAAAGCCATCGCCAAGAGCTGTGTAGCCGAAGGAGCAAAAGTAGTCCTTCATGGTTTGGAGCAGGACTTGGGAGAAGAAGTGCTAGCCGAAATCGGAACCGAACATGCGGTATTTCATTGCGAAGATATTACCACCGAAACCTGCCCCGACAATCTGGTGAATCTCGCTGTCAAAACGTTCGGAAAACTTGACGCGGTAGTCAACAATTCCGCCTTGGTTATTGCCTCGGATATTCACAACACGGATCGTGCATTTTTCCAAAAGGTCTTAGATATCAATACGGTTGCGCCATTTCTCCTGATTCAGAAAGCTCTACCAGAACTCATCAAAACCAAAGGCTGCGTCCTCAATATCGGTTCGATTAACGCTTGGAGCGGAGAACCGAACTTATTAGCTTATTCAGTTTCCAAAGGCGCAATCATGACTTTGACAGGAAATCTCGGCGATTCTTTGATGCGGGAATATGGCGTCCGGGTCAACCAAATCAATCCCGGCTGGGTACTTACTGAGCGAGAGACTGAAAGGAAAAAGCTTCATGGGCTTTCTGACAATTGGTACGAGGAACTCCCTTCTATTATCGCTCCTTCCGGTAGAATTCTCTGGCCGGAAGAGATTGCTGCGGCTTGTATATTTTGGCTTTCTGACGAAAGTGGCCCTGTCTCAGGGCAAATCCTGACTTTGGAGCAGCATCCGATGAGTGGGCGAAATCTTCCAAAAGACAATAAAACGTTCAAATAATTAAACCTATTCGTTCCAGTGGAAGAATCCAAGAATGGAAATTAGCCATAAAATCTAAATTGATCCCATCTTCGGTCTTCGGTCTCCGGTCCTGCCTACCGCCAGGCAGGCTTCCAGCCCCTAACCTGTGGATAATTCGCCTACTGGCAGAATAGCGTAAATTCAAAGAAATAATACACCATGCCCAAATTAGCTGCCTTTCCCAAAGCTTTCATGAAGCAACTCTGCAAGGACGGAAGTATGAAAATCGCCGACTGGGTGAAGCTTGCCACTCCACTAAAGATCGATGGACTGGAATGGTATGCCGGTTTCTTGGAAATGGAAAATGAAAAAAACTGGTCCAAATTCCGAAAGATGGTGGAAAATGAAGGCATGGTCATTCCCATGATGTGCTGCTCACCGGATTTCACTCATCGGGACAAGGCATTCCGTGAAAAGGAAATCCAAAAGCAACGACGCTGGATTGATATGACCGATGAACTTGGAGGGAAATATTGCCGGGTTTTGTCGGGTCAATATCGGCCCGAACTATCCATCGATGAAGGAATCAAACTCGCAAAAGACTGCATCGAGGCTTGCCTGCCCTACGCCCAAAGCTTGGATATCACCTTGATTATAGAAAATCACTATAAGGACGATTTTTGGGAATATCCTGAGTTTGCTCAAAAGCGGGCTGTCTTCACCAAACTCGTCAAATCGATTCAGCATCCGAATTTTGGGGTGAATTACGACCCGAGTAATGCCTATCTAGCTGGAGAAGATCCCTTGGACTTATTGTATGACGTGTCGGAACGCGTGGTTACAATGCACGCGAGCGATCGGTTTTTGAAATATGGTACAATAGAAGACCTGAGAAAAGAAGAAGGCGGGGCGGTTGGCTATGCCAAGCGACTCAGCCATGGCGAAGTTGGAAAAGGAATGAATGACTACGATGCCATTTTCACCGAACTCAAGCGGGTTGGTTTCGATAACTGGATTAGCATCGAGGATGGTGTTGACGGCATGGATCAATTGGAACGCAGCGTGGCGTTTTTGAAGAAGAAAATTGCGCAGTATTGGCATAAATGAATTACGAATTCAGATTTACGATTTACGAGATCTAAACTAGAGTTTGCCCTCTTACTAGATATTTGGAGTTGTGTTAATCTTTCAATCCACCTCGGCGGACAAGTTCTTCCAATTTTAAAATCTTTCAATTCAACCAACGTGAATCCAACCATTATTAAATCCATTCCCTCCCAATGCTACCTCGGTGAAGGCCCCCTTTGGATCGCTGAGCTAGGCTGTTTCTTTTGGGTAGATATCGAAAAAGGAAATCTGCACAAATACCATCTAGCTTCTGAAAAGCTGGAAATCCGGCATTTCCCACACTTCCTGGCGGTGGTTCTGAAAGGACAAAACGGGAAATTGATTTTGGGTTTGGATCGGAAACTGGTGCGCTATGATTGGGAGACGGAGGAAATGGAAGAACTCTGTGAAGTGGAATCTGATCAGCCCTTGCATCGCTTTAATGATGGGAAAGTTGATTCACAAGGTCGCATCTGGATAGGGACGCTCAGCACCAAATTCACAGAAGGTGCAGGTTCGCTGTACCGGATTGATTCCAAGCTCAAACCCGGAGCACAACTGAACAACCTGACCATTTCCAATGGAATGGCTTGGACGCAAGATCAAAAGACTTTTTACTTTATTGATACGCCAACTCGGAAAATTCAGGAATTCTCATTCGATGCGGAGACTGGAGAAATCGGATTTCGAAGAATTGCTGCTGAGATTCCCGAAAATCTTGGATTTCCTGACGGGATGTGCATCGACCAAGAAGGCATGCTTTGGGTTGCGCATTATGGAGGTTCGGGAGTCTATCGCTGGAATCCCAAAAACGGCGAGCTTCTAGACAAAATAGATTTACCTGTTCCGAACGTAACTTCCTGCTGTTTTGGAGGGGAAAATCTGAACTTGATGCTGATCACCACTGCGCAGGAAAACATGTCTGAATCGGATTTGAAAAAGTATCCAAAAAGCGGGGATGTGTTTTTGGTGAAATTGGAAGTGGGGGGATTTGAGGCTAATCAGGCTTTATTTTAGGATTTATTTCCCACAGATTTAAACAGATAAAAATCAGTAGAGTAGAGTCGTCAGGGAAGAGAATCCCTGACGTACCCCCTCTTCAATCCGTACGTGCGGTTTTCCCGCATA
>NZ_JBKBKZ010000015.1:0-116833 GCF_046296635.1 Algoriphagus sp. | reverse complement strand
GGTATATGCGGCTGTGCCGCATATACCTCCCCTCCCTTTAATAACCTGAAATCCGATGGCGAGCAGCTTGCCCGCCGTGGTGGGAAGTCGAGGCCATTTTGATCTACTGGCAAAGAAGCGGATAATCAGATTAAATAATGCTAAATAGAATGAAGCTTTTACCAATTGAAGTAGATCCATAAAGGAATAAGTACATCTCCTCTAGTAAAACAAAAGGCTGTCTCGAAATGCTTCATTGTGTCAGCCTGAGCACCTGATCAACGAGAGTTGGGCAGTACGAAGGCCATTTTCTGTAAATTGGCTATATTTCGACAAATTTGACATTCGGTATTAATTCGACAGCCTCTTTAAGTTTTTTAATAGCCTGATATCCTCGGAATTTTTTTGAGCATATCACTCTCTTCGGTGATGAAGATGTAATTGTAGATTACTTTGTTCGTCTGTTCCATAAGGACGATTTGAGTCTCATCTGCTAGGATAACTTGTAATTCACCTGTTTTACTTTTGAATCCCGGGATTTTCACGAAGACCTTTCCGTCTCTTTCAGTTGCTGCGGTGATTTCAGACATCACCGGGCGTCTATCAGAATCATATTTGGTAGCAATGGCCATTTCCGGACCGAAATCATTTCTGTTGAGGCTATGAACTTGATAGTGATGCACTCGCTTCCCACTTGTCAATTCTATCAACTTTTCATTGTTGCTGGGGAAAGAATTATATGCCTGCCCAAAAAGAACAGTTTGTGTAGAAACCGCAGGTACGTTCTGATTTCCGTAAGTATTTCCTCGAGAATTGGCATTTCCGATCAATATTACATTTGCACCAGTCATAGCTGCCTCAGCCTTCATTTTGTCCAGTGACCTGTTTTTTACATTGTTCATGCTTGAAAGTGAAGTGACTCCTGTTGCTTTACTGAAGAGTTCACCCACATTTGTTAGTCCAGTGACTTCTTCGAAATTGTAAGTGACAAATACATCTTCAGCATTTTCTAAACCTTTTATTTTCTTAAAGGGACTCTCGAAATTCTCAACTCTACCACTTGCAAATTCGATCTTTTCTATTTGATGCTTACTTACGGAATAAATGGTTGACTCCTGAGGATATGTGAATTTGATTAGGTGTTGGCTGACTTCCTTAATTTGAACTTCTTTGGGCCCGTCCATCATGTGCATTACATCATTTTTGCTTTGAGCAAAAGAAAAAGTGGAAACCGAAAATAGTACGAGTAATAGTAGCAGGGATTTGTTCATAGGGTGATATTTAGTTTAGTTAATTGGACGAAAAATTGGAGCTTAGGTTTTGATCCGAAACTGAATTTCTGTTGAATGGAAACAAAAAATCCTCCAACCGTGAAGCTGGAGGATTTTGATACTATATAAACTTGCTGAAAATCATCAAGATTAAGAATCTTTTTTTGCCATTCTTCCTCTTTCATTTTCATCCAAATAAATCTTTCTCATTCGGATGGATTTAGGAGTAATCTCAAGGTATTCATCCTTTTGGATGTATTCCATGGATTCTTCCAAAGAGAATTTTTTTGCAGGAATGATTCTCACGTTATCATCAGAACCTGAAGCTCTCATGTTGGTGAGCTTTTTTCCTTTTTGAATATTTACTACGATATCGTTGTCACGAGAATGCTCGCCCACAACTTGTCCTGCGTACAAATCATCTCCTGGATCTACGAAGAATGTACCTCTATCCTGAAGTTTGTCGATTGCATAAGCCGTACAAGGTCCACCTTCCATTGCAATCAACGAACCATTGATTCGGCCTGGAATTGTTCCTTTGAATGGCTCATAAGCAGAGAATCGGTGATTCATGATCGCTTCACCTTGAGTTGCCGTCAAGACGTTGTTTCTCAAACCGATCAAACCTCTGGATGGAATTCTGAATTCCAAATGCTGAAGATCGCCCTTCGGCTCCATGATGGTCAGTTCGCCTTTTCGCTGCGTAGCAAGTTCAATTACTTTACCTGCAGTTTCCTGAGGAACGTCCACCACAAGTAATTCGATTGGCTCGCATTTCACTCCGTCAATATCTTTGAAAATTACCTGAGGCTGACCTACCTGTAGTTCGTAACCTTCTCTTCTCATCGTTTCGATCAAAATCGACAAGTGAAGAATTCCACGTCCATAAACCAAGAATTTATCTTCTGATTCAGTTGATTCAACTCTAAGTGCTAGGTTTTTTTCGGTCTCTTTGAAAAGTCTGTCTCTCAAGTGACGGGAAGTCACGAATTTTCCTTCTTTGCCGAAGAATGGAGAGTTGTTGATCGTAAAGAGCATATTCATCGTAGGCTCATCGATCGAGATTCTTGGAAGTGCTTCTGGAGTATCTGGATTGGCAATGGTATCACCGATTTCGAAATCTTCCACACCCATTACAGCGCAGATATCACCTGCCGCTACTTCAGTCACTTTCACTCTTCCCAAGCCTTCAAATACCTGCAATTCTTTCACACGCATCTTTTTGATTACGCCGTCAGCTTTGCAAAGTGCGATTTGTTGATTTTCCATGATCGTACCTCTTTTCACACGACCGATAGCAATTCGACCCACGAAGTTGGAATAATCCAAAGAGGTGATTTGCATCTGAAGTGTACCTTCGTCGATTTTTGGAGCAGGGATGTGTTCCAATATCGCGTCTAAAAGTGGGAAAATGGTATCGGTTGGATTTTTCCAATCCGGACCCATCCAGTTATTTTTTGCTGAACCGTATAGCGTGAAGAAATTAAGCTGCTCTTCTGTCGCATCTAAGTTGAACATCAAGTCAAAAACTGACTCGTGTACTTCGTCTGGGCGACAGTTTTCTTTATCTACTTTGTTTACTACTACGATAGGAGTAAGTCCAAGTGCCAAAGCTTTGCCCAATACAAATCGGGTCTGAGGCATAGGTCCTTCGAAAGCATCTACTAAAAGAATAACGCCGTCAGCCATTTTAAGCACTCGCTCTACTTCACCACCGAAATCGGCGTGACCAGGAGTATCAATGATGTTGATTTTAGCGTCTTTGTAGCGTACAGATACGTTTTTTGAAAGAATGGTAATGCCTCTTTCACGTTCAAGGTCATTACTGTCCAAGATTAGGTCTTGGAATTGTTGATTTTCTCTGAAGATTTGAGAGGCGTGGATGATCTTATCCACTAGTGTTGTTTTACCGTGATCAACGTGAGCGATGATCGCGATATTCCGAATATTCTGCATGGTTTGCCTAATTGAGGCTGCAAAAGTAAGAATTTTATTTGGGAGTAAGGTTATCGCCCTGTGAAGTTTACGATTACAAAGTGGATTTATTCTGGGTAGCGTTAAATCAAAAAGGCTTTTGTTAGATTGAATTCCTAGGGGAAATTAAGAGTATTTAAAAGTCGATTATGGCTTTTAAAAATCAAGTACCTCTGGGAAGTATAAAAAATATGTGAGTAAAGATAATTTAAAAGATGATATTTAGTTATATGTGTAATTTTTGATAATTATTTGAATATATGGGAAAAGTTGTTTTTTGTATTTGTTTTTTACTTTTCGGATTTTCTTCTTTTGCTCAAATCCAAACTAATGCACTAAAAAAAGCAACCAGGTTAGCTAAAGGGGAAAATTACAGGAATTTGAGCAATGAAAATGGGTACTACGTTTTGCCATTTTTTGGTATGCGATACGGAGTTTATTCCGATTTTCAGTTCAGCGGAAATGAGGACCTTAGTTTGTACTATGGACTGGGTTTTGGTTTTCGAAAAGATAATTTATCCTTAGAATCAGGGCTTTCATTTTTTCATCATGATTCCAGTCCACTATATCTTGAAGTGTATGGAAGATCTCTGGATGTTTCAGGGGCTGGATCGGCTAATTTAGTTTTACCATTCACTTTTCGGTACGATATTCCCACTGGAAAAGAGCAAAACATCCGAATTGGAGCATTTTTGAATCCTAATTTGGCGATTTCGGGATTAAACATTGAATCTCAAAGTAGATCAGGTCAGATCCAAACTTCAGATGGAGAATTGCTGGATTATAAAATAGAGTTGATCAAAAGGAGTCCATTTTTCTTTAAAACTGGCATTCATTCCAGAATTAGGGTATTCAAATCTTCCTTTTTGAATCTTGAGATAGGCCAGTTTTTTACTTTAAGTCCAAATCGGTTATATGAGTTTACTTTAGAGAATAATTCTCCCGAGAGAATCTCCAGGAAATGGGAAGGTTTATCCTGGACATTTGGCGGTATTTTCCCTATGAGTGTTTGGGAGAAAAAGTTTAAAAAGAAAACCTAAAGTTTTTACTTAAAATAAGGCCTAAAAATCTCTGTCCAGATCACATATCCTTTTTCATTCAGATGAAGTTGATCTTCCAAGAATAATTTAGGTCTTGGATTTCCTTCGGCATCTGTCAGTGCTTTCCAAGTATCGATAAATTCTACACCTTCTTTTGCTTTTCCATATTCTTGCAGCTTCTGGTTAAATATGGCATAGTTTGCCTTCTTCTCCCATCTAGAAGGACTGGGTTTCGCACCAATTAAGAAAATTTCTGTTTTCGGGTCAATTAATTGAAGTCGATTGACAATGTTGTCCAAGCTTGTCAAAATTTCTGCTACCGGAACGTCACTCCAAATGTCATTGTCTCCCTCGTAAATGAATACGCGGCTTGGTTCCAATCGAATGACCAAGGGAAAGAGGTGAGTTTCCAAATCCGAAGCTTTGGAACCTCCAAAACCTGTATTAAGTATATTTTGATCTGGAAAAGACGCTTGCAGTGTTTTCCACATCCGAATAGTCGAGCTTCCGGTAAAGATTGTGCTGCCACTTTCCCAACCTAGGCTGTCAAGATCAGATGATATCTGTCTGACTTCTTGTTCAAATAGTGCCGTTTGGGAAAATGCACTCAGATGTAGAAGTCCAACCAAGGACACAAGGATTAGTAGCTGCTTTTTCATTTAATTCTGTTGTGATGTGCTATAAGAACGAAAGGACTGGTTGCAATGGTAAATTGATAGAGTAAATCCCACAGATGCACAGATAAACATCCCTGCATTTGTGGCAATCTAAGTTAAAAATTTTGGTTTATCCCGGGCAGGATTGAGGTATCTATTGTTCTAAAATCATTTCACTGTTTGAAATGTGCTTGTCATGTAAAGTCAATTTTCTCTTGAACCAAAACCGTTCATCAGTTGCACGATTACGTACAACCCGAACAGATTAGGGTTTTGACCCCTTTTTATCTGGTGGTTTAGAAAACAACTTTCTGTCACAGGAAATGAGGTTTTGATCCCATTTTTGGTCCAAAGAAAGGTCTCCAAACATAAGTCCTATTTTTTGGAAGAGTTTTGGCGTTCTAATCAAAGGATCCATCCTACAATCTTCCAATCATGCAGCAAATCACCCGTTTCTTTTGGTTTTGCAGCGGTGCAAACTTTGCTCTGCTCAAACGTGCCCCAACCGAATCCAATAAGTATTTCGGAATCGGGGCAACAGTTTTCTTCACAGGAGTTTTGGCGTCGCTTTCTGCCGGATATGCGCTTTTCACAGTATTCCAATCTTTGGTTCCTGCGATTTTCTTTGGGCTACTTTGGGGTTTGATGATTTTCAATCTGGATCGATTTATTGTCTCCAGTATGCGAAAGCAGGAAAATGCTTGGGCAGAGTGGAAGCTTGCCATTCCTAGATTGGTTTTGGCTATTTTATTGGCTTTGGTGATTTCCAAGCCACTGGAATTGAAAATGTTTGAGCGGGAGATTAATCGCAAACTGGATGAGAAAAAGACAGAATTCATCACTCAGTCAAAGTTGAATTTAGCTAAGGGCTTTCCTGAGATTCAGGAATTAGAGGCTAAAATTGACACACTAAAAACTGAAGTTGCAAATGCTGAAAGGTTTCGAGACCAACTTCAAAAAGAATATGATGCAGAGCGATTTGGTGAAAAAACCTCCGGTACGAGCGGAATTGTAGGTTTGGGTACCAATGCCAAAAAGAAGGAAGCTCAGCTCGATGCAGCACAACTTGCTTTGGATGAGCTGCGCAAAAGAAATCAAGTACGAGTGGATACGATAGAAGCTCAGATTCGTGAATTTATCGCTTTGCGCCAAGCCGAATTTGAAAAGCAGCAACCCGGAATCGAAGGTTTCGATGGACTTGCTGCACGAATGGACGCATTGTCTGTTTTGACAACAGAAAGCTCAGTGATGGCGATGGCTAATATTTTTATCATTTTGCTCTTCATCGCAATTGAGACGGCACCGATCTTCGTCAAGCTGATTTCAGCTCGAGGACCTTATGATGAATTATTGGAGCTGCATGAGGAAAAAGTCAAGCTATTCAAGGGTGAAAAGTGGACTAAAGCCAAGGGCGAATCCGAGGCTAGGGTGAGCTATTTTCAGGAAACGCACTTCTATGCCACAGATCTGAACAAGGAAAAAACCAACAAAAAGAATAAGGCTCAAACCGAAGCCGAAATCGCTGAAATTGAAGAAAAGCTTAAAAATTAACAATTTTCAATGATCAATGATCAATTACCATTGAACAACATACAATGAGCATTGATCAAAATTTATTAACAGACCAAACTTGTCCGCAGAGGCGGAGAAGAGGTTCTCACCTGGTTTTTGCGATCTTCAATCCTTTTTCCAGTTAGTTACCAAGGATTGAATTGGAAGGCTTATTCTTCACATAGGGCTAGATTTCAATTATTTGTAGTAAATTCTAAATAAAATATTTGACTTTACGTATAGATTTATTTTTCTTTGCGTAGTAAATAATTTATTCATCAAATTTCTTTGTCATGGATGCTAAAATCACACTTGCTTTCAATCGAGATGTCATCGAGAAGGCAAAGGACTTCGCAGAAAGCAATAATATCAGTCTTTCCCGATTGACAGAGTATTTGTATTCTCAGATCACTTCCAAAAACTACAAATCTTTGGAGGAGCTGCCTGTTTCCGATTGGATTAATGAAGTGTCAGAAGGTCCAATTGAATACAAGAAATCTCCGAGTCGGGACAGCCTCAAAAATGAATTTTTTGAGAAGAAATGAGGATCTTTTTGGATGCCAACGTATTGGTTTCTGTGTTGAACAAAGAATATCCACTTTTCCCGATTTCTTCCAGAATCCTGAGTTTGGCTGATAAATCCGGCTATGAGCTTTTCACCTCTCCGATTTGTTTAGCTATCGCTTTTTACTTTTCAGAGAAAAAAAGCGGAACCGATTTGGCCAAAAAGAAAATTGAAATGCTGGCCTCAAAGCTGAAATCAACAACTGTCGATCAGGAAGTAGTGAGCTTGACAACCACAGATTCTCGAGTAACAGATTTTGAAGATGGGTTGGAGTATTATTCTGCTTTGAATTCATCCTGCGAGTTCATCATCACAGAAGATCATAACGGGTTTTACTTTTCGGACATTCCAGTCTTGACCTGTGATCAGTTTATGAAGGAGAAGTTGTTTTAGAAGGAATTCACTGATCAAAAAAGCTAGAATACGCTTGGATGCGGTACAGTTGATCAGGATGGAGTAGGGGGAGTAGATGAGTAGTAATTAATGGCCTCTGTAAGAACTAATGAATTCGCTAAAAACTTTCCTCAAATTATTTGAAATCCTTTTGCTCGTGAAAACGTTTTATCCTCAATTTGAAGATCAACCAATCAGTTGCAATTCCGAATTTCACTACTTTTGCTGCTTCTAATCACCACCCGATGTTTCTCGACATATTAATCGCCATGCTATGGAGCATTTCTCCTTTTGGAGAGGCGAAACTGGGCATACCTTACGCCCTCCTGAATGATATCAATATTTATTTGGCCTTCGTTCTTTGCTTTTCGGCCAATGTGCTGGTCTTTCCCATCATGTCATTTTTTTTAGACGTAGTAAACCGATATTTCATGAAATGGAAATCCTATAAAAAGGCGGCAATTTTTGTAGGTCGTAGAGCCAAAGCTGGTGCTGGCAACAACGTGAAGAAATATGGTTTTTGGGGCTTAATGATTTTTGTGCTGATTCCGCTTCCCGGTACAGGCGTGTATGCAGGTAGCATTGCAGGATATCTTTTTGGTTTGGATAGAAAGAAAGCTTTTCTAGCCAATACAGCCGGGATTTTTTTCTCATGTGTTATCGTATGGGTGACCACTGTAGTAGCCATGGGAGGGTTTAATTAATCCTCAAATTATCCTTGCGGAGGGAATAGACGGTAAACCACTGTCTAAGAGAATTTTTATTTTGGATTGGACTTGTGGAGCGTGAAAGCGTTGAGCAAAAAAGTCTCCAGTCCTTACGAAATTGTAATTTCAATAAACAACCCGATTTACAGAAATGAAGACGATGTGGATTACTCCCGAAGGTTTGGAGAAGGTGAAGGCTGAATTGGACCATCTGTGGAAGGTGGAGCGTCCGGAGACTACCCAAAAAGTCGCTTGGGCTGCAAGCTTGGGGGATCGCTCGGAGAATGCCGATTACCACTACAACAAAAAGCGGCTCCGCGAAATAGACAAGCGGGTACACTACCTACGCAAATGCCTCGATGACTTAAAGGTGATTCACTATACGCCCTATCAGGAAGGAAAAGTGATGTTTGGAGCTTGGGTTGAGATCGAGAATACAAAGGGACACAAGATACACTTCCGGATTGTTGGTGGCGAGGAGATTTTTGAGCGCAGAGACTATATATCGATCGATTCCCCTATGGCCCAAGCGCTACTAAAAAAGGAAGTAGGGGATGAGGCACTCGTTCAAACCCCTAGCATGCAGATTCTTTGGCGGATTAAAAAGATTGAGTATGAGAAGTAAATAAAAGATGATCAGTTTAGACCTTGCAAAGATTTTCATTTTACTTCGAGGTTGGGCTCAAAAATGCAATGCAAAACTTTGTTACTTTGGAATTAGATATGCCGTCCCGATGGGACTTTAAAAAATTAGCTCTGCTGATAATTTGGAGGTAGACAGAAATGCCGTAGGCCCCTAGCGATACACAGAGGGATGATTATCAAAAACTCTGGCTTACATAATTCTCAATTTCTTCCAAATCCAGATAAGCAGTCTCTGTAAGTTTTATTGTAAGGTTTGCCATTTTTCCTCCAATTTATTCTTAGCATCAAGGAGGGTCATGGTTCTGCCTTTGTCAGCATCCTGAATGCCTTTTTCTACTTTTTCTATAAACAACAGCTTTTCTACTAATTCTTCAATATTAAATTCGTCAGGCAGTTGATCTAATGTTTCTATAACTTTGTGTTTTTTCATTGTTATGCTTTTTTTCAATCTACTGGTTTTTGAATATTTTTCCAATTATGCTAATAGTTTAGTTTGCCTCTGGATGAACTTTGGCGAAAGGAGGCTAGATGTACTCCGCGATAGCAATTGGGAATAAAACTCCTTCGTGTCCAAACGAATTGTCAATTCGATTTCATCTCAGGACGATTAAATGGAATTTGCTTCCGATTACAAATCGGCTCGGATTAAATTACACTCAGTCTGGAGCCTTTGTAAACCTTAAAATTGAAATGAAATAAATTATACCTAGAGTGTTTTGAATTTCTTATGCTTCCGGATTGCGGTATATCTCAAATCCCGAACAACGAATGTCGAACACACCGAAAATCAAACCACCAAATCATAATCCGTAATGAGAATCTCGGCCGAGAGGTTAAGTTTATTGGTCAGCTTGCGTACCATCTCAATGGTGAGTTTTCTTTTACGGTTCAGAATTTCAGACACCCGATTGGTTCCGCCCATTGCTTCAGCTAGGTCAATTTGTTTGAGCGAAAGTTCTTCCATCCTGATTTTTATGGCTTCAATTGGGTCAGGAGGACCGATTTGGAAATGCTTGTTTTCATAGTCATCTATCAACAAAGCCAAGATATCTGCTTCATCACTTTCCGGACTTTCGATAGGTGCATCGAATATTTCATGCAGTCTTTTCAAGGCGACTTGATAATCAGTGTCTGTTTTAATTGGTTTTATTTCCATATTAAATTGTGTTTGCGTCTATTGAATCATATTCTCGATGTGTCCCAATGAACCGGATAAAGAGCCATTCCTTCTCATAATTTATTTTGGCTACCAATCGAAATGAGTTGCCTTTGATGTTGAAAACAACTCGACCTTCTTTCAAAATACTCGCGTTTGCGAAAGTTTCCTTCAAATCAGCCGGTTTTTTCCAAGTGGTCTTGGTTACAGTATCGTACCAGACCTTCAGGTGCTGTTCGATTTCAGGATACCGTTCCCAATACGCTCTTAATGTTCCCTTGGAAAAAATCCGCTTCACGTTTAAAGACTTTGAATGAAGTAATAATTCCCAATTTGGGAATAAAAATCAAAAGAACATAAAAAATCCCTAAGGTTGCTCCAAGGGATTGTATTGATTTGAGATTTTGAATTTATGATTTGAAATTCTTAAAATCGAAGAGGTCAATTTTATTATTCACGATTGGAGGTCAATTAGACCTCGTAAATCGTATATCGTACTTCGTAAATCAAAATACTATCGAATGTCGAATGGTGAACTCCGAACGCCGAACATTAACCCTTCGACTCCACCCACTTCCTCGCATTCACAAAAGCCTCCATCCAAGGAGTGAAATCATCATTCCGATCACTCGGATAATGCGCCCAGTTCCAAGGTTTCAAGCTTCGCTCAATATGTGGCATGATAGCCAAGTGTCTTCCGTCTTCGGATGCAATTCCTGCTGTTGCAAAGTCTGAACCGTTAGGATTTCCCGGATAAGCAGCATAGCTGTACTTCATGGCGAAGTTGTAACCATTTTCACCTTTTGGAAGGGAGAATTTGCCTTCTCCGTGTGCTACCCAAACACCAAGTCGCTGACCACTAAGCGAACCCAGCATCACAGATTTGTTTTCCGGGACGGTAACATTCACAAAGCAGGATTCAAATTTGTGACTAGCGTTGTGAAGCATTTTAGGCTTCTGATCGTGATCTGACGTGACCAAGCCCAATTCCACCATCAGCTGACAGCCGTTACACACGCCCAAAGAAAGCGTGTCAGGTCTTGCATAAAAATTATCGAGTGCTTGCTTGGCTTTTGGATTGTAAAGGAAAGCACCTGCCCAACCTTTAGCCGAACCAAGAACGTCTGAATTGGAGAAGCCACCTACGAAGACGATCATCTGTACATCTTCCAGATTTTCACGACCGGCAATCAAGTCAGTCATGTGAATGTCTTTCACCTCAAATCCTGCCAACCAAAGCGAATAAGCCATTTCTCGATCGCCGTTCACGCCTTTTTCCCGGATGATTGCAGCTTTCGCTTTTCCTTTTGTAGTTCGGAAAGGATCTAGTCCTAATCCTTCAAAACTTCCTTTCCAGCCTTCGGCAAATTCATAAGAAAGTGCCTGATTTTTATAATTGTCAAAGCGGTCTTTGGCAAGTTTCTCTCCGCTTTGCTTTCTATCTAATAAATAGGAAGATCTAAACCAAACATCACGCATTTCACCGACATTCAGATCCAAGTTTTCCAAAGAAACAGCTCCATCTAAGGTAACTTCTGCTAATTCTACAAAATCAATTTCAGCCTCTGCTAGTAGTGTTTCAACTTGATTATCATCGGCAACTTGAATCAAAATTCCTGGATTTTCTGCGAAAAGTGCTTTTACCAAATCGCTTTCCCCTAATCTTGATTCCTTTACTTTCAAACCTACTTTTTCCGAAGGAAAGCATATCTCCAGCAAAGCAGTAATGATCCCTCCAGAGGAAATGTCGTGTCCTGATAGGATCAACCCTTTTTCAATCAAATTTTGAATTGCTCCAAAAGCCGCAGCGAAATAGGCCGAATCAGTTACTGTTGGTGTTTCTGTGCCGATTTTATTCAATATCTGATAGAAAGACGATCCTGCGAGTTTTGCTCCGTCTTTTGAAAAATCGATGTACAAAACCTTGCTACCTGCCTCTGGGAAAAGTGCAGCTTTCACGGTCTTTTTGATATCAGAGCATTCGCCTACAGTAGAAATGATCACAGTCCCCGGAGAATAAACTACTTTTCCGTCAGGATATTTCTGAGTCATGGATAGCGAATCTTTTCCAGTAGGAATATTTACTCCCAACTCAATTGCAAATTCAGAAACTGCCTGAACTGCTCGGTAAAGTCGATCATTCTCCCCTTTGTTTTTAGCAGGCCACATCCAGTTGGCAGAAAGGGAAATTCCTTTCAACCCATCTGCAATCGGTGCAAAAACCAGGTTGGTCAGTGCTTCCGCTATCGCCAATCGGCTTCCTGCTTCAGGGTCTGCCAAAGCCGCAACAGGTGCGTGTCCGATGGAGGTGGCAATTCCTTTATTCCCGGTAAAGTCCAAAGCCATTACAGCGACGTCATTCAGCGGAAGCTGGATTTCCCCAACGGTCTGCTGCGTTGCAACACGACCTGTAACAGATCGATCCACTTTATTCGTCAACCAGTCCTTGCAAGCAACCGCTTCTAATTGAAGAACTTCTTCGATGTATGACTTAAGTTGCGCTGGATTGTATTCTGGTTCAGAAAATGAAGCATTACCTGAATTGTCCTCAAGGATTGTTTTTGGTGAAGAACCAAACATGTACGACAAGTTCCAGTCCACGGGCTTTTCACCTGTTTTACTGTTTTCAAACTTGAAGTGCATATCTCCAGTCGTCTCGCCGACCACATAGAATGGTGCGCGTTCCCGTTCGGAAAGTTGCTTAAGAATGTCAACATCTTTTTTGCCCACGACCAATCCCATTCGTTCCTGAGATTCGTTTCCGATGATCTCTTTTGAAGAAAGAGTGGGATCACCAATCGGCAATTGGTCAATG
Source organism: Algoriphagus sp. (assembly GCF_046296635.1). Lineage (GTDB taxonomy): Bacteria > Bacteroidota > Bacteroidia > Cytophagales > Cyclobacteriaceae > Algoriphagus. The sequence continues at coordinate 104,081 of NZ_JBKBKZ010000015.1, read as the reverse complement.
TGGATCGTGCCACCAGTGGTTTCGACCAATTCAGAAAGGCAATTCAAATGTCCTCCAGCTCCGTGATCGTGGATGGAAATGAACGGGTTATTTTCGCTTTCAGCCATCGCTCTAATCACGTTTGAAACACGCTTTTGCATTTCGGGATTGGAGCGTTGGATTGCGTTAAGTTCTATGGCGTTGGAGAGTTCGCCGGTATTTAAAGAGGAAACAGCCGAACCGCCCATTCCGATGCGGTAGTTGTCACCGCCCATGATGACGATTTGATCGCCTTTTGCTGGCTCGCTTTTCTTAGTGTATTTGGCATTGGTGAAGCCGACACCACCAGCCAACATGATTACTTTGTCAAATCCGTGGTGCTTTCCATCTTCCTCATGCTCAAAAGTCAAAACAGAACCAGCGATAAGCGGCTGACCGAATTTGTTACCAAAATCAGATGCTCCGTTGGAAGCCTTGATCAGGATATCCATCGGAGTCTGATATAGCCAAGGACGCTCAGCGAGATTTTTCTCCCAACTTCGACCTTTTTCCGAACGGGAATAAGAAGTCATGTAGACGGCAGTTCCAGCCAAAGGAATCGATGCAGTCCCGCCAGCCAAACGATCTCTGATTTCTCCACCGGCTCCAGTTGCTGCGCCATTAAATGGTTCAACTGTAGTGGGGAAGTTGTGAGTTTCAGCTTTTAGGGAAATGACGGTATCGATCTCGCGAGTTTCAAAAAAGTCAGCTTGATGCTGCGTTATTGGGGCGAATTGCTGTGCCTTTGGACCAGTGACGAAAGCCACATTGTCTTTGTAAGCTGAGGCGATTCGATTCGGATGCTTTTTGGAAGTTTCTTTGATGAGTTGAAAAAGTGTCATCGGTTTTTCTTCGCCATCAATGATAAAAGTACCATTGAAAATCTTGTGTCGACAGTGCTCAGAATTCACTTGCGAAAAGCCAAAAACCTCTGAATCGGTCAATGGACGACCTAATTGTGTTGAGACATTATCAAGATAATCGACCTCTTCCTGACTCAGCGCGAGACCTTCGGATTTGTTGTAGGTTGCAATATCAGTGACAGCTTTGATTGGTTCGGGCTGGAGATGTATATCAAAAATCTCCTGATCCAGTCCATCGTAGATTTTCTGAAGCATCGGATCGATTTGATCGCCTTCTGCTTTTGGTAAAAACTCTTCGATTCGCTGGATTCCCAGGATTCCCATGTTCACGGTGATTTCCACGGCATTGGTGGACCATGGTGTGATCATCTCTTTTCGTGGTCCAGAATATTTCCCTGCCAGTTTTTCTCCCTGAATCGCTTTGGCTTCGCCAAAAAGCCAGATGAGTTTTTCGATGTTTTCAAGTGAAATTGGCTGTGGGGATTGAACTCCGTAAACGAGTTTCTGGGGTGATTCAAAGAAGAAAATCATGTCCTTGGGCTGGTAAGTCGCAAAGGTAAGGATTTGGGGGATAGATTGGGGAATTGAAGTATTGAAAGATTGAAATTGTCAGGTGAAGGATGTCAGATGACCGATGTTTAGTTAGCCAAATGACCACAAGATTTTTTCCAGAATTTTTATTTGAGCTTTCAGCCTTAACGTTCGCCCATCAAATACTCAACTGCTGCTTCAATCAATTGTCCATGACCGACGGGAAGTTCAACGTTTTTCAAATGCGGTATTTTTTTACTGAATCGATCAAGATTCTCTGCAGTCACCATTTTGTCATGGCTTCCAATAAATAAGGTAATCGGTGTTTGATGATTTCTGGCTAATCGAATGATCTGCCCGAGGTGTAGCTGAATACCTCCAAAAACTTTCCAGACGAAATAGGCTTGAGCACGGTGAGATCGTGTTTCGAGCTGGGTTTTTACAAATTTGACAAAGCTTTTTTCTACCAAACCAGCGGAATTTAACCCGTCAATGATTCCAAAAAATCGATTAGGCTTGAAAATCATCCTTTTAAAAACGGGATGAATAAAGTTGGGATAATTTGTCATGCTATACCAAAGGCCTGTTTTGATTCCATCAGGGGCTAGAAGTGTGAGGCTTTTGACTTCGTTTACAAATAGCTCATAAGTGAGCATTGAAAACTTGCCTCCCATGCTGTATCCTATTAAGTTGAACTGTGTAAAGTTCTCCTTTATTTGAAGCATTCTTATAATTTCTACCCAAGTAGCGCGATCTAAATTTTTTAGAGAATCAAACCATTGACTGCGTCCATGATAAAACATGTCGATGAATAGAAAGCACTGATTTGGCATTCTTATTTCATCAAGGGGGAGCATATCCTGATGATTTTGCCCAAAACCATGGAAAATCAAAAACATTTCGGGACCAATCCCCTTTTTTTTGTAAACAAGTTTCCCCTTGGGGTGGATTAAATATTCCATGAAGTAAAAATTTATATTTCGAAGTTATAGAAAATGGGAAATATCCTAGATTCATTTTTTATACAAACGAATATTATTTTGTTAAAACCGGATAAAATCGATTTATGCACGATTTCGAACATGATAATTTTGTCTTAATGAAATAATAATCTGGAAAAAACTTAAGAAACTTTGAACAATATGAAAGTTTCCATAGTTTTGTCCGAAATTCAGAAAAGGAAATTGGAGACGAGAAATAGAATTTTAGAGATAGCAACCGAGCAGTTTTCGAGATATGGTGTCAGAACAGTGACGATGGAAGATATTGCCCGACTAGCTGGAGTATCCAAAAAAACTGTTTATCAAGAGTTTGCAGATAAAAAGGATTTGGTAAAAGAGGCGTTTGAGAAAATTCTGGAGGAAGATCGAACCAAGCTGGCATACATTCTAGAAACGGAAGATGGTGTGATCGAGCACTTGGTGAAGACATCCAAAATGATGCGAGAAAGAATGAAAAACATCAACCCGATGGTAATCATGGAGATTCAAAAATATTTCCCTGAGGCTTGGAGAATGTTTGAGGATTTCAAAACTCGAGTAATCATGAATGACATTGTAAATGTCATCGAAAAAGGGAAAGAATTAGGGTATTTCAGAATGGAAATAGATTCTGAGATTTTAGCGAAAGTCCGTGTCAATCAAATAACATCTGCCTTTGAACCCAGCAATTTCACAGATCCTAATTACAATTTCGCAGAAGAACAAGTGGTCCTGATGGATCATTTTCTTCATGGAATTTTTACAGAAAAAGGCCGTTTGGCCTATGCCGCTCAGCAAGCAATAGAAAATTGAAAACTAACCGTCTATGAATAAGAGCCTTTTAACAGTTATAATGTTTTTTCTCGTTCTTTCAGGCATTCACGCTCAAGAAGTAGCCCAACTCACCTTGAACGAATCGATTCAGTATGCCATAGAAAACAATGTAACGACCAAAAACGCCCGTTTGGAAACTTTAATTTCCAAAGCAACAGTAAAGGAAACCACAGCTCAGGGACTTCCGCAAGTTAAGGGATCCTTCAATTTGGACTATAATCCCCAGATTCCTGTGGTATTTCTTCCTAATCAGCCTCCCTTTGGAGATCCCACAAATCCATCTGATGTAATTCCCGCTCGATTTGGTGTGAACTATTCCTCTGGAATTGGTGTGAATGTGACACAGATGATCTTTGACGGATCATTTTTCGTGGGACTTCGTGCCGCCAAAACTTTGACTCAGTTAACCAATTTTGATTTGGCCAAAGCAGAAAATGATGTGATTGAGACTGTCAAGAAAGCCTACTTTGGGGTTTTGGTCAATCAAGAGCGAATTCGACTTTCGCAATCCAACCTTGCAAGAATTGATTCCTTGCTGAAGGAAACTAAGGCACTTTATGAGGCTGGTTTTGCAGAAAAAATCGATGTGTCAAGAATTCAGGTGCAGCGAAACAACACTTACTCACAAGTGGCACGCAGTCGTACAGCATGGGAGATCAGCAAAGAAATTCTCAAAATTCAGATGGGAATGCCTTTGAACGTGGATATTTTGATCACAGAAACACTGCAGGACTTGAATCCTCAGGAAAATCTTAGTCGGCTTTTGGTAGAAGAAGGTGATGGTCGTGTGGAGCTTGATCAGATAAAAACTCAGATCGAACTGGTTCAACTTGATATCAAGAATAATACCTCGCAATACATGCCGACTATTGATTTTGTCGGAAACATGAGGCGAAATGGTGCTGGAAATAGCTTTAACACAGTCTATGATAGCCGAAACTGGTTTGGGAGTTCCTTATTAGGTATAAGTATGAACGTGCCGATTTTCGATGGTTTTGCCAAAAGTGCCAGGATTCAAAAAAATCGTCACCAGATTAATCAGCTCGAAAATCAGCGGTTTTATTTAGATGATAATTTCAAAAATGAAATTTTTGTAGCCAAAGCTAACCTCAGAAATGACCTCACCCTACTTGAAGTCCAACAAGAAAATCTTGCTTTGGCAAGAGAGGTTTTTGACATAGCAAAAATCAAATACCAAGAAGGCGTGGGATCCAATTTGGAAGTAGTGGATGCTGATGGTGCCTTGATCGAGGCCGAGATCAACTATTTAGCAGCCTTGTATGACGGATTAATCTCTAAAGTAGATCTTGAAAAAGCCCTAGGACTTCTAAAGTCCGATTTGAATAACTAAACCAACTCTTTATATCTCATTCTATAATTCTCTTCTCTATATGAAGCCTATACTTAAATTTTTACCTGTAATGTTCTTAGCCATCCTAACCTTTTCTTGTGAGAAAAAGGAGGGGGTAGAAGCCATGAAAACCAAGCTTGTTGAATTGAAAAATCAAGCTGGGGAGCTGAATACAGAAATCAAGACCCTTGAATCAGAGATCGCTAAACTCGATCCTGATTTTGCAAAAGCCAATAAAAAATCAATTCTCATCACCACTGCAGCAGCCAGAAAAGGTGAGTTTACACATTATGTGGAGGTGACAGGTTCTGTTCTTTCAAAGAAAAATGTGAGTATAAGTGCCGAAACTGCGGGAAGAATCCTTGAGGTACCAGTGATGGAGGGGATGCGCGTAAGTAAAGGTCAGATATTGGCCAAAATCGATTCGGAATCAATTGATCGAAATATCGAAGAGATGGAAAATTCTTTACAATTGGCCACTACGATTTTCCAAAAGCAGGAAAGACTCTGGAATCAGAAGATCGGAACTGAGATTCAATATTTAGAAGCTAAAAACCGAAAAGAAGGCTTGGAAAAGAATCTGGCTTCAATGAAAACCCAATTGAACAAAGCATTTGTCAGAGCTCCATTTAACGGCACAATAGAGACTGTTCAAGTGAGAATGGGAGAAGCAGTACAGCCAGGTGTTCCCATGTTTGAATTTGTAGGCGAAAGTGACATGTTTATCCTGGCGGATGTTTCAGAAAGTTATGTTGGAGTTCTGACTAAAGGGGACAGTGTTACAATTGACTTTCCTTCCATTGGAAAAACTTTGACTACGCGTGTTTCAGCTGTCGGTGGTGTCATCAATCCAAACAACCGAACATTTAAAGTAGAAGTACTACTTCCGAATATGACTGACATCAAGCCAAATATGATCGCTGTACTTAAGATCCGTGATTACCAAAACCCAAACAGCGTCTTGGTGCCGGCACATTTGATCTTGGCTGACAACAAAGGGGATTATGTCTTTATCGTCGAAAATCAAACGGCCCAAAAGAAATATGTTAAGCGTGGTTTAACAGCTAATAACGAAACAGAAATCCTTGAAGGACTGACTGGCTCTGAAATAATAGTTGACAAGGGCTTCCGTGAAGTTGGTGATAATTTCAGTGTCAATATTTCTCAATTGTAAATCATGACCAACGCACCAAAATCTAGCATTATTCGGGAATTTGGGTTGTCCAGTTTCAGTGTGGACAATTCCACCTCGGTGGTCATCTTAACTCTGATTATCACAGTTCTTGGATTGGGGGCATATCGTACCATGCCCAAGGAAAGCTTTCCCGAGATTGTCATTCCGACAGTATATGTGGGAACTCCCTATCCGGGTAACTCACCAGTGGATATGGAAAACCTAATCACTCGTCCCATAGAAAAGGAGTTGAAGTCTCTAAACAATGTGAAAGTGATTAAGTCCACCTCGGTACAGGATTTTTCTTCCATTGTGATTGAGTTTAATCCGGGAATTCAGATTTCCAAGGCGATTCAAGATGTAAAGGATGCCGTGGATAAATCAAAAAGTGAACTTCCATCAGATCTGGATCAAGATCCAAATGTCTTGGAAATAAACACTTCTGATTTTCCGATCATGAATGTCAACATCTCCGGACCTTATTCAGAACAGGAGTTAAAGAAGTTCGGGGAATATCTGGAAGATGCGATTGAGAAACTTCCTGAGATTTCCAAAGCAGATCTGGCAGGTACCGTTGAGCGGGAGATCCAGATCAATGCCGATCCTTACAAAATGGAAGCTGTCGGAGTGAGTTTTGGAGATATTTCCAGTGCGATTCAGGCAGAAAATGTGACAATTTCCGGTGGTACTATCAGGAGTGGAGACTTCGAGCGTTCACTTCGTGTGGATGGAGAGTTTATGAATCCTATGGAATTGCTCGACATCATTATAAAGACTGATCAGCAAAAGATCGTTTACCTTCGGGATGTTGCCGAAGTCAAAGATACTTTCAAGGACAGATCTACCTATGCGCGCAGCAAAAACCTACCGGTAGTCACTATCAATGTAACCAAGCGCAGCGGGGAAAATCTCCTGGATGCGGCAGATAAAATCAAGGTTATCATTGCGAATACAAAAGCCAATCGATTCCCGCAGGATCTGGAAATCACGATCACAAATGACCAAAGTAAGCAAACCCGAACTCAGGTAAGTGACTTAGAAAATTCGATCATATTCGGGATTATCCTTGTCGTCTTGGTTTTGATGTTCTTTATGGGTTTCCGAAATGCGCTTTTTGTAGGTTCGGCGATTCCATTATCCATGTTTATTTCATTCCTTATTTTGAATGCATTTGGGATTACGCTGAACCTGATGGTTCTCTTTTCCCTAATTCTTGCCTTAGGAATGCTAGTAGACAATGGGATTGTAGTGGTAGAGAATGTCTATCGTTTGATGCAAGAAGGCAAAACCAGTATTCAGGCAGCAAAAGAAGGTGTAGGCGAGGTCGCATGGCCGATTATTACTTCTACAGCAACAACTCTGGCCGCATTTCTTCCCCTAGCATTTTGGGATGATTTGGTCGGTGAGTTTATGAAATTCCTTCCAATTACATTGATCATTGTACTCTCGTCCTCACTTTTTGTGGCTTTGGTTATCAACCCGGTGATGACGTCCATGTTCATGAAGTTAAGTGAGGTAGGTAAAGATAAGCCAAAGCAAAAGTCAATTATTACGGCAGGGGTTTTCTTGATTTTGTCTACCATCTTCTTTTTGATTGGTTGGATAGCTTTTGGATCCCTAGCCCTAGTTGCATCTGTTTTGACATTGTTTAACGTTTTTGTATTGAGAAAGGCGATTGCTTGGTTTCAGACGGTACTTTTGGTCAAACTGGAAAATGCTTATGAATCCACGCTTAATTTTGCCTTGCATGGTAAAAAGCCCTTCTTGTTCTTTGGAGGAATAATCAGTTTACTGTTACTTTCTTTTGCTTTGCTCTATATCCGTTCGCCGAAAGTTCTTTTCTTTCCGGATAATCAACCTCAGCTGGTCAATGTCTTTGTCGAATTTCCTATAGGTACTGACATCAATGCCACCAATGCATTTGTTGACCAAATGGAAGATGAAATGTTGGTTGCTTTAGAGCCTTACGCCGATATTTTAGAATCTGTGATTTCGCAGGTTGGCGAGGGTACAGGGGATCCAACAGAGGGGCCAAGCCAACAAGCTACACCCCATAAAGCTAAAATCACCATCGGATTTGTTGACTATATTAATAGACAGGGAATCAATACCAATGGTGCGATGGAAGCTATCCGGGATTTAGTGGAAAAATACCCAGGTGTTCTCATCACGGTAGACAAGCAAAGAAATGGACCTCCTGTTGGCAAAGCTGTAAATATTGAATTCGTAGGAGAGGATTATGAGCAACTAATTGCTTTTGTCGGAGAGACCAAAGAATACTTGGAGTCTAATAATATTCCCGGTCTGGAAGAACTCAAATCTGACCTTTCATTGGGGAATCCTGAAGTGGTGGTTGCTATTAATCGTGAAAGAGCTCGAAGATTTGGCTTGTCGACTTCGCAGATTGCAACCGAATTAAGAACCTCTCTATTTGGTTTGGAAGTATCAAAATATAAGGAAGGAGAAGAGGATTTTCCAATTCAATTGAGACTTTCCGAAGATTACCGGTACGATATCAATACCTTGGTAAACAAGAAAATTGGATTTAGAGATAAGTTTGGAGATAAGCGTGAGGTGCCCATTTCAGCTGTTTCAACGATAGAATATGGGTCAACATATGGTTCGGTAAAAAGAAAAGACCTTGAAAAAGCGATCACCCTTTTCTCGAATGTGCTTGATGGATACAATCCCACCGAGATAAATCTTCGGATTAAAGACTTGATGGAAAATTATGAAATTCCTGACGGAGTATCTGTGAAATTCACCGGAGAGCAAGAAGAGCAGGCAAAGTCTATGGCCTTCCTGCTCAATGCTTTGATGATTGCAGTTTCTATGATTTTCTTGATTATTGTTGCTCAGTTTAATTCTGTGATTAGTCCATTCATCATTATGACCTCAGTGGTGTTGAGCACGATCGGTGTGTTTTTGGGATTAGTTATTTTCAATATGGACTTTGTGGTAATCATGACTGGAATCGGAATTATTTCTCTTGCGGGTGTAGTAGTAAATAACGCCATCGTATTAATTGACTATACTGATCTGGTGCGGGCCAGAAAGCGAGAAGAAAAGGGAATCCCCAAAGGTGAATATTTAAATTATGAGGATTTATTGAGCAGTATCGTAGAAGCCGGCAAGACAAGACTTCGTCCGGTATTGCTTACAGCTATCACAACTGTGCTTGGATTGATCCCACTAGCGATAGGTATGAACATAAATTTCGGCACATTATTAACTGAGTTTGATCCTCAATTCTATGTCGGTGGAGACAACGCGGCTTTCTGGGGACCAATGGCCTGGACAGTGATTTTTGGGCTAACCTTTGCTACAGTCATTACGTTAGTGATCGTACCAGTTATGTATTTGCTGGCGGACAAACTCCAAATGAGGATTCGCAAGTTTAATGCATAATTGATTTAAGGTTGGTGGTTTTTTTTGACAAAACCTCCGGGACAATGTTCCGGGGGTTTTTTGGCTTTTATTCCGTATTTCCCACTCGGATTATGTAATTTTAAAGCCAAAAATAAGTGGTTTCTACAAATGCTTGACATGAAATGGTATGTGATGTACACTACATCACGTTCGGAAAAAAAAGTCGCCGAAAGATTACAGGAAAGAGGTTGGGAAGTTTATTTACCGGTTGTGGAAGAACTTCGTCAGTGGTCTGATCGAAAAAAGAAAGTTCAACGTGCATTATTTAATGGATACGTTTTTGTAAAAACAGAGCGAAATAAACTTTGGGAGTGCCTGCAAGTACTAGGGGCAGTAAAGTTTGTCCATTTTTCCGGTCATCACGCCACCATACGTGATGAAGAATTGGAAATCATTAAGCGAGTAATAACTACAGGTGTGGCAGTAGAGACTGACGGAAGTGAAATCGAACCGGGAGAAAAAGTAAAAGTAATTGGAGGGCCACTTCAGAATATGGTTGGCGAATGCATCGAAAAAGGAAACAAGGACTACTTCCTTATTCGAATTCCAGGAATTATGCAAAACATGATGATCACAATTGAGAGAAAGTACTTGCAAGTAATCGAAAACCAAACAGTATAAATATCCGCTTTTATAGAGGAATTTTTTTTTAGTCTTTAGTTTTAGGAATGAAATATCTCCTGTAAACTATCTGCGCCTGAAAAAGGTGATCTCCAAAACTATTAAAGCCTATATTTCCATCAATATTATCTGTGAAAGTCAACATCAGCGTGCCCTCTCCGCCTATATCCGAATAAGGTCCGATTCGATAGCTTAGGCCCGCACGAAATGGAATATAACCAGTAGTGATTTGATTTCTGGTAGGTACTTCCTCAGAGTTGAATGATTTGGTTTGTTGAGTTCGGACGTTCATGATACCTAAACCAAATCCACTATAGAGGTTAAATAGACTTCTATTCATGTGGTTACCAAAGCCTATGAGGTTCATGCTTGGCATTATGTCAAAATAGTAGGCAGGTCCCTTTGCAGTGAATGACGCAAATTCTGCAAACCAAGCATCTCTTACAGCAATAGAAGGATTGCCTCCACTACTGATCCATTGTACTCCACTAGTTGCTCGAAGATCAAAAATCTGATTGAGTCGCTTGGTCAAAGCAAGAGAGACGGATGGCTTGATCTCAAAATTCAAATCTCTGTATTGTCCTCCATTATCCAGATATGCAAATGATGGACCGACTCCGATCGAGAGGATATTATCTCTTGATACTCGCTCTTTGTAAAAGTTTTGAGCGGAAAGTTTTCCCGAAATAAAAATTACGAGCAAACAATAATATGTTTTTGATATTAGCTTCATCAAGTATTTGATTGATTGGAAGAACAATCAGAATACCTAAATCGGCAACAAACATGCCAAGCACGCTTTAGTATTATTTCGTAATTTGTTTAAAAAAATAGGTTTTAAATAATCAGGCACCTTCAAATGCAGCTTGAATGTCTGTTTCTGTTGATTTCAACTTTGCCTTGCAATGCTTAACCAGTTCGGCAGCTTCTTTTACCAAAGTTGAAAGTTCGTCAACTGATTTATTTCCCTCTTCGAGTTGGAGGAGGATGGTTTCCAATCGGGCCATAGCCTCGGTGTAGGTTTGCGATTTCATGTATTTGTTATATTTTCTTTAAGTCCACATGGAATCTCGCATTTCGAATAATCATTTCTCTGTTTGACACAAATAGTGTTATGCTCGATTTCATTTTTGATTGATTTCTGTGATTTTACTGCTTATTCTTTGATTTTGGGTAATAGTTACGATTTGGTCTCCGATATGAGCTTTGGCTAAATGGACTGGTATACCATCTAACTCAGTTCTTGAGTATCCCCGTTTCAGGATGGAATTTGGATCGAGCTGGCGCAAGAGCATTTCTTGGTTTGCAAGTTTTTCAGTTTGCTTTTCCAGAAATACATTCAAATTTTTTCTCAAAGCCTTTTCTAAGGTATCGAGATTTGATGATTGAGATCTAAGCTGATTTTTAGTGGCAAGTTCAATTCTATTGATCCGGTTTTTCACCTTTTCAGCTTCAAGAGAAATGCGGTTTCTTGACAGAGATTTTGCCCGAAGGGCTAATTGGTGGATTTTACTTTCCTCCTCTCGGAGTTGCTGCCTAGTCGATCTGTCCAGTCTTTGGAGCATCATGGCCAGATTTTCCTCAAATTCTCTGAAGCCGGACAGCAGAAATTCCGCAACTGCCGTAGGAGTTTTGAGCCGAGTATGCGCCACCAAATCAGCGATAGTTTCATCGCGTTCATGTCCAATTCCGGTGAATATCGGCAAGGGAAAATTGGCGATGGCTGCGCCCAAAAGATAATCGTCGAAACAATCCAAATCGAGTTGCGCTCCTCCGCCTCGTATTATAATCACTGCCTCTAAACCCAATCGTGTACTTTCTGCCCTTACTTTTTCAAGTGCGGAAAGTAAACTTGTCACCGCCTCATTTCCCTGCATCATGGAGGGGAACAGTTTGTGATAAACTTGGTAACCGAAGGCATTTTTTTCAATTTGATTGACAAAATCCCCATATCCTGCGGCAGTAGCACTTGATATTATAGCGATCCGCTGAACAACCGGAGGCAGCTGAAATCTACCGTTCAATTGAATTAAGCCCTCTCGGGTCAGGCGATCAATCGTTTCTTGTCGGATTCGCGCTCTTTCTCCCAGAGAAAAGGAAGGGTCTATATCCTTCACATTGATGCTTAAACCATAGACAGGGTGATAGGATACTGCCACTTGGGCAAGCACTTTCATTCCGTTTTTTAGACTTGTGCCCGTGACGGATTGAAATTTGACCGATACAGATCGGTAGGTGAATTGCCAGAGATTGGCTCGGATTTTAGCCAAAACTTGATTTCCCTGCTTTTCTACCAGTTCAAAATAGACATGCCCCTGAGGAGCTTGCCTGAAATCTGCCAATTCCCCCACCACCCAATAAATAGGTTCGAGTTCAGTCTCCAAGGTTACTCGGATCTGCTCGGTCAGTTGGGAAATGGAAATCGGTGACATGCTAGATTAGTTTTGAGCGGCTGCTTTGATCTTGTTATTCAGATCGAAGCTAGCCCGAAGCATCGGTAATCGAACTTGATCGCTTTCGATGACTCCTTGGTGGAAAAGTAGATTTTTGATCCCCACAGGATTGCCTTCGAGGTACATCAGCGAATTTATTTCCAACAAAGAAAATGCTGTGGCCAAACCCTCTTGATCGGAGCCATGGGTGAGGATCTTGAATTTTTCAGGAAAAGCATTTGCCATAACAGAAATTATTCCACTCCCTCCTATACTCATAATGGGTCTTGTGAGGAGGTCATCACCGGAAAGTAGCAGAAAATCCTTGGGCATAGCTGATGCGATCTGCATACACTGCTCAAGATTCCCGCTGGCCTCTTTCATCCCCACAATATTGGGATGATGCGAAAGCTTCAGCGTGGTCGTCGCTGTCATGTTAGACATGGTACGGCCAGGAATGTTGTATAAAACCACAGGCACTGGGGCGACATCTGCTATAGCCTTGTAATGAGCGACTATTCCTTCCTGACTTGGTTTGTTGTAATAGGGACTCACAGAAAGCATGGCAGCTACCCCAAAGAAATCGGTGTTTTTGATTTCATTGATTACCGCATGTGTATTGTTTCCGCCGATGCCTAACATGACAGGTACTCTTCCGGCATTATATTCCAAGCAAGCTTTCAGCACCTGTTTCTTTTCAGCGGAAGTTAAAGTAGCAGATTCTCCGGTAGTGCCAAGCACTACCAAATAGTCCACTCCGCCTGAAACAACATGGTCGATCAGTTTCTTGAGACTGTCAAAATCAATAGAATGGTCGTCATGAAAAGGAGTAACCAATGCCACTCCGGTGCCTTTGAATGCGTTCATGTTTTTTGTTTGGTTAGGGCTGCAAAGATACAGTCTTACCTTGGTTTTAGAGTCCGTTTGTAGAAAAAATAGGGTTTAGTGGCTTTAAAGCGTGATTGAGATTATTCTATTTAGAAAACGCTCACCCAAAAAAACATTGATGAGAATCATCCATAATCTCCTCTAATGCAAGTTCCAAGGTGTCTACCACTGGCTTGGGATCGTATGGATACCACTTGAGATTTCCGCGCATCCAGTAGATTTTCCAGAGTTCGGTTGATTTTTCAAACTTGATTTTGGCAAAAGGATATCTCCCAATTTCACCCGGTTTTAAATAGACAGGGCGGATTTCTTCCAAATAAATATCCTGGCCTTTGATGGTATAGCCCATGTCCACCTGTTTTCGGATTTTCTCCTCAGGACGGTGCGTGACCAGCCACAGCGTTAAGGTTGATTCAATATTTCTTAGTTGCTCTTTTGTAAATGCCATTTCAAGGTTTTGTCTAAAATCTTGTATCTAATTTCTTATGTCTTTTCACCCACCATCCTCAAAAACTCCTCTTCCGAAATTAACGGTACTCCAAGCTTTTGGGCTTTTTCTTTTTTGCTTGGACCCATTTCTTCGCCCTCGATGATGAAGTCGAGGTTTTTGGAAACAGAGGAAATGTACTGACCACCGTGTGCCTGCACAAAGTCCACAATTTCGTCCCGCTTGAAGTTTTGGAGTTTACCTGAGGCCAGAATCCGCTTGCCTACAAGTGAAGAACCTAATTGTACCGAGACACTCTGCTCAATTTCAAACTTTAAGCCTTGGCTTTTTAGCCGCTCGATGATCACGAGATTTTCTGGCTGCGCAAAAAACTCCTGCATGCTTTGCACCAGGGTTTCTCCGATCCCATTGATTTCCAGAAGCTGCTCTGAAGTGGCGGATTGAAGTTTTTCGATGCTAAAGAAATGCCTTGCAAGCAACTGAGCGGTGTTTTCGCCAATGTTGCGTATGCCTAGAGCAAACAAGACTTTCTCAAAAGGTTGGGCTTTAGAAGCTTTGATTCCTTCCATCATGTTGGAAATGACTCCTTCCTGAAAGGTATTTGCTTTGAGCTTTTTGATCCGTTCATTTAGTTCATTTGGCAAATCCAAATTGAGATCCAGGAGGATCATGTGGACGGTTCCATGCTTTCGACTGGCTTCCAGAATCTGCTCAAACTCGATTCTCCTTCCTAGGAAAATCTCCAATACCACTGGCACAGGCACGTAATCTTCCACTTTTCCCAGATCGGCATGTCGGTTTAGATGCTCCAACAGGTAATCTACCATGCCCGTATTGGCTAGCACCTTTTTCTTCCAAACTCGGATCTGCTCTTGGAATTTCCTGAGCTTTTCCCGCAGAGGTAAATGAGAAAACTCTGTAAGGAAATCCTGAATCTGCTTGAAAGGAATGGTTTCGGTCAGAGCGAATAGTGCCTTTTCCAGAGAAATGTAGAGCACTCCAGAAACTTCTCGCTCGTACTGATCCTGGCTCATTTCAAGCCCCAAAAGCTCTGATTGCTTTTGATCCAAATCGTAGATGTCGGCATAGCTTCGGATCAATCCCTGATCAATCAAAGCCCGAATTCGCTCGGTACCCATGGAGTCGATGTCCATAGCGCGCTTGCTAACGAAGTGCTCGATTCTACCCAAAACCTGTGGAGGACAGCTCACTGCATTTGGACAGTAATGCTTGGCTTCGCTTTCTTTTCGGACTAAGGTGGAACCACACTCCGGACAAGTGTCGATATACTGTACAGGCTGCGCATCAGGTTTTCTTCGAAGCTCATTGACAGCGGTGATTTTGGGGATGATTTCCCCGCCTTTTTCCACAAAAACAAAATCTCCATCATGGATACCCAAGCGCTCGATTTCATTGGCATTGTGCAGAGAAGCGCGCTTTACAGTAGTTCCAGCCAGACTAACTGGGGAAAGGTTCGCCACAGGTGTAATTGCGCCGGTTCGGCCCACTTGGTAAGTGATGGAAAGAAGTTCGGTTTCAGCGCTTTCGGCTTTGTATTTATAAGCAATGGCCCAGCGCGGGATCTTGGCAGTGAATCCGAGTTCTTCGCGCTGATCGTAATCGTTGATTTTCAGGACAATTCCATCCGTGTCCAAGGGAAGTGAAAAGCGTTTTTCTCGCCAATCTTCGATGTAGCCCAATACTTCCTCGATGGTTCCAGCTTTTTTGTAAGTAGGGGAGACGTTGAACCCCCAACTTTCGATCAGCTGAATGGCTTTCTCATGGGTGTTTACTCCGATTTCATCGCCTAGAAGTTGATAGAAATAGCAGTTCAGACGACGCTTGGCCACGATCGAACTGTCCTGCATTTTCAGGGTGCCTGAAGCAGCATTTCTAGGGTTTGCAAGTAATTGGTCGCCAGCAGCTTCTTTTTCAGCATTGATCTTCAGGAATTCTTTGAGCGGAAGGAAGATTTCTCCTCGCACTTCAAACTTCTCAGGTATGTTTTCACCCGAAACGGTCAAAGGAATATTCCGGATCGTGCGGACATTTTCGGTGACGTCATCGCCTTTGAAACCATCTCCTCGGGTCACTGCCCGTACTAGTTTTCCATTTTCATACACCAAACTGATGGCCACTCCGTCGAATTTCATTTCGCAGAAATATTCGTATTTGGTATGTCCAAGGCCTTTTGCAACCCGCTCGTCAAATGCGATCAACTCTTCTTTGGAATAGGTATTACCCAAAGAAAGCATCCTAGTACTATGCTCCACCGTCTTGAATTCCTTGGTGATTGTGCCACCCACCCGCTGACTTGGGCTGTCGGGAAGCAGTAAATCCGGAAACTCCCCCTCCAACTTCACCAATTCTTCCAGTAGTTGATCGAATTCAAAATCAGAAATTTCAATCCTACTTTCCTGATAGTAAAGCTGATTGTGATGATTGATTTCTTTGCTGAGTTGGGCGATACGGGAAGCGGCTTCGGAGTGGGTCATGTGTTAAAAATTAGGAATCGTAAAAATAGAAGTATTGAGGGAGATTGGAAGATTGGAAAATTATAAAGTATAAAGTCAGAATTCTGAAATCAAAAAAATAATCTGATTATACGCTATTCTGCCAGTAACCAAATTTAATTACCCATTTGGGCCGAATGTCGGGTGCCTGCCTGCCGGCAAAGGCAGGTCAGATGTCCGATGAAGCCTAACATTTGGTGTTTTCAGGTAATTTTAAGTCTATTCAAATGCAACTGACAAAGTTCCGTATATACATAAAAAATAATTTGTGCGTCCGCAATTACACTAGCACCAAAGGGAAAGCAGAAGGTTTGTGTAATCGATATTTTTACAAAATTCCAAATCGCCTTCTTAGGTAGCTCCGAAGGAGTCAAACCATTCATGCCTGTCCGCCAAGGTGGAACCCTGTACGCAGTGCAGGGTCGCCATTGAATTCCCTTCCCTTGAGCCCTGAAAGGGTGAAACTTCAATGTATCGCCCCTTCAGGGCTCTTTTTTTATTGTGTCACTTTACCCCCGGCTACACCGGGGGTTATAAATTGTTTTTATCCTTCGGATCTTTGGCTACCAAACCTTGACCTCCACATCAATTTTTTCAATTTAATTTGTCTAGTGGTGTCATTGCGGATATGCATAAAAACTTAAATTCTGCTTCAATTAGACGAGCTTTTTCCCCTTTCGACCCAAGCATTTTTTCCTAATTTTGACTTCTCACCTGAAATTAAAAATGCCTCACCCCTTAGATAATCCTATTTGGAACGCACTCAATACCGGAAGTGCGATGTTCTCTTCCGGAAATGAAAATTGCAAATTTCTTAATTCTGAGATGGGATTTTTTGTGGGTTTGCCGAGCTATGATGGGGAAAGCCTCGAATATCTCCACTCGATTTGCAAACTTGGCCAAAGGATAATTCTATTTCCCCCCGGTCGAATTACTGTATCCAAATGTTGGAAAGTTTTAAATGACCACGAGCTTTTACAGATGGTTTGCACTTCCGATCCAGAACCCAAAGTTTTGGATGGTCCTCTGACTCAACTTGCGGAAAAGGATGTTCCCGCCATGTTGGAGTTGATAGAACTGACCAAGCCCGGCCCTTTTCTCAGTCGGACCATAGACTTTGGTGGATATGTGGGTTTATTTCATGAAGGCAAATTGATATCCATGGCAGGAAAACGTTTAAGTCCGGATCCCTATGTCGAGGTCAGTGCTGTATGCACGCATCCTGATTTTGTGGGAAAAGGGCTGTCCAACAAAGTAATGCGACGGGTGATTGCTGAGATTAAGCAAGCTGAAAAAATCCCTTTCCTTCATGTCTATCCTGAGAATACTCCTGCGATAAAGCTTTACACCAAACTTGGCTTTGAGCCGCGAGCATCCTTGAGAACCTATTTTTTGGAGAAGATTGGATGACCCGAACAGGTTATTGATATCAATTAATATGATTATCCTCTATTTCACAAGTAGGCGAATTTTATTTTGGTAAGGGTCGGGTGTCAGATGTCAGATGACCGATGAAGCTCAAAATCAAGTGTTCCGAAGAATTTTCATTTCTTTAATTTACAATACTGTTAAGATTGCGGATATACAAATCAATTAAAAAGTGGAAGTCTTATTTGAATAGAGCAGCTGACTATATTTTTTCTACCACATTTAATTCATCCTTTACTTGGTACTTGTGCAAAAAATCGGGGCAAAAATCAAATTCATTAGGCCAAAAAATCCCTCTTCCGTTTTCGATAAGTTCTACCTTTTTGAAAAAAGTTGGGTCTGAAAGTGGCTTGCTCAGGCTGTCTTATCCGATAAACGGTTTAAAGTCAATTGTCTTTTCTGTCCCGTCGCTAAATCGAGAACGAATTTTCTTTTCAGTTTCTAATTTAAAGTCTGTGATTTTTATCATGATTCGATTTGTCATTTAGATCTTAATAAATCCCTATTCACTTTTAAGGTGCTACCCAAAAATTAAATTTACCTTTTTGCCCAGACCGAATTCAAAAATCCGATAGAGGGTTGAAAGTTGGATGTCACATTTTCCGTTTTCGAGTCGAGAGATATAACTTTTTTTAGTCCCTACTTTTTCAGCAAGTTGTTCTTGTGTCATATTGGCTTCCTTTCGCGCCTCTTTAAGCATTTCGCTGATTACAAAATATTGTGCTTTTTCTTCAAAATCATCGCGTTTTTCAGAGCCTATTTTTCCATATTTTAGGTCTAATAACTCATCGAAGGTTCTAGCATTTTGGATTTCTTCGTTGTTCATCATTTTGTGGTTTTTGAATTAAAATATTCGCTTTTAAGCTTCAGCGCTAGCTCGATTTCCTTTCTGGGTGTTTTTTGAGATTTTTTCTGGAAAGCATTAAACAGAATTACCAGGTTCCCTTTGTCAAAGCAGCAAAATATCCTGAAAATATTTCCTTCATATTCAATTCTAATTTCATAGAGTCCGTCTGTGCCTGATAGGTGCTCTAGAAATTTTTTTGGAATATTTTGAACTGTTCTAATGATCTTGAAAACATATTCAATCTTCACTTGCACTGATTCTTTTTGCTTCAGATAGAAGTCAATAAAATGGTGTTCGTAAAAAATGATTTGTCTCGGCGAATTCATCAGGTAAAGTTAACTTTAAAGTTATCATTTTGAATCATTTTCTTTAATTTTTTCAGAACTTAAGCTAATTTTTCTTTTAGGGTATGACTTTAGAAAACATGAAAAGTCAGCTTAAACAAATCGTCCTTATCTTTATCTCTAGATTTAAAGAGATGAGTAAAAAGACCTCCACAGAAGGAAAAATTCTTGAAGCAGCCTATCGATTGTTTTTGGGAAAAGGCTATCGTCATACTACCATGGATGACATAGCCCAGGATCTCGGGATGAGTAAAAAGACGCTTTACAAATATTATCCGGGCAAACTCGATTTGCTTTCCGGATCCTTTGAAGTGCTGAAAACAAAGATGACGGCAAAAGTGGAAGCGATCTTGGATAATCGGTACATTTCCTTTCCGCTGAAGCTCAAATCCATGCTTACTGTGATCGCGACACATTTGGCGCCGATCAATCCCGAACTTTTCGAAGATCTGAGAGATCATGCTCCTGAAATCTGGGAAGAACTCACAACCTATATCAATGAGTCCGCCTACCTGCGTTTTGCGAAGCTTATAGAGCAAGGCGCGGCGCAAGGACTTGTCAATCCACGACTCAATACCAGTTTGATAGTGATGCTCTATGCGGCTGCAATTCAGTCGCTTCTGGACCCCAAGTTTTCCAGTCAATTTCCCGAAGCGCTCCAAAAAGGAATGAAAATTCCACCTTCAGAAATTTATGATCAGGCGATTAGCATTATTTACAATGGGATTTTGACTGATGAGGCCCGAAATGAATTTCAAAATGCCTGATCTCGCCTTCCACTGATTTCCCTATCTTTGGCCTCAATTTTAGGAAAGAATGTGGACTATTCTATCCGAAAAAAGTCATGACTCAAGAAGTAAAACAGTTAGCAGAACGTTCGTTTTCTTCTGTCTTCTGTCTTCCGTCTCCCATCTATTTTACCCATGAGCAATAAAAATTTCAAACGCTATACAGTCACCTCAGCACTTCCATATGCCAATGGCCCACTTCATATCGGACACTTGGCGGGATGTTATGTGCCTTCTGATATTTATGTCCGTTATCTCCGGTCGCAGGGTAGAGATGTAGCCTACATCTGTGGTTCGGATGAGCATGGCGTAGCGATCACCATCAAAGCAGCCAAAGAAGGCAAAACTCCTCAGCAAGTCGTGGATCAATATCATGAGATGATGAAGGGTAGTTTCAAGGAATTTGGGATCAGTTTTGATCACTACTCCCGCACCTCTGCACAGATTCATCACGAAACTGCACAGGGATTTTTTACTGATTTGTATAATAAAGGTGAATTCCTCGAACAAACTACTGAGCAGTATTATGATGAGGAAGCTGAAAAATTTTTGGCTGATCGCTACATCGAGGGCACTTGTCCTAAATGTGGCAACGAGCATGCCTACGGAGATCAATGCGAAAAGTGTGGTTCTTCACTTAGTCCCACCGAACTCATCAATCCCAAATCCAAACTGAGTGGAAGAACACCTATTTTGAAAGAAACCAAACACTGGTTTTTGGATTTGGCTCGCTATCAGCCTTTTTTGAAAAAATGGATTCTAGAAGATCATGCGGATGATTGGAAGAATAATGTGCTGGGTCAGTGCCGTTCTTGGCTGGAAGCAGGCGACGGTTTGCAGGCCCGCTCTATGACTCGTGATCTGGATTGGGGAATCAAAGTGCCTTTGGAAGGTGCCGATGGCAAAGTGCTCTATGTCTGGTTTGATGCGCCGATTGGCTACATTTCTTCGACCAAAGAATGGGCGGCAGAAAAGGGTATTGATTGGGAACCTTACTGGAAAGATCAGGGTACCAAATTGGTGCATTTCATTGGTAAGGATAACATTGTATTCCATTGCATTATTTTTCCGGCAATTCTGAAAACGCATGGCGGCTATGTCCTTCCGGAAAATGTCCCTGCCAACGAGTTTTTGAATCTCGAAGGAGACAAAATTTCCACTTCTAGAAACTGGGCGGTGTGGCTCCATGAGTATTTGGAAGAATTTCCTGGAAAACAGGATGTGCTTCGCTATGTACTGACAGCCAATGCACCGGAGACTAAGGATAATGATTTCACCTGGAAGGATTTTCAGGGTCGAAATAACTCCGAGCTGGTAGCGGTATATGGCAATTTTGTGAATCGGGCGGTGGTCTTGACTCAGAAGTTTTATCAGGGAGAAATACCTGCAAGAGGGGAACTGACTGGCTATGACAAAGAAGTGTTGACTGCTTTGGAAGAATTCCCTGAGAAAATAGCTGCTTCTATCGAGCGATACAGGTTCAGGGAGGCACTTTCCTTTGTAATGGATTTTGCCCGATTGGGAAATAAATACCTGGCGGATACCGAGCCGTGGAAGGAAATCAAAATCAATCCCGAGCGTACTAAAACAATCCTGAATATTGCCTTAAATATTGCTGCGAATCTGGCGATAGTTTCAGAGCCGTTTTTACCTTTCACAGCTGCAAAACTTTTTGAAATGTTCGGAATGGATGAAATTTCCTGGTTTCAGGCTGGAAATGGTAAACTACTATCCGAAGGAAAAACCCTAGGAAGTATGGGATTGCTCTTCGAGAAAATCGAAGACGAAACCGTTGAAAAACAAATTCAAAAACTCCTCGACTCCAAAAAGATGAATGAAGCTGCCAATGCGCCTGTCGCACCCATGAAAGAACTGATCACCTATGATGACTTTGCCAAGCTTGACATGCGTGTCGTCACAGTCTTGGAAGCCGAGCGTATGGCAAAATCAAAAAAGCTCATCAAGCTAAAAGTGGATACTGGCTTAGGTCATCAAACGGTTCTTAGCGGAGTAGCTGAACATTTCGAACCGGAATTTTTGGTTGGAAAGCAAGTCACCATGCTGATCAACTTGGCTCCGAGAAAAATGATGGGCATCGACTCGGAAGGAATGATCCTGATGGCAGAAGACAAGGACGGAAAGCTAAAGCTTCTGATGCCGCATGAGGGAACTGGGAGTGGATCGACGATTTCTTGATAGTATCAAGTATCAAGATTTAAGTATCAAGACGAAGAAGCAATAATCGAGAGAGAAGAATTCAGATTTTAGAAACCTGTCAGCGTGGAGAACACGGGACAGGTTTTTTTATGGGTGGCCAAGTGCCGAATGCAATTCTTATGGAGTTGTTGCCCATTAGTTACCTCGACTAAAATCTTTTTTCCATACGCTAGACTCACCTGTCTTAGGTCTTGATACTTAAGTCTTGCTACTAGGATTTGCAAATTTCTTCGTTGTATTTTTCAAAGAATTTAGAAAAAGTTGAAATTAATTGAAATTCAATATTTTGTTAGTTCGATTTTCAACGAATTATATAATGATTTAATGAAGAAGGGGGGGGGACGAAAAACAAAATATAGTTCTGAATTTCAAACTAAGAATAATGCAATTTTAGTATTCTGGTCAATTTACTGACGGACAATGATTTGGAAGAGTGAAAAACATTGTCTAAAATCAATCATTCATTTAATTATTTCAAACTTTAACCATTAACAATCATGGAAAAATTAACAATTGACCAGATGGAAAATCTGGTGGGAGGAAACGAGTATTGTGCAAATCTTTACACAACACTTTTTATTGGCCCTTTTCAAGGTAGCGATGAATTATACATCCAAACAATGGGATTTTTCGATACTCATTGTGGAGGATATGAGCCTCCTACTATGGGTGGTTGATTTTGTTTGGAGGGTATTAATACTTACCCTCCATTCTTTTTTTTCTCTTAAAATAATTAATTATATAATTTAAAGATTAAAATAACATGAAACTTGTCATACTATTTTTATTTCTAATTGACCCAAGCCAGCTTATAGGAAGGTGGATTTTGAAATTTGATGGCATAACGCTAAGTGTAATTAGTTCTAATGCATTTCAATCTACACCAAAAGAGCAGCAAGATAAAATACTTGAAATGGGGGAGTTTTTTTTTGAAAATGCATATTATGAGTTCACCAAAGATACGGTGTATTGGACTGATATAAATCCAAGAGAAAAGAAAGTTGTTTTAAAAAAAGGTAAATGGATTGTTTCAGGTGATACACTTAAAGTGTTTGATTATGAAAAAATAAAGCCATATAATTATCTTTTAAAGGTGAATTCATCATCCAATGAATTCGAAATGCTTATCATTTTTCCAAATAATTCTATTGCAAGAAATAAGTTGGTGTATTCCAAGAAATAATTTATGGTTTTATATTAAATTTATAATGATTAAATACGTGATTTTTTATTCAATTATTTTTATTATTATAGAGATAGTATTTAATTCCATTTTGATTAGTGAAAATATTTTAATACTCGAATATCAAGATGTATTTTCTACTTCACGTATTGAATCACTCCTTGAATTTAGAGAGCGCTGGCTTTGGTTAACTTACCTAATTAAGTTAATTTTAAAATTAATTTCCATTTTCGTAGTATCGTTAATTATTTATTTAGGTTTGTATCTGAGTAATTTTCAGATAAGGTTATTGAGAGTTTTTCAGATTGTTATTTTAGCTGAGTTTATTTTTTTTGTTCCAATAGTATTTAAAATTTTATGGTTTTTATTGAATCCATTTAGTTTTGATGCATTTCAAAATTTTAATCCTTTATCCTTATATAGCCTGTTTAATCCCGATCTTTTGCAAGAATGGTTATCTTACCCATTTAAAGTTTTAAATCTTTTTGAGGTAGCTTATTGGGTTCTGCTAGCTTTTTTACTTGCTAGATATTTGAAAAAGTCAATAGATTCGATGTTAAAAATTGTTCTAGGATACTATGTAAGTTTTTTATTTTGTTGGGTAGTATTTGTGATGTTTATTTCTCTCGGAAACAGTTAATGCTATGCGGATTAAATTAATTTTTCATATTCTACTTCTTGCTCTGTTATGCTCAGGTGCTTGGTTTGGCTTTTCTAGATATTCTGCAAATTTAGAACAGCATTCTTTGGTTGTAAATTTACCTTCGATTGAAGTGTCCTCTCTGGAAGGCCAATCCGTTTATTTGCAAAATCAAATAGGTACTACTTTGATGCTTATTTATTTTAACTCCACCTGTCCGATTTGTCAATCGGAAGCGGAATTGATCAGGAAAGTTTTTTCAGAGGAGCAGAAGGTAACTTTTATCTGGATTTCTTCGGAGACTGTGGCTGAAGTAAAAGACTTTAGGGATAGGTATGATTTTGCGAATCTTTCTAATCATACTTTTTTATCTGATACGCTTTTCAGGCTTGCAAGTGAGTTTAAGTTGACTACTGTGCCAGCTACTCTTGTCTATGACTCCAAGGGGGTCTTGGTTGAGTTTTTTAGAGGTGCGGTTTCTATGACTGATCTGAAGGCCGCTGTAACTAAAGCTCATGAAAACTCCAGATAGAGTGCCGATAGTATTGCAGCAGGCTAGTTCTGATTGTGGAGTGGCTTGTTTGTCCTCAGTGATCCGTTTTTTCGGTGGGCATCAGACCTTGGAGCAACTCAGGGTTTTGAGTGGTACGGCTATTCAAGGAACTACGGTATTGGGGTTGATGGCATCTGCAAAGGCCGTAGGAATGGATGCGGATGCCATTCGAGTGGATTCACTCAATAGACTGGATACCTTAAATGGACCTGCTATCCTTCATGTAGTCATGGAGGAGAAATTCAGTCATTACGTTGTCTGCTATGGTCTGGTAGCAGGAGGATATCTTGTGATGGATCCTGCACTAGGCAAGAAAATTCTCTCAGCTGAGCTTCTTGACCGGATCTGGCAAAGCAAGTCACTAGTACTGGCCAAACCCAATTCAGCTTTTCAGCTTAAGTCTGATTATCTGGCAAAAAAGAAGAAATGGGTTTTTGAGTTAGTCAAGGAGGATCTTCCGATTTTGTTGATTTCTGGTTTTCTGGGCCTAGTTGTGACTATTTTAGGGTTGTCAGTTGCAGTTTTTTCTCAGAAGCTGATCGATGAGATTCTTCCTGACAAGCAATGGGAAAAGTTGATATTAGGATTAGTCCTTTTGGCAATCCTATTGGTTGGCCGAAGTGTTTTGGGATATCTCAGATCCGCTGTGCTGATCCGACAAAGTAAGGAACTCAACCTGCGGCTGATTTCCCGTTTTTTTGAACAATTGATTTATTTGCCTAAACAGTTTTTTGATTCCCGCAAAGTGGGAGACATTACTGCTCGCATGAATGATTCCCGACGGATTCAGCGAGCTGTTTCGGTACTTACTACGGAGCTCATGGTGGATTCCTTTGTTGTGGTAGTTACCTTGATTTCCATCCTCCTTTATTCAGAAGTAATTGGCCTGCTTGTGGCCGGATTCCTTCCTGTTTATTTCTGGTTGGTTTATAGCTATCACCACCCTATCCGGCTCGGTCAGCAGCAGCTGATGATTCATTATGGGAGTTCGGAGTCTTCATTTATTGATGCCTTGACAGGGATAGGGACAATCAAAGGTGCAGGCCGAGAAGAAGATTTTCTGAAAAAAAACCAATCTGTTTACCATGATTTTCAAGATCAAGCTTTTCGCTTAGGCCAAGTGAGTAATCGATTGGGATTGGTATCTCAGCTTGCGGGGGTACTTTTTTTGGTTTCGGTTTTAGGTGCTAGTTGTTACCTGGTAGCCACAGATCAGATGGACTTGGGTGTCTTGGTAGCGATCAGTGGAATGTTGGGAATGCTGGTTCCAGCAGTCAACAAACTCGCTTTGTCTAATCTTCAAATTCAGGAAGCTAAAATCGCCTTGGATCGGCTGTATGAATTTATACAAGTAGAACGAGAGTCCGAAAATCGTGGGCAAATCGTCCCAGAACGGATCGATTCGATTCAGCTAGAGAATATCAGTTTTCGGTTTCCAGGCCGAAAACTATTGCTTCAGAATATTTCATTTGAATTAAAACGGGGAAAATTAAGTGTCCTGTTAGGTGAATCAGGAGGAGGAAAAAGCACCTTACTTCAAATTTTAATGGGTTTTTATCTGCCCGAGCAAGGGGAGATCCGTGTCAATGATACACTGGATTTTAAATCTATTTCGGCTGGAGATTGGCGAAGAAAAGTTGGATATGTACCACAGGAGATCAAGCTGTTTAATGGCAATCTGATAACTAATCTGACTCTGGGGCAGGATAAGGAAATGTTCGCCAAAGCAATAAAGATTTGTCAGACTCTAGGGTTGAACAAGTTTTTTGAAAGTTTGCCACAAGGATATTTCACAGTGGTGGGTGAAGAAGGAATCAATCTTTCCGGTGGTCAAAAACAGCTGATAGGATTAGCACGGGCATTGATTCAGGAACCCAAGCTTTTACTTTTGGATGAATTCACTGGGGCTATGGATCGGAATACGGAGCAAATGATGCTTGATTTAATCCTGAAAGTCAAAGAATCCATTTCTATCTTGATTGTTACACATCGAGTTAACCCTGCTTTAGTAGCAGATGAGGTTTTGATCTTGGAAAATGGAAAATTGGTTGACATTGGAAGTCCTGCTGAATTGCTTGACCGGGAAAATCTACTGGCACAGAGTGTGCGGGATCTGACCGGAGTAAAATGAACAAAGACCATTATTTTGCACCTTGATAATTGAACATTGAATTTGATATTTGATACTTGTCTATTGCTCATTTCTGGCCTTTTCGGTTTTCGTTTCGAACCATTTTCACCCCAAATTTCTTAACTAATTAAATTCTGCTTTTCTTCGCAGAGGTACATCACCCCAATCTTTTTCATGCAAATCACTGCCGAAAATATTCTTCTAGTTGGCTCATTATTATTGATCCTGAGTATTATTGCCAGCAAAACAGCAGGTAAAGCTGGTATTCCTGTGCTACTTCTCTTTTTGGGAGTTGGGATGCTGGCAGGAACAGATGGGATAGGAAAAATCTCTTTTGATGATCCTGCTGCCGCTCAGTTTTTGGGAATTTTGGCTTTGACCTACATTCTATTCTCGGGTGGATTGGATACCAAATGGCAGTCGATCAAGCCTGTCCTCAAGCCGGGTTTATTACTTTCTACAGTAGGAGTATTGCTGACAGCCGTTTCAGTGGGACTTTTTGCAAGTTGGTTTGCAGATTTGAGTTGGAAAGAGGGGCTGTTGCTTGGGGCAATTGTTTCTTCTACAGACGCAGCAGCTGTCTTTTCGATTTTGCGAAGCAAAAGTATAGGACTTAAAGGTAACCTCAGGCCACTATTGGAATTTGAATCTGGAAGTAACGACCCAATGGCATTTTTCCTTACGATTGGAATGACTACCTGGCTTAGTGTGGAAGGATTCAGTCCAGTGGATTTAGTCCCAATGTTTATCAAGCAGATGGTCTTTGGAGCAGCAGCAGGGATTTTATTGGGCAAAGGAATCGTTTTTCTGATCAACAAGATCAATTTGGAATACGAAGGTTTATATCCTGTGCTGATGTTGGGATTGGTTGTTTTGGTATATACCGTGACTGATTTAATTGGTGGAAACGGGTTTTTGGCAGTTTATCTTTCAGCCATCACGATGAATCAAAGTAGCATGCTTCACCACAAAAGCCTGGTTCGGTTTTTTGACGGGATTGCGTGGCTGATGCAGATTGTCATGTTCATAGCATTGGGTTTGCTGGTTTATCCTACACAAGTTTGGCCGGTTATTGGAGTCGGTTTTGTCATTGCTATGTTTTTGATGTTCGTTGCCCGTCCAATCGGAGTATGGGTTTCGATGTCTTTTTTCAGCTTTTCCAATCGTAAAAAAGCATTTATCAGTTGGGTTGGTCTACGTGGTGCAGTGCCGATAGTATTTGCTACTTTTCCTCTGATAGCAGGAGTGGAGAAGAGTAATTTGATTTTCAACATTGTGTTTTTCATCGTTCTCGCCTCAGTCGCCCTTCAGGCCACTACATTGGCCAAAGTAGCCGAATGGCTTCACTTAGCCGTTCCGGCTGGATTGAAACGGAGGAGTTTATTGGATATAGAATTGTCAGATGGTTTCAAAAATGCGCTTGTGGAGGTCAATCTTCCCGAGGATTCACTCATTGATGGAAAAAAGATTCTTGATTTAAATTTCCCCAAAACTTCGTTGATTGTGCTGGTAAACCGAAACAATAAATACATCACTCCAAACGGTGCAACTGAATTGAAATCAGGTGATAAGCTGATGGTGATGATCAATTCAGGGGCGGAGGAGCATTTGGTGCGGAGTGCACTGGCATTAAAATAGAGGTAAAATGTCTTGAGTGATTTTCTTTACTTTTTAAGAAAAAATCATAAAATTGACACTATACATAAAAAAAAGAACTCAAAAATCTGATTTTGTTGAAAAAATTTGATTCCAAAGTTTCTTTTTTATCTTATGGTTTATTTTTAATCCAAAAAGTATGAAGACAGAAGGGTATTCTAGCAAGGAGCATTTTGATGAAATGTTCACAGCTGAAGGGAAAGTTCGGGGACACTACGAGGAGTTTTACAATTATCTTGACAAAACTACCTCCAAGAAGATGAATCAACTTCAGCATTCAGCCAATATGGCTCAGAAAGCGATGGGGATGACCTTTAATGTGTATCATGACAATCAGGGTTTGGAGAAAATACTCCATCTCGACATCATTCCTCGGATCATTGCTAATGAAGAGTGGAGAAAGTTGGAAGCGGGATTAAAGCAACGAATCTATGCCCTCAATCTCTTTTTACAGGATATCTACAATGATCAGAAAATCCTAAAAGACGGAGTCGTACCCGCAGACCTTATTTTAGGTTCTAAAGATTTTCTGAAGCCCTGCATTGGTTTGACTCCTCCCAAGGGGATCTGGTGTCACATCACGGGTACTGATTTGGTCAAAGACAAAGATGGGGAATACTACATTTTGGAAGATAATCTCCGCTGCCCGTCCGGAGTTTCCTACATGCTCGAAAGCCGTGAAATCATCAAGCGTGCCTATCCGCAATTATTCAATGATAAGGGAGTCATGCCGGTCTCGGATTATCCCACCAAACTTCTTAGGATGCTGCAGTTTTTATCCAACAAGGCAAAACCTGTAGTAGGTGTCTTAACTCCCGGGATCTACAATTCTGCCTATTTTGAGCATTCTTATCTTGCTTTGCAGATGGGTGTGGAACTGGTTAGTGGAGTTGATCTCATCGTCAAGGATAAAGTCGCCTACATGCAGACGACTAAAGGACTGCAGCAAATAGATGTGATTTACCGCAGGATAGATGATGCATTTTTGGATCCTTTGACCTTCAATGCGCATTCCATGCTGGGTGTTCCGGGGATTTTCGAGGCCTACAAAGCGGGAAATGTTGCCTTTGCTAATGCACCCGGTACAGGTGTTGCAGATGACAAAGCCGTCTATGCTTACGTTCCTCGAATTATTAAATATTACCTAAATGAAGATCCTATCTTGAACAATGTTCCAACTTACCTGTGTAGGGAGGAAGAGGATAGGAAATACGTTTTGGATCATATCGATCAACTTGTTGTGAAAGAAACCAATGCGGCAGGTGGCTACGGAATGCTGATTGGGCCCAAATCCACTAAGGAAGAGCATGACAAATTCCGTGAATTAATCAAAGGTAATCCTACGAATTATATCGCTCAGCCGACTTTATCGCTTTCTACGGTGCCTTGTTTGACGGATAAGGGGGTTTCAGGACGTCACGTAGACTTGAGGCCTTACATACTATATGGAAATGAGATCGAAGTAATTCCCGGTGCATTGACCCGAGTGGCTCTGAAAGAAGGGTCCTTGGTAGTCAATAGCTCTCAGGGTGGGGGAAGTAAAGATACTTGGGTACTATACAATTAATCTAAAAAACTATGCTTAGTAGAGTCGCAAGTCATATTTATTGGTTAGGAAGGTATCTGGAAAGAGCCGAAAATTACGCACGATTTATCGACGTGAACTTCAACCTGATGCAGGACCTTCCGATGGATCTCAAAGAACAATGGGGTCCTTTAGTTGCTGCTACCGGAGATCTGAGTTTGTACAAGAAGAAATACGATGATTTTGAGCGAAATCAGGTCATGTTCTTCTTGACTTTCGATTCGGATAATCCCAATTCCATGCTCTCTGCGGTTACCAATGCCCGGGAGAATGCCCGAATTATTCGAGAAA
Source organism: Algoriphagus sp. (assembly GCF_046296635.1). Taxonomy (GTDB): domain Bacteria; phylum Bacteroidota; class Bacteroidia; order Cytophagales; family Cyclobacteriaceae; genus Algoriphagus. The sequence continues at coordinate 74,336 of NZ_JBKBKZ010000015.1, read as the reverse complement.
ACCTGAGTAAAGAAACTTGGGAAAAAATTAATGAGCTGTATTATATGATGCAGACGGGTTTGGAAAAGAAAATCTGGAAGAAGGAAGACCCTCGTCAATTCTATGAGCAAATCAAAAATCAAATTCTTTTACTTTATGGATTGGCCGATTCCACAGTGGCCCGGACAGAAGGTTGGTATTTCCGGCAGCTTGGACAATTATTGGAGCGTGCTGACAAGACTTCCCGGATTTTGGATGTGAAATATCACATTCTGCTTCCATCGGTATATGAGGTGGGTTCGCCCATGGATTTCCTTCACTGGATGGCCTTGCTCAAATCGGTGACAGGTTTCAATACCTATCGACGGCTTTATGGAAATATCGATCCTTCAGGAGTCGTCGAGTTCATGGTGTTGAATAAGTATTTTCCCCGGTCTATCTATTATTGTATCAAAGAAGCTGAACGTTGTCTCCACTGCATTTCCGGAAATAATTCGGATGGTTTTCATACCTCCGCAGAAAAGGCAATAGGCGAAATGCGCTCCCGTATGGAGTATTCAGAGGTCGATGATATAATTTCTGTGGGTCTTCATGAATATTTAGATTCAGTTCAGCTAAAAATCAACCATCTTTCCAATCTCATAGACATCAATTATTTCCGAATCAAGGAAAATAATGTTACTCAATCACAATCGCAAGCATGACCTTCTGTCTGGGGATTAAAACCAAAAATGGCCTCATCGGCCTTTCTGATACCCGAATTACCTCCGGTAGTGAAACCACTACTTCCAAAAAAGTTTTCACTGTCAACAAGCGAAAACACTCCTTCTTTATCATGACTTCAGGTCTCAGGTCAGTTCGAGACAAGGCAATTACCTATTTCTCAGAAGTGATTGATCGGCAGGATGATTCATTTAGCAAACTCTACCAAGCTGTTAATGAATTTGGCAATCAAGTCAAAATCGTAGCTAAAGAGGATCAAGAATTTCTAGAAGAGGCCGGATTTAAATTTAATCTATTCTCTATTATTGGGGGACAACTTGAAGATGATTCAGAGCCGAAACTTTATTTACTTTATCCCCAAGGAAATTGGATTGAGATTCGTAAAGGGACTCCATTTGTTATAATCGGAAATACCGGATTTGGACATCCTGTTTTGAAACGGTCCTTACAATTTGACGATTCGCTTGAATACGCCTTGAAATGTGCATTTCTGGCTTTTGATGCAACGCGAATTTCCGCAAATGATGTAGACTTCCCGATCGATACCGTAATATTGAAAAATGACGAATACTTCATTAAAGAAACCAGATTTGAACAAAAAGAACTCGAGCATGTCTCTGCTTTTTGGAATAACCGCCTAAAAAACGCCATTGCCGAACTTCCATCAGAAGCATTGAGTAGTGCTTTTGAAGATTTTGATCTTATTTCCCGAGAGGTCTAGATCATGTTGGTTCAAGTAACTCATCACTCCCGATATGAATACAGTTCTGCTGTAGTCCTTGGAATGCATAAGCTCTACCTCATCCCACAGCATCGGCCTTACTTCAGAGTGGAGCATCAGAAGTTTACCATTTTGCCCGAACCTGATGGAAAAAATTACCGACAGGATCTTGCGGGGAACTGGTATAAGTTAGCCTGGTTTTCTATTCCAACTGAGTCTTTGGACATTACAGGCGAGTGGATCTTTAAGCTAAAGACTTTTAATCCTTTTGGATTTATTATTGATAAAAATTTTGAAGACTTAGGCTGGGGGAATTCTTTTTTTCAGTTCAGTTATGAGGATCGTACCGCATTTCTGATCCCGTTTTTGTCGGACAAATCTGAAAATCAATTCACTGAATTTCTACTTGCTGTAAAAGAAAAATCAAGTGGTCTTGTAGACTTTTTGGTCAATCTGACTCAGGAAATCTATCTCAACTGGAAGCATGAGATCCGACACGAGCAGAATATTTGGGTGGCAGAACACACCTATCGGGAACGAAGAGGTTCTTGCAGGGATATTTCGCTTTTGCAGATGGAAATGCTACGGGAACTGGGCCTAGCTACCAGATTTGTAAGCGGATACGCTTTTAATCCTGATTTGGAAGAAGGGCATGAACTTCACGCATGGCTGGAGGTATTTCTTCCCGGTGCGGGTTGGGTTGGCTTAGATCCAAGTTTGGGTCTGCTCACCGATCATCGATATATTCCACTGGCATGTCATCCGGATCCAAGTCGGACTTTACCTGTTCAAGGGACTTTTGGAGGGTTGTCGCAATCAGAACTGAAAACCTTTGTGGATATGAAGTTGCTGAATAAAGGAAAGTAAATGATCAATGATCAATGATCAATGATCAAATTCAATTATCAATTTTCAATTCATCCCGTTAACTATCGGGACAATTTTCAATGAAGTGTAAAATGGTGCATCTTTAATCAATGAAATGACCCTCGCTAGTTGGGAATTGCGCAATGAGCATTGTCCATTGAGAATTGAGCATTGTCCATTGAAAATTGTCTTAGTTTGCAGCAACCGCATTTTTCTTCGGCATAGCGAACAAATCAGCATCCATTTCCTTTTCTACCAGAAACACATCTGAAAAGCTTACCTGATAATTAATAAAGCGTGCTGAGTCATTTTCATACTGATATCCTGTCATGACTCTTGGAAATATCAATCCACCCGCATCTCGGTAATCCTCGTATTTGAGCGCACTCATTTTAGTGTTACTCTTGTCAAAAAAAGTGACGGTATAAAGTACCCAAGCCAATTGGTGAGTTTCAGGATCCACTAACATAAAATATTTGTCCCCCGGGCTGTCTCCGACTTTTTCAGCAAAACTCACAGCAAAAGCTTCATAGGATTGTCCATTGACCATTTTGTTTTCGGCTTTTTCCACTGTCACTCCCGGGTCTGTGAAGATGTAGGGAATCGAGAAGAAATAGAAATATAAGTTATGGTAAAAGCGAACTGAATTTCCATTAAATGCCTGTCTGTTGGGGCTGATCCACACTTTTTCTCCATCATTCCCAATCTGCCAGGTGTCAGCATCGATCCGTACTTTTCGATCTGTCAGATTGATGTAATGATTTTCCCAAGAAAGGGTGGTTTCATGTACCATGGCATAGGAAAAAGCTTTGGCATCAACCCATTTGCTCCAATCTCCATGGGCATCAAGAAGTTTTTTGAATTCTGCCGGTTGGTCTAACCTTGGATCAGGTGTAGTGTCTTTTTGCTCGCAGGCAAAGAAAAAGCTGGCAAAGGCAAGAATAAATAGATTTTGGGTGATTTTCATGTGTTTATAATTTGTTTTTTGAAGGCCACACCTGCCTGCCGGCAGGCAGGTGGAATCTTCGCATGGCAGATAATCATTCCACTGTGTAACCCAAAAAGATCATGCTCGATTTCATCTGAAGAGATTTGGTCTGGAAAGATACCAAAACCCATGAAATTCACCATAGTGACCATGTGAATGAAATGGTAAAACCATTGCTAGAATTTATTCTCACTCTTTATTAAATTTTTTCTTAGATCAATTCTAAATAATAAAAACTCTTGTTTAGATTTGTTCCAGATAAAAATAAGCCCCGTATGTGGAAGCCTATCCGGAAGTTTTTGAATGACATTCACCTTTATGCCGGCCTTACTTGTGGGCTGATCGTCATCGTAGTCTGCCTCAGTGGTACAATCTACGTGTACAATACAGAGATCCGCGAAACAGCAGATTCTGAGCGTTATTTTGTAGAAACTGCCGGCGAAAGAAAATCTCTGGATAACTTGAAAACTCAAGTTGAAGAAGAATTGAACGGTGAAGTCATCAGTGTCAATGTTTTTCAATCGGAGAATCGCACGATTCAGTTTGGTGTAAAAATACCAGAGGCTGAAAAGCCAAGCACATACTTTATTAATCCATATTCTGGGGAGATTCTTGCAAACAATATCGAGAAAACCGGAACAGAGGAGTTTATGGGTTACATGTTTTCCCTCCACCGTTGGTTGCTTTTGGATAAAATCGAGAAACCGATTTTGGAATCCAAGACCAATATGGAATTGGGTAGATTTATCAATGGAGTAGCAACCTTACTCTTTTTACTCGGAGTCGTAACTGGTCTTTTCATCTGGTTTCCTCAGAAAGTGAAAAACTGGAGGCAAGGACTAAAGGTAAAATGGTCAGGCAACTGGAAGCGAATCAATCATGATCTGCACAATACTTTGGCTTTTTATTCTTTGGGAGCTTTATTTATCATGGCTGCTACAGGTCCATTTTGGTCTTATCAATGGTACAAGGAAGGTTGGCAAAAAACGTTTGACATCTATCAAGCGCCTCAAACTAATTTAAATCCAGTTGCTTCAAATTCTGAAAAACAAGCCGAGGAAGCGCCTTTGGAACTGGTTAATTTTTCGCTGGATCAAGTCCTTGTCAAGAGTAATGCAAGATTGAATTATGAAGGTAATCTCAGAATCACATTACCAAATATGCCGGGTGGAGACATCTCAATCAGTAAATCCCGAACCGGATTTTTTGCGAAAGCAGGGGCAGATCAGTTGACTTTGAATCCTATGACACTCGAAGTAAAGGAAGCTAAATTATTTTCTGATCTTCCGCTGAGGCAGCAAATTGGACGCTCGTATAAGTCACTCCACATGGGGGATATTTTCGGGCAATTCACCAAGTTTATCTGGTTTGTGGCGTGTTTGATTGCGACTTCACTTCCGATCACAGGAACGCTGATATGGTGGAACAAGCGGAAAAAGAAAAAGTCAGACAGAAGGCGCCAAGTTAGAACCGCCCAAGCAGAAATGGCTTAACGAAAAACTTTTTTTTTACCACCAGCGAACTGAGAAAAAAGAGATCAGGGAGATGCCCTTTGAACTGGATTGCCTAGCGCAAGTCTTCAGACTTGTGCTCAAAAAAATGCAGTCTTTAGACTGCGAAATCAGGGAGCTGATTTTGTTTTAACCGTTAAGTACGCTTAGTAACGCAAAGGGGATGAAGCAAAACACAAACCTTTAGCTTTACTCTCTGCGCTCACTGCGACTCTGCGGTGAATAATTTTTCCCGCTGATGACCGCAGAAAAAGTCGCTGATTTACGCGGATTCATAATATTCGTGATAAAACTTCAAAACCTTCGAGTACGCCGCGGCGCACTCAAAGGTTTGCTGTAACAAAAGCTTTAGCTTTTCTCTGCGCTCTCAAAAAAGTTTGAAAAACCAGATGGAAATGCTGTTCTCATAAGGTTCAAAAAAGCCAAACCTCTCTCTTTTTCTCTGCGGTAAAAATCCTTGTCTCACAGATGGCACAGATGTTCGTAGATATTCGTTTCGATTCTTAGCTTTTCAGCGTTGAACAAAAAAAGCCTACTATTTTCCCCGAAGCGGTTAACTTGCATCATGCGTAAGATTAACCTGATTTTTACCTTCTTGATTTCTCTCTCGGCTTGTGCCCAGCAGAAACCCTGGATTCTCGGCCCATTCGAACGGCCTCAAAACGCGCAGCCTATTATTTCACCGATTTCTGATACACAGTTTAAAGATCCAATGACTGGAAATACGGTCAACTGGGAATCAATGGCCACATTCAATCCAGCAGCAATTGTTAGAAACGGTCAGGTTCACGTGATCTATCGCGCTGAAGAAAAGTTGGGTGAAAAGGAAATCGGCGGACATACTTCCCGATTAGGCATGGCGACTTCATCGGACGGTTTCAAGTTTCAGCGAGAGAAAGTCCCATTTTTTTATCCTCAGGAAGATTCTCAAAAGGAATTTGAATGGACAGGGGGAACTGAGGATCCAAGAATCGTGGAGACTGCAGAAGGACTTTTTGTGCTTACTTATACCCAATGGAATCGGGATGTACCTCGTTTGGCGGTTGCCACTTCCAGAGATCTGAAAACTTGGGAGAAGCACGGTCCGATCTTTCAGGAATGGAAAGAAGGTAAATATCATAACACCGAATCCAAATCTGGGGCGATCGTCACGGAACTGAAGAATGGGAAGCTCATCGCTGCCAAAATCAACGGGAAATACTGGATGTATTATGGAGTCCCTCATATCTGGTTGGCGACGTCGGATGATTTGATAAACTGGGTTCCGGTGGAGAATCACGAAGGAAATCGAGTGCCTGTATTAAGTCCGAGACCCGGATTTTTTGATTCTTGGTTGGTGGAGGCTGGTCCGCCACCGCTGCTGACCAAAGATGGAATTGTTGTGCTGTACAATGCAGGTAACTCACAGCAAGTTGGAGTGAAAAACCTTGGTAATAGGGTTTATACCGGAGGTCAGGCACTTTTCGATGCTGCTGAACCTTGGAAGCTTTTGGATAGAGTAACCGAACCATTTATCCAACCTACACTCTCATTTGAGAAGTCGGGCCAATATCCAGAAGGCACAACTTTCCTGGAAGGGCTGGTTTATTTCAAGGGAAAATGGCTGTTGTATTACGGTACTGCGGATAGCATGGTCGGGGTTGTCAGTTCACCTACGAAGTAACAAACTTAAATTTTTTTTTAAAGGCCACATAGCCTGTCCCGAACTCGATTCGGGAGAATCTTCGCATGAGGGATAATCATTCCTCTGTGTGACACCGACAGGGTCATGCTTGATTCATAGAATCACCCCTTCGGGGCTCTCAAGACTTACTATCAACTTTTCCTCCGGCTCCTTTCAGTCACCGGAGGTCATAAAAAGTCACAATCCTTCGGATTTTCTCTAAAGTCAACGTACCACCAAACCGCTTGTGCATTGATGCCTCAGCTCAGAAGGAGCCAAACCATTCATGACCGCGGGTGTAGCCCGTGGTAAAAGCATTAAGCATAGGACATTAGCCCCGAAGGGGTGAAACTTATTACTTACTTTCATATGATTATAATTGTTTTTAAGCGGTCATATGGAATCTTCACATGGATTAAAAACATCCCTCTGTGTGTCGCTTTGGGCCATGATTGATTTCATAAATGATCTTTTTTCAAAAAGTTAAGAGAATCTTAAGAAACAAAAGGTCGAACTTCCAATTGAATTTCTAAATTTTGACTTTTGCAAAACCCATCCGATGCGCATCCTGATTGTAGAAGACGAACCCGGAATTTCCAATTTCCTCAAGCAGGGATTGGAGGAAGAAGCCTTTGCGGTGGATGTTACAGATAACGGAAAGTCTGGACTTGATCTGGCACTTTCCGGGAATTATGATTTGCTTCTACTAGATTGGATGCTTCCCGGAATCAGTGGAATTGAGTTGACCCGTCAGTTTAGAAAGGAATTTCCCTTGACTCCTATCATTTTTCTCACTGCAAAGGACACCGTGGATGAAACTGTATTCGGACTTCAATCAGGTGCGAATGATTACATCAAAAAGCCCTTTCACTTTGAAGAATTGCTAGTTAGAATACGGGTTCAGCTCAGAGGAAAAGCAGGAGCGGAAGAAAAGCTGAGTTTGGGCCAGATATCAATTTTTCCGGATCGGCATGTAGTCAGAAATGGAGATGAGGAAATTCAACTCACGCAAAAGGAATTTGCATTGCTGGAATATTTGGTGCGAAATAAAAATAAGGTGTGCCGACGAACCCGTATTATAGAAAGTGTCTGGGATATTCATTTTGAATATAACACAGGCGTGATTGACGTCTTTATCAACTCACTGCGTAAAAAACTGAATTTGCAGAAAGACGAAGATTACATTCAAACGATTCGTGGAGTAGGCTATATGGCAAAAGAAATTTAAAATCGAGCAGGAGATGAGATTGGCCTACAAAGAGCGAATAGCAACCCGACTTACTCTGGTTACGGCAATGATCATTCTGGTGGTGTTTGCTGTCATTTACCTTGTTGCCAATTTCACAGTCATTAGAAATATTGATCGGGAGCTAGGACTAGAGACAGATAAACATAAAGACCAAATATTTCTAGTCAACGGTGAAATCCGCTTTTTGCATAAAGACGAATGGCAGGAAATGGAGCACAGTCAGATTCAGCTCAACCCGATTTTTATTGAAATTGTCGACCTGCAGGGCAAGTCCATGGATCGATCTCCAAATCTTCGGGAAAATCACCTCAGCTTTTCCCCGGAAAAATCCTCGAAAAAAGAGGCTTGGACACTAAAACTTGGAGAAAGTGAAGTCAGGCAAATGCAAATACCGCTCTTTACATCAAGTAAACATGAGGGATACCTTTTGCTGGCAAAATCTTTTGACGATTCTCGAGAATTGCTCGACAATCTCCGAAATGTGTTGTTGATCTTATATCCAGTTATTCTTTTGTCGCTTTATTTATCCATGAGATATCTCGCCGGAAAGAGTATTCAGCCTATCCAGCAAATCATCCGGAAAACCAATCAAATCACCCAAAGTAATCTCAATGAGCGCGTTCCTGAGGCCGAGCCAAATGATGAAATTGGTCAACTCACCCGATCGATCAATGAACTCTTGCAGCGACTGGAAGCATCATTGAATCGAGAAAAGCAGTTCACTTCGGATGCTTCACATGAATTGCGGACACCGCTCTCTGTGCTCAGAGGAACCTTGGAAGTGTTGATTCGCAAGCCCCGGACTTCTGAGGAGTATGTCGAGAAGATCAAAACATCGCTTTCCAGCATTGATCGAATGTCTGCTACTATCGATCAGTTGTTGGCTTTGGCAAGAGAGGAGAAAGGTAAAAATCTAGTCAAAGAAGAACTTGAACTGATTACATTTTTGGAGGAAATTGTAGATCAAACTTCACTGGAACAAGGCCGGAAAATCACTTTTCAATCCCAATCCGGCATTCCGATTTATGTCAAAGTCAATGAAAAATCTCTCCAGATGATTTTGAGCAACTTGCTTCAGAATGCCATCAAATATTCCAAATCAGACACCGATATTTTGGTCAAAACCGGAGTGGAAAATAAGATTCCCTACATCGAAGTTTGCGACATAGGACCGGGGATTTCAGCAGCACATTTGGGGAAAATATTCGATCCATTTTTTAGGGAGAAAGAAGTGGTTGATCAGCTCATTCCCGGAACAGGACTTGGATTAGCTATTGTGAAAAAGCTTGCAATGGAATCCGAGATTAAGATCTCTGTCACAAGTGAAAAAGAGAAGGGAAGCACTTTTAGGCTGGATTTGCCACTTTCTTAAGCAAATCTTAAGAATACACTAAGGCTTAACTAAGGTAGGAATGAGATCTTCGAGTCAAAATTCTGCAAGTTCATGCTAGACCGGATCATTCAGTGGAGTATCGGGCACAAGCTCATCATTTTTATTTTTATCGCCATTTGGACAGGTTTCGGGATCTATTCGATGGTGAATTTACCCATCGGCGCTGTGCCAGATGTGACTAATAATCAGGTTCAGGTCATTACCACTTCCCGCAATCTCGCCACCGAGGATGTGGAAAAATATCTTACCTATCCCGTGGAGCTTGAAATGGCCAATCTTCCTGGGGTTTTGGAAATTAGATCCATTTCCAAGTTTGGGCTTTCGGTGGTCACGATCGTTTTCGAGGAAGATATGGGTACTTACTTACCTCGTCAGCTGATTTCGGAACGATTAATCATGGCTCAGGAGCGAATTCCTCAGGGATTTGGGACGCCATTTATGGGGCCGATTTCTACAGGTTTGGGAGAAATCTACCAATACATTATCGATGTCGAGCCTGGATATGAAGACAAATATTCGATCACAGATCTCAGGACGATTCAGGATTGGGTTGTAAGAAGGCAACTTGCCGGCATCTCCGGTGTAGTAGAAATTAATACTTGGGGAGGATTCCTTAAGCAATATGAAGTAGCGATCAATCCGGACCGATTGAAGGGAATGAATATCAATCTCGCTTCTGTCTATGATGTGCTAAGTAAAAATAATTCCGTTGCAGGCGGAAGCTATATCGAAAAGACGAATGAAAGCTTTTTTATCCGAGGAGAAGGTTTAGTCACAAGCTTGGAGGATATCGGGAATATCGTGGTCGATGTCAGAAATGGTGTACCTGTTTACATTAAAGACATCGCTGAGGTTCGATTTGGTCACGCCAATCGATTTGGAGCAGTCACTGCAAATGGAGAAGGCGAAAAAGTCCTAGGTCAAGTCATGATGCTCAAAGGTGCCGATGGCAAAGGGACCATTGATCGGGTGAAAGAACGAATTGCCGAAATGGAAAACACCTTGCCAGAAGGGATTGTCATCAATGGGTTTTTGGACAGATCTGAGTTAATTGATAGGACTACCTTTACCATTGCTGAAAATTTGATTTTAGGCTGTTTGATCGTGGTTTTCGTGGTGGTATTGCTTCTGGGTAATTTCAGGTCAGGTTTGGTTGTGGCCTCGGTTATCCCCTTGAGCTTGCTTTTTGCACTTTCGATGATGTATATCTTTGGGGTTGATGCCAACTTGATGAGCTTGGGAGCCATTGACTTTGGGATTATCATTGACGGTGCGGTGATTATTGTAGAATACATTGCCTTTCAATTTTCCAGATCATCCACAATTTTTGCTAATCTCTCCCAAGCCAAAAAGCAAGAAACTAAAGATAAAATCACTTTTACAGGAGCCTCCAAAATGATGCATTCGGCCATTTTTGGGCAGATCATAATTATCATTGTGTTTATTCCGATTCTTTCGCTTTCAGGCGTTGAAGGAAAAATGTTCCGACCCATGGCTGAGGTATTCAGCTTTGCATTGATTGGAGCCATGATTTTGGGTCTGACTTACGTGCCGGTCGTTTCCTCCATTTTTTTGAAGTCTGAAGCACCTGGTCCAAGAAACGTGTCAGTTCTTTTGATCAATTTTCTGAACAGAATCTATGAACCGACAATCATTTGGGCTTTAAAACATTCCAAGGCTGTGCTTGCTGGTGCGGGAGTTATCCTTATTGGAGCTTTTTTACTCTTTTCTTCCATGGGATCTGAATTTGTGCCCACTTTAGATGAAGGGGATTTTGTGATTCAGCCTGTGTTGAAGACCGGTACCACACTTACTAACACAGTGGAAACAGTCACAAAAATGGAGAAGATTCTGATGAAATTTCCCGAGGTCAATCAGGTAGTCACTCGTATCGGAGCGGCCGAAATTCCAACCGATCCTATGTCCATGGAGGAAAGTGATGTGATCGTGACTTTGCATCCTCCCTCAGAATGGACCACAGTGGAGACTAAAGATGAGCTGGCTGATGAATTCAAAAAGGCCTTGGAAGCGATTCCGGGTTTGGATTTTGAATTTACCCAGCCAATTGAGATGCGCTTTAATGAGCTGATTACCGGAGTAAGAGCTGATTTGGCGATCAAAGTCTTTGGAGAAGATCTCGATATCCTGCTGAAAACAGCTCAAAAAATTGAAGTAGCAATTCAAGGAGTGGAAGGAGCCGCGGATATTATTTTGGAGAAAGTTGACGGGCTTCCTCAAATGAAAATCGAATACGATCGGGCCAAAATCGCTAAATACGGACTCAATGTCGAAGACTTGAATCAGGTCGTAACCATGGGATTTGCAGGCTTGACCGCGGGGACGGTTTTTGAGGGAGAAAAGCAATTTGACCTTGTGGTGCGTTTTGCGGAGCCTTTCCGGAAGGATATTTTCAATATCGAAAACGCAGCAATCCAACTCCCAGCTGGAGGAAGTGTCCCATTAAGTGAGCTTGCAAAAATCTCCTACACGAAAGGTCCTGCCAAGATCTCCAGAGATAACACACAGCGTAGGATCGTGATTGGTGTCAATGTGAGAAATCGTGATTTGCAATCTGTGGTCGATGATATTCAGGGAATTGTCTCCAAAATTGACATTCCGGAAGGCTATCGGGTAGACTATGGTGGACAATTTGAAAATCTTCAGCAGGCACGAGCAAGACTGATAATTGCCGTTCCCGTAGCGCTGGTTTTGATTTTTATCCTCTTGTATTTCGCATTTTCATCGTCAAGAGATGCTATCATGATTTACACGGCTATACCATTTTCGGCCATTGGCGGGATTCTTCTTCTGTGGTTCAGAGACATGCCGTTCAGTATTTCGGCGGGTGTCGGGTTTATTGCCCTTTTTGGCATCGCCGTTCTCAACGGAATCGTCATGATCGAACATTTCAAATCCATGAAAGATAAATACTCTTCAATTCGGGAGCTGGTAGTTATTGGTGCTAAAGAGCGACTTCGCCCGGTTTTATTAACTGCTTCGGCAGCTGCGTTAGGCTTTTTGCCCATGGCGATTTCCAGTTCAGCAGGCGCCGAAGTTCAGCGTCCATTGGCCACTGTAGTCGTTGGAGGTTTGATCTCTGCGACTTTGCTTACTCTGGTAGTTTTGCCGGTACTGTATGTTTTATTTAACACCCGAAAGGATGGCAGTACCAAGCTTCCCAAGACGGCAGTCATGCTTTTAGTTCTTTTTGTAGGTTCGTCTTTTCCTGCTTTTTCTCAAACGGAGGTTCAAAAACTCAGCTTGGAGCAGGCGCTAGAAATCGCTCAGGAACAAAACCTGGGAATTCTAGCTGCGCAAAAAAGCCTGCAATCGGCCACAGCTCGAACTCATTCCGCATGGAATATTGATAAAACCCAGATTTTCTATGGGTATGACAAAAACGATATTGCCGAGAATGGAATATACAATCGTGTATTGGGAGTAAGGCAGAGTTTTGCGTTTCCTTCAGTCTATTCAGCTCAGAAAAATGTACTCCAGGCCGTAGAAATGCAGGAATCGGCTCGACTTCAACTAAGTAACCGATTGCTCAAAAAAGATGTCAGTCAGGCGTTTGTCACAGCATTGTATTGGCAAAAACTAGAGCAAAATTACCGTTTCCTTGACAGTTTGTATGGGGAATTTACCCGAGCTGCGACTAGGAGACTTGAGACAGGAGAGTCTAATCTTTTGGAGAAACTTACTGCACAGAGCAAGCAGCGAGAAATCGGTTTGAAAAAAGCCGAGTCGCTCAGGAATATTGAGACTTCAAAAAATCTGCTTCGTCAGCTTTTGAATATCGAAGGGAATTTCGATTTAGTTGGAGAAGATTTAAACCTTTCCAATCAGGGAGATTTGGATAACCATCCTTCCTTGTTGCTGTATCAATCCGCGTATCTCCAAGCCGAAAGTCAGACTAAAGTGGATCGTCGCATGCTGCTTCCGGATGTGAATGTGGAAATTTTCCGAGGAACCAATCCTGAACCTGGGGCGATTGTTTATCCTGGATTCCAAGCAGGTGTTGGGATCCCCTTGTTTTTTGGCTCACAAAGCGCCAAGGTAAAAGCAGGAAAATTCCAGCAGGAGCAAATCTTCTTCGAATCGGAAGCTTTCAAGCAAAAGTTGGAGACCAACTATTCAAGAATTCAGGCTTCAATTGCTCAAAATCAACAGGTAATCCAATATTACGAGTCAGAAGGACTTATGCTTTCTACGCAATTGAGAGAGCAGGCCATCCGCTCTTTTAAAGAAGGAGAAATTGACTTTTTTCAATATGTCCAATTGATTGAAAATTCCCGGAACATCACGCTGCAATATTTGCAGGCAAAATTGGATTACCAAATCAACCAATTAGAACTCATTTATCTGAATAACTGATGCAAGCATTACATATAAAATTTCTCACAGTCAGTGTTTTCGCACTTTTGTTAGGTTTACTTACCGCCTGCGGAAATCCTGAAAATTCCAGTAACGATGGGATAGAAGTATCTCAAGCACCGGAAGGATCACAGGAAATTTCCCTGACCCAAGTCCAGTTTAATACCATGAATATGGAATGGGGAAGTCCTGTCAAGGGTGATTTTTCAACCGAAATCAATGTGCAGGGAACTGTGAAAGTACCAGTTGAAGGCATGCGGGAGATCTCTGCATACTTTGGGGGCTATGTGAGTGACCTCAAGTTGGTAGAAGGTGAAGTTGTCCGAAGAGGGCAGGTGCTTTTTAATTTGGAAAATCCCGATTTCATTAAGTTGCAGCAGGATTATTTGGAAACTACCAGTCAGTTGACGTATCTGAAATCTGAATTTGAGCGCCAAAAGACGCTATTTGGAGAGCAGATTTCAGCTCAGAAAAATTTCCTCAAAGCCGAAGCAGATTATCAAGGTTCGCTGGCAAGAAGTCAAAGTCTTAAAAAGCAATTGGGGCTCATCAATATAAATGCGGATCAACTCACTCCTGATAATATCCGCTCCAAAGTCCCTGTATTCTCACCAATCAATGGGTTTGTGGAAGATGTTTTTGCAATTCCGGGACAATTTCTTCCTGCCTCGGGCAAGGCGCTTACTTTACTCAATAAGGATCATTTGCATATCGAACTGATCCTTTTTGAAAAGGATGCCTCTCGCATTCACGTGGGGCAGAAGGTTCTATTTACTCAGCCTGATCAACCTACAAATGAGTTTTTGGCAAAAATTCATGTCGTAGGGCAATCAGTCAATGAACAGCGACAGATTACAGTGCATGCGGATTTGGAGGATGAAAGTGAGGGAAAGAGACTAGTTCCGGGTATGTTCGTTCAGGCTAGGGTGCAGCTTGATCCACAGGTCTCTTGGGCCTTGCCTGAAGATGCCTTGGTAGAATTAAATGGAAAATATTTTGTGCTCGTGCAAAAAGCAAAAACCGATCAGGGATATCAATTGACGCAAGTGAAAGTGACTCCGGGAGCAAGGACCAGGACAATGATTGCCATAGAACCTGTGGAAGGATTGGATGAGACTTCTGTGGTGTTGGTTAAAGGTGGGTTTAATTTGCTTTGATTGGATTTAATAATTTAAAAAAGTCGAATCGTTTTTACCTTAGTTAGCTTAAAAAAACTCAAATCAACGCGTCCTTTTCTAAAAAAACATAAAGTTTGAGGGGAGTTCAAAAGTTTAATATTTATATACATTTTTTCTTAACCTTATTTTAATAATTACTAAATATCAGAAACGGTATTAAGAAATTTAATCAATCAAAAATAGCTTTAAATGATAATAAAACTAGTTTTTGATAGTTTTAACAAAAAATTAATTCACTTTTTGATAAAACGGAATTAACTCGGGGGGAACAGTGAAAGTATAGCTTTGGTAAATATTTTTAACCAAAAAGTTTACTTATTCCAAACCTCTACTAACAAATGATTGCTCAAAAAAGCATTTGGCAATGGACGTCGACATTTTGTATGATCTTCGTCCTCAACTTTTCCTTCGCCCAACAATCACGGGTTACAGGAAAAGTAAGTGATGTAAACAATGTGCCATTACCGGGAGCTACTATCCTGGTCAAGGGAACCACTCGTGGAACAGTAGCAGATGTCGATGGCTCTTATGCTATCGATGCTGCAAGCAATGAGACGCTCGTTTTTTCTTTTGTGGGTTTTGATCCAAAAGAACAACTCGTAGGCAGCTCGTCCATCATCAATGTATCTCTTTCGGAGGGAGTTGCACTCAGCGAAGTAGTTGTGACTGCCTTAGGTGTGGAGCGTGAGACCAAAGCGCTGGGGTACTCGGTACAACAAGTGGACGGAAGTCAATTTACCGAAGCTAGGGAAACCAATGTGCTCAACTCACTGAGTGGCCGAGTTGCAGGTGTTCAGATCACTAACAGTTCTTCCGGGATAGGTGGTTCTTCCCGAGTGACCATACGAGGGGAATCCTCACTGAATATTAATGCCAATCAACCGCTTTTTGTAGTCGATGGTGTGCCTATCTCCAATAATATAGTGGGTTCTTCCGGCTCTAGAAATCAGGAGGTGGATTATGGTAATGCAGCCGGTGAAATCAATCCGGATGACATAGCCTCCATGACGGTACTGAAAGGGCCTGCTGCCGCTGCGCTTTATGGGTCGAGGGCTGCTAATGGTGCAATTTTAATCACTACAAAAACAGGAAAAACCAAGAAAGGCCTCGGTGTTACGATTAATTCAAATACCACCTTTGACAATCCTTTGAGACTTCCCCAGTGGCAAAATAAGTACGGTCAGGGAAACAACGGACAGTTTGCATTTGTCAACGGAGCCGGAGCAGGTACAGCAGATGGGGTAGATGAAAGCTGGGGTCCTGAATTGGATAAAGGAGCATTGATTCCTCAGTTTGACTCTCCTAGAAGTGCTCCGGGTTTCCGAGGAGGAGATTTGAATGCTCCTGCCGGAAGTACAATTACTCCCACGCCTTGGGTTTCTCAGCCTAACAACATTAATGACTTTTTCGAGACAGGAGTTACACTTGCCAATAACATCGCACTGGAAGCTGGGAATGAGAAATCAAATTTCCGACTTAGCTGGACAAATCTGGATCAAACTGGAATCGTCCCAAACACAGATCTTAAGCGAAATACAATAGCAATGAACGGTGGGATCAATGTGACAGATAAATTGACAGTTAATTCCACGGTCAACTATCAGCGATCCAACAGTGGAAACAGACCAAATATTTCTTATGGTACTGAAAATCTGATGTACTTATGGATCTGGTATGGCCGTCAATTGAACAATGAAAGTATGAAAGATTACTGGATGCCTGGATTAGAAGGTCGGCAGCAGTTTAATTATAACTACAACTACCACGACAATCCCTATTTCAATGTCTACGAAAATACCAATGGACAAAATAAGGACAGGATCTTTGGAAACATCTCCGTCAACTACAAGTTTACGCCTAAGCTCAACTTGATGCTAAGAACTGGTTTGGATACCTACAATGAATTGAGAGACAGAAGAAGAGCTTTCAGTACACAGCGATTCCCTTTTGGCAATTATCGGGAAGACAATGTGTTCTTTAGTGAGCAAAACTCTGACTTTTTATTAACCTACTCAGAGACTACTAAGTCGGTTTGGTCGTACAGTATTGCTTTGGGAGGTAACTCGATGCGTCAAGAAAACCGATATGTGCAGACGGTGGCGCCACAATTGTTGATTCCGGGTATTTACAACTTTACCAATACTGCCGTAAATCTTCAGGTCGAACAGTTTAAATCAGAGAAGCGAATTAATTCTATCTACGGATTTAGCCAAATCGGCTTTAAGAATATACTATTCCTTGATCTGACAGGAAGAAATGACTGGTCCAGTACTTTGCCTGTTGATAACAATAGTTACTTCTATCCTTCGGCTACTTTAAGTGCCGTGATTTCGGATATGTTTGTACTGCCAAAAGCAATTTCTTTTGCAAAAGTTAGAGCAGCTTATGCCGAAGTAGGAAATGATACCAATCCCTATGCACTGACCAATGTTTTCAATTCAGGCGTTGCTTGGGGCGCCATTCAGACCAAAACAGAGTCCAATAGACTTTCCAATGCAGCATTGAAACCAGAGCGAACCGCATCGTTCGAGACAGGTCTGGATATCCGATTATTTGAAGGCAGACTTGGATTTGACTTCACCTACTTTGACAACAGAACAAGAAATCAGATCATCCCGATAGAATTGGATATTTCCACAGGGTTCGCCTCCAGAATCATCAATGCAGGTGAAATCCAAAATAAGGGAATCGAAATCGTATTAAGCGGGCGACCTGTTCAATCTCCTAACGGATTTACTTGGGACTTTATGGCCAATTTCACAAGAACAAGAGGGTATGTTCTGGAATTGACCGAAGGGTTGGATACTTACACCCTGACAGGAAGAAACGGTGCAAATATCCAAGCTAGAATTGGTGAGCGAATGGGAAATATCTACGGTGCAGGTTTTGCCCGAGTGGAAGATTCTGCTTCTCCTTACTTTGGACAAATCATACACAACACATCAGGAACACCGATTACCGACCCGAAACTGGTTAATCGAGGAAATTATAATCCTGATTGGATGCTGGGGTTACAGAATAATCTTAGCTACAAAGGCATTAACCTAGGTTTCTTATTTGACTTCAGATACGGTGGAATCGTGGTGTCTCGCACCAAAACTATCGGTTCTACATCAGGTCAACTTGAAGAGACACTATTCGGTCGTGAAAATGGCTATGACCTGACTGTAGAAGGAAATGGTATCGTATCGGAGGGTGTCATTAGAAATGCCGATGGATCATTTACTCCAAATACCATCAAAATCACTTCCAGAAACTGGCACAACCGATACTATGAGCGAAACAATGTGGAAGCCGCAATGTATGATGCCACTTTCCTAAAGCTAAGAGAAGTGACTATCGGATACACAATCCCAAGAAGTGTCTTAGGAAAAATGCCTATTCAGGATGTGAAGGTTTCGCTGGTAGCCAGAAATCTTGCCCTTTGGACAGAAAATCCACACTTCGATCCAGAAACCCTCGCAATGAGCGGAGCAACACTTATTCCAGGCGTAGAGGATATGGCCTTCCCATCTACCAGAAGCATAGGATTCAATATCAATGTTAAATTTTAATCGGCTGATTTTCAAACCATCATAAAAAAGAAATCATGCAATTCAATAGAAAATATTTTACAGTCTTCGCCCTCATTTTAGGGTTGGGAATGAGTAGCTGCGATAAAGATTTTGAAGAAATCAATGCCAATCCAAATAGTCCAGAGACCGTTTCCTCTGCTTTGCTTTTGCCTACTGTGATTCGTAGCACGACAAATCAGGTTGC
Source organism: Algoriphagus sp. (assembly GCF_046296635.1). Classification (GTDB taxonomy): domain Bacteria; phylum Bacteroidota; class Bacteroidia; order Cytophagales; family Cyclobacteriaceae; genus Algoriphagus. The sequence goes on along the minus strand of NZ_JBKBKZ010000015.1, from coordinate 55,931 downwards.
TGATAATGCTTGGGGATACGGAAACGTAGTGATGCAGTACACTGCCAAAATCCAGTTTACAAATGAGGATCGCTACAACTGGGGCCCACAGGGTAATCCCTACAGCAACTTCTACAATGCAATGCGAGATATCAATAACGTCATTGAGATTTCAGGAGCGGCAAATCAGCAAAATTATGTCGGTATTGCTAAAGTACTTCGGGCGCATTTGTTCTCATACATGACAGATGCTTATGGTGAAATTCCTTATTCTGAAGCCTTGCAAGCAAAAGCCGGTGTTAATTATCCCAAGTTTGACTCACAGGAGTCAATCTATGCAGGAATCCTTGCAGAACTTGCGGAGGCAAATACCCTTTTGGGAACTACAGCTGAGCGTGTAGACGGCGATATCTTATTCAATGGAAATGTAATCCGTTGGAAAAAGTTTGCCAATTCACTTCGGTTAAGAATCCTGATGAGACTCTCCGACCGTCAGAATCCTTCTGCAGCAATGCAGGCCATTTTGAATAATCCGTCTCAGTCTCCGATTTTCGAGGGAACAAATGAAGAAGCAGCCTTGCAATATTTGGCAGATGTGCCAAATCAACATCCACTTTACACTACTAGATCAGGTTCCTTCGATGAGTACCGATTGAGTGTGAAAATGGAAAGCACACTGAAAGGTCTAAACGATCCTCGATTGTTTGCTTTTGCGCAGCCTACAAATGCTTCCGCTGCGGGAGTTGTTGGTGCAGTGACAGCTTATTCTGGAGTACCAAATGGATTGGGGGATGAAGAAGCACTTCAGTTTTCTCCATCAGGAGATCCTGCAAAGGGTGGATCAAACTATCTATCAAGAGTTGGATTGTTATGGGCTTGTTCAGCTTGTACTTCTTTGGCAAATCCTACCGGATATCAAGCGATTTTGATGAGTTATTCAGAACTGCAATTTATCTTGGCAGAAGCCAGAGAAAGAGGTTTCATCACCTCAGGTTCTGCTGAGGATTTTTATAAAAAAGGGATCAATGCCTCAGTTAATTATTACAGAGCTAGATATACACTGATCAATCAACCGAATATTGCGAGCAGATTAGTGTTGGATGACGCTTATTTTACTCAGGCAGGAGTAGCTTATTCTGGTACGACTCAAGAGAAACTTTCCAAGATTGGAACCCAGAAATGGCTAGCGTTATTCTTCACCGGGATGGAGGCTTGGCATGACTGGAAGCGAACTGGCTATCCTGACATCAAGCCGGGACCAGCTGCATTTATCAATACTGTTCCGGTGAGATTTATGTATCCTGGAAGTGCTCAGGCCTTGAATGAAGATAACTATAAAGCAGCTATATCAAGACAAGGTCCTGATGCAATTACCACAAGAGTGTGGTGGGATGTGAAGTAAATTCCTGTAAATTAATTCAATGATAGAGGCTGTCTCATAAGTACAGCATGTCACATTGAGCGAAGTCGAAATGTAGTGCTATTTCCTAAAAATGGCCTTCGTACTTCCCGACTCATGTCGGTAAGGTGCTCATACTGACACAGGAACTATTTTGAGACAGCCTCTTTTCATCTAAAAATCTACACCCAAATCAAAATGAAGCAATTCAATTTCCTCTTTCTGACATTGAGCTTTTTGGCTTTTCAATCGTCTTTTGCTCAAAAAACTTCCAAAACCGAGAATATTGTCCTGATATCCATAGACGGACTCAGGTGGCAAGAAGTCTTCAAAGGTGCTGATTCCTTGTTTATCGATGATACTGGACTAATCAAATCCGCCGGATCACTTTTGGATGATTTTTGGCATGAAGACCCTTTGGTTCGAAGAAAACTATTGATGCCTTTCGCATGGAGTACTATCGCATCACAAGGTCAAATCTATGGAAATCGGGCTTATGGAAATATGGCTAACAACGCCAATTCCTTCTGGTTTTCTTATCCCGGATACAATGAAATCCTGAGCGGGTTTGCTGATGACGAACGGATTAAATCCAATGCCAAAATCAATAACCCCAACGTAACTCTTCTTGAGTATTTGAACCAAAAATCGGAGTATAAAGGAAAAGTTTATGCGTTCGGCAGTTGGGATGTGTTTCCTTTTATCATCAATAAGGAGCGTAGTGGCGTGCCTGTTAATGCCGGTTTTGACAAGGCTGAGGGGGATGATTTGACTGACAAAGAGATCATGATCAATCGCATGCAGGACGAAATTCGCGGTCCATGGGATGGGGTAAGATTGGATGCTTTTACCCATCACTATGCGATGGAAACGATGAACAAATACAAGCCAAGGGTAACTTATATCGCTTATGGCGAGCCGGATGACTGGGCGCATGACAATGAATATGACCAATACATCTGGTCTATAAAACAACTGGACGCCTACATCGAAGAAATCTGGGAATTCATCCAGTCCGATCCTCAGTACAAGGATAAAACCACAATGATCATTACTACTGACCACGGCCGCGGTACCAACAAATCCTCTTGGAGAAGTCATGGTTCAAGTATCCCCATTGCTGGAGAAGTTTGGATGATGGCTATCGGACCGGATACTCCCGCTACTGGCGAAATGAAATCCAAAGGACAGTGGCAACCTGCCATGATAGCACGCACAATTTTCCAATTGCTCGGTATGGAATATCCTGATTCGAAAGCCTTTCCGGCAATCAAGGAGATGGTTCGGTAGTTGGTTTTGTTTTGTGAAAAGTAAAATGTAAGTGGTAAGTAGTGAGTGGTTTAGTGCACCCCCACAACTTACTGCTTACCATTTACAAATTCACTAGGATCTCAAATCTCCTTCCTATTCATAAAAGTTTCCCGCAGACCTGACTTCCGTCAGGCAAGTTTTGCACAGAAAAGGACACAGACCTGCCTGCCGCGGGCAGGTTTCCGCAGATTTTTTGAAACTCAAACTCATCGGGTTTGGAGAGAAGTAATTTCTTGGATGGATAAAATCCTTTTTACTGGACATGAAGGTGAGGTGTGAAAGGCTTTGTTTACCTATTCACAACTCACCTTTTACCATTTACAAATTCACAAGGATCTCAATCCTCTGTCCCTTTCTTGCCCATAAGGAGAAAGTCGCTGACGACGATCTCGGTCATGTAGCGCTTCTCACCATTCTTGTCGGTGTAGCTGCGGTTGGTAAGTTTACCTTCGATACCAACTTCCGAACCCTTGTCTGTGTACTTGGAAAGTGTCTCCGCCGGCTTGCCCCAGATGACGAGGTTGTGCCAGGTGGTTTCGGTGACTTTTTCGCCTTTTTGATTTTTGAAAGTTTCGTTGGTCGCCATGGTGACGTGGCCTACGACTTTGCCGGACTCTAGGGTTTTCAATTCTACTTTGGCACCCAGGTTACCGATGAGCTGAACTTTGTTTCTTAGCGTGTTCATGATTTTAAAATGTTAAATGTGAAAGATTTGATTAACAATTTCCGCTAGCCAATAACTGATGATCCAAAGTTGGGAGATGCCGCAAAAAGTAGTCGGTAGCTAGTCGTTTGTATTCGATTGTAGTCGTTTGTTGTCGGATAAAGTGGGTTTAGAGGGTGGAGTGGGCTTTTTTAAATGAGTGGGAATTGGTAGGTTGGGGAGGGAATAATTCTAAATAACCTGATCTAGCGGGTTTTTTGACGGGAAATCATCTTCGCAACTTGTAGAGCTAATTCCTTAGGATTTTCAAATAACTTATTTTTATCCAAGTCAGAATAGATGGGACAAATGAGATTATTAAATTTTGTAATTATCCTACTTAATAAAAAAAATGAAAAAGATTGTGAATTGGAAAAACTTCTCTAGATTTGTAGCGTCATTACAAAGAAATAAATTTGAAAAAGCTGTTTAACCAAATTACAAAGATCCAAACTGGACTCTTCGCCAAACCCTTAGGCGAAGGAGATGTAATTTATTTGCAGGTAAAACATTTTGACGAAAACGGCCAATTGCAAAGTGCTCTCCACGGAGATTTGCTGTCAGATTATATAAGTGAAAAGCATCTCTTAAAGAATGGCGATGTTCTTTTCGCTGCGAAAGGATCAAAAAACTTTGCAACTGTTTTCGAGGATCACAACAAACCTGCCGTTGCCTCTACTTCCTTTTTTGTAATTAGACCAACGAATAAAAAAGTATTACCGCAATATCTGGCCTGGTTTCTCAACAGTCATTCAACTTTGACATTATTGAAGAGTCAAGCAATCGGAAGCTCCATTCCTTCTATTTCAAAGCAAGTTTTGGAGAATCTGGAAGTAGCTGTTCCAAGTATTGAAATCCAAAAGACGATTTTGGAAATCGCAAAGCTTCGAATCATCGAACAAAAACTGAAGCAAGAGATTGAAGCGCTTCGTGAAAAACAAATTCAGCAACAAATAATCAACGCATTACAATAGTTATCATGGCCAAAATTACCCAAAAAGACATCAATGACGCAGTCTGGAAAGCTTGCGACACCTTTAGAGGAAGCATCGACCCAAGTGTGTACAAGGACTATGTGCTTACCATGCTCTTTCTCAAATACCTCAGTGATGTCCATGACGACAAGTACGAGGCGCATCTCAAAAAGTACAGTGGAGATAAGGAACGCGCACACAGAGCGATGAAACATGAGCGCTTTGTGGTGCCTGCACACAGCCACTTCAAATTCCTTTACGAATCGCGAAATGAAGGCAATATCGGTGAACTCATCAATATAGCCCTGACTGACCTAGAAGAAGCAAACCGTGAGAAACTATACAGTGAAGACGGTGCAGGGATTTTCCAAAATATTGACTTCAATACCAGTAAACTCGGTGAACCCAAAGACAAAAACACCCGATTGAAAAACCTTTTGTTGGACTTCAATAAAGAAGCTCTTGACTTACGTCCTTCACATCTTGAAGGCAATGATATAATAGGCGGTGCTTACATGTTTCTGATTGAAAATTTTGCCAGTGATGCAGGGAAAAAAGCAGGAGAATTTTTCACGCCAAAAGAGGTATCCACACTTATTGCAAAACTCACTAAATCTAAACCCGGATCACGGATTTGTGACCCTACTTGTGGATCAGGTTCTTTGCTGATCAAAGCATGCGAAGAAGTAGGTTCTGATAACTTCTCCCTTTACGGACAGGAAGCCAATGGCAGTACTTGGGCTTTGGCGGTGATGAATATGTTCCTGCATGGCTTTGACAATGCCACCATTCGTTGGGGCGATACGATCCGTAATCCTAAGCTGAAAGAAGGTGACATGCTGATGAAGTTTGATACTGTAGTGGCGAACCCGCCATTTTCATTAGACAAATGGGGAAAGGTAGAAGATAAGGAAGGAGACAAAACCACCATTAGCTATGATCCTGAAACCGACAAGTACAACCGCTTCTGGAGAGGTGTTCCCCCAAAAAGCAAAGGCGATTGGGCATTCATTTCCCACATGATCGAAACGCTGAACGAACAGGGCAAAGCCGGTGTAGTCGTGCCGCATGGCGTATTGTTCCGTGGTAGCAGTGAAGGACGCATTCGGCAACGCACAATCGAAGAAAACCTGCTCGAAGCGGTGATCGGCTTACCTGCCAACCTGTTTTTCGGTACAGGGATTCCGGCTGCCATTCTGATTTTTAACAAAGCAAAAGGTGTCAGTTCGAGCGCCAGCCTGTCCTGTAGGCAGGGAGTCGAGAACAGGAACTTCCTGTTTATCGATGCAAGCAAGCATTATGAATCTGCCAAAAACCAAAACAAACTCCGCCAAAGCGATATCGAGAAAATTGTGACCACTTATCGGGATTTTGCGGCAGGCAAGCTTCAGCCCGGGGTGGTTGAAGACAAATTCAGCTATGTGTCTACTGCAGATGAAATAAAAGAAAACGACTACAACCTAAATATCCCCCGCTATGTGGACACCTTCGAAGAAGAAGCCGAAGTTGACATTGCTGCGGTGCAAAAGGAGATAGAAAAATTGGAAGATGAATTGGTGAAAGTGCAGAAAGAAATCGACCAATATTTAAACCAATTGGTGAAATGATGGCTGAAACAAAAAACACCAAAGCGTTTTACAATACTGAAATTCCAATTGATTGGGAGATTAAGAAACTTGGAGAATGTTGTTTGGTAAAAGGGGAGTATGGAATAAATGCCCCAGCAGTTGATTTCTCAGAAGTTTTACCTACATACTTGCGGATAACAGATATTGACGATGCGGGGAAATATTCTTTGGATAAAAAAGCTTCCGTGGATGACCCGAATTATAAGCAGTTTATTTTAAATGATGGAGATATTGTTTTTGCAAGAACTGGAGCTACAGTTGGGAAAACATATTTATATGATCCTAAAGATGGAACTCTTGTATTTGCTGGCTTCTTAATTCGTTTCAGACCTATTGAAAAATTTTTGACTTCTGTACATCTTAAATATTTCACGGAAACAAAACACTATTGGGATTGGGTTAAAACTACATCAATGCGAAGTGGGCAACCTGGAATTAATGCAGAAGAATATGCCTCATTAAAAATCCCCCTTCCCCCACTCCCCGAGCAAAAAGCCATCGCGCAAATCTTAAGCACTGCAGATGCCTCCATACACACCACCTCCGCACTCATCGCCCAAAAAGAACTCCGCAAAAAATGGCTGATGCAGCAATTGCTAACGGGGAAGAAAAGGTTGAAGGGCTTTAATGAGGAGAAGTACAAAAAAGTAATTTTAGAAGAGATTTTAAGCCCAATCCGTAATCCACTTGTGCCTGAAGAAAAAACTCTTTACCAACAAATAGGCATTAGATCTCATGGAAAAGGCATTTTTTATAAAGATAAAGTTTCAGGAAAAGAACTAGGCAATAAGAGAGTATTCTGGATTGAACCGAGTTGCTTGGTTTTAAATATTGTATTTGCATGGGAGCAGGCAATTGCTAAAACAACAGATTCAGAAATTGGTATGATAGCATCTCATAGATTCCCGATGTTTAAACCCAAGGAAGGGAAACTCAATTTAGATTTTATCTTATATTATTTTAAATCACCAAGAGGCAAGCAGTTACTGGAAAATGCCTCACCTGGTGGAGCAGGAAGAAACAAGACCTTAGGTCAAGGTGAATTTATTAATCAAATTATTTCACTTCCATCATTCGAAGAACAAACCGCCATTGCCCAAGTGCTGAAAGCGGCAGATAAAGAAATCAGCCTGCTCAAAGCCAAAGCGGAGAAGTTGAGAGAACAGAAGAAGGGGTTGATGCAGGTGTTATTGACGGGGAAGGTGAGGTTGAAAGAAGAATTTTTTCAAAAAAATAATTTTTGAGATTTTATAAGTATTTATAGAAAACTAAGAAGAATATGAAACATGAATTAAATGAAAGAATCTCAGCAATCAACACCATCAAGTGTGGCAAAACACTTTCAGATGAAATCGTAAAAAAATTCCAGAAAAGACTTTCAATATTGAAATTCAACTTGAATCATCAAGAAACTCCAAACATAGAATGGGTATCTAAAGAAATTAGTGATTGGCAATTAGAATATCCTGCGGTTTCTAACGATGAGGTATTAAATGTCCTCCAAAATTGAAATAAAATCAGGCCTAATTCCATAAAAACCGCAGGGCTCGATACATATCGTGATGTATCGAGCCCCGAAACTCCTTTTTCCAATGGTAAAATAAGCAGAGCAAAAGTACAAGATATATTGATTTTAGAAAAAATGATAGTGACGAAGTTGTTATTGACTAGGAAGGTAAGGTTAAATAAAAATTCCATTTAAAAATGAATACATCCGAGATATTTTATGAATTCCTAGACAATATCAAAATTCGCGAAGAAAAAGCTGAAGATATTTCGTACCGCTATGGTCGGATTACTAAGGCTTTGAACCAGGAATTTCGAGATACAGATTCACAAACTGCGAATAATTTACAAGTCGGCTCTTATGGTAGGTATACAGGAATCAAAGGTATTTCAGACTTAGACATGCTGTATATTATGCCAGCTTCCAAATGGATTGAGTACAATAAATCAGGTGGGCAAACCAAATTATTGAGAGATATAAAGGCAGCAATCTCAAATACATACTCTAGTTCTGAAATAAAAGTGGATAGGTGCGTGGTTACTGTAACTTTTAATGATTCTCATATTGATGTACAACCGGTATTTGAATTAGAAGAAAAAGATTATAGGTACCCGGACACTTATGGTGATGGGTCTTGGAAAATCACCAAGCCAAGAAAGGAAATGGATGCCATGGTGGAATTTGAAACCAATAAAAATAGGAATCTGAGGCGCCTTTGTAAAATGGCAAGGTCATGGAAAAACAAGCATGGCGTATGCATGGGGGGACTTTTGATAGATACACTTGCATACAATTTCCTAAAGTCAACTGATTATTATGACAAAAGGAGTTTTGCTTATTACGATGAAATGTGCAGAGACTTTTTTGAGTACTTATACAATCAGCCAAAGGATCAAGCAGAATATGGTGCTTTGGGTAGTAAGCAAAGAGTGAGAGTCAAAAAATCATTTAAAAGGAAGGCTAAAAAAGCTTTTGATTTAGCATTGGAAGCGATTGATGCATCTTCTGATAAAAGACAACACAATAAATGGAGAGATATTTTTGGAAATGATTTCCCTAAATATGCGAGTGAAGAGAAGGAAGCTCGGGCTATTAATGAAAGTTATAGTAATACTGAAGAATTCATTGAATCGAAGTACCAAGTAGAAATAGCGTATGACTTAAAAATAGACTGCGAGGTTAAGCAAAATGGATTTAGGGAAGGGTCACTTCGAGACTATCTTCTTAGGAAAATTAAGTTGAGCCCTAACAAGTCATTAAGGTTTTACATAGAAAGAATAGATGTGCCTGCGCCATATTCTGTGAAATGGAAAGTCACCAATAGAGGCGAACAAGCTATAAAAAGAGATTGCATCCGAGGTCAAATCATTGATGATTCTGGGTTTCTTGAAAGAAAAGAAAATACAAATTTTAAAGGAAGTCATTTTGTTGAGTGTTATATCATCAAAAATAATATTGTAGTTGCAATGGATTCCATTGATGTTCCAATTTCAGAATAACTAATTTATGACAGAGCAAAGAAGTTTTCTTGAATCACAAATACGAGAAATTTATGGGAGAGTGGTCTACACTCACAAAACCCATGAAAAGTGTGCTGATCTTCTGAAAGAGCGGAGTGATTACCTGAAGTTTATAGAAATATTCCTTTCAGCTTTAACTACTACAAGTATCCTTGTTGTGGTTTTTGGAGATGGAGAAATTTTCCAGTTTATAGCAGCACTTTGTTCAACTTTAATGCTTGCTCTAACACTTTATTCCAAGGACTTTAATTTATTGGCTATTGCTGAAAAGCATAAACAAGCAGCATTAGACATTCTTGAAGTTAGGGAAGAATTTTTATCGTTGCTTGTTGACATACGAATTGGAAATAAAGATGTCGAGTTACTTCAATTGACAAGAGATGAATTGAACGAGAAACTTATAAACACTTATAGAGGCGCACCTAAGACAATTAATAAAGCCTATTCAATGGCTTCGAAGGCATTGAAAGAAAATGAAGAGTTTACTTTCACTGATGCGGAAATTGATAAATTTTTACCTGAAAATTTAAGAAGAACTTAATAACTCTAAAATCATTCAAACTTCAATACGTTTCCAGCGAGACCTGCACAATAAAGTGGACGGCTTTATTATGCAAAACGACAAATCCAATCGCCAATGACCAATTCAGAATTAAAAGACATCCTTCTATCACTTCGCAATCTCACTGCAGAGAATGAAATTGTGGAGTTTAAGGAAGCTAAAAATGGATATGACTTTACGAAACTGGGTAAATACTTTTCTGCTTTGAGCAATGAGGCCAACCTGAAAGGCAAGACTTATGCCTGGCTGGTGTTTGGGGTAGAGAATAAGAAGCACGACATTGTGGGCACTCAGTACCGCCCACAACGAAAGGACTTGGATAAACTGAAAAGTGAAATTGGAGATAAAACAACAAACCGGATCACGTTTATTGAGATTTACGAGTTGAAAGTGCCGGAAGGTCGTGTGGTGATGTTTCAGATACCAGCTGCTCCAAAAGGTTTCCCTATTGCATTTGATGGACATTATTATGGCAGGGATAATGAGGCACTTTCTCCGCTGAACTTGGAAGAAATAGAACGCATCCGTGCACAAGCTACTACCGAAGACTGGAGTGCCGCAATTGTTTCCGGCGCTACTTTGGATGATTTGGACGAAGAGGCAATTGCCTTGGCTAGAAAGAACTTTAAAAATAAATTTCCTGAGAAAGCGACTGATGTGGATACGTGGGATGAAATCACTTTTTTGAATAAGGCAAAGATTACCATCAAAGGAAAAATCACCCGAACTGCCATTATCCTCTTGGGCAGAGAGGAATCAGAACACTTTATCAATCCGGCCGAAGCAAAAGTAAGATGGCTGTTGAAAGATGCACTGGGCAATGATAAGGACTATGCCATCTTCGGTTGCCCAATGATATTGGCTGTTGACAAAGTGTATGCGAAAATTCGCAATCTGAAATACCGGTACATCAAAGAAGGTACTTTATTCCCCGACGAAATAAACCAATATGAACCTTACTCTATTCGTGAGGCCCTAAACAACTGCATAGCTCATCAGGATTACACCAAGCATGGGCGAATCAATGTAGTGGAAATGGATGACCAACTGATTTTTACCAACCTTGGTTCGTTCATCCCTGGTAGTGTGGAAAAAGTGGTAAAGGAAGATGCTCCTGAAGAGCATTACCGCAACCGATTTTTGGCAGCAGCCATGTTCAACCTCAAAATGGTCGATACTGCCGGAGGTGGAATCAAAAAGATTTTCAATTATCAGCGGGAGCGCTTCTTCCCAATGCCAGACTATGACCTTTCTGATGGCAAAGTGAAAGTCACCATTTCAGGAAAGATTTTGGACATAGAATATGCCAGACTTTTGGCACAGCACAGAGACCTGACTTTGGATGAAATCATCATGCTTGACAAGGTGCAGAAGAAGAAGCCTCTATCAGAGTTTGAGGAGAAACATCTCCGGGACAAAAAATTGATTGAAGGGCGAAAGCCAAATTATTTCATTGGAATAAAAGTAGCAGCAAAAACTGGTCAGAAAGCTGCTTATTCCAAAAATAAAGCTTTTGATAAGACCTACTATCTGGATTTGATAGAGAAGGCAATTAAGGAACATAAAAGTTTAGAAAGAAGTGATATAGATGAATTGCTCTGGAAGAAGTTGCCGGATTGGATGGATGAAATACAGAAAAAGAATAAAGTGAAAAATCTGTTGTTTGAACTGAAGCAATCCAATAGAATAAAGAATGTGGGAACATTTAAGAATTCAATTTGGGTGCAGAATCAAAAAGAAAATTAGAAGAAGAGTTAGAAGAAGATTTAGAAGAAGAATTAGAAGAAGATTTTCTCCATAATGATCAAAAGGCTGTAGAAGAAGCGATTCTCCATATTGAGCGATAAATTCTCTATAACAGGCTTCAATCAGTTAGAGATGTGCTAGGCAGATGAATTGTCAAAGAAAATGGAGCAAATGCCAATAAAAGAATTCTCCATAACGGGCGATGAATTCTCTGTAATTTATAAGAAACACTCACTGGAGGTTAGAATCGGGGTTTTTGATTAGGGACAATTCTCCATAACAGCTTAAAAATTCTCCATAAACTTTACAAAATGGTTGAACTAACCGGAGAACCTGTTAGAGATTGTGTTAGAGAACCTGTTAGAGATTGTGTTAGAGAACACAAGAGTTTAGCGCGAAGAAATACAGGGGATTGGCGTGGAAGGCATACTGGATTGGATGAATGTAAATCAGGAAAGAGTTAGAAGAAGAAATAGAAGAAGAGTTAGAAGAAGAACCAATAATAAATTGAGTTATGCATTGAAAAACAATGACTTATTAAAGGAATTGGAGAGTAAGGACAACTTTTAGAAGAAGTCTTAGGGAATTTATTAGAGGTAATGAAGTGGATATTTTCCAAAGAAACCCAACCTGTATAGAAAGCCGCAATTTCTATACATGACACAAATGAAAAGAGAACGTAATGGATGCGCCAAGTTTTAAAGAAGACCATATCAGTCTAAGAATTAGAAAATTAACTAATGGCTAGAGAGAATACACTGGATAATATTTTTACTGACTACGATGAGTCCATCTTTAGTGATGGATCTATTGACCCAATGGGCCTTAGAATTATATGGACTTCTATTGGAAGTAAAATATTTCATAATAAACTCAACACAATTAGTACCGATATTAAACTCTATACCCTCAACCTGTTTCATCATTACCTGCTTCAAAAATGTGCCAGTGAAGAAGAGGATGGTGTTAATAAGCTGATTCGTAAAAAACCCTATTTCAACAAATCAGATTTGTTTGAGGGAATGGTAATCTTTCTTGAAAATCTGTTGATTAATGCCACGTATAATCTGGGAGATAGTTCATTGGTTGTTCCCGGTAAGAATAAATTAAGCAATCTTAAAAACAATGAATCGAAAAGAAATACAATAGAGAAAATATCGGTCAACAGAGATAAAGGCATTCTGGTTCGTCAGTATTTATTGGGTATCCATGGCAGACATAAAGGTCCTTTTCTGCAAATGGGTGTATTTAAGCAAAACGAAGAGGATATCTACAATAACCCAGAGGTATGGAAAGAAGCATCTGAAATATTTAAAAGTTCCCCTTGGAAGGAAGCAGAAATTGTGCTTACAGAATTAATAAAAAACAAACTCTTAAACTTTACTATTAAAGCGAATGCATTTATTGAGTATAAAGTAGAAGATGTACTTACAAAGAGTATTGAAGAAAAATATGTGGCTCTATTAAAAAAAGATATCTACGTAGACGAAGCCATCAGGTCATTTTGGCTGAATCGATTAGGATTAAAAGAAGATACAGCCGGCATTTTGTACAAGGCATATTTAAAGCAAAAAGTCAAGGGTCTCAATTTTCAAAAGATCATAGTTAGTGCATACAGCGAAAGCAATGATCCTTATTTGGGTGCTATCAATGCCATTGAACCCTTGCTTACCCTCATTGATAAATGCATTAATAGAATATTAAGCTCTGCTACTTCCAAAATAGATGATGATTTAAAAGAGTTTATCGATCATTGGTTAAAAAACAATGAAGTAGATCCCGGTAAAATAACAGCCTATTTGTCTGTTGACTATATTAATCAGGAAGCCATAAACAGGCTGCAGAAATTATTGGACATTTATATCAATGCCTCGCAATCGGATAAATCTGCAGAGAATTTTATCATCAACCTGATAAAGTACCATGAGGATATCATGAAAACCCGTGGCAATTTAAATTGGGTGAGCATTGGTGCCGATAATAAAATATTCGTGCACAGATCAATTTATATATCAGACCCACACCTTACTTATTTAAAATCAATGACTTGGGTGAATTCTTATTATTTACCAACTGTAGACAGTTTGCATAAAGGATTGACTAATGAAGCTGCTTGAAACATTTAAACATATTGTCAATGATATAGCTCCAGAGCTATGTTGGTTTACTACGTTCAATCTCAATATTGAATTGCTTGAAAAATATGTACTGACTGCAATAGTTGGCAAAGAGCCAAGTGAATTAAAACGTGCTGAGGATTATGAAGCATTGAATTTAGAGTTAAGTAAATTCAAGATAAAAATCTGGTACGATTACAGAGCTTTGGATTTAAAACAAGGCAAAAGAACTAGTATTGACTTATACCCTGTTCAGGCATCTGTTGTTTTAAATTCAACTACACAAGAGCCAATCTTTCATCCTAAGGTGATTTTCTTAAAAGGAGCTCATACTGCTTATTTAATTACGGGATCATTCAACCTGACTATTGCAGGTTGGAGCAGTAACAGAGAGTGTATAGTGGTAAAAGAAATAAAGAATAAAGAAAACGCATTACAAGTAGTTGATTTTTTTGCAAGACTTAATCCTGCTCTGCCAGAATTAAAAACATTGGAAAAATGGGCTAATCAGCTGTCTGATGAAAAAGCTAACTGGAAATTTGCACACAACTTTAATACAGCTAACATTCTAGATGAAATTAAGGGCAAAGAACTGAATATCTGGTCTCCGTATTTTTCAAAAAGTACAGCAGTTTTAATGGGCGATATTAAAAAATATGGTTTCAGCAAAATCAATCTGATACCAGATATTAGCCCTTCACAAAAAGTAAAAATCATTCCAACAGAGTTAATAAAATTACAACAAGATGGAGACATACAAATTCAAATAGACAAGAATATAAATAAAGTAAAGCAAACGCTTTTCCATGCCAAAGTTTGGCTCACTGAAAATAAAATTGCTATAGGCTCCTGGAATTGCTCTTACCGCGCATTGGGAATAAAAACAGCAGCCAACGAAAAAAATATTGAAGCAGGTATCATTCAACCCATAAGCCCAAAACACCGCACAGCATTATTACAAAACCTCAAGCTAATACTCGGAAACACAATTTCTGGAACAGATGAAGTGGATATGGATAATGAGTGGAAGGAAGTACTGAAAGCCTTTTCAATTAGTTGTGACATTATCGCAAATTGGGATACATTTCAATACCAACTGGAATGGGATAATACTGATAAGAATTTCACAGTGGCTCTGCCTCATGAACCGAACAAACGTTACCCATTGCTTGCTATTAACGGCCTCAGCTTTTTAAATGGCTTTAACCGAATGTTGAAAAACAAACTGTTTACTGTTTATAATTCCCAAAACGAAGTTGTATTTGTAGGCTATTTGAATGAAGCAGGTAAGCAAAAACGCCCAATTGAAGGGTATGTTTCTTTCTACGATTTATTTGAATCCCTTACCATTAACCCTTTAGGAACTACTACTAAATCAAGAGTTAAATATCAGTTTGATGAAGAGGACAACAAAGGTTCTGAAAAAGAAGAGCTGCCATTCTTTGCCTACAGTGGTCACGAATCCTATTACTTGATGTTTGTAGCCTTTCAAAAATTAGCAGATACCTTAAATGAGAATCAAAACATTAAGCAAAAAATGGAAGAATTGGGCTACAGGCTCCCGGGTAGTTTAATCAATATTAAGTCGCTTTTCAAAACTTCCTTTCAAAAAGTATTAGAAGAAAAGAGGGAAGACGATCTGTTGTTTCATTATTTTATGGCAATGGAAATAAATGAATGTGTTCAACTATTTAATCTATATTCAGAAAAACCAATTGAAACAATATCAATAGTACAGTTTGAACAGCTATTAAAATTGGATAGGAAGGATTTGAAATTTATAAAAAAAGCTATGACCATAAAATGAAATTGATCACACCTGAACACATCAGCAATTATATTTCTTTTCAGTATGGTAAGACTGAATGGCAGTATGATGCCAAGAGCAAAAAGGATATTCCTAAGATACAGGCAGAAGGTTCAGCCAAACTCTGGAATATACTACAACAAAAAAATGTGGCATTATTGGCAGATGAAGTGGGTATGGGAAAAACCTACCAGGCATTGGCAATCATGATCACGTTGTGGTTGCAAAAACCAAATGCCAAAATATTATTATACGCACCTAATAAAACAGTTTCCGACCAATGGATTAACGAGTATGAAACCTTTATAAGGTATCATTATAAGTTTAATGATGATATCATCAAATCGTCTATCAACGGGCAACCATTGAGGCAAGCTATTTATTGCGAAAATCAATTGGAATTGTTGAATTATGTAAATCAGGGATGGCCTTCTTTATATGTCTGTAAAACATCTTCCTTAAGCAATTTTCTTTCTAAAAAAATCACCCAACAGGAATTAGATAAACTGCACATCAATATCATCAAAAATATAGATGAAAAATCCTGTGATGAAGAAAAAGCAAACTGGATGTACCGCTTCGCAAAAAAATGCAACGATTTTATTTATAAAAAACTGGCGATAGGTGATAATACTCCATTCGATTTAATTGTATTTGACGAAGCACATTATTTACGTAATGCCCATGCTGATACCAATAGAAGTTTGGTAGCTCATGCTTTTTTTGCAAAAAGAGACGTCAAGAATTACGAGGGGCAAAATGATCCAATGGCTTTCTTATCTGAAAAAGCTTTATTACTAACGGCTACTCCTAATCACTCCAGTTCAAAAAATATTGAAAGCATTGTCTCTATTTTTAATAACAATTTTAAAGGAATAGCTCCTGCCGAAATTCTCGACAAGATATGTGTCAGGCGATTTCGCAGGCTACACAATAAAACCAAGCACCAGTACCGTAAAGAACTAGATGAACCGGTAGAAATGATTAGCATTAAGGAAAAATTATTTTTTGCGATGTACCAACGATCATTGGTAAAACACAAAGCAGAGCAGTTTAAAAAACATAAGGACACTTCAAAAAGACAAAACCCCTATAAATTACTCTACGGCTACCTGGAAGGGTTTGAATTTTTACCTACCCGCAAAACTGAAACCGTTACCCCATCCAATGTTGAAAGCAAATCTACCGACTTTGATGAACGAGATGATAAGCATGTTATTCAGGAATTAGCCGAAGCTCATTACAGGGTGTATAAAAAATATCCGGTACATCCTAAGTATAACAAAACAGTGGATAATCTTTCACCTGACGATAACCACAGTTTGCACCCTAATAAGAAAGTGGTTTTTGTCCGCAGAATTCCTTCGGTATTTGAATTGAGCAGAAGAGTAATTGAGGCATACGACCATCAGTTCACCACATTGTTGTTAGATGCGAAAGCATTGGATGTTCCGAAAGATTTTAAATATTGGAATGAATTCAGGCTTAGAAAATATTTTGCCACCGAAGCGAAAAGTACGTTTGAAGACTCCGAAGAAATAGAAGACGCCAATACCGATTCCGGCGAAATTTCAGTGGATGATTCATATAATGTTTCATCAAAATACTATTCGCTTTTTACCATAAAAAAGGAAGGTAAATTTAAAACAACCGACTGCTCCAACTTCAGGAACCGGTTTCTGAAAGAGCTTCAACTGTATTCTGTATTTATGCATCCCGGTGCCGATTACATGGGGGTACCTTATACCTTCCATGATTATCAATACCAGGGCGAAAAAAGAAACTATGCTGTTACGGCCCGTAAGCTTCGCTTTCATGGGTTGAGTAAAGAAAAGCAGGATTACCTTTTTAATTACATCAGTTTTCCCGCTGATTTAATTGTAAAGAAGATTGCTCCTCAAACCTTTCCAACTTTATTTACTATTTGGGTGAATACGGCTCAACAATCAGATAATGAACTTTTGCGTGAAGGCTTAAACGATTACATTAAGTTTACAGAAATAGAGAAGGAAGCTTTTGCTAATTACCTTACCAAAGGATTATTTTTTGCAAGCAGTTACTTAATTGTGTTTTATGCCAGCTTCAAAAATATCAGTAAAAAGCAAAACATAAAACCTGATGAACTCTACGTGTCATTTTGCAAATCTGTCGAAAAAGATATGCTACAAAAAGGCCTGGCATTTTTAATAGCCAAAGCCGTTTCTACCTTCCAGATATTTTATAAAAAGGAATTAAACCTAACTGAGGAAAGTTTATTAACTGAAAAATGGACTTTCTTAAATAATACATCCCCTGTGTTTCCTGTTTGTGCCGATACCAACAGGAGCAGTATTTTAAAAGCCTTCAACACCCCTTTTTACCCAAATGTGCTTGTAGCTACTTCTGTATTGCAGGAAGGCGTTAACCTTCATTACCATTGTAACGAAGTAATTCACTATGGATTAGCCTGGACACAGGGTGATAACGAACAAAGGGTTGGCAGGGTAGACAGACTAAACGGAAAAATGGAAAACCAACTGCGCAAATCTGAAACCGCCGTTTTACCTATTCACTACCCCTACCTGAAAAACACCATTGACCAAGACCAGACAGCCCGTTTTATCTTAAGAAAAAAAGAAGCTGATAAATTGATTGATCAGTTTATCCAGATCGAACAGAGCAATGAGATAAATTATTTAGAACGGATGGACGAAAGCATCTGGAAAAAAAGCTTCAATAATCCGGCAGTGGCAGCTTACGAAAACAAAGATCCGTTTCCGGTGCTGTATGAAAACGATTTCAAAAATATAGAGGCGACTGCTCTGCAAGGACAACACTCTACTTCTAGTAAAACCATTTTAGAACCCGTACTAAGTGCCTTGGCAAAACATTATAAAACTGAGTTTTATATATATGATAATAACCTGCAATCAGCAGACAATAAAGTATTCGCCATTAAACATATACGAGCCAATAAACGCCATCAGCCGGTAATAGCAGAGTTTAACTATTATGAACCCGGACTGCACATTCTAAGCAAACCTGTATTCTATCTCAGAATTAAAACACCCATTTACCGCAGAGGTTTCAAATACGATAATCTTGCGCGGTTTGGCAAACAGAAAGAAATTTATGCCGCTAACCCTATATTGAAAATTGGTTTTGACAACAATCGCAGGGATGAGTTTAAATATTTTATTTGTGCCGATTTGCCTGTATTTTATACTGAAAATAAGCAACTTAATATTAGTGAGCGGGAACTTCTCAAGGTTGTGCATGATCTAATAGCATTTGCCGATGATTTGGAAGCCACATATATGCAGAATATGGATATCAGTAATGAGAGCATTATTGAATATAATTTACCAAAGTGGCTTAAGAAGACCACAAAATTAAGCAATAACAGAGGTAACAACGCAGACAGTAGATGGAAATCTATTAATTCATTTTTAATTCGGGAGAAGCCATGCGATTTTAAGGCAGAATTATTTAACCATTTATATTATATGAATAAGAATGAACCTTTTGTAAAATACTATCGCAAAATTGACGTAGACTTTCGTTGTGTAGGCTTTTACAAAAACGATGCACTTTCAGAAGAAACAAAATTATATAACTACATTTTTGAAAACGAGGAAATAAGAAATTAAAATGAATATGGATACGCCAAGTTTTAAAGAAGACCATATCAGTCAGATTCCTGCATTGAAGATGTTGGTGAATTTGGGCTATACCTATTTAAGTCCGTCAGAAGCTGAGCGTCTGAGAGGTGGGAAAACTTCAAATGTTTTACTGGAAGACGTGTTGCGAAAGCAGCTGAAGGAGATCAACAGCATCCGGGTGAGCGCTACCAAAACCAGCATTTTCACAGATGAAAATATAGAGCGGGGTATTTTGACTTTGAAAAACCTGCCCATGAATGAGGGCTACATTGCCGCCTGCGAAAAAACCTACAACCTGATCACTTTGGGTCATGCTTTAGAACAAAGCGTGGATGGAGATAAAAAGAGCTTCTCTCTACAATACATAGATTGGAAAAACATCAGCAATAATGTGTTTCATGTGACGGAGGAATTCGGCGTCATGCGAAGCACAAGCAAAGAGCATTACCGGCCGGATTTGGTCTTGTTCATAAATGGAATTCCGCTTTGCAATATTGAATGCAAGCGACCGGACATGAAAGATCCATTGAAACAAGCCATCAGCCAACAATTAAGAAGTCAACAGGAAGATGGAATCCGCAGCTTATATGTCTATTCCCAACTTTTACTTTCGATAAGTTGCAATGAGGCCTTATATGCCACGAATGCCACACCCGAAAAATTCTGGGCCAAGTGGCAGGAGAAATTTGAAAGTGATGAGGATGAGCGGAATTATAAAAACACCTTACTGAAACTTAAAAACCAACCGCTCTCAACCTCAGCTAAAGAGCAATTATTTTCGGATCGGTTTAAATACGTTCGCCAATACTTTGATGCTTTAGAGCAGGAGGAAATTTTACCCACTGTTCAAGATGAATACCTATTTGGTTTGTGCCGTCCGGAGCGATTCATCGATTTGATTTTCAATTACATTCTATTTGACAATGGAGATAAAAAGGTAGCGCGGTACCAGCAGTTTTTCGCCATCAAAAAATCGATAGAAAGAATAAAGATTCTTCAACCCTCCTCCAACTCCTCCCAGAGGGAGGAGAGAACTTATAGGGGAAACCTACAATTTACTGGGCTATTGAATGAGGCGAGGGAGCTTCGAAAAAATCAAACTCCTGCTGAAGAAATTCTTTGGCAACTTCTGCGAAACAGAAAGCTTAACAGCCTCAAATTTAGAAGACAGCATCAGATAGGCCATTACATTGTCGACTTTTATTGCCATGAAAAAAAGCTAATTGTTGAATTGGATGGAGAAGTGCATAATAATCTTGAAAGACAAAAACATGATTTAATAAGAGATAAATATTTGACCTCCTCAGGGTTCAACATAATTAGATTTAGAAATGAAAAGGTGTTCAGCAATATTGAGGATGTTTTAAGAAGGATTGATATCTACAATTTCCCCTCTCCAACAGGGAGAGGGGCAGGGGGTGAGGGTAACTTTTCCCGAAAGGGAGGAGTTATCTGGCATACACAAGGAAGTGGTAAATCTTTAACCATGGTCATGTTGGCACAAGCCATTGCTATGGAACCAAGCATTCGAAATCCCAAAATCGTATTGGTTACCGACCGAACCGATTTGGATAATCAGATCACAAACACGTTTCGCAAGTGCGGCAAGTTTGTAGAAAATGCCAGTACTGGACAGCGGTTGGTTGAATTGCTGGAAAGCAACAGCGATGCAGTCGTAACTACCATTATCAATAAGTTTGTCGCAGCAGTAAAGAAAATCGGCAAGCCCTTAGAGAACCATGATATTTTCGTTTTAGTGGATGAAGGCCACAGAACTCAGCATGGCACCTTTAATATTGACATGCAAAAGACATTGCCAAATGCGTGTTTCATAGCCCTGACCGGAACCCCACTTTTCAAAAAAGACAAGAGTACAGCAGAGAAATTTGGAGGATTAATCGATGCCTACACGGTTGACCAGGCTGTTAGGGATAAGGCTGTTGTCCCTCTGCTGTATGAAGGGAGGCTGGCATTTCAGAATGTGAATGCAAGTCCAATAGACACCTTTTTTGGAATGGTTTCGGAGCCACTTAGCGAATATCAAAAAGCAGATATCAAAAAGAAGTTTGCCAGATACGACCATTTGAATTCGGCAGAGCAAAAAATGCGCATGATAGCATGGGACATCAGCTATCATTTTCGGGATAATTGGCAAGGTAGAACACCTTTCAAAGGTCAATTGGTTTGCGACAAAAAAGTGAATGCAATTAGATATAAAGAATACTTAGATGAAATTGGAATTGTAAGTTCTGAAGTATTGGTTTCATCGATAGATGAACGAGAAGGCGAAGAAAGTGCCTATGCAAAATCAACCGAGAAGGAAAATCAATTTTGGAAAAAGATGATGGATGAACATGGCAATTCAAAAAGCTATGAGAAAAATATCATCAATCGATTCAAAAATCAGAATGAACCAGAAATCATCATAGTAGTTGATAAGCTCCTGACGGGATTTGACGAGCCAAAAAATACAGTTTTATATCTCACCAGAAATCTCCAAGGCCATAAACTTCTACAAGCCATCGCCAGGGTTAATCGCATTTATCCTGACAAGGAATTTGGTTATATCATTGATTATTATGGGGTAATTGAGAATCTGGACGATGCCCTACTGATGTATTCGACCTTCGAAGATTTTGATGAGGAGGATTTGGAAGGAACACTTACCAATATATCTGAGGAGATCAAAAAACTACCTCAGAAGCATTCAGAACTCTGGGATATTTTCAAAACGATTACAAATAAAAGAGATGCGGAAGCCTATCAACAATTATTGAAGGATGAGGCGATAAGAGTATTGTTTTACGATAAGTTGGCCTCTTTTGCGAAGTGTTTGAAATTGGCTCTTTCTTCTATGCAGTTCCATAAAGAAGCTGAAGAAAAAACCATCAATCGCTACAAAGAAGATTTGACCATGTTCCTAAAACTGCGTTTGGCGGTAGTGGAGCGATATAGTGATGTGATTGACTACAAACAATATGAAGGACAGATTCAAAAACTGATAGACACTCACATTACTACTGAGAAAATTGAGACCATTACAGAATTGGTGAATATTTTCGATAAGGACAAATTCCAACAGGAAGTAGAAAATACCACAGGAAAGGCAGCCAAAGCAGATAAGATCGCTAGTAGAACAGCTAAGCATATTGCAGAAAAAATGGATGAAGATCCAGCATTCTACAAGAAATTCTCCCAAATGTTGAAAGAGACTATTGCTGATTATGAAGCTAAACGAATAAATGAAGCACAATATCTAAAGAGAGTTCAGGAGATAATGGACAATGTATTGGCTCACACAGACACAGACATTCCCGAGCAATTCAATGAAAGAAATGTGGCAAAAGCATTTTATGGATTGACAATTGAAGCTCTTTCAAATAAAATTCAGGACATCATGGTTAGGAAAGAAGTTTCGACCCAAACCGCCTTGCACATTGATGACCTCATTCAGGCCTTAGTTCTCGACCATGGTAAACCTATCATTGATTGGCAATTCAAAACCAATATTACAGGGAAATTATTGATTGAAATTGGCGACTACTTGATTGATGAGGTAAGAGATAAATACCATTTGGAATTGTCATTCAAAGAGATGGACAAGATTGCAGAAGACTGTATTGAAGTTGCCAAAATCCGATACAGATAATGCAAGAAGCCATACAATTTGGCAGTAGAACTATTGATTTTCGATTGGAATATTCGGATCGGAAATCATTGGGAATAACTGTGACTCCGGAAATGGAAGTGTTGGTAAAAGCACCAATTGACACTTCTATTGAAAAGATTAAAGAGAAAATCAGAAAAAAAGCTCCTTGGATTATCAAGCAGCAAAGCTTTTTTCTATCCTTTCAACCAAAAACACCAAAACGCAAATACATAAGTGGCGAAACCCATTTGTATTTAGGAAGGCAATACCGATTGCAAATTCAAATTGGAAATGAAGAATCAGTCAAACTGAAAGGAAAATTCATTGAAGTCACAACCAATGAGAAGTCAAAAGCTAAGGACTTGTTGATTGACTGGTACTTACAGCATGCACGCTCCAAGTTCCATACTATAGCTCAACCGCTGATTGAAAAATTTAAAAGGCATAAAGTTGAGCCCAGTTCTATAGTGTTAAGAGAAATGCCAACACGCTGGGGAAGCTGTACGCCTAAAGGAAAAATCATTTTAAATCCGGAGTTGATTAAAGCTCCAAAAGGGTGTATCGAGTATGTTATCGTTCATGAACTTTGCCATTTAATCCATCATGACCACACGCAAAGATTTATGGATTTGCAGACCAAGGAAATGAAAGATTGGGAAAAGTGGAAAATGAAATTGGAGATGTTATTAGCATGAGGAGGTTACATAAAGTGTTGATTCAATTTATCGAAAAAGTGAATCAGGAGTTTCAGTTAAAATCAAAGGAAATTATTAGTTTGGGTTTAATTGCTCAACATACTTCCCTTACCGCTTTGGAGTTTAGCAGCATTTTGGGACTGGAAGAGAAGGAAGCGATAAGGACTTGGATGGGCAGGTTGGTAAATTTGAAGTTGGTAAAATCGAGAGGGAAAACTAAAGGGACTACCTACTTGGTTGAACCAGGGATTTTGAAAAAGCACAATTTTAAAGGTCAGACCAACTTAAAAAATATACAGCCATACAGGTTGGATGCTCTTATAATCGAGAATCTAAATAAAATCGAAAAAAGTGCAATAAGTGATATACAATAGCGCATTGGAAAAGAGATTCCACTGCGTATACTACGGTACCAGACAAATCAATTGATTGATAAACAGGAGGTTAAAAAGGAGAGGGGAGCGAAGAGATACCCGATATTTTATTGACAAATAACTGCGAAAAAAACATGCTTTTGTCAATAAATTGTCAATAACTATGTCTATTTATACCTTGGATTAAGGAGGTATTATTTCAAAACCAAATCTGTTATTTTTTTATAAATATGCAAGAAGAGGTATTGGGCAAGGATGATCTTATTCAATTCCCTTTTGACCAATTGGTAAATTTCCGAAATTAGGTTCTTTACCAACTACCTAACCCCATGAACCTCACCGAAAAACAAATCGCGGAAATTGCAGAATGGTTGGATTGCGGAATGACCTGTTACTTTCATAGACCTACCGGAGAGATCGAATGGCATCCTAGTCAGGAAGATCACATGTTTGATCCTGAACCTTGGGAGGAATTGATCGAGAAAATCGAAAATGACTGGGGGAATTATGAGCGATTTGAAAAATTGGACTCAAGAGAAGGCTTTGAAGTAATGGAAAACTTTGCTCATTTCATTTCTGACTTGAAGTTCAGAGAACGGATTTTAGACCGACTTTCCAATCGAAAGCCTTTTCAGAATTTCAAAATTCTAATTGACTCCTCAGCATATCGACAAGATTGGTTCGACTTCAAAAAGGAGGCCTACATCCAATATGTAAAAAGAATAATCGAGGAACGAGAATAAAAAGTCTGCGTAAAAAAAATAGGTCTAATCAAAAACCATTACAACTCAATACCAAACTCACCATGGGAAAACTGGCAGAAATAAAGACAAAAGAAAACGAGGCAAGTGTAGAGGACTTCATCAATTCGGTGACGAATGAACAGCAGCGAAAGGATAGTTTTGCAATACTCCAATTGATGGAAAAGTTGAGTCAGGAGAAGCCGAAAATGTGGGGTGCTTCGATGATTGGATTTGGCTTAAAAAGATATAAAAGTCCAAGTACAGGACGCGAGGTGGACTGGTTCAAAATCGGTTTTTCTCCCCGCAAAGCAAACCTCTCGCTTCATCTAGTTTTTGATGTGAATGCTCAGGCGGATGCACTTGGGAAATTGGGAAAACACAAAACCGGTGCTGGTTGCCTCTATATTAATAAACTGGAAGATATTAACGTTAACATTTTGGAGAAATTGATTGTTTCAGCCCTGAAAGAAAAGAGTTAAAGTCAATCCTCCGAATTTTATAAATGATCCAAACAGACAATTTCCTCAAAGTTGAAGTTTCCTCGAGTACTGAGTTGAGAGCTTGGCTGGAGAAAAATCATGGACAGATGGAGAGTGTTTGGCTGATAACTTTTTTGAAAATCGTCCCTGAAAAGTACCTTTCCCCTACTGAGGTTTTGGACGAACTCATCTGTTTTGGTTGGATCGATGGCATCAGAAGAAAGCTGGATGATTCACGGACGATGCAGTTGATTTCTCCTCGTCGAGTGCAGCATTGGGCGAAAACCTATAAAGATCGTGCAGCCAAACTGATCGAGGAAGGCAAAATGCATGAGGCGGGTTATCGATCTATTGAATTATCAAAGCAATCCGGTTTGTGGGATTTTATGGATGATGTGGATCAACTGATCGTGCCTCAGGATCTACAAGATGAACTTGAGAAGCATGCCGGAGCGAAAGAATTTTTCTATGCAATCAATGATTCCAGCAAGCGATTTGTCCTGCGTTGGCTGAAACTGGCCAAAACCGAAAAAACCAGAAATGCTCGAATTTTGCAATTGGCTGAGCTTTCCGCCAAGGGAGAGAAATTGAAAGGGAGTTAAGTTTTTTCGGGTATTTTTATTTGTAAAAGCTGATTTTTATAAGTGGTATTAGCCAATTTAATTAGAATGGATTGTTATGGATAATTTTCTTCTTTACAAAACTCAAACCGAGGAAGTGAGGGTCGAAGTGCTTTTAAAAGATGAAACGCTCTGGCTAACTCAAAAATCGATTGGAGTACTGTTTGGTGTTGAAGCAAACACGATCACCTATCATATCAAGGAGATTTATAAAAGTGGGGAGTTGTTGCCCGACTCAACTACTCGAAAAATTCGAGCAGTTCAAAAAGAAGGAAATCGTGAGGTGGAGAGAAGTCTGGATTTTTATAACCTTGATGTGATAATATCAGTGGGTTATCGGGTTAATTCAATCCAGGCCACACAATTCAGGATTTGGGCTACAAAAACACTAAAGGAATACATAATCAAAGGCTTTGTGTTGGACGATCAGCGCCTAAAGCAAGGAAAGCAGATTTTTGGAAAAGATTATTTTGATGAATTACTTGAGCGCATTCGAGAGATCAGATCTAGCGAGAGAAGGTTTTATCAAAAAATCACCGATATCTATGCACTGGCCTCAGATTATGAAAAAGATGCTCCAGATACCAAGGATTTTTTCGTAGCTGTTCAGAATACTTTGCAGTGGGCAATTTCCGGTAAAACAGCGGCAGAAATAATTTATACAGAAGCAGATGCGGCCAAAATTTACATGGGTTTAAAAACTTGGAAACATGCGCCTGAAGGGAAAATTCTAAAGTCGGATGTAAGTATTGCCAAAAACTACCTCAATGAACAACATATTGGAGAACTAAATAGAATAGTCTCTGCTTATCTGGATTTGGCGGAAAATAACGCGGTAAGGGGAATAGTCATGCGCATGAAAGATTGGAGAACTTTTTTGGAGAATTTCTTGAAACTCTCTAACTACCCCATTTTAACTAATAAAGGAAAAGTAAGTGCCATCGAAGCGAAGCTAAAGGCAGAAGGAGAGTTTGAGAAATATCGAACAATCCAGGATAAATCCTATGAATCTGATTTCGACAGGGAAATCAAGCGATTAAAAGGTAAATGACCTTACTGGCAAAAGATTGCTAATAAGACCTGTACTTGTTCAACAACCTGTTGCACAAATGGATACTAGGACTTCTGTCCTCAGGCAGTTTGTGGTATAGATTTGGTTTATGTTGATAAGTAAAATTCACCTATTTTCCCTTTCAATTCCAATTCCAAAACCCAATGCGCCTTTTAACCCTTTTCCTTTCCCTCCTTTCGTTTTCACTTAGCGCACAAACCGTCTGTTCTTTGGAAAGTCGGGAGCGATTGGATGCAGTTTTGACCGACCTTTCTCAGAAAGACCTTTCTGGGAAATCGATTCAGGAAATGACTTTGGAAATCGGTCAGAGTTTTCTTGGAACTCCATACGTTGAAAAGACGCTAGAACTACCCGGAGAAGAGAAGTTGGTGATCAATCTGACCGGCTTGGATTGCACGACTTATCTGGAAACGGTGGTGACTTTGGCTCGGATTGCCATGTTAGGGGATTTGAGTTTTAAGGGCTTTGAGCAGGAATTGGAGCGAATCAGATATCAGGATGGAGTGAGAAAAGATTACTCCTCCCGACTTCATTACTTCTCAGATTGGATCTATCAAAATCAGGAAAAAGGCATTATCCGGGATATTACAAAAGAAATCGGTGGGACTATATATCCGAATCAGCCAACTTTTATGTCTGAAAATCCGCAGTTCTATACCCAGCTTAGTAATTCTGATTTTTTGAAATCCATCAAGACTGATGAAGCTGAGATTGCCAAACGGACCTACCATTTTATCCCAAAGGCTGAGATCGAAAGTCTTGAGAAAAACATTCAATCCGGAGACCTGATTGCCATCACCACTTCCATGAAAAATCTGGATATCGTTCATGTGGGTTTTGCCATTGAAAAAGAAGGAAGAATCCACCTGATGCATGCGGGAACAGGAAATATGCAAGTTGAAATCTCTGCAAAACCACTCAGCGAATATTTAAAAGGCAGTAAATCCCAATCGGGTATTATGGTTTGTAGGCTTTTGGAGAATAAAATGCCAATCCCATACTCGAGTTAAAACATTTTGAACCATTAAGAAAATGAAGGGAATTAAGATCTTGTGGCAAATCAAAATCTGCTATCGGGGAAATAATTTTTGATTGGAAACCCTTAATTTTCTTAACTCTCTTAATGGTAAAAAAAAACTTTTTTGCCAATCCCATTCTTGGGTCAAAGCATTTTGAAGCATTAAGAAAATGAAGGGAATTAAGATATTGTTGCAACTCAAAAGCATTTAAGTGGAATTTGAGGATGGATTTGAAGTTCAACCTGAATTCCTTGGGAAGTGATATTTGGTTTATGGTTGTTGGATCAAAAAGCCTAATTTAAAAGCTCTTAGAAATCACAAGAATTCAAACCTGAAGCATTACGATAATTAATCTCATAAAATTACCCATTGACATCTAACTCCACCATGAATAAAATCCTACGCCCCTTACTTTTCGCTTGCTTCCTTGTAACTCATAGCCCTTCATTACTCGCCCAAGTCAAACCGATCTTCGAAAACGGAGAAGCTCAAATCCTGCCTGAATTGAAGGATTCTTCCAACTGGATTCGACATGATCTCTGGGTTGAAACGGAGTTTGACACGGATGGCGATGGGAAGTTGGATCGAATGCATGTAGATGTGACTCGTCCTAGGCAGACGGAGACAGAAGGACTTAAGCTTCCGGTCATTTATGCCAGCAGCCCATACTATGCAGGAACAGCTGGCAATGCGCCTGGGCTATTTTGGGATGTCAGACATGAGCTAGGTGCCACAGCTCCTCCTCGAACTCACGTAGAAGTGCAGCGAAGAGGTAAGCGTCCGATCATCTCCAATGACGAAATCATGGCTTGGGTTCCTCGTGGATATATTGTCGTTCATTCCTCTTCTCCCGGCACAGGTTTCTCTCAGGGTTCGCCGACTGTGGGTGGAGAAAATGAATCACTCGCGCCGAAAGCGGTAATCGAATGGCTAACCGGTAAAGAAAACGGATACACCACTCCGGATGGAAATGAAAAAGTGATGGCCTTTTGGTCGACTGGGAAAGTTGGGATGACCGGAACTTCCTATAATGGAACTTTGCCTTTGGCCGCTGCGACTACGGGAGTGAAAGGTCTTGAAGCCATTATCCCTATTGCACCAAATACATCCTACTATCACTATTACCGCTCAAACGGATTGGTTCGCTCGCCGGGAGGCTATCTAGGTGAAGACATTGATGTGTTGTATGATTTCATCCACAGTGGTGACGAGTCGAAAAGACCCTACAACAACAAAACTGTCCGCGATACCGAAATGGCGCAAGGAATGGATCGGGCCACAGGTGATTACAATGATTTCTGGGCTGGACGGGATTACCTGAATCAGATGGGGCCGATGAAAGCCGCCTTGCTCATGTCGCACGGTTTCAACGATTGGAACGTCATGCCTGAGCATAGTTACCGGATATACAACGCAGCGCGAGCAAAAGGACTTCCATCCATGATCTATTACCATCAAAATGGGCATGGTGGTCCACCGCCATTTTCGATGATGAATCGTTGGTTTACCCGCTATCTACATGGGGTTGAAAACGGAGTGGAAAAAGAACCAAAAGCTTGGATCGTTCGCGAGCAGGATGAGAGAAGCAATCCAACCGCCTATGCTGACTTTCCGAATCCGGAAGCATCAAATGTGAGTTTTTACCTTAAGCCTGGGGCACCGGCTGTGGGTTCGCTGGCGCTGGAAAAGGTAACTTCTAATGAAAGAGAAACCTTAGTAGACAACTATTCATTTCCCGGGTCGGTATTGGCGCAGGCTGAGTATTCCGAGCATCGACTTCTTTACCTTAGTCCGGTGCTCAAGGAAGCCCTGCACATTTCGGGAATTCCGAGAATCACCGTTAAACTTGCTTCCACTAAGCCCGCTGCCAACCTTTCGGTTTGGTTGGTTTCCCTGCCGTGGACTGAAGGCCGCAATTCCAAAATCACTGACAACATTATCACTCGAGGTTGGGCCGATCCACAAAACCATGCTTCTATAAGGGAATCAGAACCTTTGTTGCCTGGAAAATTCTACGAGGTCAGTTTCGATCTCCAACCGGATGATCAGATCATTCCAGCGGGTCAGCAGATTGGGTTGATGATTTTCTCTTCGGATAAAGAATTTACCATTTTACCAAAACCGGGAACCGAACTTACCATCAATTTGGACGGGACGGTGCTGACACTTCCGATAGTGGGTGGGAAAAATGGGTTGGAGAAAGCGGTGAAGTAGGGGTTTATAAATTGGAATGTGGCTTTAGCTCATTCTTATTGGAATTGAAATATCATTGAGCCTCTAGCCGAATTTTGACAAGTAAGCGATGAATGATTTGGCTAAAGCCGGGAATCATTAAGCGATTATTTTGGTCTCCAGCTGAAGCTGGAGGGAATTGATGTGGGTAATGCAATTGGATTCCTTCCCATATTTTGAACATCAGCTAGCTTTTATACGATTTATAGGAACCCATCCCGATCCGATAGAAGCAATCAAAATCAGAATGGAAGAAATGCAGCTCAAACAAGTTGATTTGATTTCTGAAATTGGAGGGAAAAGTCAAGTTTCAGAGATTTTAAATCGTATAAGAAGACTCACAGTCGACATGATCCGGAAATTTGCAGTTAGATTGAATTTATCTGCAAACCTCTTGATTCAAGATTATCAACTTGTTTGGTAACTATAGAAATCCAAGAGGGACGTTGAGGAAGTCCGTCGAAGTAGATTTAGAACTTCCAAAGTCTAGATATTTTTTACATAACTGTTTCCCAAAACCCTCTCTGCCATTTTCCGAAATTTCCCTAAGTCAGGAAGCGAAACAAACTCCAACTTCGCTGCTTCATCCCAAATTCTCATTTTCAGCGATGCCTCAAAAAGTGGGTCTGTTTCAAAATCAGCAGCTTCCAATTCCGTCATGGGTCCAGCTTGGTAGGCAAGGGTTTGACGGCTTGCTTCAGAGAGTTTTTCTAAATATTCAGGATATCTAAAAGTCAGGTAGCGCTTCGCTTGCACATGGTTTTCCACCAGTTTGGCGATTTTTTCAGGGAAACCCAGCTTTCGTAGATAGTCTGCGCCGATCTTTTCGTGTCGTTTGGTGCCAAATCCTCCCATCGATTCGGTGGCTTGTAAGTGCGAAAACAAATGGCCGATATCATGGAGAAATGCCGCAAGAACTACTTCCTCATCGAAACCTTCCTTTTCTGCCAATTCAGCCGACTGACACATGTGCTCGATTTGTGAAACCGGCTCGCCGATGTAGTCTTCCATACCGTATTTTTCATGTGTTTATAATTTGATTTTTATAGGCCACACCTGCCTGCCGGCAGGCAGGTGGAATCTTCGCATGGATTATAAACATCCCTCTGTGTGTCGCTTTGGGTCATGCTCGATTTCATACAAGCCAAATATCAAATCCAGTTTTTCGGAAGTGCTGAGCAGATTTAAGTCCATTTGCATTTTTGTTTACAAATACTAAATTCAAGAACTCAGCCCTATTTTTCAATGATCTTAAATTAAGTTTTTGTAAATCTTCAAAAAGCCTATCATTTCTTAAAAAATCATGTTTTTCGCTAAAGCTTCATACTTTTGGAAAACTTTTCTAAACAAACACTTAACAAAACCATAATCGGATAAATTGAAGTAATTGTAAACAACAGTCTAAGTTTGTCAACAGTAATTGAGTTGGTTTTGCACGATCAAGGGGGAGCGTGTTATGCACAAATCCTCCTTTTCGTACCGCCAAAAACCTGAAATAAAAACAATGTCTCAGATCAAACTTGCCATTTTTGATATGGCTGGCACGACGATCCACGATGAAAACAGCGTGGCAAAGGCCTTCCAAAAAGCCCTAAATAAACATGGATATCCTTCCGTGACTTTACAGGAAGCCAACGAAAAAATGGGGTATTCCAAGCCTCAAGCTATCCGAGAACTTTTAGAAATCCACGAGCCCGATAGCTCAAAAATCACGGAAGGCTTTATTGAGCAAATTCACGGTGCATTTGTGCAAGGAATGTTGGATTACTACGAAAATGATCCTTCCATTCGTGCGATAGCTGATGCAGAGGAGGTTTTTTCTGCCCTACATGATATAGGGATCAAGGTTGGGCTGGACACTGGTTTCAGCCGCGATATCACCGATATCATCCTGAAGCGTGTGGGTTGGGATAGTGGAAAGCACATTGATGCCAGTGCAGCAAGTGACGAGGTGGAGCGGGGGAGACCTTTTCCCTTCATGATTCAAAAGATCATGGGCGAACTTGGAATCACCGATCCAAAAACCGTGATCAAAATCGGCGATACCGAGGTTGATGTCAATGAAGGTCATAATGCGGGCTGCCTGATGAGTATTGGAATTACTTCAGGAGTTTTCACGGAAGAGGAATTGATTCCACATAAACCTACCCATCTTGCAAAATCCCTGACTGAAGTGTTGGAGATCGTGAGAGCTTTTGAACTCGCACAGCAAGCGTAACTATGTATCGGTTTCCTGCTTTTTCATCTAAATTATCCCAAGTCGGTTCCTTTAAAATGAGTGTTTTTGCGGCTCTAATGGGTTTTTTGGTTTACAGCAGCATGTATGCTTTTCGGAAACCTTTTGCGGCAGCGACTTTTGACGGGGAAAGTTTTTTAGGATTGGACTTGAAAGTTTGGCTGATTTTGGCGCAGACTCTAGGCTACATGGCGAGCAAGTTTTATGGGATCAAGATGATCTCCGAACTTAAGGACAAAGGTAGAGCTTGGCTGATTGTCGGTTTAATCGCTGTTTCTTGGTTTGCGCTACTCGGTTTTGCCGTTTTGCCTGCACCATTCAATATCCTTTGTTTTATGATCAATGGCTTTCCCTTGGGCTTGATTTGGGGGATAGTTTTTCATTACATGGAAGGTCGAAAATTCACTGAGATGATGGGAAGCATGCTCGCAGCGAGTTTTGTCTTTTCCTCGGGATTTGTAAAGTCAATAGGTACTTTTCTAAATCAAAATCTTGGTGTTAATGAATTTTGGATGCCTTTTACTACTGGAGCATTCTTCTTTCCGCTGCTTTTGGTTGGAGTTTTTCTTTTGAATCATATTCCTTATCCTTCAGCAGAAGACAGTCTGATGCGTAGTCCAAGACCGCCTATGAATAAAGCTGAGCGGAAGAAGTTTTTTAGGGAATTCAGACCAGGGATCATCATTTTGATTCTTGTTTACATGATGCTAACGGGTCTTCGAGATTTGCGGGACAATTTTGTGGTGGAAATCTGGCAAGGACTAAATATCTCCGTGCCACCTGAACTGCTTACTCAGACAGAAATTCCAATTACCCTTTTCCTTCTGATTCTGATGTCCTGTTTGGTTTTGGTGAAAAGTAATAAAACCGCCTTTTTTCTTAATCATTGGATGATTTTAACTGGTTTTGCAATCGCAATTTTGGCGACACTTGGAATTCAGGCCGGAATGGTATCTCCATTTAGTTGGATGATTTTGGTTGGGACAGGAGTTTACATGGCATATATTCCATTCAATAGCTTACTTTTTGACCGCTTGATCGCCACGTTCAAGCATGCCGGAAATGTTGGGTTTTTGATGTATCTCGTGGATAGTTTTGGTTACCTTGGCAGCAGCATGATTATGGTTTTCAAGCAGTTTGGAGGTATGGGAAATATCAGTTGGCTGAACTTTTACATTTCTGCGATTTTAATCTTCCTCAGTCTTTCACTGGTACTAATGACTGGCTCATTTATTTATTTCCAACGAAAATTAAGGCGACAGGAAAAAAATTCTTCATTTAAACTTTCGATTACTAATTCGATATGAACCAACCTTCTGCTATCGTGGTCGGTGCCGGAATTGTCGGCATGGCCATCACTCGCGCACTTCATGCCAAGGACTGGAAAGTCACCGTTATCGAGCGTCATCCGAAAGCTCAGGGAGCTTCAGTTCGTAACTTTGGGATGGTTTGGCCAGTGGGTCAGCCACAAGGTGTTGCATTTGATCGGGCCATGCGATCTCGGAAAATCTGGTTGGAGATGAGTGAGAAAGCGGAGTTTTTTGTAGAAAAGACCGGTTCGCTACACTTGGCTTACACAGATTTGGAAATGCAGGTTGTGGAGGAGTATGTCACAGCTATGCAGGGAATCAAATCTGCGGAAGTTCTCAATCCCGAGCAAACCAGACAGAAAAGTCATGCTGCCAAACCTGATGGACTCAAGGGTGCACTTTGGACAGCTGATGAGGTGATTGTGGATCCCATAGAGGCGATATACAAAACAGGAAAATACTTGGAAAGCCTCCCGGGAATTGAGTTTGAATGGAATCGGGCGGTCTCAAGAATTGAGGGAAACACAGTTTACTCAGGTCAAAAAAGCTGGTCAGCAGATCGGGTTTTTGTTTGTTCTGGAGCTGATTTTGAGACGCTTTACCCTGAGCTTTTTGCAGCTACATCCATCACCAAGTGCAAACTTCAGATGATGCGACTGGTTCAGCAGCCTGAAAACTGGAGGATTGGACCTCCGCTTTGTGCCGGTTTGAGTTTTATTCATTATAAGGGTTTCCAAGTGGCTCCTTCTTTGGAGAAATTGAAGGAAGTCTACCAAGATCAATATCCCGAACTGATCGAATGGGGAATTCACGTGATGGTTTCCCAAAATGGCTTGGGTGAATTGACCATCGGAGACAGTCACGAGTATGGCATTGATCTTTCCCCTTTTGACCGGACAGATGTCAATGATATGATTTTGGACTTTTTGAAAGGTTTTGCTCAGTTTAAAGACTGGAGAATCGGCTCCACTTGGCACGGGATCTATCCTAAAATGACCAATGGGGCAACCGAATTCATCCATCATGTCGACGATATTGTCACGATTGTCAATGGACTAGGAGGAAATGGAATGACGCTTTCCTTTGGATTGGGAGAGGAAATTGTCTCGGGTTTATAGATGGATTAGTTGAAACTAGCAAAAAATTCGATTGAATTAAGGATAAAATACTGTCGAAATACAATTGAAATATTGTGGAAATACTGTTGAAATACAATTGAAAAACACCCTCCTTCGTCGGGTGAAATAAGTGGGGCTGAATGTGCAAATTGGATTTTCTAAACAGATCCAACACCCAGTGAATACTTTTTTTGAATTGCTCGCCAAATCTCATGAGCTGCTAAACGATGTTTAAAGCCCACTTATCTCACGACCGCAGGGAGCTTATTTCACAGAGTATATTTCGCGTAGCGTATTTCACGAAGTATATCTCCCGAAGTATGTTTTGCGTAGCATATCTCCCGAAGTTTATTTCGAGACCGAAGGGAGCTTATCTCGCGTAGCATATCTCACGAAGTATATCTCACCAAGTATATCTCACCAAGTATATCTCCCGACCATAAGAAGCTTTATCTCATTTTTTATTAGTTTCCTTTTTCAAATCGCCCAATAAACTCTCCATGGAACAGGAAGTGATAGTACAAATCAGTAACAAGCTGAGAAGCATCCGAAAAGAAAAAAATCTCACGCTACAAGATATCGCAGACCGCGCTGGAGTGACCAAAGGTCTGATTTCCCAGATTGAAAACAGCCGTACCATTCCTTCACTTTTGGTTTTGATCCAGATTGTCAAAGCCTTGGAAGTAGGTTTGGATGACTTTTTTAATGATTTGAGTTTCTATGGAAAAGAAGGTAAAATCCTTATTCAGCGGAAAGCTGATTACCAAAAGTTTGAGAAGGAACCTGCATCAGGCTATGAGTATTCTCGCATTTTCACAAAAAAAGTAAATCAATGCACGATAGATATTGTCGTGCTGGAGATTCAACCGGGTTCAGTCCGTGATTTTGTCCAAACAGATGCATTTGAATACAAATTCATTATTTCCGGTTCGGTTCGCTACATTTTCCGCGATCAGGAGATCGAAATGAACGAAGGCGATTCCATGCTTTTTGATGGCATGCTGGAGCATAATCCGGTTAATTCGGGGCAAACCCCCGTCAAGATGCTAGTGGTTTACTTCTTTGAAAACAAATGATTTGAAGCATTTCCTAAATGGAAGTTGGTACGAGAAGGTCACCTCAACCTTGAGGATATCTGAAAGACTGTCTCGCAAGTAATTTCCAAGCTCCTTTTTCTTTCACCCAAATCATCATCAGGCCCATATTGAGATTATTTGTTGTCCCGTTAGTCAGTGATAGTATTTCTGCCAGAATATTTTGTCTGACTATGGCCAATTTTTTTCCATGGAATGAAATCGTTTGATCGCTTACCTCCCAGGTTTTATAATCGGATCTTTTGGAAGTAAATACTTCTACAAACTCGGCCTGACTCTCGATTACTCCACCAGAATGACCATAGCTAAGATTCGCTGAGGTAAGGCTTTTAAGCGCATTGGCATCTTCAGCAAGCAAAGCTGTTCGAAACTTCTGCACGGCATCTTCCACTTCTTTTTCAGATTGAGAAAAGGCCAAAGTAAGCGTCATGGCAAAGAATAAAGTAAGGGCGATTTTCATGTGTTTTTAATTTGATTTTGAATTGTCACATGGAATGCCCTGAATAATCATCCCCCTGGGTGAGAAGTATTTATCATGGGCATTTCATGATAATTAATGTTTGATTTGAATTTAAGTGATTCTATGTCAATTTAAAAAGGCTTTGGATTATCGGAATAATCGCTGACAATCTTACGGATCGGTTGATCGATGTCGGTCATTTGCCAAGTGCCGAGAGAAATCGGAATTCCACCGATAGCGTTGAGCTGATCAAAAAAGTCTTTCATCTGGAATTCAACCCCTTTGGCTTCATGGAGTCTGGAAAATTCTGCCATAGCATTTTCCAAAAGGTATTTTCCGGTAATGTAGCTGGTACCATATCCCGGCTGACGGAGGTAAAGGTGCTGCTCGAAGATCAAAAGTTCCTTTTCAGTTTTCATCCAGCCTCTAGGCGTGTATTCAGAATGAATTCCTCCTGCTTCTTCCATGCTCATCTCATTGGCATGGGCATAGAGCGAACCCAATCCCCTTGCCGCTCTTTGAGCGATCATGATGTAGACAATTTCTCTGCTTCTGGGACTGTCATCGTAGAGGCCTGCATTCATCCACATTTCTTCCACAGCAGTGGCTGTTCCCTCATTTCTGGAATCAAAAATATTGTAGAGTAATGGTCCCCTCCGAATTTCGGAGGGGTGGGGATTATTGTCCATTATAGCCAACTCAAACCAATGGTAGAAGTGCGAGTAAAGTGGTCTCGGATCCAAATGAGCACCGATCCAAAAGAAATTTCGTTTTTCCTCCTGTACGAAACCGCCCAAATGGTTCCTCAGAGCAGGATCGAAATAATCTT
Source organism: Algoriphagus sp. (assembly GCF_046296635.1). GTDB lineage: Bacteria > Bacteroidota > Bacteroidia > Cytophagales > Cyclobacteriaceae > Algoriphagus. Next base: position 19,107 of record NZ_JBKBKZ010000015.1, on the reverse strand, counting down.
TGACCGTTACGATTTCCTGCTCTTCAAGAAATTTCATCAAACTTTGAGCGCCTAGTTCTGCCTGAGCCATGTAAGCCTCAGGCGAATCAGCTGCTTTGAGTACTGGGAGATTTCGGTTTCTGTGTTCTTCTAGTTTAAGTGTAGACCATGCTCGAGCAAGTTCCCGCTTCAGAATCATGACTTCGTCCTCCCATGTAAGTGGAATCAGATGGACATTTTGTAGGTACCAAGTATAGTTTTCTTTGCCTATTCCCGATGGACCGTTTTTGGAAGATGCCTGATCTTTGAGCCAGGAGACCAATTCAGAAGTGGAGTTTTTTGCAGCTTGAATAGCAGAACTTAGCTCGGAGTCTTGGTATACTCCAGGGAGATCCAAAATTGCATCCAAGTCCTTAATTTGAAATTCTATGTCTCTTATTCCAGCTACCCAGAGGTCTTTTGCATTTCCGGTAAGGTTCAGTTTGGCTTGTTCGTTCAGCCTGGGGATGAGGCTTAAGTCTTTCAGGAATTTAGCTTTTTCTTCAACAGAAAGCGGGAATGAGTAGGCCCAAACTTCTGTAATCCCATGGTGAGTCGGGCCTTCGTGTGCTGGGACATCGCTTCTTTCCATCCAGATGGATTTGTAGTAAGTCGGATCCCTTTCCCAAGGTTTCAAAACCCTAAAATTGAACTCAAATCCATTCATCTCCGCCCAGACAATATGCCAATCTACTTGCTGATCTACAGGCCAGTTTTTGAAGTCGATAGCATTCAGTTTACGCTGCAGATTCTGGAATTGAGGATACCTTTTTTGAAAGGTTTCGGTGGTATAGTCAGGAGCTCCTTCTCGCAGAGGGGGAGTTTCAAAAGTTCTCCACTCTTTGAATAGGCTAACCAAATCCGCATAGCTTTCAGTTTTGGAAATTTCCGGTGAAGATGATTCTGTCTTACAGCTGACAAGTAGAATAATTCCGAGACAAATCAGATAGTGGCGCATGAGATCTTTTAATGAGGATAAAAAGATAGGAAATTGAAAGGAAAATGTTTTCCTCGATTTAATTTCTGAGCTAGACGTTTGTTCCGCTTGATTTTTTCACCAATTTAATTTGTCTATTGCCAGAGCTTATTATGCTTGTGACTGGATTCACGATAAACCCATTTTATTATGCTGACCTCGGATCTAATTGCGGACTATCATTGCGATGGATATATTATTTATCAGGGACTTTTTAACCCTGAGGAAATCGCATTACTTCATTCGGTAGCCACAGACGAAACTGTGACTTCAAATTCATTTGATCTCAATGATCAGGATGGGAAAAAGACCAAATTGACGCTTTGGTTTACAGCGGGCGATGATTCCTTTGGGCTGATGTCTCGCTGCAAGCGGATGGTAGAGTCTGTTCAACAGCTCTTAGGTCCCGGAGAGGTTTGCCATTTTCACTCCAAGATTATGCAAAAGCAACCTAAAGTCGGTGGTGCTTGGGAATGGCATCAGGATTATGGGTACTGGTATAAAAATGGATTTCTTTTCCCCGAAGCAATGATTTCCGTGATGCTTGCCTTAACAGATGCCAATAAAGAAAATGGCTGCCTTCAAGTCTTGAAGGGGACTCATAAGATGCAGCGAATGGAACATTCCTTTATCGGTGAACAGCAGGGTGCAGATCCGGATTTTGTGGCAGAGGCTGAGAAAATCTCCGAACTGGTGTATTGCGAATTGAAAGCTGGTGATGTGCTTTTTTTTCATCCTAATATTCTTCACCGCTCTGAAGCAATTCTATCTGAAATGCCACGTTGGTCGGTAATTTCGGCTTACAATCTCTCTTACAACAAGCCTTTTAGAGAAAAACACACCTCTTGCATTACTCCAGTTTCAGTAGTAATGGATGAGGCGATTTTGGCCAGCGGCCAAAAGAAAGTGTCCGGTGCAGACTTCTTAGTCAAAGAGAAAGAGATCACGCTAAACGTAAAATAAGTGAAAGACCAGGCAGGTTTTTAAAACCTGCCTGGTCTCCAATAAATCCCAAATAATCATGGTGAAAATTTGCATCCTCGGAGGAGGCTTTATCGGTCGTTTCTATGCGGAATCTTTGATTGGAAGAAGAGGTCGAGATGAGGTAAGAATGATCTATGCGAGGAGGGAGGAAACTGCTCAGCGGTTTGCTAGCGATTACTCAGTTCCAAATTTTTCTACTGATATGGAAGCGGCAATCGCTCATCCTGATTCGGACGTGGTGATCATTGCCCTTCCCAATTATGTGCACGAAGAAGCAGTGATGCTTTGTGTAAAACATAAGAAACCTGTCTTGTGCACAAAGCCCCTGGGACGAACTGCCGAAGAAGCACTGAGGATGACATTGGCTTGCGAGGAGGCTGGAGTTTTTGCAGGCTATCTGGAAGATCTTTGCTATACGCCTAAGTTCCTGAAATCTGTAAAAAGCGTGGAATCCGGAGCCATCGGAAGAGTGCTTTGGGCCAAATCTCGCGAAACTCATCCGGGTCCTCACTCAGATTGGTTCTGGGATATTGAAAAAGCCGGGGGTGGAGCAATCCTTGATTTAGGCTGTCACTGCGTAGAGATTTCTAGAAATTTCATCGGGAAAGACGTGCTACCTGTCGAAGTGATGTGTTGGGCCGATACTCAGGTGAAGCCGATTGATGCGGAAGATCATGCCATTGGGCTGGTCAAATATGAAAATGGAGCGATTGGACAATTTGAAGTTTCCTGGACCTTCAGAGGTGGAATGGACCTCCGAGATGAGGTGATGGGGACGGAAGGTACGATCTGGATTAATTCATTTCTACGCACGGGGTTCGAAATGTTTTCCAGTGGAAATGGAGGAGATTATGTAGCCGAAAAGGCCGAAACTTCATCCGGCTGGTTATTTCCGGTAGGCGATGAAGCGCATGAATTGGGCTACCCGAATATGTTCGTGGATATGTTTGATGCCTTCGAGAAAGGGACGCAACCCCGAGAGACTTTTTATGACGGCTATGTGGTCAATGCAATTATTGATGCGGCCTATAAATCTGCCAAAACCAAGCTTTGGGAACCTGTTCAGCTACCGATTTGGCGAGGAAAGAGAGGACTTACAAAACCATCAGTTTATCAGGAATTTGATGAAAACTATTGGTTGATAAAAAAGGAAATCTTACCCAACGGTGACCTAAAAGCCATTCTGAAAAATAAAAAAACCGGAGAAATTACTTCTCTTTAATGTTGAGTGAAAGTTTGCTACTTGAACGATCCAAATTTTTTAACCATTAAGGCAATTTAGAAAATTAAGAGATAGGTAATTTTGTATGGAGAGTTCTTCTTACCGATATGGAATTTTTGTTTTTTAAAGCTGAATTGTTCTCAAAAACTTAATAACCTTCATTTTCTTAATGGTTTAAATTATAATTTAATTTAAAGTGCGAGGTGAAGGAGCGTATAATTAGCCTTTTTTTACTTTTAAGAGCATTTAGGACATTAAGTGCTGATATTTGAGCGGTTGTAACCTTCCATTTCTGTTATTTTTATTGGAATGTTAGTTTTTATGCTCTCCAAAACTTAATGTCCTTCATTCTCTAAATGTTTTAAATTATTTGAACTTCATAGCCTGTTGATCTCCTTTCGAGTCAAATTTTTTATTTCGCAATAATTTTGATCAAAGTTCCTTTTTCCAGTTGATCAGTCATGAGCATTCCGTTTAGAATAGCTATTTCATCAAAACGTTCTGTGGGCATTTTAGCATTCTGCAAAGCAGCTTCAAGACTCATTCGCTGCGGAACTGTATGTAGTCGAACGACATCTGGCTTGCGGCCGAGCTTTTCAGCATCTTTCAATTCTTTGAAATTCCTTGCGGTAAATAGGAACACTGGCTGATATTGAGGGAAGTTTGCTAGCGTTGTAACACCTAAAATATGGTAGGTATTTCCTCCAAACTCGATCAAAGTGGATTGAACCCGAATAGTACCCTGCTCTTGTTTTTGATCCGCAACCGTTAGTAATGCAGGTAAGCCATTTATGGTTTCTCTTTTGGATTCAACTCGTTCCAATTTGAATTGCGTCAGTATTTTCTGGGCAATCTCTTCCAATGTACCAGTCCCAGCAAAAGAGAAAGAAAGTAGGGCATCACCGGCTTTTGGACCCATTTGTACTTGCTGTGGAGAGTTTTGGAAGTTCCAGTCCTGGGGAGTAGGGAACTGGAATTTCAACACAGGATGGTAGAAAATATTGTTTTCTACAAATCCTTGTTTTGGATCTTCACCGATTACAATTCCTTCAATCAATTTCAAATAGGAATCTCTATTGACGGCGGGATTAGTCAACTTTAATTTCGTTTTCCACTGCTCTGCTAATTTTGCAACGGTAGCATTCCGCTCTGCGGGTGAGGGGTGAGTAGACAGAAATTCAGGGATATCGCTACCGCCTTGTTTTGCACCTTGTCTTTCGAGTGTGTTGAAAAATCCGGCCATCTCGGTAGCATCGTACCCAATTCGAGAAGAATATTCCACACCTAGTTCATCGGATTGCCGCTCAGCATCTCTGCCAAAACTCAAAAGTGCTACTTGCATTCCTTGAGATAGAGGTTCGGCGAAATTGGCCAATTCAGGTACGAGTACCATTCCTGCGATCATTCCTATCTGTCCCAGCATTTGATTTCTTTGCTGAATGACCGAGTGGCGTGCTGTGACGTGGCCAATCTCGTGACCCAAAACTCCGGCAAATTCTGCCTCATTGTTGAAGTGAGCCATGATGCCGCGGGTAAAATAGACATAGCCACCAGGTACAGCAAAAGCATTGATTACGGGTGAATCCACCACTTTGAATTGGTAGTCGAGTTTAGGCCGATGGGAAACGGCGGCCATTTCAAGCCCTTTTTCGGTGATGAATTTTTGAATTGCCGGGTCTTCATAGACTCCGAAAAATGCGGTGATTTCAGGGTCAGACTGCTTTCCCATTCCAATTTCTTGGTTTTCGGACATCAGTACAATCTGCTTTTTTCCTGAGACAGGATTGACGGCACAACTGGTAGTAAGTGCGAATAAGGCAGCCAAGCAAAGCTGTCCGAATAAGGGTATTTTTTTCATGTGTTTATAATTGATTTTTAGAAGCCATATGGAATGCCCAAAATTATCATTTCCCTGTGTGAGAACCTTTTCTCATGGACATTTCATGTGTTTATAATTTGTTTTTTAATGGCCATACCTGCCTGCCGGCAGGCAGGTGGAATCTCGCATGGATTCCCCGATAATTATCGGAGCATCCCTCTGTGTGTCGCTTTTGGTCATACCTGTCTACCTCAGGCAGGCTCGATTTCATGTTTTGGCAGTTGATTGGTTTGGTATACTTTATAAGATTTCACTATCTCAAAAAATCAGCCTAGAATCAGAATTCTATCAAATGAGTTGATTTGGGACTCGTTTGGATGCAAATGTATACGCATGCTTTTTATCTACCAGATTCTAGCAGATAGTGAGTAAATCTGAAAGAAATGATTTTTCGGTCTCGGTGCTTCCTTTCAGGGCTTTTTCTTACCGGAGAAAGTTCCCGTAGCCATATCTGCCAAATTCACTTTTCCGCTCATTTCTGTAGAGGATGTTACCGTGCCATCATATTTGATGAGGTTTCCCTGTATAGAGAATTCGAGATGAATTACATTTCCTTTTAGGGTTCCGGTGACAGCTGAATCTCCGAGTTGACCTGTGTAGGTTCCTGTGATTTTTTCAGCATCCTGTTTCAAGACAAAAGTGGGAGAACCACTTCCTGCATCAGTCTGAACATTCATGATCCAAGTTCCGGAAATATTGATTCCTTCTTGAGCTTTTGCGGAAAATCCTATAAATAGGAGGAGAACCAGTGTTGAAAGTAAAGTTTTCATGATGGATTTTGATTAACATTTATTAAGGTATTGAAAATTGGGCAATTCGATCAAAAATTCTAATTCTTAAGTCCAAGTTTTTTTTGTCTTTCTTCGGCAACGCATGGATCTTTCGATCAATCAGGACACAAAAGAAAATTCATTTACTTGTAGCATGCCGCTAACCAAAAAAATATGATTAGGGATGATCTTTATCAGGATATTTCCAAGATTATATGTCCTATTTTGAGGAGAATTACTTCTTCGTACCTAAGTTATTTACTAGCCAACTATGACTAATGCCATTTATCTCACCACTACTGAGCCTTTCTCCGGAAAATCCATCTATGCACTCGGTTTGGTAAATCTACTTGCCTGCAAAACAGACAAGATTTCTTACTTCAAGCCGATCATAACTGTTGGTAAAAAAGAGAAGGATCGGCGTCTTACACTCATCAAGGAGCACTTCAAACTTGCCCAGCCTTATGAGGACATGTATTCTTTCACGATTCAAAAAGCCTTTAAGGAAATCAATCGTAAAAATGAAGCCTTTCTCCTAGATACAATTATCGAGAAATTTAAGCGACTTCAGGAGAATTCTGATTTTGTGGTGGTTGAGGGGACAGATTTTGCAGGAATGAGTACTAATGTGGAGTTCAATGGCAATGTGTCCATCGCAAAAAACCTGGGAATTCCTGCGGCAATCATTTTGAATTGTGCCCACAAATCAGATAGTCAAATTATCGAGCAAGCAATTTCTACAACTAATGCATTTTTATCTAACGGGGTTCAGGTTCTGACGCTAGTTGCCAATAAGGTTGTAATTGGAAAAGAAACCGAGCTGACAAGAAAACTAGTTCAGGCTCTTCCAAAAGAAATTTTGATCAGTGCTATACCTGTTCATTTGGAACTGAGTAATCCAACGATGGAGGAAATCCGTGACTCAATGGGAGCCAAGGTCTTTTTTGGGGAAAACCTTCTCACGAATCGGGTAGATCATGTGATTGTGGGAGCCATGCAATTGCGAAATTTTCTCCAACGCGTTCAAAACAATACGTTAGTAATCACTCCGGGAGACCGAGGTGATATCATTATTGGCGCTTTGCAGGCAAATATTTCAAAGAATTTTGGAAAAATTGCAGGTATGGTCCTTTCAGGAGGAATGCTTCCAGAGGATTCTATCGTGCAATTGGTGGAGGGTTTGGAAACAGTGGTGCCGATACTTCAGGTGGAGGAAGCGACTTTTGAGGTGGTCACGAAAATCAATGATATCAAAGCGAGAATTTCTGCAGATGATAAGGAGAAAATAGCATTAGCAGTCAGACTTTTTGAGCAGGCAGTGGATGAAAAAGCCCTTACTGACAGGATCGTAGCATTTCACTCCGAAGTGCTCACACCAAGAATGTTCCAATACCAACTTGTAAAACGTGCCAAATCGAGTAAAAAGCATATCGTTTTACCGGAGGGAGAAGATGATCGGATTTTAATTGCAGCTGATCAGCTAATCAAGCAGGATGTAGTTGCGTTGACGATCTTGGGCAACAAAGAGTCGATCGAACTTGCCATCAAGCGTCTCAATCTTTCTTTGAATTTGGAATCTGTCACTATAGAAGCTCCAGTAAGTTCACTGCGATTTGAGGAATACTCTCAGACCCTCTTTGAGCTGCGCAAAAGCAAGGGATTAACCATTGCAATGGCAAGAGATCTGATGATGGATGTTTCCTATTTTGGAACGATGATGGTATTCAAAGGTCATGCGGATGGAATGGTCAGCGGTGCAGTTCATACCACTCAGCATACAATTAGACCAGCGCTTCAGTTTGTCAAAACCCGCCCGGGAGTCGCTACTGTTTCCTCCGTTTTCTTTATGTGCCTGCCCAATCGAGTATCAGTATTTGGCGACTGTGCGGTAGTCCCAAATCCCACTTCGGAGCAGTTGGCAGATATCGCAATTTCTTCTGCGGAATCAGCCATGATGCTCGGAATTGAACCTAAAATCGCTATGCTATCCTATTCTTCCGGTTCGTCAGGTGAAGGTGAAGAAGTGGAAAAAGTCCGAAATGCAACTGTCATGATCAAAGCTCGACGACCCGATTTGAAAGTTGAAGGCCCAATCCAATACGATGCGGCAGTTGATCCGGAAGTGGGTCGAAAGAAATTGCCCAATTCGGAAGTTGCAGGTCAGGCGAGTGTTTTGATTTTCCCGGATCTCAATACCGGTAACAATACTTGTAAAGCTGTTCAGCGGGAAACAGGCGCGATCGCCATCGGTCCGATGCTCCAAGGCCTCAATAAGCCTGTTAATGATTTAAGCAGAGGCTGCACTGTGGTCGACGTGTTTAATACGGTGGTGATTACGGCTATTCAAGCGCAAGAAAATTGATTTTCGATTTATGATTTACGGTTTACGAGATCTTGGAGTTATTTTAACCTTAAATCAAGATCAGGCACGGCTATCTGGTTTTTAAAAAACCAATACAACATATTTAAATCGACCAGACAGCACACATAGGTCATCGGTTATCCGACATCGGTCTTTTGATTTACGATTTAAGAATTACGATTTACGAGATTTCTCATAACTTTTTAGCCTCAATCCAAATCAGCGCTTAGTTTTCGGTTTACCGAAACTAAATAAGATATATAGAAAACGAACCACACATCGGTCATCGGTCATCCGACATCGGTCTTTTGGTTTACGATTTACGATTTACGAGGGACATTTCTTCGTAATTCTTCATTCAGCATTCGATATTCATTATTTCATTAAATTTCGAATGTCGAACATCCAATGTTGAAGTATGAAGAAAGTCCAACTTCCAAACTTCCCAACATCCCAACCTCCAACTTCCAATGAACATCTTCGTTATCAACTCCGGCTCCAGCTCGATCAAATACCAACTCATTTCCATGCCGGATGCAAAAGTCATTTGCACCGGAATGGTAGATCGGATCGGTTTGGAAAGTTCCAAAATAGAATACAAGGCATTTCTTGAATCCGGTGAAGTCAAACGAACTGAGATAAAATCTTTACCAGATCACGCATCAGGATTGAAAGCAGTTGCTGATTTCTTGACCGATTCAGAAGTAGGAGTCATTTCTGATCCCGATCAGGTTCATGTCGTCGGACATCGGGTGGTACATGGAGGTGAGCGATTCTCCAAAACTCAACTCATCACGGAAGAAGCCAAAGCCAAAATCATGGAGCTTTTTCCTTTGGCACCGCTTCACAATCCTGCGAATTACCTCGGGATTGAGGTTGCTGAGACCATTTTTAGAAAAGTCAAACAAGTCGCTGTCTTTGACACAGCTTTTCATCAGACCATGCCAGAAGTAGCCTTCAGAATGGCGATTCCCAATGAATTCTATGATAAACATGGAATTCGAGCCTATGGCTTTCATGGGACAAGTCATAAGTATGTTTCTGAGCAGGCGATTGAGTTTTTAGGGAAAAAAGATTCCAAAATCATCACCATTCATTTGGGAAACGGCTGTAGTATGGCTGCGATTAAGAATGGAAAATGCATTGATTCCAGCATGGGTTTGGGTCCGATGAATGGCTTGATCATGGGAACTCGAACAGGTGACTTAGATCAGTCGGTTATTTTCCATTTTGTCAATCAGCTAGGCTATTCTTTGGACGAAGTCAATACCATTCTCAACAAGAAAAGCGGAATGCTTGGATTGACGGGTTTCAGTGATATGCGGGACATCCGCAAGCTGTATAACGCAGGCGAAAAAGCGGCAATTCTAGCTTATGATATGTATGCGTATCATATTAGGAAATTCATCGGTTCTTTTGCGGCTGTGCTCAATGGCTTGGATGCCATTGTCTTTACCGCAGGAGTAGGGGAGAATGATGATTTGACGCGAAAGCTGGTTTGCCAGAACATGGATTTTCTTGGGATCCGACTGGATGAAGCGAAAAATGAAACTCGCCAAAAAGGAATTCAGGAAATCAATTCAACCGATTCCCCGGTCAAGGTTTTGGTAATACCTACTAATGAAGAATTGGAGATTGCCAGGCAGTGTTTTGGGTTGGTAAATGTCTATTGAATAAGAAGATATGAGATTGTAATTTGGTACAAAAATGTAGTTGAATAATTTATAGGATTGTCGGTAAAATCACAGGTTGCGGAATTTCATTTTGACTACACCTCGACTTCCCACCACGGCGGGCAAGCTGCTCGGTGTCCGTTGGTTTTGTATTAGCGGGAGGGGAGGAAAATGCTGCTGTGCCGCATTTTCCTCCCCTCCCTTGTTATAATCAAAATTCGGTGGCCGAGCGAAGTCGAGGCCATTTTGTTAAAAAGAGTTAGTTGAAGAAAAGTGGATGTACTTATAAATCAAACCTCATTCCCCATTTTCAAGGTTATATCACCAATATTATAAGCGTACACAGCTGCTGGTATGAAAGTGAACTTGATTGAATCCACTTCTTTTACACCTGACTGATCAAGTGAAGTTACCAGTGCTTTCTGAATGTTATTTGCCTTGCAAAACTGAAACAAGCTTTTTAATTCAGTGGGCTTATCAAAATACCGGTTACTCCATTTGATTTCGACACCCCAGATAGGTTTGAAATTTTTCTCATCCACCAGGACTAAATCAACTTCTCCTTCATTTCTGCCATCTCTCCATCTGGCATAGGTTAAGTCAAGTTTTTCTCGATGCATCCATTGTGAAAGAATTGCAGTTTCCACCATATTCCCCATTTCATTGTCAGTTTCAGCTATGGGTGAAAATAAGGCAGTTCGCAACGAAGGATTAGTTAAATAGACCTTAAAACTGGTTATGCGTTTTAGTCTTTTGGCATTTACATCTACCTTATTGAGAACTTTAATCAAAAAAGCAGCTTCCAGATATTCAAGATATCTTTTCAAGGTTTCCTTTAAAATTCCACTTTCCCTAGACATGGTTTCATAAGAAAATTCATTCCCTGAATTATAAGCGAGGTAGGTGAAAAAGCGATTCAACTCCTGAACATCTTTAATTCCATATAGGCTAGGCAAATCTCTCAATAGCACTTTGTCAACAATATCGCAATTAATATAACGGCCCACATCGCTCTGGATTTTTTCGGAAAACACCACTTCAGGGTATCCACCAAAATTCAGGTAATGCAAAAATTCAGTGTTAAGGGCCCTGATATCGTGGGTTAAGCAGTATGAAATGGCTTGATTGCCATATTCAATGCTTCCATTATAAATCAAATGATCCAGCTTTTTAAGGTGAATATATTCTTGGAAAGTAAGGGGCGGTAACATGAAATCCGTAAATCGACCGGCACCACTTTCGGTGCTATGCCATTTAAGGGCAGCAGCTGCCGAGCCGGAAGCAACAAATTTGGTATCGGGATACGAATCCACTAATACCTTTAAATGACGCTCCCAATCTTTCAAATACTGGATTTCATCAAAAAAAACATAGCAGTCTTTGAAATGGTCAAGCTTGAGGGCTTCCTTACATAGCATCATGATATCTTCCAATCCTAAATGCACATAAATAGGATTATCAATCCCAATGAAAAATATTTTTTGAGGATTTACTTCTTCCTCAAGTAACTCATTGATAGCATGAAAAATCATGACCGTTTTTCCTACTCGTCTTGGCCCCATCAGTACCACAGCTCTGCGGATATGATTTTCCTTGACATAGGGATAAAACATATCAAAATACAATCGTTTCGACAGGCTACTGTAGGAAACAGGTATTTGACGAGAAACCCACCATGGATTTTCATACCGTAGCCGCTCAATAATTTTTTCTGAAGGAATAAGGAATGAATTATTCATAATTCCGTTTATTTGATACAAATATGTAAAAATAAGTATTGTTAAACAAGTCTATTTTGACATATTATGCATAAATAAGAAGAATTTCTACTTAAAATAAGCTTATTTATACAGAGCTTAAGATGTTAATAAGAATTGGAAATTGAGAAGAAGTGCTTCGGTTCGATGGAAAAGTAAACAAAGGATTAATTGGTCATTTTCTAATTTCCTTTTTGACGAGACTTGGAGAGAATACCTTTTGAACCTATTTTTCAGTCCTAACTCATCACAGATTGAATATCCACACTAGAGCGTTCCTGACTTCAGCTGTTTTATTGTCCATTGGCTTGGTTTATTCGATTTCCGGCCAGCTTCATACCCTCACTGGAATATTAACTGTCGCCTTCCTTTTATTGCTCAGCATCTATTTTCAGAAAGTTAAAAGCCTAAAGGGCTACAGCTTTCCAATTGTGATTTTCGGTATGGTTGCGCTTGGGATGTTTTTTCCAAGTTATTTCCAGGAATACAATGGATACAAATTCTCCAACCTGATCACTCCATTGATCCAAGTGATCATGTTCGGGATGGGGGCGACATTGAGTTTGAAGGACTTTGCAGCAGTGGTCAAAAGTCCAAAATCAGTGGGGATAGGAATTGCAGCTCAATTTTCCATTATGCCTTTGATCGGGTTTGGATTGGCAAAGTTTAGTGGTTTGGAACCTGAAATCGCCGCCGGAATTATCTTGTTGGGTTGCTCACCAAGTGGGACAGCATCCAATGTGATGGCGTTTCTGGCCAAGGCCAATGTTGCACTTTCGGTGACCTTGACTTCTATTACGACCTTACTTGCTCCACTGCTTACTCCGCTATTAATGAAGTTGCTGGCAGGACAATTTATCGAGATCGATTTGGTGAAGATGATGTGGGATATATTTAAGATTATCCTGTTGCCGGTAGGAGCAGGATTGATTGTACATCGGCTTTTGGGTAAAAACACCAAATGGCTGGACAATTTACTCCCATTGATTTCCATGTTGGGAATTGCCTTGATTATCTTGGTGATCACCGCAGCAGGACGGGATAGCCTGTTGGAAATCGGTCCACTGTTGATTCTGCTGGTCTTGATTCACAATATGGCTGGCTATGGCGTGGGCTATGGTTTTTCCAAACTGGTCGGAATGAATGAGCAGGATTCCAGAACCTTAGCGATCGAAGTTGGGATGCAAAATGCAGGTTTGGCTTCCGGCCTTGCCAATATGCTCGGCAAAATCGCAACTGTAGGCCTTGCTCCAGCAGTTTTTGGCCCAATTCAAAATATCACCGGATCGATCTTGGCGACGATTTGGAGTAGAAAAGAGCCGGGAGGGAAGGTTGATAGCCATGGCTAGTTCGGGGATTAAAAATCCCTAAACAGGGCTTCAGAATTTCAAATTCTGAAGAACTGACTTTGTCCAATTGCTCCCGATAATGATCGGGATGGTAATTATAGGAGGGTGTAATGCTCCCGATAACTATCGCGGATTTCACCCAGCGTCCATTGGAACTTCAAAGAATCAAATCAGATTCTACGCCCATGAGGAGTTTTAAATAACTAATAATCATATCACTAATGGTGGAATAATTATTTGACTTAAACAATCGTTCAAGCTTTTTTTTAGAGCCAATTCCTCTTTATTCTCCCATAAGAAATTCTTATATTGTTTTAAATTAGGAAGTTTTATTAGGCTTAAAAGTTATCGTAACCATTTTATTAATCAATAATGTTAGATATGAAAAACTTAACCGGAAAACTGATTTTGAGCTGCCTGATTCTATTTTCAGGTGCTTTGTTTAGTGATCTTCAGGCACAAAGACCTGCAAGAGTTCAGCCAGACCAAGCAACTATTAAACCCTTGGATGCTAATGATCTGAAATTGAGTCCAGCAGCGACCGCCACACTAAAGTTGTGGATGACAACTAAGCACATGATGCTTAAACCAGATGGAAATTTTGTTCCAATGTCCAGAAATATTCCTGGTGGGGGGAAGGGACCAACCAGCTTTGCTGACGCAGAGATCAATTGTGCAAAGATTAAATGTCCAGATGTTTTTGGACCAGATGTCACTTGCTGGGAATGCCATTAATTAAGGTGAAAATTTCTTTAGTTATTTTTAATATTGAAGAAATTTTATGGGTATAATTTTTTTTGGATGGACTACTCGATAGACCATTCATTTTTGTTTTAGTTCGTGCCTATCGTGACTACCAATTAATTCGTTTAATGTGCTTTGTTTTAGGAATAATATCATTATTTCACTGAAAGGCACAAAGACAGATAGTCTCTTAAACCATCAATATCTTTCCGTATTCTGGATGAATACAAGTTCTTTTGAATCGTTCTTCTGGTAGTTTTTGAATATGGTTATACGCTTTCCTTTCGGTATGTTTTTTTATTGCAGGTAAGAGATGAAATTAAGATGGCCAAAGAGTGCTTGAATTTTAGAATTTCAATCAGTTTCTAGAACCTGATTTATATGCTTTCAAAGTAGTTAAATTGGTTTAACCATTTGATTCCAAACTATTATACATCCTTTATATCAATTAAGTACTAAAAAACTTTGCTCTCGTCCTAAATTTCAAATTACTTATCCATCTCCCGATATATATCTACCTTTGTAAAAATTATAAAGCGGTATCAATGAAGCGGATTAACGAATACAAGAAACTTTTTAATGTGGAAGGTCCTATTGATCTTAAGCAACTGAAAACCACCTACCGAACGCTGGTAAAGGAATGGCATCCGGATAAATTCCAAGCTGGTGATGAAAAAGCATTGGAAGCTGAAGAGAAAAGCACCAAAATCATTGATGGATATCACTTTTTGGTAAGTATCGCTCCGGAAACCGCCGAAGCCAATCTCGAGGAATACACCAAGACAATCACTCAATCGGGTATCGGAGACTTTCATTATAAGAATCAGGTCCTTGAGATCACCTTCTTGGATGGAAGTACTTACGAATACTTTGGAGTGTCAAAGAATATCTACACCAAGTTCCTCAATGCTGACAATGCCTATCGCTTTGCCAGAAGGAATATCCTAAGTGATCACCTGTATCGAAAGTCGAAGAAGACTTTGGAGACGGCGTAAGATTTCAAACTGAAATAGAATAAAAGGGCTGAGGGATATATCCTTCAGTCCTTTTTGGTTTCTGAATCTGCCTTTTATTTTTACTCCAATTTTTATTGGCTAAGTGTTTTTTGGAAATTCGATTTTCTGGCAATTAAAATTTCAAAATCAAAAAGCAGAAATATCAAGGAGTAATCCGTCGCGCCAGACATCCAGTTTAATCCCTGGTGAATTTGGGCTAAACCATCAATTCAAGCCGCGCTCTTTCAGCACTTCTTCCAAGTCCTTGTTTTGCTTCGGGTCTTTCATCATTCGGTAGATCATCACCACGGGTATGATCATGGGAATCAGAAATCCCATCTTTCTGTCAGGAGAGAGTATCCATGCCACCACTCCAAACAAGAGTATTCCTCCGAGAAATCCAATTAAAGTAGCATGCATGATTTTGGAATTCTTCAACTTCTTTTTTTCGAGCAAAAGCTCCTGTTCAGTAAGCAGGTTAAGATCCTTTTTTTCCATGTGAATTGGGCAGAGTTAGTTTGGAGTTATGAGTTAAGAGGGATTTTTAGGGGGGATGAGGGAAAGGTATAAAACAGTTTTCATCTTTTAAGCCACCAAATCCTGATGCAAATACTGCTAAAATTCAATAAACTGCTTTCTGAAATCTCTTTTTTTTTCAGCTTTTTTGGTTTTCGCTTTTTATTAAACCGAAAATCAACTCGGCTCAATATGAATCAGCACATGTCCAAGTTGTGGGATTTCTTTGCGCAGCGTGTCTTTAAGCTTATGGGCGATGTCATGTCCTTCCGTTACGGTCAAATCTCCTCTGACATGCGCATGTAAATCGACGTGATAAGTCATTCCTGCTTTGCGAATAAAGCACTTTTCTGTCCCCTCAATTCCCTCGACACTCAGCGAAATTTCCCGAATCTCTTGAGTGAGTTCGCTGAAGTTATTTTCATCCATTACTTCTCCAAGTGCAGGTCTGAATATTCCATAACAGTTGTAAAGAATAAATCCACAAGCCACCAAAGCAGCATAATCGTCTGCTGCCTCAAATCCCTCTCCTCCAAAAATAGCAATGGAAATACCGATAAAGGCCGCGACCGAAGTGATGGCGTCTGCTCGATGATGCCAGGCTTCCGCTTTCAATGAAGAGCTTTTGAGCTTTTTGCTTCGACTCATGACCACCTGATAGGAGATTTCTTTCCATAAAATAATTCCCGCTAACGCATACAAAGTCCAAGATGCAGGAAGTGCGTGCGGAGTTTGAATATTTTTGATTGCTTGCCAAGCAATCGTAAATGCTGAAATAATCAGAAAAGCGACCACTACAAAAGTGATTAAAGGTTCGGCTTTTCCATGACCATAAGGATGATTCTCATCCGCCGGCCGCTCGGCATATTTCAAACCGACAAGTACCAAAAAGGAGGAGAAGATATCTACTGTGGACTCGATTCCATCCGCAATCAGTGCATAGGAATTCCCAAAAATCCCAGCAAGAAATTTGATCACCGCCAGAAAAGCATTTGTGAAAATGCTGAAGATGACTGTACGGATGGCAAGGGTTTGCTTTGGCATGGGTCAAAAGTATGAAATCTAAAATTAGAAGGCTGAAATGAAAAGGATGAAAGCTAAAGTTTGAAGTCTGAAAAATCTAGATGTTCGATTTAGAACTGGGTGCATTTTCTTAAGAAAAATTGAATATCGAACATCGAATTTTGAATGATGAATGTCGAAATTGAAAAATCCGAGATCCGAAATCCGAAATCCGAAATCAAGCCCTTCCCTTTCTCCCCAGCCAATACAAGCCCGAACCTATCGCAATAAACAAAGCCGTCATCCAAATCGAGCGCTCACTGACTTGCATCATTAGCCACAGGCAAGCTAAAATTCCTAAAACAGGAACGGTATAACCACCTTTTAGAATGAATCGACCTTGTCCGATAAACTGGGAACGGAGCTTCGGAATCGCTGCACAGCTCATGATATAGAGAAAGAGTCTGGACAAAACGGTCATTGCGGCAAGGACTGTGAACGAACCGAAGGCGGAAAGCAAAAAGGCCGATATTCCAAAGAAAATTACCGAATTTGCAGGAGTGAGGAACTTGGGATGAACTTCACCAAACCACTTGGGAAGGGATTTTTCCAAGGAAAGTGCATAAGTCAAACGGGTGGATGAAAACATCGATCCCAGCAAATTTGCAATCACCGAGGCCGCTACACCGATCATCAGAATCACGGCTCCCGCATTTCCAAAAAGTGATGCGGAGGCATCCAAAAGTGGAGTTTTAGAATCCGCCAAATTCGGAACAGCAGCTTGTGTGACCAATTGAATCAGCATGTAAAGTACCGCAACAACGGCAAGGCCAAGCAGCAAGCCTAAAGGCATATCCCGCTCGGGCCGCTTAGCTTCCCCAGCTGGAACTACCGCTCCTTCAAATCCCACAAAGGCATAAATCAATAGCAAAGCCGCACTTCCCAAATCTGAAAATGGTGGAATAGGGGAGCTAAAACTCGGGATCACATCCGCTCCCAAAAGAATAAATCCTCCTATCGGAAGCAGGATCAGCACGGTGAATTTGATGATGGTAAAAACCGTCATAGATCGGATCGATTCCACGGAACCGAGAACATTTACCAAGCTCAATGAGATGCAAATCACAGCAAGCGAAATGAGCCTGCCCAAGCTTTCAGCGGCAGCCGGAATAAAATAGGCGATGCTATCAGTCAATAAAACTGTGTTGGCTGAGAATGAAATCAAACGAGCCAGATAATACAACCAACCTCCCTGGAAACCGATGAAAGACCCAAAAGCCAAGGACCCATATCTTACAGGTCCGCCTGTACCGCGGAAATAGCTTCCCAGTTCGGCAAAGCACAAAATCACTGGCAGAATCAACAAAGCGCAGAATGCATAAATCAAAATGCTGTATTCACCGGCTAAAGCCGCAGCTCCGCTTGGAAGCCCAAAGATTCCAGCTCCAATCAAGCCATTAACAACTAGCATCCAAATTCCCCAAAGCCCTAGATTTCTGGGTAGTTTTTCTTGGGTATTTTCTATCGAAGGAATTTGCTTCATGAATGCGATTCGGAAAAATCAAATGGATTGATTCGGAAAAATATAAAAATTAGCTCAAGACCAAGTATTTATTCTGAGGAGAAGCAAGAGTATTTCGCTAATGGAAAACTCACCCTATTTGGGGAACTGTATTGAGTTCTTTTGAAGGCTCGGCTTTTGTAAGAAGATAGTTGTAAATGTATGTCACGAGTAAGACCATCAATCCTGCGATAACGGCTAAGAGAACATTGTAATAAGCAGGAGCAGACAAAGTCAGGCGTAAGAAAATAGTAGCCAACGCAAAGGAAGAATACCGAAAAAGGTTGAAGTATTTGGTGGTATAGCGCAGCGAAAAAAGCAAAATAAACACATCTGTAAAGATCAAGAGATTGTAAAAGAGCTTGACACTGGAGTTGAATGTTTGACTTTCATAAGCTCTGAAGAGATCATTCAGTCCAATGATAATGAAGAAAAATACCAGATAAATGGATAGAAGTTTTTTGATTTTGATGAAGCCAGACTGCTCTTCATAGTTGCGAGTAATCCGAAAATGCCGTTGAGCGCGGTAAAAAAGACCGGTGATCAGGAATACCAAAATTGCCCCAAAGGCATCCGATATGATTGGGGTCATTTCCACTAGAAAATCCGTACTCCATTCCAGATCGCCCAAATAGTGCCCAAACTCCTTGAATGCATCCCGAAGTAAAATCAGTGATATGATTTCAAACTGTTTGCCAACAGAGTCCGCCACAGAGTTTGGGAAGAGGAAAATCAAACTCATCGCCTCAAAAATCAACAGCACATTGAAAGCCAATTCAATAGAAAAGAAAATATTGATTTGCATACCTGTAGGCAGCAGGTTGAAATGGGACAATAACGCGACTAACAGCCCGATCAAAAACGAGATAACAACAATATTGCTAATGAGTTTGCTGGCCTTCGGGCTTTCCCATAGCAGGTGAAACTTGTCGTAGGAATTGATCTGGAACTGGAAAAACCTTTTCATGAACGAATTGATGCGGTTGGATTTGAATTACAGGATCAACTACTCGTTCAAAAGGATTGTTAAAATGGGCACTTACACCAGACTCAGATTTTGATAAGCATCTATGCCTCCCTTGAAATCTTTGAGCAAAAAAAAGTTTCTCACAGATTACTCAGATAAGCACAGATTTTATTTTCAAAAGCATCTAAGTACAAAAAATGAGTTCTCACAGATTTCTCAGATTAGTGCAGATTTTATTTCAAACACATCTGTGGCCATCCGGTGCGCCACGAGGCGTGTGTGTTATAAATTAACTTAAAAACCTAGGAAGATGAAAGTTCTTTCCAGCCAAA
>NZ_JBKBKZ010000014.1:113319-128316 GCF_046296635.1 Algoriphagus sp. | reverse complement strand
GGCCTTCGCCGCTGATGGGAATCAAAAATTTAGAACGGATGGAAAGGAGGGTTGTCATTGTTATCGTGGTTGGAAGGGTTGGAAGGGTTGTCGTTGTTGTCATGGTTGATTTCCTTCACAGTTTACAGGAATAATAAATCGAGACAGGCAGGTAGAAGGGTTGTAATTGTTGTAGTTGTTGTCGTGGTTGTCGTGGTTGTCGTCCTTCGCCGATTATGGGAATCAAAAATTTAGAACGGATGGAAAGGAGGGTTGTCATTGTTATCGTGGTTGTCGTGGTTGGAAGGGTTGTCGTTGTTGTCATGGTTGTCGGAAATTCAATTGGGATTAGGAAAACAATGCGAAGAGTACAACAATTATAATAAGAAGTTGACAACAGCTTTAGCGGACAACCATTACAACAGCGTTAGCGGACAACAATGACAACAGCGTTAGCGGATAACAATGACAACAGCTTTAACTGACAACAATGACAACAGCTTTAACTGACAACAATGACAACAGCTTCAGCGGACAACAATGACAACCATTAGAACCATCCCTTGGGAAGCCAAACAAGCTGTAGTACCTCACTTTCCATAGACAATGATTCCTTGAATTTCGCCGGGGTCGGATTCAAGAATTAAGACTTGGACTTTTCGGTTGATTTTTTCATAGGTTTTGTGAATTAGGAAGTTGAGATATTTGCTATCCAGATCTTTTCCTATGAGGGTCAAATCGATGGTTCCCGAGTCAATTCCCATGGCATAATCTCCTGTTATTATTGCTTTTTCAACATTCCCCATTCGTTTGACGACTTTTTCTACCAAGTCATCCAAACCGAGGAATTTACCTACCATTCCTTTGATTTCATGGAAAAAAGGATGGTATTGATTAGCTCGATAAACTTTGGTTTTGCCTTCATCCTCTGCTAAAAGCAGTCCTGCCTCTGTGAGTCGGTTGAGTTCTACTCTTACAGAATTGGTAGACTCGTCAAATTCTTTGGCGAGTGAACGCAGGTATCCCGAATTGGCATGAGAAAAGAACTTTAGGAGAAGCTTAATTCGGGTTTTGGAAGTAACGAGGGAGTCGAGCAGAGGGAGTTGGTAGGGTTGTAATTGTTGTCGGGTTGTCATTGTTGTCCGGTGTCCGATGGAAGGGTTGTCGGAGTTGGAAGGGTTGTAATGGTTGTCGGGTTGTCATTGTTGTCCGATATCCGATGTCCGATGTCCGGTGGAAGGGTTGTCGGAGTTGGAAGGGTTGTAATGGTTGTCGGGTTGTCATTGTTGTCCGATGTCCGGTGTCCGATGTCCGATGGAAGGGTTGTCGGAGTTGGAAGGGTTGTCGGAGTTGGAAGGGTTGTAATGGTTGTTGAGGGTTATCATTGTTGTCCGATGTCCGATGTCCGGTGGAAGGGTTGTCGGAGTTGGAATGGTTGTCGGGTTGTCATTGTTTTCCGATGTCCGATGGTTCGACTTTCCGCCGCGGCGGGCAAACTGCCCAGTACAGGTGTTCACAACAAGTGTTGGAAGGGTTGTACCCCCCGCCCCCCTTAAGGGAGAGAAAGAGCATTTGCGATGATTGGCTAAGGATTAAATAGTGTGGCTGTTAAACTTTGTTCCCCGAAATTCTTAAAGCAAGTCCTATGGTTTCAAATATTGTTTCTCTATAATTATTAAATACAGGTTTTGATTCTCGTTTCTTGAAATCCAATGGTCAATTTTCAAATTCAATGACCAATGATCAATTTTCAAATATCAAGTTTTAATTGAGCTACGACTCCACGAAGAACTGAATACCAATATTTTAATATCGAATCCCGAATGTTGAATGCTGAATAATGAAGTAAAGGCGGAAAAGTCCTTATACTTTACTCTTGATACTTGATACTTCTTAAAAACAGCTTCGCTCTTTCAGTCCCGAAGGGAATTAGCGAATGAGTAAAAAAATTACTCGGTAAAACAAATTTAAAGGGTTTGAGGAATTTTGCAAGGAGAGGGGTGGGTTGGAAGGGTTGTCTTTGTTATCGAGGTTGTCATGGTTACTGGATAGGAAAATTTGGGCTTTTGGTTTCCAATCATGCATCTTGGTTCTTGATTCTGGTGTACCTCTTACTACTCACGTCTAACGGCTTACATTTTACTGCAGTCCAGCTTCTGGAGAAGCAGGACAACTGGTTTGTAATGGTTGTCGAGTTGTAATGGTTACACGCTGCTAGACTTTGGCCTTCTTTCTATCACACACCTCTTACTACTTACGTTTTACTACTTACATCTTACGGTAGTCCGGCTTCTGGAGAAGCAGGACAACTGGTTTGTGATGGTTGTCATGGTTGTTTGAAGTCTGATGATCGGTGACCGTTGCAGGACAACTCATTTATTCGGATTAAAAATCCTATGAAAAAGCTTCGAGATTGCAAACCTGGAAGAGCGGACATTGCTAATGTCGAACAGCAGTGAGTACCTCTTACTACTCACGTCTAACAGCTTACATTCTACTGCAGTCCAGCTTCTGGAGAAGCAGGACAACTGAGAGGCTTCTGGAGAAGCAGGACAACAGTAAGGACAACTCATTTATTCGGATTTAAAATCCTATGAAAAGGCTTCGAGATTGCAAATCTCGAAGAGCGGAAAGAGCGGACATTGCAAATATCGAATAGCGGAAAGAGCGGGAATTGTTGACTCTAAAGTCATTTCCATTAAACAAGATTACGGAATTCTCCTAAGTTCTTCATATAAAAATAATTAAAATGATCATTGTAAAGATCCTATTCTGTGGAAAACTTACCCCATTAATAACCAAAAAATACCCAGTACTGGGTATTTTTTAGAGTCTTGCTCGGTGTACATTTGATAAGGGTGATTAAGCAACTTTTCTCAGAATTTTTTCTAGAAACTATTAAAGGGATTTTTCCAGCACTTTTAGGCCCCTTTTGTTTTTGTTTTTTTTAGTTGATCTGGTGAAAATCTGAATTTTTCGGATAGTTTTGTTAGCGTACGGACTATTCCTTCTGGTAATTATGAAAAGTGTTATCTGAAAATCGGATAACACTTTTTTTATGACTTCCTGAAGAAGGTATTTTTTTACCACAAAGGAAAAAAGAGAATATGGTTAATTGGTTCTTGACCGCCATCGGAACTCCAGTCACCTATCGCATCACGGACCATTTTTGAGAGCATAGAGGTATGTGCTTCGTTTTACCCTTGTAATTTGATATCCGCAAAAAAAAGAAATCTGTTTAATCCTGAAGGCCAATAAGTTGGTCTGTGATTTATTTTGCTTATCTAAAGTAAAGGGGAGAAAATTGGCTTAGCCACTCTCCTCCCCTTTTTTTTTAACTAAAATAAGAATTTAATAAAATCTTACTTCACAGTTTGGATGGCTAGCCTTGAAGGAATCGACAGCTCTGGAGTTCAAATTGGTGTTGAAGCAGGATAGTTTTTTAAGTTTTGTCAATCCGTTGATTGGCTTTAAGCTTCTCAAGTTTGTGCTCGCCACATCCAGTTCCTCCAGATCTACCAAAGTTTCCAATCCTTTGAGCGTTTTTAGATTGGTGCCCGAGATATTCAGTTTTTTCAATGCATATAAATTACTGATCGGTGTCAATACTCCTATGCCAGTATTGGAAAGATCTAGGTCTTCAAGCGCACGAAGTCCGGATAATGGGAGAAAATCGTTAACTGGTACTTGGGAAAGTTTCAGCTTTGTCAGCGTGGTCAAAGCACTCAGTGGTGCAATGGAAGAAATTGGCGCATCAAAGATTTCCAGATTTCGGAGGTTCACAAATACTGACAATGGAATCAAATTAGGAATACTAACACTTTGGAAGTTAAGTACAGACTTAGCGGCGAGTAGATGAAGTGCTTCCGCATCCGGTGTTTCGGGCAAGGAATTCTGATTTCTAAAGACGTCCTTCCAAGAAGAATCCAATTCACTCCACCAAGAAGTGAGTTCCTCGGTTCGGTAGATGATGTTAATTTCCAGCTTCTGAATTAAAATTTCCGGGACTACACTGTGATCAAAATCAGCTTCATTCACATTTAAGTAGCTAAGTTTTGGCAAAACAGCAATCTCAGAGATACTTTTTATTGGGCTGAATTCAAGATCGATGTATTCTAAAAGCTCATTTTCATTGAGAAAAGCCAAGTCAGACACAAGGGTATTTTTTCCAACTAATTTCACCAAAGTTTTAACCTCACTTAATGGGAGCAGATCTGAGATGGGATTGTTGGAGAAATTCAGTTCAGCAAGATTGACAAAGCGTGTAATCGGAATGAGATTATCGATTTGAGCACTATCCAAATTGAGGATATTAACTCGTACCGTTTGGGTTAATGTTTCGATTCCGGGTGAGTCATTGATGATAGTTGGATTGATTTTCTTAAGGACTGTCTTCCATTCCGTTGAAAGACTAGACCACCAGCTTTCAAGATCTTTGACATGGTGAATTAATAAAACTCGGGGATTTTTGCGAACAAAAACATCAGCTGCAAGGGGCGTAAGTTTTGTTTCATCCGCCAGTATTTTCTTCAGGTTAGGGAGAGATTCAAGAGGAGTGATATTAGCTATTTCACTAGCTGTAAGGTCGAGCAATTCCAAATTTTCCAAACCTAGAAGAGGGGATACTTCCTGAATATTTGTTTTGGAAAGATCAAGAGATTTCAAGGAGGACAGACCGGACAAAGCGGAAATATTGATCATGAAATTTCCACTCAGTTTGAGAACTTCCAGATTGCTTAGTTCTTTGATATTTTCAACGTTATTAAAACCAGATTCTGTAAGGTCCAATTGCGTAAGATTCTTGAATTCATTCAGAACTGCAAAACTCAGGATGGGAGTTTTTTCAATCCTTAGAGACACCAAACTTTTCAAGTTGAGCAACTGAGAGATATCTTCAATTTTAGTATTTGAAATATCCAGGTGTTTCAGTCGGTCTGAATACTTGACAAATTGAATATCGCTTGTGGCGGTATTTGAAATGTTGAGACTTTCTAAAAATGTGACATTAGATATTGGACTAAGGTCAGTGATTCCTGTATTGGAGATGTTGACCACTTTCAGATCACGAAGTTCAAATAATGGACTAAGTGTTTTAATGGATCTATTTCCTGATATATCCAATGAGTCCACCCCCACAAAACGATAAATCCAAGAAAAGTCAGCGTCATCAGCTGGACTCATATTAAATCTGGATTGAAAATAGGATTTCCACGGTGTATCCAAGGATTCCCACCAAGCCTTCAATTCCTCGTCCCTACTTACTTTAGTGGTATAGACACTGGCGATTTTGAGATCCTGAGATTTTTCATTGAGGTTGACTTCAACAAATCGGGGTTTGGTATTGGTGATTTTTTCCCCAGAAATTGCTGTAGCTGAAATGGTCCGATCTAGGGTTGCAATAAAATAGACTTCACCATTATCCTTTTGGGCGGGCTTTACTTCACGTATTTTGAATTTGAATTCTATGTTTTTATAGAAAAACTCAATGTCTTTGAGGTATGCTGTGACATCCTTATTTGTTACCACTTTTCTGTCCAGCAAAAGGTCGTCCTCTACCTGGACTTTTTCATCCCTGAAGATTTTGAGGTAGCTTTCACGGATGATCACATCCTTATCTCTGGCCGAGGTCTCATTACTGCCGATAGTATTCAGCAAGTATTCCAGAAATCTTATTTGATCTTCCACTTTTCCGGAGAATTCCTTTACCTGCTCTTTAGTGTAACCCTTGATAGTTTGGGCACCGAGCGATAGATTAAGAAAAAGGAAGAAGCCTGTAAAAAGGAAATATTTACTCCTGATCATAGATATATTTGAGAATAGTCTCCTTGTCTCCCGGTCCGAGTCTGACCAAATTAGAAATCAACCAACCCGTATTGAACCCTGGTCGATTGAATTGATTGACTTCAAAATACCAACCTTGAATCTGGAAGAAATGAAATTTCGTGCCGGTAACGGTGACAAATCGAAGGTTATTTTGCTTCATTTCATACAAGAAGATTGCCAGATAATCCGGTTTGTAAGAATTTGAAGTAAAAGATTCTGGGGCATTAGAGTCTTGAAATGCTCTTCTGAGGTTCATGAAGCCCAATTCATGACTGAGGGGGTGCAAGAAATCCTTCTTATTACCGACTGGTTTGTTGAATAGATTTTTGAACGGCTCGAATACCACCTGATCAATTACCCATTCATAGCCCAGACCTTCCGGCTGGATTTTCATAAAAAGTGTTGCTTTTTCTCTTTTCCCTTTAAACATAAACTCAGCCTCTACCTGTGCATACCAACCTTCCCGATGGAAAACAAGGTAATTTGGATACACATCAGAGTTGGCATTTTGGATAAATTGATTTTTGAGCTCCGCGGGAACTGTTGACGTCTGATTATCGAATAGAATGCTCAAAAATCCTTTTCTCAGGGCTGCATCTCTGTAAAGTGGATCGCCTGGGTAAAACCGAATATTACCATCTACGGATTCTTCTCCATTGAATCTTCTAAAAAATTGATTGAGCTGTTTGGTTGAGGCGGCAAATCTGCCATCATCCTTAATAGTTCCGGGGCCGCCTAAGCCTTGCCCCGGAACATTGAAGATGACTGCGCTAAAAAGCGCAATAATCAGAAAGATTTTTCTCATGCGGAAGTTTCGGTCACTCTCACGTCTCCAAGCATGACGTCCCAGAATTCAATAGTACGACCTGCGATCTGGGTTTGCTTTTTCTCAACGTAGATCGTGATGTCTTTTTTAGTGGTGTCTTTATAGTTCATCCCTGTTTCAATGGAAGTACCTTCGAATCGCTGATAGATCGTAATTACACCGACATATCTACCGTCCGGTTGTCTTTCCAAATCAGAGATGTATTGAATATCATACCAAGTGATATTTACTCGGTCATAGTTAAGGGCCATCAATCGCTCAAAGTATCTTCTTACTTTATAATAAGCGATCTCTTGCGTATTGATAGAGGACACTCCCATTTCAGCACCTGGTGCGAAGAGTTCTTCTGCCCTGTCCATAACGCGGTTTGCCTCGGAGAATTGTGTCTCTTTGCTACCGATGATGGCAATATATTTTGAAAGGTCCTTTACTTTTTCCAAAGCCAAAGAGTCAATGGCTTGTTTACGTGATGGGCTGATATTATCCTGTGCCATCGCGAAAAAAGAAGCAGAGAGGAATAGACCCAAGAAGAGTATTAATTTATTTTTCATCTGTTTATAATTTCTAGGTGATTATTATTTTCTTCTCAATTCCAGTTCGGACACTTTCCCATTTGCATCCATTCTGATATCAGAGATGTAATTGAGGTTTTTCTTGGTGTCTTTCAGGTATTCTAGGTACTTCTTGATGGTGGTTGGCTCATCGTAGTCTTTGATTCCATTTTCTTCATGGATTACGATCAAAACCGGGGTCTCTTGATTGGAGAACATCGCGAGTGTTTCCTGAATAGACTGGTTAGCAGCGTTCACATTACCTGCTGTAGCCACTGACCTGAAATAATTTTCAAGCTTTTCGGCAGCGATTTCTTCAGCTGATCTTGCTGGTGGTGGTGGTGGAGCTTGTTGCGTCACAACTTCTTGTTGAGCTGGAGCTGGAGCGGGTTGAACCGCTTTCTTTTTACTCTTACAAGCACCCATTGCTAACATGGCAAACAAGGCCAGGAAAAGGGTTTTTTTGAGAGAAAAAGCGAACATGGATTGTTTCATTTTTTTTAATTAATTAGTTTTAGATAGATTGATTAGTAAAATGTCAGAGTTGGGTGACAAATTTCGAAGCAAAGTAAATAAAAACTGTTCATATTAAGGCAAAGGCTGTTCCAAACGAGCGGTATATTTCTTTAGGGAGTTAATATTTCTTAATTGCAGAGTTTGAGGGTAGTAGGGAGTTGGAAATTTGTCAGTGGTGAGTGGTTGAAAAAGGGTTGTCGGGTTGTAATTGTTGTCAGGGTTGGAGGGTGCTATTCTTTGGACTTTTGTCTCCAGTGGGGAGTTTGGAGGTTAGGAAGTATGGAGGTTGGGAAGTTAGAGTGTATCTCGCATGAAAGCCCCCCCCCGATAGCTATCGGGGCCATCGGGGCATCCCAGTGTCGATTTGCCTGTCTGCCTCCAGCAGGCTCGATTTCTTTGAAAAATCCACTATTAAAGTTTTAAAACATTCAAAAAATACCCTCTAGAGGGTATTTTTTGAATGTTTTTTTTTCCTGAAATTTGTTTTGTGTTAAGTTTTAAGTCAGGCATTTGCCTACTAAAAAGGCCTCTGGAATCCAGAGGCCTTTTCTTTTAAAATAAGGCAAATATTGCTTGCGGATCTCACCTCGAATTATGTCAGAACGCTAATCCTAGTCTCCTACCATAAATCGCTCAAAAGGAATAAGTTTAGGAAAGAACGATGTGCCAGCTGAACGCAGTGAAAAAGAGGTGGATTAATTCATTTGAATATCCAAAAAACTAATCAGCTATTTGTCACTAAGTCTTCATTTAGTCTTCCACTAAACTTAAAGTGAATTGATAGATCAGCACCAAGATCAAGAACCATTTTTTCAACTGAATCTGACAGATCGAACCAAATTATTTCTAGGTGGTTAAGACATTATTTATTTACTTTGAACTGTAGTAAATTAAAATTCAAAAAAAGATTGATACACACTCAATCCCCAAAAAAAATATTTCGGAGAAAAGAGTTTCTTTAAACACAAAATCATGCAGTTTAAATGAATTGCATATAAAATCATGTTTTTCAAAATTTGAAAATTTATCTTCAGATAACTCCCAAAAATTAATATTTCTATTTTACTCATGAAGAAACTTTTATTTCAAATAGGCTTATTTATCATTCCGTTTGTTATTATTCTTTCCATCCTTGATTTCTTCATAACAAAAGGTTTACAGAAAACGAAATATGGAGATTACAAAGAATGGAATGATATCTACTCTGGGAATATGAGTCCTGACATTGTTATAAATGGTAGTTCGAGAGCATGGGTTCATGTCAGCCCAAAAATCATAGATAGTATATTGAATGTTAATAGTTATAATTTGGGGATAGATGGATACAGCTTTAATATGCAATACGGCAAGTATTCTGAATACCTTCAATATAACAAAGAACCTAAATTAGTTATACAGACTCTCGATATTACAACTTTATCGAAACGAGATGATCTGTTTAATTATGAGCAATTTTTTCCGTACATCTTCAATCCAGCTATAAAGAAATTAACCAAAAACTTTATCGGATTTTCTTTTTTTGATTATAATTTACCGTTTTACAGATACCGCAATTTTACGGAAATAATCAAAATTGGACTCCAAGAATATTTTGTCCCAATGAATTTGGACAATAGTAAGTATAAAGGATATTTGGGTATGGACCTAAACTGGGATAATTCTTTCGATGACTACAAAGAAAAGAATCCCGAAGGAGTAGAGATAGAAATAGATTCAGAGACCATCGAACTAATGGACACATTTCTATCTAAATGCAAAAATGATAATATTGAAGTAATTTTTGTTTTCACTCCTGAATATATTGAAAGTCAGCACCTAATAATTAATCGTGAGGAAATTTTTGATTTATACTACGACTTTGCAAATAAATATGAATTACCGTTTTTTGATTATTCAAAAGATACACTTTCCTATCAGAAGAAATATTTTTATAATTCTCAGCACCTTAATAAAGAAGGTTCGGAAATTTTTACAGAAAAAATGACAAACGACATAAAATCTCTGTTAAAAACCCATTAGACAATTAAAAAAATACTCCTCAAAAATCTTATTGTTTTTTTTGAAGCAGGCTACCATGTTTTGGCTTATTTGACACTTCTCAGATAATTTTTTAAAGCTAGGGAAGCATAAAACCGAATCTCTTGAATATTCTGAACAAGAAGAATTTAACCCAAAAGTGATTTAAAATAGTGTGTCCAAGGGAAATTACATTTTGAAGTGCTTTGATTAAAGAGTCTTTGATTTTACCTAATTAGAATAAACACTCCTGCTTTGGAAATTTTTTCTCCAGAATTGGTCACAAAGTCGGCACGATACACATAGTTGCCGTTCATGACTTCCACTCCATTGAGAGTCCCATTCCATCCGGGACCTTCTAAGGATTTTGAATGGAATATCAATTCACCCCAAGTATTGAACACGTAGAATTCCAGGGATACAATTCCCCTGTATTTAGGATAAAAGAAGGTGTTTTTCAGACTCGTAGGCGTAAATGCATTAGGTATAATAATAAGATAATCATCCAATGCTACAATTATCCGTTGGTATTGGGATTGACAACCAAAGCGGTCAATGGTTGTTAGTGTCACTGTGTACCTTCCGGCAGCCGCATACTGATGTACCGGATTTTGTAATGAACTGGTATTTCCATCTCCAAAATCCCAGTTCCAGATAATCACGTCACCTTGAGAGGTATCTTCAAATTCAATGTCTTCCAGAACTTGTACATCCGAATTAACGATAGAATCCTGTCCTGGAAGATTAATCTCGTACTGGAACTCGGCTATCAACTCCTCAGATGCGATAATCACCGCAATTCTTTGTGTTGGAGTAAAACAATTTCTGCCTTTGACACTCGCACTCACGATATAATTACCAGATTGGTTAACAGCGGTAATTTCATCCAATCTCATTGGTGAGCCACTTGGTGAAATGATATTATAATCGAACAGGTTTGAATTAAAGCCTTCAATAAAGGCATTTAAGTTCACTGTTCCCTTAGGATCACAGACAATCGAAGGATTTGAAACCCTTAAGGTAGGCAATGGAACCACTGTTACTTTTACCTCTTTCACAGCCGGAGCACAAATTTGTCCTGGATTGACTGCAATGAAGAAGCTATATGGGTTTGGTCTTCCCGGCAAACCGGTGGCAGTGAGTTCACCAGAATTGGACACGGTGTAAGTTGCCCCAAATTGATCTGGTCCGGCATTAAAGACCACTGGATTTGAAAGTGCTAAATCGTAATACCATTGGAAAGCTGGATTCGAAGTCGACGGTATCAATTCCGGTTGAATCACCGCCTGTTCACCCACACAAATGACCACGTCTTCGGCTTGAATGACTGGAGGCACATCTGTCAAGAGCAATTTATCTTCTAAAAGAATACAACCCTTACTATCAGTTATTTGGATTTGATAATTGGATGGAGGCAAATTTACAAATTCAACGAGGCCACCTGATGAATTAAACACAGGCCGCACTGCTACTTTATTTCCATCGAGCAACTGGACCTTATAATCCGGTGAGCCACCTGAAAGTTGGAATCTCAGTAGGCCGTCGTCCAATCCGCAGTTGGATTGTCTGATTTCCATGTTACTAATTGAAATGGCAGCTTGAGGCCCTGATATCACAAGTGAGTCAGGCAAAACAGTGATACAATCGAATTGATTTTTTGCTGCCAATGTGTAAGCCCCTTGGGCAAGTCCCTCAATTTTATTACCCTGATAGGCTATAAATTGTCCGCCGTTAAGGCTATAAGTAAGAGTCTGACCAGCAGCTGGGGCAATAAGTATACTTCCACCCTCACCGACACAATTTTCCTCCAGTACCGAGGCTGAGAATACCGGAGTTGGATTCATTAAGATTTTAACCTCTTTTAAATCACCCTCACAAACATCCAAGCCTGTGGCTTCAACCCAAATACTATAAGTGCCAGAGGCTAATCCTGAAATGTTAATTTGACCGGATGAAGAGATATTAAATCTCGCAGTTCCTATCATTTGATTATCAGAAATCACATTTGCTGCAGTTGGGTTATTCCAATACCAAATGAAAACTGGGTTTGAAACAACTGGGTTTAATGTTGGAGATAGAGTAATGACTTCCTCTGCGCAATTTTCAATCGAGTCAGCAATAATAATCTTCGTTGGAGCCTCCTTTATTTCAAATGCTGAGATCAATGTAGCTGTGCAACCCTGGGAATCAATTATTTCAACCTGATAACTGCCTACTCCAAGGTTATCAAATTGATAGGTCAATTGAGTTGTTTCTACAGATGATACTTTTTGACCATTCTTAAATAAGGAAATCGTGTAACCAAGTGTACCACCGCTAAGCTCAACTATAATAAAACCACTCTCAGCGTTACAAGCGGTATTTCCAGAATCCACTAATTGAATTTCTAAAAGTTCCGGATTTACTATAGTCATGATTTGCCCTTCACTTATACAACCTAATTCATTTTGAGCCTGAATGGTATAAGCACCAGGACTGAACAGCATATTTTCTAACTCACTTTGGGAAATGAAAGTATTCCCTCCATCCAAAGTATAGGTAATGTTGGTGCCCCCTCCTGAGATGAGAGTAATTTTGCCATCATTTTCATCATGACATGAGATGGAGTTTACCTCAAAAACGGGAGAAGGAGTTGCCAAAACTTCTATGGTAATTGGGATTTCCTGCCCGGTACATTCGGTAAAGAAATAATAGGTGTAGGTGCCGGCTGGCAATCCTTCAATATCCAAGAAAATTGAATTTAATTCTTCTCGGATTTGATAGGATACTCCAGGAATAGTTGGATCAGCACCATTTGCAATCACAACACTTTGATTCGGATTCTTTGACCAAGTAAAATCAGTTGAAGAAGATCCCGAAACGGTATTTATAACTCCAATGGTGGCAGTACTAAATTCACAGATTTTATTAGGATCTATTGGTATAAACTCAGGCTTTGCTTGGGCTAAAATTTCAAATTCAATTACCTCCTCGCAGCCTTTTTCGTCTTTGATTATTAAAACATAAATTCCAGGGGCCAGGTTTGAAGCACCAGTTTTATCGCCGGGAACAATCTGTCCGGCAATATCATTTTTTCTCCATTCTACTGTATAATTTCCCCATCCACCTGTAATCTCTAAGTTGCTAATACTTCCATTTGGAAGATCACAGGAAGCATTGATTTGTACAAAGTCATCATTTATAGCAATTGGAGTTGTAGGTCCCTCAACTTCTACTTCTGGAATAATCAATAAACATGGAACTGCACCACCTATGTCTCTAATATATACTGAATAAATACCAGCTGCCAAGTTTTCAAATTCAGATTTAGCACTCCAAGTAATATTATCTAAACTGAATTCATAATTGCCACTACCGCCGCTAACATTTTTTATAGAAATGGTTCCATCTTCAGCACCAAAACAGATCTCCGGTGTGGCATTTGATTCAGCTTGGATACCTTCGTTTACGGTTCCTTCTGCGATTAACGCGAGTGTACAGATTTGAGGATCGCTAAGTTGAAGGTAGAATTTATATTCTCCAGCTTTAAGATTGTAAACTGTCAATTCTCCTGAATTGGCATCAATCTCGTACATCACCGTACTATCGGCAGGATTGTAATTAGATATGATTTCTTGGGTTGAATTCTCATCTCTAAACCATCGTTTGGTAACTTCAACCCCTCCAGAATCAAAATCAGGCACAAAAACAAGCGGGGAGCCTTCACATGAAACAGCTGTCACAGGATTACCAGTAATCGGTACCGCATCAAAATTGACCAGGTCAACTATCACAGATGAATCACTGGTACATCCATTGGCGTCTTTTACTGTGATTTCATAGGAACCGGGAGCAAGTTTAGTCACCACGTATCGACCATTGGTTTCAGCGAAAATAAACTTATCCAGCGGATCTCCATTTATTAAAACAGTGTATTCACCCTCCCCTCCAGATATTGTAAATACTATATCTCCATTGGCCTCATCGCAGGTGGGATTAAGCGAAGATTCAATTTTTAAAATTAGCTCATCTGGTTGTGTAATTTCAATCGTCTGAATATCCGGACATTCGGAGTTAACTATTTTCGTTTCGATAATATAGATTCCCGCTCCAAGATTAAGGTTTTCCAGTTGTGCTTTAGTCAGCTCCGGACCTCCATTCACTGTATATCGATGATCTGCTACCTCAACTGAAGTCAGGATAATTTTTCCAGTTTCATCTCCGAAACATACAATATTCTCCACATCAAACTCGGAAGTAGGAAAATCTGTCAACTGAACGGTCGCTTTAACTACAATGTCACAGATTTTCTCGTCTTTAATTACCAAGAAATATAAAAAATCCCCAGCTGGAAGATTATATACTGTCAGGGCACCGGATTGGGTATTGATGGCATACATAACCCCATCTTGTGCAGGATTATAGTTGGAGGTTATTACTTGAGTAAGCCCTTCATCCAAATACCAAGTATAACTAGGTGAAACTCCTGAGGAATTATTTAAAACCGGATTAAATGTAACCACTTCCCCTTTGCATACGGTTTCCTCCATATCCTCTGCGGAGATCGGTAGAAGGTTACTGTTTTCCAGTTTTACAGATTCTGTAATCACGCACCCATTTTTATCTGTTATTGTCAATAGATAGGTTTCTGGCTCCAGATTTTCAATCGTGTAAGTATTTCCAATTTGGGTTGGATTGAATGATGCCAAAGGAAGTGCATTGATCGTAATGACGTAAGGTAGTATTCCCCCTTGGATAGTGAAGCTGAACTTTCCATCCGGACTTCCACAGATCGGATTCACAAGACCTGAGATTTCTATATCGAATATGTCGGGCTCAACGATAGTCAATAGTTGAGTATCGGGGCATTCAGATGTTTCTATGAAAGTTTTGATTTCATAATCGCCAGCAACAAAGGATAAAGCCTCAAGCTGGGCTAATGAAATCCTCGGTCCGCCATTTACACTGAACTGAAGATTGCTTTGAATCCCACCAATCGCTTTGATCTTACCTGAGGATTCTCCATAGCAAAGTACATCGGTTACACTAAAAATTGGTGAAGGTATTTCTGTTACTGAGACATCCGCTTTCGAAGTCACCTCACAAATATCAGGACTTGAAATTTTCAAAAAGTAAATTTTATCTCCTTTACCAGCATTGTAAACTGAAAGCTGACCGCTAGCCGGGTCAATCTGATACATTAACCCAGTGCCAGTCGGGCTAAAGTTTGAAGCAATTGGCTGGGTCAATCCAGCGTCAAAGTACCAGGCAAAAGTTGGAGTCACTGTTCCAGTGATGGTGATTTCA
>NZ_JBKBKZ010000014.1:0-113031 GCF_046296635.1 Algoriphagus sp. | reverse complement strand
GGACTCTTTTGACTGATTTTATCGAAAAGCAATTCTTCCGGCTGGGTAAGGATTACCTCTTCGGTGGTGGAGCAATCCGAACCTACTTCGGTGATCTCTATCGTGTAAGTGCCCGCAGCAAAAACCAGAGCTTCCAATGCCGCCTGATTGATCGGTGCGGAACCGTTCACACTGTATCGGTAATTTGGATTTGAATTTCCACTCACCCGTATTTTCCCTGTAGTCTCACCAAAGCAAAGAATATCGACCTTCTCAAATACTGGATTAGGTGAGGCAATTACTGATACATCTGCTCTGGATGACACTGCGCAAATTGCAGCATCGGTTACTTCCAGATAATAGGTGACATCACCTAAAGCAAGATTGTAAACTGAAAGCTGACCATTGGCCGGGTCAATCTGATACATTAACCCAGTGCCAGTCGGGCTAAAGTTGGAAGCAATTGGCTGGGTCAATCCAGCGTCAAAGTACCAGGCAAAAGTTGGAGTCACTGTTCCAGTGATGGTGATTTCAGGTACAAGGAGCACTACTTCCCCTTCGCAGAAAACTACATCCAGATTATTACTCTGTACAGCATTTGTGTTATCTTCTACAAGAGTAAACTGACCTGTTACCTCACAGCCATTGGCATCAGTTATTCTGATGTCGTATTGACCGAGGGAAAGTGCAGTTACTAAGTAAATGTTGTTGGTCTTCGATACTTGAAATGCTGTAAGTGGCTGATTATTTATCGTGATAGTATAATCTTCCACCCCTCCGGCGATTTCAAATTCGATTTCTCCATCGTCTTCACCGCAAGCAGGACTCTTTTGACTGATTTCTGTAAAAATAAGTTCTTCAGGTTGTTCGATTACGATGTCATCAGAAATGGTAACACAATCGATTCCCTGTTGGGAAATTGATATTTTATAGGTGCCTACTGCAAAATTAAGTGCTTCAAGTTCTGTTTGGGTAATTGGAACCCCTCCATCGACACTGTATCGAAAGTCTGGGTTTCCGTTGGAAATTACTTTAATCTTTCCAGTCGGCAACCCGAAGCAGAGGACATCGGTTTTTTCGAAAATAGGGTTAGGCGCAGCTGACACTACGACAGTCGCCTGTTTGATATCTCCGGTACATTCTACTTTCAAATAAAACGAGTGTGTGCCTGCCGGTAGTCCTTCAATCAGTAAAACACTTTCGTCTGATATGGAATAAATAATTGAAGGATTTCCCAGATCTGCACCTGGAGCTAAAAGCGTTGTTGCAGCCGCATCTTTATACCAAATCAATTCCGTTGGAGATGCTCCTGACACTGTTTGAACAGGGGTGAACGTAACATCTTCGCCTTCGCAAACCGCCTGATCTACAATTACCAAATCAGGAAGGGGTAGCGGATCAACCGTGAAAGGAAAAACCTCTACACAACCTTTTTCATCACTTACTACCAAAAAATAATTTCCTGCGGCCAATCCGGTAATTTCAGGTAATTGATTGCCCAACAGAGCACCTGTGTTTGGATTGTCTTTTCTCCATTCTATCGTATAGTTTCCCCACCCACCGGTAACATTCACATTTTGGATGATCCCATTACTTTCATTACAAGAAGCTCCAATTATAGTAGGATCGCCTTGTAAAGAAATTGCAGCAGGTGGCGAGTCAACTGTAATTGTATTGGAGGTTGCGTTACAATTTTGAGCGGAGGTAACCGTAACTGTATAATCTCCAGCAGGTAAACCGGTAAAAATATTACTTGATTGAGCAGTGCCGCTATTTAGACTGTACATAAAATTACCGTCTCCACCCGTGGCAGTGGCGGTAATGTCTACCACATCTCCAAAGCATATAATTTCAGTAGCAGTGATACTTACTACTAACGGAGGGAGAACAGAGATGGAAACTGGTTCGATTACGGAGCAATATAGATCCCCCGAAACACCTACATAAAATTCTTTTGCCGCACCAGCAGGCAATCCTGAAATTACGATTCCTTCTCCATCAAAATCATACCTAATGTTTGAATTAATGGGATCCGGCCCGGCTGAGATTGGATTAGCTCCTAACAGGTCATAATACCATGTAATAATTCGCGGGTTTCCTCCAGTATCTATTATTGGAATAAGAATTGCGTCCTCACCTTCGCAAAATTCCTGATCCGCTAGGATTATATTTATCGGCAGTTTAGGATCATTTGTTAATTCAAACAGATCTGAGATTGTACAATTGTTTGTATCTGTAACTGTAAAAGTATAAGATCCGGGCGCAAGGTTGGTTTTGGTGTAATTTCCAGCTGATTGATTTGGTAAGGTTTCAATGGTGGTGCCAGCCAGGGATAGCGAAACCACGAAAGGAGCAACTCCCCCTTCAAAATCTATTGAATATTCACCATTAGGTAAATCACAAGAAGGAGGTGTCACGTCCTTATTGGTCAAAGTAATCGCCAGTGGCTCCTCTATTTCAAATGGAAAATCCGCAACACAGGCTGCGCCTGGATTTAGAGAAGCAATGGCTGTAAGTGTATAGTTACCTGAGGCGAAGCGTTGGATTAAAAGCTGATCATGTGTCAAAACAGTAGTTCCTCCATCAAGACTGTAAGTGATGTAGGGCTGGTGATCTCCAATTTCTATTCTACCTGATGTTTCTCCAAAGCATACAGCAGCAAATTCTAAAACAGTGATATTTGGTGCGGGATCGACATTCACTTCTATTTCTACAGGCGGCAGATTCGAGCAAACATCTTTGAAATAAAATAAATAAGGAGTCGCTGAAGCAGGCAGGTCATCGATTTGAAGGCTAAAATCAGGAAGAATGGTAAAGGTTGACCCACCTGGCCCTGGGCCATTAGAGATTATAGGTCCGGTAGGACTCCCCTGAAACCAGCTTACTTCATCTCCTATTAAGAGATTGGATACATTGTTGCCTACCTCGATAAGAATACTTCCATCGCCTTCGCAAATGGCAGGTGGAGGAGTAATTGTGAAGACTGGTCTTGGGATTAGCGGAATATCGAAAGGTGGATCATACACGCATTCTTCATATCGGAAACCATTAATATCAGGATTGATTTCGGCAACAAGTGGATCTCCGTCAGCCGGATTTACACTTGTTATAATTTTGTAGGTTGATATGAAAGATTGCCCAAATTGAAGTGGACCGTTATAGTCAGGTAAAGCGCTAATAGGGATTGTCTCTATTTCGGTTGCCGCCCCAAAAGAAAATTTTATCTGAGTGTCATCTGGCATTGGCCCTTCTCCTTCATTTTTAACAGTTACTTTAAATTCAATCACATTCGACCCCGAAGGATCAACACAAAGAAGTTTTGCCTCTTCTAGTAAAATTTTGGCATCCATAGCAGGAATACCTGAGGAAAAACAGCCATCTTCTGTATATAGGGTTCTCTGAACTAAAAAACTATTGAAAGGTCTCCTATCTGCAATTAGACATCCTGAGGCATCATAGGTTGGAAAAAAATAATCTTGTTCTCTTCCATGGTCGAGTTGGGGTTTAGGAATTGTCAAATCTTCATTAACATGAAAACTAAAGTAAGCATATTGATTCCAGACTGTTCGTGCAGGTGCCCATTTATTGCCATTGGATTTAAAAACTACTAGCCTTGCTTTAGGATCAGCTGGATATCTGCCTGTATTATAAGGCCTATCTTGAGAGTCAGTAACTATGATATCTGCCTCCCCATCACCATTAAAATCAGCAATTACCGGGCCTTCACCACCTGTTGCACCCCATACCGTTTGCGGAGGAACTCTATCAATTCCTAAACCATTTAAAATCCGAAGTGTTTTCTCATCCCTATATACTAACTCTTGACTTCCGTCTTGATCGAAATCGAACATAGTCAAAAGTGTATGGCCGGATTCATCATCAGTTGCCCTTGTCCATTTTTCAACTAATGTGGTATTTCCATTTACATAATTCAGCATGGAAATTTTGAATGGAGTGACAACCCCTATTTCAGAATCACCATTCCCATCAATATCACCAATAAATGCTAAACCAGTATTTCGATTAAAACTGTCAAAATCAAATGGCAAACCTGTGTCGTTAAATGTTTTTTGCGCTATCAATTTTGGAACTCCTCCTGGTTCTATGGTCCATACATAAACTAGTCGTGAGTTTGGAACATCAGTTCTTCCTGTAGTTACCACAATATCGAGTCTATTGTTGTACAAATCAATATTTGCAACAGAGGTTAATCCATCAGGAGTAAGTTCCCCATTCGCCATAGGGATTCTTAACTGAATGGTCGGTAACGGAGAAAAGTCCGGATTAAACTGATAAACTGTATTTCCACAGATTAACTCTAAGGTATTATTGCCAGGAATAACATCTGCAGCAACAGAAACTGAAACAGTACCGCCAAACGAACTTTTGCCTCCAGGGGTTATCCAACTAATACCTTGACCTCTGTCAGGATTCCAATCAGGTAATTTTCCACCATCAAAAACTTTATTGTCACCTGCATCAGGGTTTGCTAGATTAGTTCTCGATGGATCTAAAGTGAAGATCTCATTATAAATATAAACTGAGGGATGAATTGTATTGCTTGTTAAATCAAAATTTGCAATACCCGGAGTTCCTCCTGAAGCGTAAGTCCTTCCATTTTGACTTGCTGGCACATTTGCACCATATTTTTCAGAGGATATCCATTTGGGAAAAAAAATATCAGTACTCGTGTGATCATATGCTATCAATCTACTAGAAAGTTTCTGTCGATCTGCATAATCGAGATCTGCTGGATCACTTGCAATTGTTGATGAAGTAGCTACAATAATTAATGGATTGGCATATCCTGGGACTCTTGCAATCGCAAAAGGAGTGGGGCTTTCAAAATTAAGATCTGGTGTTGGAATAATTTTTTTTAGGACGAGTCCTCCTGCACCGTCTGAATTATAATTGTATACGGCAATGCCTCTTGTAACATATTCCGTTTCAGCTCCAGGATTAAAAGTGGGCATTTTCCACTCATTATTATCAACAATGTTTGTAAGTCGCCGGCCGGTTTCTGTTTTATATAAAATTAAAACTTCGACCTCTCCATCATTATCAATATCTCCTACGATAGGCGTTCCAAAAGTATTAACTTCTTCTTCACTTGCCCAGGCCGCTCTTCTAATATTAAAATTGGGGTTAAATGTAACAGTCTCAGCACAAATCAAATCTACTAGACCATTATTCTGGATTCTGAACCGTTCATCACCATAAAAAGAATTCACTTGAGCCCGTAAAAATTGAGGAATAAGGCAGGCTAATAATAAGAGAAATAATGAGTAGCGCTTTAAATTCATAGATGTTCCTCTCCCGTAATTCCAGCCATCATGTGATCTGTATTCCTAGCAGTTGTAAGGGAGAAATTTAATACCCAAACATACGCTTAAAATAGGCTTTATTCCACCTTTCAGCAATAAATGTGCTAATCATGAACTATCCTGTATTTGAAGAGAGAAAAAATGAAGATGAAGAAGTATGGAAGACAGAAAAAAAGTACGGAAGACCGATGTCGGCTGTTGGAGACGGGAGACGGAAGCAGGTGCGGAGCCGAGGACTAGAGAGGAGAGACAGAAATAGGTGGCATAAC
Organism: Algoriphagus sp.; assembly: GCF_046296635.1. Lineage (GTDB taxonomy): Bacteria > Bacteroidota > Bacteroidia > Cytophagales > Cyclobacteriaceae > Algoriphagus. Next base: position 107,459 of record NZ_JBKBKZ010000014.1, on the reverse strand, counting down.
ATAAAAGTCAATAAAATTCTCGAAAAATGTGATCAGAGCAGAAGTAAAACACTGAAGTTTAACTGGAATAAGGTGTTTGAAGTTTTGAAGTGGTCCTTCATCAAGAAATTTGGCCGATCAATTGATTCTAAAAAAGCTTTTAGGTTGATCGAGTCAATAAAATCAGGTTACTTCGCAGTCAATAAATCAAAGTATGAAAAGTTCCAGCCGCATAGGCGACGTCAAACTCATTAATCTCCCAAAATTTGAAGATCCGAGAGGTAACCTATCATTTTTGGAGGAATTAAAGCACATCCCTTTCAAAATAAATCGAACCTACTGGATTTATGATGTTCCGGGAGGTCAGGTGAGAGGTGGTCATTCTTTCATAGTTCAGGAAGAATTTATCATTGCCATCTCCGGAAGCTTTGACCTAGTAGTGAATGATGGGAAAGAATCAAAGACAATTTCACTTAATCGCTCCTACCATGGAGTATATATCCCAGCTGGGATTTGGAGACAAATGGAAAATTTTTCGACCAATTCAGTAGCAGTAGTGGTAAGTTCTACACAATTTGATCAAAATGACTACATCCGGGAATACAATGATTTTTTAAATTTCAAAATATGAATTTACATTCCTCATCTGTCTACGACTGCAGTATTTTGCGTTTGGATAAAATCCATAATCGAGCAGGCAATATCACCGTAGTGACTGGAGAAGAAACACTACCCTTCCCAATCAAAAGGATTTATTATCTATACGATATCCCAGGGGGAGAAGAGCGGGGTGGTCACGCTCACCGCGGTCTACATCAGCTAATTGTAGCTGTGTCCGGGAGCTTTGAGGTGATGCTTGACGATGGAAAAAACAAGAAAATAGTCCGATTAAATAGACCTGATTTTGGACTTATAGTTGTACCTGGTATCTGGAGGGAATTATTTGAATTTTCTTCCGGTTCTGTGTGCCTAGTTTTAGCCTCTGAAGTTTACACGGAAGCTGATTACATTCGAGATCACGAAGAATTCAAAACCTTAAAAGGCTAAACTAGCTTTAACACCCTATACCAGTACTCTAATCTTAAGTTAACGCTACTATAATTAATTTACTCTACTTTTATGATTAAATTCTTAGATCTCAAAGCTATAAATGACAGTTTCGAGCCCGAACTTTCAGATTCCATAAAAAGTGTATTGGATTCAGGTTGGTACCTTCAAGGGCAGGAAACTACTCAATTTGAGACTGAGTATGCGCAATACATAGGAAGCAAGCATTGCATAGGAGTAGCAAATGGCTTGGACGCACTTCGGTTGATCTTAAAAGCTTATCTTGTTCTGGGTATTTTTGAAGAAGGAGATGAAGTAATTGTTCCTGCCAACACCTTTATCGCTACATTTTTGGCAATTTCTGACAATAGGTTAAAGCCTATTTTGGTTGAGCCAGACGCTTACACATTCAATCTTGATTCTGCAGGAATAGAGGAGAAAATTGGTCCCAAAACCAAAGCAATCATGGCAGTTCACTTATACGGCCAAAATGCAATAGACCATAGAATCCTGGAGTTAGCAAAAAAGTACAATCTCAAAATAATTGAAGATAATGCCCAAGCAATAGGAGCTGTCTGGGAAGGAAGGAAGACCGGAAATATTGGGGATGCAACTGGACATAGTTTTTATCCAGGCAAAAATCTAGGCGCATTAGGTGATGGAGGGGCAGTCACAACCAATGATTCTGAGTTGGCTGAAGTGATCAGAGCATTGGCCAATTATGGTTCCATAAAAAAATATATCCACGAATATGCTGGATTAAATTCCAGACTGGATGAACTTCAATCAGCTATACTTCGAGTGAAGCTCAGGAGATTAGACCATGATAATCAACGGAGGAGAAATGTCGCAGCATATTATTTAGAAAACATAAAAAATATCCACCTACAAATTCCGGTTCTTCCTAAAAATGAGTTAGCAACCACCTATGAAGGTCATGTTTGGCACTTATTCGTTATAAAGTGTCGAAAAAGGGCTGAACTTCAAGCATTTCTTTCCGCACAGCAAGTTCAAACAATCGTTCATTACCCGATTCCTCCACATAAACAAAAAGCATATTCCGAACTTAGTCATTTGATGTTCCCAATTACCGAACAGCTTTCAGCTGAAGTAATAAGTATCCCTTTAAGTCCTGTGATGAAAAGTGAGGAAATGGAGAAACTAGTGGATATAATTAATTCATTTTAAATAGCTTAGCCGAACATTTTTTTAATTTTATCAACCACAAAATCAAGGTCTTCAGTTGTCAAATTCGATCCGCTGGGAAGACATAGTCCATTTTCGAAAATTCGATCAGAATTTTTATTTATGCCAAAAAACGGCGCGTTTTCAAAAATCGGTTGAAGGTGCATTGGTTTCCAAATTGGTCTACTTTCGATGTTAAATTTTTCCAGCCCCAATCTCAGCGTTTCTCTATCAATGCTATTGGTAAGTACGGGATCCAGCATAATTGTGGTCAACCATCGGTTTGAAAAAAAACCTTCTGGTTCGGCCAAGAAGCCAATTCCGGAAATTGAACCTAGTTCCCGCTTGTAAAATTCAAAGTTTGCTCTTCTTTGATTCACCCGATCAGGGAGGGCTTCCATCTGGCCTAAACCTATCGCAGCAGAGACATTACTCAGTCTGTAATTGTATCCTACTACTTTGTGTTCGTAATGAACTGCATTCTCTCTGGCTTGTGTGGATAAGAATCGAGCACGTTGGATGAGAATATCATCCGAACTAACTAAAGCTCCTCCCCCACTCGTGGTGATAATTTTATTGCCATTGAAGGAGAAAACTCCAAATTTCCCAAACGTGCCACAGGGTCTGCCATCCAAGGAAGAGCCTATAGCTTCAGCCGCATCTTCGAGGATCGGAATGCCGTATTTTTCACCAATAGCGGATATTTCATTCATTTTTGCAGGCATCCCATAGAGGTGCACCGGAATGATAGCTTTGGGTAGTTGAGCCTTTAGAAAACCTCCTAATTCGTTTTTTAGCACCCCATCCATTGAAGCTTTGATGGCATTTTCCAATTCTGATGGACACATATTCATTGTATCCATCTCACTGTCAACAAATACCGGGTGAGCACCCAGGTATTTGATTGGATTGGCAGATGCTGAAAAAGTCAACGATTGGCAAATGACAACATCGCCAGGTCCTACATCGGCCAGAATTAATCCCAAGTGAATTGCGGCGGTACCTGAACTCAATGCCGCAGCTGAGTAATTTAGGGCCAATTTGCTTATCTTTTCTTCAAAACGACCCAAGTGAGGACCCACAGGTGCAATCCAATTTGTTTCAAATGCTTCAGTTACGTATTGGTATTCTCGACCCGACATGTGTGGTGAGGAGAGCCAAATTTTCTTTAATTCTTGTTCCAATTTAATAATCAATCAATTGCCTTTAAATTTTTCCATCGTCACATAAGTTTCGGAGGATACTCCTTCTTTCTTAAACACTTTTACAGCAGTAATCCACACAATTTTGAGGTCAAGCATTAAGGAAATGTTGTCTACATACCAGACATCCAGCTTGAATCGTTCTTTCCATTCAAGTAGATTCCGACCATTGACCTGTGCCCAACCCGTAATGCCAGGTCGAACTTCATGCCTTCTAAGCTGGGTAGAATTATAAAATGGCAAGTATTCCAACAGAAGTGGTCTAGGACCAATTAGGCTCATTTTGCCGGAAATCACATTCAGGAGCTGAGGTATCTCATCCAAAGAGGTATTTCGGATGAATCTGCCGAGCTTAGTTAAGCGAAGATGATCTGGCAGCAAATCCCCATTCTTATCCCTTTCATTTGTCATAGTTTTAAACTTTATGACGTGGAAAGGGACTTGATTCTTACCTGGCCTTTTTTGTAAAAAAAATGGACTTCCTTCAATAGTTGCCTTCAACATGATGGCTACTAAAATAAAAATTGGAGATAAGATAAGAAACATAAGTAGAGACGCAACCAGATCTATGGCTCTTTTCCCAAATTTGGCGTAGATCATTACTGGTCAAAAACTTTTTCTTGAATAAGTGTCAAATATTTTTTTGCTAGAGCTTCTCTTTCAAAATTTTTCTTGACAAAATCATACCCATTCTCCCCTTCGATAATTGCCCGCTCTTTGTCTGATAAATAATCGGAAATGACATTAAAGTACTCTTCAGTATTTTCAGGTTCCACATAAGATCCTGCTTTGGACTCGATGATTAACTCTCTACTTACTCCATCAATTGCCATCAAAACGGGTTTTTTGCATGACATGTAATCAAAGGTCTTATTTGAATAGACCGTTTTAAAAGCATCAGCTTTTTTCAACACACTAGCTCCCATATCAGCGGCCAGAATGTATTTAAAAACTTCTGCCTTGGGAACTGGGTCAATAAAAAATACATTTTGCAAATTCCGGGTCACCTTTTCCTCTATCAAAAACTGTTTCCTCATACCCATTCCAATCATTACGAATACGACATTGGTGTGTATCAATCTTTCGGCAGCATCCAGCAACTGAACAAGATGATTAGCTACTCCATGCGCCCCGACATAAAGAACCACGAATTTATCCTCCCAACCCAACAATTTCCTGAAACTTTGAGCATCGAAGTTCTTGAGTAAATCCTCTGAAAGAATTAAGTCAGCAGCATTGGGAATCATGATCACTTTATCAGCAGGTACACTTTTCGTTTCAACTAGATGCTGTTTAAAAGCAGGAGTAAGGACATTAATTAATTTTGATTTTCTGTAGATGAAATTTTCAAATGCAAAAGCAAATTTTATCATTAGTCGATTAGAAAGGACTCCGGTATCAATTGCAGATTCAGGCCATAAGTCCCTTACCTCAAACACGAAAGGGATCTTCTTAATTCTACTGATGATATATCCTGAAAATCCGATAAAAAGTGGTGGTGATGTCACCAACACTAAATCATACTTTTCTTTTGCAACAAATATTCCCGCATAAAGTGAGGAAAACATGAAGGAAAAATATCCCCATAACCTCCCTACAAAACCCGAATTATAGGATTCGGATACATGAGATCTAATCACGCGAGTTCCATTCTGATTTTTGTTTTTTACGAACCTTCCCTTGTACTCTTTTGGTTTTTTACTTCCGTTATAGTGCACCATACCAGCAATCACCGTCACTTCATTTCCAAAATATTGCCAGGTTTTGACCATCTCATTAAATCGAGAACCACCAGGATCATCCTCTTCCAAAAAATATTGATGTATTAAAAGAATTTTCATAGTTCTTTTTTTGTGATAATTGTTTTCAAAAAATTATCGTCTGTGGAAATTTCGATTGCATTTTGAGTAACAAAACTACCGTAATAATTGCTTAAATATGATTTAATATTCAAATGAGATAATTGTGATTCGTTTTTGTCAAATGCCTTTAATTCATAAGTTTCTAAGTCAAGACCATGCCACAATTGATACATTACTGTTTGGCTAGGTAATTTGGAAATTTCGTCAATTATTTCCCATTTGAGCTCATTTTTCTGCTTTTTGACAATTCTTTTGTGTATAATCCCACTTTTTAGGTGCCTAAAAGCAGAAATTTCACCAATAATCATGTATTCTTTGTCACTTTCTTCAATTTTAAAACTTATTTTCTGCGTCCAAAAAAACCAAATGAACCTTTCTCCTTTCAGCATTTGGCTTTCTTTGTTCAAAGAAACTGTATTGTGCCCTAAAGTCCCCACAAAAAAAGGCGAGAGTTCCTCAGAGACATTATACCGATAAGATCCTGAGTCTTTTAAAATATTTTCTCCATCCACCCATAAGTCCAAGTGATTGTTATCAGCTTGTTGAGGTCTATCTTTATGACCTCCGCACCTTAGAAAGGTAAGTGAACCTGATTCACGGATTAAATAAAATCCTCCAACATCATATCGATTTATACCGAATTTCTTCTCTAAGGGTTGGAATATTAATTCTGATTTGGCTCTGTGAGGTATTAACCAAAATTCTTCCTCAAATTCACCTTGTTCATAAAGGTTTTTTTGACAGAGAAGTGTGTGTAAGCAGCTCAATTGAGGTCTGTAGTCTCTAAAATTTTGGGTGGAAAGAGAAAAAAACAAAGCTCCATCATTTGCTCCGTAATTTGGCAACCATCCATCTTTTTCATTTTGGCATTGATACAGAAAGTCCAGTGACTTATACGCCCTTTGGTAGACAATTTTAGAAAATGGCTTGCGATGAATTTGAGAAAGGGAAATCCCTAAGCTCAAAAGCTGTACAACTACCCGATGGTAGTTCATACTGAACTGGAGATAAGTTCCATCTTCATAGATTTGATAGGCTATTTCCTGTTCAAACCATAGTCTCCCTTCTTTGGCCCATTTTTTAGTTTCTGGAATAAACGGGAATACCATTTCAGACAAAGCTAGAAATAAGGTCTCTGTGATGGCATGGTTATTTCTGACTGCAATTCTTGAAAAATCGATATGGTGATAGACATGATGTAATGACCAGTAAATCACATGGATGATTTTATTCCAAAGTGAGGGTGTAAGGGATGGTGATTCTTTATAAAAATTAAGAGCGAACATCCAATTGAAAATCCGAAGGGAAATTTCCTGACTGCATTTCCAATTGGGACCTTGATTGATTGGGTTTTTCAAAATCCAATCTTCTATTTGACCTAATACATATTGACTATGATCTTCTTCATAATGGTAATCATAGCGAATAATATCGAACAAGAATGTAAATCTGGATTTTTCCCAAACGTATTTTATGTCACCTTGATATTCATTAAAATCTTGAATTTGACTCCAGTGAAGGTTAATATCAAACTTGAATCCTGTAACTGGATTGGTTATCCAGTCATAATCTTGGCCTAGATTTATCCACTCATTGAAGAAAAACTGGGTTTCGCCGGCTAGGATGCGATTTAGGTTATTTTCTAATTCGGTAGATTTTTTTTTGGGAAGACCAAGGCTTGATCGATCTTCAAAAAAAAACTCTGGGGTATCTTTTTTCCAATTTTCTAAACTTATAATTTCTTGAAAAGAAAAACTTGTGGGATGATTCTTCCGAAGTCGTCCAGTTCTTTTCTCTACCTCATGCTTTAAGCGGTAAAGCATATATTTGGAACCCATGTTTTGGGCTACCTGAAAATAGAGCCGCAGTTTGGAATTTTTTTTCAAGATTTCTTAAGGTTAATCCACTGAGATCCAAGACCTAGTTTTGAGACTTTCAATTGAAGCCAAAGCTGCTTTAGAAACGTTAATTATCTCAGATTTTTTGATTAGAGGTTCTCCACCTTTTTGCAGGAATTCAATGTATCTGTCGAATTGTGACTGATGTCCTTTGTCAAGTTTGGAGCTAACATCCTTAAATCCGCTGGCTCCAAAACCGGAAGTCTTTCGGAAGTTATCCATAACAAATGTTCGCTCGTTGGAGTAGACTTCAAGCCTTTCCTTGCTGTATGCTTTGGAGCCATTTGCGAAGTAATTGATTACTGCATTGCTTCCATTTTTGAATTTTACTAGAATGCTTGCATTGTCTGCGTTGATTTGAGGATTTTCACCTAGGGCATTGATGCAAATTTCCGTGATGGCAGATCCAGTAAGGAAGACACAAAGGTCTAAATAATGACATGCCTCACCAATTATTCTACCTCCTCCGACATTCATGTCATGTACCCAAACATTTGCAGGTATTGATCCAGCATTCATGGTGGCTACGATATTCATTGGACCCGGGCTAACACCCAGGTGTGATTTAATGGCTTGGATGTGCGGCGAAAATCTACGGTTGAAGCCAACCATCAATGATCCTTTTGTCTCTTCTTGATTAAGAACAGTAATTATCTTCTCTAATTCCTCGAAATTAATCGCAAGAGGCTTTTCTACAAACACGTGTTTGCCCGAATTTAAGGCTTCAATTACAAATCTAGCATGCGAATCATGTCTGGTAGTCACAAGAATTGCATCGACTTCAGAATCCTGAAGTATCACTTTATAATCGGTTGTACTATGAGTCACTCCAAATTTTTTGGCAAGCTGTGTACCCGATAGTCCACCTGATGAAGCGATGTATTTCAATTGAGCATTTGATCTCTTTAAGGCGGGCAACATGGTCATTTGAGCAAAGTTTCCTGCACCTATCAGACCCAAAATACCTTTGGAATTTGAGAACTTTTTATCTAAAAGTTTTAGTGTATTGAAATTGCTACCATCTGGAGTATTAGGATCTGAAGCAGGATAGACTAAAATGGAGGCAACCGATTTACTTGCACCTATAGAGCCATAAATATTTTGAAAGTCCCCCAAGTCACAATGATCAGTAATTAGTTCTTTGACTTTAAGTCTCCCTTGACTGATTGACTGCAATACAGCTTCGAAATTTCGCTTTTCGGTCCAACGGACGAATGGCAGAGGATAATCTTGACCTTTCTGTTCGTAATCTTCGTCATACCTGCCGGGTCCATAAGAGCAGGAAACCTGAAATGTAAGTTCTTTTTCATAAAAATCTGCTCTGCTAATATCAAGGCCAATTACGCCGACCAAGATAATTCTACCTCTTTTTCGGGACATCTTCGCTGCATCCGAAATTATGACATTTCCTTTTGCTGAGGCTGTAATAATTACTCCATCAGCACCTATGTTAGCTGTTTCGTTAAGTACTTCTTTGACCGAGTCACCACCTTTTGCTGGGTTTATAACTATCACTCCCCATTTTTCAGCAATAGCACATTTGGACTCATCGATATCAATTCCAATTACTCGGCAACCATTAGCCAGTAACATTTGCGCAGTAAGTAGTCCGATCAATCCGAGTCCTAGGACTACAATTGTTTCTCCAAAGGTTGGATTACAAAGGCGAATGCCTTGAAGTCCAATAGCAGAAATTACAGTGAAAGCTCCCTCCTCTTGAGACACGTTCTCTGGAATTTTTGCGACTAAATTTTGAGGTACACATACATACTCGGCATGAGGACCATTAGAAGCGACGCGGTCACCGACAGAAAACCCTGAAACTCCCTCTCCTACTGCTTCCACAAATCCAACATTACAATATCCCAAAGGCAAAGGTTGGCCAAGTTTGTTGAATACGGTCTCCAATGTCGGAAGCAATCCATCAGACTTGATTTTGTCCAAAACCATTTTGACCTTATCCGGCTGCTGTTTAGCTTTTTGGATTAAGTTGGCTTTACCAAATTCTACAAGCATTTTTTCAGTACCCAAAGACACCAAAGAATGGCTTGTCCTGATCAATAATGTACCTCTGGAAACTCTTGGAGCGGGCAACTCTTCAAGGGTAGTTTCACCTGTTTTAAATGATTGTATTATTTGTCTCATAATTATTTTAACTCTAAATTTTTGTTTTGAAATTTTGTCTTTGCAACATCCAAAGGTGGAAACAAACCATCCTCCATGGCTCAAAACTGAATTCAGTCAAGCCATCTTGCATTTTTCTCAGGTAATCCTTGCTTTCAAATGAATTTACTAGGTTTGGGTTTGTCTGACTAAATGCGTCAATTATTTCCATAAACCACTTCTTTCCTTCCAAACCAATCCAGCGTTCCTCAGGCGAAACGAATCCCATTTTGTCTTTCCTTTCCAAAATTTCCTTTGGAAGCAAATTTTCAAAAGTTTTCCTAGTTAGATATTTTTTTATGCCCCTAAAATAAATGAATCTCTCGGGCAGCCCTAATGTAAACTCCATCAATCTATGATCCAGATATGGATGCCTAGATTCTATTGAAAAGGCCATACTATTTCTGTCTTCATACCGTAAGATGGAAGGTAAAGGGTCCTCATTAATATGCCGAAGGAGCTGATCTTTTAGATTTAAGGGTTCCCCTAGTTCGTATAAAGAAGATCTTAAAGAAAGCCAAGATGGTTGGTAGGGCTTTGGTTTTCTAAGTTTATTTGGGAGTAGGAAATTGAAAAATGCAGGAAATTTGACCCTTAAAGCTCCGAGCAAGAACCCTTTAGGCCAGGTTCCTTTGGTCTTATAATAGGCTATACTTTCTTTAAATAATTCCATAAAATTCCAATTATCCAGCAAACCGGCATACAATGGCATGTCTAACCCCCAATACCCCCCTAGTTGTTCGTCAGCTCCTTGTCCGTTCAACATTACTTTTATGTCTAATTTTCCAGCGAGTTCGTAAACACACCACTGAGCAAACATGCTAGTACTTGCAAATGGATAATCCATGTGCCAGATAATTTTATCAAGATCATAAATCAGTTTCTCAAAAGAAGGGAAAACTTTATGAGCTTCGGTGTCTGCAGATTTTACTACCGTTTCTGCAAAACTCCATTCGTCATATTTAAGATCTTCACTGCAAGAGGTTATGCTTATTAATTTACTCTCTTTAGATCCGCGTTCATTCAATATTTCTCTTAGAAGAGAAAACACGGTCGGAGAATCAAGCCCACCAGAAAGGGCGCCTCCAATTTTAACATCAGCCCTAAGTCTGATTTTAATACTGTCCTTCAAGAGCTCCCTATATTGCTTCTGAGCTTCTATAAAAGAACCTTTCCATGGTTTGGGAATGAAGTTATACCATTTTTTTATTTCGTGAATTCCAGTTTCAAGGTTTACAATAATCATACTGCCCCTAGGACAGATTTCGATCCCTTTTTCCATAGTTTGGAAAGTATGATCTACTAGACCTTGGCTCAAGAAATCATAAGCCAAATTTAGGTCAAGATTAAATTCATATTCAGGCAAGACTCTTAGTTGTTTAACCTCGGAGGAAAATGCCAAATAAGTTTCAGAGATGGTATAGTAAAGCGGTTTTATTCCAAATCTATCTCTAACCACATATAATTTGTTTGTTTTGGTTTCGAACAGACCAAATGCAAACATTCCATTAAATTTATTAAGACAATCCTCACCCCATTCACTCCACGCTAGGATGATTATTTCTGTGTCGGTATTAGAGCTAAATGAATAACCAAGAACTTCAAGTTCTTTTTTGATTTCCAAATAATTAAATATTTCACCGTTGTAGGTTAAATATATCTTTAAATCATCGTTTCCATAGGGTTGATGACCTAAAAAGGAGGAATCTAAAATAGCTAATCTCCTATGTCCAAAGCCTAATTTCCAACCAAAAAAATCTTTGGGAATTCTTGATAATTTTAACCCACTTTTACTGGCTTTACTTGTTTCTTTACCCGAGTATTTTTCTATTTTTCCATCTTTGGAAACCAACAAATACCCCTCATCATCTGGTCCTCTATGGGAAACTTCAGATGTCATATCTTCTAAATAGGAAGAGGTAATTTGGCTATAGCAGAAAATTATACTAATTCCACACATTTAGTGAAATAATTTTTTAGATTAAGGTAGGAAAGGTATCATCATTTAATCATGAATTGGTACTTTCTTTTTGTATTCGTTTTCAAGTAGTAAGCTCAACTTTGTGGATTTCAGTGATTTCAATTCATCTCCTTTACTATTAGAGGTAATTTGTTGCCCAATTTCTCTATACATTTTCCTGAGGTAGGCCAATTTATCACAACTATATTTCCGAATGATTTTTTCATTACACTCACTCTGATAGTGCATAGAATCGGTAACTGTAGCCCTAAATCTGGAAGATGAAAATTCCACATATTCCCTCATCCCAATTCGATTGGACCCAACATCAGAAAGCGATATGATTCCAATGGCACCATTTTTTAGCCAAATAATGAGTAACAGCTCCTCTTTAGATAGAATTTCTACTTTAAAATCAGTCCAATCACAATAATCGTTCAGAAATAAGAAATGATCTATCCAATGACATGCATTTGAAATAATTCTACTTCCTGAAACTGGCCAGTTGTACCAATGAGCCTTATGAAGCGGGATTTCAAAAACTGTTGCTTTAAAGTGAATAGGTTCTCCTTTATTGATTTGGAAATCGTTGAAAATAAAATCATTGAAAATCTGATACCTTTTCTGAAAACATTGATAGAATGGTTTTTTTAATTGACTAACGGTAGCTTCAAAAGAATTGAAATCTTCCATTGTCGTTGCAATAGGTTTCTCGATTACCGGGATTACTCCCATTTTAAGCGCATCGATAGCTAAATTTGCATGCGTATGGTGAAAACCAGCAATTAGCCATACGGGATATTTCTCGTCTCCTAAATCTGCATGTGGGTTGGTGGATTTAGGTAAATCTCCTGCTTCAATGAGCAAGCAACTATCGATCTCATGGACTTTGTGTAAATGAATAAATGGTCTCAGGTAAGGCAAAGTAATTGTTCTGGCATAGTTTCCAAACCCAAATAAAACAGCCCCTATTTCATTCTTAGCCGGTAAATGTTTTTTTTGTTTCTGTTCCGGCTGCGTCAGAAATGCTGCTGAGATTGGTTTAAAGATTGATTTCTGCTTAATCAAAAGCGCTTGAATCTGATCAAAATCTAGTTCTAGAGAATTACTGGCACCTGAAATTGGGGGTAATTCATTGGCTAGGGCCTCAAGGGAAGAATCAATTTTTTGACCACCCGAAAGTTGACCCCAAAGTTTATCAGAATATTGAGGCTTTGTGATGGCTTTAGTCCAAAACGATGGTACCGCTATTAGGCTTTGGAAATGTTGGGCTGAAGAATGTGCAAAACAGAAATATTGATCTTGCTCATTTTTTCCTATTCCACATACCAGCCATTTGTCATTTCTGATTCGTTCGATTTTCTGTCTTGAAAGCACTTTTCTCAGAACATCAATTGGACGATATACTTTTGAATAGTTGAGAATCTTTTGGATTCCACTTTTTCCCTGTTCATAAATTAATCCATGGTTTCCATTAGGCCTAATTGCCAAATAAATGACTGGTTCCAAAAGAATTTCATTTTTATTGGGGGTTGGAACGAGAACTTCCTGATATAATTTAGATGCAAATCCAATTTCCATAATTTATTTTATCCCAAGTAAATATTCTGTCAGTTTTCCTTTTGGTGTTGAGCGCATGTTATCGTTTTACAAATCCCCAATCTTTTGTGATATTCGAATGAATAAATAAGGCATTTCCATAATTTTCTCCAATACAGATCGACCAATTACTGATTTCGTAAAGACCAAACATTTGATAACCCTGTTCATTTAAATGGTCTAGGATTTTTGAAAAGTAGGTATTACGTTTATTTTTCAGATCAAATCCGGTCTCTAGGTATATCAGGTCAATACTATTGGTTTTTAACATATTAGAAAATCCAGAAAGGACGTTCAATTCAAAGCCTTCAGTATCTATTTTCAGGAGATTGATGTGTGTAATATTATGCCTGATACAGAATTCGTCTCCACGCTGAACCTCTATTTCCTCTTTTTTTCCACACTCTGGATTCATAGCGAGTGGATTCAAAGAGTTCAATACAGAGTTTTCTTCCTCGTAAAAATTAATCATTACTTTTTCTTCTGTATCACCCAGTGCGATTTTGTTGAAATTCACGTTCGAAATATTACCCAAATTTTTTACCAAATTCTCATAGGTAGATTGGACAGGCTCAAAGACAAAAATCTTGGCATTAGGATGATTTTGAATCATTGCCTCAGAGAATGACCCGACATTAGCTCCAATATCAAAGACAGTAAGCAACGGTATTTGAATTTTATTTTCCAGATCAATCCATAAATCAATACCGATGGGTAAATCTTTAATCTTATAGATATAATACCCTGAAGCTTTCATCAATACTTTTCTTAAAAAGGTAGATGTTAAAAATCCCATACCTATCTGATTATAAGTTGATTATAATTAATTACTGATTAATTTAATTTAATTTTTCCAAAATTTGATCTATTTGGTTTGCGACCGAAAGTTTTGCGATGGGCAAATCATTATTTATTGCCACTATCATCGCATTAATGATTGATGATTTATCGTTTGGATTAAAGGTTAAAGATGGTTTAATAACCGCATGAACATAAGGGAGATCTGAGGCAAGAATCTTCATACCATACTGAGCCGCTTCTATAAGCCCAAGACCAAAACTTTCCTGATTAGAAGGGAAAATAAAAAAGCCTAGTTTTTGATACAACTTCCTGAGTACTTCTCTGCTGCACCAACCTAAATTCTCAACAGACAAACCTTCTGTTTGCATGGTATTAATTTTATCCAATAAAGCGGGATATTGGGGACTGATAGTAAGATATAATTTGCTTTGAGGACAAACTTTGAAAAGTTCTTTAAATGCTTCTAATAATTGAAGGTGCATTTTATTAGGATGTCCATCACTAATGTAAAGAAAGGAATATTTTTCCCGATTTGTGACAATTGTTTCTCGATTGTCAATCGAAGAATAAAAAGGCAAAACATCAATTTTTCCTGATCCTATATTCCAGTATTTGGCAAACTGAAAAGACATTTGTTCAGTTTGAACCCACCACTTATCTGTATTATTTTTGAATAATCGAATTAACCAAGATTTAGCCGAAATTAACAACCTTTCTTTAATCGAAAATTCTTTAGTGGTAAAAAAATAAATTGAGTTATGAAAATATGTATAAACATTTACTTTTAGTTTAAAAGTTGGAGGAATATTTCCAAAGCACAATACTGTGCTGAATCTATTCTGATTGGCCCGATAGAAAGAGTGTCTTTTTAGCAGCGAACTCTCCAAATATTGCACCTTATCTTCTTGAAGAAATTCGTAGTCTCCTTTTACTCGTAGATCTAACAAGTAAAAAACTTCCTTTTTACTCTTATAAAGTATTTCTACTAGATAATTTAAGAGAATCTTGCCCCCACTGTTATTTATATAGACTGCATCAAGAAGGACCATTTATTTACAATCGGAAAATAAATTAATTACTTAAATTTTTTTTGTATACATCTAAATATTGTCTAGCCACTTCAGATATGGTAAATCTATCCACATTTTTAAAACCTTGACTAACAAGTGTCGATACCATTGTAGAATCATGGATCAAATCCAGAATCGCATTTCTTATTGAATCAACCCGAAATGGATCTACAAAGTATGCCGAATTAGAGCCTGCAATCTCGGGCATTGAACTTATATTAGAAGTGATAACTGGTCTCCCGACAGCTTGTGCTTCAATGATTGGCATTCCAAACCCCTCATATTCAGAGGCAAAAAATAACATATCCGACTCCGCATAAGCTTGAATTAGCTGATCAAAACTTAAATCAGTTCGCTGCTCAAACTCAACTTTGCTTTCAAGCAATTCATCTAAAATAGATTTATCGTACAATTTATTAATAAGTAAAAGCTTAACATCCAATCCCGAACATGCTGCAATAAGACGACTTAAGTTTTTGTTTTTACCACTTCCAATTTGTAAAATGACCGGCTTTTCATTAACCACTTTTTGTATTTTTTTAAATCCGGGCAAGAGTGGATTAGGCACTACCACTATTTTATTTTCATTGACATTAATTGAATCTAATAAATCATGTTTAGTACATTCGGAAATAACAGTAATCACTTCTACTTTTTGACAGGGATCGGTGAGCCAAATTTTTTTATATACACGTTTCTTAATTCCGGATAATTCTTGATTGAAGTACCCTATGTCATGAATAGTCAAGATAGAATTTCTCTTAGGCAAACCATATGATAGAAAATGGACATCTCCAGTAATATGATTTATTTCTCCAGCATGTTTTTTAGCCCAAAGCACAGCTTCAAATCTATTCATACCTGTAGGGATATCATGATTGATGATATCCACTTCCTTTGACAATTCATTTCTTAAAGCACCAAATAATTGTTCAAAAGTGTAATTTCCGGGACGATTATCTCTATTAAAATGATGAACTATCATGCTTTGAAAGTACTATTTATATGCGAAATAACCGTTTGAGCACGCTGATCGAGACTGTGCTCTTTAAGAGATCTTTGATAACCAGCAGCAGCAATTTGGAGTCTTTCCGTTTCATTATTTAGGAAATACTCAATTTTGTCCAGAAGATCCGGAATCGACTCATAAAATCCCGCCTCAACATTTTCTTTGAAATAAAGGATAGATTCTTCGTTTTTTTCATGAAGTAAAAATCCTTTGGAAGCAGGAATATGAAAGGTACGTGAAGTAATTAAATCTCCGGATGATGCCCCCTTTACTTGTTCTGAAAGAATACCAAGGTTAATTTTTGAAGCACCAATAGCCGCGGCATACAAATCACCAAATACCCCTGAAGGTTGAATGTGACGATACAAAATTCTAGTTGTGCATTTTTCCCATTGAGTCCCCCATATCTTCAAGTTAATTGAAGGAAACCTCTGTGTGATTGCTTCAAGAATCTTTTGTTTTTTAGGGGAATAAGTACCGATAAAACTAACATCACAAAAATAGTCTGACGGAATAAATTCTTTTTCAATCGACTTATGAACTTCCGGGTCAAAGCCGTGAGGCACAAAAACCACATCTTTTAATCCTAATTGTTCCTGGTAATCCTTCGCTCCAAATGATTTGGTTGTAAAAATTTTGTCATACTTAGGCAATGTTTTTTGAAGCAAAGTACCGTGAGTGTGAAAACTAACATCTGGATAAAAATTTATAATTTTAACACCTTTTGATTTAAAAAAATCTAATGTCGAAGGAAAAACAAAAGCACCTTTATAAACTAAAACAAAGTCAGGAAGAAATCGGTCAAAAGCTTGAATGATCTGTCGATTAAAATCAACGAAGTAAAGAGGACGCAATATTTTTGATATTGACTTTATTAAGAACGAGGAAGCACTCAAAGGAATAAAATAGAATTCATCGACGACTTCAATGAGAGCCCCCGATCTTGAAAGTGCTTTAAAAAGACCACCTGCATTACTTCCTCTCCACATTGGACCTATACACAGTATTTTCATTTGATCTTTTAAGAATTAAACTAAGAATAAGTAAAACGATATAAATAGCCAAGTAAGTAATTAAAATTTGAAGATCAGCCCCAATTCCGAGAAAACCTGTAAACAACAAATATACTCCGAGAAAAGTACCTAATATATTAAATTTGGATCCATAAAAATTTGTAGAATCCCATAAAAGTTTAATAAAGACACCAATAAAAAAACAGCCGATAATGAGACCAGGCCATCCAAAATCAAGGAATAGATTGCCGGGAATAGTCATATTTATAGAATTATTATACCAATCCTCGGTTTCGCTAGCCGCATCTATTTCAAGCGCAAACCATACACCAAGGGCAATAACAGGTTTTTCAGGCCAAAATACTCTAGGCACCAAAGCAGCTGCTAAAGGAGCAGACGCAAGACCATTATAATATCCATTATCATAGGTCAAACCAATAATAGAGGAAACTTGAGCAATATTAGAAGAACGTTCAAAAGGGGACAATTTTTCTTCTTGATCAATGTCAAATAAAGCTTCGTTAGAAGCACCAACAAAAAACTGGGAAATTCGATCAAAACCAACGGACAATTGAGATCTTTGATCTCCAAATAAAGAAAAGAAGGAAAGGAAAGTTACTATAAGGACAATAACGGGTACAAATTTTAAAGAAAAGAAAGATTTCAAACTATTACTACCTATAAAATAGCTAAGTAAAAATACCAAAATAGGCAAAATTATTTCCATCCTTAAATAAGAAAACAGAAAAGCATTAAATCCAACTGAAACGGTCAGTATAATTGCAAGATTATATAGTGTTTTAATATTAAATTTTCCCGCATATTTTCCTAAAATAAATATACAAATTATAGGAATAACTTCAATAATGGTCTGAAAAGATCCTGGGAGTTCAAAGAAAATCCAATAGTTTTTGAAAGAAAATATAAGGCCAATATAGAATACTCTTTTCAAATTTTTTTCAGAAAGTTTAACTGAAAAATCTACTTTGGGAATTTTCCAAGTCATTATAGATTGATATCCGATACAAATTGCTTGATTTCCAATTGCGAAAACCAATGCTGCAATAGGGAAAAATTCGGGAATAGCATAGGGGTAAGCTGCGACACCATCCCCAAAATTAAAATCGTAAATCAACTGGATATTAGCTAAAACAGAAATCAGTAATCCTAAGAAGTAAAAATGAATGAGTGAAAACCTATTTTTTTTTAAAAAAACTGTAACTATTTCAATCAATAAAAAAAGAAAAAGAGAAATGGACGCTCCAAAATTTGGAATAGCCAAAAAAAACGCATAGTGAACAATGAACCAAAGGATGTGACGCATCAGTTAAGTAATTAACTTTTAAAGGGTTTTCAATGGAAAAATTTTGAGGCACAAGAGAATTAGATTCATCTTTTTTCAGTTACTTGCTTAAGACCGCAATTTAACACAAATTATTACTAATACAATAATGCAAAGTAATATTTTCTATTTTTAATATTAAATGCAAATAAGGAAAATAAAAATAATTTTTTGAGAACTTTATATCAACTTTTGATTTAATTGTCAAATTTATTAAATATTCCAAAAATATTATAAGTTATTGAAATGCAAGGACATAATATTTAATAAAATTATATAAATAGTTTAAAGTTAAAAAGAAGAAGCTATCCAAAATTTAAGCTCTTATTAAATTAATAATATTAAAAGCAAAAAATAATTTTAAAAAAAAAAAATTTTGAAAACAACTAAATCTGCCTATTTTTGTAATTAGATAATTACACAGCCTAAACACAAAATTAGTAAATGCTATTTAATTCCGTAGAATTTGCTGTATTTCTCCCTCTCGTATTCGCACTCTATTGGATACTAAAGAAAAAGGGAGTAGGAGCGCAGAACATATTTTTATTGGCAGCCAGCTATTTTTTTTATGGGTGGTGGGATTGGAGATTCTTGTTTTTAATATTATTCAGTACCCTGACAGATTTTTATTTGGGAAAAGCGATTTCAGCCGAATTTTCAGTTAGAAAGCGAAAATTGCTTTTGACTTGCAGTATTTTGATCAATTTGGGGCTGCTTGGATTCTTCAAATATTTCAATTTTTTCATTGAGAATTTCACCACAGCTTTCACAGTCCTAGGGGGCTCATTTGAATATTCCAGACTAGATATCGTCCTTCCTGTTGGAATAAGTTTTTATACTTTTCAAACACTCAGTTACACAATAGATGTTTACAAAAGAAAAATTCCGGCAACGAACAGTTTTATATCTTTTGCAACATACGTCAGTTTTTTTCCGCAACTTGTAGCTGGACCTATCGAGAGAGCTTCAAATTTATTACCTCAATTTGAGGAGAAAAGGAGATTCGATTATTTAAAATCAGTGGATGGACTCAGACAAATTCTGTGGGGCTTGTTCAAAAAAATTGTGATCGCTGATAATTGCGCCGAGTCGGTAAACATAATTTTTAATGATTATAATAATTTTAGCGGAATTACTCTTTTTTTAGGTGGAGTACTATTTGCATTTCAAATTTATGGCGACTTTTCGGGATACTCGGACATTGCTATTGGAACTGCCAGGCTGTTTGGCTTCAACTTAAAGCAAAATTTTGCATTCCCCTACTTTTCACGAGACATTGCTGAATTTTGGAGAAGGTGGCATATTTCCCTTTCCACTTGGTTTAGGGATTACTTGTACATTCCTTTAGGTGGTAGCAAAGGGGGATTAGCCATGAAGATTCGTAATACTTTTATTATATTCTTAGTAAGTGGCTTCTGGCATGGAGCCAATTGGACATTTCTAGTTTGGGGATTTTTGAATGCCTTGTATTTTTTACCACTTTTACTTAGAAACAAAAATCGTATAAATTTAGAGGTTGTATCAAAAAATAGGCTTTTACCAACCTTTAGAGAAGTTGTCTCAATAACTATGACATTCTTTGCAACAGTCATTGCTTGGATCATATTTAGATCTGAATCAATCACTGAGGCTTACCTTTACTTATTCAAGATATTTTCTTCGTCACCTTTGGATGGCCCAGAGCATCTACCCAAAACCACCATTTTTTTAACTATGATTTTTATTGTAATGGAATGGTTTGGAAGAGAGAATGAATTTGGAATCCAAAAATTAGGTTGGAAATGGAACAGAATTAGCAGATTGACCTTTTACTATATCCTTATTGGCTTAATTTTAGTTTTCTCAGGCCAAAAACAAGAATTTATATATTTCCAATTTTAATCATGAAATTGTTTATAAAAAAGATATTTTTATACTTCTTAGTGGGAACACTTCCCTTTATTGTTTTAATTATTGGGTATATAATTTTAGATCCATTTAGGGTTGTTTGGAAATATGACAATTATTCTAATCTTCATATCATTCCAAATCGTGATTATGTGACAACAGAAATGTATCTCAAGAATCGAAAGAATGAGGATTATAACTCTTTTATTTTTGGGAGCTCACGAACCTTAGCATTTAATCCAGACAGTTGGAAAAAGTATATCGGTCATGAAGCTAGACCATTTATATTTGATGCATCCGGAGAAACAATTTTTGGGATTTACAAGAAAATTGTATTTCTCGACAATTTAAATTCGAAATTAGAAAATGTTTTAATTGTTGTTTGCCCTGACTTAACATTCCAAACGACGGTCAATTCCCCAGGTCACCTTTTTATCAAGCATCCATCAACCTCAGGCGAAAGTTGGATTACTTTCCACTTGACTTTTTTGAAAAGCTACTTCAATACTTATTTCTTAAGAGCTTATTATGAATACACCTTTACTAAAAATATACGGCCTTTCATGTTCGATTACATCGAATTTAGAAATATATATTTTCATCCTATAACCAACAGTATGACCATTGAGGATAAAGAATTAGAAATAAACTTAAATCCTGAAAAATATTATGATGAAAGAGAAGGTGTGTTTTGGAAAAGACCTGAAAAGCAACAAGAGTATGATGAATTTATCGGAGTAACTCAAGAAAAAATGCTAAAAGAGATTTATCGCATTTTAAATTCAAAAAATAGTGAGTACAAGATAATTATAAGTCCACTTTATGAACAAAAGGAAATCAATGAAAAAGACTTGTATAAATTAGAAGAGATTTTTGGTAAAGATAAAATATTTAATTTTTCGGGCATTAATGATATTACTCTTAAATCTATAAATTATTACGAGTCAAGTCACTATAGACCTTCTGTAGGAGATAGTATTATAAACTATATTTATCAGAATTAATCCTTTGAATAACTAGACTCGAGCAATTTTGCTTTGACGACAGATTGTATATCAATATATAAGGATTTCAATTTTTCCGTGAATGTAAGTGAAACATAAGTCTGCTCAGGATCAGGAAGATCCATGATTTCCTCTGGTAATTGAAATGTATTTGGTACTGCTCTGTTATAATTTGCTCTTGAGAAAACACCAATATATTTAGTACTAGGCTCCCAAGCAAGCCATTTGTGCTTATACCAATTTCTATAGTCAAATTGGTGGCTATGTCCCCAAGTAGATATTTTTTTCAAAACTTGTTCATCGCTCAAAACCCAACAAAGATGGAGACATATTCCTTCAAGTTTGAAAGCTTTATCCATACCATTCACGAGTCTACTTATCTCAAAATGAATACCAGGCCATGAGACATTCACAGCAAAATTGGGACAAGATGAAATTACCTGATTTATTTTTCCTTCATGGTTTCTAGCCTCCATGATAAACCTTGTATTTTTCCAAAACTTTACCCAAGGACAGGTGTAGACGGGATGATTAGGATTATTTCTTATACCTTCTATATTTTTCATAAATTCTTCAGGTAGATAAAATTCATCGGCATCTTGAATGATTAAGTAGTCCATCCCCTCTTGTCGAGCCACCTGAAGTGCATGCTCTCGCTGAGCTTCGTCAGTTTCCCAAACTCCTTCGATAAATGTAATTTTTTCAGAATATGGTAGATCCTTTAGAGAATCTCGATTAAATTCAGAAACAAATTGCTTACGGGCGTTTTTATTGTACTTACTCCAAGGAACTGGACTATGGCTAAGATAGATTCTATCAACCATACCGCCGGTATTTTTAAGCATTCTATTTAAAGTTGAACTCCCATAAAATGCTAGAGTTAATATTCCAAATTTCATTGATTTCTTTTATAAATTTGATAAAACAGTCTATTTTTAATTTTAAATGCCTCTATATCTGCATGTAATTTTTCTGGAAAAAATCCATGGTTTTTCATATATAAATCAATTTCCCTCTGGGATACAACATAAACTGCATCTACATCAGGCTTGAATTCATCAATAGAAAAGCATACTGGATTTATGTTAATATAAAAACCTGGAATTTTTGATTGCAGTTTTTTACAGGTTTTAGGAATTAAAATTCGGTTATAATAGGCACTACGAATTGCATCAATAATTTTCCCCTCGGATAACAATTTTCTACCATCTTTCAAAGTACTAGCTACTTGCTGACTGATCATAAATTTATTGTCAATGTAATTAGGTGCCAAAATTGCAATTTTACCTTGATCGGAAACCAGTCTCATGCACTCTTCCAAAAACTTATGTGGGTATACGGTATGCTCTATTACAAAAACCGAAAATACCAAATCAAAACTTTTGGACTCAAAGTTATAATGCCCTGGATTTTTAATAACTTGAAAATTTGCTTTAGGAAATCTTTGTTTATTCCGATCCAAAATCTCAGATGAAAAATCAATCCCTGTGTACTTTTCTGAAAATTTAGGATTAAATTTTAGAATTGAGCTTTCCCCACATCCAATTTCCAAAATATTGGATGAAACGCTTGCCTGTTTTATAAGATGTCTATGAATTAATTGGGAATCTTCTTTCCAATAATTTTCACTTTCAGAGATATTTGAATAATAAGATAAGTTGTTGCTGTAAAATTGTGACATTTTTTCAGCCAAAGAATTTAATTTTTCTGTGTTGTTTGGGTCTAAAGAGGAAATCCAATCAATTTTATATTTTCTAAGCATATGTATTTCGTCTTAAATTTTGAAATTAATTATTTTAAGTTTATTTGACTCAGAAATAATTTTTCCAAAATTCTTAAACTTTCTTTCTTAAAATTTTGAGAAACCTTTCGGTTTAGGTAAAAAGTTTTACATTTCATAGTTCAACATTAAATATCTTAGCCCAAAGTGTGAGAGACATTGCCCTCCAGACTCTTTCGGCAATATTTCCATTTGATTTTCTTGACCTGATCATTTCAAGGTCTTGTTGAATCATTTTCTTCTCGACCCATGGAGAATCGGAAAGAATTTCTGAGACAAATTCAATTTCGTCTTGCAATATATGCTGTAAAGGAGTGAAAAAACCTAGTTTATCAGTTCGTTTATATACTTTTTCCGGTAAAAATTTCTTCCCAGCTTCTCTCAGAAGAACCTTAGATAACCCATTTTTAAAGAAACTATCTGGCTTAAAAGTAGAAACCAAGTCCAATATTCGGTGATCTAAAAAGGGCATTCTACCCTCAATCGATCTTGCCATTCCGTTACGATCGTCATAATGAACCAAATGAGGAATATGAACTCCCTTAATTGATTCCTCGATTCCTTCGTCCCATTCATAGGCCATTGCCAACTTAAAGCTGTTATTAGTTTGAGATGCTGCCTGTCTCAATTCTTGAGAAATAAAGTGTCTTCGATTTTCCCTTGATTTTTCTCTTAAATTTCTTTCCAATTCCGGAAATATTGCCCCAGCTATGATCCTGAAATTTTCATGCAGGCTTAAATTTGATTTATTCATTTCAGGAAATGTGTAGGAAAAATTCATCCTCCTTAGTTCATGAGAGAATAATTGCTTGATATTATGGGAATATCCTCTGAACAATTCATCTGCCCCCTGACCCCCCAAAACCACTTTGATCTTTAACTCGGCCGCCATATCCATCAAATAACCGTGCGCAATAATGGATGGATCACCGAATGGCTCTTCTTGAATCATTAATGTCCTTTCAAGCTTTGAGGATATTCTCACTTCGCCAAGATCTTTTTTAAATAGATTAAGTCTTCCTCCCCATTTTTCCATCACCGCATTTACGAAGGGACTCTCATCAAATTTTGAATTGGGAGTTTGAGCGGTAAACACGGATATTGGATTTAATGTAGTCGCCGAACTTGCGAGTATGCCCACGATAATACTGGAGTCTAATCCTCCACTCAAACTAGCCCCCAATGGCACATCAGCAATAGTTTGGGACACTACAGCTTCTCGAATGACATCTTCTAAATCCTCCAGGTCTTTGGTACCTACTTTTATCTTATCTTTTAATTTAACAATTGGAATATTCCAATAATTTATAATTTTCCCAAATTGTCTATTATGATCCACCCAAAAATAAGTCCCAGGCAGCACTTGTTTAATATCTCTAAAAAAAGTTTCTTCACCCAAATGACCGTAATTACCCAAAGCCAAGTACTCGGCTGCCATTAATGCATTTACTTTATTTTTTTCTTCAAATACCAATAAGGGTTTTATCTCGCTGGAAATCATCAGACTAGTTTTATTTTTTCGGATATAGATGGGTTTTTGACCATATCGATCACGTGAAACTAATAATTTTTCCCTTTCCTTATCCCAAATTACAATAGCCCACATTCCCACCATCAACTCAAAGCACTTTTCACCCATCAATTCGAATAGCTCTAGTATGGTTTCGGTATCTGAATGCCCTCTCCAACAATAGCCAGGGAAAAATTTTTGCCTTAGCTGAAGGTGATTATAAATTTCACCATTGAAAACCATCACATATTTAGAGCTTGAGGATATCATTGGTTGATGTCCTGCATCTGTAAGGTCTTGTATAGATAGCCTAGTATGGACCATACCTATCCCAGAATCCTTCCAAACACCCCGAGAATCAGGCCCACGATGGTGTAGTAATTTTTCAGACTTGGCTAGATAACTATCTATCAACAGGTCATCCTTACTCAGAATCACAGATATTCCGCACATATCAAGAAAATATTTTATATTTTATAGCTCTAGTTGCTACTATTACCCAAGAAAATTTAACTTTTAGCATGTACGAAAGTCTTTTTTGTGGAAATGCTAAAGGATTTATTTCCAGCGATTCACACAAAATTTTGTAATTTTTCACACAATTCTGTATTGAAAAACGTTCATCAGCCAAGCTTATCGCCTGACTTATTTTTTCTTGACTAAATTCATTCAATGCATCCTTCAACTGCGTAGCAGCAAGCTCAATGTCTCCAACTGGAAATAGTCTTACAACTCCCGAGGAATTAGAATCTTGCAGCAAATCTTCAACCCCACTTACCATACTACTGACTATTGAACAGCCCCCTCCTAAGCCCTCCATTACTGCTACTGACATACCTTCGTAATTTGAAGTTTGAAGCATCACTTTAGACTGAATAAGGTGAGCATTTATAATCTTATTATCTACCCATCCAAAAAACTTAATATGGTTAATCAATCCTTTTTCTTGAGTCAATTCTTTAAGTTCGTTTAATTTCGATCCATCACCAAAAACCAAAATTTTCCAATCCTGTATTTTTTTTTTCAAACTGACTGCTATAGGAATAATGTCTGATACACGCTTTTGTTCTTCCTCTACTCTTCCTATCCAAATAATTTGATTTTCTTTCTCGATATCGACACTTGGCTTTTCCAAAAAGATCCCGCACGGAATTACCACATGATGCTGGCAGTGACCGGATTGTTCGGCTTTATATTTTATTCGCTTTGAAACGGACACTGTTGCAGATAAGTATTTCTGATACTTTTGAAATAAGTTGTAATAAAAAGGATCATCACTGTGTAAAACCCCAATGACTTTATAATGCCGGGAGACAGCTAGGCAAGCTAACCAACAAGCCTCATCATCTGAAGGGATCAAACTAGCCCCTTTAGGGACGTGATTTAAAATTAAATTTCGATAGACATTGATTCTAAATTCTTGAGTTGCCAATTCAAAATTAAGACCTAGCTCAAGCAAATGAACATCTAAGGAATCACCCAGCATTGAAGCCATAGTAGGTCTATTTCCACCGGAAATAAATGGCTTTTTGGGCTTTATCGTTATAAATTTTGAAGAAATTCCTGAAGTTTGGCATTCCAAGAACGCATTGCACATCCATGAAGTAACTCCTCCTCTATGGTAAGGATGACATACAAATGCAATCATAAACTTTTCGATATTAGGTTTGACAAAAATTTAGAGAATTGAGCTTTATCAGAAATTGCCTTTGTACAATTAGCTGTCAGAAAAAGGTTACTTAGATCTCCTTTAGAATAATTATCCAAAGTTAAAGCAACTTGTTCTGCTGTTTCCTGAATCACATTAGGATGTCCCCACTCTTTAAACAAACTTTGAAAAGACCCGCTATCCTTACCGACAATCATGATAGGTTTATTAAAAGCACATGCTTCATAGAATTTTGACGGTATCACTTGGCGATCAGCAGTATCCCAGGCAAAAACCAAAATGATATCTGAATTCTGAAATGCGCTTGCCAATGTCGCTTCATCGAGATGTCCCAATTGGACAAACCTTAATCCTAGATAATTTAATTTTTCAAATACACCAATTGAACCTGCATAGTAATATTTAAATTTTGGGTCTTCCATAGAGACCTTTAGTAATTCGGGCTGCATTGCATGAAAGTGGATATTCCCGGCGTAGAAAAGCTTAATTTTATTATTTCCATCTTGTTGAAAAAATGAGTCAAGGGTATTTACTCGTCTTGGGCATTCAGGAATACAATGCCTTTGAACCAATATTTCTTTCCCGATTCTATCCTCGTCCAAAATTTTCCATTCAGGAGAGACATGAATAATATGATCAGCAGGCTTCAATTGCTTCTTGAGCCATTTTATACCAATCGCTAAATTTTTATTTGACAGACCTTCATCTAAGGAGTCTTGAACATCTACCCACCAAGATAGCTTAAATTTTTCCTTAACTTTCTTACCCAGCCAGATGGTACCTCTTGGGGTAAAAAACGATATGACCAAATCATAATCGTTTCTCAAGAAATTATCTATTTCTTTCTGACTCTTATAAAAACTATATCCGATGACATCCCCGAAAAAAATTAACACATAAAATGTAAAGAGCTTATTTAAAAATTTATTTTTGACATAATTCTCGAGCTCAATTTGTAAGACTCTTCCTGAGCTAAAATCAATTTTATCACTTGCTTTATTTTCTATAGTAATATAATCTATTTCCCATTTTTGATTTTCGAAAAATTGTTGATATTGCCCAACTCTCCTGACTAATGCAGCACTTTGGCTGTTATAATTTTTAGGGTGATGATAACAAAGAAATAATACTTTTTTCAACTTTAAAAAACTGATCTAGATCGACATTTTATTTACCCAAAAATTAAAGTTCAAAATCCGCCATGGTTCAAAACTAAATTCAATATCACCAGACATCACTCGATTAGTATAAGAAGCCACTTCATTGATGTTAAATTTTGTAGTATCCAATTTATCAGACACTATTTGGTCAAAAAACCAATCTTTACCCTCTTCTTTCATCCATCTTTCTTCCGAAGAAACAAAACCCATTTTGTCACGACGATTTAAAATTTCAGAAGGCACTATATCTTTGAAGGCTTTACGCAAAATGAATTTTCTCTCACCATTCTTGTAAATAAACTCCTCGGGAAGACCTAAAGCAAATTCCAATATTCTATAGTCCATAAACGGAGTCCTACTTTCTACCGAAAAAGCCATACTGTTTCTGTCTTCATACCGTAATAAGGAGGGAAGTGGGGAAATCTGAATTTGATCTAGCAAATTAGCTTTAAGGGATCTGTTCATTTTATTATTGGTTGTAGAAGAAAAATCTTTCAACCAAAATTGAGTTGGGTCGAGATCTGTCCGCATCCTTTCAGGATAGATCCCCTTTAAATTCTTAGGAAGTAAGGAATGGATTGCACCTAGCAGGAACCCAATAGGCAATTGGCCATGCTGAGATTTATAGGATTTAATTTCATTTTTCAGAACCCCAAACTTGCCTTTTCGGAGTAGACCGGAATAAAGCGGAAGGTCATTTCCCCCATATCCAGCCAATTGCTCATCTGCCCCCTGTCCGTCTATCATGACTGTTAAGCCAGCTTTATTTGCACCTTCAAAAACACACCATTGGCTAAACTGGCTTGTACTTCCAAACGGATAATCCAGATGCCATACCAATTTCTCCAGATCAGCCTGCAACTTTTCAAAATCAGGATACACTTTATGACTTCTGGAGTTAGTTTTCCTATTGATTATTTCAGCAAATTCAGTCTCATCGTATTTCTTATCCAGACTGCAACTAGTCACTGTTTCAAGGACCTTTGATTCATCCCCTGCCTCATCCAATAGTTCACGCATCAAGCATACAATAGTACTACTGTCTAGCCCACCGCTGAGTGCACTACCTACAGGAACATCACTTCTAAGTCGCAATTTTACAGCATCCTTGAGTAGTCTCCTGAATTCCTCACATGCCTGTTCAAATGTTCCAATCCATTTTTTGGGTTGAAAAGTGTACCAACTGGCAAGCTTAATGTCATCATTTGCCAGATCATAGGTCATGATTTGACCTGGCATGAGTTGGTTGATGTTTTTTTCGAAAGTATCCAACTCATGATCCAAATATCCATACTTTAAATAGTCAAATGCGATATGATCATTAAGTAGAAATTTATATTCATTTAAAAGTCTCAATTGTTTTACTTCAGAACTGAAGGCAACATATCCTGATTTTACAGAAAAGTAGAGTGGTTTTACCCCAAATCTATCTCTAACTGCCCACAGGATATTTTTCTTCCAATCCAAGATTAAGAAAGCGAACATCCCATTAAACCTATCTAAGCAGGCTTCCCCCCATTGATCCCAGGCTTGAAGAATTACCTCTGTATCCGAACCTGTTCTAAATGTTCTGCCCGTTTTCTCTAATTCGAGGCGGATTTCCAAATAATTATATACCTCCCCGTTGAAAATTATACATAAGGAGTCGAAAATCATCGGTTGATGTCCATGAGGACTCACATCCAAGATTGAAAGTCTTCTGTGGCCAAATCCCAATTTGAATTTATCAGCAGGTATTGATTCCAATTTATGCATTCCGATACTTTCCGAGTTGGTGTCTTTTCCCGCATAAATATTAGGTGAATCAAGGCCATTGTAAAGCATGTAACCAGAATCATCAGGACCTCGATAATTAATCAAATCGGTGCATTTAATTAAATGATTAACATCCACGCCACCTTTATTAATGAGGCCAAAAATTCCACACATAATTTAATTGAATAGTTGTTTAATTAATGTTGCATTCTTGTTGCCAAGTAGGTAAGCTAATAGCACGTACAATTTACCGCCTCTTACTTTCAGGTCAGGCTTCACCTGAATTGAAAATTTTAAAAACTCCTCAGCAATATTTGGTGTAGATTTTCGGATTTCAGCCCAAAATTGAAATAAAAAGTAGCTTAACTCCTCCTTCAAATCTTCATTAAACAATTGCCTATGCTCAAGTTCCCTGACAAATTTCTTTCTAAGGTCAAGTATTTGACTTAGCTTCAGTTCATTCCCGATAAATTTCCCAACTCGCATTTCCTCATGATCCCGGTATAGTGTTCTTGGAAGTTTGGCACCTGAAATTTTTGCCCCATTCATTAAGGCACGAAAAACCAAATCTACATCTTGATTGATCTTCAAAGTGGAATCAAATCCACCAATCTTTTCAATAAAGCTTTTCTTCCACATGATAGAACATTGGTTAATGTACCAACCTCCTAGTAGATTTCTTAAGATTAAACTTTCTTTACCATCCGAGTAGAGTGGGTACTCGGTTCTTCTTGGAATAATCGTAGGATTTGTCAGGGTACTTTCTGCGGTGATATGATCCCAAGGACCATAAATAGCATCCAAATATGGATGTGTTTGAAGAAACTCCAGTCGACCTAAAAAAAAGTCAGTCTCAATAAGATCATCAGAATCTAAAAAAACAACATAATCATTCTTGGCCAGTCCAATTCCTAAATTCCTTGCAGCCGTAGCACCCTGATTAGATGTTTTCATATAATTGTATTTCAGATTTGGAAATTCACTGAGAAGCATTCCCATAATATCTTCTATGGAACCATCATCAACTATAATTATTTCCTTATCTATTGAATCACATTTTTCAATTGATTCTAAAGTAAATTTTAACAAATCTTTTCTATTGTATACTGGGATAATAATAGAAACCATAAATTATAAAGTGGCAGGGCTAGGTTAGAAAAAAGCAATGCCAATACGGAAGATTGATTGGTCAACAAAATTGCTTTAAATTATTTTTAAATATAGATGGATCCAAATAGAAATTATACTTTTCATCGGATTTTTCTCCAATAATGGATTTATAATTGAAAGATAAGTAGTTGGAAAGATTTCTATAGTGTTCTGGAGTAAGTGATTCATCGGGGAAAATTTCAAAAAGACTTAACGAAAGTCCGCATCTGAAAATTATATTAGTCAAGCCTGCCCCATGGATTCCAATTATATGAGATGCACCAGAAAATAGTACAATTTGATCCTTAAGAGTAAGACTAGATGGATCAACTGGGATGAATCCGTGACTTTCTGCTATTTGGATAATTTCATCGTTATTAATAATTGCTCTTCCATGAACTTTAGGCCTGTATATAAATATTTTATCATTTCGATCCAATTCCCTTAAATGATCAACCGAATGTACTACATCCTTCACCCCTTCTGAAATAAATGAATCTTTTGATACAATTAATTTCTTCACGTGGTAGTATTCATTTTTTTTTTGGACTATTAACTTACGTTTGATAAAGGAGCTTAATTTCAAGAATTCCTGAACAAAAGGAATGGAACCAAAATAATAAGGCACCAGGATCGGAATGTGTGAGGGAACACCCTTGGACTCTAGAATGGAAATTTGGCCTAAGACGTCTATAAAAAAATGATAATAATTTTCCCATCCATACCTTAAACTTATTGCTTCATCGATGTGTGATGATTTACCTAGACCCAGAGCAAACTTGATATAAGAAGGAAGTATTGGCTTAGGCCTCCACGGATCTTCCACAAGCGGAAAAGAGAATTTGAAGACAAAATATTTACTCAAGATTATCCAACCCTGAGAGGGTTCCAAAATGGTATTTTCGAGCTTGTACACATAAGAAGAATAAATGTGTAATATAAATTTATGCTTTGCCGGGGCCTCAAAAAACAATTTTTTTAAAAAATCTTCACTGTAAAAATTAAGAATTTGGTCTTTATGGCTTGAAAAATGCAAAACTTCTATTTTGTCATTTTCTTCTTGAATTTCCCAAACTTTACTGTCAAGAAATTGAGAGAGTAAAAGACTTGTTTTACTTTTAAATTTTAGAAGTAATTGTTTAATCATTATACATTCAAGTGGTTCAGAAATATAAAAAATAGTGATTTAACTCAGCCAGATAAAAATTGTCGGAAGACAACAGCACGTTCATTTCCGAAAATTTCAGCAAAAAACCTTAATATAAATCTACCCTTTAATTTCAGATTAGGATTCAGCACTCTACTAAAGATTAGAAATTTCTTAGCTTCAGTTGGCATACTAATTCTATAAATAGACCAAATTTCAAAACAATAGTAAGCCATTGAATCCGAGTAAGATTGATTCCAAATATCATTTTGAATCATCATCTCCTTGAATTTAACACGAAGTTGAAATATCTGATTAATTTTCAGGGGATTTTTTTCGATAGCTCCCACCCGCTCGTTACCATGTTCCCGAATCAAGGCCCTACCGCCAGATACTCCAGTAATATTACCATTGGCCAATATGGCTCGAAAAAGTAAGTCTACATCCTGGTTTATTAATAGATCCAACCTGAAACCTTCAATTTTTTCAATAAATGATCTTTTCCAGAGAATGGAACAAGGATGAATGTACCACCCCGCCAGTAAGTTATAGAGAATCCTATCTTCATTACCGATACTATACAGTGGATAATTTAATGTTCTTGGTACTTCATTCTCAAATTTGTAAGCATATTCGCCCGAAAAAAAATCAAAATTACCATAAACACAGTCTAAAGTGTGATTTAAGTCAAATTCTTTCACTCTAGAACCGAAGAAATCACCTTCCAGAATATCGTCAGAGTCCAAAAAAAGAATAAATCCTCCTGTAGATTCTTTTAATCCAAGATTCCTGGCAGCAGGTGCACCCTGATTTTTTTGTTTTATAAATCGAACAGCCGGATATTTTGATCTGACGATTTCCTCTGTACCATCTGTAGAACCATCATCAACTACAATTACTTCTAAATCTATATCTTTAGGTTCAAAAATGGAATCCAAGGTATAAGATATTAAATTTGCTCTATTGAAGGTTGGGATAATTATGCTGACCTTCATTCTTTTGAAGGAAAGGCAACTGTTGTAGAATGGTACGAGAGCTTCTCAAGAAGCTTTTTTGAATTTGAAAGGTATGAACCGACTTTTTGAACTTGATTTCTTGTATTAATTTGGTTGCCTTGGTATTTGATAACCTTGAGAATAGCAGTTCCAAGCTGGTCTATGTCACCTGGATCGATAATCGAACAATCAGGAGATTCTTC
Source organism: Algoriphagus sp. (assembly GCF_046296635.1). Classification (GTDB taxonomy): domain Bacteria; phylum Bacteroidota; class Bacteroidia; order Cytophagales; family Cyclobacteriaceae; genus Algoriphagus. The sequence continues at coordinate 75,070 of NZ_JBKBKZ010000014.1, read as the reverse complement.
AAATATTTCAGAATGCCCACCAACATTGGTAGTTATCAATTGGATATTGCTCGCAGCTGCTTCCAGAAGTGCATTCGCCATTCCCTCATTGTAACTTGCAAGAACAAAAGCATCCGAGGCCCTATAAACCTCAGCCAATTTAGAATGAGATATCTGTCCCAAATTGACAATTAAATGATCAATTCCTCTTTTTGTTGCTTCAGATATCAGATCCAGGGTATCGTTACTAGATCTATTCACAGCCACACATAGCAACTTCCAATTTTTTAAGGAATTTTTGACAGATGCCATGGCATCGAATAATACCAGCCAACCCTTTAGTTCCACTGGAGTGGCTACACAAATAAAGTAGTTAATTTTTTCATCCAACTTCAGCCTTTTCTTTATCGTTATTTTTTCTCCTTTTTCGGCAGGTCTGAACTTATCCATATCAACCCCATTGTAGACGACGCCTATTTGCCGTTGAATAGCCTTTGGAACCCACTCATTTGCGTCTTTAGCTAGCCGCCCACTGTTTGCCAAAACAAGATCAGAATTGATAAAAACTTCTTCAATGTGATGTATAAGCTTTGGATTTTCTAAAGGCCAGGCATGAACATCATCTCCCCTTGCTATGGCGGCTAATTTTATCCCTGTTTGCTCTTTGATTTTTGTCCCTATGTACCCAAAATCAGTTAAAAAATGTGCGAAAATCCAATCTGTATGTTTTAGTTCCGGCTTTGTGTTTATATATCTTGAAAAGGAGTCCGCTATCCTGTCATAATAATTATCAGAAAATAATCTATTAGGCATTTTAATGAAGGTAGGCACTCGATGAATCTTTATTCCATCTACCTCTTTAAAATAATTCTTGAAGGTCTCAAATCCTGTTTTCCAATAGCTATGAAATTGATGCAGTCCGAATGGTGGAAACCAATTAAAATCCACTAAAACATGGCATTCACAACCTAGTTCGCTGAGGGCTTTTATTTGTTGATGAATAAAGATGCCATTCATAGGTGCATTTCTCCTTGGATAATTTGGAGTGATTACAATAATTTTCAATTTATTTTCAGGAATGACTCTAATGCTACAAGTCCAAAAGCTAACGAAGGGTTAATACAGTCAGAGTGCTCTTTCAAAAGCTCCGATAACTTTTCTTTATTCAATAATTCAGAGTTTTTCAGTGCCAATACTTTACTCAAATACAAATTACGAGTGGGAAGATCTTTACAGAGCATTGATTTCAAAGGAGAATTAAATCCTGTCTTCTTTCGGTAAGCTAAATCTGAATTCAAATGTTTTTCTACCAAAAATCTGAGTGGAAGCTTTCCCCATTTTTCATTTTGTTTGAATTGGCTCGGTATAGCGAAAGAAAACTCTACGAATCGATGATCCAAAAACGGCACTCTAGCCTCTATGCCTTGATTCATTGTCATTCGGTCCACTTTGGCCAACATCTCATCAACTAAACTGGTTTTCAAATCCAAATACAGCATTTTGGTCAGTAAATCCTCTCCCGCACATTCCTCCCAAAACCCCTGAATTCGCTTTTTATATCTATTGACGTCCACCAGGGACCTTAGGGCAGGATTTATCATTTCCAAGCATTTTTCTTCTTCAAGAATTCTGTACCTATCCAAATACTTGATAGAGTCATTAATTTGAAGGTATGCCGAAGCCTCCTTAAAAGATTTAATTCCAAAAATGGAGCCAGTATATTTTAGCAATGAAGATCTTAGAGAAATCGGAAACCCCTGTAATACTGGTGGATTAAAAAAAGGAACATGGCGGTCGTATCCACCCATGAGCTCATCCGCCCCATCACCACTAAGCACCACTTTAACCTTTGACTTTGCCAGGGCACTGATTCTGCTTAAAGAGAGGGCACTACTGACCCCAAATGGCTGATCCAAATTCCCATAATGAGAACTCCAAGATCCAAAAAAGTCTGTGTTGATATCAAAGGTTTCATGGGTTGCACCTATTGAATTGGCTGTCTGAGATGCAATAATGGACTCATCCTCGGGCTCACCCGGAAAAGCCGCGGAAAAGGAATGAATTCCGTTATTTTCTTTAGCCGCATAATAAGATATGAGACTGGAATCTATACCTGCTGACAAAAATGTACCTACCGGAACATCAGCCACTAAATGATCCGATACAATACAACTAAGAAGCGAATCAGAAGCTTCAGCTACTTCTGCCACTGAATTAAACCCAACAGTGGAAGTGGAGGGAATATCCCAATAATTTTGTTCGCGAAAAAGGTTGTTTTCCCAGATTCCAAAATGGCCTGGTGAAAGTGCTTTAATTTCTTTAAACCAAGAATTTGGCTCGGGAACACTTCCTAACAAAAAATATTCAAAAATTGATGTGGGATCAGTTGAGACACTTATTAACCCACAAGTTGCTATAGGAGATACTTCAGATGCAAATAAAAAATTTTTGTCTGAAACATGGTAGTATAGTGGCTTGATACCGATCCGATCTCTTGCGATAAACAATTTTTTCCTGGAAATATCCAGAAGTGAAAAAGCAAACATCCCTGTGAGTTTTTTCAATACTGCACTAAAATCTCCGTCTAATTCTTCATAAAGATGCAAAATAACCTCACTATCTGAACTAGAGTGGAACTTATGACCTTTTTTAATAAGATCAGACCGGATTTCTACATAATTATAAATCTCTCCATTGCATATTAAAACCAACGAATTATCCTCATTTTTCAATGGCTGATTTCCCTTTGTACTTAAGTCAATGATTGATAATCTAGTATGAATCAGAGCCAAGTCTTCATTCTCAAATACCCCATAACCATCGGGCCCTCTATGATGCAGCGATGATGCAAATTTGTCAATGAATACAGAGTAATCCTTAAGACCATCTGCTTTAATAAAACCTGCTATACCACACATAAATAATTAGATAAGAATCAAAGAAAAAATAGGCATCACTTAATTTGGTATTCTCTTTTATACTCTTTGGAGATTAAGTTTATAATATAAAAAAGAATTTTCTTAAGAATTCGATAAATAAAGCCATCCTTAGTGGAAATGTAACGAAGTAATATCACCCAATTTTGTTGATAATTGTATCCATATACATATTTCATGGTGTGCAGATAATTCCTTTCAATACGTAAAAGTGAAGTTGAATTATAAAAAGAATTGGATAAAACTCTATACTGGCATAAAATCTCCATCATACCTTGGCAGGCATATTTTTCAAGCAGCCTGATATTCATCTGAAAGTCTTCGAATGGAATATCTTCATCGTATCTTCCTATCGCGTGGATACAGGATGTCCTGTAAAGTAAAGTTGGAGCGCACAGGGAATAATTTTGAATGAACTCCGACCTAATCTTGCCAGCCGGAAGATCATATACAGAATGCCAACCATTCTTCTCAAACCGATTCATTTCCGGTAAGACTTTACCATGCTCATCGATAAAATCAAAATTCCCATAAATAAAGGCGAGTGAGTCGGGAAGTTTATGGAAAAATGACACTTGAAGTTCAATTTTATTAAAACTCAAAATATCATCGCAGGAAATAAATTGGAAAAACTCTCCCTTCGTATGTTCAAGAGCCAAATTTAATGCAGCACAAACCCCCAAATTTTTATGGTTTGGGATGAATAGAGGATCTAAGGAACTAGTCTTTATCCACTCATTTATTTTTCCAACTGAGTCATCTTGGGAGTTATTATCTAGGATGATTAATTGGATTTGTTTGTAGGTCTGGTTCTGGATGCTATTTAAGGTTTCAACCAAAAATTGTTCGTGATTGTAACTTAATGCCACAACAGTAACCAGTGGTAAGGTCTCGTTCATGTTAAAAAATCGACCTAAGTATGAAAATCAACTACATAAGGAATATCAGGCCTCAGAACACCGGGCAAAATTTCGGTGTTTGAGCCAAATGATTCATTGGCAATCTCAAAACCGATTATTTCTGATTCTTTAAAAAGTAGATACCTTTGATTTTCCCCAAAAATGACATTGAATTTATATTGACCTGCATTAATGGTATAGGGGTCTAGTTGACCTTTTATGGTATAGATCCCCCTTTTACTATCCTTTTCTGTAGAAACAAATGCGCCATGATGGAAGATCTTAACTTCCTCAGTATTGACCAGTTCAAAAGTTACGTCCAAATTAATATTGGCCTTTTCATTGTAAAAAGTACATTCAAAATATACACCTGAGGAGATGGAAATATAATCCCCTTTCAGAGAACCTACTTCAAACTTCAAAATTTTAATATTTTCATTACCAATAATATTGGGAGATCCAAGTTCAAAATTCACAGATTGATTTAATTCGGAATTTTGTTGGTAATAATTCACCGCCTCTTGTGTTGAACCTTCAAATCCATGCATTCCGTTATGAAGGACAAGTCCCTTGGTACAAAGGCTTTTAACCGAAGCCATATTGTGGCTGACAAAAAGTATGGTTCTGCCCTCTTTGCTACTGATATCGCCCATTTTTCCCAAGCACTTTTTTTGAAACTCAGCATCACCGACAGCAAGGACCTCATCAATAATTAATATTTCGGATTCTAAATGGGCTGCTACTGCAAAGGCCAGTCGGACATACATCCCACTGCTATATCTCTTAACAGGGGTATCTACATATTTGGCAACTCCTGCAAACTCTACTATCTCATCAAATTTACTTTTGATTTCCAACTTGGTCATCCCCAAAATGGCACCATTCAAAAATATATTTTCTCTACCTGTCAATTCTGGATGGAATCCTGTTCCCACTTCCAAAAGAGAAGCTACCCGACCTTTCACATCAATAAATCCCTGAGTGGGTAAAGTCACACGGGAAAGTATTTTCAAAAGGGTACTTTTTCCAGCCCCATTTCTTCCGATTATGCCAAGAACATCCCCCTGATTGACCTGAAAATTTATATTCTTTAGTGCCCATGCATATTCACTACCGTCATTTACAGATCGATCGTTAGTAGAACCGATTTGAGCAAAGGGATCTTCTTTTCCTCTGAATTTAGCCCACCATCTATTCAAATCATGGCTTATGGTTCCCGTCCCAATTTCTCCTAATCGGTAGAGTTTGGATACATTTTCAACATTAATTACTGGACGCATAATAAATTAAACGGTATCCACAAATGATTTTTCAATTTTATTAAAAGTCAAAGCTCCCAGAAAAAGTAAGACCGAAGTAAATAGAAAACTATAACCCAACCATATCCAGCTCAAAACTCCTGAACCCAAAAAAGCATATTTGAAACTTTCAACAATGCTTGTAAGGGGGTTCAACCACAAAAAGAGCTGATACTTCTCTGATATTGAACTCATGGGGTAAATGACAGGAGTAGCATACATCAGAAGTTGTACACCGAATGCTATCAAGAAAGTAAGATCTCTATATTTAGTAGTCAATGCGCTTGATATAAGGCCAAATCCTAACCCCAATCCCCCCATTAAAAGTAAAAGGAATGGAGTTAAAAGAATAAATATATTTGGAGCGACATCTTTTCCTAATAAATAATAGATAATCAGGGTAATTAGGAACAAGCCAAATTGAATAGCAAATTTTAGGAGGTTGCTGATCACCTTACTCAAGGGGATAACTAGTCTAGGAAAATAAACCTTTCCAAATATTGGTGCATTTTCAGTAAATGTCTTGCTAGTTTGGGTGAGTGTCTCGTTGAAATAATTCCAAATCGTCACACCAGATAAATAAAAAAGAACCTGTGGAACTCCATCCGTACTCAATCCGGCCAAATTTCCAAAAATGAACATAAATGTTATTGTGGTCAATATAGGCTGGATAAAAAACCATAATGGTCCTAAGATTGTTTGTTTGTATACAGTTACGATATCCCGTTTAACAAATAACATTAATAAATCCCTGTATTTCCAGACTTTAGAAAAGCCTACACTTAGAGGTTCATTATTAGGCTCTATTCTAAAATCCCAGTCAAGAGATTCTTTTGGATTATTCATGATTGTTTTAAACAAACTTTTAAAAGACTGTATTTAGATCAATGGGTATTTTTGACAGGCTGATTTACCCTTTCCAAAAATTCCACTACTGTTGAATTGTTTTGTTTATTTCCGTATTCTTTAAGCGAAATATGATTGAAATCACAATGGTGTAGATCTGCACCAGATGAAATTAACCTTATCATGGATTTCAATTCGCCGGTTTCAGAGGCCTTAGTCATTGCGTACATGAGTACACTTGTGCCATTAACATTTACCGAATTAGGGTCGTAACCTTGTTTCAGTAGGTAGTCAAGCACATCGTAAGCACCATTATATGCCGCTACAATGCCTGCATCCCATCCGTTCTCATTTTTTTCTAAAAAATTATATCCGTTCTTCCCACACTTTTGAATAAAATTCAAGTTATTCTCAGCTGAAGCATTTAATATTTCATCCAGCCGATCAGGATAAAGCTCAATATCAAAATCGATTGTTGAATAGGTGCAACATTCAGGATCATTTCCCGTGATTTCGCCAGGTTTACTAATTGATCTTTTGGAAGTGATCTTGGAATGGCTAATTTTAAAATCTTCAATCGTTGCCAATTGATAAGGGCGAAATGAAAAAGCACGTATGAAGTTATGGATTTGGAAAGCAGTTTTCTTGAAATCCACGTTAATTTGGGAAAAATCAACAAAGCCTTTAGGGTAATAGGATGAATTTAAAACACTTTGAGGACATGAGCTTTCCTGTCCAATTAAAATTTGTTGAATATTTCGCTTGAATAAATCAAACCCTTGCAAATGATAAGTATTGAATAGTTCAAAACTATTCATAGTAAGCGGAAGTGGAAAAGATATCTGATCGACTATCTCACCTGTATCAATCCCATCATCTATCCGGTGTAAGGTTACTCCTGATTCATGCTCCCCATTTAACAATGGAAGGCAAGAAGTGTACATGCCTTTATACTTTGGCAATAAGGAAAAATGGATGTTGAAAAACTTTGCAGATTTAAACTTTTTAGTCCTTATGATTTGATCAAACTCAAGAGAAAAGAACAGTAAATCTTCTACCTCATAAAGTTTATCCAGGGAAACAATATCTACTTCTAACTTTTTAGCACAAAAAATAAGTGATCGCTGCCAGGTATTGACTTCAGAATCACGATTGCTTTTACAAACAACAATATCCTTCTTATCTATTCCTAATTCGATTAAATAAGATAGCGCATTGCAAGCCATTTGGTGGCTACCCCCAATTGCTATTTTCACCTAAACAAATGTATCTTTTATAATAAAAGAAGATGCATTATTTCTTATCATCATCATAATACCCATAACCGTATCCATAAGTGTACCCATAGCCATAGGTTACTTTTTTACCATCTACACCATTGAATATTGAATAAATATTCTTGATACCGTTCTTATTTTTTAGACCATTAAGTGCTTCCACGAAGCTTCTATGCGAGAAATTCTGACGAAACACGAAAATGGTTAAATCCACGAAAGCCAGCAGATCAAGCGTTTCACTAACTAGACCGACTGGAGGTGTATCCAGAATAATTACATCATACTCATTTTTTAACTCCTGCATTAAATTCGCAAATAGATCTGTGAAAAGAAGTTCTGCTGGATTGGGAGGCGTAGGGCCAGAAACAAGAATATCGAGATTTTCGTACCCGGAGTTTTTAACAATACTTCTCCAGTCTGATTCCTGTTGGCTAAGAAGAGTCGATAAACCTTTATCATTTTTCAAATTGAAATCTTCAAAGATTTTAGGCTTTCTCATATCACATCCAACAAGAATTGTTTTTTTTCCTGTTAAAGAATAAACAGATGCCAAATTCATAGAACAAAATGTTTTACCCTCACCCGAGACAGTCGAAGTAACCATTAATGTTATTTGTTCGTCCTTTGGAAGAATAAACTTGATATTCGCTCTTAAAGACCTAAATCCTTCAGCAATACCTGACTTACCATGATCCAAAACCACCAGATTACTTTTACTTTTATTGAATAAAATGGTAGATAAAACTGGGATCTTTAATCTATTCTCCAGGAATTTGACATCTTCAATTTTTGTCCTTGTCAATTCTCTACCAAAAACAATCACAATTGGGAAACAAAAACCCAAAAAAGCAGAAAGTATATAATTTCTAAAGTCTTGCGGACTTACTTTACCAAGCGATGTAGCTGGCTCAATTATTTTATTATTGGCCGTATTTGAAGCTTTTGTTATGGCTGATTCTGCACGTCTTTGCATCAAATAAGTATAAATATTCTCATTTAGATCAAATTGCCTTCTGATTCTAATTAAGTTTTGTTCAGTTTGGGGCAAACTTCTAAAAGACTCATCTATATTGGCAATTCTTCTTTTAAGATCCTGGATCAAGAATGCAGAGTTAGCATCGACATTTGACAAGGCCTCTCGAATTGAAGAGTTCAAATTAGCCATCTTTCTATTCGCTTCCTTAACTGCAGGAGATTCTTCGGTATTTGTGGCTAATAGTCTTGATTTATCTGTTTGAAGAGCTAACAAATTGGTAATTAATGTATTTAAGATAGGGTCGTCAATACCTAAACCAGCAGGAACAACTAAATCCCGGTAATTCTCTTGAACTAAATACTGTTGCAACTTTTGGTAGAAAGTACGCTTGAATTCTTCTTGATTCAATTGAGTTTCGTATTGCATCAATTGTTCATAGACAACAGAACTCTCATTCTCTAAATCATAAATTTTGTTGGTTGATCTAAAGGTCTCCAACTGTCCTTCAAAAAACCTGAGCGAGTCAGCGACACCCGCTACTTGAGAATCAATAAAATTAATTGTGCTTGCCGCTATTTCGTTCTTTTCGGAAAGTTCAAGGTTTAAATAAGTCTCCATCAACTTATTGATATAAACTTCCCCTTTTACTGGATTTGAAGTAAGTAATGATAAATTTAGAATAGAAGCATTTCGATCAACCTTCTGAATTTGCAAATTATTAGAATATTCCCAGACAAGAGAACTTAAATCTCTCAACCGAATTAATATTTCTCCTGACTCTTCGACATTTGTTTTTGAAACCTTAAAAGTGAAGTTGTTAGTTTTTACTTGTTCATCAAATTTAAACTCCTGTGCTTCAGGGATCAATTCTAAACGAGTTAAATTTCCATCAGGTAAAAATTTGAGATAATCGTCATCGATAAAAGCCACAGAATAATTCTTAGAATTATTCCAACTTATTTTTAAAAGACCATTTATGACTTGTGGAGATTTCCAATCAACCTCTACCAAGATTGGAATATTTTTATAAATTTCATTATTAATAAACCTGCCTTTTTCAAAATATTCAACCGTGAAATCAAGTTGATTGAGAGTGGCCTCAGCGATTGGTTTAGATTTAATTATAATAATTTCATTAAGCAAACCTATGTTACCATTATCCAATATACTTGGGGAATCAAAAAGTGCTAATGCTGACTCTTTCTCTTTTACAAAAAACAAACCAGATACCCTGTATAGCGGGATGGTCATTTTAGTCCATAAATAACCTGCCCCAGCAAATAAGATTACAGATAGAATAATAAATGGCCATATCCTTATTATTTTGGGAATAAGCGCTTTAAAATCAAATGATTTATTACCTTCTTGAAAAAGTAATTCTTCCTGTTCTTTCATTTATTTAATTTTTGCTAAGGGTGTAGATTAAAACAAATGTAGAAACGATAGTGGTCAAAAAAGTTAGGGTTTGTAGAAAATTAGCTCCAGATCCTATCTCTCTTACCTTAAGTGGTTCTGCATACAACAAATCATTTGGCCTTATAAAATAAAAATCTGACTTCAAAAGATTCTTGTCATTGAGATTAATTTTATGAATTTGGGAACCATCAGGATATTGTCTCACCAAAACAATCTCATCTCTTTTTGCCAATACATTTAAATCTCCAGCAATTGCAATTGCATCAAAAATCGTCGCTCTGTTTTGGAGTATGGTTTGTTTACCTGGCATATTAAATTCGCCCAAAGCACTAAATCTAATTCCACCTAGTCGTACTCGAACAAAATATTCTCCTTCTTTAACGTATTGCCTTACCGCAATTTCAATAATAGTCTTTGCCTCCTTCAAGTTAAATCCTTGGAGATTCACTTCTCCAATCAGGGGCAATTCGACTATGCCATTTTCATCTAGAGAATAACCATTCATAAAGAATACATCACCACCATTTTGACCTCCCATCATTCCTGCATTGGCATTATCACCATTTGTCATATCAAATAGCAGATTAAGCTCTGGACTGGTCGTTTTGATATTAATTTCTATAATATCGTTGGCTTGCAGTAAATACTCTTCCGAATTATAGGGAATAAGCTCACTGGATGTAACTAAAGGCTGAGAATCTACGCCTAAGTCTTGCATGTAAATTAATTTTTTATTAGAAATGCAAGAAAAAGAACCAGCAACCAATAAGGCTATTAAAAGCTTGGATTTATGCTGTTTTTTAAGTGAATGAATCATTTATTTTTTTATTATGATTATTTCTTTTTAAAGAAATGTTTCGTTGAAATTAATTGAGCTCAGATTACAACCGAGCATCCACATTGTTTTTATCCAAATTGCCTTTAACATCGAAGACAACTTGACTGCTTGATTTTACTATTTCAAATTTGGCAAATTCCTTATGTGCGACTGCTACGATTATAGCTGAATAATCCTTCAATTCAGGAAGCTCTCCATTCGATTTAATGCTAATCCCATACTCATGCATTACCTCATGTGGATTTGCCCATGGATCATAGACATCCACTTCCATATCAAAGGAACGTAATTCTTTGTAAATATCAATAACTCTGGTATTTCGCACATCGGGACAGTCTTCTTTGAAAGTGAATCCCAAGATTAAAACCTTGGCGTCGATCACTTTAAGGTCCTTTCGCATCATAAGTTTAATTACCTCAGTAGCCACGTGCTTGCCCATACTGTCGTTCAACCTACGGCCTGCAAGAATAATTTCGGGATGGTAGCCTACCTCTTGTGCCTTTTGAGCCAAATAGAACGGATCGACACCTATACAATGTCCACCAACTAAGCCTGGCTTAAATTTCAGGAAATTCCATTTGGTTCCCGCTGCTTCCAATACCTCATGCGTGTCGATTCCAAGCAAGTTAAAGATTTTGGAAAGTTCATTGACAAACGCAATATTAATATCCCGTTGACTATTCTCAATAACTTTGGCCGCTTCGGCGACTTTAATCGAAGACGCTTTATGAGTACCGGCTGTTATTACCTGCTTGTAAAGTTGATCCACATATTCAGCGGCTTCGGGGGTACTACCTGAAGTTACCTTTAAAATTTTGGCCACCGTATGTTCCTTGTCCCCAGGGTTGATTCGTTCAGGAGAATACCCCGCAAAAAAATCTGTATTGAATTTCAGTCCAGACACTTTTTCCAGAACAGGCACACATTCATCTTCTGTTACTCCAGGGTAAACAGTAGATTCATAAATTACCACATCACCTTTTTTGAGATATTTACCAATGTTCTCGGAAGCTTTGAGCATAGGTGTCAAAACTGGACGATTGTATTTGTCTGTAGGAGTAGGTACCGTCACAATGTAAATTTGGCAATCACTTAATTCCGTAGAATCAAAAGTTGGAAAAAAGCCATTTTGCCCCACACTCGGCTGGACTTTTTTCAAAACCGAAGATAAAAGTTTATCTTCAACTTCTAATGTGTAATCTTTCCCCGAGATTAAATCACTAATTCTCTTTTTATCTATATCAAAACCGATGACTGGAAACTTCTTAGCAAATTCTACTGCTAAAGGTAGGCCAACATACCCTAAACCTATAATCGCAATTTTACAATTTTTGATTGGTGTCAACATGACTTAAATATTTGATTTTTAGATTAAAACAAAAATAATTTTACTGCTCCGCTCTTTCAGTCACAAAATGACCTAGCATCTATAAAGGATTTACAAATATCTTTCAAAGAAAATAGCCATTTTGGCCATTAAAACTAAATTATTAAGAAAGGTATTTATAACATCAATTAATGAGTACCAAAGTTACTCATTTTTAAGAGATGTAGAATATTATTCCAAATCATATTCCAAAATTCCTAGTGAAAATTATAAATCAATTTTAAAGAGGAAGAGTAGGTGAATTTCTGTTTTCCTCCTTTAAATTCAGCAGAGGAAGATTCTTCACCTATCCACTGATAATTAGAGGAAGTGACAAATTGATTTGAAGTACTGACTATTAAATTTTTCCAGACAAAATCGTACAAGAAACCTGTTGAAAGATCCACCCAAGGATTTTGATCAGGTATTTCGTTCTTAATCCGATAATAAAAATCCTGATGGTTTTCAAGCCGCTGTAAGCGAATCCCAATTTTTGAAATTCCTTTGACTATGGAAGCTTCTAATAGCTGAACATTTGCCCCTACCCCTATACCAGTCCCCATGGATTCGCCAAAATTAGTAAAGCCTCTCACTTGATAGTGAGTTTGCCAACTGGTGTTCAATTCTCCCAATACAGGATATCGGATGTATCGATTTACTGATTCTTGCTGATGAACGATCTCGCCACGAAACTGCAGAAATTTTCCGGGTTGATTTAACTGTACCAATTTTTGAAACCCAAAAATATAAGCACGCGCATGTTCAGGATTTAATATGAATTCCCTCCAGTTAAAATTATGATCCCTTTTCCCAAACTCAGAATAAACTTCAAATCTACCTTTCACATTTTTGTATCGAAAAAAGACTGAAGCTTGCTGATCCTGAGCTTTCTGATCATAGAAAACCGTATTATCATTTTCGAAAAATTTCTCTTTCTGAAAAGCCTCAAAAACTGGCACCCTTCCTAGTAGAGTTTTCTCCACATCCGCATTGTATTGCTGGAAAGTACGATTCAAACCGACAGTCAGATTTTTCAAAAATGACGGTTGAAACGAAAAAGACATTCCGTTCACATACCGCCAATCCCCGCTGAAAGGTCTAAAATATTGGGCATTAAGTAGGGTATTTTGGGTAGGTTCTAAACCGGAATCTTCGGCTCTTCCAAAAATCATTTGAGCCTCCAACAAACCGATTCCAATATTTGCCGGGGATTTAGTTTTGATAAAAAAGTGCTTCATTCCCCTGGCATTATCACTAAAAATCAAAGATGAAAACTGCCCTGGTCCCCACCAAATATTTTGAGTACTAAATCCAAGCTCAGCTTTGCCAAATGTCAGAGAAACGTAGGATTGACCCCAGCTTGCAATCTGATTATAATCTCCATAAAACCGTTCGGGATGATCTCCGAAATTCCAAAAACGGAATCTGGCAAAAATAGAATTATCCGAAAACTGATCTGAGAACCCTTCAAATGGTTTATTTTGACTAAAGACAAACTCAGGTCTTAGCTGAACCTCTAAAAAATGAAACTTAAAAAACGCTCCCGTGGAAAATAAGGTTTGAAGCCCAGCTCCATTTTGCACCCCATAATTCCCCCAACCAAAGGGGCGATTGGAATTATAAACTGTTGTGCTCAAGAGGGGGAGAATTTTAGCTGATTTCTTATCAATTTGAGATTGAACCTTAAGCCCTACACTATCACTGGTTTCTTGATGTAATAAATCAGCAGTTTCCTGCTCCCAGATCAAAGGCCTTGAACCGAATGAGTATTTATGATAGCCTATACCCAAAAGCTGTGTTCTTCTGGCAGCTTCCTCCCAGACTGGAAAACCTGCAGGCAAGGTCTGAGACTTTAAAACCAAAGGATGGGTGAACAAAAAGAAAAACAATGAAAAATATACCCTATTAATACCCATAACTCCACTTCAAATCAACTTAAACATCTTCACATATTTTTTGGTAATGGCTTTCCAGGAATAATTTTTCTTTGCCAATTTGGACAAGTCTTCTATCATTGCAGCCCTATCCAATTCCCTAATTTGAAAAAGCAGTGTTTTCAATTCTACGAAATCGTTAAAATATAAAGCTTTCCCAAATGTGGTCTCTATGTTGTAATTTACCCCATAAGCAATAACCGGGAGTCCGAGATACATTGCCTCAACAAGGGAAGGATTTGTCCCACCTGCACTGTGACCATGTAGGTAAAAGAATGAATTTGATCGAAGCACATTCAATTCTTCCATCTCATAGATTGGGTTATACAGGATGATATTGTGGACTTTAGAGTATTCATGGTAAAGTTTCATGCCATAATCATTGGCATTCCAATTACCCACTACTACATAAGGCATGCCTATCTCACATTCCCTGAAGGCTCGAAGCTGCATTTCCACGTTATTTTCCGGTTCAATTCGACAAACTGTAAATACATATGGTGAACCTAGGAAGGAAAACTTTTTCTGGTAAGGGCCAGGTTCCACACTACTCACGTGATTGGCCCCATAGGCGATCAAAAAAGAATCCTTGCCATATTCTTCAGTTACATAATTCTGAATATGCTTGTTGTCGGAAATCACACTATCTGAAAATGTAACGGCCAGTCGTTCCGAGAACTTGAGGAATTTTTTGGCAAACCATCCCCATTTATCCCGCTTCCACTCCAACCCATCTATATGAGTCACAATTTTTGCTTGGGTAAATGTTTTGATCAACGGAATCATAATTGCCCCCGAGACACCCAATAAAAGAATGTGATCATGACTTTTGTAGGATTTCAACAGCGAAATCGAATCATATAGGATACTTTGTGCACCATTCGCCTTCCAATTTACATACACAAGTTTGGCTCCTTTGTAAGTTTCCAGCTTCTCCGGATAGGATTTACTTTCACAAAAAACAGTAACATCAAAGAATTTCGGTAAAAGATCAAGTAGATTGTCAACTAGTGTCTCAAACCCTCCATAATTTGCCGGAACACCGACAATCCCAAGAATTGCAAGTTTTTTCTTAATCATTCAAATAGTTCTTCATGGCCTGAATCATCTGGTTTCTCTCCGCCTCTACATTGATAAGGAAATAACGGTTTGTCGCCTGTATCATCTCGGCTGGATCTTGTACTCTGGAAATAGTCTCAAGCTTACTCATTTCCTCCAAAGCATCTTTTAAAACCAAAAATCTTAAAGAAACCTGACCATCGGGGTATATCAGATGCGCATCTCCTGAGGGCAGATCCGAATATATCGCTGATTGCAAAATATCAGAAGTCCAGAGATTGAAGGCCCATCTCAGCATTCCATCATAGCCTTTTGCTTTGGCTAGTTGAGTGAGAAAATAGATATCCCGGTAATCAGAAGTGAGTAATAGATTAGGTTGATTTTCTTTTTCAAAACAGGAGGTATAGAGTGAAGTCTTCTGGGAAGAAAGCACTCTTTTTTTAAGTTCGCCGGGTTCTACTACCACATTTACCGGCATAGAGTAGTCCTGTATCCATTCAGACAGAAAGGGGTAAAAATCACCTGCATACCCAAGCTTAAATTCCGGACTCACGGTTTTAATCCACTTCGCCAATTCAAGTGTTGTATTTGGATCTCGTTCATCAATAAAAAGCACGGTTTTTTCCAACCATCCTTTTTGTTTTAAATGCTCCGAAAAATCAATGAGAAAGGGCTTCCAGAAAGCTCGATATTCCACAGTTCCAGGTTTAGCCTGAACCGACACCACACTAGAGGAGCTTTCGTCGTAATAAAATAAAAATTCATTCCATGGAAATAAATTATGAACTGCTACTTGTCTACTAATTCCTTTGGAATGGGCCAATTCCACGTATTTATCAAAAACTCTAAAATCATAAGTGAATCGACCTTCTTTGGACTTTTTTACTTGAATCATCATTTCGTCAAAGGGTCGAATTCTTGTATTGTACAAATCCCAAAATACTGATGTGGTGATGGAGTTTTGATTGATTTGGCAGAGCTGATCAAACATTACCTCCAGCTTTTGCCAATGGCTTTGAGACCAAGGTTTAATCTGATGATGATCTGCCATCGCGATAGGAAACTGCCAGAAATCTGAGAAAAAATCCAGACTTGCCAGATCTTTTACCACCCTATCTTTGATAGTAAGCTTACCCTTTACTTCAGTCTTTTTTCCTTGTTCAGAAAAAGTAATGGAGTAAGGAAAAATGCCAGAGTTAGTGAATGAGCTTATTTTTAAATAGACGATAACCCATTGATTTTCTTCTGAGGGCAAAAACTTAAAATCAGGTTTGTTTTCTGCTCGATCAGGAACTTTTACTTTATTAAAAATCCCATTTGTCTTGGCCTCACCACAATTGCCCGCTGAAAAATCCGCCCAAATATCATGCAATTGGTAGAGCTGAAAATCAGCATCAGGCCCGGTATAAGTCACGCTGACTTCTCTCTTTGATTTTGACTCATAACGGATCGGGATCAAAATTCCATCATTTTTCCAGGCCACAAAATTCCCTTCGGCAACTTGCGGCTCATACAATTTATGCAATTCAAAAACTCTTGCTTTTTGAGCAAAATTGCACTGAGGGAATAGGAAAATGAGCAAAAGAAGATTTTTCAAAAACCAATTCATGTGATCAAATATTTTATTCAGGAGCCACTTGAAATCTCAATAATTGGCTCATTTTTTCATTAAAATTTTCCCTTGAAAATTTCCGGGAATGCTCCAGTGCATGTTGACTCAATCCTTGCCAAAATTGAAAATTTGTTTGCATTTCCTCAACCACTCGTTTAATCTCATCCAGATCGTAGTAATCAATTTGAAAGCCGTTTTGTCCATCCAGAACCAGTTCGGTTACTCCACCCGCTGTAGGAACGATCGATGGAAGCCCAAATTTCATGCCTTCAAGTATCGTCATTCCAAAAGTTTCTAAACATTCATCCTTATGTGTGAGGTTAATGACCACCGAGGCACTTTTATACCACGGTATGACATTATTTTGAACAGATAGAATGGTGAGATTTTCTGGAATATTTGACTTCAATTTCCAAAAATCCACATCTTCTTTTGAATCACTCAAAATCAAATCAAACCCTATTTGGGGCATTTCTTCAGCAAGTTTTAAAAACTCATTAACCCCTTTGTATGGACGCAAGGAAGCCAGCATCAATACTTTAAATTCTTCTTTAAGTTCATCATTGGCACCTGCTTGTTCCTCAATTTCCTGATTCACACAATTGTGGACTACGTGTGATTTTCTCGGTGCCAAAGACGGATTTTTGGACAAGAAATTGGAAACTACGATTATTTCATCTGCATAAGTTCTGACAGTCCAGAAAAGGAAATTATTGAGCAATCTGGGACTGATTTCGTATTCATGGACGTGAACGAGAACTCTCTTGCCTAGAAATTTCCCGATCCAAATTGCAGAAAAAGGAAGGATCGTATTTACATAAAAAGTACAGGAATCGCCCCAATGCCTCATCAAACGGATTGCCAACAGAAATTGGCTAAAAAAAAATGTAAACAAAGTAATTACCTTAAAACGCGAGCGGATATAATTGTTTGAATGATAAATGATGCCTGAGATTCCGGTTAAAAATCCTTCACTTTTACTTGTGTAGAGGTGCACTTCTTTCCCCATATCTCTAGCTAGGAGAATGGTATTTTTCAGTACTAGGGGACTCCCTGTATAATTATTGAGTAGGTGAAAAAAAAGAAGTTTTTCTTTCAATTTTGGATTGGTTGTAGAAAATTATTAGGAATACTGACAATAGAATATAAATAGTTGTCGAAAAAAATTCATGGGTAAACTGCTGTGCAATGATGAAAATGTAAAAACACATAGCCGAATAAAATACCAACCCCCTCCGAAAAAATAGCACTGCGAAAACAATCACAGATATAAGGTAGATTAGGTATCCTATAAATCCATAGGTATAAAGCAGTACTGAAGTCCCATTTTCGATATATCCAGTCGAATAGACGGTTCCTTTTGCAATACTTTCTTCGACAATGTTATTACCATGCCCAATCAAATACCCCAGCCAGTCTGTTTTTTCAAAAAATGCAATTCGGAATGCCTGTAATAAGTCTGACCTGGAAGTGAGCGTGCTCATGTTAAAAATGAGCTTATTGATAAATTCAAAAAAATACAAATAGAAACCAAAAGCTACGACAAGGCTTAGAACAAAGACTTTTCGATGTCTAAAAAACATAATAATATAAAACACCAAGAAACTATTTCTATTGAAGGTGAGGACAAGACCTATGGTTGAAATCCAAAATGCAACTCTGTCCAAAAGACCGGTTTTATTTTGATCCTGCTTCCAATAGTAAAGCAAAAACCAACTGATTAGCAAAGTTCCAAAAGCCTGAACAGTAGTGGTAAAGCCCTTTGCAGCATGCAAAAATGGTAAACCCTTATCATACATCGGATGCACATGTAGGTTCATCCCCACCGCATAAGAGCTGATTACGAAAAAAATCCCGAAGACAATATGGATGAATAGTGCCTTATACAAAATATCAAGTATGCCATGCTCTTGGCTTACTAAGACCACGAAGGCCAATCCTATGATTGGAAAGAAAATAATCAGTGAGGAGTCTGGTAAATTGGTCAAGTAGGTGACCAACATAAAAATCATTAAACTTACCAACACATATAAGCTTGCCACCGGTACCGTTTTCTTCAACACAACAGAATGAAAAATCAAGGCTCCTGTCATCAGTGTCATTAATGCTTTGTCTAACTGAAAACTGACGAGTTCGGTGCAAGTAATCAAGAAAAAAAGCAGAACAAGAATCACATGGAGCCCTTTTTCTCCTACCAAAATCAAAATTGGAGAAGGCCTACTTTGCGAGAGAGGTTGCAAGGATTTGAAGTTGATTTGATCGGGAATACTTCATTATTTTTTCTCTGGATTGAGCTTTCAGCTCATTCAGGCTATCGGGGTGTTGATAGAGGTCCATTATCCTCAAGACTGCATCCACTCCTTCTTTTTCATTAGAAGCAAAAAAACCGAGACCTGAATCCATCAAAATGGATTCCATCTGATCGGAATCCTTGGGACAAAGCACAACAGGTTTTCCAATCGCGAGGTATTCATAGAGTTTTGAAGATGGTATTCCTTTCATTGTTCCATAGGCAATACCTAAAAGTATGTGTGCTTTTTGAAGCATTTCTAACGCTTTTTCCCTTGGAAACCGATCGGTCACCTCAACGAAAGCGCTTAGGTGTGCCGGGACCAAAGCTTCGATTCTCTTCTTTTCCTTGATATCGTATCCAGCTCCCAAAAATATCAATCGGAATGGATAATTTTTTGTGTAGCAAGCTTCCAACACACTCAGTATCGGCCTTACATCTTGGGAGGGATAGAGCACCCCGCTATACATAATTGTAAACTGATCAGCTAATTGTGTAGAAGGAAGCTCAAGCAAACTTTCCTCGAATCCATTTTGAACTGTAATACCGGGTTTTTTAAGAAACTCAGAAATGCGCTGAGTGTAAGGTTTGGAAACTGAAACAATCAAATCGGCAGATCCAACCCATTTTTTTTCAAACTTAGACTCCAAACTTGCGATCCACTTTCTGATTTTTCCACCCGATCTTTCCATTTGAAGTTCATTGGTGGACCAGTCATCACGATAATCTGCAATCCAGGAGATACCAAGCTTTTTATGAAGTATGTACCCCAATCGAAACAGATAAAACGGTTCGCCGGAAATTAGAAGTTTCTCGGGCTTTTCTTTCTCAACCAGTTGTCTTAGGTAAGGCAAAAAATTGGAAAAAGAAGTGAATGCTAAGGTGAATTGAGCTAGGAATACGTCCAGTAATTTGGTGACTAAAAACAAGGGACGAAAAACACCTTCCCCAAATCGCCTGTAAGCTTGATCTAGGATTCCCGGTTTGAATGGAAGGTAATGCACTTCGTAATGGGGAAATTTTTCGATGATCACTTTATCACCAAGGGCCACTTTGGTATCCAAGTGCGTCTTTTGGTCTTTGGTCCATGCACGGGTTACGATGATGGGGTAAAATCCAAACCTGTAAAAATTCTGTGCCCAGTAGGTTAGCCGTTGCGCCGGAGTAAGGGTGCAAGGAAAAAAGTAGAAAGAAACTAAAAGAATTTTTTTCAATTCGATTAATTGACCGATTCCAATGAAGGTTCCACATTCGATAAGTTTAAGTCACGGAGTAGGTTTTCCATGACTTTTTCATTTTGGTGGTTGGAATATTTCCATGCGATTTGGTGAGAGATTTCTTTCTTTTTTTGAATTTCTTCTATTGAAATCGCATTCAAGGCTTCTCCCAATTCTTTCTCTTCAAATGAAGAGCCTACGATTCCATTTTTTTCTTCAAGGACTATTTTGCTCATCTCCGGAGAAGGACCAATTGCAATAGCTAGGCGGGCTTGGATAAACTCAAAAAATTTATTGGGAAGGGCATTGGCATAGTTAAAATTGACAGGCTCCAAAATGAATAGACCTATATCAAATCGATTAATGAATGAGGAAATTTCTTGGGTAGGAACTGGAGGTAAGAATTCAATTCTTTTTCCTTTTGCCAATTCTTTCAACTCTTGATAATAAGCCGGATCTGAAGGAATAAGCATCAATTTCAATTCAAACCGCTCATCTAAATAGTCCATGAGGTGGATCATTTTCTCAATTTTTCTGCTTCTGTTGGCTATACCATGATGAATAATCTGAATTTTATCCTTCTCAGGACTTGGGGTCAAGTCAGGCTCATATTCTGGTGTATTTAGAATCAAATATGCCTGGACTCCATAATCTTTCGTGTAATCTTTGGCTATTCCATCGCAAACAGTGATAAATTTATCAGCCTCGGGAATGTATTTTTTACAGACAAAATTGACAAATCGCTTGTGAAACCATTTCCAAATCAACATTTCACTAAATTCCTTAGCGTACTGTTCATGTGCATCAAATATGACTTTAGACTCGGGATGAGATTTTTTTAAGGCTACTGCTAATGGCCATGTTTCGGCATCATTTGCCAAAATCAAATCAAATTTTGGCTGCACCAAACTCAAATCTTTCAGACTACTATGACGCAAAAATTCCTTCACTCGAACACGAGCTAATCTTGTCACCATCATACCTAATTTTAAGGCGCGGAAAAATGGAGACTTTGCTTTGGTTAATGGGTAAAAAGGACGTATTCCAGCGTATTCAAGGCCACTCAGAACAATATCAAATCCTTGTTTTTCAAAAAAGGAAATCTGCCTAAGCACCCTCGGATCAGCATGCATTCGGGAAAAAGATAAAATGAGAACCCGCTTTTTCAAGATTCAAAAAGATTAGCTATCATTAAATGATTCCAACTACCATCTCCCTTAGTATGAGCTATTTGAGATTCAATGGGAAAATTCTCTGCGCCTTTTTTCAAAATTCCTTCTTTGCTCAAGATTTCCCGTGAAGCTTTGATTTTTTCCTGTGTTTTGGGATTATCCATCCAGGATTTTTGAGGAGGCTCAAAGCCGATTTTATCTTTTCTCCAAGCAATTTCTTTCGGAAGTAAATCCTCAAATGCAGCCCGCATCAAAAATTTAGTCCATCCGTCCTTGATTTTCAATTCAGAAGGAAGGCTGAATACAAATTCCACCAGTTCATGTGAAAGGAAAGGAAGCCTGACTTCCCTGCTATGAGCCATGGAGTTGCGATCCGCATATCTCAATAGTGTGGGCAATCCTATTTCAAAAGTCGAGAAATACAAATGACTATTCAAGTGACCCAAATCGAAGTTGAAATCATTGTGGGAAGACTTTCGAAAGGTGGCGAAGAAATCATCTGACATGAGCGTTGAGTTTTTCATCTTTCTATTCAACACTTTTCTTCCTACTTTATTTACCAAAGTTGGAAAATTAGCTGCAATAGATTGCCGAAATCCAGGTTTTGGTATTTTGGTATTGATGGTATTTTCTTCGTGAAGTTGTAGATAGGCAGAAAATTCATTTTGAAACTGAGCTCCTGAACGCTTCCGGATTTCATTAAAAAATGTCGTGAAATAAGGATGGTAGCCAGCTAGAATTTCGTCAGCTCCTTGTCCATCCAAAAGGACAGTTACTCCCTTCTTTTTGGCCAACTCATATACTTGATATTGGACCAATATGCTAGCTGACCCAAAAGGTTCCTCCTGATGATAGCAAATTCTGTCGAATACTCCTTCCAATTCGTCTATTTCACTGTAGATTTCATGTGAGTTTATTCGCGTTTTTTCTTTGACTTTTTCAATGAAGTAACCCTCGTCTTTATGAAAATTCTTGAACCTGGCCGAAAAGGTATTTTGAATTGATTCCGGATGATCCTTAAGTAAGTGATCAATCACACAGACTACTAACGAACTATCGATTCCACCAGACAAGCTCGAGCCCACTAAGACATCTGATCGAAGTCTTCGGCTTACCGACTCGATGAAGAGTTCACGGAACCGATATTTGGCATCATCGAGCCCAATCGAAGTGCTTTGAGCAAGGGGATTGATCGCCCAGTATTTTCTCACAGAGATTGATCCTTTTTTCCAGATCAGGTAATTTCCAGGAGCCAACTTCCTTACGCCTTTGAAAAAAGTCTGTCCCAGATCCGAATGGTTATCCAAGAGATCAAAATGCAGGTAATTGAATATCATCTCAGAGTCAGGACTTTTCTTCACGCCCACGGCCCAAAATTCTTTCATTTCTGAAGCAAAGTAAAATGCATCTTCAAATTGCGTGAAGAAAAATGGCTTTTCACCAAATCGATCCCGCGCACAAAAAACCTCCCCAGTTTGATTGTCATACAAGGCAAAGGCAAACATTCCATCCAAGTCCTGAAGACAGTCTTCCCTTTTTAGATCAAACAAAGCAAGAAGCACCTCCGTGTCAGAATTGCTACGAAACTTATAACCCTTTTTAATCAGATCCGCTTTGATTTCAAGATAGTTATAGATCTCTCCGTTGAAAGTGAGTGTATATCGATCCAAGTAATGCATCGGTTGAGCACCTGACTCGGATAAGTCCAATATTGACAATCTTCTGTGACCAAAACCAATCCTACCGTCTTCGCTCATCCAATGCCCAGACCCATCTGGACCCCTATGGATGATTGAATCAGTCATTTTCACCAGCTTTTCCTTGCTGATTAGATTCGGGTTTTCAGAAAGAATTCCTGCTATTCCGCACATTTACTTTTCTATTTCAAGTTTAGCCTCTTTATAATCATGTACTAGTCTATTTGCGATGGCTATAGGATCATGCCATTTGAGAACAAATTCTCTGCTTTTTTTTGCCAATTCCAACAAATCCGCTCTTGGCATTTCCAAGACGGATTTCAGTCCGGCTTTGATACTCTTGGAATGAACATTTATAAAAGGAAGTTCTTGTTTCATCTGAATTGGAATGTACTTGAGGTCTTCTTCTCTAATGTAAACCAAAACCGGCTTACCCAGCGCCATGGCTTCCACTGCCAAACCTCCATACCATCCAAAAAACAATTGATCGACCAATACATCAATATCCTGATAAATCAGTTTTGCTTCTGCGTTGGAGACTCCTTCGATGAGTACAAACTCAAATTGATATCCTTCAGATTTGAGCTCATCCAGAGCCTCAATTACGTAATCAGTACCTTTTCCTTTTCTATTACTTGGTGCATGCCCTATACGCAACGGTCGATCCATCAATTGGGTATAATGTGGTTCCCATTCTTCAAAAGAAATATGGGAGTAAGGTAAAAACTCAGCCCCCTCGGGTAGTACATAGAGCAAGTCTGGGTTAAGACCATAGACTTTGGAACAGAACTGGGACATCCGATGGATTTGGATTCTTTTCTGGGCATCTGTTCTTTCATTATAATAATCAGATCCCACTTGAGTTGCTGCTGTTACTTTGAAATTTTTCAGGCAAAAATCCCCCTGCCTTGCATCATCGCCTTGGTATTGTACAAACATTGGAATCCTACGCCATTTCAGTACACTAAGTTCTATGCCTTGCATCAAATTCAAATATCTCGAATAGAATTTCCTAAACAGATTGCGGGCCAGAGATGGAGTGGCGATGTATGGTTCTTGAATATACAAGGTGGTTCCAAAATTGAAATGGACTGCATCCCAATTTTGAAAAACATAAGTCAATGCTTTTAGCCTTTTCCATTCCCTTTGGAAAAAATTGTCCGAATCCTTCCATATAACTTTGTCTACTGGGTAACCCAAATAGTTCTGTCTCAAAGCCCAGGTTTGACTATCCACTTCAAGAATTAGCATATGTTTACTGATCCCTTGAGGATTTCCTCCTACAGTTGTGGGAAGATGGAGTACTTTCATTTTAAAGATATTCTTAAAAAATTATGCAATCAGGAGGTCACCAGATTTTTGACTTCATCTAGGTGATCCACAAGTAAGCGTGATGGAATATGAAGATCTCTTTTCATTGCCGAATTATCTCCAATTAAATCTCGTGGTTCCCCTTCCAAATATGAAAACTCGGGTGCAATTCCACAAAATATTCCCATTTGCTCCGCTATAGTCTTCAGTGAAAGAACCTCTGGGCCTGAAATATTATAAACTGTTGAACTTTCGCTAAGCATGGCAGCACGTGTGGCTATAGCTGCATCTGCTACATGAATGGGGTTAATCCGAATCCCTTGTTGACCATGTAGTGTAATTGGACGATGATTAATCACACTTTCCATTAATCTGGGAATCAACATCCCCATTTTTTGATTTGGGCCATAAATAAAAAAGAATCGGAGGACATTGACTGTAAAAACGTCAGAATAGCTTTGGGACAAAACTTCACCTGAAAGTTTACTACCTAGATAATAACCAAGCAAACCCGGAGAAGAAATGGCGGAATTTTCATGAAAGGCCTGATTGCCATTTCCATAAACACCTCCAGAAGAGGCAAAAACAAAACTTTTAACTCCAATTTGTCTGCCGTAATCCAATAATTTGGCTGTAGAAGCAATGTTTACTTTAAAGACATTCATAGCCTTCTTAGGAAAATCTCTAAAATGTGCGGATTGAGCCAAGTGAACGATGGCATCAACCTGTTCAGGCAGCTGATTTTGATTCCATTCCGTTTCAAGATCAATCGATAGGTAGGTTACATTGGGGATTTTTTTTGATGGTAAATTGTGAACCAGTCCAACCACTTCAAATCCTTCTGAGACCAGCAGTTTACAAAGTGATTGTCCCAACAGTCCGTTGGCACCAGAAATAAGAACAGTTCGAATTTTAGACATTCTTCATGTTTTTTAAGGGAATTATACTCAGGCCCAAGCCCAAGAATGCGAAGATTAGGCCGATTTTTATCAGTATTGTAACAGCGAATAATTCAGGCTTATAGAACCAAAAGGATAGGAAAATCACTGCAAAAGTCATGGCTAGAATCAAAGTCAGCCTCGTATAACTTATCTTAATTGGATGAAATCGCTGAGTAAAGAAGAAATAACTACCTGTGAGAAATAAATAGGAAATAGCAGTTGCCCATGATGCACCCAAAGCTCCATATTGAGGAATCAAAATCCAATTTAAGCCGAAGTTAATGACCGTCGTAACCCAAGAAAGGTGGGCAAACAAGATGGTCCTTTTTTCGAGAGAAATTCCAATACCTGTGATTTGTTGGGAAGCTTGAAAAACAATGGCAAATGCTAATAAGACCATAGGTAAGGCGCTTTTCAAATACTCCTCCCCCATCAATAAATGAATGATTTCGCCGGAAAAAAGTCCAATCACTCCCGCGATCAAAGCCATACCGAAAATCAAAATCATCAATACATCCCCATAAATTTTGGGATAAGACTCAGGATGATCAGCTCGAATTTTCATTGCCACCGGACTCCAAGCCTGTCCAAAAGCGGCAGAGACAAATAAAATAACAGATGCAAACCGGAATGATACCGAATAAATCCCTACTTCCTCTACAGAAGAAAAAGAAGCCAACATCCACCGATCCTGAGAGGTGAAAATCCAATAGGCCAATGCCGAAAAAATAAAAGGATAACCATACTGAAGAAGTTCTTTTGCCCATTTCTTAGAAAATGATGCAATTGAAAACTCATTTTTAACTATAAAAAGTGCCACAGGTAACACCAAAATGACAACCACTGCCTGTGCACCCAAAAGTCCGTCAATCCCTTTTCCCAAATAGACAACAGCGATCAATCCCAAGACCGCTGAGAGGACCCTTGAAATCATCGAAACCGTAAGAAAACTCCAAGGTCTAAATTGAAGCCGTATCACATCCAATAAATATTGCGTCCATTGATTTGCTGCCATTAGTAATAAGGCAGCAAATACGCCCAACCAAGTAAAAGCATAGGCTGTGCCTACCTCCGGAAAAAACACCAGACAAATTCCAGCGGCGAGAACCAATAAAACCGACAAAATCAAAACCTGGGCAATCAAACCCGAACTAACCAATTCCTTACGGTCTGATGGCTGCACCTCCGGATCCCAATAAAATCGCTGGAGTGAATTATTCAACCCAAAATTCCCCATGACTCCCAAAAGCGCTGTGCTGGTCAAAATCAATTCTAGGAACCCAAACGACTCGGGTGAAAGTGCTTTGGCAATGAAGGGAAAAGTAAAAAAATTAATGGTTTTGGATACCAGATCCGCTCCTCCGTAGATTGCGGAATCTTTTGCTAACTGCCTAAAAACCATCAGTTGGGGATTCTGTTATTTTTCAGAGGATGGCTAATTTTAGGTGACCGTTTTGGATATTCTCCCAATAAAGGATGAAATAAATTGATTAGGCTATCCCTTTCGCCTTTGAGTTTTGCTATGATTTCTCCAAAAACATATTGGCAACTGTCCAAGCCATGATATTTTTCAACATAAGCGCGTCCAGCTTCTCCCAGACTATGGCGAAGCGAAGGCTGAGTGACTAGTTTTCTTAAAACCTCAGTTATATTCTCAGGAGTTGCTGATACTATCGGACATTCATCAAAATATGACCAACGCCTGAAAGGAAGCATATAAGATTCATCCTCCAAGTTAGATATAATTGGTAAACCAGAGGCTAGGCCTTCCAATCCATTCATACCGTGGCCAGTGGCAATTAACTGCTCCACCAAAATATCGGCGTCTTCTGCTAAAATCCGCTTTACTTCTGCATTTTGAAGTTTTTCAAGTAAAATTAACCGAATCTTCAATCCTTCCTCCTGAAGCTCTTTTACTGCTTCCAAGATAAACTCTGATCCTTTAAATCCTCTATGATTGGGAGCATGTACTATGGTAACTACTTCAGTGCTACCATCCGCTTGACTTCTTCGTTGAGAAGCCTTCCAAAGGTCAAGGTCGATGTATAAAATGGTCGGTGCTAAAATATCCCAGCGACCGAATCCATCAGGCCCCATAATACCGGAAAATTGGAAATCAGCATGTCTTGTCCAATATTTTACACGCTGTTCGACAAGATCTTGATTTTTGGCTGCTTGGGGATAGGACATCATCAAGCCATGAATCAGAGATGTTGAGCGAATAGAGCGGTAAGAATACGAATCTGAACCGTAAGGTAGCATTACCGTTTTTTTTCCAGCCCATTTCAACCAATAGGCCTGAATCCACCAAATGGGCGTGGTGCCAATAAAAAAGCCATCGAAGGATAGGAAAAACACATCGTATCTTCTAATGGCATCCAAAAAGCCGAAATAAGGTTTAAAAGGATGTGGCAGAATAGAAAACTCCTCAGACAGAATTCTACCCCAATCTTCACGCTTGTTGATGCTGGAATAAAAATCAAGGGTAAAAGTCTCCGAAGTGAATCCCTTAGCCTTCATTGCTTCTGACCAATACTTGTTATTAATGATAGGCGTACTTCCCCAAACCAATCTTGGTTTAGCTGACAGGGAATTTATTCGGTGAAAAAAGACCCAAAGAGTCCCAAAAATCAAATAGATAGGTAGTCCTATCGCTAAAACTAGGGTAGAAAGAATTGCTTTTAAAAAATCCATCACAAAAGATTACTTAGAAGCAGGGGAAATATTCCTCGCTGGTGATCCGGCAATTTTACTTCCTGCGGGAAAACTTTTATTGACAAAACTATTGGCACCGACTATACAGCCGTCACCCAATATTACCCCGGCACTTATGATTGCATTAGGGCCGAGGTAACAATTGTTTCCGATTTGAACTGGCGCATACTCATAAGGTGAAGTTCCTCCCGATACTGCCCAATTCACGCTATCATGAGAATAAATCTGGACTCCGGAGGATATACTACAGTTAGATCCAATGGATAATCCTCCAGACCCATCCAATACCGTGAAAGGTCCAATCCATGTCTTTTGACCTACAGAAATTTCTCCAAAAACATAAGAAGAATCATAAATAGAACTTCCCTCACCAAATCCCAGTGATTTCGCTCTTTCCCAACGGTCAAAAATCAAATCAGCAAAAGGAAGGGATCTATTGAATTCTGACTTGAAAATCAGATCAAACTCCTGTTTTAAAGTTTGAAGCTTTTCGAAAAATTCCAGTTGTTCTGGAGAATGTTCTAATTTCTCAGACCTTTTCATTCAAAGGATTCATTGTTGAGGAAGATCTTACACCACCACTCAAAGTTCATGAAACTCCAGATCAAAAGTCGGTGGTTCACATGATCATTGACGTGTTCGTTCACGATTTTTCGAATATAGTCCGGATTGATGTATTCTGAAGAAACAGTTTTTTTATTGAGTAGCAATTCCTTGATGTAATCTGCATTCTCTCCTCTATACCAGCTTTCATCCGGTGCTGAAAAACCTTGCTTCTTTCTATTTATAATTTTTTCAGGCATGAAGTTTAACATAGCTTTTCTGAGCACATTTTTTCCATCATCAAATTCTTGATAGGTTTTGCTACGTTTCCTGAAGTCATTTTCATTAATCTTCAACATTTGCTCCAAATTGCCAAGCTTGTATTTTACAGGAATCTTCTGTGCAAAATTTACCAAATCATTGTCCAAAAAAGGAAATCGTTCCTCAAGGCTATTGGCCATACTGAGTTTATCTCCTACCAGCAATAGGCCAGGCAAGAAAGTCTTCGCCTCAAAATACAGGGAATTGTTGATGTGATCTTCTGGATGATCGTACTTCAATTTATCATTGAAAGTAAATACCCGCTCAAAAACGGTCTTGGGATGATTGAAATCTACGGCTTTTCTCACATCGGGAGTGAAGAGTTCTTCCCGCTGATGGTCTGGAACTAGGCGCTGCCAAAACTCATAATACAAATCAAAAAACTCACGCTGACTGACCGATTTGAAAATTCGATAATACCTCCAAGGATATCCACCGAAAAGTTCATCCCCTCCTGTACCCTGAAGGCAAACTTTGACAAACTTGGAGGCTAACCTTGAGATATAGTAGTTGGGGTAAGACATACCCACCCGCAAATCCTCTAAGTGATACACCACCCTAGGCAAAGACCATCGAATATCTCCAGCGTTCAAAACTTGCTCGTAATGCTCTGTTTTGAAATGATTTGCCATCAATTCCGCATCCCTTCGCTCATCGTAATTTGCCTCAACCCCAGAAACTTCACTCATGTCAAAGCCACAGGTAAAGGTGGTAAGACGGTTAACATGTTTACTCGCTTGGGCAGTAATGGAACCTGAGTCCATGCCACCGGAAAGATAAGATCCTACCGGCACATCGGAAATCATCTGTCGGGAAACGGCATTTTTAAACAATCGCTCAGTCTCTTTGGTGGCAGCCTCAAAGCTCAAGGAATCATCCTGAACTGAGAAATCATAATCCCACCAGGATTGGTGCTTGATCTGGGTGGTTTCAGCTGTGATTTTAACAGTATTGGCCGGAGGTAGCATCGACACCCCCTTGAACAGGGTGTTGAAGCTGAACATATTTTGGAAAGTAAAATACTCATTGAGCGCTTCCAAATTGAGTTCAACGCGAAACTCAGGATGCTTAATTATACTCTTGATTTCAGATGCAAAAACTACTGTTTTACCCGTAAACCAATAGTATAATGGCTTAACTCCAAATCGATCTCGAGATAAATACAGACTCTGCTCTGATTTATTCCAGGCTCCAATAGCAAACATGCCATTGAGCCGCTTAAAAAAATCAGGGCCATAGGCTGAGAGCCCTTCCACAATCACTTCTGTATCTGTGGTGGAAACAAATTCATGACCTCTTGATCTGAGTTCTTGCTTGAGTTCTAAAAAATTATAAATACAACCATTGAATACTACTACCCAATTACCATCCTTGGAGGTCATGGGTTGAGCTCCTCTTGGAGAAGTATCTAAAATAGCCAATCTTCGATGAGCAAACGCAATTTGATTATCCACAAAATAGCCTTCCCCATCTGGCCCACGGTGAGCCATCTGCTTAGCCATGGATTTAAGTGCAGAGAGCCCAAAAGGCTCTCCATTCAAATTAAAAACGCCAACAATTCCACACATACTAGAGTGACTTCAGCACTTCGACTACAAAAGCAAAATCCTCATCACTCATTCGATTATGAAGAGGAATTGACATAGAATGGTCATTTGCAGTTTGTGCACCTGGGAAGTCAGAAGGTTGAATTTGATATTTTTCTTTGTAAAAATTCAACATATGGACAGCATGAGTTCCTGGTCGGGTGGAAATCCCTCTTTCCTGTAATAGTTCCATGATTTCATTTCGAGAAGTAGGAGCCTTGGATTCATCCACTAGGGTGACATAGGATTGCCACCCATGTTGATATTCAGATCCAAATGTTGGAGTACTCAGCCATTTAACCTCTTTCAACTGGTCTGAATAATAAGCTGCCCACTTAGCTCTTTCTTGAATAAATTGATCCAACTTTTTGATTTGCACCACACCGACTGCTCCTTGAAGGTCAGTCATGCGATAATTATAGCCTAAAAGATTGAAATCGGGTAGAATATAAGGCCTTGGTCCATGATGACGTTGCTCTTCTGAAATGGACGCACCATGGTTCCGAAGCATACCTAAAAGCTCTGCCAATTGATCATCGTTAGTGGTGAGCATTCCCCCCTCTCCTGTAGTTATGGATTTTCGGGGATGAAAGCTAAAACAACCGATAGTACCCAGTGCTCCGGCAGGGGTTCCTTTGTACCCGGCTCCTGCTGCGCAAGCTCCATCTTCTACCAAAGGAATATCTCCGGCAATTCGCTTGATTTCATCCATATCGGCACAAAGGCCAAAAAGGTGAACAGGAATTATGGCCTTTGTCCTTGAAGTAATTCGTCGGGCAAGATCTGCTGGATCAATATTAAAGGTGAGTGGATCAACATCAGCAAAAACCACTTTTGCTCCGCAATACAAAACAACATTTGCCGTGGATACCCAGGTAAAAGCAGGAACTATCACCTCATCACCGGGCCCGACACCTAATGCTACCAAGGCAAGGTGAAGTGCCGTAGTGGCGCTTGTCACTGCGAAGGCATGCTTCACTTGATGTCTTTCCGCAAACAGTTGCTCAAACTCCCTGACCTTGGGACCGGAGGTAATCCAGCCACTCATTAAGGGTTCTTTAGTTGCCTCCCATTCCTCAATTCCAGTAACAGGAAGTGAAATCGGAATATTTCTTTTTTCTACAAGACTCATTTTATGTCAATTTTCAATAAAAAAAAATGGGCTCTTGATTATCCTTTGTCTACCCCTGTAGCAATTCTCCAATCAATCAATTTTAACAGTCCTTCTCTAAGACTGTATTTATATAAGAAACCCAACTCCTCCTCCGCTTTTACCCTTGAACCGATTCGGTTCTGAACCAAGGCTCTTGCATCATCTGCCGAATACGGCTTATAGGCTACTTTAAGATCTGAGTTCTTGAGTTCCAAAATTAAATCACAAAGTTCCCGGATGGATGTCTGAACTTCAGTTCCGACATTGTACATTCCAAACTTCACATCACTTTTCAACGCTTGGACATTGCATCGGGCTACATCTTCTACGTAGATAAAATCATACGCCTGACTTCCGTCTCCATTAATTGAAGGAGATTCGTTGGCCTCGATTTTATTCAGCATAATCGGAACAACACCCGTATACGCAGCAGTTTGATCTTGATGAGGTCCATAAACATTCATGTAGCGGAGGCCAATTACCTGAAGTCCATAGCGGTCATGGAAGGCTGTGGCCATTGCTTCTCCTGCGATCTTAGTCGCTCCGTAAAAATTCTTATTATTAAACGGGTGGGATTCTGTCATTGGAAGTTCGACCGCATCGCCATAGACCGAAGCGGAAGAGGACCAAACAAGCTTTTTGATTTTATGCTTTACACAAGCCTCCAATACATTGAAGGTACCAGCAATATTTACTTCAAAGGCAGTTCTAGGGTAATCCTTGCAATGCAATAACCACATCGCAGCTAAGCATATTACATAGTCCTTTCCCTGTATGGCCGTATCCAGAATATCGATTTCTCTAACATCTCCACCAATTGGAAAAATGCTGCATCGTGGATCTTTTAGCTGCTCTACGAGATAATCCTTCTGACCTCTTGCAAAATTATCATACACCACAACTTCCCCTACGGATTCCTTTAATAGTTCAGAAACCACGAAACTTCCAATGAATCCGGCACCGCCGATTACAAGGACTTTTGAATCTTTCAATTCCATAAAATATATTTTAATTAATTGTCAAATGGATGTTTAGCCAAGTCCAACTTGGCAAAGGGATGGTACTCTCCTACCAAACCTAAGGGCTTCATATGTCGAATGTCATGTACCAGCTGAATGCTACTCATGGCTTCTTCCAATCCAAACCCATTACCGTCCAGGATGTGTTGGTAGCTATGGGTATGAAGTTCAGTAAATCCATCGCTAAACTCAATTTTTTCACCTTCCATGGAGAGTGACCGGAACGTTCTTCCTCCTTTAGTCTTAACCGAATCAGGTAGTGTATCGGCATTAATACTCAAAAACCATCTGACTCGGGCTTTTTCAAGTTCGAGGTATCCCGCTGCGCGGTCATGAGTATGAACATGGACCTGATTAGTTTTTACCGGTCCGAAAACCCAGGTCAACATATCGTAAAAATGAACCCCAATATTGGTTGCGATGCCTCCGGATTTACTCACATCGCCTTTCCAAGAAGTGTAATACCAATGGCCTCTCGAAGTAATATAAGTCAGATCAATGTCATAAATCTTGTCTTTAGGTCCGTTTTGAATCCGTTCCTTCAAGGCAATTATGGAAGGATGAAGTCTAAGCTGTAAAATATTATACACCCTTTTGCTGTGTTCATTTTCGACTTCTTTCAGCGCTTCGATATTCCACGGGTTCAAAACCAAAGGTTTTTCACAGATTACATCAGCTCCTACTCTTAGTCCAAACCGGATATGAGAATCGTGAAGGTAATTTGGAGAACAAATGCTTACAAAATCAATTTTTTGCCCAGCGCGCTTTAACTTTTCAATATGTCGATCAAAGCGTTCGAACTCAGTGAAAAAATCAGCATCAGGAAAATGGCTATCCATCACACCAACACTGTCAAATTTATCATAAGACGCCAAGAGTCTATTCCCGGTATCTTTTATCGCTTTCATATGCCTAGGAGCTATATAACCTGCTGCTCCGATGAGGGCAAAATTTTTCATAGATTTGATTTTTTAATTTTTCGACAAGCGAATTTTCAAATATTTATTTCGGAAAAATCAGGGAACAACCTTGGAAACTTTCCCTGCCTTGAGCTGATATTCCTCACCAGACTCTGAGCAAACAGCCTTTCCTTCATTATCAAAAACCAATTTGTGTCCGAACTCACTCATCCAACCCATCTGACGGGAAGGATTTCCTACTACTAAAGCATAGGCAGGGATTGTTTTAGTTACCACGGCACCTGCACCTATAAATGCAAACTCACCGATATCGTGTCCACATACAATGGTGGCATTCGCTCCTATCGAAGCCCCTTTACCCACATGTGTTTTAGAATATTGACCGCGTCTATTTACTGCACTCCTTGGGTTCGTTACATTGGTAAAAACCATGGATGGACCTAAAAAAACATCATCATCACAAGTGACCCCTGTGTAAATTGAAACGTTATTCTGCACCTTTACATTTTTACCCAAAACTACTTCAGGAGAGATCACGACATTCTGCCCTATATTACAGTTTTCACCAATTTTACAGTTGGGCATGATGTGGGAAAAATGCCATATTTTGGTTCCTTTACCTATTTCGCAGCCCTCATCAACGATTGCTGTCTCATGTGAATAATATTCCTTCATTTGCTAAAAAAACTCTTAATCGTTTCAATAATATATGTTTGTTCCTCCTTTTTCATTTCAGTATGAATGGGCAGGGATAGTACTTTTTTACACAGCGATTCTGCCACCGGAAAGTCTCCTACATGATATCCAAATTCCAAATAGGCATTTTGGAGATGCAAAGGAACTGGATAATAAACCATAGAAGGAACACCCTTATTCTGCAAATGTTCTTTCAATTCTTCTCTTGAAGCACCTTCTACCTGAATGGTATACTGATGAAATACATGAGTTGAATTTGTTGCTCTTTTAGGAGTTTTGATGTGGGGATGGTTCAAAAATGCCTCATCATATCTATCAGCTACTTCATTCCTAGATTCAGAATACCGTGATAAATGCTTAAGTTTCACACGCAAAATAGCTGCTTGTAAGGTGTCTAGCCGAGAATTAACACCTATCGAATCGTGGTAGTATTTTTTCTTTTGGCCATGGTTGGCAATCATTCTTAGTCTTTCGGCCAATATTGGATCATTGGTGAACATTGCTCCTCCATCTCCATAACATCCGAGATTTTTTGATGGAAAAAAGGAAGTGGTACCGACATCTCCCATGGTTCCTGCCTGAGCTTTTCTACCATCCGAGAACGTATAAATTGCACCAATCGCTTGAGCAGTATCTTCAATAATTTTTAGGTTATGCTTCTGAGCAAATTCCAATAGATACTCCATATCAGAGCATTGCCCGTAAAGGTGAACCGGCACAATGCCAACTACTTTCGGACCGATGGCCTTTGCCAATTGAGTTGGATCGAGTTCGTAGGTGTCAGGAAGAACATCGACAAATTTTGGTTTTAAGCCCAATAGCGCAATGACTTCAACCGTTGCTACATAAGTAAAAGTGGGAACGATGACTTCTTGACCTGGCTTAAAGTCCAAGGCCATCATGGCTATTTGCAAAGCATCGGTTCCATTTGCGCATGGAATCACAAATTTTGCTCCTGTAAAAGCTGCTAGCTCTTCGGAAAAAGCCTTGACATCCGGACCATTTATGAATGCAGTATTATTTATAACTTGCTGTATTGCCTGATTTACTTCTGGTTTAATTTGTTCGTATTGCGTACGAAGGTCAACCATTTGAATTGCTGTCATCAATTATTCTACTTGATATTTTCCACCAAAACTTTATACACATTAAACAACACCCCAACGAACAATCCCAAAAAGATCGAGAAAATAAGGATGAGAGGCTTGTTGGGTTTGGAAGCTCCCAATGGAATAGCCGCTTTTTCCAAAACCGTGAAAATCGGGGTTTCTTTTTTTAGCTCAATAGCCGATTGCTCCAATTCTTGCTTGAGCGAATTGTACACGTTGTAGGCAATATTGAATTCAAATTGAAGTTGCTCTTCACGTGTTCTCACTCGTTGGGAAATAAGTCCTTGATTTCCATCCCGAAAGGAAGCAAGTCTCATCTGTGCTTCATTGAATTTTTTTTCTGTTTCAAGGACTCTTTCTTCGATAAACTCAATGTTTCTTCGCTGACGACCCACCTTATATTCTGTCACATAAGAGATCAATCTATCGAGTACCATGGCATTTACTTGGGCAGCGATCACCGGTTCGGGCATAGATACATTCAGGCGGATCATTTTGCCTTTCAGATCAATCAGAATCCTTTTCTTCAATTCACCTACGGCATACAATTCTTGCGAAGTCAAATTCAGGTATTCTTCTTGTTTTTCAGCTGTAGCCGCCAAATTTGCGGGAAACGGATCTGGCTTGGCAAACCAGCCAACGATCATTGCAGGAATGTTTATCACAAAACTCAGCGTTTTCTTTACAACGTTTGATGGCTGTTCCTCATAATAATATTCCTCCAAACTCTGAACCTGTCCAGCTTTAGATTCAAACCTGAACTTCTCTTTAGAGATTTCCCTCAAGAAATCTCGACTTTGTATTACATCGGGGAAAATTTCTGAAGTGAGTGCCATTTGGCCCGATTGCAATTGGGACATATTGATTCCTGCTAAACCTGCCAATGCCCCCATTTGACCTATTGAACTTCCTCCTCCTCCTTCTGATTCCAGGAGAATGTAAGAGGATGATTGATATTCTTTAGGAGTGGTGAAAGCGATCAAAATCCCAAAAACCAAACCCAAGGCTGAAAAAAAAATGAGATTTTTTTTCCTCTCAAATACTGACTGGATAAGCCCGATATAGTTGAGGGGTTCAGTAGATGGATTACCGGGTGAATTTAATGTCATAACTTATTTATTACCTAACCGAACCGCTGGGACACCAATAATAGTCTGATTTTCTGCTGTATTTTTAGTCACAACTGCACCGGCACCCACGATTACATTTTCCCCCAAAATTACCCCTGGTAAAATCACTGCTCCGGCTCCTATTCGACACATAGCCCCTACTTTGGCTCCACCCAGCACAATAGCTCCCGGACCAATCTCTGCAAAATCACCAATTTCGCACTCATGATGTACATGAGCTCGGGTATTAATCAAGACCCCTTCACCAAGTTTTACTTCAGGTCCGCAGAATGCGAATTCCATTAAGTCGGATCGTGTATTTGATCCAGATTGGTTGATTGCTGTTTTAGCAAGAATCCCCAAATGTATACCGCCTGAGTTAGTCAATTTTACTTTGAGACTTTTTCTGAAAACAGGATTTCCTACACCTAAACAAAAATTTGGGTTTGTTATAAAACTATCCCTTAATTCTTGGTCTTCAGTTAAGACTTTTTTTCCAAATGTAAAATTCTCCCTCTTTGAAGCATCATCATCAAAAAAGAATAGCTTGTCTGAGTCAAGTCCCAGTGAAAGCAACACTGAGTAAACCTCAAGTCCATGCCCTCCGGCTCCGGCAATAATCATTTATTCAAAATTCTACGCCCATGATAGTATTCTTCAGATTCTCTATTCATCATTATTTTGATCCAATTCCAAAATGTTCAAATCCTAAGGTCTTAAGGTATTTCTTATCATAAATGTTTCTACCATCAAATACCACTTTATTTTTTAGGAGCTTGGCCACAACTTCCCAACTTGGGATTCTGAATTCGGACCATTCGGTCACCAAAAGTAGCGCATCTGCATCCACCAAAGCATCATAGGCATCTTTACAATAAGTAACTTTATCAAAGAGATAATGTGCTTTAGCTTCTTCCATTGCCACCGGGTCATAAGCTCTTACCGTCGCCCCAGCTGCTCTCAATTCATCAATAATTACTCCCGCTGGTGCCTCACGCATATCATCGGTATTTGGCTTAAAGCTCAATCCCCACATTGCGAAAGTCATGCCACTGAGATCCTCACCAAAATGTGCTTTGACTTTCTTAGCAAGTACATGTTTCTGGGCATCGTTTACTTCTTCTACTGCTTTGAGAACCTTTAAATGGTACCCGTATTGCTTGGCAGTTTTGATGATTGCTTTCACATCTTTAGGAAAGCAAGATCCCCCATAACCAACACCAGGATAAATGAATTTATTTCCAATCCTTGGATCTGATCCTATACCTTTCCTTACCATGTTGGCATCTGCACCCACTATTTCGCAAAGGTTGGCAATATCATTCATGAAAGAAATCTTAGTAGCAAGCATAGCATTTGCAGCATACTTGGTCATCTCTGCTGAAGGGATATCCATGTAGATCATTCTATCTCCACTCAATTGAAAGGGCTTATACAAGCGTTGCATGATTACTTCAGCACGCTCGTCATCGACTCCTATTACTATTCTATCCGGCTTGAGAAAATCTTCAACTGCCGCACCTTCCTTTAAAAACTCAGGATTGGAGGCAACTGCAAATGGAAGATCCGAGCCGCGTCCGACCAAAGCAGCTTTGATCGCTGCTCTTACTTTTTCTCCAGTTGTTACTGGAACAGTGCTTTTAGTAGCAACTACGATATAATCGGTCATTTTTCTACCGATTTCATCTGCTACAGCAAGTACATATTTCAAATCGGCGGAGCCATCTTCTCCGGGAGGAGTACCGACAGCGATAAATGCAACTTCTGCACCTTGTATGGCGTCACCTAGGTCTGTACTAAAATGAAGTCTGCCACTTTTATAGTTCCTAAGTACCAATTCTTCCAAACCGGGCTCATAGATTGGCATTATGCCATTTTTGAGTTTTTCTATTTTGTTTAGGTCAATGTCCACACAGGTCACATCGATTCCCACATCGGCAAAACATGCTCCTGAAACTAAGCCAACATAGCCGGTCCCTACTACAACGATTTTCATAAACTATTAATTATTGACTACTGCTGTTAATTAAACTTTGTACCAAAATCCCAAGAGTTGCCAAGCTAGATGCTATTCCGAGCCAAGCAGCTGTAGAAAGCCGCTCTCTTTGAGGCTTTTTTGGAACTACTATTTCAGCACCCGGTTCGATTGGAGGGTAAAACTTAAACATGAGAAGTGAGTGCGTTCTACGAGCATCGCCATTAGCATAGATGACATAAGCCTTACTTTTTCTAGCTTCTTCTGTAAAGCCACCCGCTTGCGAAATATAGTTTCTCAAGTTGTTGTTTTTGACATATCTGGCAGTGGTAGGCATTAGTACCTCGCCCACCATTCTGATGGTCTGAAGTTCCTTTGGAACTCTTAAAATATCTCCTTCTTGAAGAATCAAATCCTCACCCGTACCGGGATTTCTTAAAATCACCTCCAGATTTATACCAATGATATCCTGCTGTTTAAATCTTACTTTGTTATAAATAGAATCTCTTGATGTTGAATCAAGGTTTGACATCTGATTATAATTTTCTAACAGTTTCCTTTGATCCTCTATTAATTTTTTTTCTTCAATAGTATTGATTTTGCCATCCAACCTTTCAAAAAGCAATAATTCGGCTTGGTTTAGTTGAGGAATTAGCTCGGGATCCACCTTTTCTCTAATTTCCTTCAGGTTTTTCTCTTTTATCTCTTTGGGAGAAATATCTTTGAAATAGATTGTCCTTCGAACGAGGCTAGCCCCTTTTGGATAAGCAAACTGGTTGAGACCTCCTGCTCTTTTAATTACATCTGAAATGCGCTCATTCGCAGAGGAAATAGCAAACTCGCCGGGGTAAGTTACTTCACCTTCCACTCTAATCAATTGTTCTCTCTCAAATCCAGGACTCTTTCTGATAAATATATGATCAAATGGCATCAATGGCCGATTACTTTCTTCTTCAGAAAGTTTCAAATCAGGATCAATAGTTAGTGTGTATAGTTCCGCCAACCTTCCCGAACTTGCATCGCGCACACGCCTGGCAATTTCTATGTAAGAATTGGAAGCTGACTGAAGTAATCCCCCTGCTTTCAATATCAAATCTCCTACAGTCATCGTAGAAGCATAAGGAAAAGTACCTGGAATATTGACCTCTCCGGATATTTTGACGTAGGTTTCTTCTTGAATATCGTATCGACTGGGAATAAAAAGTAAGTCTTCATTTTTAAGCTGAACATCTACTAGCGTTCCATCCAAAATCCCTTTTAGATCCAATGTAGTAGCTGCCAATGTCAAATCATCATTGGTTCGATACAAAGTGGCTCTATTTACAAAAGCTTCTGGTTTCAGACCTAGTGCCCGTTCAATAAGCATTTTTACTGAAGTCCCATTTTCTAAAGAATATTCACCTGGTCGAATGACCGCCCCACTTATTTGAACACGGTTTGCAAAACGGTCCATTGACTCACCAACAAGAATTTCATCTCCATCCTTTGGATTAAAAGTGTTAAAATCTGTTAGGCCGATATCAATTACCCTTCGCTCGTTGTTTTCAATTCTTCTAATTGTGAGGCGCTCTTTAAAGGCATTGCTAGCAAACCCGCCTGTATATATCTCTAAATCCGAAAGAGTTTCATTTGCCTTAACTTCAAAGAAACCTTCACGTCTGACTGGACCAATTACTTCTACTCTACCCTGTACTGGGGGAACAATTACCACATCATTATCCTGGAGGGAAATATTCGATTGAGAATTTCCCTTGGATAAAAATTCGTAAATATCAACTGTGGCTACTAGCCTACTATCGCGATATAACTGAACATTTCTAAATGAGCCATTTTCGTTAGGCCCTCCAGCTGCAAAAAGTCCATTGAAAACTGAAGCAAAGGAAGGTAAAGTATAGGTTCCGGGTCGGGATAACTCTCCCACCATAGATACCTTTATAGATCTAATATTACCCAGCCTTACTTGGATAAAGGTAGATGGATTAGAGCCCGAAAGCCCTGAGTAAATTCGACTTAATGAGGCTTTCAATCTGGCCGTAGCGGCTTCGATCGAAGCACCTCCTACTTGAATGGGGCCGATATTTGGGATCAAAATTCTGCCTTCTGGAGAAACTGTGACGTCAAATGACTCTTGAGAAGCACCATAAATGTCAATTAGGAGCTGATCTCCCGAACCTACAATGTAACCTTGAGGCGTAGCAATATTAAGACTTGGATTGAAATCCAGCTCTCTGTTATGAAACAATTTAAAACCGAAGATTTTTTTCTGAAAAGGTGTCAAATCATAGTAAGGATCCGCAATTCGGATCGAGTCAAAGGGGTCCTTTTGTGTCTGAGCACCTAATCCCCTTGCCCCTTGAGCACCCACAGAAGCATTTTGGGGATTAGCAGAATTCTGCAAGCCCATAATCCGTTGGCGGAGCTTACCTGCTTCGATAGGAGAAAGTCCCTGTTCCCGTGCCATTCCTTCAAGCTGTGAAGAGGTTAAGCCGCTTGCCTCTGCCCGTTTGATCAGTTGTTCGATCTGTGCGTCTGACAAATTATCTACTTTCAGTTTGCTTAAATCGCTAAGGTTTTGAGCTAAAACTGAACCTAAAATCAGAAAGAAAATAATTACTGTAATTAGAAATTTAGCCTGAAAATGTGTTTTGAAGTCTATCACCTTTTTATTAGATAATAATGGATTGCATATTTTTTTATACAAAAATCGCATCTTTTATTTACTTATTCTACGTGGTACAGCTTCGCCTCTTCAGTCCCAATACAGAACCTAGCAGAAAAACCCAGAAAGTCCAAAAAAATTAAATCCCCGCCTCTCGATCAAAGAGTACCAACCCACCGGAAGAAATGCGACTGGTGGCTAAAGTAAAGATCACTTTTCGTTCAATTAATTGCTCTATTCGCGCAGTAAGGTGGAGGATATATTCATCATTTAGATTGGCACCGGTAACCAATACGTCAATGGTACCCGTATCGCTACCTCGGGCTATGTCACCTGTGAGAACCACCTGTTCCACATCTCCCATTCTTTCCAGAATCTGTTCCAAAAGCATATCAATCCCCAAATATTTTCTGATAATATCCCTGATATTCACATAGAAGGGATGTTTTACGTTGGCTTGATATTCAATTTTATTTTTATCGGAATGCTTGACTAGAATACCTGCGCTAGTAAGATTATTTAGTTCCTTGCGAATGGCATTGGTAGATTCACCAAATTCTTCTGCAAGACCTCTGAGATGACTATGGTTTTTCGAATTCACAAAAAATTTCACCAAGAGGCGCAGACGAGTCTTAGAAGTGATTAATGATTCCAGCATAAAAAGTCCGACGAATAATGAGTAACAAAGGTACTCATTCAGATTACCTGAAAAAATAAAAAATCGTTTTTCGATGAAAAAATAGGATTTTTTTAAAAGGTAACAAGATTAGCCTTTATAGACATTAAAAGTGGTTTTCTGCAACATTTTTCTAAATAGGACTCCTGTCCATCCACTAAATGCCCCGAGCACAAATCCAACCACACCAGTTACAGCTATTAGAGTCATACCCGATCCCAACCCCATTAATTCACCCATCTTATCGGGGAGTGAACTTGCAGTAGTTATCCCCAAATAAATACTTTGACCAAGCCAAGTCAGTCCCATACCCAAACCACCACCGAAAAAACCCCCTGCTCCACTTGGGTAAATCAACGCAGTCAAAACACAGATTGCGATCATAACGACCCAAAAGGGGCTTAATGGATTAAGAAATACAACCACTAAAGCTGTTAGAATAGTCAAAAATATAAATCTCATAATTATTTCAGGATAGTTTTGAATAGCACACCTTCTTGATTTTCAAGGGCTCTCAGGTTGAAGTTTAAATATTCACCATTAGCCCAAATAGGAATAAAATTAGAATAGAATTTACTTCCTGGATTTCCAGATTGCCCGCCAGGATATATCCCAAAAGCTTGGATTTCAGATCCCAGCTCAACCACCATTCGCCAACTGGCACCATGTCTACTTCCTGTGGCATTCAACATTCCGGATCCTCCTCCTGTGTAAATATTTACTGCCGAGAACGGACCAAAATTAGGAACCAAATGCTGAATGGTGGTTTTTTTGAAATTTGCCCATGAATAATCACCTTCTTCCATTTCCCATTTTTTCATAGTAACCAATAATGAATCGAAGCCTGCCCGAGCATGATAATCAGCAGTCTCTACCTGTGTTGTTGATTTAATGTCAAATACAGGATCAGAGGAGGATCTTGACATCAACTCTACCGTTTGGTAGGTGTTAGGTCGGACTACTGGAACTCCTTGATCCACAAATTCCCTCCAGATACTTTCGAATGTTTCAGAAGACCAAATCGAGTAAAGCGTCTGCCCTTTTTGATTTGGGCTAGCGGCAAAATCCCAAGATTTTAACTCCTGAA
Source organism: Algoriphagus sp. (assembly GCF_046296635.1). GTDB lineage: Bacteria > Bacteroidota > Bacteroidia > Cytophagales > Cyclobacteriaceae > Algoriphagus. Next base: position 32,438 of record NZ_JBKBKZ010000014.1, on the reverse strand, counting down.
GGTATTTATCCGCCTCAGGCGAATCAGATTTGTAGGTCCCAAGTAGCTTAATCAATACTGGTAAAGCCTCTGCTGCTTGGAGATTATAGTCGTCAAATTGAAGTTCTTTCATTTCCTCAACTGTAATCTGAGTCAATTCCCGTAGCCTTCTATTCAGCCTCCTATTTCTATAATGTTCATAAGAATTGTCAAAAACATAGTAGGGATAAGACGGATCAACAGGATGCTGATTGGCCGAGGAAACAAATCCACGTTCGGGATTAAGCGTTGCAGGATTGTGATCATTGGGAATAAATCCTTGCCACTCCATAGATGGATCTGCTCCATCCATAAAGAACTTGCCTTGACCAGGCCATTTGAGCGGGAATTTCCCTTGAATTCGCATTCCGATGTCTCCCGATTTGGAGGCAAAAACAAAGTTCTGTGCAGGGGATGTGTAATAGTCCAAGGCTTCATTGTAATCTGCATGATTTTTTGCCTTATTCATTGAAATGAAGGTTTTTTGCTCATTTGAGCCCATGTGGACCGTCCATTTCAATGCAAAATTCACGTCCTGTCTATCGCTTCGAAAAGTTTGGTCATAGACTACCGGACCATGATGGGTATATACCACCGTGTCTATAAAGGCTGCTTGACCCTTCACTTTGATTTCTTCAATTCTAAAGTCTGATGGTCTCCATTCATTTCCAAATTTGTATGCTTTTCGGGTGTCATCCTGAAAAGTGATCTTATACCAATCTCGGGCATCTTTTGTCGCATTGGTTACGCCCCATGCGATATCTTGGTTGAAGCCGGAGATAATGCCCAGTGCCCCAGGTAGTGTCGCTCCTTTTACCGAGTAAGTAGGCGTACTCAACTGCATGGAATACCACAGGGAAGGTAAATTCAAACTTAGGTGAGGGTCATTTGCCAAAATGGGATTTCCGTTTTTTGTCTTTCTCCCTGCTACAGCCCAATTGTTTGATCCCGTGCCTTCTACAGGCTGGGTAAGTGGGCTCATAATCAATTTTTCATCTGGATATTTTACAGTGTCAGGTTTGGAAACTGGAATTGGGGTAAAGTTCCACGTTTTTTCTGCTTCGATTATGGGATCATTTTCCCTCGGAAAATCAGGAAAAAGTTTGTTCAAACCTGCCTCACCGAGAATTTGACGGAGATTAGTGTATTCCAGATCCCGGTCCCCTACCAGCATATCGGACATATATTTGAGAAGTAAAAGGGATTTGTACGCAGACCAAGGTTCGGGACGGTAGTTGAGAATTTTATATTCAACAGGCAATCTTGCATCTGAAAGCTGAGAAATGTATTGATTCACCCCATCTGAATAGGCTTCGACCAGCTTCAATGTTTCAGGATCATTTTCCTGAATATATTTCAATCCGACTTCTGCACCAAAGGCTAGACCTTTTCTTCGGGTCATCCGGTCCAATTCGATGGCAATAGGTCCAACAATTTCAGAAATACGACCTGCTGCTGCCATGGTCTGAAATTCCATCTGCCAAAGTCTGTGCTGTGCGGTGACATATCCTTGAGCCCGATAGAGATCCAATTCGTTTTGTGCAAAAATGTGTGGAATCAAATTTTCATCAAATACCACTTCTACAGGTGCACTTAGGTTCTCAAGTTTAATTTCCTCTTGAGCAAGTTGATCTTCACTTTGGGTGTTTTGCCAAAATCCGTGATATGGATCTAATAGTGGTGCTATTGGGGGGATTTGGCCGAGTGGTATCGATACTATTACTGCCAAAGCGATGGTGATGGCCAAAACCAGAAAGAATGAAAAGTATTTCATGGTAGGGTGATAAATTAGAAAGAAGTGGGTCAATAATTCAAGCTTAGGATCGAATAAGACCCGCAAAATATAACAAAAAAATCCCCAGTGATCATCTGAGGATTTCAATATTGAGATTTTATTGAATAGCAATAGGGAGTTTTAGCTTTTCCCATCGAATGACTAAACCCGGGGATTCTACACTAATTGAAAGTCTCTCAGAAATGCTTGATTCCCATGTAGGCGTAACTTGAACTCGTAAAACATCCTTTTTCTCATCATATTGAAAATGACCATGCTCAAGCTCCCAATCTGAGTTGAAAATCACAGTCCAAGGACCACTTTCCTTTGGAATAGTAAATAGGGAATACTTACCCGCAGCAAGTGTCTTTCCCTCCACCATTACATCCTGAGCAAGGACTATATAAGTCGCTTCATTAGCCCCTGTTCTCCAGACTACGTTATAGGGTACAAGATCTCCCCAAATTGTCCGACCTTTCACCGATGGCGAACCATAATGTACACTAATAGTTTTACCGGATACTTGTCCTTCTTTAGTTTCGAGTGGACTTGGTCTTTGTTCTTCTTCTGAGGCAATTTCTGCAGGGGTGAGTTCTACTGTGGTTTCAGTAGATTTTGGCTGACAAGACAAGAAAAAAGAACAAGTCAGTGCCATCAACCAGTAAATAGAAAGCTTTTTCATAAAGGCGAGGGTTAAATTAAGGGTAAGTACGTAAAATTACTCCAAATCATGTGATTCCAAATAGTCGGGTTGAAAATGGTTTGTGATCAAATCATTTTCTACTTGTCACTTTGTTGCTTTCTTACCTAATCTTGAGAGAATTTTAGAACCCAAATACAGAAATCACGAGGGAATTTGGTTCAAAATTTGTCACATTTGATCTTGGGTATCTTAACTTGCTCTCAACCCAACCTAAATGAAATTTGTAACCGGACTGGTATTTTTATTATCTCTTCTCCTCTTTTCGAGTGTTTTCGTTTCGCCAGAGGTGTTTCCCTATGCGGGTTTACTACCATTTCTGATTCCTCCAATCTTGATTGTAAATTTCCTCCTTTTGGCAATTTTGCTTTTAGCTTGGAGAAGATTGGTGCTTTTGCCGATTTTGACTCTGGTGCTCGGTTACAAATTTTTGCTCATTTCATTTCAGTACCATCAGAAAAATCCGGAGGCAGAGGGATTAAAGGTGTTTACTTATAATGCCCATGGTTTTTTCTATCGGGACATGAGAACTGACGATAACGACAACGTTTTTACTTGGCTTGCCGATCACCCCGCTGACGTGAAGGTATTTCAGGAGTTTTACCAAGATAATACTTCCGCAGGAAGAAATGCCATAAAAATCATTGGAAAAAGCGGCGAATTTGAGCATTCTTATCACATTATTGATGGGAATGAAAAGAAAAAGTCGTTTGGGATGATTATTTTTTCTCGTTACCCCATCGTAAACGAAGGAGTGGTATTTGATACTAAACGAAGCAATGGGACAATTTTTGCTGACATTCAGGTCGGTGGCGATACCATCAGGATTTACAATACTCACTTGGAATCCATGGCTATACAGGCTGAATCTTTGAATAATTATGAAGAGGCCAGGTTGATCTACCGTCAAACATTGGGCAAACTTCATCGCGGAAGTCTTGCCAGAAGTCAGCAGCTTTCCATCCTATTTGAGCATCTCAATAATAGTCCTCATCCGGTGATATTAATGGGGGACTTGAATGAAGTTCCTTACTCTTTCGCCTATTTCAAATTGAGTCAAAAATTAATTAATGCCTTTGAAAAGGCTGGAAGAGGCTTTGAATTCACCTATAACCGAGTCCTCTTTTTCTTGAGAATAGATCATATTTTCGCAGATCCATCTTTGAAACCTGTTCATTTCAATACCCATCGTGAAGTGGACTATTCGGATCATTACCCCGTGACAGCGACCTACACCTGGGATGGATTTAAGCCTTAACTCTGGTAGCGGCTTTTTTATCCCATACTTTTTTGAGGGGAAAAAGTAAAAGTGGCAAAAGGAACAAATCTGCTAAAAAGGCAAAAACCAAGGTAAAACTGATCAATATCCCCGTGAAATGTGTGACTCCAAATTGGCTGAAACTTAGCAGCGCAAATCCTGCCACCAAGATAAGTGTCGTGAGAAAAATAGCACGGCCAGCCTCCAAGAAAGTCCGTTTGATTGCATAAAGCAGGTTTTTACCGGTATCCAACTCAGTTTTTAATTTGGTCATAAAGTGAATCGAATCGTCCACCGCAATCCCAAAGGCCACAGTAAACAGAATTGAGGTCGTCAGCTTAAATTCAATACCCAACAAAAACATCAGTCCTAACATCCAAACCAAGGGGATGATATTGGGGATCAATAATATAAATGCAAGCCTCCAGGAGCGAAATAAAAATCCAGCGACCAATCCAACCACTGCGAAAGCAACAAGCAAACCCTGAAGCATTTGGCGGGTCACAGATTCATGTCCTCGTTCGATCAAATAGGCTGTTCCAGTCCATCGGACTTTCAGCAAGTCAGGATTGATTTCCTTCTGAACAAAGTCCAAAATATCCGTCCGGCGTTTCCCCATTTCCAAGCTGCCCAAATCGGCCACTCGTGAGCTTATTCTACCAAATCCTTGATCAGGACTAATTACTTGAGGACCTTCCAGTTTGAGGATTTGATCAAAATAGCGTTGCATTCTGAGGTATTGTCCCTGCGATGGAAAAGTAAATGCTGCCGGACTTCCTTGGTTTTGAGCCTGATTCAAAGTCTTGACCAAACTGAGTGGTGAGATAAATTGCCTTTCACCAAAGGTTTCTGAAAGCTTGATTTCCAACTTTTCGATTTCCTTCAAAACTTTAAAGTCAAGAAGTGAAGCAGCACTATCACCCGCTCCCAAGAAAATTTCCAAAGGATTGGAACCGCCAAATTGCTGATCAAAATAGGCGAAATCCTCCTGTATCGGATGATCAAGTGGCAAATTGTCTAAGAGATATCCATTCACTTTGAGTTGGAATCCCAAGAAAATACAAAGGGAAGTAATTCCGAAAAATGTGATAAATACTACTTTTCTTTTCAGTAAAATCCAAGAAAACAATCCCTGAAGCATAGGTATTGAAACCTGTGCTTTTTCCCGATTTTTAGATAAAGTAAAAAGATATAGTAAACCGGGAGTCAACAAAATGACAGCAAAAAAGATGACCACTATTCCAACACCTGTCCATAGTCCAAAAGCCTTTAAAGCTGGAATGGAAGTGAAATAAAGTGACAGGAATCCAACTGCAGTCGTAAATATCGTTAAGCCTACAGCAAAGGTTAGCTCTGCGAAAGTGGAAAGTATAGCCGCTTCTTTGGAATACCCGCTTCTCAACTTTTTGAGCAAATGGGTGAAATAATGAATCAAGGCACTCAATCCTACAATCAGAAAAATGGTCGGCTGCATGACCGACATGATGTCGAGTTGCTTTCCAGAATATAAAATCGCTGAGAAAGCCCATAAAATCCCCAAACTCAAAACCAAAACAGGAACAATAACACCCCACCAACTTCGAAAGATCAGCACCAAAGTCACCAGAATTAATACTAAAGATGCGCTGAGAAAAAGTGTGAACTCAGATTGCATAAGACTCACAAAATCACCCTGCGTCTGAATTTTTCCTGCAATTGCTTTTGGATTGATTTCATTTTCCACGAAAACTTCTTGAATCTTCTGATAAAGTGTGTCTCCCTGTTCTTTACTGAGACCGGGATGATTTTTTATCAGAAAAAGCAAACTTTGCCCATCAGCTGAAATAAGGGAGCCCTTGAATTGATCTAGGTTGGACTTAGTTTGACTCAGCCGTTCCGCATCACTCCAATCCAGGACTTTTGAATAGCTGATTCCAAAAAGACCAATAACAGGAATCTCCAGATCGAGAATGGATAGTAATGTATCAATCCCAGGAATATTTGAAATTTCACTTTTTGCAGCGTTAGTTTTTTCAAGAAAAAGTATCTCTGTTAAAGCCCTGCCATCATTTTGAAGTGCGATCAGGAGGTAGTCATTATCGCTTTCGAAGTCTCGTTCAAACTGTTGATAAAAAGCCAAGTCCGGATCATCTTGCGGAAAAAACTGCTCAAAATCGTAGTCGAAAGCGGGAGTTGGAGGAAAAATTAGAATTAGAATACTTAAAAAAATACCGAATCCTAAGAGTGCAATTGCGATTGGTTTGCTGAACATTGGCTTAGGAAAATTGATTTTGAAATGAGCTTTGAAGTTACTTTTTAAAAAAGCAAAGCGATGGAAATGTTTATAAAATTATTCGAATCGCTAACTTGCCGACAAAGAAAATTTCAGAAATAACCATGCAGCAATACCACGATTTGATGAAACGAATCCTTGAGGAAGGAGTCAAAAAAACCGACCGAACCGGTACAGGAACACTTAGTGTTTTTGGACATCAGATGCGGTTCAATTTGGCAGAAGGATTTCCAGTGGTTACAACCAAAAAACTTCATTTACGCTCTATCATCGTAGAATTGCTTTGGTTCCTCAGAGGTGACTCCAACATCACTTGGCTCAAAGAAAACGGCGTGTCCATCTGGGACGAGTGGGCTGACGAAAACGGCGACTTGGGCCCGGTCTACGGCTATCAATGGAGACATTGGCCGGATGGCAAAGGGGGTGAAATCGATCAGATCAAAAATCTGATCCATCAGATCAAATCCAAACCGGATAGCCGCCGACATATCGTTAGTGCATGGAACGTAGCTGATGTGGATCACATGGCTTTGCCACCTTGTCATACGATTTTTCAGTTTTATGTAGCCGATGGCAAGCTTTCCTGCCAGCTCTATCAGCGAAGTGCGGATGTGTTCTTAGGGGTTCCATTCAATATTGCTTCCTATGCCTTATTCACGATGATGATTGCACAGGTTTGTGATCTTGAGCCGGGAGATTTTGTACACACATTCGGGGATGCACACTTATATTCCAATCATTTGGAGCAGACGGAATTACAACTCAGCAGAGAATTAAGACCGCTTCCTAGGATGAAAATAAATCCTGACGTAAAAGACATTTTCGAGTTCAAGTATGAGGACTTTGAATTGGTAGGCTATGATCCCCACCCGCACATCAAAGCTGCTGTGGCGATTTAAGGGATCGGGGATTTGAAATTCGAGATTTGAAGTTTTGGCTGAAAGTAATTTTGGCCTTTTTTACTAGAGCCTATGAACTCAATCGAACGTGAAAAACTAATTCATCACTATCTGGAAGCTTACAATGGGATGGATGTGAATGCTATGCTTGAGGTGCTGGATAAGGATATCCTTTTTGAGAATTATTCATCAGGGGAAAAAACCCACGAATTGTGCGGAATGGATGCTTTCCAAAAGCAGGCTGAGGAAGCCTTGGGTTATTTTTCAGAACGAAAGCAATCTATTGAAGTTATTACTCACAGGGAAGATGAAAGTGAAATTCATATTTCCTATCGGGCGATTGCGGCAATGGATCTTCCAAATGGAATGAAAAAGGGACAGGAAATCCGGCTACATGGAAAGTCTATTTTTCGATTTTCGGAGGAAAAAATTTCCGAGATTAGGGATTATTCCTGAGGTAGAAATAAACTTTTCCAAAGTTTGAAACTTTGGAAAAGTTAAGTCAGAAAGTAAATGGCCCCGAATTTTTACAGATTCGGAGCTTTCACATTTAGTCTCCTAGTTCGTATTTCAAGGTTTTTCCTTTTTCCACTGCAGGAAGACCTTCCGTCATCCAAAGTGGGGCCGGAGCACCTTTGAGGTAGTGGTCAAAGAATTGACTCAGGCGAACGGACAAATCTTTGGCATTTTTCCGCTGAACGAGGTTATGATCTTCTCCATTGTATTGAAGCAGCCAAGCTGGTTTGTCAAGGCGCTTCAAGGCCATAAACATTTCAATTCCCTGATACCAAGGAACTGATCCATCGGCATCGTTGTGCATGATCAAGACTGGAGTTTGCACCCGATCCATGGTGAATAACGGAGAGTTTTCAAGATAGTAAAGTGGCTTTTCCCATAGTGTTCCACCAATTCTGGATTGGGTTTGCTCGTATTGGAACATCCTGCTCATTCCTGTTCCCCAACGGATTCCACCGTAAGCGGAAGTCATGTTTACCACAGGTGCACCAGCACCTGCAGCTTTGAACATATTGGTGCGAGTGATCAAGTAAGCAACTTGATATCCTCCCCAACTCTGACCTTGGATCGCCATATTGGCTACGTCCACTCCACCTTTTGCAATGACAGCCTGCACACCGGGAATGATGCAATTGTATGCACTTGGTCCCGGTAGACCTAGATCATACTTGATATCCGGCACGAAGACCATATAATCATTGCTCACGAAAAACGGAATATTCACTGTAGATCTGCTTGGAGCGGGAGCTCTATAAGCGTGAAAAGTATCACTGTTTCGCTCGTAGAAATAAGTCATCAGTGGATACTTTTTGTTTGGATCAAATCCTTCTGGCTTGAAAAGCAACCCCTGCAATGGAGTCCCATCATTTGTTAAATAGGAAATCAATTCCACCGATCCCCATTTCATATTGGCCTGCTGAGGATTGAGATTGGAAGCTTTTGTCAAGGTTTTGAAGGTCAAATCCCCCAAATAGACATCTGCATTTTCCTTATAAGTACTTCTTCTCACTAGGATTTGATTTGAATCTTTGGCTTTGGTCAGTCCTGCATATCTATGGGCAGACATCAAAAGTTGCTTAGGAGCTGATTTTCCATCATAGGTCGTCGAGTAAAAACCAGCGTCCTTAGTCATTTCATTGAAGGAAGAAAGAAGTAGCGCTTCCTTTGGATCAATGGAGGTTTCGTCAAATCTCAACCGCTCTCTTCGAAAGACCAGCTGTTTTTTGCGCCCCTCTCCCACCGTTAAATTAACAGCCGCAGAAGGATTTTTTGGATCAATTTTCCAGATGTCAAATCGATCATTTATCAAAATAGCTGCATCATCAGCAAGCCATCCTTCGGAACCATAGTTACCCGGTAAGGACGGAGAATCGTGCAATTCCTCGTAAAAGGCAACCGAAAGAGCCTTGGTTAGATTAATTTTTGACTGGGATGCGATATCATATGCCACCCAAGAACTATCCCTCCCATCGTACCAATAAGCATATTTAGCACCGGAAGATAGCCTTGCAGAACCTGAAGCATTTTTTTCGATCAAGGTTGAGTTTCCGGTTTTCAGATCAATCAAATACAAATCCCTTCCTGTCTGAATATCCCAACTGTAAGCTCTTCTATAAGGACTATCAGTCCACCCTAAGGCGATGTCTTTGGTTATTTTATTCTCCAGCATCACATTTTCCACTTCGGGGGTTCCAATTTGAGTAAGACTCAAAGTCTTCAGATCAAGGACCACCAAGAAAGTGCGATTCTCTTCTCTGGACTTATTTTGAAGTTGCATTGGTTGAATCTCAGCATCCTGCCAACCCCAGATATCCAGACTTACTCTTTCCTCATCCAAGATCGTGGTGTCATTGGCATAAGCATAGTCAACATAGTCTTTAGCAACCCCAAAAAAGAGTCTGCTCTCATCCTCTGAAAACCGGACAGTTCCATCTGGGCTGATGCGGCTATTTTCGAGCTTTACTGCAGATTTCTCCACTTGGATAGCCAAGTCAGACTTTTTCACATCAAATATATACAAGGTGTGCTGAGGCTTTTTTGCTTTCAGAGAATCGTCTGTGGCTATGAAAGCTAGGTAAGAAGATTGTGGAGAAAAGGATAAATTGGAATAGGTAGTCATTTTCTCATGAACCAGTTTGCTTTCGCCAGTTGACAGATTCAAAATATGAACTGCGGCATTGTCCAATGTATCCTCCACTGCCAAAGTGTACTGCAAGAAGTCACCATTTTGAGCGAAACTGTAGTTTTTTACTCGCTCAAATTCCCAGGATTTAGCCCCGTCTAAAGATCGGACAAGGAGTTTTGTGCCATCGGTTTTTTTGGCTTTTTCTTCCTTTTTAGTAGAATCTGCAGGATCTGCTTTTTTTGGAATTTCTTTCTCGAAGTGAATTGCAATCCAGCTTCCTTTTTCGGTAGGAGTCGCAAAAGACTTCACTCGAGGAAGTTTTTCCAATTTACCAGTCGAAAGCTGCATAATGAAAAGGGTATCCTTCGGCATATCATCAGCTTTTTTCTTTTTCAACTTCAACACCTTGACGGAGTCCTTTAGCGCAACAATTTTACCCACTGCGAAAGCATCATCTGCCGTGAATAAAAAGCCAGTGCCTCGAGGAATTATTGTTTTAGCATTAGGTGTCTTGAAAGGAAAAATCTCCAATCGAGCATCTCCATCCTGAGGACTGATTTGATAGCCTACGAATTGACCATTTTTTGTGATTTTCTCCGAAGAAAGGTTTTCCCATCCGTCATAATCAGCATGTGTCAGAGACCTTTTTTGCTGCGCAAAAACACTTTGAGATGCAGTTATTAGTATTAAAAACAGCCATATGCTGTGCAACTTATTCATAGTATTCAATTATTGGTTTAAAGTAAATTCTCGCTCAAGAAATCCTCCACGAGTGGATGAAAGTTTGATTTTGCCTTTCACAGCATCATTTCCTTCTACCTTGACCTTGAAGGTCGCCGTCTTCTTTTCTCCAACTCCTGTATATCCGGAATAGATCGTCTTGTCATACAATGTTGGTGAAGTGATTTTCACTTTTGCATCCTCATATCCTTTAATCAGTTCCTTATCAAATTCCAGGGAAACACGATCCTCTTGAACGATTTTGACCAGTTTAGCTTGTTCTAGCGCAACCGGAAGTTTTCCTGTATTAGTCCAATCCAGTGTGATTTCAAATTCACCTCCGGAAAGTTTTCTCACTTTCATATCATTGATGGTCAACTGAGGAAGTCTTTTGGCCATGGCAAGGTTGAATAGCGCCTGCTTTTTGGCCCAGTCTTCCAACTGCCAAGGCGGACCGTTTTGACCAAAGAATTTGGGATGAAAACCGCCGATTTCCACTTCTCCAAGTTGGGGATGCATAAATGGAGTCCAAAGTTTGAAACCTTTACTTCCATTAGCTTCGTCGTCCCACATCAAGCCATCGTAGTCGTCGTAGATTCCGTCGCCATCATAATCTTTCATGGCGCCATTATTCCAAAGCTCATCCCCGTACCAGATACTTCCATAATAGAAATAACCGAAATCTGGTCCATGGCCAAAAAGAGGTTCAGGCTTCAATGGATCTCCCGTCATGGAATTGACCTTGTAGCGGGTAGAGTAAGTTTCATATACATCACCAGCCCAAGGGTAGGCAGTGAATGAAAGCCCAAGCTTATCCATCTCCTTATATATTGCCAAATCCTGAGGGTACATTCGCTCCTCTGATTTGGAGGTGGATGGTGGTCTGAGATGCATAGGCACTCGTGTATCCATACTATTCACTACCGAAATATTCGGATGGCTGAGCATCCAAAGTGCAGTGGATCGAGTTTCGATTTCGCTGAGGGGATATTCTCCCGCTCCACCTTGTGTATAGCCTCTTCCGGTCAAATCGCCACCTGAGTTTGGTCTCCAGTTCTCCGGATAGTTTCTATGCAAATCCAAACCTCCTATTCCATCTTCATTGAAGCTCCCGTCTCCGTCATTGTCGATTCCTTCGGTATACACCAGGTAATCTCCTTTCCCGGGAAAAGTACGCTTCATTAATCTACCTTTTGAATCTTTTGGATCGATGATGAAATTGGCCTTTTCCTTCTCTTCTGGAGTGATGGCCTTTTTTCTCATTTGGTAAATGATTCCATCTCCGTCCAAATCCTCTTCAGGATCTTCATCCAAAAGTCCGTCTCGGTCATTGTCGTAGGGACGAACTGTGCTTCTATTTCTCTGTTCGGTAAAGAGGTAAAGATTAGATCCATCCGGATTGTTCTGTGGACGAAGGTATATGGCTTTGGTGTCAATCAAAGCTGTGATTTCGGCATCTTTTCCATAGTTTTCGATCAAATGCTGAGTCAACCATAAAACGGACTCGCTTGCCGTGATTTCACCGGAATGTCTTCCTCCTTCGAAATAGGCTGCAGGTTTATCAGTGTCTTTACCCGTTTTTTTATTAGTCAAAGTCATCTGATAGATCGGCCTGCCTTCAAAAGATTCGTCGATCACATACAAATCAACGATGTCCGGAAATTGAGCAGCCCACTTCTCATACCAAGCGTACATGACATCCACGGTATGATATTTATCGAAGGTGAGTTTATCTCCAGGTGTGTATTCTACTTCGGGGAAAACAAATTTCTTGAAAAAGGATGGGCCATGGCGCTCACCGGAAACTGTATAAAATTTTAATTTTTCGTTTTTCTCGGGAAAGAGTTTTTCGGACTCAAAACTTCTAACCTGTGCAGACGCGATACTTGTGACGAAGCAGGCAATCGAAAATAGAGTGGCTTTTAACATAAATGCTTAAGATTGGATCCTTAAAAATAAGAAAGCCAAGCAAAGGGCTGCCAACCGCTCAAAAAAAAGACCGGATTAACCGGTCAGACTATTTATTGATTGTCAATTCGAATCGCTCTGGACTGTAAATTGAGTATCCGGGTACTGGTTTACAGTTAGGGAGTTTTCTAATCATGTGATCCAATCGCTCTTTAGTTCCCTTATCAACGTTTCCAACTACTTCAAAGCCTGAGACTCTGCCTTTGGCATTGACATCCAAGAGAATTTTCACCTCGCTGAGATCTTGACTTTTCTTTGTTCTGAATAGAAATGGAGAATAGCTATCGATCATTTCAAGCGTATGTTCAGGCCAAGCCCAATGAGAGTTCAGATCACGAGCAATATTTTCTTCAACTTGAGAAAGTGGTGATAGCTCCAATTCTTCAGGTTTTGAAAAATCATCTTGCCTCGATACGGCTATTAATTTTTGCAGTGAAAGCTTATGAAACTGGACTACGTTGAAGGAATTTTCAATTGCTTCAGAATTTTGTTGTGCAACTGCACTTCCATTTCCCAGTGGAAAAGTCCAGACTAGGCAGGAAATCGCCAGCACGCTTAACTTCTTGAAAACAGTAGTTTTAAACATAGCTTCAAAAGTAAAAGGAATAATGCATTTAAAAAAATCTAAAATGCATTTTTTTGTATTTTAAATCAAAAACCTTGAAAACAAAAAAGTCTTGCCAATGACAAGACCCTTTTCAGAATATAAACCCAAATATAACTTTAGAGATTAAAAGTTTTCCTTTTGATTAATAAAAATTCGGTTTTTTAATCAATTATAAACTATAATGACTACGTAATTTTAGCAAACCAAATTTTCAATTGTTTTTCAATAGATAGCCCAAAGTAAATAGATTCTGACAATAATTACAAATTGAAAAAAAAAATTTGCAATATTTTGAACAATCTCTAATTTACAGGCTCATTTATTAAAAATCATCTAAATCCTACTCAAAAAAATGGATAAAATTTTAGATATCGACAACATAGACCTGAAAATTATCTCTTTGCTGAATGAAGATGCTAAGACACCTTACACCGAAATAGCAAAGAAGGTATTTGTCTCTTCAGGAACTGTCCATGTAAGAATGAAGAAACTGGAGGATATGGGGATTGTCAAAAGTGCAACTCTTAATATCGACTTCTCCAAATTAGGCTATGATATTTCTGCGTTCCTAGGGATTTATTTGGAGAAAAGCTCACTTTATGACAACGTAATTGAGAAGTTAAAAGAGATTCCAGAAGTAGTGAGTGGATACTATACTACAGGCAATTATTCGATTTTCGCTAAAATCATCTGCCGAGACACCAATCACCTGCGACTAGTGCTGGACAGCATCCAAAAAGTTGAAGGAATCGACAGAACCGAAACATTGATTGTTTTGGAGGAAAGTATAAATCGTCCAATCCAGTTTTTCGACAAGGAGAAATAAGCTATCTAGATTAAATCTAAATAAAATAACTGAGGCGTTCAACGTCTTTAAAATCTAAATCCGGCTCAAACCGGATTTATTTTTTAACATTAGAAGACATTAAAAAAAGGCTTAATAAAGCTCAAAATTAACTGTTTTGCAGATCTCTCATAGATTTTTCACATGAGGACGAACATTGTATTTTGATATAATGTTGTACCTTCGTAGTTAAAATGTAATTAGTCTAAATAACTCAGCTCATGAGCAAAGACAACACGATTTTAGAAGAATTAACCTCCAAAGAATATGAACATGGCTGGTCGGTCAATTATGAAGCCGATGAAGCTCCAATAGGTCTTAATGAAGGAATTATTCAATGGATTTCTGCAAAAAAAGAAGAACCGAAATGGCTTTTAGAATGGAGGTTAAAGGCCTTTAGAACTTGGCTAACAATGGCTGAACCGGAATGGGCTAATGTCCATTATCCGAAAATTGATTTACAGGCTTTGAGATATTACTCTGCACCAAAGCAAAAAAAGAACGCAAAAAATCTAGATGAAGTCGATCCGGAGTTGATTGCAATTTATGAGCGCTTAGGTATTTCATTAAACGAGCAAAAAAGACTGGAAGGAATTGCCGTTGATGCAGTTCTCGATTCTGTTTCCGTTGCTACGACTTTCAGAGGGACATTATCGAAACTTGGAATCGTATTTTGTTCTTTCAGCGAAGCGGTAAAAGAACATCCTGAATTGGTAAAAAAATACCTCGGGTCAGTCGTACCGATGACAGATAACTATTATGCTGCTCTGAATTCGGCAGTATTTTCTGACGGTTCGTTCTGCTTCATTCCTAAAGGCGTTCGTTGCCCAATGGAGCTATCAACCTACTTCCGAATTAATGCAGCAAACACAGGTCAGTTTGAAAGAACTTTGATTGTTGCGGAAGATGAGTCTTACGTTTCTTACTTAGAGGGTTGCACAGCACCACAACGGGATGAAAATCAATTGCACGCTGCTGTAGTGGAAATCTACGCGGGAGCTCATGCCACAGTGAAGTATTCTACCGTTCAGAACTGGTTTCCAGGTGACAAAAATGGAAAAGGTGGGATTTATAATTTCGTAACCAAAAGAGGAATTTGTGCCGGAGATTATGCGAAAATTTCATGGACGCAGGTAGAAACCGGTTCGGCCGTAACTTGGAAATATCCTTCCTGTATCCTCAAAGGAGATCACTCTATCGGTGAATTCTACTCCGTGGCTGTGACCAACAATTATCAGCAGGCAGATACGGGAACCAAGATGATTCACATTGGAAAAAACACCAAGTCGAGAATAGTATCCAAGGGAATTTCAGCAGGCAAATCCCAAAACTCCTACAGAGGACAAGTGCAGGTGATGAAGCGGGCTGATAATGCCCGAAACTTCTCACAGTGTGACTCCTTATTAATGGGAGACCGATGTGGTGCGCACACGTTCCCATATATTGACATCAATAATGCAAGTGCCAAAGTGGAGCACGAAGCCACTACCTCTAAGATCGGTGAAGATCAGATTTTCTATTGTAATCAAAGAGGAATTGCCACCGAAGATGCAGTCGCATTGATCGTAAATGGTTACGCAAAAGAAGTCCTCAATCAGCTGCCAATGGAATTTGCTGTGGAAGCGCAGAAGTTGTTGGCGCTGACGTTGGAAGGATCTGTTGGTTAAAAGTGAGTTTCGTGGCAATAAATTCAAAACTGAATAGCACGCTGCCCGATCTCAAATTTCAAATGTCAAATATCGAATTATGTTATCAATAAAAAATCTACACGCATCGATCGAAGGAACAGAAATCCTGAGAGGAATTAATCTGGAGGTGAAAGCTGGTGAAGTTCACGCCATCATGGGACCTAACGGTTCAGGAAAGTCAACTTTGGCCTCTGTACTAGCTGGACGTGAAGAATATGAAGTAACCGAAGGTGAAGTGATTTTCAATGGTAAAAACCTTCTGGATCTCGCCCCTGAAGTAAGAGCTCGAGAAGGTGTTTTCTTGGCATTCCAATATCCTGTGGAGATTCCCGGAGTTTCATCCACAAATTTTTTGAGAACAGCAGTAAATCAAGTTCGTGAATATCGAGGATTAGAGGCATTAGACGCAGTGAAGTTTTTGACTCTAATGAAGGAGAAAATGAAGCTCGTGGAAATCGATCAAAAACTCCTCAGCAGATCGCTGAATGAAGGCTTTTCCGGAGGAGAAAAGAAGCGTAATGAAATCTTTCAGATGGCAATGTTAGATCCAACTTTGTCAATTTTGGATGAGACTGATTCCGGCTTGGATATCGATGCCTTGAGAATTGTTTCTAATGGAGTGAATCAATTGAAGTCGGACAAAAATGCCATGATTGTCGTGACCCACTATCAGCGTTTGTTGGATTACATCGTACCGGATTATGTTCATGTCCTTTTCAATGGACGCATCGTAAAATCAGGGACTAAAGATCTGGCACTCGAGCTTGAAGAAAAAGGCTACGATTGGATCAAAGAAGAAGTAGATTCTGCAGCCACAGTCTGAATTCAAAACCAACTCTCATGAGTACCTTGACAAAACAAGATACATTTATCAGCCTTTTAGAAACTGCTCCCAAAAACTTTGACTCCGCCAGAACTTTGGCCAGGGAAAGTTATTTGACTCAGGGAATCCCCGCTATAAAAGCTGAAGAATATAAATTTACCAACATTGGTAAAAAGCTGGAGCAAAACATCTCCAATTTCACTCCCGCTCTTCCTATTGAGGTTTCAACTGAATTAGTACAATCCTCAATTTTCGAAGGTTTTGAAGGAGATGTATTGGTATTTTCCAATGGAAAATTCCTTTCTGAACTTTCCTCTAAAATTGAAGGAGTTGAAGTTTCGCTGATCTCGGAAAAATCTGATTTGGCTTTGGGTAGCATCGCAAAACCTGAAAAAGATCCATTTGCAGCAATAAATCAGGCTTCTTTTGAAGATGGAATTTTCATTTCAGTTCCCAGAAAGACCCAAATTGAAAAAGCGATTCTTTTACTTTCTTTCAATCAGTCCAATGTAGGCCAAGTGATTCAACCGAGAATCTGGATTGAAGTTGGTGATTTTGCAGAGGTTACTTTTATCGATCAAACAATCAGCATAGGAAGCACTCCCAGTTTTGTAAATAAGGTTGTTGAATTAAAAGGTGGAGTAAATACCCAGCTCAATTACTACAGACTTCAAAACGAAGGAAAAAACACCATCGAAGTGAGCAATATCGAAACGGACATCCAAAAAGATGCAAAATTTACTTCGGTAAACATTTCTCTTTCCGGTGACCTCGTGAGAAATAACCTTAGCCTTAACCTCCTCGGAAGTAATTCCGAAGGAAATATGTATGGCATATTTCTACTAAATGGAAAGACTCATGTGGACAACCATACTAATGTGGACCACACAATTCCTCATTCAGAATCCAATGAACTATATAAAGGAATCTTAGCTGATCAAAGTCGAGGTGTTTTCAACGGAAAAATCTTCGTCCGGCAAGATGCCCAAAAGACCAATGCCTTTCAGCAAAATAATAATATTCTCCTTTCTGATGATGCGATCATCAATACCAAACCTCAGTTGGAGATTTGGGCAGATGATGTGAAGTGTTCCCACGGCTGTACTGTAGGTCAGCTTGACGAAGAAGCACTGTTCTACTTGCAAGCTCGAGGAATCGACAAAATGCAGGCGAAGGGCTTATTGCTCTATGCTTTCGCAGGTGAGGTTTTAGAAAAAATTGAAGTGGAGAGCTTCCGTACTTATTGTGACTCGCTGATTCAGGAGCGATTGGGAAGCAAATTCTAAATCTATGAGTTTAAACATCGAACAGATCAGAGAATTATTTCCGGTACTCCACCAAGAAGTGCATGGAAGACCTTTGATCTATTTAGATAATGCTGCAACAACTCAAAAGCCACAAGCCGTCTTGGATGCCCTGTCCAATTATTATGGAAATGACAATTCCAACATTCACCGCGGTGCCCATGCTTTAGCAGACCGGGCGACGCGTTACTATGAAAATACGCGAGAGTCTGTTCGAGAATTCATCCATGCGCGAGAAGCTGGTGAAGTTATTTTCACCAAAGGAACCACCGAAAGCATCAACCTTGTTGCTCAAACTTTTGGAAGGAAATTCATCGGAAAAGATGACGAAATCATCATTTCCACGATGGAGCATCATTCCAATATTGTGCCTTGGCAAATGCTCTGTGAAGAAAAAGGCTCAATTTTAAAAATCATTCCGATCAACGAAGCCGGTGAAATCCTTTTCGAGGAATTTGAAAAGCTGCTTTCTCCGAAGACCAAACTCGTCAGCATTGTACATGCATCAAATGCACTAGGAACAATCAATCCAGTCAAAAAAATTATTGACGTCGCTCATGCTGTTGGAGCGAAAGTTTTGCTAGATGGCGCACAATCCACTACACATCTTGAAATCGACGTACAGGAATTGGATTGTGACTTTTTAGCTTTTTCTGCTCACAAGCTCTATGGACCGACTGGCTTAGGAGTCTTGTATGGAAAACGAGCCATCCTAGAAGCCATGCCTCCATTTCTAGGAGGCGGAGAAATGATCAAGGAAGTGACTTTCGAAAAGACCACATACAATGACATTCCATTCAAATTTGAAGCAGGCACTCCAAATATCGCCGATGTAATTGCCTTCAAATCTGCCTTGGATTTTATCAAACAATATGGAAAACCTGCCATCAGAGCGCACGAAGACGCACTTTTAGTCCATGCAAATGAGGTGATGAAGGATATCAAAGGATTCATCCCGGTTGGAACCGCAGCTGATAAAGTCTCAGTTTTGTCATTCAATATCAACCAAATGCATCCTTTTGATGTGGGGCAAATGCTAGATGCCAAAGGAATTGCAGTGCGAACGGGGCATCATTGCACTCAACCTTTGATGAAAAGATTTGGAATTGAAGGAACTGTCAGGGCCTCTTTTGCAGTTTACAATACCAAATCGGAAATAGATAAACTAGCGGAAGGTGTAGCCCAAATCTCAAGATTTAAAAATAAATGAGTAGCATCAAAGACATACAAGAAGAGATAGTTTCAGAATTTGAAATCCTTGGCGATGACAAAGAGTCTACCATTTTTTATATCATGGAGCTTGGGGGCAATCTTGAAAAATTTCCAGAGCCCGAGCGAATAGAAGAAAATATCATCAAAGGCTGTCAATCCAAAGTTTGGTTAGTAGCTGACGAGGTAGAAGGCAAAGTTCACTATCAAGCCGACTCCAATACAGATATTACCAAGGGTTTGATTTCATTATTAATCAGAGTTCTGAATGATCGCCGACCTGAAGAGATTTTGAATGCTGATTTGAATTTTATTGATCGAATCGGGATGGGTAGCATCATTGGAAGCCAACGATCAAATGGACTTTCAGCCATGATTAAGCAAATGAAATTGTATGCATTTGCTTTCCAAACTAAGCAAAACGCCTAAAAATGGAAGCAGAAACTAATCTCGAAAACGGAAACGTAACCAGTCTGAGAGACAAGGTGGTCATGGCAATCAAACAGGTGTATGATCCGGAGATCCCCGTGGATGTCTATGATTTGGGTTTGATCTATGAGATTACAGTCTATCCTGTGAACAACGTCTATGTACAAATGACACTTACTTCACCGAATTGTCCTTCAGCAGAGTTTATTCCATCAGAAGTAAAAGATAAGATCCAACAAATTCAAGGGATTAATAACGTGGAAGTAGAGGTTACCTTTGATCCTCCATATTCTCAAGACATGATGTCAGAAGCAGCTAAGCTAGAACTTGGCTTTTTATAAAAATGAACATTTAAAAATAAAAAAATATGTATCCTGAAGAGCTCATTGCTCCCATGAGAGCAGAACTTTCAAACGTAGGATTCCAGGAATTCAGATCTGCAGAGCAGGTTGCTGATCATTTGGGTCCAAATCACAAAGGCACCACTTTGGTAGTAGTCAATTCCGTATGCGGTTGTGCTGCGGGTGCAGCAAGACCAGGTATTCGATATGCTGTTGATCAAGCTGAAAAGAAGCCAACGACATTGGCTACAGTCTTCGCTGGAAATGACCGTGAGGCAGTCGCCAAATTGAGAGAGTTGGTTTTGCCATATCCACCTTCTTCACCGGCCATGGCTTTGTTTAAAGACGGGGAATTAGTTCATTTTATCGAGCGCCACCATATTGAAGGTAGAACTGCCAAAATGATTGGCGACCACTTGGTGGAAGTTTTTGAACATTTCTGTGATTAAAAAAAGCCCTTATGGGCTTTTTTTCTTTAATTAATCGAGCAATTAAATTTCTAATTAGAAAGATTTTGTAATTTCTCAGAGTAAATATTTCCTTGCTATGGCTTGAGACCTTTTAAAACTCTCAGTAAAGACCACCAAAATATTATTCTGTCAAATCGAATAATAATAAACCTAAAAAAGATTCCATTTTATTATCTTAAGGCCACCTTTTAAAGTATTTCAATAAAAGTAATCCAAAAAACTATATGTCTGACTCCGCAAAATTGTCCTTTAACGGTCAAGAATACGAATTCCCTGTAATCACAGGAACTGAAAACGAAAATGCTATTGAAATTGGAAAACTCCGTGACACCACGGGATTAATCACCCTTGATCCAGGGTACAAAAACACCGGTGCTACCAAAAGCGCAATTACTTTTTTAGATGGCGAAGAGGGAATACTTAGATACCGAGGGTATAGAATTGAGGATCTTGCAGAGAAATCTACCTTCCTTGAAGTTGCATACCTTTTGATTTATGGTCAGCTCCCAACCCAAGCTGAGTATGAATCCTTCAATATAGAGATCACTCATCATACTCTTGTTCACGAAGACATCAAGAAAATATTGGAGGGATTCCCTTCCAATGCCCACCCAATGGGCGTTCTTTCCTCTTTGATTTGTTCGCTGACAGCATTTTATCCTGATTCCTTACATCCAAACAGAAGCAAGGAAGAGATTGATCTAAGCATCATTCGATTGTTGGCTAAGATGCCAACATTTGCAGCTTGGGCTTATAAAAATGAAATGGGCCATCCGGTGAATTACCCGGACAATACCCTTGATTATTGCTCCAACTTCCTGAAAATGATGTTTGCACTTCCTGCTGAAAAGTTTGAAGTGGATCCTATCGTATCCGCTGCATTGGATAAGCTTCTGATCCTTCACGCAGACCATGAGCAGAATTGCTCCACCTCAACGGTGAGAATCGTAGGATCATCTCAGGCTTCAATTTATGCTTCAATATCTGCTGGCATAAATGCCCTTTGGGGACCACTGCACGGTGGTGCCAATCAATCCGTGATCGAGATGCTCGAAGCAATCAAAGCAGATGGTGGCGATGCTAAAAAATACCTTGACAAAGCAAAAGACAAAAATGATCCATTCCGTTTGATGGGTTTTGGTCACCGAGTTTATAAAAACTTCGATCCAAGAGCAAAAATCATCAAAAAAGCAGCCGACGACGTGCTGGCCAAATTGGGAGTAAAAGATCCAATCCTGGAAATAGCCAAAGAATTGGAACATGCTGCACTCAATGATCAATACTTCATTGATAGAAAACTTTATCCAAACGTAGATTTCTACTCAGGTATTATTTACCGAGCACTTGGAATACCTACCGACATGTTTACCGTGATGTTTGCCTTGGGAAGACTTCCGGGTTGGATCGCTCAGTGGAAAGAAATGCGTGAAAACAATGAGCCAATCGGTCGTCCTCGACAAGTTTATGTTGGTGAAAATGAGCGTGACTATGTCAGCATGAACAAAAGATAATCTGAACTACTAAATCCAAAAAGCCATCCGAACGATGGCTTTTTTGATTAAAACTCATTCCAAATCGAAATTTTTATGTCATTTTTGGAAACTCAAATCGCCCAAAGCAGTTTTTATGAAACCAACTACACTTGAGGAAGCCATGGCCCTCACACAAAAATTCACCTCAAAGCCAAGCAATGAAGAATTATTGAAACTCTACGGATTGTATAAGCAGGCCACCGAAGGAGATAATGAATCTGAAAGGCCCGGAGGATTTGATTTCAAAGCAGCAGCTAAATTCAACAGTTGGTTAGCATACAAAGGAAAAAGTAAATCTGAAGCTACTGAGCTTTATATTGAATTGGTAGAAAACATTTCTGGGAAATACATGTGATACCGAAGACGCTGTCTCATTAATGCCGATTGTCACATTGAGCGAAGTCGAAATGTGGGGTAGTATTCGCTACAAATAGCCTTCGACTTTTGTCACACTGAGCGTAGTCGAAGTGTCAGGCTGACACAGAAAAGCTTTTTGAGACAGCCTCGTTTTTTTAATCATTTTCACAAAGAGTCTACGGATTTCCTTCTCCCAAAATACCCGGCAAGAATACTCCCTAAAATCAATTGCTGAATGTGGTAAAGCATCACCGGTAGCAACACTAACCCCAGAATTGCAGGATCCGGAAAAATAACTTTGCCAATCACTACCCCATGAACAAGGGACTTTTTGGAACCACAAAAAAGAGTCGTAATTCGATCTTGAATAGAAAACTTAAGGATTTTTGAAATCAATTCCAGAATAAGCCAAACCAAAATAAATATCCCCAACATGGTCGCTGCTATGGTCAGCAAAGTAGAAATCTGATAGGCTGAGAATAATTTCTGAGCGAAAGATTCAGCGAAGGTCGTGAAGACAATGATCATAATCACAGTTTGATCTACATACTTAAGTTTGGACAAATAGTCCTTGATTTTAGGAAAAAGCCAACCATGTGCAATAATACCAAGGACAACCGGCAGAATAACTTTGAGAGTCAATTCTCCAAGGGTAGACCAAAAATCAATTTCACCTTCTGCCCCACCACCCAATATCCCCATCCAAGCAGGAGTCAAAATCACACCCAACAGGCTGGAAATGCTTGCATTGAAAATAGCGGCTGGTAAATTTCCTCCTGCTATAGACACCATCACCACCGAAGCACTGACTGTCGATGGCAAAGCCGATAAGTATGAAATCCCCAATTTAAAATCCGGATCAACCCACGGCATGATCTGCAGCAGGAAATAAACTAAAACAGGGAAAATCAAAAAAGTTGACACCTGAATCAGTAGATGAAGTCTCCAATTGGAAAGCCCGGATCGAAGTTGTTCGGGATCAAGCTTGACTCCATAAAAAAAAAACACAAAGGCAATCCCCACATTGATAATTGACTTCCATGGAAATCCTGAATCAATCGAACCCACTTCAGGTAATAGAGCAGCCAGTCCAATTGCACAGAAAAGTCCAAGAAGAAATCCATTGATTCCTACCCTCCGTAGCGTCTGAATCAATCTATGGATCATGTACCCATGAGTCTTTTAAAATTATCACAAAGAATAGCTGTGGCAATCGCAACATTTAAAGATTCAGCATTGCCATAGCCGGGAATGGTTACCTTTTGGGTTACTTTTTTTTCAATCTCCGGTGAAATTCCCTTGGCTTCATTTCCCATCACCAGTACGCCACACTTAGGTTTTTTCATATGATGGATATTTTCTCCATCCAGAAAGGCCCCATATACCGGCAAGTTCCATCTTTGAATAAGGGGGCCGAGATCTTCATAGAAAAACTGGACACGGGTAAAAGACCCCATCGTTGCTTGAATTACTTTAGGATTGTAGAATTCCGCAGTTTGAGGAGAAAAAACCAGTTTCTTGATTCCATACCAATCTGCGACTCGAATAATTGTACCTAAGTTTCCGGGATCGCGAACATCATCGAGGGCAATAATCAATTCTTCATTTTCAGGTTCAAATGAATTATTTTCTTTCATTTTCACTACGGCGAGTGCCGAGTCGTTGCTTTGGTATTGCCCCAACTGCTCGAGTTGATTTTGAGTCACTTGAATCAATTCTCCCCGAAATGGCTGAAGTAGTCGGGCATGCTTTTTTTCAAAGAAATCAGTCACCAAAAGTAACTCCACTGAAAAATCAGAATTCAAAACTTCCAGAACACTTTTCTCTCCCTCAACAAAGAACTTTCCGCTCTCGATTCGGTATTTTTTTTGATGTAAGGATTTAATAAACTTAACCGTATTTTTGCTTAGCATTCCTTCAGCTTATTCCGATTTGAAATCCTCCAAATATATACTTTTTATAGCGCTTCTTGGGATTTGCATGGGCTGTTCATTGACCAAAAATCTCAAAGATGGGCAGTATGCGCTTTACGAAAATGAGATCGAAGGAATAGAAAAATCAGATAGAGAGGCACTTAATGGACTTCTCGAACAGTCTACCAATACGCGGCTTTTTGGAAGGTCGCTAGGAGTCAGTATTTATCGAGTGGGTGAGCGGTTTTATGATAGTGTAGAACTTGCCGAAAAGCAAGTTTTGAACCGCAAAGAACTATCAGCCCTCCGACTGGCATCAGATTCACTACCGGATGATCGAAAGCTCAAAAAGCGAGTCGACAAATTGGCTTCGAAAATTGAAAGTCTGGACAAAAAGTTAGAGTTTGGGAATGCGCTGATGCGAACTGGGAATCCCGTGACGCTCTTGGATAGTATTGAAATTGAATCTTCTGTGGACAATCTCCAGGGATATCTCGTCAATCATGGCTTTTTTGATTCAAAAGTTGATTATGAAGTTGAAACAGAGGAAAAAAAGGCCTTCGTTACTTTTCTCATCACTGAAAAATCACCTTACATTCTCGACTCTGTATATACCCGGTCGGAAAACAAAGAGATAATCAGACTCCTTAATCAGACCGAAAAAAGTTCGCAAATCAAAAAAGGGGACTTCTACAATCAGGATAATATCTCCGCTGAACGCAACAGAATTGAAGAACTTTTGAAAAACAACGGTTTTTTCATGTTTTCTAAGTCCTATATCAATTATATCGCCTACAAAGACACGACAACCAAAACAATCAAACTCGAGCAGGTAATCCAAAAACCAACATTTGCGGACATTCACGAAACCTACACTATTGATTCGATCAACTTCCAGATCAATCCTCCAAGTAATGAGTTCGCTGACCGGAGAGTCTTAGAGAAATATCGTGATATAAACTTTTCATTTTATCAGGATCGATATTCTGCCAAAATATTGGCTTCCAGGATTTTTTTCCAACGAGGTCAGGCTTACAGTCGAGTTTCAGCAATTGAAACTCAGAGACAACTCAGCAACTTGGATTTGTTTCGGTTTGTAAATATTTCCTTTGACACACTCGGTACCTCACTGACAGCCAATATTTTTACACAACCCAATCAAAAATATCAGTTGACCAACCAGGTGGGTATGACAATCACCGAACAATTGCCTGGTCCATTTTTTAGTACTGCGGTGAGAAACCGAAATTTCTTTCGG
The DNA here is from genome assembly GCF_046296635.1 of Algoriphagus sp. Taxonomy (GTDB): domain Bacteria; phylum Bacteroidota; class Bacteroidia; order Cytophagales; family Cyclobacteriaceae; genus Algoriphagus. Next base: position 7,413 of record NZ_JBKBKZ010000014.1, on the reverse strand, counting down.
GCCGGCGAAATTCTGGAATTCAATTTTCGAGCAGGACTCGAAGGGGTCGCCTCCGCTACGGGTCAAGGGGTCTATCAAAGCTCCGAATTGAATACAGGTGTCACCTTAATCTTACCGCGATTTTTGGTTCCTTTTGTTCCAAGTACGCTTCAAAAATTTGGACGCTACAATCCTAATACACGAGTAAGGCTGGGATACAACTATACCAACCGTCCTGAATACACGAGAAACTCTGTCAACAGTCTACTCTCCTATACTTGGGCAACTTCAAATAATAGAATATTCTACACCTTCAATGCTGCCGACCTGAGTTATATCCGGACTCCAAAGATTCAACCGGAGTTTTTGGACATCCTGAACAATCTGCAAAATCAAGGAAACAACCTAGTTTGGTCATTTCTACCTTCCTTCATCAGTAGCATCTCGGGTCAGACTATTATCAATTTTAATAAATACGGAAATTTCAAATCCAATAAGGCCTCGCTACTTCGACTGTTTGCTGAAAGTGGAGGAACCACCTTGAATTTCATGGATGTCCAAAGTAACAATGAACCTGGAATTGAATTTGCAAACTTTCAGTGGGTCAAATCTCAATTGGATTTTCGTAGATACTACCCCGTCAATAAAATACAAACCTTTGCCTATCGCTTTAATTTAGGTTGGGCTCGACCTTATGGAGTGAGTTCTGGGATCTTGCCTTATGAGAAATACTTCTTTGCCGGAGGAGGAACAAGCATCCGTGCATGGCAAGCAAGACGACTTGGGCCAGGAAGCTCCGTGCCCCCAGCCGGAGTACGAGGAGAATACGACTACACCAATGAACAACCTGCCGAAATGATTATGGAGACCATGCTTGAATACCGAAGGAAATTGTTCGGATACTTTGACATGGCGCTATTTATAGATGCAGGAAACAGCTGGATGATTGGATATGATCCTGCACGTCCGGGAGCGGATTTTCGGTATGACCGATTTTACAGAGAAATCGCCGTGGGAGCCGGTTTTGGATTGCGGATGGACTTTGATTTTCTGGTTATTCGATTGGACCTGGCTACAAAAGCGCTTGACCCGGCAAAGCCACTAGGAGAGCGTTGGGTTTTTGACAACATCAGTTTCCGCCAACCTTTTGGGGTCCGAGGTCAAACAGTATTAAATTTCGGGATCGGATATCCTTTTTAACGCATCATGAGTAGAAAAACAAAAACCGAGATAGCTGAAATATACAGGCAAATGCAGGATCATATCTGCGCAGGCCTGGAGATAGGTGATGGAGTCGGTAAGTTCAAAGAAGACCAATGGACCCGTGAAGATGGAGGTGGTGGTCGAACCCGAATCTTTCAAGACGGAGCGATCATCGAAAAGGGAGGCGTGGCTTTCTCAGCAGTTCATGGACCAACTCCTGAGAAGATCCTTCAAAAATTAGGACTGCAAAAGTCTGATTTTTTTGCCACAGGCGTATCAATCGTACTGCATCCTTTCAGCCCTATGGTCCCGATCATTCACATGAACATCCGGTATTTTGAAATGGAAAATGGCATCCACTGGTTTGGGGGTGGCATTGACCTGACTCCTCATTACATAGATCCTCAGGACGCAAAACATTTTCACCAAGAAGTCAAAAAGACCTGCGATCAGTTTGATTCCGAATATTATCCCAAATTCAAAGCTTGGGCAGATGACTACTTTTTTGTAAAGCACCGAAATGAAACCAGAGGTATCGGAGGAATTTTCTATGATCGACTCAGTGCGAAATCTGATAATCACTTTCAGCAGATACTCGATTTCAGCCTGGAGATTGGACGGCTTTTCCCAAGAGTCTACTCCCATTTTATGCAGAAAAACTCAAGTGTTCCTTTTGGCCCCGAAGAAAAAGCATGGCAAAATCTCCGACGCGGGCGCTATGTGGAGTTCAATTTGGTATGGGATGCGGGAACCAAGTTTGGATTGGATACCAATGGACGAACTGAAAGTATATTGATGAGTATGCCACCTCAAGCTGAGTGGACTTATATGCATGAACCACAGCAAGGAAGTGCTGAAGAATTCACCCTCAATCACCTGAAAAAAGACATCGATTGGTTAAATTATGAGTCATGATCGAAACGCTTAAAAATTGGGATGAGCAACTCTTCCTCTGGTTAAACTCCTTCCATGCCGACTGGCTGGATCCGATTATCTTTCAAATGACGGAAACCAGCACCTGGATTCCACTTTATGCAGTTTTGATTTATTTGATTTTCAAAGTGGATCGGGCCAATGCCTGGTGGGTTTTGGGCGGAGTAGCGCTCACAATTCTGGCAGCTGACCAATTCACTTCCGGGTTTTTAAAGCCCCTTATGGAGCGACTGAGACCCTGTCATGACCCTCGATGGGAAGGCATTATGCATAATTACGGTCGATGCGGAGGCCTTTATGGATTTGTCTCCTCTCATGCTGCAAATACCTTTGGTCTCGTAGTTTTTCTTAGTCTAAAGCTAAAGGGAAAATTAAAGTATCTGCCTTGGCTATTTCTATATCCTGTGGTGGTCAGTTATACTCGGATATACCTTGGAGTACATTATCCTTTTGACATTTTCTTAGGAGCCGTCATTGGAGCAATCGTAGCTTGGATTTCTTGGTTTATTATCGTGTTTGTAAAGAGAACCCTGATCAAGCAGGCCTTAAAATAAATCTTTGAAAGTCTCAGCAGAATCCGCGCTGCATTCCGTTGATTATTTAACAATTGTAAAAGGAAAGGAAGCACGGAAGATACAACTGTGCATCCAGAAGGAGAACATCCTGCAGACAGCTCAGAACATCCTGCCGAAGGTGGAGAGCATCCAGCTGATGGAGATACCACCGAAAATGCTGCTAAATAAGCTTAAGGTCCTTCAATAGGAATCTTTTAAAAAAAAGAGAAGGCTGTCAGTTTTGACGGCCTTCTCTCGTTTGTAAGTAATTGGATACTATCTGACTTTCCCTTTACAAATCCACTTTCCGCTGAAAGCTGAAAGTTGACTGAGCCTTCACTTCCTTACCATCGATCTCCAAGTAAGGATACGCCAGAAAGTTGATCGGACCGGAGACAGGACTTGGGTTGAGATTTAAGTCTCTACCTCGACTTAGTTCAATTCGATTGGCCGGGTGACGTCCAAAATAATAGGTCGCCAACGCCGTGTATTTATTCGCTTCGCTGATATCCACAGGCCACCATTTACCGTCAGCATAAAACTCCGCCCAACAGTGATAGCCATCGATTCCCCCTTCATTTCGATCGGAAGGTATGGATGCGCCAATTGCAAAGCGAGCCGGAATATCGACCGATCTGGCTAAGGAAATAAAGAAAGAATGGAATTCTGAACAATTTCCAGTCTTGGAATCGCAGGCATAATTAGAATCGCCACGACCAAAATCTCCAAACTTCATATACCTCATGTTATCACTAGTGTAATCATATAGCGCTCTAGCCTGGATCAAGTGGCTGTCTCTGATTTTTGGACCCAAGGCTTCTTTGGCGATCTCTTCAAACCTCCCTCCTCTTGGCATAAGAATATTGGATGCAAGGAAAACATCGGGATTTGGAGAAGGAGCTTGGTATGGACCTTTTTCTTTTCGATCAACGGAGTAGTTGATTTCTACTGACTTCCCACTATCCTCCGGTCCCAACTCCAAGTACATGATCGTATTATCGTACACCTTATCATCCAGATTTCGATGCTTTCCCGGAATGTCAAGGGATAAGATTTCTACCTTTTGGAAGTCATCCGACTCCGCGATAGGTATCCACATTTTTGCGGGTCCGGTCAGGATAGGAACCTGCACTGAATAATAAAATTCAAAGGAGTCTTTCCCTTCTACTACACCGAGAAGGCTGTTGTTTGATTGTTCTAAAGGCACACGATACCAGGTTTTATCTTCTTTGTTTTGTTTCCAACTGTAAAAAGGCTTGCCATTGAGCTTATGCACGGTCATCTCTGTCACGGTCATTGCACCTGGTTCTCCCTCCATGAAAAAGTCCACATCATACACTTCACCGCTGTCATCCACTAAATCCACACAGGCAAAATGCCGCTTAGGCCCCAAATTAGAAAGGTACTCCGTATGTACCCGAATTAATTTCATTTTGAGGTCGTGATTTTCATCCTTAACCGGGAAAACCCCGTCATTCTCAGCAGTCTTCACCGCTATAAACTCCTTGATACAAGATTCGATTTCGGCAATTGAAACTATTTTTAAAGGAGCCTCTTGTTCTTTGGATTCGGTTTTAGGTTGGCAGGAAAAAGCCACAAGTGCGGTTATGAAAGCAAAAAACCAACTTAATCTATTCATTCTTTAGGTTCTAATGTATTTAATCTCAAAGATAAAAAGTCAAGTGGGTTAATTTTGGTTTGTCTGAATGGTTTTGAGATTACTTCGTGAAATGTAAACCCTGTTGTCGGTAAAGCCAATTTCGTGGGATTGGTATCAAATAAGCTTTCTGAGTGTATTCCTCCTACGACTGAACTAAAGTGCACAGGTATTCAGAGGTTTTGATTCGATAGAGCTTGTTTATTAATAGTTTCAATAATAGTTTTTGAAATGTACACGTAGCGCTCAACCCTTTAAATCCCTTTTCCTAAGGGGTCTAAACCAAATGTAAAATCACGTCTACTAACCCGAACCTTAGAAATAGGCAAAAAAGTAATGTCCTTCACCATTAGCGCGGACAATCCGATAATTCCAAAATCAGATTTTTTTCTGTCCCAACAGAACAGATTTCAAGTCCATGTTCAGAATCCTGAATTTCGACCTTAAATGTTTGTCGGTTCATGTTTATGAAAAACTCCCAATTTCCTGATCTCAAGCCATCAAAAGCCTGCTCAAGTTTAATGCTCCAGATTTGCCCTAAAGCATTTTTTCCCCCAATATGGGTAATGGTTTCCACGCCTTTATCCAATTTTTTTGAAGAATATAGAATTTGATATCGGTCACACATATGGATTCTATTTATGGAATTAATGGCTAAGATGAAGTCTTATTGGTTCCACGAGGGAAAAAACAAGGGAAGTGTACTTAGCCGAAAACACCACTCCCATTTTTATATATGCAAGATTTCTGCCTTATATTCTGATAATCAATCAGAAGCGGAGGACGGCAGGATTGACTACCTCACCCCCTCGCTCCCGATACGCTTTGCTTCCCGATTCGTGAACTCTCGGGATTTTAAACCTCGGGACAAGCTCTCTCCTTGAGGAGAAGGAGCTCGTTCGCTGATCGAATTGAACTTTGAAGTTCTATTTGAGCTGATGGCGGAAAAATGACCCCGGAGGGGTCTAACTTTTCAATAGCCCCGGGTAAGGAGGCATGACACAACCCGGGGTATAAAACGTCAATAGGAATTAGTGCTGGAGCAGTAGGTTGTTTTGGAAAAGGGAGTTAATGCCAGCACAATCGAAATTTAAGGTTGGGAAGTTTAGAAGTAAGGAAGTTAGGAGAATGTATTGAAAATTGGAACCAAATCCCCCTTACCCCCTTTGATAAGCCTTACCCTTCAAACAATAACTAGGTAGATCAGGGGGGATTTGCGGAGGAATGATTTTGTAATTGTATTTCAAGTCCAGCCCCGATTGATATATCGGGGGAGAAGCAGGACAACGGAAAGTAGGGAATGGGCATTTACCACTCACTGATTACTGCAGAAAACTTCGACTCCCCCCACTGCGGACAAGCCGCTCAGCCTGACCCACACTCAACTCCTTCTCCAACTGCTCCAGTGTCTTTCCTTTTGTCTCGGGCAATATCCACCAAATCATCACAAATCCCACTGCGCAGATGACTCCGTAAAGCCAGAAGTTATTGGCCCAACCGAGATTCTCTTTAATTGCAGGAAAGCTGTAGGTCAGCGTGAAATTCCCCACCCAATGTGCCAAGGCTCCAATAGAAATTGCTGCTCCACGGATTCGTGTTGGAAAGATCTCCGATAGCACGACCCATAGCAAGGGAGCTAGTGAAATGGAATAAAACATCACATTCAACAGCACCAAAACCACTACCGAAGTCCCACCCAAATCTGCATAAAAGGAATACCCTAATCCCGCATATAACACTGTCATGGCTGCGAGACAGACCAATAAGATGGATTTTCGCCCATATTTATCCACCGTGGCAAAGGTCACAAAGATCGAGGCCACCATCACCCCACCGATCACGACGATATTGAGCATCATCTGCTTCAGCGTGAATCCCGCTGCCTGAAAAATATCCGCTGCATAGTAGATCACCACGTTGATGCCGCTCCATTGCTGGAGAAAAGCTAAGAATATTCCAATTGCAAGGAGTTTGAGCACATTTTTGCGCAGCAGGTCCTTAAAATTTACAGCGCCCAGATCATCGTCTTTCAAGGTGGAGAGTGTTTCATGGAGAGAGTCTTTGGCATATTCCTCCCCTCCTATTTTCTTCAAAACTTTCACTGCTTTCTCCTGCTGATTGTTTTTTATCAACCAGCGGGTGCTTTCCGGCACGAAAAACATCAGCACAAAAAACAGCACCGCAGGCAACACCTCCGCTCCAAACATCCAGCGCCATCCCTCCTGCCCACTCCAACTTGCCGCAATGGCTGTAAAATCAGCATTTTCTGCCAAGTCTTTATCCAAAAGAGAAATCTGCCAATTGGCGATCTGAGCGAGGAGTACACCGATCATGACCAAAAACTGATTGATCGTCACCAAACGACCTCTCTTCTCGGGTGGGGCGAGCTCAGAGATATATAATGGAGAAAGGTTGAGCGCGATACCCATCGCAATCCCTCCCAATATCCGGTAGAAGTTAAACCACCAAAAGGTATCTGCCATAGCAGTCCCAATCGCAGAGAGGGAAAACAGGAACCCTGAAAAAATGAGCAGCCGCTTTCGCCCAAGTTTGTCACTTAGGAAGATACATAGGATGGCTCCGACCATACATCCTATCAGCGCCGAGCTCGTCCCCCAACCTTGATCGGATGGAGAAGTGATATTGAAGAATGGCTCATAGAAAGGCTTGGCCCCACCAATCACCACCCAGTCGTATCCGAATAAGAATCCGCCCAGCGCGGCAGTCATACTGATCAGCCAGATATAAGTTTGGTTGTAAGGGTAGGTTTGAGCCATGGGGTATTATGGGAAAAGTAAAATTGACACCAAAAAATACCGGAATTTCGGAAAGATACAATCCTGTCTATGAAGCAAGCGTTCAATTTTCAATGGTCAATTTTCAATGACCAATTTTCAATTCTCAATGACCAATTTTCAATTCTCAAATAATCCCATTATTAACTTGAGTATTGAATTTTAACATTGATAATAATGGATATACGCAATTCTGCCAGTAGCCAAACTCTATTTAGTTTCACCTCGGCTTCGCTCGGTGTCCGTTAGTTTTGTTTTAATGGGAGGGGAGGAATATGCGGCTGCGCCGCAT
>NZ_JBKBKZ010000013.1:78877-140208 GCF_046296635.1 Algoriphagus sp. | reverse complement strand
AAACTAACGGACACCGAGCGAAGTCGAGGTGAAACTTAATAAAATTTGGCTACTGGCAGAATTGCGGATATACATATTTTAATTTCTTCTTCTTTAAGATTAGTCATTTTGAAATTGAATCAATACATCAACCCAAACACCCACAGCGGGATTTTTTTTCCAAAGCCGTGTTCAATTTCATCAGCTGCAATCAGGTAGTTTTCGAGATGCTTGATTTGAGAAGCATCCTTGTTTTTGCCGCTAACTTCTATCACGAGATCATTAACCAAAAAATCACCAGAATTGGGAAGGCGAACTTCCTTTTTAAGGTTTTTCAGTTGGTTCAACAGGAAGGTTTCCCGGATCGAACCGATATCTGGCGAGGATTTTAAAGAGTACGCAAGATTGGTGTTTTCAAGGTAGATTTTATCTGGTTTTTGAAGTAGCGAAACTCCCTTTCCTTCAGCTATCAGAAAATTGAGTAGTCTGGCTTTTTCCAATTGATTCAACCATTCATAAAGAGAATCTCTACTGGTTTCTATTTTTCGAGCAATTGCAGTGAGGTTTGGTTTGAATGGAACTGATTCTGCGAGGACACCCATCAGTTTTTTGACTTTGTACGCAGTACCCGCATTGTAATCGGCAATGAAAGCAAGATCAGATTCGATTACTGTGTTGATGATCTGCTGGAGAAAAATCGAGATGTTCGACAGGTTAGTTTCATTGAAAATTGGGAGATATCCTGTTTTTAAATATTCATGAAATTCAGGTAAAGGATGAAAAGTTTGAGCGACTTCAGATGCAATTGAGCTATGATTTTTCTGGATTTCATTCAAGCTAAAAACCGGTAAATCCAATCCTTTTTTGATCTTTAAATATTCTCGGAATGACAATCCGGGCAATTCATAGGTAATCACCCTTCTGCTCAAATCGGATTCTCCACGGTAAATATCCAAAGCTGATGATGAGGAAAATACAACTTTAAGATCAGGATAAGAATCGTAGATGTTTTTTAATTCTCGTGACCAGTTTGGGTATTTGTGCACTTCATCGATAAATAAAAATCTGCCACCATTTTGATAGAAATCAGTGGCTGTCGCCACCAGATTGTTGGTGTAAAACCAATAGTGATCTGCTGTGATGTAAAGGGTTTCGTTTGGACTTGAATTGAGTCCGTACTTCATTCGCTGAAGCATCAAAGTAGTTTTTCCTGATCCTCTTGGGCCTTTGATAGCGATCATTCGTTGATTCCAGTCGATTTGGTCAAAGAGAAATCTGAAGAAAGAATTACCTACCTGATTGAGTAGATTTTTGGAAGTGGAAAATAGGATTTCCATAAAACGTCGAATTTATTTGACAAAAATATAAGTAAAATGTCGAATTAAAAAGACAAAAATATGATTTATTCGCAGAATTGATTCGACATTTTCTTTGATGAGGAATCCAAATGTTCAATACACTCAGCTTTCAAACTCACAAATTCCCCATAATCTCTTCAATCAATTCTCTCATTCGTGCTTTGGCTTCTGGAGGGGAGATGATTTTAATTTTATCAGCCATCATTAGCATCCATCGGATAAATCCTTCCATTGAAGAAGTTACAAAAGTCATCTCAATGCCGGATTCAGTCCATTTTTCAGTGACAAATCCGTGATTGTACTTTTGCTCGCGAATGTATTTCTCAGAGCTGGTAGGAACAAAAATTTCAATTTGAGTCAGATTTTCAGTATGCCGCACTTGATCGAGAAAATCCTTTAACTTGGGATGTGAATCAGTCCGGTAATTTTTATCAAGAATTTGCAATTCCTGAATTCGGTCGATCCGAAAGTTTCGATAATCATTGCGAAGTCTGCACCATGCGATGAGATACCATTGCTCAAAGGAATAGTAAACCCCAACCGGCTCGATTATCCGTTTAGCGGTTTTTTCCTCTTCAAATGTGGTGTAGATAATCTCAATCAAATTTTTATTGCTAAGGCTATTCAAAATAGACTGAAGGAATTCACTTTTTTTCCCCGCTTGCAGCTGATTTCGCATTCGAATGACTTCAACCAGTGGGGAAAGTTCCTCCAATCGATCTTTTTCAGCTGTTCGCAGGACTGCTTTTATCTTGAGCATCGCGGAGCGGAAATGATCGCTGCTGCCTTTATCGGTGACTTTTTCAAAGATTTTCTCCGCTACCAGAAAAGCTCGTGCTTCCTCCTGCGTGAACATGACCGGCGGAAGGCGATAACCTTCGACCAAGGAATAGCCATGACCAGCTTCGCCGATGATCGGAATTCCGGCTTCATCCAATGCTCGCATATCCCGATAAACCGTACGCAGACTGACTGAAAAACGTCTTGCGATTTCCTCTGCTTTCGTTAGTCTTTTGGACTGAAGTTGCGTGACGATGGCGGTGAGTCTGTCGATCCGGTTCATTCAAAAACTTTTTCCCAAATAAAGAAAAAAACTGAATTCCTACTGACATACAGCTGTCATTTCTCGGCAGTTTCTTTGGGTATAAATTTTAAACAAACCCTTAAAAACTATGGAAACTCTAGTGAAAAACGACCAAATCATTTCAAAAGAACAATTGCTTGCGCATTGGCAAGGACACCGAGCTTTGACTCGAAGAGTAATCGAGGCATTTCCTGAAGAAGAACTATTTTCCTTCAGCATGGGCGGAATGAGGACTTTCGGGGAGATGGCTTCCGAGTTGATCGGCATTGCTGTTCCTGGTGTCAAAGGACTGGCAACAGATGAATGGAAATCGCTGGATGAAAAAGATCCATCAGGCAAAGAAAAAACAAAACTTCTTGAGATTTGGGATCAAAATACTGTCGAAATCAATGAATGGTTCACAAAGATTCAAGAGGGAAGGCTTCAGGAAAAAATGCTAGCTTTTGGGCAATACGAGGATAAAGGTTATTGTACATTGCTATATTTCATCGACAACGAAATCCACCACCGAGGGCAAGGTTACGTGTATCTGAGAGCTCTGGGAATAGAGCCACCGGTATTTTGGGAGAGATAGTTAACTATTGATTGTAAAAAAGAACCCCCAACTAGCGGAAACTCATTGGGGGTTCATTTACTTATAATACTTGCGCTTTTGACCTTAGAACATTTGATTGTAATCCCCCTCATCCATCCCCTTGCTGAATCTTCTCAGGTTATATGTGAATGAAACCATGAAATACTGCTGCAAGACATTGGTTTGGATATCTTCGATGTAAGTCTCGGTGATATTTCTACGCACATTTGCATTTTGACCTAAGAGATCATATACCATGATACTGACCTCTCCACGCTGATTTTTGAAGATTTTTTTACCCAAACTCATATTTATGAGAGAGAAGTTATTGTCAAAACCTTCGCTAAGACCAGAATTGATTTGGTGGTTGAGATCCAATCGGTAAATGATTCCGGCGAACATGATCCAGTTGAAGTTTACTCTGAATCGTTGCTGAAAGAAGTTGTTGTCAAGTCTAGGATTAAGTGTATTCTCCACTCGGTTGAATGAGGATCGGGACCAAATATTAAAATCAATCTGATCACTAATACTGCTATTGATGGAGAATCCACCATTTATTCTCTGCGAATTGTTGAATCCGGTGAGATCATTTACCTGACCAGGTCTCCTAGTGATACTTCCACCAGCATTGAGGTTAAGTTTGGATTTCATAAAATCCAGAGGCATTCCATAGCTAAGCCAAGTTCTGATATCAAAGTATCCGTCCAAATTGATCGGTCTATTGATTTGTGAACCTCTTTCCAGAATTATTCCATCTTGAATTTCTGTGGCTTCATCAGCGATGAAAGTACTATTTGAGATGTAATTATTGACAAATTGTGATCTGGTAAAAAAGAACCAGCTTTTGTCTGAATCCGGGTTTTGACTTCTAAATCTAACACGGAACTCTTTACTGTACGACTGATCCAAGTCAGGATTACCTGTTCTTAATTGCAGTGGATTAGTATTGTCAATTACGGGTTGAAGTTGACGCACCTGAGGTTCAGCAGTCCGAGTGTCAAAATCGAGTTGAATATTGGTATTCTGACTGAATTTATACTCGAACCTAACAGTAGGAAGCACTGCACTGAATTTTCTTCTCAAATTAAATGCCTGTGGAAATTCCTGATTATTGTCCAAACTGGCATCTTGGTATGAGATTTCAGTTTGTAATCTTAGTTTTTCATTTTTGTATTGATACCCCAGTTCAAATTCTTGAGTTAAATAATCGCTCTGAAAAGTATTGCTTAGCGCAGTATCCAAGAGCATCCTTCCACCTTCAAAATCCCCCCCTTCTACATTGAATACCAATTGATTCGAATTATTAGCTCGATTGCCAATTTCGTATTCGGCTTCAAACATACCGTTTTTCCCCACGGCTTCTGTAAATGCCAGTCCAGCCTCCCAACGGTTTCCCTGACGCTCCCGAGTAGTTTTTTGATCAATGTTTTCTGCTCGTTGACTACCATTTTCGAAATAGATATTTCTGGCAGTACGATCCGATTCATCATTATCCCAACCATTGTGAAGAAAACTTCTAAAAGTTAAACTTCTGCCTGCTTTGTTGAATTGGTGCCCTATGATCAGTCGATTAAAAAAGTCATATTCTTTATACAGACCAGTTTTCAAATTATCCACTTGATTGATCAGGTTAGTCCCATCGGTAGTTTCACCCAGAAAAGAGGAATTTTCGGTAGAGGATTCAGCAGAAAATCGAGGGATGTAAAGGATTCTTGTTTTTGGAGTAGGATTATATTCAAATCTAAGATTAGCTCGATGTTCATTGTTTACCCGAACATCTCTGGCCGTTTCCCGGTATTCTTGATTGGAATCACCAGTAGTCACAAAATCCCGCGCCATATCCACTATTCCTACATTTTCTCTATTGGAATAGGTGTAGCTACCAGTTACTTTAATCTTATCCCCCCAAAGATCAGAATAGTTTAACCCTAAGATATTGGTGGTGATGATACCTTCCTGCGGTCTACCATCAGATTGGGTATTGGCATCACTGGTATAATTCAGCATGTTTACATTATTGGAAAGGCCAGTGAAAGTAATCCGTTGGTCTTCGTCAAAAGCATTGATACTTGCTCCAACAAGGTATCTGTCATCTGTGCCCAATCCTGCTGTAGTTTTTCCAAACTGCCCTTTTCTCCTGTTTGCCTTGGTGATGATGTTGATGGTTTTGATTCGCTCACCATCATCAAAGCCACTCAATTGAGATTTCTCGCTTAGCTGGTCAAAAATCTCAATGCTTTGGATCACCTCTGCGGGGAGGTTTTGCAATGCTGCCCGTACATCCGTTCCAAAAAACGGCTTTCCATCTACCAAAATCTGCCCGATGTTTTCTCCCTGGGCTTGCAAGGCCCCACCTTCTGACACGACGCCGGGAAGTTTCTCGATCAGAACCTGTGCACTTGCATCTTTCATGGTTTTGAAAGCATCTGCATTGTACATGGTGGTATCACTTTTTTGGGTGCCTGTGGATCTTCTGGTTGAGATTACCACTTCTCCCAATTCAGTAGCCATTTCTTGAACACTAAGAGTGCCGAGATCTTGATTGCCATTTACATTAAGTGTTCTGAAAAAGTCTCGATATCCTAAGTATTGGATTTTGAAAAGGTAGGTGCCTTCTCTGACATTGGTCATCTCGAATTCCCCATCCATTTCAGAGATAGTCCCATAAACTTGAGATGAATCCGAAACGGAAAGTAATAGGATGTTGGCATAAGGGATAGGATTTCGCTTTCCGTATTCAAAAACTTTACCTTTCACGGTGTAGGATTGGGAGTACACCAAGGTAACTGAGCTAAATACAAAAAGAAAAAAGAATAGATATTTCATTGATTTTGGTAATTCTGGGATAATGGGCTGAGTTTGAAGTTAAGTAGGTATTTGAATCAATTTACAAAGGAAAAGCTCCCAAGTTTATATTCCGCATAAGAATTAGCTGAGCGGTAGATTAGCCAAATGAACAGTATTCTTTAACGTCATAGCTACTAGAAGAGAATGGGTATTTTAAATAAAAAATATTGAATATCAGTAAGTTTCAAACTCTGACAAAAATTGTCGGTCATAAATGTTATTTTTTCCATCATCTTAATGTTTATAATAACAACATTTATAACTTAGCTGGCGTAAAGAGAAAAAGCTATGGAAACAACAGAGAAAATCAGAATCACATCTAAGACTTTGGCCTCGGGAAATTGTCAGGTAAAGTTTTTTGTGGAAGACGAGCAGAGGCCACAATATGGATATTTGCTTGTGACCGAACCCAAACCTGTGGGAGATATCATTGAGGAGATTAAAAATCGTCTTGAAAAGAGGAGAATGGATTCTATGAATTTGAATCCATTTTTCCCTTTGGCTCCAAACACAGAGGACACTAATTTCTACCTTTTTTCGGCATGAGTTATTTAGCCTCAAACCTTCGTTTTTTGCGCAAGCAAAAAAATATAACCCAAAATGATCTGGCAGATCAATTGGATGTGCAGCGTACCATGATCTCTGCTTATGAAGATGGAAGGTCTGAACCCAAGCTAACCACGCTACAGAAGCTAGCTGATATTTTAGAGGTAGGAGTGGAGGAGCTATTAGAACACGACATTGAAAATCTTGGGAGAAAGGCACTCCAAAAAAGGGGAATCAATATCCTGACCATCGCAACTGATGCGAATGATAGGGAGAATATTACGCTTGTAGGTCAAAAAGCTTCTGCGGGTTACCTCAATGGGTTTGCTGATCCGGTATATATGGAAACGCTACCGCAATTTCATTTACCTAATCTTTCTCGGCAGGCCACCTATCGGGCCTTTGAGTTGTCAGGGGATTCTATGCTGCCATTGATTCCGGGAACGATAGTGATTGGTGGCTATGTGGACCAATTGAACCAAATCAAAAGTGGGAAAACCTATGTCTTGGTTACTCAAACCGAAGGAGTGGTTTATAAGCGAGTGTTTAATTATTTGGAGGAAAATGGCAAACTGTTTTTGGTCTCGGATAATGAACATTACAAGCCTTATGAAGTCAAAGGCGAGGATGTGCTCGAAATATGGGAAGCTAAAGCGTTTATCAGTACTGATTTTCCAAATCCAGGGGATAAAAAGAAGCCCCTGACACTAGATGATCTGGGCGAAATGATCCGTGATATTCATGCGGATCTTAGGAAGATCAGGGGTTAATTTCTGGACAAAGTCGAGTTAGAAATTCCTGCGCTTGATTGAGTTTTCCCATTCCAAGATTTTCCACCGTCTGAGGTTTGGAAAGAAAATGAAAATTGATCTGGATTGTTATCCATTTCGAAATAGGTTGAATAAATACTGTTGTTTTCAAATTTTCCCAGCCCTCTTCCTACTTCTACATTGAAAATGTAATAGGTGAATGAAAACTCGGTACCATTCTGAATTATGTCAAAATAACCTGCTCTAATTCCATCCTCCCTTACCCACCATTTCCCCGGAAATTCAGGTATTTTTTCTTCAAAACGTAAGGGCACTTTATTCTCAGTTTTCTCCGGATTGCTCTTTTTGGAATCAACATTCCCTCCAGAGGTAATTGGTTGAACTGGATCAATGTAATCTGTCTGAGGATTATCATAAATTACAATTTGTTCTGGTTCTGCATAATGCTCTTCCTCAGGAACACACATTCCGATCAAAATCAAAAAACCTATAAATCCACCCAAAACCCATAAGTAATTTCTTGCCCACCAACTTTTTGGTTTTGGTATCGGTGATACAAAGGACCGTGGTATTGGTCGAGGATCATAAGGAGCAGGTTTTTTGTCAATGATTTTCTCAAGGACTTTGGTCAATTCTCCCACATCATAATTCCACCTCGAACTGGTTAATTCTTGAGCATGCCTGAGAGAAAGCTCTTTCAAATCGTCTGGCAACTCTTGGGAGTCAGGCATTTCTGCACCGTTGACTAAAACTGGAATAACTCGAATTTTTCTTTCCAACGCTTGAGCAATCTCTTTTCTCACCCAATCTTCATCCTTTTGAATTCGTTTGACCCCATTTGAATCAGTGACTTTCATCCAATGCGGACCGATCATGGCCAACAGAACTTTGCTTTCATTTAGTGCTTTGGAAATAGATTCGTCAAAATTCAAACCTGCCTCAAGCGTTTCTACATCGTAAAAGATGTTTTCCTTTCCAAAAACTTGCTCCAACCTATCCTTGACTCGCCCTGATTCTCCGGATGTGTCTTCCCTTCTGTAGCTTATAAAAATCTTATCACTTGGCATATTGCATGGATTACATCTCTATAAAGATAAATAAATCAGTCATTTAATCATAGATAGAATTAAATTCTGTTAATGATTTCGAAAAGCAAATTAAAATCTATAAATCACGGTTAGTTAATCCTGATAAAGTACTTTAGTTCTGCTCAACTGAAAAGTGGCGTGGAATTTAATACGATGGATAATATTCCTCAGAAGCTGAACAGGTATCCATCAGGATTAGAATGAAAATGATACCCAAAACCCAAACGTAATTTCTTTTAAACCAAGCTCGGTATTTTGTTGTCCAATCTTGGTACTGTCTTGTATATTCTGGAAGGTCTCCCAAGAAGTTTTCCTTAAGATCTGGTGTTCTGGAAATTTCTTTTTTGAGAACCTCTATTAATTTCCCAACGTCATAGTTCCATCGACTACTGCTTAGTTCTTGGGCATGATTCATTGATAACTCTTTCAGATCATCTGGCAACTCAGCTTTTGAAGGTACTTTAGCTCCATTAACTAAAACCGGAATAACCCGAATACCTTTGCTCAGCGCTTTGGAAATTTCCTTCCTTACCCAATCTTCCTCCAAAAAGATTCTTGGATCTCCATTGTGATCTGCAACTTTAAGCCAATGGGGACCGATCATTGCAAGTAAAACCTTACTCTCATTTAGAGCCAAGGAGATGGTTTGCTCGAAATTCAGACCTGCTTCAAGAGTTTCAACATCGTAAAAGATCTTGTTTTTACCGAACTCGAGTTCAAGTTTGTCTTTTAGTCTACCGGATTCTCCGGAGGTGTCTTCGCGTCGGTAACTGATAAAAATTTTTCCGTTTGCCATAAAAAAACCTGATTTATACCTTTCTAAAGATAAATAAATCAGGTAATTAATTGCAAATCTCTAAGATTATTCTCCCGCAATTAAATCTGCAAAACCAACCTTAATTTTGCTCACTGCATCAAAAGTTGGGTCAATATTCATTACTCCTTTGCCCAACTCATGCCAGTAGCCATCTCCACAATTGATGTAGGCACCACGTTTGTTTCCTGCTGTTTCTTTCGCCATTTCATAGTGATAATCCGGAGTAAAGACGATTTTCATCAACTGAATTGCATACTCCCAATTAACCACTCGTGAGGTTCCATTTATTTCAAATATGACCTCTCGAACCGAAAAGTGAACGGTTAGACTACAATCAGAAATCTGATCATTTACCTGACGATAATCTATTTTTAAGGGAGCTTCTTTTTTAACTGTTTCATAGATAGCCTGAATCAGATCTTGGGCCATCAGCTGCCATTCCTCCTGATTAGATGGGATTTTCACGCCTTCATCTTTTCCTTTTTCGAGGGCTGTAATCGTGATTCCTCCATCCTCGATGTCCTTGCTTGACCAGCGAGTTTTGTTAAAAAGCTGTTGCAAAGGCTTGATCCAAACTGAGTTCAGTTCGCCTTTGTAGCTATAGTCATCATTAAGTGTAAAGCCTTCATCAAAAATTTCCTCTTCGCTGAGTTCTTCCCGTTCGGTGTAGTGAAGATCGAGTTGGACTGTGAGATCTCCATTAGCCCAATCCAAAGCCAAGCAAAAAACATGGCTATACGGTGGTGGTACAATCCCCGAGTCATATTCTAAAACCAGGCCAGTGATGCTTTTTTCTATTGATGTCATTGTGTAAGCTTTGCGCAAAAGTATGGTTTTTCGGGCAATTTAGTGGTTATTTTGCAGCCCAATCAAAATTCCATGGAAGACCAATTAGACCTTATTTCATCAGAGATTTACCAAAAATCCTATGTCATTATTGATAATTTCATTGATGAGGACTTTCGCAAGGCGCTTCTAGCCGAGCAGATTGCTTTGGTTCAGCTTGGTAAATTTCGACCTGCTGCAGTAGGAAAAGGTGGGCAAAAGCAAGTCCGAACCGAAATCAGAAGTGATGAAGTATTTTGGATGGACTCTGCTGAATTAACCCCACTTCAGTCTGTTTATTGGAATAAAATTGAGGAAATCCGAAAGGTGTTGAATCAGCGCTGTTTCTTGGGATTGAGATCCTTTGAAGGGCACTTTGCGCGATATCCCGTTGGCTCAAATTACAAGCGGCACTTGGATCAGTTTCATACTGTTCCGCATCGTGTGGTATCCGTAATTTTATACCTAAATGAATCTTGGTCAGAGAATGATGAAGGGATGCTGCGAATGTATATCCCTAAGGAAGATGGAACTGAATTAATCGAGGACGTATTGCCTTTGGGTGGAAGGTTGGTAGTTTTTCTAAGTGGGGAGATTCCTCATGAAGTTTTGCCCACCAAAAAAGAACGAATAAGCATCACAGGCTGGTTGCGAAATATCGACTAGCGAAGGTTGATTAGAATCTCTTTTCGTTCATCCTTTAGTTCAAAAATAGTTTTGGCATATTCAGGTGGACCAAAATAGCCTTTGGCGTTATTTGAGAAGCCATATTTTTCGAGGGGATAGCCGAATGGATTGGTGTTGATTTTTCCATTCTCATCCTCATCATGAAATACCGCAATGGAATATTTTCCTGGCTTCAAATCCGTGATTTTAAAAAAGCATTTCCGATCAACAACCGGTGCAGAGAAGGATTTGAGTGCTAAGTCAGGTTTATCGGGATAGCCTTTTTCAGAATCAAAGACCAAGATTCTGACCACTCCTTTATTAGATTTAGCTTCATGAATATGCAGATCAATTTCACCTGAATTTTGACTAGTCATGAAAAGGAAAAATAAGAAAATGAAGTTTAGCAGGATCAAATTTGTAATTGTTTAAAGGTCAAATCCCGGTTTATTTTTCCGCTTTCTGTATGTACAAAGGAAGGGATGAAATAAATTTTCTTTGGAGTTTCAAATTTCCCAAAGACATTTCTCATTTTCTCTTGCAAAAGCTTCGCCAGTTCTTCATTCGGCTCAGTTTTCTCAATAAGCAACACCAATCTTTCTCCCAACTTTTCGTCTTTTTCACCTAAAAAGAAATAGCGACAGCCGGGGAAAAACTCAGCTATCAATGCTTCTGACTTTTTTTCCAAAAGCTCCGAATGGAGTTTTAGTCCTCCAGAGTTGATTACAAAATCAGCTCTTCCCAACCATATAAAACTGGTTGAGGACTTCAATTCTACCAAGTCATTGGTTTGAATCCTTTCCTGTCCACTCATAAGTGATTTGGTCCAGACAGCCCCTCTTTCGTCCTGACCAATTTCGACACCTGCAAGTGTTTGGTAAGTTGTTTCACCTTCTTCAATTCTTGCCAACGCTACATGAGAAACTGTTTCGGTCATCCCATAAGTTTGCCAGGCTGGAATACCGTTTGCGATAAGTCGACTTTTGAGTCCTTCAGAAATTGGAGCACCTCCGATAATCAGGTTGGAAACTTTTTTGAGTGCTGGTGAAGTTTTTGGATTGTTCAAAATTTCTTCGACTTGAAGCGGAACCAGCGCTACGAAATCAGGAAGGAAGACTTCAGGGAGGTCTAAAAATGGATTTGAGTGCGGTTCCACCAGCCAAATTGGACAATCCCAAACCATAGCACGAACAAGCATCATTTTTCCTGCGATGTATTCCGGATTGAGACAGCAGAGAAGTTTGGTGTTAGAGTTAGTTTTAAAAAAAGAGCCTGTCGCTTTTGCACTTTCCATCATTTGCTCCCGACTGATTTCAATCGTTTTTGGAGTTCCTGTCGAGCCGGAGGTTTGTTGGCTAAAGTAAGTTTTATCAGAAAGCCATGCTTCGCAAAAGGAAAAAGCAGCTTTCGCGAAAGCTGGAAGTTCCAAATCCATACCTTCAAAATCTTCTTTCGTTTGGAAAATTTGATCGTTGTAATGGAGTTGAAACATTGTATTGAATTCTAATTTTGGTTTTGCGAGACTAGACGTTTGGAATTAACAATTTTCAGGGAAGGCTGTTATCTTGCACAAAAATCGGAATTAAACCCGGATTTTGCATTAGTTTTCGTCATGAGGGCAGTAATTGCAATAAAATCAGGCTGTTTGGAGACTGAGGCATAGCGCCGCTATGGTGAAGTCGAAAGCAGCAACGTAGTGACTGATTTTGAAGAAATTACTGTCCGTAATAGAAATTCTAATGCATAATTCGGGTTAAAACTAAAATGAATACCATGGAGTGGATTACCGCCAAGGAATATCAAGATATCACTTACAAAAAATGTAATGGGGTCGCTAGAATTGCTTTTAATCGGCCTGAAGTTCGTAATGCCTTTAGACCAAAAACCACGGCTGAACTTTACGATGCTTTCTATGATGCTCAGGAAGACACTTCCATTGGCGTGGTACTTTTGAGTGGAGAAGGCCCATCTCCAAAAGACGGGGGATGGGCATTTTGCTCAGGCGGTGATCAGCGAGCTCGTGGTAATCAAGGCTATGTAGGAGAGGATGGCTACCATCGATTGAACATTTTGGAAGTGCAGCGACTGATTCGTTTTATGCCAAAAGTGGTGATCGCTGTCGTCCCTGGTTGGGCAGTAGGAGGAGGGCACAGTCTGCATGTGGTGTGTGATTTGACTTTGGCGAGCAAAGAACATGCGATTTTCAAACAAACAGATGCGGACGTCACCAGCTTTGATGGTGGTTATGGTTCGGCTTACTTAGCCAAAATGGTAGGGCAAAAGAAAGCGAGAGAAATCTTCTTTTTAGGCAGAAATTACTCCGCTCAGGAAGCTTATGATATGGGAATGGTCAATGCCGTGATTCCTCATGCCGAGCTTGAATCTACAGCTTACGAATGGGCTCAAGAGATCTTAGCCAAGTCACCTACCTCGATCAAAATGCTGAAATTCGCCATGAACCTGACCGATGACGGAATGGTGGGGCAGCAGGTTTTTGCAGGGGAGGCTACACGCTTGGCTTATGGAACTGAAGAAGCGATCGAAGGGAGAAATGCATTCCTTGAGAAGCGAAAGCCGAATTTTAAAAATATTAAGTGGATACCTTGATAGAATGGAAATGGGCAAGATGTTATTCTCAGACCTAACATTTTGATACAAGCTTTTTTTAACCGCAAAGATTTCGCAAAGAAAAAGAGTGAAGAGGCAGTGTCATTCTCTTTTCGAAAGCCAGAAGCACTAGAAATTCTCCAAAATTCGAGTTTTTACCCTGTTGATAATACCCAAATGCTGCTTCAGGAGAAGCAGCAAAACCTGCAACAGCCTCTTGTTTCTAAGCTTAAGAAAAAGCTTTCCTAACAATGTACTCGATCGATCGGGCTGCAAGTCTAGCTGTTGCATTGTCCTGATCAAACTGGGGATTGAGCTCTACCACGTCCAAGCTGACCAGTTTTTTACTTTTCACGATTAATTCAAAAACCTTGAAGGCAATCTGAGGATTAAATCCCATTGGGGACGGAGCCGAAACTCCCGGAGCAAAAGCTGACGAAAAGCCGTCCATATCAATGCTGAGGTAGATTTTGTTGACCGAGTCGATAAACCAGATGATTTGCTCCTCTATATATTCCCAGTTATGCAAACGAAAATCCTCCATGACAATAAATTTTGCCTTGAGTTTTTCTGCTGTTTCAAAAAGAGATTTTGGATTGGCTGCACGCTGAATTCCAAGTGCCAAATAATTGAAATCAGCGGGGTTTTCTTCAGCCAACTGATAGAATGGCGAACCTGAATGGCCTTTTCCTTTAATCGGTGGGCGAAGATCGAAATGAGCATCGAGGTTGATGATCCCGAGCTTTTCACCTTTTTCTTTTACATGTTTCAAAACGCCATTTCCATGGGCATAAGCAACATCATGACCACCTCCAAGAATGACCGGAAAGTGATTTGTTTTTAAGAGTTCATAGGTGGTTTTTGCAATTAATTCATGAGCTGATTCCATGTCCTGATCCAAGGTGAAAACATCACCATAATCGTAAATGGGTAGGTTTTCCGGTAAGTGAAGTGCAACAGATCCAAGCATTTTTCTAATTCCAGCAGGACCTTCGATTGTACCAGTTCGGCCTTGATTTCGGATCACACCTTCCTCGCTTGAGTAACCCAAAATGCCAACCTTTTTCTTTGAATCATCTTTGATCTTGAGGTTGGCAACGGGTTGAATAGCCTGATGCCAATATTCGATCTGATCGGATTTTCTACCTGACCAATTGAAGGGAGAGGGGTTTTGATGGAGATTCATGTGCTTTATTTTCTAGGAATAATTATTAGTACTAACTTAAGGAAAACAATTTGTTGATTTTGTTGACAGCCGTTTGATTTTTTGGGAAGACGAATTGAAAAAGCTAGCACTGCCATGAGAGAGTATAGAATTCCTCAAAAGCCAAAAATTAATTTAGCAGATTTCTGTGAGCCAAATGACTCGTTTGCAGGGTATTCCTATGCAGATTATCTGAAATGGGACTTTGAGGAAATCGTCGAGTTGATAAAAGGGAAGATTTTTGTAAAACCACCTTCTCCTGGAAGGAGACACCAAGAAATTCGAGGGAATCTCATGTTTGCAATCTTTAATTTTCTCACGAAAAAACCCTACCAAGTGTATGCTGCTCCGTTTGACGTCAGATTTTCCGAAAAATCTGAAGACTATCAAGTTTTCTCAGTTGTACAACCAGATATATCTGTGATTTTTGACCCTGAAAAATTGGATGACTGGGGCTGTTTTGGATCTCCGGATTTGATTGTTGAAATATTTTCGGAGGGTAGTATTCAAATGGATCTTAAAGATAAATATGACTTATACCAAGAATTTGGAGTTAGGGAATATTGGATTGTAAGTCCCTTAGGTAATTATTTGCAAGTTAACACACTGGTTGATGGCAAATACCAGCCATCTAAACTTTTCACTTCGGGGGATAAAATTAAATCAAGTGTAATTTCTGGATTTGAACTTGATTTGGAGGAGGTTTTTATGGAATGACAACGAAAAAAAACTTTACCAAAGTTTTAAACTTTGGTAAAGTTGCTCGAACCTATAATTAAAAGAAGATCTTCAAAACCTCCTCATCCACCAAATTCGGAATCGTCACTTTCAGACCCGGACTTCTGTCCATTTCTCGCTGGATAGCTTCGATCGAACCTGAATTTCTCGCCCAGGCTCTTCTTGCAATCCCGTTGTTTACATCATAGAAAAGCATGGATTTTAGTCGGTTGGCCGCTTCCTGTGTTCCATCCAATACCAGTCCAAAACCTCCATTGATCACTTCTCCCCAACCGACTCCACCGCCGTTGTGGATCGAGACCCAAGTGGCTCCTCGGAAACTGTCACCTATTACATTATGAATCGCCATGTCGGCGGTGAATCGGCTACCGTCATAGATGTTACTGGTTTCACGGTACGGTGAATCCGTCCCACTGACATCATGATGATCTCTTCCCAATACGATCGGTGCCGAGATTTCTCCACTTTGAATACCATGATTAAATGCTTCCGCAATTTTTGACCTTCCTTCAGCATCTGCATAAAGTATCCTAGCTTGAGATCCCACGACTAACCTGTTTTTCTCCGCCTCCTCGATCCAAGTGACGTTATCCTGCATTTGTTGAGCTATTGAATTTGGAGCCGTTTTCATGATTTCTCTCAAAACTGAAGCGGCGATTTGATCTGTTTTCCGTAGATCTTCAACTTTTCCCGAGGTACAAACCCAGCGGAAGGGCCCGAATCCAAAATCAAAGCACATAGGCCCAAGGATATCCTGCACATAGCTGGGATACCGGAAATCAATACCATTTTCAGCCATTACATCTGCTCCGGCTCTTGAAGCCTCAAGTAAAAAAGCATTTCCATAGTCGAAAAAGTACGTTCCCTTCGCCGAATGTCGATTGATTGCATCAGCTTGTCGGCGCAACGAATCCTGAACTTTGGCTTTGAATGCTTCCGGGTTTTCGGCCATTAACTGATTGGATTCTTCGAAAGAAAGCCCCACTGGGTAATAGCCACCTGCCCAAGGATTATGAAGCGAAGTCTGATCTGAACCGAGTTCCACAAAGATGTTTTCGGAATCAAATCGCTCCCAGACATCCACGATATTTCCTATGAAAGCTATTGAGACGACTTCTTCGTTTGTTTTGGCTTTTTTTACTCGAATTATCAATTCACTTTGATCTTCGATGAGTTCGTCTACCCAACCTTGTTCATGTCTTTTTCTGGCAGCTGATGGGTTGACTTCAGCGCAAACTGTAACGCAACCTGCAATATTTCCGGCTTTTGGCTGAGCACCGGACATTCCGCCTAAACCTGCGGTTAGGAAAATTTTACCTTTTGGGCTTTCTCCAGACTTTAGTTTTTTCCGAAAGGCATTCATCACCGTGATTGTAGTACCATGGACGATCCCCTGAGGCCCGATATACATAAATGAACCGGCTGTCATTTGTCCGTATTGGGTCACGCCCAGTGCATTGAATTTTTCCCAATCATCCGGTTTGGAGTAGTTGGGGATCATCATTCCATTGGTTACGACCACTCTTGGAGCGTCCTCTGACGATGGGAATAATCCCATCGGATGGCCCGAGTAGAGATGTAATGTCTGCTCATCGGTCATTTCAGATAGATATTTCATCGTGATGAGATACTGCGCCCAGTTTTGGAAAACTGCCCCATTTCCACCATAGGTAATCAGTTCTTCAGGATGCTGTGCGACTGCCGGATCCAGGTTGTTTTGAATCATCAGCATGATGGCAGCAGCCTTCTTGGATTTGGCTGGATATTCTTCTATTGCTCGCGCAAAAAGTGGATAATCCGGCATAAATCGATACATATAAACACGACCATATTCTTTCAGTTCGTGCAAGAAATCAGGGGCAAGTTCAGCATGCCATTCTTTTGGAAAATAGCGTAAGGCATTGCGTAAAGCCAATTTCTTATCTTCCGGAGAAAGGATATCTTTTCGCTTTGGAGCATGGGAAATTGCTGGATTTCGCTGCTTTTTTGATGGTAGAATGGAAGGGATTCCTTGCTTGATTTGATCCTGAAATGACATTGGATTTACGATTTACGGTTTTTGATTTACGACCTCAAAAGGTGCTCAACTCATCGGACATCGGTCACCCGACATCGGACAATTTGCCTCTTTTCCACACCATCTCCGGTTTCAATTTTCCTTGTTGATACAGAATCTCGCGATAATCTGAAGTTGGAAAGAGGATAAAGTCAGCCAATTGGCCAGAAGCTAATTTCCCTCGATCATTCAAGCCCAAAGCTGCAGCTGCTCGGAAAGTGATTCCTGCAAAGACCTCTGCTGTGCTGAGTTTTTCGAAGGTTGCCAGAATTGAGGCTTGCACCAGTAAATCTCCCATAGGTGCCGATCCTGGATTCCAATCCGAAGCAATGGCCAAGGCCCCTCCTTTATTCAGGATTTTCCGTGCAGGTGTGAATGCACATCCCAAACCGATACTTGCTCCGGGCAAAGCCACAGCAATGGTATTGTATTGGGCTAAAAGCTCGATTTCTTTTTCACCGGAAGCTTCTAAATGATCAGCTGAAACAGCTCCAAACTTGACGGCAACAGCTGAACCTCCAGTCGTAAATTGATCAGCATGAGCAGTCAATTTAAAACCCATTTCCTTTGCCTTTTGAAAATATGGACGGATCTCTTCAGGAGAAAAAGCACTTTTCTCCACGAAGGCATCTATTCGGTTTGTGAGATTTTCCTTTCTGAGAATAGGGAAAAGTTCTGCAACAATCAATTCCAGATACTCAGAATTAGAACCCGAAAAGTCTCTAGGTTTCATGTGGGCCGCAAGACAAGTTGGAATCAAGTCGGCTTTGCTAGTTTGATTGGCTAGTTGAATGGCTCGAAGCATTTTCAGCTCTTGTTCGACCGAGAGACCGTATCCGCTTTTCACTTCGATTGTAGTCACTCCTTCGGAAAGATGTCGATTGGCATTTTTATTGGTTATTTCGGCCAATTCGTCCAAACTCAGTTTTCGGGTTTGTGTCACAGTATCCCAAATTCCACCACCTGATTCTGCAATTTCCAGATAAGTTTTTCCGGCATTTCGCATCGCAAAATCTTTTGCTCTGGATCCTCCAAAACAAATGTGCGTATGACAATCCACCATTCCAGGCAATGCCACATATTCACCTTCAAAAATGAAAAGTTCTGCTTCGGGAAAGTCTTTTTTCAATTTTTCCCATGGTCCAACCTGAAGGATTTTTTCCCCTTCAATTAGGATTCCGGCATTGGGAATGATTTCCAACTGCTCGTCTTTCAAAGCTCCTTTTGAAAGAAGCTTGTCAAGGGTAAGTACATGGCTTATGGGGCCGATTAGTAAAGGATTTTTCATAATGTTTTTCTCACAGATGTCGCAGATAATCATAGATGGCTTTATTCCAAATCTGTGTTCATCTGAGTAATCTGTGAGCCATTTTAATATGTAAACATTTCACTCCACTCTGTCTCAAAAGCCAAACCTTCAGATTCAGCAACCTTTTTTGCCAAAGTGATCAATTCACCACTTTTTACCAAATCAATGGCCGTTTCCATATCCTCGTACAAAATCCGATCTGAAACCACCGGATCAATGTCTTTTCTTACTCGCTCATAGATTGCGGACAAGATTTTTCCTGACTTCAAGGAGGCATGAAAGTCCATAGCTTGAGCTGCATAGAAAAGCTCGATTCCCAGAATTTTTTCCACGTTTCCGATGACTCGAAGTGCCTTTCTAGCCCCAATACTTCCCATGCTCACGTGATCTTCCTGGCCAAGAGAAGTAGGAATGGAATCAGCCGAAGCTGGAAAACAAAGCCCTTTATTTTCTGAAGCCAATGCCGCAGTGGTGTATTGAGGAATCATCAAACCGGAATTAAGTCCAGTTTCTTTCAGCAAAAGTTTGGGTACTCCAGGAGTGTCGCCTTCGATAGACAAATAGATCCTGCGATCTGAGATATTCCCGATTTCGGATGCGGCAAGGCAGGCATAATCGAGGGGCAAAGCAATGGGCTGTCCATGGAAATTCCCACCTGAAATCGTGTTTTCCGAATTAAATACCACCGGATTATCCGTAACTGAATTGATCTCTATCTCGATGCAATCTTTCAGATGCAACCAAGCATTCCAACTAGCGCCGTGTACCTGCGGCATGCAGCGAAGCGAGTAGGGGTCCTGAACCCGAGCGCAATTGAGATGGGAATTGACGATTTCGGATTCGTGAAGGAGGTTTAGGATGCTTTGTGCCGCATGCTGATTTCCGGCAAAGGGTCGTAATTGGTGAAGTTGTGCGGTGAATGGTTTAATCGAACCCATTAATCCCTCGATCATCATCGCTCCAGTAATGCTGGCATGCATGAGGAGATTATGAAGTCTATCCACGATTTTCACACCAAAAGCTGCCATAAACTGAGTTCCGTTGATCAGAGCGAGACCTTCTTTTGGACCAAGTGTTAAGGGTTCTTTTGAAAGGGTTGCAAGTACTTTTTTAGCTGTGATGATCTCGCCTCCAAAATGAACTTTCCCCAAGCCAATCAAGGGCAAAAACAGATGGGAAAGTGGTGCTAAATCTCCTGACGCTCCAACTGAGCCTTGTTCGGGGACAACAGGAATCACATCATTTTCCAGCATCCATTGAATTCGCTCAAGTGTTTCGAGCCGAATTCCAGAAAATCCTTGAGCCAATGCGTGGACTTTCAGAACAAGCATCAAACGGGAAATTTCATCCGGGATGAAATCTCCAACTCCGACGGCATGACTTTTCAGTAGGTTTTCCTGCAAAGTTGTGGTGTCATCCGAAGAAATCCTTGTTGTGCAAAGCGGTCCAAATCCAGTATTGATCCCATAGACAGCCTTTTCGCCTTTTGCGATTTGAGCGACTGCAGCTGCGGAAGCATTTACTTTTTGGATGGTTTCCAGGCTGAAAATTCCTTTAATTTCTTTTGAAGCAAGCTTCAATGCGATTGAAGCAGTCAGGTGATCTTGGCCATAGTGGAATGTTTTCATATTGGACGCCAGACCTGCCAGGTTTTCAAAACCTGGCAGGTCTATATTGTTTTAGTTTATCAAACAAAATTACCTTTTCCTTTTGATGCTTATTGATACTATTTTTGCGAGTATTCAATAACTTAAAGGTATCAATGGAGCTTAGACATTTGATTTATTTTCAGGCAGTAGCTGAGGAATTGAACTACCGGAAGGCTGCTGAGCGACTTTTTATTTCCCAACCCGGACTCAGTAGGCAGATCAAGTTGTTGGAGGAAATGCTTGGAGTTCAGCTTTTTGAGAGAGACAAAAAGCATGTGGAACTGACGACTGTGGGAACTTTTCTGAAAGGGGAGGTTGATTTTATCATCAACCATCTGGAATCAACCAAAAGTCAGCTGAAGCTGATTGAGTCTGGCAAAGTGGGGGAGTTGCGAATCGGTTTTCTGGGTTCTGCCTCCAATCGGGTCTTACCCGATTTACTCAACCGAATCAATTATCAGCAACCTATGATCACCACTAGTCTGGAGGAATTGAGTAATTCGGTTCAAGTAGAAATGATTCAAAAGGACAAATTAGACTTGGGATTTGTTCGTCTGGCGTCTGTTCCCGTGGATTTGGAGATGAAGCCTGTGTTGAGAGATAGCTTTTCACTCGTGATTCCAAAAGATCATCCCATCGATCAAAGGAATTTTGAGTCAGTTTCCCAGTTCGAGGATGAACTATTTATCCTTTTTTCAAGTGATTATTCTAATTATTACTATGAGCAAATCATGAGCATTTGCCGGGATTCAGGTTTTTCACCCAAAATCAGACATAAGTCCGTGCATGCACTGACAATTTTTCGGCTGGTAGAAAATGGACTAGGCGTGGCCATCGTGCCTACTTCGCTTAAGGATGGATATGATCTGAATGTTCGCTTTATGGAAATTCCGGGGATCCCGCAGTTTACTGAGCTTTCGGTTATCTGGAAACCAGAAAATCGGAATCCAGCATTGAAAAGGGTTTTACCCTTAGTATAGCATTATTTCCAATCAATCTTCTTATCCACCAAAGCAGACAATTTCTTTCAATCTTAGATTATTATAATTTTACAATCCGCCACGGCGGACAAGTTCTTTCAATTTAAAGGAGAGAAATCTCTATTTTCAAGGCCCAATCCAAATGTCGGGAGAAAGTCGGGTCAAAGCCGAGTAGCATTCGTCCTTAAGTTAAAATCAATCCCAGAAATTGCCATGGTAAATCAAAATCTACTAAGTATGAAGCAACCACAATTAGGCAAAAAGATCTCTGAATTGAGAAAAGCCAAAGGACTGACTCAGGAGGAGCTAGTCGAGAAGTGCAACTTGAATGTGCGAACTATACAGCGCATCGAAGCAGGTGAGGTGACTCCGAGAAGCTACACTGTGAAGGCCTTGTTTGAAGCCTTGGATTACCAATGGGAAGGGGTGAAAAATGGATTTGTGGATGAGGAAAGGAAAGTACCGGCTTATCTCTATTTAGCATTTGCGGCGGGATTGGTTTATTTTTTTCTGGCATTTTTTGAAATCGGGATGGAATATGAATGGATCAAAAATGGCCCAACTGACTCCAAGGCATTCATCGGTGTGAAAATCGGCACTTTTCTAACTTACGTTTCTTTTATCTACGGCTGGATTAAGCTGGAATCCTATATGCACAACTCGGTATTAAAAATTGCGCTTTGGACGATGCTGGGAGCAAACTTCATCTTATATGGAGTGGACTTTGTAAGTCTAATTGCCGGCTATTTTTCCATTCAGGATTATTATCTCATAAAATTGAGTGCATTTGGGCTCTGTTATGCTTTTTTGGGAGTGGGTTATTTGGCTTATAAAAATCTTTGGTCTCATATTCCTCAAATCATTGGAGCAGTAGGATTGGTGTCCGGGATTCTCATTTTCTCCGGTATCGGAGTGATTTTCGGATTAATTCCCCTGATGATTTTTGAGATTGGACAATTAGGATTGATGGTTTGGGCAATAAATAATATCGGGAGAACTATTTCTCCCGATTTTAATGCTGAAAGTGTAAGTGCTTAATTTTTTTGATTGTGTTATAGGGGGTATATTCATGTCAAATAAATGGTCACATGAAATCGAGCCTGCCTGAGGCAGACAGACATGACGAGAACGTCACACACTGGAATGCCCCCCCGATAGCTATCGGGGCTATCGGGGCCGTATTGCGAAATTTCATATGGCCTTAAAGAATAAATTATAATCATATGAATAAATCATTCTCCGTTCTCTGCCTTTTTCTATTTTCTATTCTTACATTTTCATGCTCAGAAAGCACTTCCGAGCAGCCTCTCAAATTGCCGGATAACTTACTTGTCACAGTTGAACTGTTGGGAAATGGGGTGGTTAAAGCCAATTTTACAGCTGATGACACAAAATTTTTTAAAGTAAACTTTGGAACTCCGGGTGAAGCCTTGCAGCGAGTAGATGGAAATTCGGCCACTAAAACCTATACTGAACGGGGTGAATTCATTTTGGTAGTTCAGGCACATGCTACAGAGACCGATTTTGTGGTGTCATCGCAAATTGTGAGCTTAAATGCAGCTGCTTTAGGACTTGATCCCAATACAGGTTTTACAAGCCCTTCTTCCTATGAGGGGTACAATTTGGTTTGGGCAGATGAGTTTTCCGGTTCGGAGCTTTCTCAGGATTGGACTTTTGAGATTGGAGATGGATGTCCTGATCTTTGCGGATGGGGAAATCAGGAACTTGAGTTTTACAAAAAGGAAAATACCAAGCTCCAAAACGGAAATTTGGTGATCACAGCCAAGCGGGAAAATGCAGGAAGTAGAGCTTACACTTCTTCAAGATTGATCACCAAAGGCAAAAGGTCTTTTACCTACGGGAGAATAGATATTCGAGCAAAAATGCCGAAAGGACAAGGGTTATGGCCAGCACTTTGGATGTTGGGAGATAATATTTCAGAAGTAAGCTGGCCAAAATGTGGAGAGATTGACATTATGGAGATGATCGGTGGGAGCAAGGACAACCAAGATGGAACGGTCCACGGAACGGTCCATTGGGACAATAACGGAAGCTATGCAAACTATGGAGGGAGCACCAAGCTACCCTTTGGCATCTTTAATGATGAGTTTCATGTATTCTCCATTGATTGGGATTCCCAAAAAATCGTTTGGAAGCTGGATGGAGTTCAATATCATGTAATTGACATTACACCTGCGGGATTGGATGAATTTCACAAGCCCTTCTTTTTTATTTTAAATGTAGCGGTAGGGGGTCTATGGCCTGGAAATCCAGATGCAAGTACAGAGTTTCCTCAGGAGATGCAGGTGGATTATGTACGAGTTTTTCAGAAAAAGTAACGCATTTAAAATCCCATTATGACCTCCGAGATTTTACTTTTGACTTCCTTTAGTATTTCGGCATTTTTAGGACTCGATGACTCGATCTCTAGAATTTTTGGACGAGTGGAAGGGGAATAGAAATCTGTCAGTGCACTTTCCAGTTCTTGTTGATTTTTCACTTTGAGGTAAAAAAAACCAAACTCTTCGGCCAGATGATTTGCAGAAAGCTGCTGTTTCGTTTCAAAAAATTCCTCCAATTCAGGTTGTTTTGCAGGTCCATCAATCAATCGGAAAATTCCGCCTGCATGATTGTTTAGGATGATAACCCGAAGGTTTGGTGTGGAGTAATTATGCCAAAAGGCATTTCTATCATAAAAGAAAGCCATGTCTCCTGTAATCAAAGAGACAAGTTCTTTGGTAGTGAATGTGCACCCGACGGCAGTGCTGTTAGAACCGTCGATTCCGCTTGTGCCTCTGTTGCAGATTATTTCCTGAGTTCGCTTTCCAAGAAAATTCACGTACCGCACAGCCATGCTATTTGCCAAATGCAGCTTAGAAGTAGCTGGGATTTTTTTCAGTAGAAAATGCAAAGCCGAATATTCTCCAAATTCAATTTTACTGAAAACATCAGGAAGTGCACTGTCCACCGCTTTTTCCAATCCAGTCCATTTCAGATAAAACTCTTCGTTTTGATCTGGAAGGTTTTGAGAAAGCCAACCCAAAAATTGGGTTGGTGAGCAGGCTAAAATTCGGGTCAAATGTTGGTAAGTATCCTTCGCTTGCCCATCAGGCTGAATATGCCAATGTGAGGTTTCCGACTTTCTCAAGAACTGCTTGAGCGATTTTGAAATTACTGATTTGCCAAAGCTTATCACTAAATCAGGAACAAGACTTTGGTTTATGCTTTCATTTCCCAGCCAGTGATCATGAAGATTTATAGTAGCATCACTTTGCAGATTCGAGATAGAATCTGTGACGATGACAGCTTTTTGATTTTTTGAAAGGTCGTCAAGCAGGGATTGAATATGAGGATTTGGCTTTTGCTGACCCGGTACAATCAAAATCCTAGTAAAATCATTCAATCGATTCTTGATGTGCTTCAGGCTTTCCTCGCTGAGTTGTGTTTGGCTGCTTACGAGTGTAAATTCTCTCGGATGTTCCGGGAATTCGAATTTTTCCCCATCCATAGGATAGAAGGGTTCCCGAAGAGGAATATTCATGTGGACCGGACCAGCAGGGAATTGCTTTGCGAGATTAATTGCCTCATTTACCATTCGACCTGAATGCCAAGCTTGTTCAGGGTTGGAGAATGAATCAGGAAATTGAAAGCTTTTTTTAATGTGTTTTCCATAGACATCAGGCTGAAAAATAGTCTGTCCATCCCACTGATCAATCCATTCAGGAGGTCGGTCTGCTGTCAAAATCAACAAAGGAACTTGTTGGAAAAAAGCCTCCGCCACCGCAGGGTAATAATTTAATGCCGCAGACCCGGAAGTGCATACCAACACTACGGGTTGACTCAGTTGCTGTGCGACGCCCAAGGCTATGAATGCTGCTGAGCGTTCATCAGATATGGTACGGGCATGAATTTCCGGATGACGTGCAAATGCCAAGGTCAGTGGTGCACATCTTGAGCCAGGCGAAAGGATCGCATGCTCGATTCCCTTTTTGGCGCAGATGGCTACTAGATCAAGTATAGGTTGGATGATCAAAGGGATGGAGTTTGGATGAATTTACCGATGATTTGACACTTAAGCTCGGTTTCTTCCCATTCTTTGTCTGGGTCTGAATCTTCAGTTACTCCAGCTCCTGCATATAGAATTGCTTTTTCCCCTTTAAATGAAGCAGTTCTAAGATTTACAAAAATGGAAGTCTCCCCTTCGATATTAACCGGGCCAAGAAATCCGGCGAAGAATGATCGATCAAAATGTTCATTTTCTTGTAAAAACTCATGTGCTTCTTTTCTTGGCATTCCACAAACTGCTGAAGTTGGATGTAATAAATTCAGCATTACGGATCCAAGTTGGGGAAAGCTGGTAGCTTTCATATCCACTTTGAAATCAGATCTGAGATGAAGTAGGTTTCCAGCCAACACAGTTTTAGGACCATGCTCCTCATATTCTCTGAGCCGGATTTTCTTAAAGCAATCTACAATATAGCGGCAGACTAAGGCTTGCTCTTCAATTTCCTTTTGAGTCCAAGCAGCTGATTTAAGTGGATTTTCACCCGATGCAGGTTGAGTCCCGGCAAGGGCCATCGTATAGAATTGGTCATCTTTCGTTCGGATCAACGTTTCCGGACTTGCTCCAATCCAAGTGCCGATTGAGGGAATATGAAAGAAATTCACAAAAGAATTGGGATATGCTTTGAGCATTTCCATAAAAGTTTTTCCCAAGTCAAAATCCTCAGAAACTGAAATTAATTTGGTTCTTGCCGGCACGACTTTTTCAAGAATGCCTGTTTCAATTGCCTGTATTCCTTGTTGGACAAGGTTGGTAAAATGAGATTTTTCATCAGATTTTGCATTCTCGAAACTTGAAGCTTCTGATTTTTCTTTTAAAAGACGTTTAATTGAAGGTTTTATGGATTCCTTTGGAAATTCGACTTGAGAGATTATCCACAAAGGGAGCTCTTCCTTTCCTAGCTCTTGATCAAGTTCAAAGCTGAAATACTTGTTGCTTTTAATGAAAAAGGCTTTCTTATCATCTTGATCAGCAAAAGGATGTACAATAAATCCAGCGGGAAGCTCTTCAAAAGTCAGATCAACCTTTTGGGGATATTTTGACTCATCTAAAAGAAACTCCAATTTATCTGACTTGGGTTTTCTCCAGATTGCAAAAGAACCTTCAGATGAAAAACCTTTCAGAAAAAGGTGATCCAATATCTCGGATTGGGTGGTGCGAGTTAAGCTTTCCGTTACGTTCATTTTTTCTCTAAAATAGCCATGGTAATCCGGCTAATGCAGCACAACTGATCTTCTAAGTTGAAGATTTTTATTTCCCAAACTTGGGTTGATTTCCCTAAATGTATTGGTTTGGCAATCCCTGTTACCTTTCCCTCTCTGACGGCCTTGAGGTGATTGGCATTGATTTCCAGACCTACACAAGAATATTTTTTTGTGTCTATTGTGAGTGATGAAGCTACACTTCCCAAAGTCTCAGCCAACACTACATTTGCTCCACCATGTAACAATCCAATAGGCTGCTTGGTTCGAGTATCTACAGGCATTGTTGCTTCAAGATAATTTTGGCCAATGCTTGTAAATTCAATTCCCAAGAAACTGACCATTGTGTTTTGACTCGTCAAATTCAATTGGTCTAGGGAAGGTAGAGAAAGAAAAATCATTAAAATCTGGGCTAAATCGAGTTTATTTGGTCACTGAACAAAAATAGAGAAACTTGAATCTAAAAAAAATTTACCTCGTCCGTCATGGACAAACTGACTTCAATCTTCAAGGTGTTGTGCAGGGCAGTGGTATAGATGCCCCCATTAATGGAACAGGTCGGGCTCAAGCTTTGGCACTTTTTGAGACATACCATTCAGTCCCTTTTGACCAAATTTATCATACGGCTTTGATTCGGACTAAGCAATCCATTCAATTGTTTATCGACAAGGGAATTCCCACGAAGGCCTTGCCGGAGTTAAATGAAATTTCCTGGGGTGATTATGAAGGGACTCCCATGACAGCAGACGAAAACGAGTATTATCGACACATGCTTCATCAATGGCAGCAGGGCAATCTGGACTATGCGATTGCGGGGGGTGAGAGTCCTAATAAAGTAGCTGAGCGGATGAATAGGGGAATTCAACAAATTCTCAATGGACCGGGAGAAATTATTCTTGTATGCATGCACGGGCGGGCGATGCGGATTTTTCTTAGTCTGATCCTAAATTATGATCTGCGGTACATGGACCAATTTGAGCATAATAATTTATGCCTTTACCTACTTGAGCAACTGCCTGATGAAACGTTTGTGGTCAGGAAATTCAATGACCAAGAGCATCTTAAGGCTTTGAGTCTGGCTTAGGTGACTTAGAAGCCTTTTTTCTGGCGGTTAGTCTCTCCTCGTACATAGCAAGGTAGCGTTGATGCAAAGCCTTGTTTTCTGTCAAGTCAAAAAGTCGGTAAGCGATTTGTTGAAGTTGGACTTGTTTCCCTCCGTCAAGATTGATAAGAAATTTTCCTAAAAAGCAATCATCCATATCACAGATTGAGGTTTCAATTACTAATGCCAATTCCGAATTCCCAGTATAAAACTTCGTGTTGAAAAACGAGGAGAATTGAGAACCTATCTCCTTAAGACTTATTTTATTTTCCTTTAATTCTTTACTTTTAAAAATCACCAAATAAGTTTTGGTTTCGGGATCTTTTGCAAAAACCGAAGTGCACCAAATCATTAGTATCAAAAGTGTAGGTAACTTTTTCATGGATGCCAATATATCATTTAAAATTACGACAAATCAAAAAAGTTCAACGCAAAAAAAATCCCCGAAATGATTAATTTTCGAGGATTTTTATATGTCTCTAATTATTACACCTTTGTTGTTCTTCTTTTGGTTTTAGTAGTCTCTTCTTCGACTTCGTCTTCTACTCCAGCGAGAATTCTTCCGCAATGTTCACAAACAATAAGCTTTTTCTTTTCTCGAATGTCTGCTTGTCTTTGTGGTGGAACAGTGTTGAAGCAACCGCCGCATGCACCTCTCTTAACCATAACCACAGCGAGTCCGTTTTTGGCATTGCCTCTGATTTTAGTATAAGATTTCACAAGTCTATCTTCTACTTTCTTCATCTGCTTGTCTCGGTCACCCTGAAGTTTAGATTCATCAGATTCACTTTCAGAGACGATGGTATCAAGCTCATTTTTCTTCAAATCAAGATCCTTCTGTCGATCCTTCATTAATTCATTCAGCTCTTCTAAATCAGCTTTTTTCTGGTCTATTTTCATACCAGCTTCAGTGATTTTCTTCTTGGAGACCTGAATTTCAAGATCTTGAAGCTCTAGCTCTTTAGTGATGGCGTCGTATTCACGGTTGTTACGAACGTTCATTTGCTGCTCTTGATACTTCTTAATCAGCTTTTCTGATTCCTTGATGTTTTCTTTAAAACGCTTAATTTCATCCTCATAGGAATCGATATCTGTTTTAAATTTATCAAGTCGTGTTTCGTAGCCTGCTATCTCATCTTCGAGGTCTTGTACTTCCTCGGGAAGGGCGCCTCTTACTTTTACGATGGCATCTAGTCTTGAATCTATGAGTTGAAGATTATAGATAGCTTCTAGTTTTTGTGCTACTGTACTTTCCATGTACTATCGGTAGGATGTGGGATTAGTAACTACTTTTGTCAAATAGAGTGCAATATTAGGGAAATTTTGTGACAAATGCTCGCCTAGTAATTCTTTTGTAAAAATTTCACTCTCATAATGACCTATATCGCATAGGACCAATTGACCCTCAGTATCAAAAAACTCATGGTATTTTACATCGGAAGTTATAAATACATCTGCACCTGAGCGCTTGGCGTCCTCAAGTAGAAAAATACCTGCGCCACCACATACTGCAACTTTATTGATTTTTCTATTAATTAATTTGGTGTGTTTGATGACGCTTAGGTTCATTTTTACTTTAAGTAAATCCAAAAACTCATTACCTCCGAGTGGATTTTCCAAAACACCGATCATTCCAGCTCCAACCTCCTGATTTTCATTTTCGAGCGTTGAGAGGTAAAAAGCAACTTCTTCGTAGGGATGAGCAATCTTCAGTGCGAGGATTACTTTATTACTCAGATAGGAAGGTAGGATTACTTCAATTCTAGCTTCTTTTTCGAACTGCGGAATACCAGATTTTCCAATGTGTGGATTTGCTTTTTCAGAAGGAGTAAACGTTCCCATTCCTTCCACCTGAAAAGAACAGTCCTTGTACTCCCCGATTTGCCCGGCACCGGCAGTAAATACCGCGTCCAAAACTTTTCCTTTGTCCTCAATTGGAACAAAGAAGGTCAATTTGCTGAGGATTTGTTTTTTTGGCTGAAGAATTTTAGTGTCATTTAAACCTAAACGATCGCAGATTCGCTTATTCACTCCAGTGGCTATATGATCTAGGTTGGTATGTATTGAAAAAATTGCAATGTCGTGTTTGATCGCTTTGATGATGGTTCGTTCAATGTAATTGCGCCCGGTTAAACTTTTGAGTCCCTTGAATATGATCGGATGATGAGCAACCACAAGATTTGCCCCTAAACTAATCGCTTCATCTATTACAGCTTCAGTGCAATCAAGAGCACAAATGACTCCCTTCAATTCAGCATTTCTATCTCCACAGATGAGCGTGGCATTGTCGTAGCTTTCTTGGTAGGCTGGGGGAGCAAGTTGATCTAGGTAAGAAATGACATCCTGAATTCTGTATCCCATAATTTTTCTTTTATTTGGTCAAAAATAGCAATTCCTGCCGATGCCTTGGTATGCCTTTCTTTTTGTTCCCTTTGCGCTGATTTTTCGGCTGATTACCAGTGTAAGAAATTATTTATTTGATCGGAATATTCTGAAAAGCTTCCAATCTCCCATTGCCACCTTAATTGTAGGCAATCTAAGTGTAGGCGGTACAGGTAAAACTCCTATGGTTGAATTTCTGATTCGAAACCTGAAAGATGAATTGGCGCTCGCAAGTCTCAGTAGAGGTTATGGAAGAAAGTCAAAAGGCTTTATTCAAGCCAATGATCAAAGTAATCCAACTGAAATCGGTGATGAACCTCTCCAAATTTTCCGAAAATTCAAAGGAGAAATCCCTGTCTTTGTTGGAGAAGATCGTGTTGCGGCTTTGGAAAAAATAGCTGGATTTTCTCCGATTACCCAACTAGTGATTCTTGATGATGCGTTTCAACACAGGAGACTCAGGGGGGATTTATATTGCTTAT
Source organism: Algoriphagus sp. (assembly GCF_046296635.1). GTDB lineage: Bacteria > Bacteroidota > Bacteroidia > Cytophagales > Cyclobacteriaceae > Algoriphagus. The sequence goes on along the minus strand of NZ_JBKBKZ010000013.1, from coordinate 109,880 downwards.
TGACACCGTACGAATTGAATTTTTCAAAAGATCAACTTATGCCGCTAGGGAGATTGAGAGAAAGTCGAAGTGGGGCAAAACGAGCCGATGTAGTTGTGGTCACAAAATGCCCGGAAGGACTTACGGATAACCGGAAAATTGAAATTAAGAAAAGCTTTCAGACCTACCTCACAGGTTGCACTCCCGTATTTTTCTCACAAGTGGGCTATGGTACTCCATATCCACTTGAACACCAAATCCCATTTTCTAATTCTGTGATTTTAGTTTCCGGTTTGGCAAATGACCAAGGTTTTGTGGAATATTGCTCTGATAAGTATCGGGTTTTGGAAAATGTTTCTTTTCCGGATCACCATGCATATAAAGAAGCTGATGTGAAGCGGCTATTAGCTTTGGCAGAAAAACACAAAGTGCAAAGTCCCGTTTTACTCACTACAGAAAAAGACGCGGACAAACTTAAATCCTTGGCAAATCACGGATTTTTGGGGGAAATTCCGATTTTTGTGCTGCCCATTGAGGCTAAATTTGATCAAGAAGATAAAGAAATGCTGCTCAGTTACATCCGGGGAAAATTCAATAAGCAGTGATCAGAAAGGGGTTAATCTTTGCAGCTATACTTACGTTGCTGTCACTTCAGTCGCTCCTGGCGCAGCGTCCGATTCCTCAGCGTCCTCCCACGGGCGGATTTGGTCAGCCTGCACCACGGCAGGGTCGAGAGTTGGTAGAGCAAGAAGATCAAGAGGATGAAGGCAGAAGACCGCTTCTCGATGACAGCACCCGACAAGTCTATGGTCCGAAAACAACTCTTTATTTTTACGAAAAAGATCTGAAGCGCAATCGACTTCAACTTTATGAGCAGGACACCCTCCTTCGCAATTTTCATAATTATGATCCTGTAGCAAAACAAGGATGGAGATACCAGGATCTCGGTAATATTGGAACTGCAGCAAAACCGGTTTTTTATGAAATTCCTGAATTGCTTGGATTAAGTTCAGGTTTTCATGCCTACGATATTTATTTCCGTGATCCAGCCAAAAGGAGGTATTATGATACCAAATCACCATTCACCGAAATGGCGGCTTTTTTTGGAGGAGGCAATAGGAATATGCTTGATGTTGCTTTTGCACGAAATGTAACACCACGCTGGAATCTTGGATTTGATTTTAACACGCAACGAGTTCGAAAAACACTCAATCCAGTACAGCGTGATGATAATATGGCCGAGCAAAATGCCTATTCTTTTCATACGAATTACAGATCTGAAAATGGCAACTATTGGCTTCTGGGATCTTTCTCCAGGATGAGGCATGAAGTGGCTGAGATAGGAGGTATAATTCCACCAGAAGTCGATTCTACCTCACTATACTTTACTTACGAAGACGCCAAGGTGTGGCTGCTAAATTCACGTGCCAGGGACCTGAGGCAGGATTATCATATTTATCATGAATACAAACTGGGGAATGGTCTTCAGGTCTATCATACACTGGATCGGAAAAACCAAAATGTAGTTTTTGAATCAGCTTTGAACTCATCCGATTCCTTGTTTTTTAATAAAGCCAGGCTAAATAATCAGCAGGATACCACTCGAAATAAGAACGACTTTGCGGAATGGAGAAATGAACTTGGAGTGAAAGGTTCCTACAAGGGATTTTATTACAACGCGTTTTCACGATTCCGGAATGGGCGAATGGAGAGTCCTTTTTTCCCTGATAGAAAAGAGACATTCAATGAACTCTATATCGGCGGGGAACTGATCGGTCAATTGTCCGAGAAATGGTCAATCAGTGCAGACGGAGAATACCTGATTCCGGGGGCATTTCGACTCCATGGAATATTTAAGTCACCCTGGCTCGAACTGGAATACACAAAAGCCCTTTACAAGCCAACTTCAGTTCAGCAGATTTACTACGGAAACCATTATCAGTGGGATAATAATTTTGACAACACTGGAGTGGACCAAATCAAAGGAAGGGTCATAGTCGATTTTGATAAGTTTAGCCTTAGACCTAATCTGACCCTGAACCGGGTGAATAATTATGTCTTCTTCAATGAGGAACGACAGGCAACCCAATCTTCAGGCGAAGCTTTTATGCTCATGCCGGGATTGAAAGCCAGTCTGCAGGTAGGAAAAAAATTCCGATTTGATGCTGAAGTAGTTTTCACGGAAATCACTGGAGCTGGTGCAGATAATTTCAGGATTCCAAAGCTTTTCGGAAATACCCGTTTTTATTTTGACAGCCCGATGTTTGATGAAAATGTCTATGTCCAGTTAGGAATAGATGTTCGTTACAGATCCTCTTATTTCGCCGAGGCGTACAATCCATCTTTTCAGCAGTTTCATCTGCAAAATACATTCAATGTATATGCCTATCCTGTCGCTGACCTTTTCCTCGATTTTAGAATTAATAGAACCAGAGTATTATTCAAATACAACCATTTAAATTCTGGATTTATGGCTCAGGAGGGATATTTCGTCACGCCTGATTATACCGGGTATAAGTCGTTCTTGGACATTGGAATTTCCTGGTATTTGTTTGATTGAGAAAAAGGGAGATTTTAGATATAAGATATAAGAAGTAAGACTTAAGGATCTAACTCCTTATTAGCAGATACGGTAAGATTAGCAGATACGGTAAGTGTTGATTTCAAGGCCGTAAATCAAAAATCGTAATTCGTAAATTAAGATGACTTGGGAAGAAAGCACCAAACAAAAAATGCTTCACTTGAAGCTTCCTACAGATCCCAGATGGGTTGGTATTGCAGAGATGCAGATCGAGGATATCCTTGTTGATCATGCGTATTGTGAGCAGAAGGCCGCTTCTTCTTGCATAAGTTTAATTCTCCGGTTTAATGATTTGGATGAATTGGTGGATACTTTGACACCAATAGTTGCGGAGGAATGGGGGCATTTTGAGCGGGTTTTGGAACAATTAAGGAAGCGAGGAATGAAATTTGGATTTCCCAGAAAGGACGAATATGTGATCAAACTCAATGAGTTTGTGAAGAAAGGAGGGAATAGAAAACAGCACTTGACGGAACATCTCCTTATGAATGCCTTGATCGAAGCGAGGAGTTGCGAGCGGTTTAAGCTCCTTTCAAAAAATATCAATGACGAGGAACTACAGAAGTTTTATTACGAACTGATGATATCAGAAGCAGGACATTTTGTGACCTTCATCGAGCTTGCTAAAAAGTATCAAGACCCTGACATAGTTAACCTTAGATGGAAAGAGTGGCTTGAATATGAGGCTGAAATTTTGAGAAACCTTGAATTAAGAGGCGATAGGATGCACTAGCCTGTTGGATAGCTATTTTACCCTTTTGAAATATATTTTAACTTTTATTCTTTATACCGTTTGTTAAATTTTCTCTTAGAAATGGCCAAATCTTCCGTATTTGCTTATTATTAATGCTTTCAAGCAAGAATTTTTATTAAAGCTGTTCCAAAACGAACAATTCATGAATTTGATCGAAAATATACGCGAGGCGCTCAACTCTGTAAAAGTCCACCTGTTACGAACTGTCCTTACAGGTGCAATCATAGCGATAGGTATTTCCTCTTTGGTTGGGATGCTAACTGCGATTGATGGTATCAAAGCGCAAATTGCTGACAGTTTTGCTGGTTTGGGTGCCAACTCCTTCGATGTTAGAAATAAGGGTTTTACAGGTGGCCGAGTGGTTCAGGATGGTAAAACAGAAAAAACTTATCCTAATATTTCTTTTCGAGAAGCTCAAAAATTCAAAGAAGAATATGCTTCCATTGGAATCTCCACAGTATTCAATAGTGTGACTGGGACCGCTGAAGTAAAAAGAGGTTCAAAAAAAACCAATCCTAATACACGGATACGAGGAGGAGATGAAAATTATCTAGCAATCAAAGCCATGAAGCTTATCAAAGGAAGGAACTTTAGTAGCATGGAAGTCCGGTATGGTAGTTCAGTGGCGATAATAGGAAAAGAGCTTGAGGAGCTGCTTTTCACAGCAGGAGAAGATCCGATCAATCAAAAAATTACTTTTCTGGGCCGACCTTACACCGTTGTGGGTGTGCTTGACAAGCAGGGTGGCGTAGGCCAAGATCAAGGTGCGGACCGACAGATTTTGATTCCTATCGAAAATGCCTCAAAATTGGATAAGAGAGGAACATTCAACTATCGTATCACTGGTGTCGCTTCAGACCCTGGCAAGATCGATTACGAAATGGGTCAAGCCATTGGTATCATGCGGAAGGTTCGTCAGGACCGTTTGGGTCAGGAGGATTCCTTTGAATTGACAAAAAGTCAATCTGTGGCTGATAGTTTGGAAGAAGTAGCGGGATACCTACGAATTGGAGGCTTCGGAATTGGTTTTATCACACTATTAGGTGCATCAATTGGACTGATGAATATCATGTTAGTATCTGTTACAGAACGTACTCGAGAGATTGGAATTCGTAAAGCACTAGGTGCTACTCCACTCCGGATTCGGCAGCAATTCTTGATCGAAGCTATCGTGATTTGTATGATTGGGGGTGTTTTTGGGATGATGCTTGGAATAGCCATTGGAAATGTAATTGCAAACTTTATTGGACCCGGTGGATTTTTAGTCCCTTGGCTATGGATGATTATTTCTTTTATAATATGTATCATCGTAGGCTTACTTGCTGGATATATTCCTGCATACAAAGCCAGTAAACTTGACCCTATCGAATCACTGAGATACGAATAGAGGTTTGGTAGGTATTAAAAAGGAAATCCCATCATCTGAACTGACTTCAGAGAATGGGATTTCCTTTTTGTGATTATCAGTTTCTTCGCCAGAAGATCAAATTGATTATTGGAAATTGGCCCAAATTCTAATTTTCAGGCCCTCTTCTCCTGCGCACTACGCCACAGGCGCACAGGCGTGGCGTGGTCTCCGGTCACTCGTACTGGGCGCAGTCGAAGTATCCAGCCCCTAACTATGGAAAACTCGCCTATTGGCAGAATAGCGTACATCCATATTTCTTTTTCCCCTTAATCAAAAAAAGTGTTTTGAGTCAATTTTTTTAAAAGTCCGGTGAGAATCTCTATTTTTCCATCCATGAATACGCATCAATTCGACGCTATTGTAGTTGGCTCTGGAATATCAGGAGGATGGGCTGCAAAAGAACTTTGTGAAAAAGGCCTAAAGACATTGGTGCTCGAGAGAGGAAGGCAGGTGGAGCATTTGAAAGATTACCCAACGATGACTTCCAATCCTTGGGATATGCCACACCGCAATCAGATTCCCAGAAAAGATAAGCTAGAAAACCCTGTTGTGAACAGATGTTACGCATTCAAGGAAGACACGGCCCATTTTTTTGTCAAAGATTCCGAACATCCTTATGTGCAGGAGAAACCATTTGATTGGGTGAGAGGGTATCAGGTAGGAGGTAAGTCGCTGATTTGGGCGAGACAAACTCAGCGGTGGAGTAAATACGATTTTGAAGGGCCGGGTCGTGATGGCTTTGCTGTGGATTGGCCAATTCGATATGAGGATATTGCGCCTTGGTACAGCCATGTGGAGCGATTTGTCGGAATCAGCGGGAATTATGATGGCTTGGAGACTTTGCCTGATGGTGAATTTCTGCCAGCATGGGAAATGAACTGTATGGAGAAGGAAATCCAAAAACGTATTTTGGAAGCCTATGGAGATAGGAAGTTTGTGATCGGTCGTTGTGCACATTTGACTCAACCAAAGGATATTCATTTAGCCCAAGGTCGTGGACAATGTCTAGCCCGGAATCAATGCTACCGAGGCTGCCCTTTTGGTGGATATTTCAGTTCAAATTCATCGACCTTGCCTCATGCAGCCAAAACTGGCAACTTGACTCTTCGCCCGGATTCTGTGGTTCATTCTTTGATTTGGGATGATCAGAAAGTAAAAGTGACTGGCGTCCGTGTAATCGATCGAGTGACAAAAGCCGTGACTGAATATTTTGCTAAAGTCGTCTTTCTGAATGCGGCTGCTCTTAATACTAACTTGATTTTGCTGAATTCCACTTCCGGTAGATTCCCAAATGGACTTGGAAATGACTCTGGAGTTTTAGGAAAGTACATCGCTTTCCATAATTATCGAGGTTCCATGAATGGAAGCTTTGAAGGGTTTGAGGATAGTTATTACTATGGTAGAAGACCCACAGCGGTGATGCTGCCTAATTTCCGAAATGTCAAAAAGCAAGAAATGGACTTCCTGCGTGGGTATATGAGTTTCTACACGGCTGGACGATCAGGTTGGGGTGGAGCCAGAAATTCACCTTTTGGAGCCGAGTTCAAGGAAGCCAACTCAGTTCCAGGACCTTGGTCTGTCTATATGATGATGCAAGGGGAGACGATCCCAAAAGAAAGCAATTTAGTAAGCCTGAGTTCTGATAAAACTGACGAGTGGGGGATTCCTCAACTCCGAATTGATGTAGGATACGATGAAAATGATGAGAAGCTTTTGAAAGATTTCTTGGAGCAAGGCGAGGAAATGCTGACGAAAGCAGGATGTAAAAACATTCGAAAATCGGACAGCGGCCAAGCTCCCGGACTGGATATCCACGAAATGGGAGGTGTTCGAATGGGTAGGGATCCTAAAACATCCCTATTGAATGGCTTCAATCAAATGCACTTGGCACCAAATGTATTTGTAACTGATGGAGCCTGCATGACTTCTACCGGAACACAAAACCCATCGATCACCTATATGGCACTAACTGCAAGGGCTGTTGATCACGCAGTGAAGGAGTTAAAAAAGGGAACAATCAAGTAATCAAGCTAAACCTCCTTTGCATTAAGCTGAGTCGTTTTGCTCAAAGAAGATCTTTAATTTTTATCTTTTTTGAGAGAGATTTTGTACTCCTCCGGAGTGCCGGTCAGATTAATGTTGACAAACCTGACTCGCTTGTCTGTGTTGCGATATACGATAGCGTCTTCCTGGTCGGGATCAATTTCTTCTCGCTTTTTCCCTCCGAACAAGGATTGAAATCCAACCTGAGTGACAAGATTCAATGGAATCCTGAGAAAGTAATCCATGCTGAGATCTAAACTTTGTTTTCCTGCGATTTCTATAAATCCCAAACTGGAATTGATATTCATTTTCGGAATATTCAGCACCCCATTGTTCAATTCAAAGGTGTTTTGGAGTGTATCGAACCTGACTTGTTTGAGGTTTTTATCCTTAAAATATCCCGACATAGCTTGCAATGGGGCAAAATTTACAAGGCTTCCATCAAAAACGATTAACTCCATAGTAGCGGAGCTTTTTTCTATGATTGGAGTAAAATCAGGGTAAACCAAAAATTTACTTTCTATGGTTCCACTGACTTTTCCATGCAGGTTTTCATTTATAAAATGATCCTGACCGAAATTTTCAAACTTCACCATCAACTTGTCCAAGTCCAGTTTCTCGGCTTTCATTTTGCTGAAAAAGTAGATCTCATCAGGGTCAGAACCATTGAAATAGCCATTGATATTCAATTTTCCGTCTGCGACATGTACTTCCAAATCATCGAGGTAAATGAAATGATCCGGAGTCATCCTTCCTGAAAATGAAAAATCCTTTAGCCAATAAGTATGGTAATTCAATTCCTTGACAGCAGCTTTAAATCTCAAATCGGAAAAAGGAATTTTAAAAATATTGAATGCCTCTTCGTGCCCTTTTTCATTCGTATTTTCTGTGCTGTAATTCATGAGTGCGTCCAAGTCCAGCTTGGATGAAGTCAATTCAAATACATTGTCTCTTTTTTGAAGAGTAGAATCCTCTCCTAAATACCACGTCAGATTAACCTTAAAGTCACTTTTGCCCATCATCCCTGAAAAATTTTGAACTTGAAGATGCTCATCTTCAAAGTGAATCCGACCCGCAAACTTTTCCAATTTCAAAGGGTGAAGTTTCATCCGAGTACTTAATTCTGTCAGGTATAAGTCTGCCGATTTAAAGGTGCTGTCATAGTGAAGGTCAAGCTTTCCATGGAGCTTGAGGTTTTGAAATTCCTCCGTTCTGTATTCTTCCGGTAGGTAATTAGTCCCTTGGTAAGTAAGCAGATCTGCAGGATGAAGCAAATCAGAGGTCAGATCAAACTCAAAACTGCTGTCACCTTTTTTGATCGGTTGAAACCATTTGGTGTAATTTTCAACTAGTCCAGAAAAGTGAAAATCTGTCTTGTCTATGTATCCTGAAAAATCTTTGAGCTCCAGGTTATTTTCCCTGATCATTAAGTCCGCATGAAAATCATGAAAAGTATGGTCATAGTGATTTAGTTTGGCGAAAAAGTCTTCGATGAAAAACTCACCCAAAGGCAAATACTCAAAGTTGGAAAGCTGAGCACCAGTAGTGGTAAAGGCTAGTTTGATCGAAAAATCAGAAATTTCCTCGGAAGTTGAATCTGCCAAAGTTTTGTTAAAAGCCAATAGTTCCTTGAGGTTAAGCTGCTTGCTTGAAGCAACAAAAGAAGCCTTTACCGGAGAATTAAAACCATGAAATACCGCAGGGAAGTCATTTAGATCACCTTTTATTTTGATGTCGGAATCGCCGAGTCTAAAGTGTAAAGTGTCCAGAATAATGCTTCCTGAGCGCATTTCCGCACGCATATTTGCATTGGTTATCGGAATTGGATGGTTTGGCAGTTTGAAACTGAGATTGCTGACCGTGATTTCGCTGTCAATTCCTTCCTTGAGATGGGCGAGATTTTCGGCAGGTAGTGTCAAATCTACAATTTCATTGAAATGCATATCAACGACCACTTTCCCTTTCAGTCCATCCAATACTACCACGTCAAAAAAAGCACTGAGAAACTCCAAATCCAGATCCGCATGCAGATCGACTTTGATGTAAGGATCTTTGAAGTTCCTGATAACAAATGTGCCCTCAAAAGCACCTTCCTCAGGTCGGACGAAGAAGTTATTTAGTTGAATTTCACTAGTTTCCAGCGTTCGCTCGCTCCCATTGGTGAAGAATCCCGTAAATCGAAGGTCCTCAACTCGCTTGCCTACATCAGTTTTGAGAAACCATGCGTTTTCACATCCAAATTCCACATTTACCGCGGGAGTGTTTCCGTTTCCAGCCTTTCCAACCACCGTGCCGGTGAAATAAATATCTCCCTCGTTTTGGTAGATTTTTAGGGCATCGCCCACTTCTTTTGGCGCAAAGGCTGCAAAAAGATTAAAATCGGGCTTTTGCCCTTCCAACTTCAAGTTGGTATTAAGTTCATCGTCAATGTCTACTGTCCCAGAAATTCCAAAACGTGACTTTTGCAATTCGAAAAAACTCGGTGTGATTTCAAGTAATTGTGTGGTTTGATCGAAATCAATTTCCAAATCAAGACTAATTTCTTTGTCATAAAAGAATGTATGCTCCTTATTTTCATCAATATCAAGTATAAGATCTCCTACTATATTTAGGAAAAGATGATCTTCTGAAACCCTTATTTTAGAGTCTAGTTTCTCGATTTTGGCTACAATTTCTTGCCCAGCACTTTGCTCTTTATAAAGAATGGTAAAATCTTCAATGATGAAATTTTTAAGATCGAAGTAAAAGCTCGACTCCGTAGTGTCAGCAGGATCTGTTCTAACTCCTTTAGCGAGGAGCAGGTTGATGTCGCCATTAGAATATCGAATCACATCTAAATGGCCAGATTGGACCCTAATCTTTTCTATATGATAAATTCCTCGAAGGAGATCAATTAAATTGAATCCAAGGTAAATATCTGAGGCTTCGTACAGAGGAGGCGTATCCTTGGCCTTGGACTCATAGAATTTCACATTTTCAAGATCGATGGATACGTAGGGGAAATTTGCAAAAGGGGCGACATGAGAATCTTCTAACTCCAGATGGCCAACAAATTCTTCATTTATTTTCTCAATCGCTTGTTGAACGATCAGATCCTGATTTTTGTACACTAGTCCAACTACAGTCAGGACAAAAAAAACAGGTATTAGAGTGACAATCAGAAGGATTTTTACTGGTTTTTTCATTCTTTGGCGTTCGCTTTTCTAGCCAGATGACTTGTAGAAAATGACAAATTACGGATATGTGAATTATTCAAAATCAAGTTGAAAGCAGTGTTGCATTCAGGCAAATTCAAACAAATGCAATGCAAATTGATTAGTTTCTTTGTACCGATTCAAGTGCAAAATGGTTTTTAAGTTTGGTTAATTTTTCAAGTGCCAGCCATTTTTTTGCGCTGATCATAAATTGCATTTTTTAAAAAGTAGGCCTTTATCTGACACAGACTGTATATTTAAAGGTTCAAAAAAAGGGGTGCCCTAATATGACGGGCTGAGAACATACCCTATAAGTAAGTGATTGCTGAGCACCTGATCCGGGTAATGCCGGCGTAGGGAACGAACTCTAAAAACACTATGAAGAATTCCAAACTGTTTGATGCTGAGCTTGCGGCAAAGTCGGAGAAATTGGGCCACATAACTGGGGAGTGGCTCCAGGAAATCTATGATCAAAACTTGTTCAAACTCTTCGTTCCAAAAGAGCTGGGAGGCTTGGAATTAGCATTTCCAGAGGCATTGAGGCTGGAGGAAAAGTTAGCCAAACTCGATGGGAGTTTAGGTTGGACTGTGACGCTCTGTGCAGGTGCGGGATGGTTTGTGGGTTTTTTGGATCCAAACCTTGGCTCTGAGATTTTTTCCGATCCTAAAGTTTGTCTTGCAGGAAGTGGGTATGTCGGAGGAAAAGCTGATTTGCAGGGGGATTCATACACGATTTCAGGATCTTGGACCTATGCATCAGGAGCTTTACATGCGACTCATTTTACCGCAAATTGTGAGCTATTGGAAAATGGGTTTCCGGTTTTAGACAAAAAAGGGAATCCCATTGTCAAGGCTTTAATCCTAAAAAGAGATGAAGTGGAGATCCTCGATGGATGGAGTTATATGGGAATGATCGCTACAGGAAGTCATGCTTTCAAGACTGAGAATTTGAGAATTCCAGTCAATAGAGCATTTGAGATTTTACCTGAAAAAGTAACCTTGCCGGATCCGATTTATCGGTACCCCTTTTTGCAGTTTGCTGAGGCGACTTTGACTGTAAATATCCTTGGAATTACGCGTCATTTGGTTGACCTGATTGAGGAGACTTTTTGGAAGCGAAATGACTATAGACAGTATGATAAAAGACATTTAAACTACTTCAAGAAAGTATCCGAAAAACAAAACAAGAAATTGAAAAGTCTGAAAAAAGAGTTTTATGAAGAAGTGGAGTTGTCTTGGAAGGAACTTCAAAAGGAAGGGAAAATTTCAAAATTCAATCTTAAAAAAGTGAGCAAATCCAGCCGGAAATTAACTCAAAGCTGCCGGGAGATTTCAGGTAGACTATATCCTTTTGCAGGATTGGAAGCAGCAAAAACACACACAGAGCTCAATCGAGTGTGGCGAGATTTTAACACAGTAAGCCAGCATTCCCTGCTGATTTTTCCATTTTGAAGATGGAATCCTCCTGTAATATTTATCCAAAAAAATCAGGTGAAAAAGTATCCCAAATGGAGATGCTTTTTCACCTGATTTTTTCCCCATTCACATAATAAGTTCTCTTAAATTCTAGTGATTGATTAACTTTTGATTCCTCTTAACTCACCAAAAACCCCAAATTCAAACCTATGCTAAAGCTCAGTTCGCTTTGCCTGTTTCTACTGCTTTTCTCAGCAATTGTAGTGAACGCAAAAATCCTCTCAGAACCTCTGCACGAGGAAGTGACTCCGCCATTTGCTGGAGAATATACACTCGTGATCGAAGGTTTTGACTGGGGACCTGCTGTCAATAAGGTTGTCCTAAGTATGGGAGAAACTGTCAAAGAAACTAATTCTTCAGAATTTGCAGTTTATGCTTCACGAAATTCTAATGACGGGGAAATTTCACCTGCTACGGCTTCCGGAACCAGATCTGTCGTCTATTCTTATGTTTCAGACGCAAAAGGAAACCGCACCGAAAGTGGCGAATTTGTGACACTTATTCTTGGTGTAAGTCCAATTCACCCAATTGGATCACCGATACAATATTTCAGAGCCAAGGGAAATGTCTGGATAGATTACAAACTCACTGTGGTACAAACTTCATCGGGAAAGGTTTGGAATACCGAAAAAGACCGAATTATGCCTTTGGTTGATCAGTTTGATCTTAATGGGAAATTCAAGCATAGTGAGTCCCTAACGATGTCTTATGCCGCTTTTGCTCCAAAAATGGTCAAAGAAAAAGCGCCACTTATCATTTGGCTTCACGGTGGAGGTGAAGGTGGATTTGATCCTACTATTGCGCTTTTGGGTAACCGTGCTGCCAATTATGCTTCGCCGGAAATACAGCAGTTTTTTGGTGACGGAGCCTATGTTTTAGTTCCTCAGGCACCTACTTTCTGGATGCAAGGTGCTGATGGAATGACTCGTGGGCAGACTAATGATATGTACAATGTGGCTCTGATGGCTTTGATTCAGGACTATGTGAAATCCAATTCTAAAATTGATGCAAAAAGAATTTATGTCGGTGGTTGCTCCAACGGAGGATATATGTCTTTGAAATTGATCATGGAGCATCCGGATTATTTTGCAGCCGGATATATTTCGGCTTTAGCCTACGGCAACGAATTCATTACGGATGCTCAAGTTCAGAAAATCAAGAATGTGCCGATGTGGTTTATACATTCCAAAGATGATATGACAACCAAACCGGATGAGACCGTTGTACCACTTTATCATCGACTCAAAAAGGCAGGTGCTAAAAACGTGGTTTTTACCTATTATGACAACGTAACTGATATCACCGGATTTTATGGTGGAAAGGACTATCAGTATAATGGTCATTGGTCTTGGATTTATTCCCATGCTAATTTAGCTCGGACAGATTTTGATGGTTCTCCAGTCTTGGTAAATGGAAGGCCTGTAAGTATTATGGAATGGCTTTCGGCTCAAAAAAAGTAACGAATTGATTTTTAGGTATTACTAACAATGTCCAAACATAAGGGACTATTTCCCTGACAAGAGTCATAGTTTTTATCAATCGAAAAAATATTTATATACAGCGAGTAATTGTTAAATTTGAAATAGAAAATTAAAATAAAACTAAATATACTATGAACAACGACAACGGAAATGACTCAATCCTTGATGAAATCAATGATGACAGCAACAGTTCTCATGTCAGTAGAAGTGGCGACATTTCGAAATGCCCATTTCACAATGGTCAGCTTTCACAAGCTGCAGGAGCAGGACCAAGAAACCGCGACTGGTGGCCAAATCAGTTAAAATTAAATATTTTGCGTCAGCATTCTTCACTCTCCAATCCAATGGAGAAGGATTTCAACTATGCTGAGGAATTCAAATCCCTGGATCTCGCAGCAGTAAAACGAGATATCGCTGACGTATTACAAACCTCTCAGGATTGGTGGCCGGCTGACTACGGTCATTATGGTCCATTTATGATCCGAATGGCTTGGCATAGTGCCGGTACTTACCGGGTACAGGATGGCCGCGGCGGAGCGGGATTCGGAACACAACGTTTTGCACCGCTCAACAGCTGGCCTGATAATGCCAACCTTGACAAGGCACATTTTTTACTTTGGCCAATCAAGAAAAAGTATGGAAAGAAACTTTCTTGGGCAGATTTAATGATTCTAACAGGTAATGTCGCCTTGGAAACAATGGGCTTTGAGACCTATGGTTTCGCAGGTGGTCGTGCGGATGTTTGGGAACCGGCCGAAGATATCTATTGGGGTTCAGAAGGTGAATGGATGGGTGACGACAAGCGATTTACCGGAGCACGTGAACTAGAGTACCCACTTGGAGCCTCGCACATGGGTCTGATCTATGTCAATCCAGAAGGACCAAAGGGTCAACCTGATCCACTTGGAGCAGCGCACGACATTCGAGTGACTTTTGGCCGTATGGCAATGAATGATTACGAAACGGTTGCCTTGATTGCAGGTGGTCACACATTCGGTAAAACACACGGTGCTGCTGATCCAATAAAATATGTAGGTGCTGAGCCAGAAGGTGCAAGTATCGAAGAAATGGGAATGGGTTGGAAAAACTCCTACGGAACTGGACATGGTGCTGATACCATCACTTCCGGACTGGAAGGAGCATGGACTTCAACTCCAGCCAAGTGGGGTCATGATTACTTCAAGTTTCTATTCCAATACGAGTGGGAATTAGTAAAAAGCCCAGCGGGAGCACATCAGTGGGAAGCAAAAAACTCAGAAGCAATTATTCCTGATGCCCACATTCCCGGCAAATTCCACAAGCCATTCATGCTCACGACGGACGTTGCGTTGAGAATGGATCCAGCATATGAGAAAGTTTCCAGACATTTCCTCGAAAACCCAGAAGAGTTTGCAGACGCTTTTGCGAAAGCTTGGTTTAAATTAACCCATAGAGATATGGGACCAAAATCTCGATACTTAGGTCCAGAAGTGCCAGCTGAAGATTTGATCTGGCAAGATCCAATTCCTGCTGTAAATCATGAATTGGTAGATTCCTCAGATATTGCAGGTTTGAAAGCCAACATTTTGGCATCAGGCCTCTCTGTTTCTGAATTGGTTTCTACTGCTTGGGCCTCAGCTTCAAGTTTCCGTGGATCGGACAAGCGTGGTGGTGCCAATGGGGCTCGTATCCGCCTCACTCCGATGAAAAACTGGGAAGCTAACAACCCTGCTCAGCTATCCCAAGTATTGGGAACATTGGAAAGTATCCAAGGAGAATTCAACAGCAATCAGTCTGGCAACAAAAAAGTTTCTTTAGCAGACTTGATCGTCCTTGCAGGTTGTGCAGCTGTGGAGAAGGCTGCCAAGGCAGCTGGATTTAATATCAGTGTTCCATTCACTCCAGGTCGTATGGATGCCTCTCAGGAGGATACTGAGATTGAATCTTTCGAATTCATGGAGCCAAAAGCAGATGGTTTCCGCAATTATTTTAACTCAAAAAATAAAGCGACCGCAGAAGAAATGCTTGTTGACAAAGCACAGCTTCTGAATCTTACTTCACCGGAAATGACGGCCTTGGTTGGTGGAATGCGCGTATTGAATGCCAATTTTGACAAATCAAAGCATGGCGTATTCACTACTCGTCCTGAAACTTTGACCAATGACTACTTCTTGAATTTGTTGGATATGGGTACGACTTGGAGACCGACTTCAGATGCTCAAAATATCTTCGTAGGAAGCGATCGTAAAACCGGTGAACCAAAGTGGACCGGTACGAGAGTTGATTTGATCTTTGGATCAAACTCGGAGTTGAGAGCTTTAGCCGAAGTCTATGCTTGTGAGGACGGTAGAGAAAAGTTTGTGACTGACTTTGTTGCAGCTTGGAATAAGGTAATGAACCTAGACCGATTCGACTTAGCTTAACTGTAATAGTTGTTATCACAATAGAAGCGGTTCCGAAAGGGACCGCTTTTTTTGATTAGTCCAGACCCATAATTTCAGTCTCTTTATTCATTGAACTAGTCAGGATCTTGTGTATTGGACAAGCATGTAACTGAAATTATCTTGGCCTTGGTTTATTTTTTGGAAAAAGTGGGATAAGGGACAAATTCTTTCTCATCACCGGGGATTTTATCAAATTCCTGGAGAATCCATTTTTCTTTAGCTTTCTGTATAAGTTCCTTGCTGGTTGCCACAAAATTCCAGTCGATAAAACGTTCCTCAGGGAAGGCTTCCCCCCCAAATATGTAGATCGTGCTGTCTGCTTCAATTGTAAACTCACATAAAGATGCATCCTTAGCCACCAGGATTTGTTTTGGTCCAAATCGATTGCTTTCACTTTCGATCCCCCCTTTGAGGATATAAAGTCCACTTTCTCCGAAAAGATGTTCTCCCAAGTTAAGGATCTGCTTTTCCTGACTTTTGATTTCCAGCATATACAGCTTGCTGTTAACGGGCACTGCTGATCGATGTCCCATGACTTCTCCTGCTACCAGTTTTAGGTTGGCATTTCCGACTTTCCATGTCGGCAGTTGATGGGACTCAATATGGAAAAACTCAGGCTCCATTTGCTCCAATTCTTTAGGCAAAGCCACCCAAATCTGAAGCCCGTGCATGGTTTTATCTTCACTGCGTAAGTATTCCGGTGTGCGCTCGGAGTGGACGATTCCTTTACCTGCTGTCATCCAATTGACTGCGCCGGGCTTGATTTCAACAGCATTACCCAAAGTGTCTCGATGCATAATGCTGCCTTCGAAAAGGAAAGTCAGTGTGGATAATCCGATGTGCGGATGAGGGAGAATATCCATTTGTTCCCGCTCATTGAGCTTCACTGGCCCCATGTGATCAATATAAATGAATGGGCCGATCATTCGTTTTTGTCTGAAAGGAAGTAGGCGGCCAACAAGAAACTTACCGATAGATGCAGCGCGTTCCTCGATGATGAGTTGGATATTAGACATGATTAAAAGAATATTGGCTAATCTCAAAAATGGCTTTTTTTGGCCAAAAAGGCTTACTATATCGAAGGTTTTTTGATGCAATTTTGAGCATCAGTTCCTTTTCTGTGATTCCGATAAATTTATCAAACTAGTCGGTTTGCCATGTATCCAGACATCGGAATGCCTTATTTAGGAATCCAAACCGAAACGGAACCAGCATTGCATCTAAATTCTCCCCAGCCAGATTCATTGGTGAAAATTTCATCCTGTACATGGCCTGTTAAGTCATAATATTTCGTGTTTGGTGATCCAGTTTCCATGTTTTTACTGGCAAAATCACCTGTGCTGAGGATCACCGCCATCCCCGAAGGATTTCGTTCATTACTTGCTCTTGTCCATCCGATGCAGGAAGGGTCGTCCAGGTAATCGTATTGAGGACCAAAGCAGTAGGTCTTTCTGGCGTAGAGAAATCCATCCAAAAGATCTTGATGACTATCCATCCAGATTTCGTGATCAAGCCCATCTTTACCTTTATCCGTGTAATGAGCCCCATAATAATCAGCCGTAAAAATGCAGGGATAGCCTGATTTCCTCAGTAAAATAAGCGCATAAGCTAAGGGCTTAAACCATTTTTCCACCACAGATTCCAGTTCCTGAAGTGGTTGAGTATCATGATTACTGACAAAAGTAACGGCAAGGTCTTGATTACTTTGAACCAGCGTATTTTCAAAAATTTTCCCAAGGTTAAAAGAAGATCCCTCTTTGCTCGCTCGTGAAAAATTAAAATGGAGATTGACATCAAAAAGCATCGTATTTCCGGCTGTCTTTTGGATGAATTGATCGATCGCCTCGGTATGACCAGTCCAATATTCACCAACCGCAAATAGGTTCTTGTCAGTTTTAGCTCGAAGGTGATTGATCCAGTCTATTATAAAATCAAAATCGAGGTGTTTCATCGCGTCGATTCTGAATCCATCGATACCGGTGGTTTCAAGATACCATTCTCCCCAGTATAAAAGTTCAGTGCGGACATCCGGATTATTGGTGTCCACATTACAGCCCATCAAGTAATCCACATTGCCTTCGGCGGGATCTTCCTCTCCAAATGTCTTTCCATCAAAAAGAAATACAGCTTGCATATCATGATTGTAAGTGTTAAGATCTGTGGCAGAGAAGTGCCACCAATGCCATTGCAACTTTGAATATTTCCCGTTTCTACCTGGGAATGTAAAATGAGTCCATGCCATGATCTCCTGCTTTTCCCCTATGGATTCATCGTGGTCTTCGGAGCTGTAGGGTGTCGCTAGAAATTTTTCTTCTTGATCTGCACCCATTTTGTGATTGAAAACTATGTCCGCATACACTTGTATTCCGTTGGATTGAGCGGTTTTTATTGCATTGAGATATTCATCTTTAGTTCCATATTTAGTTCGGACAGTTCCTTTTTGATCAAATTCACCCAAATCAAAGAGATCGTAAACACCATATCCTGTATCGTATCCACCACTTGATCCTTTGTAAGCAGGAGGTAGCCAAATACTAGTAATCCCTTTTTCTCCAAGAGATTGGGCACTTTCCGCAAGTTGGTTCCAAAGATTTCCATCATTTGGTGTGTACCAGTGGAAAAACTGCATCATCACTCCGTTTTGCTCGGTCATGTATTTTTCTTTTTTAAAAATTCGCTTCCATTGTTAATTAATTGATGCTTATCCAGTAAGGAAATACACAATGGAGTAAAGTATGATTATAAGTAGTGGTTTTTTCAATAGATAAAAACTCATTATTCAGTTACTTATTACCTCGGTGGGTTGGGATTAATTCCCATAATTTTCAGCAAACTATAAACAATAGTAGTCCGACTCTTTTTTGGACCAATCAAATCCACTATAAAACAGGAATCATGCCCTGTATCCTAAAATTCTTTAGTAATAAACATATAAACTTGATGAAAGCCCTATCCTTATAGAAGAAGCAGATATTTTGATTTATGAAAAGTTTAAATTTTTTATTCAACTTTTAAAGATTGCTTTTGGATCAGTGGTAACCTTTTGAATAGTTTACCTCAAAGTTGGGTCTTTTTGCCTTTTGTGGGGAAAACCTAATTTAGATGAATTTCAATAATTGTTTCCTGTAAGTTTTTACAAAACTCTTTGATGAAAATCCTGTTCCTCAGTTATGGACAGCTATGCAATCATTGACGAATCAGAATTTCCAATCATCAGGATTGATTTTACAGGAAACAAAAGTACAGACCAAAACTTTCAAGCATACTTAGATCAAATGAAATCCTGCTATCGAACAGAAAACAGGTTAGCGATCATTTTTGATGCTTCCAGAGCCAGTATTCCGGCATTTCCCCATCAAAAAATCCAGGCAAATTGGCTTAGGGAAAACGATAGCTTGATGAAGGATTTTTGTGCTGGTACAGCCTATATCATTCCCAATGCAGCTATTCGAGCAATTCTGAGAGTGATTTTTTCACTACAAAAGCAACCTGTTCCATTTAAGGTTTTTGAAAAAGAGATTGATGCCGAGGAATGGGTCAATAGCCTTGAGCTAAATTAATTTTTCTGTTTATGTATAACTCTCCTTCAAAAAGTGAAGCGTTATAACTGATTTTGTCCGCTGCGGCGGATGATTCCGCAATAGATTTTCTATTGAATATTTCGTGTTAGACCGCTATTTCAGCATGATTGTAGCTGCAGATAGAGAAGTTAAATGTGCTCCCCATTCCAAATGTGCTTTCTGCCCAGATTGCGCCTGCATGTATTTGGATAATTTCCTGACAGAGTACCAATCCCAAGCCAGTTCCCACTTCTCCCATGGTACCACGTTGTTGGTTTTTCGATTTAGAAAATAGTCGATTAAGCACGGATTCTTCCATACCCGTACCGTAATCTCGAACGGACGTTATAATATTTCCAGAATCTTCCCGAACGAAGATTTCTATTTTGGAATTTTGGTTTGAAAACTTAATGGCATTGGAAATTAGATTTCTTAGCACCGTCAGAATCATATTCTGGTCAGCGTGAATAAATAGATCATCTAAACAGGATTTTTCCAGGGTGATTTTTTTATAATCTGCTTGGGATGAAACCGTGCTTATTGCTGTGTCGACAAGCTGACACATATTAATTACCTCAGCTTTTATTTCAAATACTTTGGTTTCCTTGATTGCCCATTGCAAGAGATTTTCAAGCAGATTATGTGTGTTTCTTGAGACATTTAGAAGATGTCGGATATTTTCTAAATGCTCTGTACTATGGTTTTTTTCAAATTCTTCCTCCAAAAGCTCCATATAGCCAATGATCGAAAAAAAGGGGTTTCTCAGGTCATGTCCGATAATGCACAGGAGCTTATCTTTATCGCTGATGTGTTTTTTTAATTCACTGTTGGAATATTTGAGCATGGTTGTACGCTCTTCTACAGTGTTTTCAAGTTGTCTGTTTTGTGCTTTGATAGCACGGATTCGAAGTTTAAAGCCGAGGACTAGGAGTGCAATAACAAGGAAAGTGACCGTGATGATAAACCACGGTGTCTTCCAAAATGGCGGTGTAATAATCAGGACCAGTGCCTTGCCTGTCTCATTCCAAACCCCGTCACTGTTGGCTGCTTTGACCCGAAATACGTATGTACCGGGGTTGAGATTTGTGTAGGTGGCATTTCGTTGATTTCCTACATAATTCCATTCTTTTTCAAAACCCTCCAAATAATATGCATATTTATTTTGCGCTGGATTGGTGTAATCAAGGGCTATAAAGTCAAACGTGAGTACATTCTCCTTATGGGAAACAATCAGTGTGTCGGTAGTGGAAATATGTTTTTGTAAAGGGGACTCCGAAGCTTTAAAATTTACAGATTGATTGAATATTTTAAGGTCTGTCAGGTACACGACAGGGGCATGGGGATTGATGTTTAGATGGTCTGGATGGAAAAGATTAAAACCATTAATACCTCCAAAAAGAAGTTCGCCTTTTTTGGTTTTGAGTACCGAATACCTTGAAAACTCGTTTCCTTGCAAGCCGTCATGCTTGTCGAAATTGGAGAAGACTCCGCTGACCGGATCAAATCTTGCAATCCCCATGATAGTGCCTATCCATAGAAAACCACGATCATCTTCCACAATTGAATTGATTTCATTTACAGGCAAACCATCTGATTGGGTGTAGGTAATAAAACTATCATTTTCCTGATGGTATTGTGAGAGCCCCTTATCTGTTGCGATCCAGATGTTCTGATTTTTATCTTCAAAGATTTGCCGGATAGCATTGCTTGGTATGCTGAAAGGATTTGATTCAGAGGGTTGGTAAACTTTGAATTTCCCCTTTACTTTATC
Organism: Algoriphagus sp.; assembly: GCF_046296635.1. Classification (GTDB taxonomy): domain Bacteria; phylum Bacteroidota; class Bacteroidia; order Cytophagales; family Cyclobacteriaceae; genus Algoriphagus. The sequence goes on along the minus strand of NZ_JBKBKZ010000013.1, from coordinate 89,210 downwards.
AATAGCGTGAATTAAGTTCAAACCGGATTGGGTACCTATCCAAAGGTTTTTTTTACTATCCTCAAAAATCCGGATGACCTGATTGGAGGATATCCCTTCAGCGCCATTTTTCTCAAAAAGTTTAAGTTCTTTTGTTTTTAGGTCATATCGATACAGACCTTCATCAAAAGCCGCTATCCATAAATAATTTTCATCGAAATGAGTGTCAAATACGTGTTCTATGGGATATTCGAAATTATTGATCCATTCCTTAAAGCCGATAAATGTCCCCCTTTTCTCATCCAATAAAATGTTGAGGCCGCCCGACCAAGTTCCTACCCAAAGCTTTCCATTCTTATCTTCATTTAGGCTGATCACAGCGTCAGAACTTAGAGATGCTGGGTTTTTGGGATTGTTTTTATAGATTTTAAAAGTTCCTGTGGTTCTATCAAAGTAATTCAACCCACCACCATCAGTTCCAACCCAGATATTTCCATTTTTTGTTTCCCAGAAATCCCGAATAATATCATTGTTAAGACCTTCAGGATTGAGTGGGTTTTTGAAATAGTGGGCGAATTTGGAGGAATAAGGATCAGACAAGTTGATGCCTGACTGAGCCGTTCCGACCCAATATCGATCTTGATTGTCTTGGAATATATTCCAGATTGAATTATGATTTAGGCTTTTGGGGTTTTTTGGGTCATGGAGATACCGATAGAAGGCATCTTTTTCTTTATTGTAGAGGTGTAGGCCACCGTTTTCGTTGCATGTCCACAGATTTCCCTTTCTATCTATGTATATACTATAAATCGAGTTGTTGTACAAACTAAGCGGGTTTTCCGGCTCGTGGTAATACCTGGCAAAGCTTATTTTACCTTCTTTCACCAGCATCCTGTTGAGACCCTCGCTTCTTGCTCCTATCCATAAGTTTCCCTGATTATCCAGACTAATCGCTTTCAGTGTGTTGGAACTGATTGAATAGGGGTTATTGGGATCATGAATGAAATATTCTGTTTGACCTGTTGAGGTGTTCAATTTTACTAAGCCATGGTTCCACGTTGCCAACCACAAAATGTCCTTACCCTCAGCCGTCATAGCACTGATGGCTATTGGTTTGTCCAACTTATAAGGTGAAAATTTTCGTTGCTGGCGATCAAAATAGAATAATCCGGAAGCTACACTGGAGACCCAGATTATTCCTGCCTTATCTTCAAGTATGGTATTGACCATATTATTTTCTCCACCTTGAACCTGCAATTCAGATTGAAGTTTGAATCGGGTAAAATCATCGGTAGTCCTATTATACAACGAAACACCATTGCCAGTTCCAATCCATAGTTGGCTGCGACTATCCTCGAAAATTGATCCGATGTAATTGTCATTGATGGTGCTCGTATTTATACTGGATGTGTACACTTGAAAACTCAAGCCATTATACTTATGAAGGCCGCTAAAAGTACCTGCCCAGATGTATCCAAGTTTATCCTGTAAAATAGTCGAAGTACGATTGTTGAGGAGTCCTTCAAAGATTCTTTGAAATTTTAAATCAGGTTTTTCTTCTTTAGTTTGGCTATATACCTTTGTTATAAACAAAGTAGTTAGTGCCAATAAAATGATTATGAATGATCTCAATTTGGCCATTTTAAGTAGAAATAGAATAATCTTGAAAATCTCTATTTTCTTGTCGATTTTTGGGCAGTCAACCGATGTTTAAAAGGTTGATTTTTTTACTACAAACAAGCTAATATTTTAATCTATAGCACGTTTTCAATCGAATATATGGTATAAAAACAGATTATGCTATTCTCGAGTTTTGGTAGCTAATTCAAATGATTACCCGAATTAGTTATAAAAAATCAGTTAAAAATTATATTTTTTTTCATAAAATAAATGTTTGTAAAAAGTTTTGTAATAGAATCAGCTAAAAGTATGTAACAGAAAACATTTTTTATTGCATGATCAGCAATGTAGTACTAAATATAACTTTATTATCCCCAGTAGGGAAATAAGATGATTTGATCTTTTTTTAGAATTTTGTGAAGGATTTAAAAGGGATTTCCCAAAGATGATTCTAGTTTACCGTTAGATTTTGTAAATGAGATGCATACTCAAAAATGCGAGCTTTAATAGTAGGGCAGGGATGCGGGATTTGCCCCTGTCTGCTGCATAAATGAGCGAGCCAGCGTTTGACTATTTGTGTTTGCATTTCGTATTGCAGTTGGAGTCTTTGGCAAATCTTGACCCTTTAGTACTTTTTGGTCAAAGCCTGCCTTGATCTTTTGTGGCAAAAGACACGGAGTTTTAGAGAACTTGAAGCCCACACCTATTAGTGAATAAAAGCAGAGAGCGTTTCAAAATTGGCGAGTAATTGTCTTTAATTGATTAAGAAAATTTCTTTTCTTTTATCAAACCCTTAAGTGGATTTTCATCTTCCCAAGAACCCACAGTTTTGTAAGGAATAAAATTTGCAAAAAGCTCCTCACTGTACCAACCAAGGGCTCGAGTTTTTTGGATCACTTCGCTGTGGACCTTTGAGCGATAAGCGTAATTGCGCATGGATTCTTCATTCTCCCAAAGGCTAAATGTGGCCTGCATCAGCCAAGGATATTCTCCGATTCCAATTGAAAAAATTGAGCCATCTCGGTCTTCCATGTTTTTGCTGACAGATGGCACATAGCTCCAGAATTTGCGAAGAAAGCGTAATTTGATCCGAGCGCGAGTAATGACTGCAATGGGACCTGATTGGTAGGTTTGGGAGGGTTGAAAAGGATTATTCCCGGACCATTTCCCATGAGATCTACAGGTATTCATGTAGATGGTCAGGAATTCTTTGGCTCTGCTTTGAAATTCCACGAAATGGCCTGAATCCTCAAAATAGGTTTTGGCAGCTTCTTCTGATTCCCATACGGCCAGCAAAGCATAAACATTCACATTTAACATTTTGGAAAAACCATTTTTTCCACCACTTCCCATCAGCTTAAAGAACTCCAAGCCTTCCACTTTTTTATAGTCTTTAATCGACTTTTGCATTTGTCCAAAAATCCAGAAAGCCTGCTTTCCTTCAAACCGAAAAAGCGTAAATGTAATCACCTGGATTTTTTTTTCTTTAGTTGACTCCATTTGAAAAAGTAGCTTAGAAAATGATAGTACCTGTTCTCATAAAAGATTAACTCCAAATTTTGAATTAGGTTATCCACTTTTATCAATTCAATTTTTCATTTTGGATAATATTTATAATCATATGAAATGCCCATGACGAGTACGTCACACACTGGGATGCCCCGATGGCTATCGGGGCGAAATGCGAGATTCCATGTGACCGTTATAAATCAAATTATAAACACATGAAATCGAGCCTGCCTGAGGCAGACAGGCATGACCCAAAGCGACACACAGAGGGATGTTTATAATTCATGCGAAGATTCCATGTGACCGTTATAAATCAAATTATAAACACATGAAAGTAGTCGAAGCGTCATATCAACAAATCAAGGGTGCTAATGCTGCTGAGGCAAACAAGTTTAAAGAACTAAGTACATAGCAGTATAAGTGGGAGTTTGATTTAGGCGAAGAACAATATCTCAAAAATATAGCTGTAGTCGATAAAATCCTTCAAAATTCCAAAATGCTCAACGAGTCTGAAATAATTGATCACAATAAGGGGACTATGATTTTCAGGGATTTGTGGATGAGAAACTTGTTTATGCCAATTGGGCCATCAAACCAAATCTGGCTTACTATAATCCAAAACTCCCAAAATCATCCCAGTAATGAGGTAATTTATTTCGATGTTTTCGAGGAGCCAATCTTTAAGATTACACGGGAAGAATTACTAAAAGCCATTGATTTCCCTTCACTTCAAGCGATGCTTGGTAAGTGAAATCCTCTAAATGGAGATGGTTATTTTGTGGTAAATTGAATTAACAGTAAACAAAGTACTAAACAAAATCTCCAGTCATAAGAATATGTAAAGTGTGAATACTTTGGCCACCGAAACCTTCAGAAAAACTACAGTTTTCAAACGGTTAGATCTACTTTATATTGATTGGACCTGTGGTAAGTACTACAGGCATGTCAGGATAATTTCCTTCTGCATCGTCCTCGGCTGTGATAAATACGCGTAATGGTCTATGGGGTGAAACAGTGCTGAGGGAGCTTGATAACATGCTTGACAATCCTTTAGTAGTGGTCGATAGCTGTCCAATGTTCTGAGTACCACTTTGATTTGTTTCGATCCAGACCACATAGACCTTTTTAGGAGGTGTAAGCCTACTTGGCTCAGCCAACCTTTTTAAAGTTAGATCAATCTTGTAATTCTGGTTTTTGTCTTGCGAAATGGCTACTGTTCCCTCAGCCGCTGGCACGATAGAGGAATTTAAAAAAGTTATTTTTTTGGCGCACCCAGCTAAAAGAAATACAAGGATTAATGATAAAAGGGCACTTTTTCCGATCTTATTCAAATTTGTGTTCATTTTTTTGACTTTGATTTGAGTTGCCAAAATGAATATTTCTTAAGCGAAAAAGTTTATACAATTATTATTAAATGTTACATAATTCACTGATTTTGAGGAGTGCTCAGGCAAAGTACTACCCAAAGGCATATTTGAACTAAGTGTGAAATAAAATTGTAATTCGATCCTTATTTAGCGGAAGTCAGTAAAATCGTTCCGTGGGAACGGAGGATCGGTAGTCAAAGGGGTGATTGAAATTGGGGTCATTCCGTAGGAATGATTGGTAAAGGAAAGAAATGTTTGTTTACACGAAACGTTCCGCTGGAACGCTGGGTATAGCTCATCAAGGAGATGTTACCGAACAGATGTTCCGCTGGGACATGATGATTGGGTTTTTTGAAATAGCTATCCTTTTCGATTATTGTAATTCGATTTTATCAATCTCCAATCTGAAACTTTCAGATCTGCCGTTTCCGATCATAAACCTCGCTTCTTGAATTTGATCAGCGTTGAAGTTAGGTTGGTTAAGTTTATTTCCACGGTAGGAAGGCTCCATTTTGTTTAACAGGATTTCAATGGTTTCCCATTCTCCGGTAGTTTTGAATGTATAGATATAGTCGGCCCGCTCCTTCAGATCTGCTTTTATCCTGAATTGATAACCTTTGCCATCTCCCTTGAGTCGGATCACAGCTTTTGTAAAGCCAGTTATATTTTTCTGTGAAAAATGGTATTGAATGGAAGCGAATCCGCCGTCATTTTCAAGCGACACCTTACCGATGAAAACTCCATACCCTTCTTCACTTCGCGTGAGTTGGCTGGTGGATATTCCACCCATCACCACGTCGTTTTCTATTTCCCACACAGACCAGTCGGAGGTAGAACTAAAATCAAATAATACTAGGCTCTTCATAAAGAAAGTTATTAAAAATAGAAAGTTCATAGAGGAGTCTGTTTTGTGGGGGTGCGATCAGACTTGTAATAATTTTGAACCGTTTGGGCTAGAAATAGTTTCGGCTTTTTGAAAATGAAGACGTTATTTAATGCGGTTTTCTTTTCTTAAAGGTTAGTTTGAAAGGCTGGGAAAAAGAAAACTCTATCAATCCCTTATTTTATATTTTAAATATCCGACGGTGAAGCCGTCGAACTTTTCAATAGCCTTGGGTGCAACCCAAGGAAAAGATATTAAGGAAAGATTTGGCAACCCCGAAAGGGGGTTGAACTTTAAAGAATTCCAATTTGAAGTTCGACCCATATCAGGGTCGTGGGAAAAACGAAATTGGAATCATTTTTCCACGGGTTTTACCTGCCTACCGGCAAAGGCAGGCCCGCGGCTATTGAGAAGTTTGACCCCTTTCGGGGTCGAAAGTAATTTTAAAAAGTTTGGCCAGATGTGACCAAATCAGTTTTCGTTTGCCCATTTCTCAAATTCTTCATCTAGTTGATCCTGAGTGATAAAAATTCCTTGATTAATCTGCTCTTGCAATTGCTTAATTTCTTCTCGCTGTTCAGAAGTTAGATGGAGGATTTGGGACTTGTTGTCCAAGATCGTCTTGATGACTTCCAAAAAAGCCATATCCTCAATTTCTGAGATTCGCTGAATCAGATGCTTTTTAAGATCTAGAAGTAGTCATAGATTTTAATGTTTGATTTGAATTTACGGAAAAATTCAAGGCCTTGGTCGCAGAATTTATGAGATTATCCGAATTACAAATTTGGAAGGATAGGAGGGTAGGACAAGGCGTAAAGAATTCCGATAGCGATCGGAATTAGCCTTGGGCCTGCTTGTAGGGCGGGAAAATTACACCCAGCGTCAAAAGAACTTCAATTCTTAAAGAAGTAGACTACGCTTAGTGGGGATTCAAGCCTAAATAAAGTAGACTAGGCCTAGAGTGGGGATTAAATTTGTATTTTTAATGTGATTTCAGATTTCCTTCCATATATTGGTGGGTTCGAATACCATAACATTGATTCCTTAAACGATTGATCTTTACTTAGCAGTATATTTGCTTTTTCTAAAATTTTAATAAGCGGTTTAATTTGCTTGATGGTAGAATACATGCTTTGATTATTGATATTAAATTGAGGAATGATATTATTTTCAATTACTGTTGCAATATCAAGATACCTCCTTTTAATATTTGGATCAAGATCTATTGATTCAAATTTGTAACGATTGTTCAAGTCATTATAAAATTGAGAAATGACCATTTCTAAATTCGAATGATGCCAATCATTAATACCGTTATATGCGAAAATTTCCCGGGTACTAATTATTTTTTTTGAAAATTCTATATATAACGATTCATTTAAATTAGTACAATTAAAATCAAAATTCTGAGCAGTCTCTTTGTTTTCTGAAAAACTTAAAAAAATATTCTTGATAGCTCTTCTTGGGCCTTCAAAATATGTTTCTAACACCCTATAGCTATTAATCCAATACATTGTTTTTTCAAGATGAGTTGTGAAAAAGTGAACAAGTAAACCAATTATTATGGAAGAAGAAATTGGAGCAAAGAATACTCCGAGCTCATAACCAAATCTAACTATTTCAGGCACTTCTGAAAACCCAGCAATAATTGCAAGTATTATGATTTGCGAAAAGAATAAGCTTTTAAGTAAAAAAGAATAATACTTAAATCCAAAAATAATTAATTTTTTCCCGTCTTTATCGAAGTTCATTGTGGTTTTTTGTTGTTTAATTCATTTAATATTTTTCTTATTTCTTGGAGCTCTGAGTTTTCTTCATTTATTTTTTTTACAACAAAATCTAACAATTTATGTATATTAAATACTTTACTCATGCTTTCCTGCTCGGAGATGGAGTGTAGTCCCTCAGATGTCAGTCTATATAATATTTCAAACGGATTTTCTCCTAAGATCTGAAGTGATCTGGGTAAAAGATGAAATGAGCTGTTGTATAAAACACTAATTTTTGAGGTTTTTTCATAATCGGAAATTAATTTTTTAAGTTTTGGGTCAGATGAATTTAGATTACTTATATTCTCTAAAATATGTAATAATTCCTTTTCTACAATTCTTCTAAAATACGCTAATGAACCTATTCCAAATCCTAGTTGATATAGCTTGACACCTTTGAAATACCAATTGTTTGTTTCCCTGTCAAAATATTTTTGAATTGATTTATCAATGTTGACTTTGGATTCTGGATTAACTCCAATTTTTGTTAAAAAAACTTTTATTTGTTTGTTTTCAATAATATCTATGTGAGTACTTCCGGATTCTGATAATTTCATTATATTATCTTTATTTATTGGAAATTCTTGATTGCTTTTTATTCTTATTAAGAAGTCAACCTGTTTTTTTTTGCATGATTTACAAATACCTAATAAATGAATATTATAGTTTAGGTAATTCTTTTCATCGAAGCAATCCTCTGGGATTCTGTCTCCGGCCATATTGCCATAAAACTCTTTGGTATATTTCGGTAAATTTATTTCAAATGTTCTATATGATTGTTCGTTTTCGCAATAATACTCAAACGATAATTGGTAAAAATCGAAGGGATCAACTATTCCTTCTCCAGTCCTTATATAATTATTAATATATTCAAATTCTTTATAAAGAGGATATTCCTTAAAAAAGTTTTTAATATCATTTAGAATCTGCATAATTTTTAATTTTTTATTTATTAATATAATTTTCCCATCACCATCACCACTCGATTTGGTACGTACAATAATACCTGTTGGTCCTTATCTGTGGGGTAAGTAATTGTTTTGTCCAAGCGCTCGAAGCCACCATAGATTTTTTCATCGGAATGGAGGATCAGTTCATAGGTTCCGGCTTCCGGTACTCGGATAGGGAAACCAAAATAGGACTCAGTAGGATGAAAGGAAAAGATGAAAATCAATCCCCCTCTTTCGTAAGCCAAGATCTTCTTATCCGGATCGAGATGGAGTTGGACTCCAGGAGCAGAGGAGAGAAGATTATGGTCTTTGGCGAGTTGGATCATCACCTTGTCCCACTTATCCAGCTGCTGATAGCGGAGTAGGGGATCATCCACCAACGACCACTGCCTACGGGCATATTGGTAGCTCCAGTCATTACCCAGTCGGGGGAAATCCACCCACTCGGGATGCCCGAATTCATTTCCGATAAAGTTCAAATATCCTTCACCTCCCAAAGAGAGTGTGATCAAGCGGATCATCTTGTGCAGGGCGATACCTCGATCGACCACTAGATTTTGCTCTAGCACGCTCATAGAAAAGTACATTTCCTTGTCCATAAGCCAGAATGCAATGCTTTTGTCTCCGACAAGTGCTTGGTCGTGGCTTTCGGCATAGGCAATGGATTTCTCCAGTTTGGGTCGATTTGACAATTCGTGCCACAACTCAAAAAGATCCCACTGTTCATCAATTTTATGTTTCAGCGTCTTGATCCAATAGTCAGGAATTCCCATGGCTAATCGGAAGTCGAAGCCGATTCCTCCATCTTCAACCTTGCGGCAAAGTCCCGGCATTCCGCTCACTTCTTCTGCGATTGAGAGGGCTTTTGGGTTTAGGCTATGGATCAGTGTATTCGCAAGTTGTAGATACAGTAAAGCGTCCTCATCCACACCTTCGTCGAAGTACTTCTCTGCGGAATCGAATGAAACCGATCCATGGTGGCTATAAATAATAGAAGTTGCTCCATCAAATCGGAACCCGTCAAAGTGATATTCTTCCATCCAATAGCGGATGTTGGAAAGCAGAAACTGCTGGACTTCCCATTTTCCATAATCGAAAAGCTTAGAATCCCATCCCTCGTGATAGCCTTTTGGGCCGGGGTGGAAGTATTGATGGTCTGTGCCATCAAACTCGTTAAGGCCTTCGTTCACATTTTTGACTGCATGTGAATGCACGATGTCCATCACCACGGCGATGCCCATGTTGTGGGCGGTGTTGATCAGGGATTTGAGTTCCTCCGGCGTCCCGAACCGTGACGATGGCGCAAAGAAATTGGAGACGTGATAGCCAAATGAGCCATAATACGGATGCTCCATCACAGCCATCAGTTGGATGGAATTGTAGCCTCCAGCCTTGATGCGTGGGAGAATCTGCTCTTCGAATTCTTTATAGGTTCCCACTTTAGCATCTTCCAAAGCCATGCCGACATGCGCTTCATAGATGAGCGGCATTTTGGCAGCTTCGTCCAAGGAGAAATTCTGATCTGTCCATTCATATGGCTGCGGTTCAAACCAAAGTTGCCCTGCAAAGTCATGGCTTGCCTCGTCCTGAACTACCCTTCGGATGTAAGCAGGAATTCGGTCCAGTGAAATGTCATTTGCTCCGATGACCCGAACTTTGATTTTACTTTCGTGGGTAAAGGTGTTTTTGTAATCTTCATAGGGAAGAAAAATTTCCCAATTACCTCTGGAACTGCTTCGCAAAGGATGGGAATTTCTGTCCCACCAGTTGAAATCGCCCATCAGAAAAAGTGCTTTGGCAGCCGGTGCCCATTCCCGATAAACCCATCCATTTCGAAGTTTGTCGAAGTGCACTCCATAGAATTCATGCATTCTTGCAAACTCCAAAATGCTACCGGAGAAATCGTTGATCGCGCGGATAGCGGATTGGTAATTTTGAAAACGCTTCTCTATTTTGGATTCGTAAGACTCCAACCAGGGCTCATCTACTACCAGAGGTAATTTTTTTAATTCTTTCACAAAATACTATTTATGCCTAGGATGAAATTAGGGAAAAATGGGTGGAAAGGAAGGGGCTAGATTTCTTTTCAAAGATTTATTGTGAGGAAATTATTGAAATTGGTTCATCAAAGAAGATTATGGCCTCGACTCCGCTCGGCCACCGTGGGTTTTGGTTTTTGGACGGGGAGGGAGAAGAGGGGGGGGGGGGCGCGCGCGGAGGACACCCCCGCAGGGTATATAAAAACAAGACACACCC
>NZ_JBKBKZ010000013.1:0-78867 GCF_046296635.1 Algoriphagus sp. | reverse complement strand
GCGCGCCCTGGGTGTTTTTGTTTTGGGGGGGGGGGGGTCTCCTCCGGGGGCCCCCCCCCCCCTCTTCCCCCTCCCCGTCTATTTATATCGACAACGGACACCGAGCGAAGTCGAGGTGAGTAGAACCTAATTTTTACCCTTACTCAATTCTTTTAAAGCTTTAAAGTCCCGGTTAATCAAAGATTCCTTTTTAGCTCTAGACCACTTTTGAACTTGCTTTTCTCTTTCGAAAGCCTCATCAATTCTATCAAAATTCTCGAAATAGACAAGTGTCACAGGAAGGTGCTTTCTAGTAAAATTCGCTCCTTCCCCTAAGTGATGTTGCTTTAATCTTTTTTCCAAATTTGTTGTGCTTCCTACGTAATAGAGGTCGTTGCTGCATCTTAGGATGTACATAAAAGCTTCCATGGTTTCAAAATTTAATAATGAAGTTCTTTGTTGGGTATCTTAGATCGTATAAAAAAGGCCTCGACTTCGCTCGGCCACCGAGGCTTTGGTTTTTGGACGGGGAGAGAGCGGTGCAGCCGCTCTCTCCTTCCACATCTATAAAATAACCCACGGACACCGAGCGGAGTCGAGGTGCGCCTGAAGTGGAATTGGTTCGGTTAATTTTCTTATCTACTAATTTAAAACACCCAATTGTTATTGCACCAAAATTGGTGAGCTTACCTAAAAATGTTTCTCATACACCATCTCCGGCTCTCGAACTTCCACATTTCCTGCCTCATTAATTTTATCCAAAGTCACGAGCTTGAGTTCATTGACTAGCATGGGATCGTATTTGGCGGCAACGCGGATGTAGTTTTCTGTGAAGCCGTGGATTTTACCATCTTCGACATCTTCTTCAAAAAGTACGGTGAACGTGTTTCCTAGATTTTCCTCGTAAAACTTCCTTCGCTTTTTCTCGGATAGGATCCGAAGCATTTTGGAGCGTTCGTTTCTCTTCTTAAGTGGGACAATTCCATCCATCTCGACAGCACGGGTATTTGCCCGCTCGGAATAGGTGAATACGTGCAGATAGGAGATATCCAGCTCGTTGAGGAAATTGTAAGTCTCAAGGAAGAGCTCATCGGTTTCTCCCGGAAACCCGACGATCACATCAACCCCAATACAAGCCTGAGGCATAAGCGTCTTGATTTTGCTGACTCGATCCACATATAGTTCACGCAGGTAGCGGCGACCCATCTTTCTCAATATAGTATTGGAGCCTGACTGCAATGGAATATGAAAATGTGGAACGAAGCGCTTGGATCGGGAAGCGAATTCGATAATCTCGTTTGTGAGGAGGTTGGGTTCGATAGAAGATATGCGGAATCGATCAATTCCTTCCACCTCTTCCAAAGCAAAAACTAAGTCCGCAAAACGTTCATTTCGCTTTCCGTCCACAATCCCGAAGTCCCCGATGTTGACTCCAGTCAATACTATTTCTTTGACTTTAGTATCAGCGATTTCTCTGGCGGAAGCCAACACTGATTCAATGGTATTGCTTCTGCTTTTGCCTCGGGCTAAAGGAATGGTGCAAAAAGCACAGCCATAGTTACAGCCGTCCTGAACTTTCAAAAAGGTTCGAGTACGATCATTTATTGAAAAGGCATTATTAAAAGCGGTCGCTTCGGTAATTTCAGAGGCGAGAACCTTGGTCTCTTGCACTTTTGCGAAGCCATCTAAGAGCTCAATCAGGCGAAATTTCTCTGCCGCTCCCAAGACAGCATCCACGCCCTCAATCTCTGATATTTCGGTTGGTTTGAGTTGAGCGTAGCATCCGATAATAGCCACATAGGAATCAGGTGAGATCTTTTTAGCCTCCTTGACTATCTTTTTACACTTCTTGTCTGCATTCTCGGTAACGGAGCAGGTGTTGATAATGAAAATATCGGGATTTTCCTGAAAGTCGACTTTCAAGTAACCTTTTTCTTCGAATTGTCTACCAATTGTTGAAGTTTCGGAGAAGTTGAGCTTACAACCTAGGGTATAAAAGGCTACTTTTTTCATTCAAATCAGTTTCAATGATCAAGTGCAAAGGTAATTAATCCAGATCTTTTTTCAATTCTCCAAATTTCAGAGTTATAACACACTTTTTTTGATCATTTGGCTTTCAAAACACCATGTTTTATTGAAAAAAGTGAAAATTTTTCAAAAAATGACTTCAAAAATTAGCCAAAAGCTTTTTCGCGTTACTATTTTTCTATTTTTGTGGGTGTAATCTTAAACCTCTTATTGTAAAAATGGCAACACTCAGACAACAAGCCTTAGCGATGGTACAGTCGAGACAACGCGTCCCTGTAATCCCGCCAGCTTCCAAAATTTCAGAATTCTTCGGAACCAATGTTTTTGGTACCAGTCAGATGAAGCAGTCTTTAGCTCCTTCGATTTTCAAGAAAGTAATGGAGGCCATTGACAAAGGTTCCAAAATTGATACTGCCACCGCAGAAGAAGTTGCCTCAGCTGTAAAGATCTGGGCAATGTCCAAAGGTGTAACTCACTATACACACTGGTTTCAGCCATTGACAGGATCTACAGCGGAAAAGCATGATTCTTTCTTTGACATGTATGCCGGAATGGAAAAATTCAAAGGTTCGGCACTTGTTCAGCAGGAGCCGGATGCATCTTCTTTTCCAAATGGAGGGATTCGTTCAACGTTTGAAGCCAGAGGTTATACTGCATGGGATCCTTCGTCTCCGATATTCATTTTTGAAAAGACTCTTTGCATCCCTACCATCTTCGTGTCATACACCGGAGAGGCCTTGGACTACAAGACTCCTCTTTTGAAATCTGTAGAAGCAATCAATGAAGCTGCCATTGCAGTTTGTCAGTTATTTGACAGAAATGTGCGGAAGGTAACTCCATCTTTAGGGGTGGAGCAGGAATATTTTGTTATTGATAAAGCATTGTATGCCGCTCGCCCTGACTTGGTGATGGCAGGTAGATCTGTATTTGGGCATATTCCTGCTAGAGGTCAGCAGCTCGAAGATCACTATTTCGGTACGATCCCTACTCGCGTGAAAGACTTCATGATGGAGTTTGAAATCGAGGCATTGAAACTAGGAATTCCGGTAATGACTCGCCACAACGAGGTAGCTCCAGGTCAATTTGAAGTGGCGCCGATCTTTGAAGAAATCAATAAAGCAACCGATCACAACCAGCTGTTGATGGATGTGATGGACAAAGTCGCCGAGAAACATTCTTTAAAAGTACTTTTCCATGAGAAACCTTTTGCAGGCGTCAATGGATCAGGAAAGCATAACAACTGGTCTTTGATCACAGATACAGGAATTAACCTGTTTCAACCAAGCAATTCTGCAAGGGAGAATCTCCAGTTCTTGACATTCTTGGTTGCTACTGTGAAGGCAGTCTATGATAATGCGGATTTGCTTCGTGCAAGTATTGCTTCCGCCGGTAATGATTTCCGATTGGGAGCAAATGAAGCGCCTCCTGCGATTATCTCTGTATTCCTGGGAGCTACACTTTCCGAATTGTTGGACGAATTGGAAAAAAACGGAAACGTCAAAATCGAAAAAGGTGACAACATGTACATGAAATTGGGTATCTCCAAGATTCCTGAAATCATCCTTGATAATACAGACAGAAACAGAACATCTCCGTTTGCTTTTACAGGAAACAAGTTTGAATTCCGAGCTGTAGGTTCTCAGGCAAACGTTGGCGGTCCAATGACTACCTTAAACGTGATCGTGGCAGATGTCCTGAAGCAAATGTTGAAGGATATCGAAAAGGAAATGAATGCTGGCAAAGAGAAGAAAATTGCCATCGTGAATGTACTAAGAAAGTATATCAAGGATTCCAAAAAAGTAAGATTTGAAGGCGACGGTTACTCTGAGGAGTGGGCAAAAGAGGCGGAGAAAAGAGGGCTATCCAACTTGAAGTCTACTCCAGATGCACTGGACGTTTATGAGAAAAAAGCGACGAAGGAGCTTTTTGAGCGTCACAATGTACTTAATGGTGTTGAAGTACATGCCCGTCATGAAATCATGTTGGAGGACTTTATCAAAAAAGTGCAGATCGAGAGTAGAGTAATGGGTGATCTTGCACTCAACCATATCATCCCAACAGCGATCTTATATCAGAATAAACTGATCGAAAATGCAAATGGCCTGAAAGGACTTGGTTTGGACCATTCTGCTGCTGTAGAAACGATTAAAGAGGTGTCTAAGCACATTGAATCAGTGAAGTCAAATGTAAATGACATGGTAGAAGCGCGGAAAAGACTCAACAAAGAGGAAAATGTCACCAAGCGAGCAAAGGGCTATCAAGTGGAGGTAAAAGAAGCTTACTTTGACAAAATCAGATATGCTGTCGATAAGTTGGAGCTTTTGGTAGAAGACGAAAGCTGGCCTTTGGTAAAATATCGAGAAATGTTGTTTATCAGATAATTATCAATTTACTAAAAGTTTGAGGCCGTCCATTTTGGACGGCTTTTTTCATTAAAGGATTCTGCTTGGATCAGGTATAACCATCTCGAATTTTTGGTCTTAAAAAATGAAATTTGTGAAAAAATTGGAGTTAGAAAGCGCATTGTTTTGGGAGATGTCGGAAGACAATATTGGAACGCTGCTACGGACAATACAAAATCAATTAAACCTGAGTTTGGACTCGATTCAATAATTAAAATGACTTGGATAGGAGTAGATATTGGAGGATCGCACATCAGTGCAGCCCAAGTTCTATGGGATGGAAAAGATGTTCATGTAGGTACTATTTGCGATGCAGATGTAAATACTTATCGCAGTGCCAATGAGATTATTGCAGACTGGACAGCGGTGATAGGAAATGCCATGGGAAAACTAACTGATTGCAAAATTGGAATAGCAATGCCTGGTCCTTTTGATTATCCAAATGGAATTTCCTTAGTCAGGGATCAGGGAAAGATGAGATCACTTTATGGTCTTTCTGTGAAAAAACTTCTTTCAGAAAGCCTAACAATCAGCTATGAAAACATTGCCTTCACCAACGATGCCGAGGCGTTTCTTTTGGGTGAGAGCCTCGTGGGTGCAGGACGAAATTATGAAAATTCTCTGGGTTTGACATTAGGAACTGGACTTGGATCAGCATTTAAAATCGGGCATGAAATAAAAGATGCCAAACTCTGGACCGCAGCATTTCAAGATGGGATAGCAGAAGATTACCTTGGCACGAACTGGTTTAAAAAATATGCTTTTGAAAAACATGGATTGAGTATTTCCGGAGTTAAAGACCTACTTTCAGAAGATATTAATTCGGCAATTGCTGATCAGATCTTTATCGAATTTGGATATACGCTAGGAGAATTTCTTTCACCCTATGTGATTCGCTTGCAATGCCAAGGTGTAGTCTTAGGTGGGAAAATCGCCCGTGCTGCTGATCGTTTTTTGCCCCAAACGCAAGCCTATTTAAAAAAATCTCATTGTTCGGTAGAAATCACAATTTCGGTGCTGGAAGACCGAGCGGCCTTGATTGGAGCCTGTATACCTTTTATATCGGAAAATAAGCCTCCTTTTGCATGAAGATTTGTCCCCACCTTTCTTATTAGTTTATTCTACCAGCTTTACGATTTCCGATACCCTCCATTCCTCTTAACTTATCTCCCATATCAGCCCGTGCTTGATCTGCAAAACCGTTAAGCATGTCTAAAATTTCAGGGTTGTGTGTAGCTACATCTGTTGTCTCGCCTTTATCTTTTGAAAGATCAAAAAGTTGGGCGGTTTCTAGCCTGATATAACCGTATTTCACCGGAATTCCGTCATTTCTAATTTCAGTTCCAGAAGGAATCGTCCGATATACATGTGGGAAAACGAGCTTCCATTTTCCATAGATTACTGCTTGTAGCTCATTTTGATTGTAATAAGCAAAGTATGGTTTCAATTCTGATTTTTCTCCCAGAATTAAAGGCCAAATGTCAGATCCATCAATCTTCAAATCAGGAAGTTTAGAATTTGTAAGTTTTGCCAAGGTTGGAAGAATATCAATTGTCATTGCAACTTGATCTTGGACTTTATCGGCGGGGATTTTTCCCGGCCAAGTGAAAATTGCAGGTACTCGGATCCCTCCTTCCCAAGAGGTGCCTTTTCCCTCTTTCAATCCAGCCTGCAAACCCGCATGTCCACCATAGGATAGCCAAGGTCCATTGTCAGAAGTGAAAATTATCAGGGTATTTTCAGTCAACCCAAGATCTTCAAGTTTTTCACGAATTTGACCAACTGACCAATCAATTTCCATCATTACATCTCCGTATGCGCCCTGCTCAGATTGGCCTCTAAACTTGTCAGAAACAAAAAGTGGAACATGAGGCATGCTGTGCGCCAAGTACAAGAAAAACGGTTTATCCTGATTTTTTTCTATGAATTCGAGCGACTTATAAGTGTACCAAGAGGTTAATTCTTGCTGATCTTCAAGATATGCAATGGTTTCTTCGCCTGCTATCAAAGGAAGGGGAGGATAGTAATTTTTAGACTCTGGATGGTTTGGCCACATATCATTAGAATAAGGCAATCCAAAAAAACTGTCAAAACCCTGCCGAGTAGGTAAAAATTCCGGATGGTGTCCTAAGTGCCATTTTCCAATCATTCCCGTTTTATAGCCACTCGACTTAAGTGTTTCAGCAATCGTCGTTTCCTCTGGGTTTAAGCCATGATTGGCAGTGTGGTCAAGGGCGCCAAAGAGTTCCAGTCGGTTGGCGTAGGTGCCAGTCAATATTGCTGCCCGTGAAGCGGTACAAACCGCATGCGGAACATAGAACTGAGTAAATTTGACTCCATCGGCTGCAAGTTGATCGAGATGAGGAGTTTTCCAGCCGATAGCCCCGTAACTTCCCAAGTCACCATAGGCCATGTCATCAGCGAATATGAGTATGATATTGGGTCTTTCTGGGATAGATTTTATTGGTTCAATTGGATCAAACGCCAGAATGAAAAATGTAAGCAATGGAATCAAAATTGTAAATTTCATAACTACGTTCCAGTTTAAAAGCCTTACAAGAAAATTTGATCCATTTCTAAGCCAAAGCAATAATTGATTTTAGGTTTAGATTGAATATAAGGTAATTCCTCTGATGTCAGAAATTATTTGATTAACTCAATCTATTGATGACATCGTCAAATAGCTTTTCATTTACCACGGCTACACCACCTAATAACCCTACATCTTTTCCAAGTTGATAAAGCGCCAGTTTTGACCTTTCGCGGGATTTTGCCATACTGTAAATATTCAATGCTTGCTGTATCGGAGTGATCAGGTATTGATTTGCCTCGGCCACAGATCCTCCGATGATGATGAGCTCGGGATTGAGAAGTTGGATCAACATCGAAATTCCTCTACCAAGGTCCAAACCTGCTTCGGAGAGTATGGTGATTGCACGCTGATCGCCCGCAAGAGCGGCTTCTACGACAAGGTCTGGCTCCAATTCACCTTGGTGATCTCTGACCATTCTCGCTAAAATACTATCTTTATCGACTTTAATTGCTTCCTCAGCCATCCTGACAATGGCAGTACCGGATGCAACAGCTTCTAAGCAGCCTTTCTTTCCACAAGTACATGTGATGTCTCGAGACTCGAATATAGGAGAGTGGGAAAATTCCCCGGCAAAACCTGAAGCGCCTTGATAAATTTTTCCATCAATGATGATCCCTAATCCTATTCCCCAGCCGATGAATAATCCCAAGACGTTTTTGTAGTTGTGCTCTGGACCGAACTTGTATTCCGCTAGGGTCATTGCTCTAGCGTCATTTTCGAGAAAGATTTTCTTTTGGAAGTGAGCTTCAAGATTCTCCAGCAAGGACTTTTTACCAAATCTCAGATAAGTGTAGTTGATACCTCCGACTGAATCCACCAAACCAGGCATAGAAAACCCTATCGCGATTACTTTGTCTGCTGGCACCTTGGTTTTTTCAAGATACTTGTCAATTAACTCACAGAGCTGATCAAAAGTCTCCTCTTCATTATTGAGGATGATTTTATGATCTTCCTTTTCAAATGCCAACTCATGGGTGCAGGAGTACAATGCCAAATGCATGTTGAATTTGGACAGATCAACTGAAAGTACATAGAAGGCATTCTCAGCCAATCTGTAAAGATCCGGCTTTCTTCCACCCTGTGACTCAGCACGCCCTTGTTTTATGACCTCACCTGAAGTCATCAAGTCGGCTAAAAGTGCGTTGACAGTGGGAAGGGAGATTCCTACTTCATTGCAGATTTCACTTGCCGTATTGGCACCTTTGAGGTAAAGGTTCTTTATGATCTTGATTTTGTTGAGGTAGCTTTTTATTTCTACCACACCCTCCATTTTGGAGATGATGTCTTGTGGATTAATTAGGTTCATGGCGAAAGTAATTCATGAATTAAGCTAATCTTTAGATTTCAAAAAAGACTTCTTTTAAAAAATTGTCTAATGAGGTTGAAAATCTCAAAAGAATTTCAATTTATTTTAAAAAATGGAAGAGTTTTTAAAAAAGATTAAAAATTACTAAGTCCAATTTTTCATAGAATATTCTTTTCTTATGTTTGCCCTATAATTTTTAGCTATGGAAGAATTGAAATTGGGAATTTCACAGAAGAAGTCGGAAGTTTTTGAAACCGTTGAAAATTACCTGGTGAAATTGGGTTATAGACTTTCTTCAAAAGATCTTAATCGTCCTTGGGGTGGGTTTTTTGTATTGGACGAATCGCAGATTTTGAAATTCAAAAGCGATTTTTTTTCTGAAGTTAACCTAAGTGAAGCTCAGCTTAAGCAAAAGCTAAGTCCAAAATTCCTACTGGTAGAACCGGGGGCTCGACTTTCTTGGCAATATCATTTTCGAAGAGCAGAGCTTTGGAAGTTGATTGCCGGTGATTCTGCAATTTCCAGAAGTTCGACAGATGATCAAGGGCCAGTTGAAGAAATGGTCAAAGGAAAAGTAGTTTCTTTAGAAAAGGGGGAGCGTCATAGGTTAATTGGTACTGATACTTGGGGTGTTGTGGCTGAAATTTGGATGCATTCAGATCCTGAGAACCCTTCTGATGAAGATGATATTGTCAGATTGCAGGATGACTACTCCAGAAAGTAGAAATGCCCGAGATTTTGTCCCGGGCATTAAAAATTTAGAGTAGTGGTCCGTAGCTCAATCACTCTAAAAATTAACTTCAACAAATCGAAAAACGACTGCGGACGAGTCCAAAGAAGTAAATGAAATTAATGATAAAGATTTAAAATCCAAATGATTACAATTGAATAATGCGATTATTCATGTAAAACACATTTTAAATCAGTTAGAGCTTTTCAATTTTTTTTGCAATTTCTTCGGCTTCGGCCATCATTTTATCCGCAGCAGTGCGATTGGTATGGGAGAGTTTATGCGCTTCGGACATCATTTTTGCATAGGATTCCTGAAGCTTATCTTTTTCCGACTTTTTTTTAAATAATCCGAACATGGTATGTTTTTTATTTATAAACCAAATTGGAACTCCTATGTTCAAAATTGGAAAGCTCCCCCTTAATTTGATGGGATAATTTCATCATTTTTAAAATTAATAAGATCTTCTAATCTTCCTGCAGGATTATAATATCTCCAAGGCCCTTCTTTTTTCCCTTCTTTCATGGAGCCCTCAGAAGCTTTTCTTCCATTCTCATGGTAGAATATCCACAATCCATAAGCCTTTCCTGACTTGAAAGTTCCTTCAGATTCCTTTTGGCCATTGATATAGTAGGTGATGCGGGTTCCATTGCCATCTTTTAATGTCCCCTTGTCCAACTTTCTTTGACCATCATAACTGAAGCAATCTCCTACATTTTCCAGACGTCCATTTTTCCAATATTCTTCTTGGGTCAATTGCTTATTGTCATAGAAAAGGCCCCAGATTCCATCTTCTAGGCCTAGTTTGTATGATCCCACGGATTTGAGTTGCCCACCGTCATAATAATAAACCCATTGGCCTACTTCCATTCCCAAGCTATATTCTCCTTCTGCAATCAAGATTCCTATTTTATTGAAATATTTCCATAATCCGGTTTTGAGGTCATTTCTGTATTCGCCGATCGAGTAAAGTTCACCATCAGGAAAAAAGCTTTTCCATATTCCGGTTTTTGCCCCACTTTGATATTGTCCTTGAACAGAAGGTTTCCCTGAACTGTGATATTCAACATATTCGCCTACAGGCACTCCTAATTCATAAGTCTTTCGCTTGGAGAGGGCCTTATTTGGAAAGTATTCTTCCCAATCTCCCACGCCTATATTGTTTTTGTATTTTTCGATTCTTGCCAGCCTTCCACTTTCATAATAGTATTTCCACTCGCCGGTTTTATTTCCGTTTTGATCATAATACTCCTCAGCTTCGAGAACTTTAGTTCCTGCAAAATATCTTTTCCATTCACCGACTTTTTTTCCATTTTGGTAGTTACCCGATTCTAGGGGTAGAGAGAATGCTAACCTTCTGAAAGGTCCTTCAAATTGACCTTTGGAGTAGGTCGCTTCTGTAATCACTGCTCCTTGGGGATCATATTCCAAGTAGGGGCCCTCTCGAAGCCCATTTACATAAAATTCTCTGGCAGCCAACTCACCAAACTCATAAAAAGTGACCCACTGACCTGTCCGCTTACCTTTATCATATTGCCCTTCTACAACTATTTGAAGTGGGTTTACATAATCGGGATTTCCTGCCTTCCCATAATATTCGGTGTATTTGCCTACTAAAACGCTATCCTGGAAAATTACCTGTTTTTTCAACGCACCTTCCGAATCAAAATACTGCGCTGGTCCAAAAAGCTTTCCATCTCGATATTCGGCCGTTTCAGCTCGATTCCCATTGGAATAAAATTTGGACCAAGTGCCTTCTCTTTGACCTTTTGCAAAATTACCTTCAGCCAGAAGTGTATTTGTTTTAGGATTGAAAAATTTCCAAAGACCTTCCCGCTGATTGTTTGTGACTACACCTGTCGCCATCAATGTGGAATCAGCATTAAATTGCTGGATCAACTGGGGCCCCTGCGAGAATGCTGAAAAATTTAAGAAGGTAAAAACTGCCAAAAGCAAATATTTCATATCTCGTAGATTTCTGTAAAGACTGTTCGGAATTAGTTGACACGGTCAAATTACCGTATTCGAAATAATATTACGTACGAATCGATTTCCTGTTTAAAATTAAATTTATTCTTGCTTTTTTATAATGAAAGTGTCAGAATACCAAGGATTTTTTTTACCAGAGTTGTGAGTTCTGCTTTAAGTGAAAAACTGTTGGGATTCACGTCAACTACAATAATCCAATGGTAAAACCCAAGTGACGCTTCATTTATTTCAATTTCTTTGCCAGTATAATTTTTGTTTAATATCAGATCTGGGTAGTCCCATTGATTTTCACTTAATCCAAAATAAAATCCAATTTCCCGAAACTCAGTGACTGGATTTTTTCTGCCTTTTCCCAATAGAACTGTAATGTATAGTCCGTTTCCAAACCAATTCAAGATGCGAATATTTGCCCCATTATTGGGATCAAAATCTCTAATAATGTCAAGCACTTGATAGGGATAACCTAACAAATCGTTTCCTTTTGAGAGTTTTGTCCCTTTCGATTTGGGTGAGATTTTGTGAAATTCTTGAGCTGAAAGTGAATTCTCCACCTCCATCAGAACCGAAGTGAATTGAGCTTTAAGCTCATTTTGTCGTTGAATCAGATCTGCATCCAACCAAAGGGCAAGATTGATTGGCTTTTTGGAGAAATCCATTTTTACCAACGTAATAGCGCAGATGCCCATGCAAATCCGGATCCAAATGCGGCAAGGCATACTAAATTCCCTTCTTTCACGCGTCCCTGTTCCCAAGCCTGTGAAAGGGCAATTGGTATCGTACCAGCCGTGGTATTTCCCAAATACATGATATTGTTAAAAACTTTTGCGTCCGGCAGCTGAAGTTTTTGCTGAATATATTGGCTAATTCGCAGGTTTGCTTGATGAGGAACCAGGAGGTCAAGGTCTTCTTTGGTCATACCATTATGCTCTAATGCCTCTTTGATCACCTCCATGAAGCGTACGATGGCATGCTTGAAAACAGCATTACCGTTCATTTTCAGAAAGAAATCACCCCGGTCGATCATCTCTTGAGATATTCTGACTTTTCCGCTACTGCTTGGAGCTATACAATACAATTCCTCTGCATAGGAACCATCGGAATGCAAGTGCGTGCTGAGAATGCCAGGTTGATCCTGATCCACAGCTCCTAATACCACAGCGCCGGCACCATCTGCAAAAATTACTGCACTTGACCGACCTTCATCACTTTTGTCAAGGGCAGAAGATTGGATTTCCGCACCAACCACCAGGATTTTTCTATACATCCCTGTCTTAATGAATTGATCCGCCACAGACAAGGCATAGATAAACCCTGAACAGGCATTTTTCACTTCCAATGCTCCGATTGTTGAAATTCCAAGTTCCCGTTGAAGTAATACGCCATTTCCCGGAAGGAAGTAGTCGGAGGTAATTGTCGCAAAAACAATGAATTCAATTTCTTTGGGATCTACTCCCGCTCGCTCCATTGCCATTCTACTTGCCTTAACAGACATATTGGTTACTGTATCCACTCCGGGAGTGTACCATCGACGTTCGTGGATTCCAGTACGCTCTACGATCCATTCGTCATTGGTATTCATCATTTGAGAGAGTTCTGCATTGGTGACAATACGCTCTGGCACATAATGACCGGCTCCAAGGATTCGGGATTTTTTCATTTTCATTTGGGTTTATTGGATTTAAAACAAAAAGGACTGTGAATATCGGTACTATAAGGCTATCCCACAAAAAAGCCTCTGAATCAAAAAATGTTTACTATCCAAACAAAGTATAATTCCCAAATTGATCCATGGGAGAAGTTCGACGAATTATTCCTGGAGAATCATTTTGCACTGAGTTTACCAAGGGAGATACAGTAAAGCTTACCATTTGGTCTCCGGGAAAAGGGCCAAGCATAGCTAGTAGTTCAGTTTCCGAGGAATACTTATCAAGCCATTTTTTTTCCTGATCTCTTCTGAGAATTACTGGCATCCGATCATGAACTTCTGACACGAGCTCATTTGGTGGAGTGGTTAAAATCAAAAATGTATGCTGAGATTCTCCCGATACAGTTTCATATTCTTCCCAAATTCCCGCAAAAGCAAACGTGTCTTCATCCCTAAGCGTGAAGCGGTATGGAATTTTAGTCTTTTTCCCGAGCTTTTTCCATTCATAAAAACCATCTGCGGGAATTAGGCACCTTCTTTTTTGAAAAGAGCTCTTGAATGAGATTTTCTCATTAATTGTTTCTGCTTTGGCGTTAATGAGTTTTTGGGAGACGGGTTTGTTTTGTCCAAAATCAGGGGTAATTCCCCAATAAAAAAATGAAAAACCCTTTGGGCTATCAGAAGTAATCACAGGGACAAGCTGCGTGGGAGCAATGTTGTACCGTGGTTTGAAGTCAACCACCATTTCTGCCTGAAACCGTTCTTCCAATTCAATTTTACTTTTGCTGAGGGAGTATCTTCCGCACATGATCAGGACATTAATAGATTTTTGCGGAAGTTAGAGATCACGAGTTATAAATTCAACAGCCCGGAGCTCAGAGTAATAGCTTTTTTGACGGGAAGGCCCCGAGAAACCAACATGTCCACCATGTTTTGGAAATTCAAAATGAACTTTATGCAGTTTTCTGGCGAGTCTCACAGGAAAGCAGGATTCACTGAGGAATGGATCATTTTGGGCGTTTAGCACCAAGGTGGGTATTTTTATTTGATCCAAAAACTGCAAGGAGGAGTTGATCCGGTAGTATTCTTCTGCGTCCGAAAACCCATGCAGGGGCCCCGTAAAATATTCATCGAAATCTCGTAATGTTTTTATTTTCCGAAGTAACCCCACTGGTAATTCACCTGGGAAAGCAAGTGATTTTCTGACCACCTTTTCTTTGAGTGTATTCAAAAACCGTCTGGAGTAAATGACATTTTCACCTGAAGAGATTTTATTGCAAGATCCGGCAAGGTCCAGAGGAACAGATATGGCAACGGCTTTCTTGATTTTTTGATTGGAGTCTCCTTTTTCTCCAAGGTACTTTAGTGAGAGATTTCCGCCCAAACTGAATCCGACTAAAAAAACTTCTTGATATCCTTTTTGGGCGTGGAAAACAATAGCATCCAAATCATATGTAGCTCCGCTATGATAGAAAATTACTTTTTGGTTCATTTCTTCACTGCACCCTCTGAAGTTCCAACAAAGCACATCATAGCCTTTGGAAATAAATTCTCTCGCCATTCCCAGCATATAGGGCCGAGAACTATTTCCCTCCAAACCATGACTGAGAATGACCAACTTGGTGCTTTGATTTCGATACCAATCAAGATCCAAAAAATCCCCGTCTGATGTCGCTATCCTTTCTCTTTCAGGTTTTTGGAGTTCTACTCTTCTAAAAAGAGCCGGATAAATGGTTTCCAAATGACCACTAAATAGCCATTTTGGTCTTTGATAAAAACTTTCGGAAGTAAGTGGCATGAATTGAATCGGCCTAATTCGGCTAGGAAAATACAGGATATAAATTTGAATAAAGCGTTTTTAAAAACTATTTTTGGACACTTTAAAAACGATAAAGCTCGAAATTACCTATGGCCGAAATAATCAGAATGCCAAAAATGAGTGACACAATGGAGGAGGGGGTCATCGCTTCTTGGCTGAAAAAAGTTGGAGATACTATCAAGCCGGGAGATATCCTTGCTGAAGTGGAAACTGACAAAGCAACCATGGAGTTGGAATCTTACGACGAAGGTGTCCTTTTATATATTGGAGTTCAGGAAAAAGACTCTGTACCTGTCAATGGCGTCATAGCTATAATTGGTGAAAAAGGAGAGGACTACGAGCATTTGCTTAATGGTTCTAATCCACCAGCAGAAGCTAAAGAATCAAAACCAGAGGCAAAAAAAGAGGAGTCGAAACCTGAAGCTAAAGAGGCAGAGCCTTCAAAGTCTGAAGCAGCAACAGAGAAAATTGATTCTTCCAGTATTAATGCTACTGTGATCACCATGCCAAAAATGAGTGATACGATGCAGGAGGGCACCATTGCCACTTGGCTGAAAAAAGTGGGTGATACCGTGAAATCAGGAGAAATTATCGCCGAAGTAGAGACTGACAAAGCCACCATGGAACTGGAGTCTTATGAAGACGGCGTGTTATTATATATAGGGGTTGAAGCTGGTAACAGCGTGGCTGTGGATGGAGTCATTGCCGTAATTGGCGAAAAAGGTGCTGATTTCCAGACTTTGCTAAAAGCACAGCAAAGTAGCGGAAAAGAATCAGCTCCCGCTGAGACTAAAGAAGAACCTAAGGAAGAAGCTAAAGCTGAAAAATCTACTGATTCTCCAGCTCCAGTTACATCTGTATCTGCTTCAACTGCAACTCCTTCAGCAAATGGTGAACGAGTAAAGGCATCTCCTTTAGCAAAGAAAATCGCAGAAGAAAAAGGAGTCGATATCAGAGCAGTATCCGGTTCGGGCGAAGGTGGAAGAATAGTGAAGCGTGATGTGGAGAATTTCATACCTGCAGTTGCTCCGGCAGCAGCGGTTGCCTCCGCTTCAGGTGCTTCCGCTCCTGCGTTAGGTCAGGAAAGCTTCCGAGAGGAGAAAGTCTCTCAAATGAGAAAAGTGATCGCAAAGCGACTTGCAGAAAGCAAGTTTGGCGCTCCACACTTCTATTTGACCATGGAAATTAACATGGACAAAGCCATTGAAGCGAGAAAAAGCATGAACGAGATTTCACCTGTGAAAATCTCCTTCAATGATATGGTAATCAAAGCATCGGCTGTGGCCCTACGTCAGAATCCAAAAGTGAATTCAAGCTGGCTTGGAGATAAAATCCGATACAACGACCATATCCATATCGGAATGGCGGTAGCAGTGGAAGAGGGCTTGCTTGTTCCTGTGATTAGATTTGCAGATCAGTTGACCCTTTCACAGATTTCCAACCAAGCAAAAACTTTGGGAGGAAAAGCGAAAACCAAAGAATTGCAACCGAAAGATTGGGAAGGAAATACCTTCACCATCTCGAATTTGGGAATGTTCGGTATTGATGAATTTACTGCGATCATCAACCCACCTGATGCTTGTATTCTGGCAGTAGGAGGTATTAAAGAAACGGTCATCGTGAAGGACGGACAGATGAAAATCGGTAATGTGATGAAAGTAACGCTTTCCTGCGATCACCGTGTCGTGGATGGAGCGGTTGGTTCAGCCTTCCTTTTGACCTTAAAAAGTCTACTCGAAGATCCGGTCAGAATCCTTATTTAAAAATATCTGCCAAAAAGTCCTGTTTCCGCAGGACTTTTTGCTTTTGTATGGTTATTGGAGAAGGGGTAATTCAGTTAGTGGAAAATAAGTTATTAGTGTCAGCAACCTAATTATGAAAAACTCAATGTTGAATTCCAATAACTAATAACCATTAACTTCATTTACTTCAGACTTAGCCAACCAATAACTCACATACTAATAACTTTTCACCGTGGAAAAAATCAAATCAACGACCGTAGTCGCAATTCGTCATAATGGACAAGTAGTCATTGGAGCTGATGGACAAGCAACTTTGGGAAATACTGTAGCAAAAAGTACCGTCAAAAAACTTCGTGTGCTCCAAGGTGGTAAAATAGTGACCGGTTTTGCAGGATCGACTGCGGACGCATTTACGCTTTTGGAAAAATTTGAAGAGAAACTCGGAGCTTTTGGTAACAATATGAAGCGTGCAGCAGTAGAACTAGCCAAGGAATGGCGAATGGATCGAATGCTCAGCAGGTTAGAAGCAATGATGATTGTAGCTGATAAGGACGATATTTTAATTATTTCCGGTACAGGAGACGTCATTGAGCCGGATATGGAAATAGCGACGATAGGTTCAGGAAGTATGTTTGCTCAATCGGCGGCCCGTGCAATGAAGCAATTTGCTCCACATATGTCTGCGGAAGACATGGTCAGAGAAAGCCTTCACATCGCAGCAGATGTCTGTATCTACACCAATCACAATCTGGTGATTGAAAAAGTGAAGGATTGAGGGACAAATAAGAATTCATAGAAATGAACCGAATCATAATACTTCGGTTTTTTTGTGTCTTTTCCAAACCCCTTGGTAGGTATTGATGTTATGTGCTTGAATTGATTTCATAAAATGGAAACTACAACAACAAAAAAAACTGCAAAGAAGGATTTTAGAAAGCTGATTTTGGAGGGCTTTGTCAATCATGTCCTAGAACATGGAAGCGTACCAAAATCCGTTTTTAAGTTTGCAAAAGATCTGAAAATGAAGGAAGAGGAGTTTTACACCTACTTCACATCGTTTGAATCCATCAAATCCGCTATATGGGTGTCGATTTTCGAAACTACGCTAGAGCAAATTGAATCTCAGGAGGTGTTTAAAGAATACAGTGTAAGAGAAAAATTTCTCAGCTTCTTATTTACTTGGATAGAAGAACTGAAAAAGAACAGATCATACCTTTTAAGTCTGTATCAGGATAAAGCCCAATCCATGAAATCTTTGGCCTTGGATGGCAAGGAGTTCAAAGAGAAGTTCAAGGACTTCGCCGGGGAGATAATTCTTGAAGGTAAAGAAACTCAGGAAATCGCCAATCGGCCTATTATTTCTGACCGCTACGATGAAGCACTTTGGCTTGAGGCTGCATTTATATTCAGATATTGGCTGGACGATCGTTCTCCAAGATTTGAAAAAACGGATGCAGCTATTGAAAAATCCGTGAATTTGACATTTGATTTAATGGGCAAAAGCGCATTAGATAGCTTTTTAGACTTCGCAAAGTTTCTTTATCAAAATAAATAATCATGGCCACTAAGGTATCAGAACAGGCAACCATACCGGTTTCCAAAGTGCAGCGAGCGGCTAAGTTTATTTCTACGGGAGCTAAAGTCGGTGGGAACTATGTGAAGCATTACGCTAAAAAGATGGTCAATCCATCCATGGATAAGGAGGAGCTTCATCAGAATAATGCAACAGACATTTATAAATCTTTGAGTGAACTGAAAGGCTCCGCCTTGAAGGTTGCGCAGATGATGTCAATGGACAAAAATTTACTTCCACGTGCGTATCAGGACAAATTCACGATGGCTCAGTATTCTGCACCGCCGCTGTCTTATCCCTTGGTTGTTAAGACCTTCCAAAAACATTTCAGCAAGACCCCCGAGCAAATGTTTGATACGTTCACTCGCTCGGCTGTGAATGCTGCATCGATTGGACAAGTGCATCAGGCAACAAAAAACGGTAAAACTTTAGCGGTTAAGATTCAATATCCTGGAGTAGCAGATTCTGTAAGTTCGGATTTGAAACTGGTCAGACCATTTGCACTGCGCTTACTCAATATGAATGAAAAGGAACTCGATCATTATATGGGAGAAGTGGAAGAGCGATTGGTGGAGGAGACAGATTATGTTTTAGAAGTCGAGCGCTCTCGTGAAATTTCCGAGGCATGTGGACATATTCCAAATCTTAAGTTCCCCACTTATTATGATGATTTGAGTTCAGATCGGATCATCACTATGGATTGGATCTCCGGTAAGCATATCAAAGAGTGGATGGACACTAATCCATCGCAGAAATCGAAGAATCAAATTGGCCAAGCCTTATGGGATTTCTACCATCACCAAGTGCATAACCTGAAGCAAGTTCATGCTGATCCACATCCGGGCAACTTCATTATTCAGGAGAATGATCAGTTGGGAATTATTGATTTTGGCTGTGTGAAAGTCATACCTGAGGATTTCTATGTAGGTTATTTCGCTTTAATCAAAAAGGAGTTACTCATCAATCAGGAAGAATTGGATCAGATTTTCTTTGACTTGGAATTTATCTCGGACAAGGATAATGAGACCGAACAGGCGTATTTCAAGGGAGTTTTCAGAGAAATGATTTCACTGCTTGGAAAACCATTCCATGTAGATAGGTTTGACTTCGCCGATGACAGTTTCTTCGAGCAGATCTTCCAATTGGGCGATAGAATATCTAATGACAAAATGTTCCGAAAGTCCAGACAGGCGAGAGGCTCAAGACACGGACTCTACATCAACAGAACCTACTTCGGATTATATAACCTACTCAATCAGCTTCAGGCTGAAGTAGATACGACCAAGCCGGATTGGTTGAAGTAAACCAAAGAATTGAAATACAAATCCTCGAATTTTTCGGGGATTTTTTTTGTTTAATTAACTTAAATGTATGAAAGCAATTGAAAAACCAAGGATAAAAATTCTTGTCAATGATTCCGAGTATCAGCAAGCATTAGAATATGTAAAATATCTAATTGATGAGGGATTTGGCCTGCCCGGAACTGAAGAGGAAAATACTTTGGAAGTTCTATCTGTTCTCATTGAAAAATATGAGGAAGAAAATGGATATAAATACCATTAATGGAAATCGGCCCAAATTTAATAACAGACTCTCTTCGGTTTGCCAGCCCATGTTTAGGAATTTAGAGAATAAAGAAGCTCGCATTTCAAGATACTTGATTTGCCGGGAAAACTTAATTCCCTAAATGCTCTTAATGGTTCAAAAAAAAGGAGGTCTATGCCTCCCTTTTCTTTACTTCGAATAACTTACTCGATAAATACAGTTTGCCATATCATCCGAAATAAGCAAACTTCCATCCGGCAATTCCTGAACATCAACTGGCCTTCCCCAGACTTCCTGAGAAGCATCGTCCAACCAGCCGCTGGCAAAAACTTGTTGTCCAGTCACATTTCCCGAACCGTCAATTTCAGCCATCACCACTTCATAACCTACTTTTTTGCTCCGATTCCAGCTGCCGTGTTTGGCAATGATAATTTGATTTTGAAAGGAATTTGGAAACATTTCTCCCTCATAAAAGCGCATCCCAAGCGGAGCAACGTGCGCTCCAAGATTAGCGGCAGGAGCTACATAGGCCGATGCTTCTTTTCCTTTTGAGCCAAAGTCTGGATCTTTTACCGTGCCTGCATGCCAATAGGGGTA
This sequence comes from Algoriphagus sp., assembly GCF_046296635.1. Classification (GTDB taxonomy): domain Bacteria; phylum Bacteroidota; class Bacteroidia; order Cytophagales; family Cyclobacteriaceae; genus Algoriphagus. Next base: position 58,919 of record NZ_JBKBKZ010000013.1, on the reverse strand, counting down.
CCCAAAATGCTGGCCGTCAGCAGAGACTCGGTTGAGCTCGCAATCAGGAATGTCATCTCCCATCATATCTCGGCCATTGTCTGTAAACCATAATTCCTTGGTCTCAGGATGCCAGTCAAAGCCAACTGTATTTCTGACTCCGTGAGCCACTATTTCAGGTTTTGAGCCGGGTGTGTCGACATCTAAGCGTGTGATGCTGGCGAAGATTTCCTCATTGGATTCGCAGATATTGCATGGTGCTCCGACTGGTACATAAAGCATCCCGTCCGGCCCAAAAGCAATGAATTTCCAGCCATGGTGAGTTTTAGTAGGATATTGATCATACACCACTTCGTAGCTTGGATTATTCAAGGTATTCTTAATGTCTTTGAATCTAAGAATTCTACTGACCTCTGCTACGTAAAGATCACCGTCTTTGTAGGCGACACCGTTTGGCATTTTTAGGCCATCTGCCAAAATATATTTGGTATCGGCTTTTCCATCCCCATTTTCATCAACTAGGGCATAGACATTTTTTCCTTGCCGATTTCCCACGAAGACAATTCCGTTATCCGAAATCGCCATGGATCGTGCATTTGGAACGTCTCCTGCCCAAACTTCGATTTTGAATCCGGGTTGAAGCTTGATTTGATCCAACTTGACATCTACTTTGGTATTGCTAATATCAATTTTATTGCCTACTCCGGAGGACTGTGATTCCTGAGGCTTGCTTTGGCAGCTGGCACTGAGCGAAATTATTCCTAGTGAAAGGCTGAAAATTATGGGTTTGATATAGTTCATATGTTTTGTTTTAATAAAATAAGCTAAACATTCTGAGATTGTTTTCCCAGCGGAGGTGTATAAACGGGTTAATGGTTATTTTTGCGACATGCTTTCAATCAGTAATCTATCATACTTCATCGGAGGGCGACCGCTCTACGAAAATGCAAATCTTCATATCAAGCCAAAAGACAAGATCGGACTCGTTGGTCAGAACGGGACAGGCAAATCAACGTTGCTTAAAATTATTAATGGGGACTTTCAGGCAACCTCAGGAGAGGTCCAAAAAGCAAAAGACTGTACCCTTGGATTTTTGAATCAGGACTTGCTTTCTTTCCAATCTGACGAAAGTATCCTCAATGTTGCTTTGGCCGCTTTCAAAGAAACCTTACAGCTTCAGGATGAGATTGATGAAGTTTTGAGAAAAATGGAAACGGATTATTCCGAGGAAATCATCAACCGCTTGGCTTTTCTTCAGGAGCGATTTGAATCCAATGAAGGATATACCATCAAAGCAAAAGCTGAAGAAGTTTTGGAAGGTATTGGTTTTCAGACTGCCGACCTGGAAAAACCACTCCGAACTTTCTCCGGAGGTTGGAGAATGCGAGTGATGCTGGCAAAGCTACTTTTGGAAAAACCATCTCTACTGATGCTCGATGAGCCTACCAACCACTTGGATCTCCCTTCGATTCAGTGGGTGGAAAACTATTTAAAAAATTATGAAGGTGCGGTAATAGTCGTTTCTCACGATCAGACTTTTCTGGATAATTGTATCAGTACTACTGTGGAGGTGGCAAACGAGACTTTGACTTCGTATCCCGGAAATTATTCCTTCTATAAGGAAGAAAAGAAAATCCGAATGGAGCTTCAGAATAATGCTTATGAAAATCAACAGCAGATGATCAAGCAGACAGAGCGATTCATCGAGCGATTCCGTGCCAAAGCTACCAAGTCAAACCAAGTTCAATCCCGTATCAAAGCGCTTGATCGCTTGGATCGGGTGAACGAAGTCGTCAATGACGAAGCCTTCGTCAACTTCAAATTCAAATTTTCTCAAAAATCAGGACGAGATGTCGTGGTACTGGATCATGTTTCCAAGGCATATGACGACTTGGTGATTTTGAAAAATACGACTGCTCGAATCGAAAGAGGGGATAAGATCGCCTTGATCGGAGCAAACGGAAAAGGGAAATCGACCTTGCTGAGAGTGATTGCCGGAACAGAACAGATTTCGGGCGAACGAACTGAAGGCCATAATGTAATCAAGGCCTTCTTTGCGCAACATCAGTTGGAAGCATTGACACTGGATAATGAAATCATTCAGGAGATGTCCCAAGCGGGTAGTAAGAAAACTGAAATGGAATTGAGAGGAGTCTTAGGATGCTTTTTGTTCTCTAATGAAGAAGTGTATAAGAAAATTAAAGTGCTTTCGGGTGGGGAAAAATCCCGAGTTGCTTTGGCTAAGACACTGATATCGGAAGCAAATTTCCTCCTGCTTGATGAACCAACCAACCACTTGGATTTTCAATCGGTAAACATCCTGATTCAGGCCTTACAGCAATACGAAGGCACTTTTATCACTGTATCTCACGACCGTCATTTCATCAAAGGTGTGGCAAATAAGATCTGGTATATTGAGGATAAGGAAATCAAAGAATACCCGGGAACATATGATGAATATGAGTTTTGGAGAAGTCAACAAGTTGAAGTAAAAGTTATGGCTGCTCCTGCGGAAAAAATTGAAAAAAAGATACAGCCAATGGCTCCTCGGGCGACTCCGGAGGCTATGCAAGCCAAGAAAGATTTGAAAAAATTAGAAGAGCAGCTCTCAAAAATCGAAAAGGAGATCGAATCCCTTGAATTGCTGAAATCTGAGACTGAGGAAAAAATGGCGGATCCGGAGGTTTATGTGGATGAGGTGAAGGCACAAAAACTTCAGGACAGCTACCAAAATATTCAAAATAGTTTGGGCGAAATCAACGGAAAATGGGAAGAATTGGTGGATCAGATCTCTTCCTTGCAAGAATTGGCAGGATAATAGCCCTTGAGTATGAGCTAAAATTCCTATTTTGAACTATGTCTATTAAAACGCTATTCGGTTTTTTATTGGTTTCTCTTTTTGTGAACAGTTCTGCTTTATCGCAGATTTATGAAGATAGAGTTTATTCAGAGCATGTTCATTCTGTAAGGATGTTTCCTCAAGGATCACAGCAAGATAGTCAGCTGGATGCTCCCGTGATATCTTTATCCGATTCTCGATCTTTGGTTTTGCTCTTTGACGACATTGCCTATGATCCTGAGCAATATTCGGCCAAGTTGATTCACTGTGACGCCGACTGGAAGCAGTCTGCACTTCGAAACAATGACTTTTCTACCAATTTCAATGAGTTTAATATTCTGGACTACGGCTATTCAGTAAATACTCGAATTCCTTATATCCATTATTCCTTTACAGTTCCTAGAGTGACCAAATCAGGTAATTATGTACTTAAAGTTTACCGAAATCGGAATGAAAATGATGTAGTGCTAACCCGGAGGTTTATGGTCTATGAAGAACTTTTCAATATAGGTGCATCGATTGTTCCACCAAGTCAGTCTGAAGATCGACGAAAAGCTCAGCAAATCAATGTCATGGTGAACTACTCGCAAGTTGACCTGGTCGATCCTACCACTCAGGTGAAAGTAATCATTCGTCAAAATCAGAGATGGGATAATGCAATGTTTCTTGCTAAGCCTACTTTTCTCAATCAAAGCTCCAAAAGCATCCGATACGAGGCTTTTGACGGATCCAATACATTCAAAGCAGGGAATGAATTTCGATTTGTGGATTTGCGGTTTATCAGAGCAACAGGAGTTAATATAGCAGATATTAAAGTGGAAGAAACTGTCATTCTCGCAAATTCTTTGGTTGATAAGCCTCGTCCCGGTGGAGTTTATTCGCAATACCTAGACCTTAATGGTCAATACATTGTATACACAAACGATAGGATAGGCGGTAATCCTGAAGTGGAAAGCGAATACATCTACACCACTTTTCACCTTCAAGCTGAGCCTAATCGTGAAATATATATGCTGGGTGCATTGACCGCTTGGGGGAAAAATCCTGAATCAAAAATGGTCTATGATCCAAAGACTAGACTTTACAGCACCTCAATTTTGATGAAACAGGGTTGGTATGATTACCATTATGCTTATAAGACAGCAGATGGGTATGATTCCGAATCTATCGAAGGGAGTTATTTTGAGACTGAAAACGAGTATGAGGTATTGGTCTACTATCGAGCCTTGGGATCTCGATATGATCAGCTCGTTGGTTATGTTGATCTCCATCCTAATCGACGAAGGATATAAAAAAAACCTCTCGAGTTTGAGAGGTTTTGATTTTTATAATTCTTCAGGAAGCTCAGATTCTCCTTCACCTTCTTCAGATGTTGGGGCTACATTTTGCCTTACTCGCTCTGTAGGTTTGTAGGGAACAAAACCTTCTCTTTTGAATTTGTAAGTTGTAGTTCTGTTAGATCCGGAAGGATGGTTTGCTAAATCGAGCATTCCAAAACCTTTGTGAGTGAATGCGCCAAGACCACATTTGAACACGAAATCTTGAACTTCAGGAGCAGCATATAAAGTAAAAGGAAGTGTGTATCCTCTTACCTCATATTTTACATCCATGTCATACACTGCATAGATTCTAGCGAATTTCTTTTGTTGCTCCTTCAGTTTATTGACATAAACCATGTCAGGAACTACCTGAAACTTGAAAAAAGATTCCATTTGCTCTGGAGTGTACCAGCCCGACTTTTCCATTCGGGTCAGGGTTGATTCGTAGAGCAAATCAGAAAATTCATCACTGTCCGGATTGATAAATCGCTTTCCAGCTTCTTCATTGAAGGCTGGAGTGATTAATACAAGCGGAGAGATACACACAAATTTATTGTTGGTCTCAAGCGTAGGCTCGGTTTCCAATTCGGTGTATTCCGGTGATAGAATCAAGTTGCCGAGTTCAATTTTTGGCGTAGCAAAAACCTGCTCTAGCAAGTAGTCTATGAAATCCTCGCTTTGCGAAGAAAGAACAAGCGTGACCAGACTGGAGTAATAATGCAACCCACTTCTACTTACTTTGGTCTGACCTTTAAGGCCAGAAAAATTAAAGAAGTTGTAGTTGAAGAATTCTTCTCTTCCTCCTTTTACAATTAACCCCTTAAGGAATTGTGCCAGGATATACTGGTGATGGAAAGGCAGATAAGAGCCTTTGTTTTTAAGTGAAAATATTAGTCTAACTCTCACGGTGAATTAAAAATAAAATGAGACAACAATGAATTAAAATACTTACGTGTTTGGGTGGATAAGCAATTGCGAAAATACAAATAAATTTCAAAAAAAGTCAAACGTTGAACCTAAAATGCATAATGTCACCATCTTTTACTACATATTCTTTTCCTTCAATTGAAATTTTCCCATTCTCCCGACAGCCCGCTTCATTTTTGAATTGTTGGTAGTCAGCTAGTTTGATCACTTCAGCCTTGATAAAGCCGCGTTCGAAATCGGTATGAATTACTCCAGCAGCTTGAGGAGCTTTCCAGCCTTTTTTTATCGTCCATGCTCTAACTTCCTGAACTCCGGCAGTAAAATAAGTGATAAGATCCAACAAAGAATAGGCTCCCGAGATCAAACGGTTCAGTCCGCTTTCCTCCAAACCATACTCGGACAGGAACATTGCCTTTTCATCAGCATCTTCAAATTCTGCAATTTGTGACTCAATTGCTGCGCAAAGAAGTATTACTTCTGCATTTTCTTCTTTGACCTTCTCCTTTAGCGTGTCTACAAATTTATTACCTGTCAGGATACTTCCTTCATCGACATTGGCTACGTAAAGTACAGGCTTTATTGTAAGCAGATGAAGATCCTTCACTGCTTCCAGTTCTTCTTTGTCGGCTTCTATAGCACGGGCGTTCAATCCTGATGTCAATCCTTGTTTAAATCGATTAAGAATTTCAAGTTCGACTCTGGCTTTTGCATCTCCCGCTTTGGCGATTTTTTCAACTTTCTGAACTTTCTTTTCTACAGATTCCAGGTCCTTCAATTGTAGCTCTGTATCGATTACTTCTTTATCAAAAATAGGATCGACCCCACCTGCTACATGGACGATATTATCATCCTCGAAGCATCGAATTACATGAATGATTGCATCGACTTCTCGAATATTAGCTAGGAATTTATTTCCAAGACCTTCTCCTTTAGAAGCACCCTTAACCAATCCGGCTATATCAACGAATTCGATTATTGTAGGTACAACGCGTTGAGGATTGACTAATCCTTCAAGGATTTGAAGTCTTTTGTCTGGGACGGATACCACGCCCACATTAGGTTCGATAGTACAGAAAGGAAAGTTTGCTGCTTCTGCTTTAGCGCTGGATAGCGCATTAAACAAGGTGGATTTTCCAACATTAGGAAGTCCAACAATGCCACATTGTAATGCCATTAATTCGTTGCTTTAATTTTAAATATTCGATAGGATTTGTACCCTCTGAAGAACTCCAAAATGGAAACCCTGAAAATGGTATAAACCGGAATAGCGAAGATCATCCCAAGGATGCCTGCGATTTTTGCCCCGGCAAAGATAATAACAAATATCTCAAGCGGATGGGCCTTTACTGTTTTGGAGAAAATCATCGGCTGTAGTACCACATTATCAGTGAGTTGGACTACAGCAAAAACAGACAAAATCTTGAAAAGAAAGTAAGTGTACTCAGCATCACTAGTAAAAGTACCAGTAGAGATGCCTACAATAATCCCAAAAACAGAACCTAGGATAGGACCGGCATAGGGAATAAGGTTGGCTACTGCCGCAAATAGTGCAATGGTCAAGGCATAGTCGACATTTGCGATCGTGAGGCCCAAACTGGCAATGGAAAAAATGAAAAGCATTTGAATTAATAGTCCAAAAAGATAATTTGAAAGTAGCTTCTCTACTTTAGTAAATGTGGCTACAGAAAGCTCGAAGTATGAGTTAGGAATCAGATTCAAAAGATTTCTTCTCAAAAGACCATTTTCCAGCAAGAGAAAAAAAGTAATAAATCCTACAGCCATAATGCCAATCAAAAGGCTACTTGTCAGATTGATCAAACCGCTGATAAATCCACCGAAGTCAAATGTTTTTATAAAATCAATTATGGAATTTTTCAATTCCTCAAAAAGAGACCCCGGTTTATTCTCCACCAATTGATAGCGCATCAGTAGACGTTCTATCCTACTTATTGGCTCCTGGATTTGAATATAAATTCCCTCAAGATCCATTTCAGACAAGATGAGTAACTGATTGTTGATCAGTGGTAAAAACATCAAGCTCAATAGAAAAATCAACAAACCAATCGATGCATAGGAAATCAGAATTGCCAGCCAACGCGGAATATGCTGCCCAACAAGATGGAAGTCATTAAGTCTATTAGTAAGCGGCCGAAGTAATGCCGCAAAAATCAGGGAAATTATCAGGTATAAAGTGACATTGGAAAAATACCAGCCAAATAATAAAAAGGCGGCAATGAACAGAATAAGATAAATGAAAAACCGCTGCATAGCTACAAAATAAAAGGAGGCCTTGGCCTCCTCAAATATACTTTAATCAACTCTGGATTTACAATCAACAAAGCCATCACGTGCTATTCCCATTTCAACTCATCATTGATTTCACTTTCTAAATCCTCTTTTTCAAACTGTGTGAAATCAACTTCTGGCATTAACTCCTCTTTCAAGTGATCCACGGTCTCATTGAGCGCATTCACAAATTTGAAGAAATCTTCTTTATAGAGGAAAATTTTATGTTTTTCGTATGTAAAACCATCACCGTTCATTCTTCTTTTACTCTCCGTAATGGTGATGTAATAGTCGCTTGCTCGGGTGGATTTAATATCGAAAAAATAGGTTCTCTTTCCTGCCTTTACTTTTTTGGAGAAAATTTCTTCTCGGTCGTATCCTCGGTGATCTTCCACAGTGCTTCCTTATTTTAGGGTTGGGTTGTACTAAATATTGAGATAAAGTAAAACAAAAGCCATGTAGAATTCAAAAAGGATCTTTGATTTTTTTTAAAACCTTCTGAGAACTAAGGTGTAAAATGTTAAAAAATAGGGATGAAAGGATTGTTTTCGGAAAATAAGAGTGGTGCTAGGACCACTCTTACTCGCCATGCATAAATGCCTTTTTGCCCAGCAATTCGGCTTCAGTTTCTCTATGTTCAGGATCATCCACACAGCAATCCACCGGACATACTGCAGCGCACTGTGGTTCTTCGTGAAAGCCATTGCATTCTGTACACTTTGCTGTCACGATGTAATAAAACTCATCTGAAATAGGCTGTTGCTTTGCAGTAGCATCTACAACGCTTCCATCTTCAAGAGTAACTTGTTTTAGGGATGTTCCGCCTCCCCATGTCCACTCTACTCCGCCTTCATAAATCGCTGTATTTGGACATTCAGGTTCGCATGCACCGCAATTGATGCATTCGTCTGTAATCATTATTGCCATGGTTCGATCAATTTTACCCCAAAAGTACAATCTCGAAAGCTCCAAGGCAATAAAAAGTTGTCATACTAATTAATTTAAATTTGTTCCATCCTTTCTTGCTTTTGGTACCTTTGCAAGATGAATCCAAATTTATCTTTGAAAGAAAGAATTGAAGCATTTAGCCAACTAGGGAATTTATTAAGGACTCTTGGTCCCGAAGAGAAGGGTGAACTTTTCCGTAGATCAAATAATCAAAATAGTTGGTTTTCAGAGGTGTCGATGGACTCTGCTTTGGCTGGGCTTGCCTTACTTTTAGAAGAAAAGAAATTAGAAAAATGGATTTCCAATTACTCAATTTCAGAATTCCAAGCTCCTAAAAATATCGGAATTCTAATGGCGGGGAATATTCCGGGTGTTGGTTTCCATGACTTGATGTGTGTGTTGATTGCTGGACACATTGCAGTGCCCAAGTTAAGTTCTGCGGATTCTTTTTTTTCCAATTGGTTAATCCAAAAACTTTTGGAAGTAGAGCCTAGGTTTGAAAAGTTCATTCGAATTGAGGAAATGCTCAAAGGAATGGACGCATATATCGCTACTGGAAGTGATAATTCGGCTCGGTATTTCAACTATTATTTTGGCAAATATCCCAGTATCATTCGTGCAAACAGGACCTCAATTGCCATTTTAACCGGTGAAGAAACCGATGAGGATCTGGATAAATTGGGAAAGGATATCTTCCTTTATTATGGCCTGGGATGTAGAAATGTATCCAAGATTTTTGTTAAAAACGTGGTACACCTACAGCATTTTTTAGACGTGATGGAAAAATTCAGTTGGGTTGCTTCCAATCACAAATACCTCAATAATTACGAATACATCAAATCAATTTACCTTGTAAATCGTGAACCTCACCTAGACAATGGCTTTTTGATTCTTCGGGAAAGTAAGGACCTTGTCTCACCGATTGGGGTACTTTTTTATGAAGTGTATGATTCCAAAGAGGAACTCCTCAAATTATTAAGTTCCCAGAAAGAAAAGATACAGTGTGTAGTTGCGGACGAGAGGTTGATCTCAGGTTCTATTCCTTTCGGAGAAGCACAATATCCTGAGCCTTGGGACTATGCCGATAATGTGGATACATTGAAATTTCTTCTAAAACTGAACTTGGTCAGTTGAGTCGGCTTAGTTCAAATTCGTAGGATCGTGGAAGGGTGACACAGAATTTGCTTCCTTCGCCTTCTTTTGACTGAACAGTCATACTGCCATGGTTTTTCATAATATACTCTTTGACAAGTAATAGACCTAACCCCGTTCCGGTTTCATTGGATTCACCCCGTGTAGTGAAAGAGATTCCATCATTTAGTTTTTGTAAGTTTTCATCAGATATTCCAACTCCAAAATCCTGAAAACAAATTTTTAAATGCTCTTCCTGCTTTTCACAGGTGACAAGCACTTTTGTTCCGGATCCAGAAAACTTTATAGAATTGGACATTAAATTTCGGATTATCAATTCCAGCATATTCTTGTCTGCGATTACCCAAGAATTTTCAAACCCTTTGATTTCAATAGAAATCGATTTTTCAAGAGCAATTCTGTCCAGAAGATTTTTTTGACTCAGGATCAACTTATTCAAATCAAGGATTTCTGGCTGAAGGTACTCGCCTTTAAGCTGGGAGCTTGTCCATGCCAAAAGATTATCTAACAAGAGTGCTACATGCTCCATGTTTTTGGATATCTCGGGTATCATTCCCAAAAACTCTTCTTCTGTGACAGTTCCGTTTTGTGTCAGATGGATAAGTTCTTTAACACCAAATACGGGGCCTTTGAGATCATGCGAAATGATGCTGAAAAATTTATCCTTAAGATCATTGAGTTGCTGCAGATCTTTTGCCTGCTGCTTTAGCTGTTCGTTGGTCTTAATCTGATTTGTAATGTCATCAAAAAACAGTACCACCCCAATCGAAAGAGTTTTGTTATCCAATATTTGTAGAGATTCCACCCTGAAAATCCGCTCTTCTTCTCTGATTACTAACCTACAATCGATAGATTGATTTGCTTGGTCTCTCACTAATTTTTGAATTTCTGGATTTTCAGAAAAAAGTTCTGTAGCCAATTGTCCCATCCTAATTTTTTTGGAATGAAAGAAAAATGTTTTTGAGGCGGCATTGAAATCAACAATCTTTTCTTGTTGGTCAAAGACAACCACCCCTCGTGGCATTACATCCAAGATCTTGTCTCTGGCAACGGGTTTAAGGTTTAGGAGATTAAAACGTAGGATTGCAATAGAGATTAAGAAGTATGTAAAAATAAAGGCAAAGGGGGTTAAGTCCAAACCTTCATAGGGTTTAATCCAGGATAACTGATAGAGGATATTGACCATCAGTGGGAAGAATCCCGCAACTATTAAAAGTTTTGTCTGAAACTTGAAATGAATATTTGCATAGCGAAATCTTGTCCATAGTATTACAGTACCAAGAAAATAGAAAAAATAAGAATAAACAATCTGCACAGGATACCATGCTCCTTTTTCTATCCCTAGAAGCGGGAAAGGAGCTTCTGTAAGCACCCATGTGTTTTTATAATGCAGAAGATGCCATTCATTGCTCAATACGATTAAAAATGTAATGACAGGAAGGGTAAAAATAGCTGGATAAATCCAGGGTTTATTGGACGTATCATATCCAGTATATTTCAAAGAAAATACAACCCAACAGGATGGCGCCAATACCAAACCTATATATTGGAATTTGCTCCAAAAGAGCATATTTTCGAGCGTTTGAGAAGCTAATTCAAGGCCGTAAAAAAATCCCCAAATGGAAAAAGACAGCATTACAAAAGCAATCCATTTGACCGAAGATTCTACTTTAATGCCAATATAAACCGAAAGACCTCCGACTGTTAAACTCGAAATGATCAGGGCAAGTGCGAATGGATTAAAAATGAGTTCCACTGGATTTGATTTTTGACTTTCGGTTGGTCGCGTATATGAATGGTTTTAATGATGTATCAATAATAAACGATAAAATTAAACTAAAAAAGTGTTGAACAAATTAGTCCGGGATAATTTGATTGAATCTTTGTTTTCCCCTTTTGGGCTCGTAATTGTCCTAACGGTTTTCACTTTTATTCTTGTCTTAGTATATATGCCTGAAACTCATTCGGCTGGTAATTACGGGCTTGTGGATGTTTTTGGATTTTGGCAACACGGATTTTTTGGATTGATCGGCTTCACACTCCAAATGATGATGATCCTGGTGTTTGGATATTCTTTGGCCGTATTCAGACCCGTAAATCTTTTTCTAAGAAAAATTGCATCGTTTCCGGAGAAGCTCATTTCTGCCGTTATACTTACCGCTTCGATTACAATGATCTCCGGTTTGCTCAATTGGGGATTTGGCTTGATAGTCGGAGCAGTCTTAGCTAGGTTTATGCATGAGGCATTAAAAGAAAAAGGGAAAAGTACAAATCCAGCTCTTTTGGCTGCTTCCGGCTATTTGGGAATGGGTATTTGGCATGGAGGTCTGTCAGGTTCCGCTCCTTTGACTGTGGCAGAATCAGGACATTTTCTTGAGGGGAAAGTCGGGGTAATTCCTGTCGAAGCAACGCTTTTTTCAAGCTTTAATTTGGTTACCACAGTAGGACTGTTTCTGATTTTTCTAAGTACTGCTTGGTACTTTGCAAGGAAAAGTAGCAAAACATCTGAGGCCTCGGATTCCATTGCGATTAAACCAATAGGTCCTGGAGTAGAAAATAATCTTGCGAGAATTGCCGGATTGGGGATGCTTTTCATTCTGATTGTCGGAGTGGTTTTTGAAGAGAACAAAGGACTGAGCTTTGTTTCCCTCAATTGGGTGAATTTCCTGCTTTTTTCATTAACCCTAATTGTATATCGTAGCACCGCGAATTTTTCAATTGCCGTAGGAAGTGGCCTCAAAAGTTCTGTAGATATATTTATTCAATTTCCCTTTTACGCAGGGATTCTTGGGTTAATAACAGATTCGGGTCTTTTGACCACTTTTTCGAATTGGGGAGTTGCTATGGCTAATCCTGAATTGTTCCCGTTTTTTACATTTTTCAGCGCAGCATTGGTAAATCTATTTGTACCATCAGGAGGTGGGCAATGGGCTATTCAAGGTCCGATTATTTTTGAAACAGCATCGGCGATTGGACTTGACAAAGGAAAAATGATCATGGTCTTTGCATATGGAGACCAAATCAGCAACCTTTTACAGCCTTTTTGGGCTCTTCCGCTAATGGCAATTACTGGAGTTTCAGTACGAAAAATCTTCCCTTATACCCTCATTTTCTTTTTGGTGGGTTTGATTTGGTTAATGGTTTCAATTTTCTTGTTCCTTTGAAAGAAATACATGTTGAAATGACAAAAAGCTGGTACAAACACTTCAATCCAGTTCGCGGTTAATTACCTTTTTTGAGGGCTTTTCCTTATATTCGCATTCCAAAAATTGAATCTTTTATCCACCTAAAATCCAAAAAAATGGCTTTTGATATCGATATGATCAAAGAGGTGTACGCCCGGTTTCCGGAGCGAATAGCCGCAGCCCGTAAAGCTGTAGGGAAACCACTTACTTTGACCGAAAAAATTCTTTATGCTCACTTGAGTGAAGGCCCTGCTTCTCAAGCATATAGTCGAGGTGCTTCCTACGTTGACTTTCAGCCTGACCGTGTGGCAATGCAAGATGCGACTGCGCAAATGGCCTTGCTACAGTTTATGCAGGCTGGAAGAGATCAAGTTGCAGTTCCCTCTACGGTGCATTGTGATCACTTGATTCAGGCGGAAGTTGGAGCAGAACAAGATTTATCGAAAGCCAAGGATAAAAATAGAGAAGTATATGATTTTTTGGCCTCAGTTTCCAATAAATATGGAATTGGATTTTGGAAGCCGGGAGCGGGTATTATTCACCAAGTAGTATTGGAGAATTATGCGTTCCCAGGTGGGATGATGATCGGTACTGACTCTCACACCCCAAATGCCGGTGGACTTGGGATGATAGCAATCGGTGTCGGAGGTGCTGATGCATGTGATGTTATGGCCGGATTAGCTTGGGAATTGAAATTCCCAAAACTTATCGGTGTGAAACTTACCGGTAAAATGTCTGGTTGGACTTCAGCTAAAGATGTCATTTTGAAAGTTGCTGGAATCCTCACTGTGAAGGGTGGAACTGGCGCAATCGTAGAATATTTTGGTGAAGGAGCACGTTCACTTTCCGCCACTGGTAAAGGTACCATCTGCAATATGGGAGCGGAGATCGGAGCTACTACCTCAATTTTTGGATATGATCAGAAATCTGCAGCTTATTTTCATGGAACAGGCAGATCTGATGTTGCTGCTTTGGCAGATTTAATTGCAGAACATTTGACAGGTGACGAGGAGGTATATGCGAATCCCGGATTATATTTTGATCAAGTGATCGAGATTAACCTTTCTGAGCTCGAGCCGCATGTCAATGGACCATTTACCCCGGATTTGGCTTGGCCTATTTCTAAATTTGCAGCCGCAGTAAAAGAAAATGGCTGGCCGGCAAAGTTGGATGTAGGGTTAATTGGATCATGTACCAACTCTTCCTATGAAGATATTTCCAGAGCAGCTTCTTTAGCTCAACAAGCGGTTGATAAGAAATTGATCGCAAAATCTGAATACACCATCACACCGGGTTCCGAGCAGGTTCGCTACACGGTAGAGCGAGACGGATTCTTGGATACTTTTGGTCAAATGGGTGGAGTAGTGCTTGCCAATGCCTGCGGACCTTGCATCGGGCAGTGGGCTCGTCATGGAGCAGAGAAGCAGGAAAAAAACTCAATCATCACCTCATTTAACAGAAACTTTGCGAAGCGTGCAGACGGTAACCCTAATACCCACGCATTTGTAGCATCTCCAGAGATTGTTACCGCTTTAGCAATTGCTGGTAATTTGACATTCAATCCTCTTACAGATACCCTGATCAATTCTGATGGCGATGCCGTGAAATTGGATGAGCCTACTGGTTTGGAGCTTCCAACTTTGGGTTTTGCTGTGGAAGATGCCGGTTATCAAGCACCCGCTGAAGATGGATCAAAAGTTTCAGTTTTGGTTGATCCTGCATCAGATCGTCTTCAGTTGCTGGATTCATTTACACCATGGGAAGGAACGGATCTTAAGGGTTTAAAGCTTTTGATCAAAGCAAAAGGGAAATGTACTACCGACCATATTTCTATGGCTGGACCTTGGTTGAAATATAGAGGCCACTTGGATAATATTTCCAATAACATGTTGATCGGAGCTGTTAATTATTTCAATGAATCGACCAACAGAGTAAAAAATCAGTTGACTGGTGAGTATGGGGAAGTTCCGGCTACACAGCGGAATTATAAGCAGCATAGCATCGGTTCAATCGTAGTTGGAGATGAAAATTACGGTGAAGGTTCTTCAAGAGAGCATGCAGCTATGGAGCCACGATTTCTTGGAGTGAGAGCCATCTTGGTGAAATCCTTTGCTCGAATCCATGAAACCAATTTGAAAAAGCAGGGCATGCTAGCCTTGACTTTTGCCAATCCTACTGATTATGAACTGATTCAGGAGGATGACTCAATAGATATTGTTGGTTTGACTTCATTTATGCCAGGGAAGTCTCTGGATGTAGTATTGAACCATAAGGATGGAAGCAGCCATACTATCACCGTAAATCACACCTATAATCACGGCCAAATCATGTGGTTCAAAGCTGGTTCAGCTTTAAATTTGATCAAAGCCGCAATAGGTAAGTAAATCAAGGGCCGCGGTTTATTCAGCCGCGGCTTTTTTATTTTTCTGATATGAGCAAATCTGATTTGTTGAAAATATTCCCAATTCTACTTTTAAGTTTTGGGATTTTTTTTTCCACACATTCTCTTGGAAAATTGTTCAATAGCAACGAAAAATTGGCGTGGGCAGTAGATTATCGCACAGATGGATTTATCCAAGAGGGCTTAAGAACCAGTCTATGTGCCAAACCCAGTTTTTTCTATAATTTTTAAAGCAAAAATTGTTATTTGAAAAGTAAAATATTTGCTATGAAATGCAAATTGCTGTATGTTTACCAAAATTTAAAATCAGAAGGTAATTATCAATCCAGGAAAATATAGCAATTCAGCTGAAATGCAGGACAAGGGAATTAATAGCACGTTTAAAAAGATCATTTATGAGTCCTCGGAAATGGTCTTTCTTGCTGATGATTCCTATCCGTATTCTATATTCTATGGCAATGAATCCTTTGAAGAGGAAATAGGGGAATCTTTAAAGGAAAAGACTTTAGTCGGACTAGGTCTTGATATCAATGCCTACATTTTCAAAGAAGAACTAGTTCTGACCCATGGTAAGAAAGATTTTTCTTTCAAGCTTGAATTACCTCAAGACAGTGGGTCCAATTATTTTCTTTTCTACCAAGGGAAAGAAATCAAAACACACGGGCTTCCAAGCAGAAAAGAAGCATATCAATTTTTTACATCCAAGCTTGATCTGATTGCAATCGGTAAATATGACCATCTGACTTATTTAAACTCATCCGTTTTGTCGGTGCTTGGGTATGAAACTGAAGAATTATTGAACACCAATCTCTGTCCATTTATTCATGAGGAGGATCTCGCACGAATACAGGGAATTTGGAAATCACATCAAAAAAATCAGGAAGTAGCTTTATGTGAATTAAGGTTTTTGGGAAAGGATGGAAATTACCGTCACCTCGAATGCTCTGTTCAGTTCAATCCTGAGACGTTTTTTGTCATAGCCAGAGATATATCTTATAGATACATCCAAGCCAAAAATGACCACAAGCTTGATTCTTTGATTGACAGTGTGCCTGATTTGACCAAATCCGGTAAGTGGAAAGTTGATCTTGAAGAACAAACTGTTTTCTTGGAACCTTCATCCAACCTCATCATCGAAGGTCTTTTAGGAAATGACCTTGCAAAAGATACTTTTCAATCCGGATTTTTGAATCAACTCAAAGAATCTGTCAAAACACTTACTATTGAACAGCAGGAATTTGAAGGTGAATTTTGGGTTTCTGAAAGTGAAAAAGTGGACTTCTCAGCCTTTTTTCCCAACAAAAATCGATCAATTATCTGGGGTGTAATTTGGGATAATAGCAAAAGCCGGAAAATTATAAGTGAGTTTGACTTTCTTAAAAAGGCTTGGATCGAATGTCCCGATGCAATGATGATCGTCAAGCCTGATGGTCAAATAGTTTTATCAAATAAAGAAGTAAATCAACTCTTTGGACTGGAAAAAAATAGCAAAATTACCCATCTGGAAGATTTGAATGTTTTCTTCGAGGAATCATACGATTGGAGGGAATGGGTAAATTTTCCATCTGGTGACGCCTCGATTTCGAGATTTTCCACGCTTTTGATCAATGAAAAAGGACAGCAGTTGACCCTTGAATTGGCGGCAAGTCGGATGGAATTTGATAATTCCATGTTTATCACTCTTTCTTTCAGAAATATTTCCGAAAAAATCAATCTCGAAAAGAAAGTAGAGGATAGTAGTAATTTCCTCATGAATCTGACTGATCAGGTTCCCGGTGGATTATACCAGATGGTGTTGAATTCTGAGGGCCAAATGAATTTCTCCTTCTTATCAAAAGGCATCAATGCGGTATTGGGAATATCTCCTCAAAAAATCCACGAGTTCAATGATATTTCTACTGCAATTTCCAAAGTACATCCTCAAGATCTACCTCAGGTAATCATGTCATCCGTGGCATCAGCCCGAAAAATGGAACCTTGGCAGTGTCAATTCAGAGTCAAATCCGGCGATAATAATCAGGAATATCGCTGGGTGCTCGGGGCGGCAAGACCTCAAGCTCTGGAAAATGGAGACATGGTTTGGTATGGCTACTTGACAGATATTTCCAAACAAAAAGAATTTGAGTCCAAGTTGGATGAAGCAAGATTGGCAGCTGAGAAGGCTAATCAGATCAAATCGGACTTCCTTTCCATGATAAGCCATGAACTGAGAACGCCACTTAATGCGATCTCAGGATCTGTTTATTCACTATTTCATGAAGACCCAACCGATAATCAGAAATCAGCCCTGAATACAATCAATTTTGCAGTTGAAAATCTGATCATCATGATCAATGATCTCCTCGATTTTCAAAAAATTGAAGCTGGGAAACTTACCATTGAACATATTCCATTTAATCTAAAAAATACTGTTGACCAAGTGCTGAAAGGACTTTCCTTCCATGCCAAAGACAGTAAAAACAAGCTGAACCTCCATCTTTCTGAAGGTCTCGACATTGCTGTGAAGGGAGATAAAACCCGACTTTCCCAGATCATGAATAACTTGATCACCAATGCACTCAAGTTCACCAATGAAGGAAATGTGGACGTCAGAATCGAGCTATTGGGGCAAGTTAGGAATAAAGTAAAAGTTTATTTTGAGGTAAAAGATTCTGGAATCGGAATAGCCCCTGAGCACCAAGAAAAAATCTTTGATGATTTTGACCAGGTAAAACCAACATTTAGCACCAAATATGGAGGCACCGGTCTGGGACTTTCGATCACCCGAAAGCTACTTAGCCTGATGGGTGGAAAGATTAGTTTGGATTCGCAAGTAGGAAAGGGCAGCAAATTCTTTTTCGAATTAGAATTTGACGTGGAGGAGGAGAAGCAGAAGATCCCAATGAAAGTAGATAATCAAACTCCATCATTTAATGGTCTACATTTGCTGATGGCTGAAGATAATGATGTAAATGCCCTTGTTTTAGGTAAAATTATCAAAAAGTGGGGCTACACTTACGAGCGGGTCCACAATGGACAAGAAGCGGTCGAAGCCGCTCGAATTGGGAAATTCGATTGTATTTTAATGGATATTCAAATGCCTGTCATGGATGGTTTTGAAGCCACGATTGAGATCAAGAAGTTTTCAGGCACCCCGATTATCGCACTCACTGCAGCGGCCAAACTCGAAATCATGGAGCGAATTGACGAATGTAAATTTGAAGGATTCGTTGCTAAGCCAATTGATGCTGCTGAATTATTGAAAAGAATAAAGGAGGTCATTAAAGAAAGCAACTATAAGGCCTGAGCCTTCTCATAGTATTCTTTCACTAAATCCATATCCGGATAAGTTGCCTCCAATTCTGTTAAGTATTGTAAAGCTGTGATTTTATCCTCTTTCATCACATAGTAAATTCCCTTATTCCTAAAAGCAAATGGATTTTTGGAATCCATCTGTATACTTTGATTGATTAAATCCAGTCCTTCATCGGCCCGGTTTAGGAATAATAGATATAAGCCTTTGTTGTTGTAAAAGTAGGCTTGTCTATTATCCAGTGAGATTGCTTTTTCCACGGAATTCAAAGCTTCCTCTATTCTTTTCTCATCGAAGAGAATCATCGATCTGAGATTGTGAAGATTAGACTCTGAAGGGTTCATTTCCTCAGCTTTTGAAAGTAGGACTTTGGCCTTTTCAAATTCTTTTTGATAATATAGAATAGTGGCCTGATTGACGAGAAGGTCCGAATTCGCTGGATCTAGCGCTGCCGCCTTTTCAAAAGCTTCGAGTGCAGCAGGGAAATTCCTGAGTTTTTCCTGACTTAATCCAGCTAAAAAATAGGATTTCCAATTGTTTGCATCCAGTTTAATGAGACGATCAGAATCCTCCCTTGATTTATAAAACTCCCCGTTGTCGAGAAAGGATAACCCTCTTTGAAAAATGGCTTCATAATAGTCCGGCCGGAATTTCACAGCGAGGTTTAGGTCTGCAATTGCTTTGTCCAATTCATTAAGTCGAAGATGCGCCATTGCTTTATTGAAATAAGCGTCAGCATAGGTGGAGTCCATGCTTATTGCTTCAATGTAAAATGCAATAGCAGACTTTGGATCGTTATCCTGTAGCTTTTCATTACCCTTTAGAAGGAATCTACCTTTTTTGGTTTCCTCAGAATCACAACTGATTAGGGCTAAAAAAGTAAGGGTTAATATCAATTTATTCCTTATTTTCATTTTTAGGTTTTTTCTTTTTGTCAGTTTTTTCTTCACCTAAAAGCAAAGCGTAAGGCTTTGTGTTTTCGCTAAGTTCAAATATTTCCCTTAGGATAGCCATGGTGGGGATTACCAGAATCATTCCCGCCACTCCCCAAATTGCAGCGCCAACCAATAATCCAAGGAAGGTGATGAATGCGTTAAGATTCACATTTCCACCGACAATTTTTGGTGTAAGAAAATTACTTTCTACCATCTGAATCACCTGGTACACAACCAAAGCAGCAAGGGGCACGAACAAGCTATCCATTGTCAAAAAGGAATAAATAGCAGGGAGCAAAGCACCAATAAATGGTCCTACATAGGGTATAATATTCAATACAGCTCCGATAATTCCAAAGAAAATCGCATGCTTAATTCCCAGAATCGAGTAGGCTGTAATGTTCAATATGGCTAAGATGACCATGACCTTTCCAACCCCAGTAATATAGTTTTGGATCACTTTTCGGAGGTTTGTAATTCGCGTTTTTACTAGTTCCGGATCTTTGTCCCGATAGATCATGACCATCATTTGTAAGAGATGATCTCGGTATAAAAGAAAGAAAAACATAAAAACCGGGATAAGAATAAGTCCCGAAAGGGATCCGATTGCATTGAGTGCAAATGCTGAAATGCTCGAACTATTTTCGTTTAGTAATCCAATAAAATATTCTGATTCTGCCTTCTCAGCAAAGTTTTCATTGAATCCCAAATTGTTTGAGGTCCAGTTATCTATTCCTTCTCCCACTGCCACGAGTCGTTCTGAAACATTGTTAAAATCTTTGGTAAAACTCACCACATTCCCAATGATAAAACTGATCAAACCAGCTACAATGGCAATCATCAACAATAAGGAAATCACACATGACAGTGTTCTTGGGACTTTGTATCGCTCCAAAAACATACTAAAGGGAGTAAAAAGGATTGCAAAAAATCCTGCCATGAAAAGAGGAACCAACAGACTTTTTCCTACGATCAGGAAAAAAACCAATACAATAATAAATGCCATGACTGAAAGTGCCTTCAAGTAAGAAGACGTAATCATTGGTCTAGATTCCATATTTAGTAAGTTGAACTTGCAAAAAGATAGGGTTTATAACTGATTTTCCAATCAAGCAATAATTAGTCCTGATCTCTTTAGCAGTGCTTCAGGTTTTGGATCCCTGCCTCTAAATCGCTTATATAAGATGGAAGGGTGCTCCTTGCCTCCCGCCGAGAGGATATTTTTCTCGAATGAATTTGCCGTTTCCTGATCGAATACCCCTTTTTCTAAGAACAATTCAAAAGCATCCGCATCCAACACCTCAGCCCACTTGTAACTGTAATATCCAGAAGAATAGCCACCTTGAAAAATATGGGAAAAGCTGGTGCTTGCCATGGTTTGAGGGACTTTAGGAAGCAGTTCTGTTTTACTCATTATCTCCTCTTCAAAACCTCTGATATTTGTTATTAAACTAGGGTCTTGGCTGTGATAAGCCATATCCAGCAGAGCAAAACTAATCTGACGCATAGTCATATAGCCTTGCTGAAAATTAGATGCGTTTTTGATTTTATTTACAAGCTCCTCAGGGATTTTCTCATCGGTAAGATAATGCTTCGCAAAGAGATCGAGGCACTCTTTTTCGTAACACCAGTTTTCAAAAATCTGAGAAGGAAGCTCCACAAAATCCCAAAAAACACTTGTTCCGGTTAATGACTCATAAGTTCCCTTAGCCAGCATTCCATGAAGTGCATGCCCAAACTCATGAAATAAAGTAGTGACTTCATTAAAAGTCAATAGGCTAGGCTTACTTTTGGTTGGTTTGGTGAAGTTGCAAACTATAGAAATATGTGGTCTGTTGTCATGACCATTTATTGTGTATTGACCTCTGAAAGAGGTCATCCAAGCGCCATTTCTTTTTCCCGGTCTGGGGAAAAAATCCGCATAAAACACAGACAGGTGATTTCCATCTCGGTCTTTTACTTCGTAGGCAGTTACCTCTGGATGATAGACCGGGATTTCAGGATTGGGTTGAAAAGTAAGTCCAAAGAGTTTTCCTGCTGTTTTAAAGACTCCCTCAATTACATTTTCTAATTTGAAATAGGGTCTAAGCAACTCATCATCGAGCGAGTATTTTTCCTTTTTGAGCAATTCAGAATAATAGGCAAAATCCCAGCGCTCCAATTTGTCTAATCCTTCCAGATTCCTAGCAAATTCAGAAACTTCCTCTACTTCTTTTTCCGCTTTTGGTTTTGCTTTTTTGAGTAAGGATTCCAAAAAGTCCAGCACAATCGTAGGGTTTTTTGCCATTCGCTCTTCTAATACAAAATCAGCATGGGAAGCATAACCTAAAAGTTTTGCCCGATCATGCCTAAGTTTGATCAGGTTCTTGATTGTGTCTTGATTATCGAGTTCATCACCCTTTGCTGATTTGGTGTTGTAGGCTATGAAAAGCTTCCTACGAAGTTCCCGGTTTTTGGCATAGGTCATGGCCGGAATGTAGCTTGGATAGTCAAGCGTAAATGCCCACTTTCCTGCTTGGCCTTTCTCAGTGGCGATTTGTGCTGCGGCTTCCTTTATGCCATCCGGTAAACCCTCCAGTTCTGATTCATTGTCTACAAAATGAACGAATTTGTTTGTTTCCGCCAATACATTCTCGCCAAATTTCAATCCTAACTGAGCCAGTTCCTGATCGATTTTTCGAAGTTTCGAAGCATCCTCTTTATTTAGTTTAGCTCCATTTCTCACAAAAGACTTATAGGTTTTCTCCAGCAATGTGGTCTGTTCGGAGGTGAGATTAAGATTTTCCTTGTCAGCAAAAACTGAAGATACGCGCTGGAAAAGCTCCTGATCCAATAATATATCATTGGAATATTCTGTAAGTAGGGGTGAAATTTCTCTTGCCAGTTTTTGGATTTCATCGTTGGTTTCAGCTGAATTGAGATTAAAAAAAATAGCCGATATCAAACTTAGCTTTTTACCGGATCGATCCAGTGCTTCAAGGGTATTTTCAAATGTCGGCAGCGATTCTGATTTAATTTTTTCAATGTCAGACTTTGCGAATTGAATGGCTTCTTTGACTGCGGGAAGAAAGTATTCGTTCTTTAAAAGGTTAAAAGGTGCAGTTTCAAAGGGGCTGGTGAACTCAGCCAAAAGTGGATTTGTCATGTGGAAAGGATAATCGTTTGGGTAGTTAATCGGGAGTTCTCCATTTTGGTTCGAGGAGACGTCCGAATTTTTCAATTAGATTGCCAAATTACCTAATTGTTCAGAGAAGTTCTCGAATTGCCATTGATCAAATCGAGCCCACCTCTGTTTTTGTAGAAGTAAATTTTGCAAATCAATTTTTCAGACTTATTATTTTTTGAAGAAAGGAATGGGAAAACAAAAACTAGCTTTCTGAAAAGGAAGCAAGATGAACCGATATCTACTTAGTTTTTTTCTGGTATAAGAACAAAAAAAACCAGAGCAGTTCTAAAAGGATATGCGGTTGGCGCAATCACAGGAAATAGTATAGGAGCAGTGGTAGCACTGATTGATGGCGAAGAATTGTCAATTCTTTATGTCCCATTATTTGGAATGATAGGTTCGGTGCTTGGTTTGATTATAGGCGCATCACCTGACATAACGTTTGAAATAGCAATGAATCAGCAAAAAATGCGTGAAGCTCTCCCTGAATTGGATAAACGAGCTTTTTGGAATTGTATGCAAGGATGCAATTAAAATGAAAAAACCGGGCTCCTAACCCGGTTTTTTATTTTAGAAGTCAAAATCACAACTCATTTCTTCCATTCCAATCGGCGCACCATCTGGAATGCTGAGTGATTGTTGGGCTGTAAATTCCTCTGGCAATTTTAAGAAAGCCCCAATTTTATCTCCCAGATAGGTCCTGTGGGCCTTCAAAATCCCTGCAGGACTTTGCATTCCTGCAATTTTAGCCAATTGCATTCTCGTGATTGCTCTCACCGTCTGAGAAGCATTCGGGTTTTTGGATAGCGCAACCAAATGATCCACAAGCTTTGCTTCAGTCATCAGTTTGATTTCATTTTTCAATCCTCCAGGCATGGTACTTGAAAATACCTGAGTAGTTACTTGATTCAGTATAGTTTCAAAACTTGGCAATTTTAGATCCTGAAGATTTTGCAAATAAATTCGATTGATTCTTCCACTTTCAAACAGGAAGCTGAATGTCACATCTACGATATTCTCTGCCGGAGCAATGGGATCAAAAGTAGGCCCAGTTCGGGAAGGGAAAGTCTCTCGATTTCTGCTGTAACCGCTTGGTCTCGGTGGAATCAATGCCAGGACATGAGCGGGAACTTCCAGCTGATTTATGGAAATTGTAGCAAGCAGCGCATTGAGTGCTTCATTCTGCTCTTTAGCAGAAACCCATTTTTGATTGGGTTGATTGTCACCTTTAATTTTGTAAGTGTAATCTAGTCCACCGATCAATTTGCTGGTAGCTTCGAGCTGATAGCGATGCATCAGGTAAAGCGGAACAAATACTTCCTCCAAAATAGCTTGTGGCTCTCCTTCTCGAATTGCGTTCAAGCCAAATGTTTTCATTCGATTTTCTCGCAATTTCAGCATTCGCATCAATTCTCCGGGTGCCGAAGCACCATTATCCCATAAGTGGGAGCGGGGATGAGCTCCACTTGGATTTCTGGAATCCGAATCAGTAATAAACTCAAAACCGGCTGCATACGTGTCTCTTAGTGTTTTTTCCAAAAATTCATCTTCGCTTTGTCCCGGAGCTGGAGTTCCATAGCCATATTTGATAGCCCATTTGTCCCATTCCCCGATCTTCAAGTCATAAGCTTGGCTGAAGTCCAATTCACCATTCGATCCTTCTGTAATAAAAGGATGTGGATAATCCATCACGGATGCCCGATCGTTGGGTGAGGTGGCATAGCTATGCGCGACTCCGATGGTATGACCAATCTCATGTGCAGAAAGTTGCTTGAGGCGATCCAGTGCCATTTGCATCATTCTCGGATCGACTGGTTTTCCATCTTCAAAGGGTTGTAGCAATCCCTGAGCGATCAAATAATCTTGCCTTACGCGTAATGAACCCAAAGAAACGTGTCCTTTCAGGATCTCGCCAGTTCTAGGATCTCTGACACTTGAGCCATAAGACCAGCCTCGGGTAGAACGATGTACCCACTGAATGACATTGTATCGGACATCCAATAAATCTAGCCCTTCCGGAGCCAGTTCTACTCTAAATGCATTCTTGAAACCTGCTGCTTCAAAGGCCTGCGCCCACCAATTTCCTCCTTCGATCAAAGCTGAAGCAACTGGCTCGGGAGTGCCTCGATCGAGGTAATAGACAATCGGCTCGACCACTTCTGAGAGAGCCGCACTTGGTTCTTTTTTCTCCAATCGATGTCGGGAAATAAATCGCTTAACCAATGGTTGGTCGATTGGAGTAGTATAATCTTGGTAGCTGATAGAGAAGTAACCAGCTCTTGGATCAAATTTTCTGGTTGCATACAACTCTGGAAGTTGAATAAATGAATGTCTCATTCGGACAGTGACCGCCTCAGGAGTAGGGGTGACTGATCTTAAATAGCCTCCAGCACCTGTTCCAGTCAAAGTGATTGTTGCCTCTACCTCTGTATTTTCCGGGAAGTTTTTGGTCGTAGGGTAATAAAGTCCTGATCGGCTGGCATCTACTCGGTAAGTTCCTTGCCGGGATCGGGTTAAAGTTTCCGATACGCCGTGCACATCCTGCAAGAAGAAGTTGGTAGCATCCACGATCAGTTTTTCACCTTCTTTCTGAGCAATTTCAAATCCCCAAAGTACAGATTCTGCAAAAGCATCCTGAATAGACTTGGCCTCATAGGGATTGTCGGTAAATGCCCGGAAGCCAAAATTTTTGTGCACCATTAGGATTTTATTTCCTGTTCGGCGAAACTCAACTACCCGATTATCCCCGAGTTGGCCTCGGTCCAGGCCGATGTCATTGGATCCTACTCCGGCGGTCAAGGAATTGACGTAAAGGAATTCCTTGTCCAAGGAAGAGATTTCAAGGTAAATCTTGCCTTTTTCCTCATCCAGGAAAAAAGGCATGAATCCGTCTTTTTTGCTCATTTTACTCAAATCCAGGTTTTGCGAGAAACCTGAAAAGGACAAAAGCATTAAAAAACTCAGAAGGTAAAGTGGTTTTTTCATAAGTGTTTAACTTTGTTCCAAATTATCAAAAAGGGAAAGGACTTCAGCACCACTAATGGAAAATCACCGAAGAAAGTATCGAAGCATCAGCGCTGTGTCAGTTTGATTTGGTCCATCGATTCGCTGAAGTCCACTGCTGATCACATCTCTATCGGTATAGCTGGTCTTGGAAAACCGAAAGTATGCTGTGAGTTTTGGGGAAAATTGATATTGCCCAAGTAGGTAATAACGCATCCCTTGGCCAAAAAAGGAAGGAAGGGAAAAAGTCCAAAGCACATTGTTTTCAAAGGCGAACAATCTATTATCGAATGTTTCGGCATCAAAAAGTGCTGCTCTACCTGTCAGCCTCCATTTGTTTTGTCCATATTGGACATCCTGAAGAATCATGAGTCCATGGGTGATGTTTTCCGCAATTTTTACACGACTCGTGAGAATTCTTGACCTTAGAAAAAAGTCCTTGCTTACATGGTATTCAAGGCTTAGCAGACCATTGAGTTTATTGATGGGTTTGACTAGATAGGGTAGGGCGGGTTCCCTTGAATCAGGGAGATTTCGGTCTTTTTGTTCCTCTCGTATTTGAATAAATGCGATAAGGTTTCGAGCGGGTTGATAGCTGATACGGGCCAACCATTCATAACCTTTAGAAGGTGCATAAACTCGATATCTCAGCCATGGAAAGCTGAAATAGTCATAGTAAGCATTGATTTTCCATCGTTTTTCAGGACGAATTTGAATTCCCATATAAATACCTTGTTCATTGATAGGACGTGTGTTTTCTGAGAATCCTGTAGAATAGAAGCTGTGAAAATTCTTATCATATTTTCTCCAAAGCATTGAAAAATCCACCTGTTTGCTCAGACTACTCACAAAGCCTAATACTGATCCCGATCCACCACTTTGAGAAATAGCTGATTCTCCAAATAGAAAGAAGTTTTTCCAGTTGTAATTAAAATAGGCACTCGACACCAGGTTGCTTTGCCCCGCAAATTCAAACCGATTGTAGATCTGAGGTGTCCGAATCCAAGGACGATTGAATCTTGTGAATAAGGAGTTTGCTCCCAATTGAAATCTTCCTGAAGGATGTGAATATTGTGCATTGGCACCCAAATTTGTCTCCTGAAATTGGTTTTTGGTGGAGATTTCACTCGGTGTTCGATGTAATCCACTTTGGTTGAATGAACTTATCACATCCACAGACGACTCCAAACTGTCCATGGAGGAAGCTAATCTCCCGTCTCTGGGTGCATGAGAAGCGATCAATGTGGCCTGCCAATTTTTGAATTGTCTTGTCAATCCCAATCCTCTAAAAAATCCGAATTCCATTGCAGCGGTGTATGGCAAGATCCCGATGCTGCTTCTACGAACGGTTGGGACTGTTTCAGCACCTTTTCCTAAGGAATATCCTGCACCGAATATGAGCCCTTGACCAAATGAAGCTTGAAAATCGCCAAGTGCAATGGTTTTCCACTTTCCTACATAGTATCGGGTGAAATGGAAGGAAAAGAAATTAAATCCATAGCGAGCGGTTTTACTATCCCAAATAAACTGTTCACCTGCATCCTTTTCCAAGGTGACACCCATGCTGAAATCCCGGGCATGTTGAATTCTAAATCTTAAATAAATGGTATTTGGATCCCCTAGATATCTGCTTGAAATAATGCCTGATCTGCTCGTGTCGGCGGGAGTAAATCCTCTTCGTGTTTGCCAGGTTCGTTGATGCCGAAAGAGGAGATAGGCCTGTTCCTCTTCTTTCACACGGTTCCAAAACTTCTTACTTCTCAAGCCGGAACTTCCTATTGTGATGAAAGGCATCAAATTATCTATTGTTTGGAGATCAAATTCAGGAATAGCCTGTAGTTCATAAAGTGAAAGCAGTTGTCCAAATGAATTTCTGTAACTCAATAAATTGTTGATCTGTAAAGGGCTGAGTAAATAGCTTGCCTGCAATGTCTCTGCATCAGCACGATTGATATCAATGGGATTCAGGTAAAGCTGAAAAAGCGCCTCATAAATTGATTCGTAATCTATGTCCTCTCCCTGCACAGGAAAAAGTCGCTCCATAAAACTCTCGAGGTTAATCGCCTGCTTTGGAGGATTCTGTGCCCATGATAAAAAAGAAACAATGCAAAGGACAAAAATGCAGCAAGTAGCTCTCATCACTTTCCGAGTTTCATCACCAAGCTCAAATGATGCGTGCGCCCCAAAGCTGTATTTTGACCATAGGCATAGTCAAAGCCGAAATGATCCTTTCGTAATCCCAAGCCGAAACTTACTCTAGCTGGATTGCTGCTGATACCTGTGCGAAGAAAAATCCACTCCTGAACCCGATATTCTATTCCCGCTCGGATAATTGGGTTCAATTCAATGTCTTTTTCGATCTCGGCTATAATTCGGACCGATTCTCCTGATAAGTAAGAGAATCCCATTTGCACTACTGTAGGAAGCCGCTGTTCGCTAGTTTGGCTGAGTTTCGCTCGATTTAGATTCGAGAAATTAGCTCCAAGAAAGAATCTAGGACCTAGTTCTGCTATTCCTCCAAGGGAAAAAATAAATGCGTTTCCAGTTCCAAAACCCTCCATTTGAGTTTGAAACCAATCTACTTTTGCTCCAAGACTTACAATCCCCAGTGTATTTGAAAACCCGACACCCAGAAGTTGTTGGTTAAATAGCTTCCCGCCAAATCTTGAAATCCCTAGTCCGATGGTGCCGAAGTCATTTTTCCATCCCAATCCCAAACCCACCGTGCTCAATTCAGGGATACCGAATCTGGAATCAAATCCAGCTGAGATCTGGGTTTCTCCGATCCGGTCCAATGCCCCGACATTATTGAAATAGGTCCAGGAATCTGGTAAAAAGAGTTTTGTATTGCCCATACCCTGACTGCGGGCGCCGTGGGCCTGAGTGAGTGGATCGGTCTGAGCAAAAGATTCGCTCAACGTCCAAATCCAGAAGCATAAAAAAAGGAACTGCCTCATTAGGTTCGGAAAAAATCTGAACCTAATTTAGTTAAAAATCGAAATCAAGAAAAGTAATTGGTTCAAAATCAGAAGGGAGCCCTCAAGTTGAAGAATAGATTCCCTTGGCCGGTGTTATTCAATGAGTATTCAAATCTAAAAACTGAATCATACATACCCACGATATCCAGACCAAGTCCATATCCAAAAAGATACTTATTCGTCAATCGTAAATTTTCAGGAATATTGTTTCGATCTGTCACAGTCCCATGGTCGAAGTTTCCGCTGAGGTAGAGTTTAAACGGAATCGTACTGAATTGATCCAAGGGCATATATTTAGAAATATCAACTTCCAGGTCAAATAGTTTGTAACGGAGGCTATTTTTATGTACATACAACTGTTGACCCTCGATCACATTCAGTTCATAGCCTCGAATAAAGTTTGGCGCATAACCAATTCCTCTTACCAGAGTATAAGGTTGATTTGGGCTCAAAAACCAAACTCCCGTCAAGCCGGTAGCCAGGTGAAATTTATCACTGAACTGAAAATATTTATTGGCTATGATATTCAACTCAACTTCATTAATATCCTTAGTATCCAAAATTCCATACTTGGTAGCAGTAAGTTGAAGTAGTTCCCCCTGTGTAGCGTAAGCAATATTGTCTCGCTTATCGTGGCGAAATGAGTACTGGAGAAATAAATACTTCAAGTTATTATCGTCATTTTGAAAGTAAGTGGGGTTTTGAACCAATACCTCTGGGTTTATCCAAGTTCTGGTGTACCCCAAAGTCATAAAATGAAAATTGTAAAAAGTCCTTCTGTAGTTGTATCTCAAAGCCGTAGAAAAACTTTTCCTTAAGACCTCTTCGCTCTCGCTTTTGAAGAAAACCTGCTTGTTGTCCAAAGACCGTATGGGCAGGGTCTTTTGATCTGCATAAGTCAGTTGGATGGCGAGGCCTTGTTTTTGCTTCTTATCAATGTAGGGTTTGGTATAAACCAGGTCCAAACCCTTGGTGAATCCAAGCTGACCGGAGAACCTGAGTTTTTCATTTCTTCCACCTACGTTGTTGTGATTTATTTTCAGTCCATAATTTACTCGGGAAAAATCTCTTTGTTGATTAGTCCACCACTCTGAAAAGTTTCGATCGGCTAGCTGAAAAATGAAAGAAGGAACTACGAACCAACGTTCTTTTACCGAAATAAGGATTTCAACTTCCTCGTCTCCAGTAAAAAGTGG
The DNA here is from genome assembly GCF_046296635.1 of Algoriphagus sp. Taxonomy (GTDB): domain Bacteria; phylum Bacteroidota; class Bacteroidia; order Cytophagales; family Cyclobacteriaceae; genus Algoriphagus. The sequence goes on along the minus strand of NZ_JBKBKZ010000013.1, from coordinate 29,313 downwards.
TGTGACTTCAACTTCAGTGAATAGCCTTAGATTATAGATCTTTTGCTGATCCGATTTGATGATATCTAAAAATACTTCCCAATCATAAAAGAAGTCAGTTGTAAAATCCAGCTCTCTAAGAATGATATTTTTTTGAGTTTTTACATTTCCAATGATGAAAATATTATTCACCTTTACCCGCTCTGGAGTCGGAGGATTGACAGGTTCTAAAGTTGTATCCTGAGCATTGACTTTTACAAAGTTCAACAACAGGAAGAAAACCGAAAGACAAAGGATATTTCTCAAAGTGGGAATCAAAGGAATCTAACTGTGTAAATTTTGGTTTAGCTGATTTAAAAATGTTTCAATGATCAAAACCTACCTGAGAAAGATAGCCATATTTCCCATTTTGGTTTATCAATATGTGATTTCCCCCATTCTTCCTGCTAGCTGTAGATACACACCGACTTGTAGTCAATACATGAAGGAGGCGATTCTAAAGCATGGCGTATTCAGGGGAGGTCTACTTGGGTTCAGACGAATCGGCCGTTGTCATCCTTGGGGAGGACATGGGCACGATCCAGTTCCTTAACTTTTCTCTGGTTTAATTCCATTTTTCAAAGCTCTTCCTACAAGTATGATTCCGATTATCACCAAGGGAATACTTAAGAGTTGCCCCATATTAAATTGCATAGACTGCTCAAAATCTACCTGAACTTCCTTGAGAAATTCCCAGACAAAACGCATTCCAAATACAGAAATCAAGAATAGACCCAATAATAGCCCCTCTGGTAATCTTGATTTGTATTTGACCCAAAGTGAAAGCAAAATCAGGAATATCACAAAATATGAAAGTGCCTCGTAGATCTGAGTTGGATATTTTGTTCTTCCGAAGGTTTTGACTGTTACCAGATATCCAGTTGGTTCCTCCTTAATTTCAAAATTGAGTGGACTTTCTACGGGTTCTGCCAAGTATTCTTTGGAGGATCTAAATTGAGTCAGTGCGTATTTTATATCTCGTTCGAGAATGCTTGAAAGATCTTCTTTCGAAAAATTTCCTTTGTTTATTCTCAATTCAAAGTTTACCGGGACAATCCCGTTTCCCTGAAGTTCATTTGCTCGGTCTGATGGTTTGTAAGCTTCAATAGACTCAAAGGGCACTTTTAAGGTTTCAAGAATTTCCTCAGCATCACGAGCAAAAACGAATCCGCTGTCCGTTCCGGTATCTTTTCCGCCGATTTCAGAATTCATCAAATTACCAACTCGGATTAAAGCTCCTGTCATCGCAGTTACAATCACAATTCTGTCTACTACCCACAGGTAGCTTTGACCTGGAGTCCGTCTGGAATAAACCCAAAGAGCGAAGAGAATTACAATAGCAGCACCATGACTGGCAAGTCCACCTTCCCACACTTTCAAAATGTCAATGGGATTGCTCAGGTATTTTTCAGGTTCATAAAAAAGAACGTGCCCCAGTCTCGCTCCGATGATGGTCGCTAGGACCATATATATTGTCAATTTGTCTACCAGTGCTTCGTCCTGACCTTCTTTTCTAAAAAAGTAAACCATAAACTGTTGGGAGATGATGAAACCCATGGCAAATAGTAAACTGTACCATCTTAATCGTTCAAAACCTGAAAATACAGCTTGATTTGGGTCCCATACTACATAACTCAGAAATGATTCTAACATATTGTCGGATTAGATTTTGTCTAATTGTTCAAGTTCTTCAGCAAAGCCACCCGATAAAATCGGAAAACGATACCAGGTTTTTGGGTCAATATTGAATTCGTCGAGATGAAAGGAAGGAGCAAGTCGTTCTCTTTTCCACTGATTTCTGGACCAAAGTCGGAAGAATTTTTTGATATAATCTTTCAAAACGTCTTCATCCAATCCGAGTTCCTCATTCAAAAGCAGGAAAATATCCATAGGGGATCGTTTGTCCCGTATCGCGAGTCGTTCGATCTCTACAATAACCGCATAAGGCATCAGATCCTTTTCATCAGTCTGAGTTCTTTCCAGGGGTCTAAGTTCTGCCGTAGGTGTCAGAGAATTAACATACGAAAGACCCGGGCGATTCAGATTTTTTTCAGCCCATTTCAACCAATGCAAAATGAAATGCTTATCAACCGCTGCGATCGGAGAGATGCTTCCGCTCGTGTCTCCGTCCATGGTGGTATATCCGACGTCACCCTCACTTCTATTGGAGGTAGAAAGCAACAGTGCATTATTCAGATTTGCCAGCATCCAGATAATTGGAGATCTGGACCGAGCCTGAATATTTTGCAAAGTAATGTCGTCATGTTCCCATGTGAGTTTTCGCCCGATGGCAGTTTCGATTTTTTCGGTGTAGGAGTTTACCTCAGAGTCTATTGTCCAGGAATAAAAATTTGCACCCAGACTTTCAGCTAACATTTTTGCAGACTGGAAGGTATCATCGGAAGAATTTAAAGTCCCTTGATAGGCCGTTGTCAGTAGATGACCGACAAGTTCTTTTTCAGGGTTATTTGTTTGTGGTGAAAAATCCAATCCCAGCTTCTTGGTAAAATTTTCCACTCCTAAGTCTGAAATCCCTCGACTGACCATCTCAGCTACAAGGACAGCAATAGTGGAGGAGTCAGCACCTCCTGATAGGGAGAGCACAAAACCATTGCTCCGACTTTTCCTTAGGTAATCAAAAAGACCCAAAGCCGATGCTTGAACAAATTCCCATTCCTTTGGCTGGATTTCGGCAACTTCCTGCCTTTTTTCTTCTAAATAAAAAGAGAACACTTGAAAATCCTGATAGGAAAGCAATTGGTTGCGGGCGAGTGTATTTCCTGATTTAGTCAAGAGAATTTCCCCGTCAAATATCATCCTACCGGCTTCATTACCAAGGAGATTGACGTAGCAGTAATAAGAATTGAAAATTTCTGAGCTGTATTCGATAAGCTCTTTTCGCTCCAAAGTCTTTCCCATTGCAAAATGTGAAGCACTGGGATTGAAGATCAAATCAACTTTTCGGTCGCGTAATCTGTATCCCGGACGAACTTTACCTCTCCAAGCATCTTCGCAGATTTCGAATCCATAGTGAATTCCTCTGTGATGAAACGTAAGGTCACCCAATGGGACTTGTTTGCCATCAAACTCAAAATCTATAACCTGATTTGCCTCCCAAGGCGTGAACCAGCGAAATTCATAATGAACTCCATCGATTGCCATGAACTGTTTCGCCACGATGCCTTTTAGCTTTGCGTTTTCTATGACAGCGACGGTATTATAAACTTTGTCCTGAATTCTTACCGGAAGCCCAACCGCAACAGTAATATCTGAGCAGTAGGGGATGAGTTCTTTAAGTTGACTTACAGCTTTTTGGGGATACCAATAACTCAAGAAAAGATCCTCAGAACCATAGCCAGTAATGGCTAACTCCGGAAAACAAAGGAGTTCCACTTTCTCAGATTTGGCTTTCTGGATCGCATCTTTAATTCTCGTCAGATTTCCTTTCCAGTCGAGAGGGGTTTGGTTGACAGTAGCACCTGCTATTTTTATTGCAGCCATGGGGTAATTTTGGAAAACAAAAGTAAAGTTCTAAACGGCAATATGCAGGATATCGCAAGCATTTTTGGAAGCCTCCTGCTCTGCTTTCTTTTTGGTACTGCCTTTTCCTTCTGCCACAGATTTGCCGTCTACATTCAGCTCTACAACAAATTCTTTAAAGCGTTGGTTGCCGTTGATTTGCAAAACTTTATAATCAACTACTTTTGATTCTTTTTGTGACCATTCAATGATTTTGCTCTTGTAATTAGTCACAGTGGAAATCATACCATCCAAATCCATATGGACAAGTATACGTTGTAGAATCAACTTTTGCGTAAACCGATACCCTCTATCTAAGTAAACTGCCCCTAGAAAAGCTTCAAGAATATCTCCAAATAAAGATTTGTTACCCGTAAACTGTCTTTTGCTGACGACTTGTTCAAGGGTATTTTTCAATCCGATTTTTATCCCAATTTCGTTGAGGGTCTCTCGGTTTACGAGTTTGGATCGAGTTTCGGTAAGGAAACCTTCGTCTCGATAGGGGAATTTTTTGAACAAATGCTCTGCAATCACGGACCCCAAGACCGCATCTCCCAAAAATTCCAATCGTTCATTGGAGATTTTGAAACCACCATGAGTTTCTTCTCCGAGACCGGATGGAGTAAGTGCTAGTCGATAGAGTGATAAATTTAAAGGCTTGCGACCTATGATCATTTTGATCGAGGAAGCAAGCCTTTTGTCTTGTGAGCTAAAGAAAAGAGTGTGGATTCCGAGTTTTTGGAAAATTTTCACTCTGATTAATTGTATTTTTTAAAAATGACGGAACAGTTATGTCCACCAAATCCAAAGGTATTGCTCAACGCATAATTGATTTCTCGCTTTTGCGCTTTGTTGAAAGTCAAATTCAATCCTGGATCAAAAGCTTCATCATCTGTGAAGTGGTTGATCGTAGGAGGTACTATGCCGTGATTGATTGCAAAAATTGATGCAATTGCTTCCACAGCACCCGCCGCACCCAACAGATGCCCAGTCATCGACTTGGTACTGCTGATATTTAATTTGTAAGCATGCTCACCAAATATTTTTTGGATTGCTTTAGTTTCCCCTACATCTCCAAGTGGAGTGGAGGTACCGTGAACATTGATATAATCAATATCTTCAGGCTTAAGTCCCGCGTCTTCTAGAGCGATCTGCATGACACTACTTGCACCCAAGCCCTCAGGATGTGGTGCAGTGATGTGGTAAGCATCCGCAGTCATTCCACCACCTACAAGCTCAGCATAGATTTTAGCTCCCCGAGCTTTCGCATGCTCTAATTCTTCAAGAATCAACGCTCCTGCTCCTTCACCAAGTACAAAACCATCTCTGTCTTTGTCAAAAGGTCTTGAAGCTGTGGTAGGAGAGTCATTTCTTTGAGAAAGTGCTTTCATTGCATTGAATCCACCTATTCCAGCTTCGGACACTGCTGCTTCAGATCCACCACTGATAAATAAATCAGCTTTGCCTAATCGAATGTAATTGAATGCATCAATGAGTGCATTGGTGGCAGAAGCACAGGCAGATACTGTAACGAAGTTTGGTCCTCTAAATCCATACTTAATAGAAATGAAACCTGCGGAAATATCCGCAATCATTTTAGGAATAAAGAATGGGTTAAATCTGGGAGTACCGTCCCCTCTGGCAAAGTCTGTTACTTCTTCTTGGAAAGTTCTGAGTCCTCCGATACCGGATCCCCAGATGACACCTGCCCTTGACCGGTCGATGGACTCCAAATCCAATCCCGAATCCACCATCGCCTGATCGGCGGTAATCATGGCGTATTGGGTGAAAGCATCCATCTTTCTAGCCTCTTTGCGATCCATAAATTGATCGAGGTCTAGATTTTTGACTTCGCAGGCAAACTGAGTTTTGAAAAGTGAAGCGTCGAACCGAGTAATAGGCGCAGCACCACTCACTCCAGTAATCAATCCCTGCCAGAATTCTTCTGTGGTATTTCCTATTGGGGTGAGTGCGCCGAGACCTGTTACAACAACTCTTTTTAAATTCATAAAATGAATTTAGCAGTCCTTATTTTACGTTTGCTTCAAGGTAGGTAATAGCCTGACCTACAGTGCCGATCTGCTCAGCTTGGTCGTCAGGGATGGAGATATTGAATTCCTTTTCGAATTCCATAATCAATTCCACAGTATCAAGAGAGTCAGCACCAAGGTCATTGGTGAAGCTTGCTTCCATAGTCACTTCAGACTCTTCTACGCCAAGTTTATCTACAATGATGGCTTTTACTTTTTGTGCAATTTCAGACATTTTGTGATCGTTTAGTTATTAACACTTCGCAAAGAAATATATTTAATACCTAATTGACAAAGAAAAGGCAGAAGTTAATTTTTACACAATTTGACCGTTCGTACCCTTCCATTTTAATTTCTACCTTTGCTACGATCACCATTCTTCCTCCATGAAGAAGACCAAACTATTTGTAGAACCCATTTTTGATTTTGAGCTTTTAGGTCTTGTATCGCCTGTAAAAGACTATAAAATGGCTTGGCTGATCAATCGTGAATTGAACTTGGATCTAGTCAAGTCAGAGGATATACAGATTGAATTTCTATCTTCACCCAGGCTGGAAATATCCCAATATTTACTTTCTTTACCCCACGGTTTTATTCAACTTTTGAAAAATAAAGCACTAAATACTTCCCAGCAATTGGCATATTTGATACCGGAATTGCGAAATTTGGACTACTTCCTCTTGGTACAAGACCAAACACAACAAACCAGCATTACCACATTTGTGGAGCATTTGGCGAAAAACGCTTACATCCAAAGTGTGGTAAGATTGGATATCTCAAAAATTAAATCAAAAGAAAACCTATTAACTTATTAAATCCCAATGAGCCACCTCCCATTTAAGAAGACAAAAATTTTAGCTACAATAGGCCCTGCTTCCAATAATTATGAAATGATAAAAAGCCTGGCAGCGGCCGGAGCAAATGTTTTTCGTCTGAATTTTTCCCACGGAACACATGATATTCATAAGGAAGTAGTAGAAATCATCAGAAGAATAAACAGTGAATTGAATTGCCATCTTGGAATTCTTCAGGATCTCCAAGGACCCAAAATCCGAGTGGGTGAAATGGAAAACGATGGTGTAGAAATCTTCCCAGGAGAAAAAATCACCATTACCAATGACCCGGTTATAGGCAACTCCTCTTTAGTCAGTACAGTTTATCAAAATCTTCCTCAGGACGTTGTTGCCGGTGATAGAATTCTCATCGATGATGGAAATCTGGAAATAGTAGTCAATAGCACGGATGGTAAAAATGTAAATGCTACCGTAATCCATGGGGGTATCCTCAAATCCAGAAAAGGAATCAACCTTCCCAATACTAAAGTTTCTGCTCCATCCTTGACAGAGAAAGATTTGGAAGATCTGGAATTTGGTTTGTCTCAGGATGTGGATTGGATTGCCTTGTCGTTTGTCAGATCTGCTGAGGATATTACGGATCTAAGAGAGCGAATCAAGGCGGCTGGGAAAGACTGTAAAATCGTAGCAAAAATCGAAAAACCTGAGGCTCTCGAGAATATCGATTCAATCATCGAAGCGACTGATGCTATTATGGTTGCGAGAGGTGATTTGGGTGTGGAAGTTCCGATGGAAATAGTGCCGCTTTGGCAAAAAAAGATGGTTGAAAAATGCAAACTAGCCTGTAAACCAGTCATCATTGCTACCCAGATGATGGAAAGTATGATCCAAAATCCCCGACCAACAAGAGCGGAAACCAACGATGTGGCGAATGCGGTTTTGGATGGTGCTGATGCGGTAATGCTCTCTGCGGAAACTGCCTCAGGAAAATATCCTGTAAATGCAGTCAAAGCGATGACAAGTATCATTACTTACTTGGAAGAAAATGCCGATGTCTACCACAACCTATATAAAATACCGGAAGACGACCATACTTTCTTCAGTAATAACTTGATCCTCATGGCCTCAAGACTATCGAGAAATGTAAAGGCAAAAGCGATAGTCGGAATTACTTCTTCAGGATTCACTGGACTTCGATTAGCTTCTCATCGTCCTTCGGCGAATATTTTTGTTTTCACCAGAAATAAAAAATTACTCACCCAAATGTCATTGGTATGGGGAATCAGAGCCTATTATTACGAAAGTCAAGTTTCAACAGATGCTACTTTCACAGATATCGAAAATACCCTGCAAAAAGATGGACATGTAAAATCAGGTGATATTATCATCAATACTGCAAGTATGCCATTGAAAGAAAAGGGGAAAACCAATATGCTCAAAATTCACATGGTGGAATAACTCTCAAAAAGTAAGATTGGGTTTTTAAGCCTTTAAAGCAACAATTCAAAGGGTGAATCGAACGGTTCATCCTTTTTTTTAGACAGTTTGAGGAATTTTTTGTGACCCCCGTAGTCAGTTTTGGTTATAAACTCAAACAAACCAAATCAAACTATGACAAAACTATTTAAATACTTGCTCATGGGATCATTGTTTTTTTCGATCCTAGCATGCAGTGATGATTATCAAGGAGGACTTCCATTTCCTACTTTGATCGAAGCGGCAAATGAAGCCGGTCTTACTACTTTAGTCGCCGGGGTCAGAGCGATTCCCGGATTAGAAGCATCGCTACAAGATCAACAAGCGATTACTGTTTTTGCACCGACAAACGAAGCTTTTGCCAACGCACTTCAAACTTTCCGAGCAACTGATCTCAATGATTTAGTGGTGAAATTAGGAGGAGCAGCAAACCTTCAAACTGTTTTAGGTTTTCACGTAGTCCCAGCTGTTGCTTTTTCTCGGAATCTAAATGAAGTAAATATTTTCACTACGCTCGCAGGTCAGCAACTCAGAGTCAATTCAACTCCGGGTGCTGTAACCGTAACAGATGCGGCAGGTAACGTGGCCCGAGTAATTCAGGCCGATGTACAAATCGAGAATGGCGTTGTTCACGTGATTGATCGAGTTTTGATTCCTTCTATTGAGTTACCCAAGCCTACTTTAGTCGAGGCTGCAACTAATGCAGGATTGACAACACTTTTAACGGCTGTGACTGCTGTTCCAGGACTTCCTGATGCTTTACTTTCTGCTCCTGCTATTACTGTTTTTGCTCCTACTAATGAGGCTTTTGCAGCGGCTCTTGAAGTATTTAAGGCAAAAGACTTAAATGAATTAGTAATTAAAATCGGTGGAGCTGAAAACCTCCAAAAGGTTTTGGGTTTTCATGTGGTACCGGCTAAGGCATTGTCTTCCTCACTGGCAGCTACCAATTCTTTTCAGACACTATCAGGACAGACCATTACTGTAGAAAAATCCGGTACGATGGTTTCCGTGAAAGATCAATTGGGTAGAGTAGCACAAGTAGTAGCAACAGATATTGAAATATCCAATGGTGTAGTGCACGTCATCAATGGAATGATGTTACCAAATTTGGGTCTTCCAACGGTAGTCGAAGCGGCTCAGTCTGCGGGTTTGACCACCCTTCTTGATGCTGTCACTGCTGCGGGTTTGGGAAGTACGCTGCTCAATGCGCCCCAAATGACTGTATTTGCACCGTCTAATGCCGCTTTCACCGCTGCATTGCAAGCTTTTGGAGCCGCAAATCTTAATCAATTGGTTGCAAAAATCGGAGGAGTGGCTAACCTTCAAAAGGTTCTTGGATTTCATGTGGTACCTGCCGCTGCATTTTCATTCGAGCTGGGTCCTACCAACACCTTTACTACCTTGGCTGGTCAGCAGCTCACAGTGACCAAAACAGGTAACAATGTATCCGTGAGGGATGCTAGCGGGAATGTTGCCGCTGTAGTAGCCGCTGATGTGGCAATTGCCAACGGTGTAGTGCATGTGATTGACAAAGTTCTTCTACCAACTATTGATCTCCCCAATGTGGTTGAAGCAGCCCAAGCGGCAAACTTGACTATACTCCTGGAGGCAGTAACAGCAGCAGGCTTAGGTGGTGCATTGCTGGGACAAGAAGCGATGACAGTATTCGCTCCAACAAATCAGGCTTTCTCCAACTTGCTCCAAGCTTTGAATCTAAATTCTTTAACTGATCTGATCAATACACTAGGTGCAGAAGCGGTTACAAAAGTGCTTGGTTTTCACGTAGTACCAGCAACGGCCTTCTCCTTCAACCTTGCAGCAGGTGCGCAGCAAGTGCCAACTTTGGCAGGTGAGATGCTGACCGTAACTAGAACGGGCAACAATGTAACTGTCACAGATAAAGCAGGAAATACCTTTAATGTGGTCGCTGCTGATGTCGCAATTAAAAATGGAGTGGTACACGTAATCGACGGAGTTCTATTACCAACCCTATAATCACCAATATTTTGAAAAGAGGCTGTCTCAAAAAGAGTTCTTATGTCAGCCTGAGCACCTGACCAACGAGAGTTGGGCAGTCCGAAGGCCATTTCTAGGGAATTAGACTACATTTCGACTTCGCTCAATGTGACATTCGGTACTTATGAGACAGCCTCTTTTTTCTTTTAAAAAATTCTTACGAGGAAAAGCAAAGAGAAGGGGTTGGAATATGTTTAGTCATCGATATAGCCATTGGTTTGCAGGAATATTAGGCTTGTATTCCTATCTAAATATATTTTTTTTAGATGGAGACCGACTGTTTGCCGTTGCAGTGGATCCATTTCCATTATTTGCCCTGATTTTGACTTTATCTTTTTCTGTTTGGTATATCAATAGGCAGGTTGAAAATGCGATTCGAAAGCAAACATCGAAAATTCATCCATTGATTCTTCAGTTTGGAATTAGTGTAGCCTTAGTTCTTCTCTTGGCCTATTTATCTTCGCAGATTACAGGATACATTTTAGAGGGACCGTTTAGCTTTTCTTGGCAAAATTTCCTGCTGACTTCGGCTTTTGTAACTAGGATCAACCTTTTTTTGAATAGTATAAATGCGATCTATTTCTATAATTCAAAGTTGAAAGAAAAAGCAATAGAGGCTGAAAAGTTCAAAACCTTAACTACCGAAGCTAGATTGAAATCAGTCAATTCGCAGCTGAATCCACATTTTTTTTTTAATAATCTTAGCACCTTGTCTGTTTTGATTCATCAGGATGCCAACACAGCTGATCAATATCTCCAAAAATTAAGTGACGTATACAGGTACATTCTCAAAAACAAAAACAACGAATTGATTCCTTTGACAGAAGAAATTGATTTTCTGAAAAAATACCTGGAACTCCTGACTATCAGATTTGAAGATTCTCTGAAATTTTCTCTTGACCTTGAAAAGTCATCTTTTCAAAAACTTATCCCTCCAGCTGTACTTCAACTACTTGTCGAAAATGTGGTGAAACACAATTACTTCACTCGGATGGAACCGCTAGAAGTATCTATTTCATCAAATGAATTTTCACTTAAACTCTTCAATAAAAAGCAGCTAAAAGAAGTCGTCGAATTCTCCTCTGGTATTGGTCTTCAAAACATATCCGATAGATATAAGTTTCTTCATTGTGATATCCGAATCGAAGATGAGGAGGATCATTTCATGGTTGAACTACCACTCATCGATGACAAAACACTTACTTTTAGTCGAGGACGAGCCCTTAGCACAAGCAAGAATTAGTGCAATTCTTCGGAAGCATCGACCTAGTTGGGTAGTTGCCGATACAGCCCAAAGTACTGTCGAATTAAGCAAAGCGTTGGATAATCAAGATGTATTTGATCTCATTCTCTGTGATATTCACCTTGCTGATGGATTAAGCTTCAAAGCTTTTCAGCGGAAAAAAATCAAAACACCGGTAATTTTTATTACAGCTTACGATGAGTATGCCTTGCAGTCTTTTGATCACAATTGCATTGATTATGTTTTGAAACCAATTCAAGAGGAGCGGTTGATTAAAGCTTTTGAAAAGGTTGAATCCTTAAATACAATCCCGACCTCACCAATTATTTCAGTGGAATTTGTCGAAAAATTTCTCCAACATTATTCTCAAAAAACATACAAAAAGCGATTTTTGACCAAGTCGGGAAGTAAACTATCTTTCACCTCAGTGGAAAATATCGCATTCTTCTATGCTGAGGGGGGAGTGACTTTTTTGGTCGAATCGGGATCCTCCAATAAATTCATTATCGATCATAGTCTCAATGAACTCGAAAGTGACCTTCTTGATCCAAATAAATTTTATAGAATCAATAGATCATTTATTATCAATCTGAAAAATTTGATGGAAATGAAGCCATATCATAATGGTCGACTTGCTTTATCCATGAATGCCAAATGTGATGAAGCAATTGTAGTAGCTCGTGAGCGAGTAAACGAGTTCAAATCTTGGATCAATCAGTAATTTATGCGTACCGTTTTTTTCGTACTCCTTTTTTCTGTTTTTTCTTCAATAGAACTAGTCGCCCAATCAAAAGATCAGGTTTCATATGACTCCTTGAAAAGAGAAATTATCCAACTAGATCAGGAGCTTTATGATGTACAGCTAAATCTCCACCAAGCCCAAAATCAACTCCAAACTGGCATTCTTGTGGCGACACTCGGCTACACAGTGACAATCATTGGGGGACAATTGCTAGGGACTAAGCCCGAATTGGGAGAAACCTTACTTTATGTAGGTGGCGCCACCGGAATTGTTGGTACTGTCATCCTATTTAAAGGATTTAAAAAAATCAGTCTAGGTCCGCCGCTTCCAAGAAATCGTTAGCCTTACTTTTTAGCTGAAGTTTCTTCATCCGGGCCAACAGGTGGTACCATGACGACTTTCTCCCGAGCGACCATAACCGACCCTGGTGCTGAACCTTTGACCTTCCTTACAAATTTAGCTTCAGTGTAAATCACAGGCGCCAACGATTCTGTTTTGAATTTCGAATAAAAAGCTGCCAATCCTGCGGCACGTTCCAAGACCGAATTGGGTAAAGCAGACATTCCTTTCATTCGAATGACAACATGCGATCCAGGGACTTGACGGGCATGAAGCCAAAGGTCATCCTTGTGAATGAATCCTCTGAGCATCTCGTCATTGTCCTTGGCGGATTTTCCCACCCAAATGGTGAAGCCCTCGTATTCAAAAACTTTGAAAGGTAAACCGCTTACTTCTTTGGTAATTGCCTTGTCTTCTTTATTCGTTTTTTGATAGGTTTTGAGACCTTTGTGTCCGGTTATTTCTTCGATCTCATGAATTTTCTGCTCCAGTTCTGTTTTTAGATTGATTTTGGAAGCAATCGTTTTTTCGATTTGGTCGAGTTCGATCTGTCGATTTTTGGATTTTCGATAGAGGGATTCTGCAAGAAGTTGTGGTTTTTGGTTTGGCTTCAGTTTGACTTTTACTTGGCTTCCAGTATAAAAGTCCAGTAGTTCTACCTCCAATTTTCCCTCTTGAAATTCATGAAGATTGGCCATGATTACATCCGCAAGTTGGCTTGGAGGAGCTGATGCTCTCAATTCCTCCAATTTCGAGGATGACTTCTGAATGTAAGAAACTGTCTTTTTGAGTTGGTCCTGATAGCTTTTGAGGAGGGAGTTTTTTTCTTTGTCGAAATTCCCCTTGACCAAAGCCAAGTAAAATAACTCATTGGTTGCAGCGATTGGATCAGAAAAAGTCTTCAGCGCATCAGGTTCGGGTAGAAGGCTTAACTGAACGCCTTCCTTTTCCACCAAAGCGAAAAGAGGACTGTCCAGTATATCTAAAAGTTCTTGCATCAATTTCCATTTGTGATCGATTTCAGCTTCTGGATACCCACGTTCCTTCAGCCATCCACGAGGTATGGCTCCTAAAGTGGGAAGGAATTGGGATGCATTTCCAGCTAGTTCCACAAACCGATCATAACTCAAATCGAGCTGTCTTTCCAGACTTTTCCAGTCCAATTCTTTGTCTTCCTTGATTTCATTTCTGAAAAGTAGGGTAGGAGTATCGTCTTCTTTTTGATACAAAAGCACATTGCTTCTGTTTCCATGAAGTTTGAATACCAGTTTTTTACCTGATTCAAAATCAAAGTAGAAAGCCCTTTCAAAACTAAAGACTCCACATTCTTTGATCGTATCTTCAATCAATTCATGAAATAAATTGACACTGTTTCGCTTTGCACGGTGAAATTGTTCCGGAAAACTCAAATAAACCTGTGGAGGAAGTAGATGAGCTCGAATTGGATGAATACAATGGTCGTTTTCCGTTTCGATGATGAGTTCATCCTTGCTTTGTGAAAAACACGATAAAATTTTATTCCCTGCATAGGCATCATTTAATGCAGGTGCCAAATACTTCAGGAAATGGAAATTGAGGTGCATCAATCCAAAGTTATCTCCAAACCGTCATAGCCCAAAGCGATCCCTTCCGGTAGTTCACGATCAATCTGCTCATGAAGACCCATCCGATGTGAAATGTGAGTGAAATAGGTTTGTTTGGCGCCGATTTTCTGAGCTATCTCTACGGCCTCATCCAGTGTGAAGTGTGAAATATGCGAATCTTTTTGAAGTGCATCCAAAATGAGGATTTCGGTACCCTCCAATAGTTTCATCGATTCTTCGGGAATGAAATTAGCGTCTGTCACATAGCTGAAGTCGCCAAACCGAAAACCCAAAACGGGTAATTTGTAGTGTAGGACAGGAATTGGAATGATGGAAAGTCCGTTAACTTGAAATGGATTGTCGGTGATTTCTATGGCATTCACCTGAGGAACTCCCGGATATTTTTTTGCACTGAAGATATAATCAAACTCCCGTTGGATTTGGTCCAATACCTGTCTTCTTCCGAAAATTGGCATATCCATTTGCTGGGAAAAATTGTAGGGACGAATGTCATCCAAGCCGGCAGTGTGGTCCTTGTGCTCGTGTGTGTAAATGATAGCATCCAGTCTTTTTACATCAGCACGAAGCATCTGCATTCTAAAATCAGGTCCGGTATCCACGACAATAGAAACTCCATTTGCCTCTAAATGGATAGAAGACCGAAATCTTTTATCTCTGAAATCCAATGATTTGCAAACTTTACATTCACATCCGATCACGGGTACACCCTGTGAGGTGCCTGTTCCTAGAAAAGTTACTTTCAAAATTTTAATGTAGTTTGACGGAGTTCACTGAGAAAATCCTGAGTGGATTTTTCATTGAAATCCTTTGGATCAAAATTTAGTTCGTTGATGATGTCAATCAGTGCATTTATTTTCCCTTCGATTGGGAAGTACTTATTGATAATGACAATTTTGGTTTCTTTCAATACACAGTAGCCTGACTTGAAGTTGCCTTTTTCATACCTCAGGATGTATTCTGAGGCAGCAAAAAGGTTTTCCAACTTGTCCAAAAAATGCTTCGTGTATTTGATGACCATCAGCTTAGAAATTTTTTAACGGTGGCCAATACCTTGTCATAGTCAAGTGGTTTTTGGATAAAATCATCAAACCCAAGTTTGCGAAATTCTTCAGGAGTGTAGTTTTTGATATTCCCGCTGATCGCAATGATTGGAAGTTTGCTTTTGGAGGGATCGGAGAGGTTTCGGATTTGCTTGGTGCATTCCACTCCGTCCATGACAGGCATGCTTATATCCATCAAAATGAGATCAAAATTCTCTTTTTCCAGAAGATCGAGCACTTGTTGGCCATTTCTTGCGGCTTTCATCTGATAGTTTTCGAAAGCCAAAACATTTTTGGTCAAGTTGATGATAATGGAACTGTCCTCACCAACAAGGATTTTTTTGGGATCACTCATGGGTCAAAAATAGTTTCTTGTTTTAGAAAATCTTGGAATTTCAGGATTTCATTTTCTAGTATTTTCAATTCTTCTTCGAATTGGACGTAATTTTCTTTCCTTCCAAAATCCTCAGCTTTAGCTGCTGAAGCATAAATTTTCATTGCACCGAGTGTTCCGGAATTGCCTTTGATAGCATGAATTTTTTCAATTAAATCCAAATAATGGTTACTCGAATAATATTCTTCAATCATTATTTTGGTTTCGTTACACTCAATTAAAAAATCATCAAAAATCATCTTAAAGACTGATTTTGAGTTGTATTTCAAAAGCTGCTCTACGATATTTTTGTCCAGAATTTCGTGATAGGACAATTCATTTTGGTGTGCTAAATTTTCAATTTTTCTACTTTGATTAAGATAGACCTGTATAAGCTTAATGAATTCTTTTGGTCTGATAGGTTTGGTTATGAAGTCGTCAAATCCTTGGTTTATAAAACTATCCCTATCGGTTTCCTCAGCATAGGCAGTCACAGCAAGTATCGGGCATACGGCATTATTTCGTTGTCGAATTTTACGCATTGCTGTGATGCCGTCCATTTGTGGCATTTGAATGTCCATCAGGATAAGGTCGAAATGTTCGTTTTCTGTCATGGTGATAGCTTCAATTCCATTTTTCGCAGATTCGAAAGAATAAATCTGACCAATGAGATTCTCAAAAAGTTTTCTGTTTAGGTCGTTGTCATCTACGATTAATACCTTCTTACTTTTCATCTGATCATGATTTATTTACATTGGTCACATCGAATCTCGCAATACCTATTGTTATATTTATGTGTGACATTTTGGGGAAATGCTTGATTCCATTTAATTCCTTAAGACCTTTACTTGAATAAAAAACGCGGTATTTTGTCGGATAAAAAATTTCTTATTCTAGTGGTCGGTCCAACCGCTGTGGGCAAAACCGACCTTTGTTTAAATCTAGCCAAAAAATTCAAAACAGAGATTATTTCCTGTGACAGTAGGCAATTTTATCGGGAAATGAACTTGGGTACGGCTAAACCTTCACCTGAAGAACTTCAGGAAGTAAAGCATCACCTGATCAATTCACTTTCTGTAGAAGAAGAGTTTGATGTGCGAAAGTTTGAAAAAGATGCCCTTAGGATTCTGGATTCCATTTTTGTAAAATCTAAGATCGCAATTATGACAGGAGGATCAGGTCTTTATGCTGATGCAGTCACCAAGGGTCTGGATGAAATCCCCGATGTCGATCCTGATATTCGACAGGAAATTATTAAGGAATTTGAAGCAAAGGGATTGGAATGGCTTCAATCCGAACTTTCGAAAGTGGATCCTGAATACTTCGATCAAGTCGACAAACAAAACCCTCAACGCCTGATGCGAGCTCTTGAAGTGTATCGTGGTACAGGATTGAAATTCAGCTCTTTTAGAGTGAAAAAAATAGCAACTCGATCTTTTCAAATAATTAAAATTGGGCTGGATAGAGATCGTCAGGAATTATATGACAGGATTGATCTGCGTATGGATCTAATGATTGCAGCCGGACTTTTTGATGAGGCTGATGCACTTTTTGGCAAAAGGCATTTGAATGCTTTGCAGACGGTAGGCTACACTGAGATTTTCGATTTTTTGGAAGGAAAATATGATCGCACTGAAGCGATTCGTTTGCTAAAAAGAAATTCCAGACGATACGCTAAGCGGCAGATGACCTGGTTTCGTCGGGATGAAGAAATCCGATGGTTTCATCCGGATCAAAAGAAAGAAATTACGGCTTGGATTGAAACTCAAATAGGCTGAAAACCGGCAATTTTTGCCACCCAATTGTAGGGAGCTTTTTTGATAAGTGAGTTGTATTGATACTTGTTGATTTTCAATTGCTTGATCATTTCTAAGCTCTTCTTGGAAATATTTTCCTGAGAATTGGATTTTTTCAGACTTTCAAGAACAGTTTCAGGATCGGCAATTTGTCCCAAAATCAGACCTAACTCAGGATGTGCTAAACCCAATTTGGAGAGTAGTTCCCGCTGGAAATTAAGCTTGCGCTGCATGGTGTTTTTCACAGTCAAGAAAAAAAGCAAGCAAGCTCCGCCTACTGTCAAAAACAAAGGAATAAAACCCATATTAAATACTTAAAATGTCGATTAATGCCAGATGATCAGGATGTAATGGTTTTGGCTTGCTGATGCAGTCTTCAAAAGAAGTATAAACTATTGTATTGCTCATGACACCGGCCATACAATTGGTTTTGCCTGCGATCAACCCGTCTATTGCGCCCATTCCGCATCTACTTCCCAAAACACGATCACGGGCTGTAGGGTTTCCGCCTCGCTGAATATGTCCTAAAGTAGTCACTTTAAATTCCTTCGAAGGGTCTTTAATTTTATCCTTCACCATATGCATAATTTGGTCAGCATTTCCCAGGTCATCGCCTTCAGCCACAACGATGATACTCGAAGATTTCGATTTTCGAAGGTTTTTGAGGGATTTGACTACACTGTTCAAGTCAGTTTTGGTCTCAGGCACCATGACGAATTCAGCGCCTCCGCCAATTCCGCATTCTACTGCGATAAATCCCGAATCCCGACCCATTACTTCTACAAAGAAAATCCGGTCGTGAGCCGCAGCTGTATCACGGATTTTGTCGATGGCCTCAAGTGCCGTATTGACTGCTGTGTCAAAGCCTATGGTGAAGTCTGTTCCATAGATGTCATTATCGATCGTGCCCGGACAACCTACAGTCGGAATCCCATACTCTTCGAAAAATACTTTCGCTCCTGTAAATGTTCCATCACCCCCGATAGCAATCAAGCCTTCGATTTCTAAATCTTTGAGGTTGTCAAAAGCTTTTTTTCTACCCTCAGGTGTTTTGAATTCCAGAGATCGAGCTGACTTCAAAATAGTCCCACCACGCTGAATGATATTACTGACCGAATAGGAGT
Source organism: Algoriphagus sp. (assembly GCF_046296635.1). Taxonomy (GTDB): domain Bacteria; phylum Bacteroidota; class Bacteroidia; order Cytophagales; family Cyclobacteriaceae; genus Algoriphagus. The sequence goes on along the minus strand of NZ_JBKBKZ010000013.1, from coordinate 11,196 downwards.
GCATTCGCTTGATATCTCCTTCGATCATTCCTTCGTATCCACGCTGAATCCCATAGACCTCAAGGCCTCTATATATCCCCGTTCTGACAACAGCACGGATGCAAGCGTTCATTCCAGGGGAATCTCCTCCTGAGGTGAAAACAGCTATTTTTTTCATCGTTTAAGGTTTTTGGCAGGGCAAAAATAGATATTTAAGAAGGAATACCCTCGCATGTTTCTATTATTCAAACCCAAATTTAAAAGTAGAGTTGGGAAATGGGTGTTAATTAATTTAGGTTTAGACAAGGTGAAATTTAACGTTTTGAAAATGTCAGAAATAGAAAATGATTCCGTTTTTCCTTTGCCAAAAAGAGGATTGGGATGTATGTCCCTGCCTGAGAGCTACTTCGATGCTGAGAAAATCATTCATGCAGCCATTGATTCTGGAATTAACCTTTTCGATACCGCAGATTTGTACCAAAAAGGCCAAAATGAGAAAAATATCGGTAGGGCGATTCAATCCAAACGAACTCAACTTATTCTCGCTTCCAAAGTAGGAAATGAATGGAATGCTGATGGAATTGCATGGTCCTGGAATCCACGAAAAGAGTATATACTTAAAGCTGTGGAAGAAAGTCTGAGAAGGTTGAGAACGGATTACCTCGATTTATACCAGCTTCATGGCGGCACAATCGAAGATCCTTGGGAAGAGTCGCTTGAGGCTTTTGATATTTTAAAATCTCAGGGCAAGATTCGGGCTTTTGGGATTTCTTCCATCCGTCCTAATGTGATCCGAAAAGTGATGGCAATGAATCCGCCGGCCACCATCATGATGCAATACAGCCCCTTGGACCGAAGACCGGAGGAGGAAATTTTTCCGCTTTTGGAGAAGACGAGTACACGAGTTTTGGTCAGAGGTGCTTTCGCAAAAGGAATGTTGATTGATAAGCCAGTTTCCGATTTTTTGGATTTTCCCAGTGAAAAAGTCGCCGAGATAAAAGCAGAAATTCGAAAGTTTGAATTCAGTCCCGAGGCTGTTTTGATTCGCTTTGGTTTGATAGAGAAGGCAGTTTCATCCCTGATTATCGGGGCAAGTTCAGTGGAACAAATAGCAAAACTTCAAAAAGGAATCGAAGAAAGTGAGAAAATCACTGTGGCTTTAATTCATGAAATGAAAAGCAAATTCACACCCAATCGGTACCAAGACCATCGGTAACAAACCTTTTGCGAAGCTTTACCAAATCACTTACTTTCGAACTTCACCCAAACCCAAATTTTATGCTTCGGAGATTTATCTTCTTGATCAGCCTTGTAGCCCTTTTTTCCTGTCAAAGTCAAAATCCAAACGACGAACTCAAGCGCTGGGAAGCGCAAGCGGAGCGAGTAGAGATCATTCGGGATAATTTTGGAGTGCCGCATATCTATGGCAAATCGGATGCGGATGCAGTTTTTGGATTGCTGTACGCACAGTGTGAGGATGATTTTCGAAGAGTGGAACGCAACTATGTTTGGGCGATTGGTCGACTCGCCGAATTGGAAGGGGAGGAGGAGATCTACTCCGATCTTCGTGCCAATCTGTTTATGACCGAAGCAGAAGCCAAGGAAGCTTATGAGACAGCACAGGATTGGCTCAAAGATCTCTGTGTGGCTTTTGCCGACGGTATCAATTACTACCTTCATATGCATCCTGAAGCCAATCCTCAGGTGATCACTCGATATGAGCCTTGGATGCCCATGTTTTTTTTCGAGGGTTCCATCGGTGGTGATATTGAGAGCATTTCTACCAATCGCATTCAGGCTTTCTATGAAGAAAATAAAGCAATGGCATCCGTTGCCGAAATGGAAGATATCTTAACGGAACCTCAAGGGTCAAATGGCATCGCTATCGCACCGGGATTGACAGAATCAGGGAATGCGATGCTGTTAATCAACCCGCATACCTCCTTTTACTTTCGCCCGGAAGTGCATGTTGTCAGTGAAGAAGGTCTCAATGTCTATGGTGCAGTGACTTGGGGTCAATTTTTCATTTATCAAGGATTCAATGAAAAAACCGGTTTTATCCATACCTCTACTTTTGTGGATTTTAAGGACGAGTTTGAAGAAGAAATCGTGGAATCTGATGGAAAATTCCAATACAAATACGGGGAAGAACTTCGAGATGTGGAGCAGCAAACAATCACCTTGAAATACAAAGACGGTTCGGAATTGAAGGAAAAAGAATTCACTTTTTACCGAACACACCATGGACCGATCACGCACAAAAACGGGGAAAAATGGGTGGCCACTAAAATCAACTGGGATCCTGTGAATGCAATTTCCCAAAGTTATATCCGAACCAAATTGAACAACTATGCGGAGTTTAAAGACATGATGAATATCCGTACTAATTCATCGAATAACACCGTTTTTGCGGATGCAGAGGGTAATATTGCCTATTTCCATGGCAACTTCATCCCAAAGCGGAATCCTGAATTCGACTTTTCGAAACCGGTCGATGGAAGTAATCCAGCTACCGATTGGCAGGGACTTCACACAGTCGATGAAAGTATTTTGATCTTAAATCCAAAAAATGGCTGGATCCAAAACTGCAACTCAACACCTTTCACAGCAGCGGCAGAACACAGCCCGAAAAAGGAAGATTATCCAGTTTACATGGCGCCTGACGCTGAGAATTTTAGAGCGATTCATGCTATCAAAGTGCTTCAGGAAGTGGAAAAACTAAACTTGGATACTTTCCTTCAGTTAGCTTATGATCCGTATTTACCGGCTTTTGAATACTTGATTCCAGAATTGATTTCCGCTTTGGAGAAATATGAAAAAGCGGATCAAAAGGAAGTTTTGGCCCTGTTGAAAGCTTGGGATTATCGAACTTCCAAAGAATCAGTTGCCATGTCTGTAGCACATTTTTACGGGGAAAACTACCAGCGGGAATTCCGAAGCATGAACCGATTCATCAATCCCATGCCTACAGCCAAAGTTCCAAATGCTGAAGAAATCTCTGCCGTTTTCGACAAAACCATTACACAGATGAATGCAGATTTCGGTACTTGGAATACGCCTTGGTCCGAGATCAACCGTTTCCAGCGGCTTTCCGGTGATATTGACCTCAAGTACGATGACAATGCCCCTTATGTGCCAGTTGGATTGGCTTCAGGTAACTGGGGAGCGCTCGCTGCTTATGGTGCAAGAACTTACGAAGGAACCAAAAGACTCTACGGCTATCGTGGTAACAGCTTTGTGGCCGTGGTTGAATTTGGAGAGAAAGTAAAAGCAAAAACTATTTTGGCTGGGGGTCAAAGTTCCGATCCCAATTCTCCTCACTTCTTTGATCAGGCGCAGCGCTATACTGATGTCAACTTCAAAGATGTGGCCTTCTACAAAGAAGATGTAGAAAAAAGAGCTGTAGAAAAGTACTTCCCTGGACAACGAAAATAAATTGAACCCCAAGTGATCTGTCTCCAAAAAGCACATGCTTCTTGGAGGCTTTTTTTGGGGTTTCGAACTTTATCATTTTTTTACCTGACATATGTCATCTTGTGTTAGTTACATTCACGGTAGCTTGAAGAAAAAACGAACTTGATGACTAAGGTTCTTCCAGGAAAGAGTTTTCCCATAGGCCCCACATACAGTGAGAATGGGGTGAATTTCTCGCTTTTTTCAAAGCATGCAGAAAGCGTCGAGCTTTTATTTTTTAATACGAGGGAAGACGATGATGCTTCGATCATTATTAGACTTGATCCCCGAGAGAACAAAACTTATCATTATTGGCATATCTTTTTACCGGATATATCTCCTGGGCAGCTATATGGATATCGAATCACCGGTCCTAATGACCCTTCAAGAGGACACCGATTTGATTCGACCAAGGTTCTATTAGACCCATATGCTAAGGCAGTGGCTTTTTCGGAATCTTGTCCAAAAGGTGTTGTTGTCGATCTGCATGAATACGATTGGGAGGAAGATTTGCCTCTTTATAGACCATTTTCTCAAACAGTTATTTACGAAATGCATGTAGCGGGATTTACCAAAAACCCAAATTCGGGAGTTGGAGATCAGATCCGCGGCACCTATGCAGGGATGATCAAAAAAATCCCCTATCTGCTGGAATTGGGAATTACAGCCGTTGAACTTATGCCTGTATTTCAATTCGATCCCAAAACTAGGGACGGGAGAAATAACTATTGGGGATATGATCCAGTTTCATTTTTTGCAGTGCATGAAGGGTATTCCAGTGGTCAAGAACCCATTCATGCATTGAACGAATTTCGAGATTTGGTCAAAGCTCTTCATCAGGTCGGAATAGAAGTCATCCTGGATGTAGTGTTCAATCATACCGCCGAAGGCGGAGAAGAAGGGCCAACCTATTCTTTTAAAGGAATAGACAATCGAATGTATTATGCCCTTGAGGAGGATAAGTCTAAGTATAAGGATTATTCGGGCTGTGGAAACATCCTCAACTCCAATCAACCTGTAGTCAGAAGGATGATCATCGACAGTCTTCATTTTTGGGTAAAGCACATGCATGTGGATGGCTTTCGCTTTGATCTTGCCTCCATTCTTTCCAGAGATGGAAAGGGTAATCTCATCGAAAATCCTCCAATCCTATGGGATATTGAATCAGATCCTGTTCTTGCAGGAACCAAACTAATAGCGGAGGCTTGGGACGCTGCCGGGCTTGTTCAAGTGGGGTCATTTGTAGGGGACAGCTGGAAAGAATGGAATGGGAAATTCCGAGATGATGTCCGCAGCTTTATCAAAGGAGATAAAGGAAAAGTAAAAGCGTTTATCAGCCGGATGATCGGTAGCCCGGATCTCTATTCACACCAAAATAGAGAACCGGAGCAAAGCGTCAATTTTGTAACCTGTCATGATGGATTTACACTTAATGACCTTGTTTCATATAATCACAAGCATAATGAGCTTAATGGGGAAGGGAATTGTGATGGTACAAATGAAAATTTTAGCTGGAATTGTGGAGTTGATGGTCCTACCGATGACCCGGAAATAGCAGTCCTGAGAGAGAGGCAAATCCGAAATTATTTCACCACGATTTTATTGGCAGTAGGAACTCCCATGCTATCTATGGGAGATGAAGTCAAGCGAACTCAGCTTGGAAATAATAATCCCTATTGCCATGACAATAGATTGACTTGGTTTGATTGGGATTTGGTTGAGAAAAACCGAAATCTGCTTCGATTTGTAAAAATGCTGATCGCCCGTAGGCGGAGCCGTGAATTGGGTCAGTTGGAAAATACTATGAGCTTGAATGAGATGCTGAATTCTGGTCGAATTTCTTATCATGGCGTGAAGCTTAATAAGCCAGATTGGTCAGACCAATCAAGCTCCATCGCAGTCAGTGTTAAGTTCATGAGGAAGTCGGCTGCGATACATATCATGATCAATGCTAAACCTGAAATGTTGGAATTTGAGATTCCTCAACCTCAAGAGCGTGGAAAAAATTGGAGACTTTGGGTGAATACTTACAGAAAATCCCCTGAGGATATTTTTGATTGGGGAAACGGACCTCAGGTGACAGAATCACATTTTCAGGTCAATGCGTATTCGATAGTAGTATTGGAGTCTTAACTCTGAAGGAAGAAACATGGGTTTTAACTCCTCTTATTTTATTGAATTCTAAATCCATCAAAGGATTGTTCTTCAAATTGTGATTTTCTTTTTTTGGTCATTTAATATCATGATTATCTGCAATTCTGCCAGTAGCCAAATTTTATAAAGTTGCACCTCGACTTCGCTCGGTGTCCGTTGGCTTTGTTTTTGGGGGAGGGGAGGAATATGCGGCGCAGCCGCATATTCCTCCCCTCCCTTTAATAACCTGAAATCCGGTGGCCGAGCGAAGTCGAGGCCATTTTGATGTAATGGCAAAAAAGCGGATAATCACAATTAATATTTTTAAAAACTGAATATCCGGTTTAGCTGTTAAGCTTACATCATAACACAACTGGTTTTTATGCCTAAGAGAACTTCTCCTAACCAAATTCAGTCTATCACTGACCTCAACAATTTGGACATCCTTGTGGTAGATAAGCGCAATCAAAAAAGATCAGATGCCAAAAAGGGTAGAAGAAACAGACATTACAACAAGCTCCTGATCAAGCAACAGGTGAATCTTGATACTTGGAAGGATGGGGGAGAAGATTGACGTTTAATTGTGGTTTTACAATAAATCGCCATAGAGGGGCAGGGTAAGTCCAAAAATTCGAGGATCTATACGGGAGGCAGATTTCCTGACTTCTTGAATTTCCCCGTCACACGCTTGTATTTAAACTTCCACTTGGCTCTGGTATATAGTGGTAAAGCTCTAAAAGATTGTAAAATAATAGGAATCAAAAGAGCCAAATTGACAGGGAAGACGACTTCCCATCCCCAACCAGCATCTAAGATTAACCCATAAAGTGTGGGACCTACCGCAGAACTCAATACCATCATCGAAGTAAAAAGGCTTCGAACTGATCCGATAAACTTTTTCCCAAAAAACTCCACCTGCAAGGCTGCAAGTATTGCATTGCCAAAACCAACTGAGATGCCCATGAAAATCATGTAGACAAACATGGACCAAGTATTAGGAATCAGCCAAATACCCAAAATGGCGATCAAAAAAGGGATCAAGTAATACGGAAAGAAAGTTCGGGCTCGATAGCGATCGATCATAGGGCCGGCAAAAATAATACTTGTCGCCGCCGCCAATGCATACGTAGAAAGCCCCGCAGCTATTATTCCTTCCTGCCATCCTTTAAACTCGACAATGGCAATTTGATAGAAAAATAGTCCGGTGGTCGCGAAAGGAATAAAGAAAATATTTGGAGCCAAAAGCCAGAATTCCTTTGAACGCATGATGTCCCGTTGCCGTATTTTTTTGGCAGGTTTATCAAGCTCAGTAGCCTCTAATTCCTCTGAGGAGTCCTCAGGTTGAAGGTGTCTTTGTTTCACGCCAAAAAGTGTGAAAAGGGTAACAAAAACAGTCACTAGGCCTGCATTTAGCCAAAGAGACTCTCTCCACCCTACCCAGCCAATGACTACTAAAATAAGTGCCGGTAAAACTGCTTGACCCAAGGGATGTCCCAAAGAGGCTAGACTGATTGCTTTGCCTCGATTTGCCTCGAAATACCGTGACATCGAAGTAATAGCAATGTGGGAGTACAATCCTTGGCCAGCTAGTCTTAATCCGAAAAAGGCGATTGGGATTACCCACCACGTCGTCGCCAATGAAAACAATACCAAAGAGGATGAGAATATCAGTGTGGTGATGATAGTGAATATTTTGAGAGGAACCGTGTCGATCAGTTTGCCGATTTTAGGTAGGATCGAAGCACTTACTATCGTCGCTATCCCATAAAAAGAAGAAACCGAACTGTTGGTGAGCGAAAAGTCAGAAATCAAGTAGGGTACATACAGCGCAAGCAAAAAAGTCTGTCCAAAACTGGATAGTGCCGTCATCATAATCCCGAACATGACCATGATTCTATTTTGCCGAATAAATTGAAAATAATTCAAAGGCTCTTGGTGGATTTTAAACAAAAATAAATCCAAATGGGAGTTTTTTATTCTCTCATTTGGATCCAATTTATCTGGAAAGTACTTCGGCTAAAGCCTTTTCTTTTCCGGTTATGTATTCAAAGATGCCAGTAACTCAAGATTGGATTTATATCTCAAATCGGACTTCCCATCTCAAACTTTCAACTACTATCATCCGACATCGGACATCGGACATCAAAACCCTCAATTCTCTATCCCCAATCTGTTGATTTCAGAAAGCAACTTTACCACTCGCTGATCAAACTGTTGACTCAATGTGGTGAAATCATCCTTCTTAATCAGCTTTCCATGGCTGGTAAAGAAGAAGTTGATTTTCTGTTCCGTTGGGAAAATCAAAAATCTGCTATTATTTCCCAATTGAACTTGAAGTGCATCCGCAATAGGAGATTTGGAAGGAACGATACGACCGCTCAGGAGATTTTTCAAAGTACCATTGCTGAGGTCTTCGATGCTTGTGATCTCTGTCATACCTAGAGTCAATGGTGGTTTCTTTTTCAATCGGGCAATGACTTTCTTGAAAAAGACCTTCTGCGAAGGCTCCTCAATGGATACGGCAAGATTTTTTTCTCGCTGAAATCCATAATCTGTATAAATCTCAATCAAACTGTCAAAAAGCGTGTGATCTTCACTTTTTGCTTTTTTAGCAGATAGAATTAATCTGGAAAGCAAATAGCCCAAACTGTCTTGTTGGCCTTTCAGAAGAATTTCCTGATTCTCAGAAATAAAGAGCGTTTCGTCAGGTTCAGAAAGTAAGAACTCTGAATGCTCCTTCAGTGGGGTTGGAAGATTTGGAATTGTAGTAATCGAGGCATCATGTTTTGCAAAAATCTTTTCCAAAAGATCTGTGATGAAAATTGACTTCTTGCAGCTTAATGAACCATGATTTTCCAACAATAGCTTGGCAAGTATCAGAGAAGTATGATGGATGTTCAACAAAACGAAATTGCCCGTCACCAACTTTCGCACTCCAAGGGTAAACTTGTCGTAAGTGGAATCCACCGCAATCACTAAGTCAATGCCATTTTTCTCAGCATAGTCAAAAACAGGCTTTAAATGCCGAAAGGTAAACGTATCCTCCAAGCCTGTGAGTGGCTCTGCTATTTCTCGCCATTGTACATCAACTTCCAAGTTGGCCAATTTCGCAACTAGTTCATCTTGTGAATGCTCAGATGTGATCAGAACCCTCAGCCCTTCTCTTTCTTTTTCAATTTGTCCTTGAACTTCTTCAATTGTTGCATTTTCGATCATCTTCTTTCTTTTTTATTTGGTATTCACTCAAGGACAACACCAGCAATTGAGAATCAATTCCCGGCGGTCATTCAAATATGATTTTTAGGCTAATTCGTCTACAACAAGCTTGTAAGTCGGATCTTCCATGATATTGATATCAATGATTTCATCCGCTCTTGCCAAAAGTCGCTTACAATCAGGACTCAAGTGACGAAGGTGAACTTTTTTGCCCACTTTATGGTAACGTTCTGTGATTTTATTCAAAGCTTCGATAGCAGACATGTCGACTACTCGGCTTTCTGCAAAGTCAATAATCACCTCATTTGGATCGGTTAGCACCTCAAACTTCTCTGAAAAAGCACTCACAGAGCCAAAAAAGAGCGGTCCAAACATTTCATAATGCTTTGCGCCGTTTTCGTCAATAAACTTCCGAGCACGGATTCTTTTGGCATTGTCCCATGCAAAGAAAAGTGCTGCGAGGATCACTCCGATCAATACCGCAAGGGCTAGATTGTGAAGCACTGCCGTAATTATTGTCACCAAAAACATCAGGAAGATATCCTTCTTAGGCATTTTGGTTACCGTTTTGATACTTGCCCACTCAAAGGTGCCGATTGCTACCATGATCATCAAGCCCGTCAAAGCTGCCATCGGTACTTGTTCAATCAGACCAGAACCGAAAATAATAAATACCAAAAGCATTACTGAGGCTACTATTCCGGATAATCTTGCTCGAGCTCCGGAAGATATGTTGATCAAACTCTGACCTAGCATGGCGCAACCTCCCATTCCTGAGAAAAATCCCGATGTGATATTTGCTACTCCTTGAGCTACTGCTTCCTTATTACTTCGGCCTCTAGTTTCGGTGATTTCGTCAATAATATTCAGTGTCAAAAGAGACTCGATCAAACCAACCCCGGCCATGATAGCCGCATAAGGGAAAATCAAAGTCAGTGTCTCCAGATTGAAAGGGACCGAAGGAATGTGGAAGGGAGGAAATCCTCCTTTGATACTGGCGATATCTCCGACCGTTTTGGTTTCAATTCCAAGAGCTGCAACTAATCCAAAAACAACCACAATTGCGGCCAATGATGCAGGGACTACTTTTGTCAATTTGGGCAATCCCCAAATGATCAACATGGTCAAAAATACCAAGCCAAGTAAAATATAAAGTGTATTTCCCTCTAACCAAGTACCGTCGGCACCTTTAAATTGGTCCAGTTGAGACATGAAAATGATAATTGCCAGTCCATTTACAAATCCGAAGATTACGGGGTGAGGGACTAAGCGGATGAGTTTACCAAGTTTCAGCGATCCTGCTGCAACTTGAATCAGTCCCGAGAGAACCACTGCTGCAAAGACATATTCCACACCATGGGTAACAGCTAGGGTAACGATGATCACCGCAATCGCACCGGTAGCACCGGATATCATTCCAGGTCTTCCACCGAGGATGGAGGTGACTAAACCCATTACAAAAGCTGCATATAGGCCTGTAAGAGGAGAAAGTCCAGCAATCAAGGCGAAGGCAACTGCCTCAGGAATCAAGGCAAGTGCAACAGTGATACCTGATAGCACTTCGGTCTTGTAATCAACGCGTTGGCTAAAATCAAATAGGTTGAAGTACTTCTTCATAGATGAATAGGGATGATAAACTGATAATCAATAGGAGAAAAAACAAGACTTATGCTGGCTTACACTGCACAACTATCCGAATGGATTCGAGAAAAAATCAAGGTGGAGTGGCGATCGAGCTGAATAATTGCATGGTTTTGCAAAGGTAGCTAAAATAGATTGAACAGAATAATATTTTGCGAAAGTGGATTATGCCTAAGAATATGCTTTAATTGAAAAACTCAATTCTACTCATCCGCAATCGATAACGAAGAGGAAATATTTTTCTTCATGATGAGGTTAAGCGTCGGAAATTTACTTTAAAATTTGGCTGTGAACATAGAATACCAAGCTTTCTATATCTCTGAGGAATACCATTGTGTTAGAAGTGATCAGTACTCCGAATGAAACTTCAATTCCTCTTGAGAATTCGGAGATTTCCGTCGCATTCATTTTCAGATCCCTGTCGAGGTGAGTTTTTTCTTTGATTTTCAGATCCTTGAATCTTTTTTGTTTTTTTAAAATTCCAATGATCGTTTCCAGGATTTCCTCTTTGGTTGGTTGTGGTGTATCGTCCATTTTTTGAAATTTAGGATTGGAAAATACCCCAAGCTAGCATACTATCTATCAATGATTAGCGGGCTTTATTTTTTTATGAATATCCGCAATTCTGCCACTAGCCACATTTAATAAAGTTGCACCTCGACTTCCCTCCACGGCGGGCAAGCTGCTCGGCGTCCGTGCGCTTTGTTTTTGGGGGAGGGGGGGGGGGGGGGGGGGGGGCGGGGGGCGGCGCACCCCCCCCCGAGAAAAAAAAAA